>NZ_JNZO01000036.1 GCF_000717595.1 Streptomyces flavochromogenes | reverse complement strand
GTGCGGGGGCGGGAGCGGGGGCCGGGGCGGGGGGTCCGGCGGAGGTGGTCGTGGGCGAGGGCGTCGGGGTCGGCGGGGCCGGGGTCGCCCCCGGGCCGGCGGAGGCACCGGGGCGTACGAGCACGAGGACGAGCGCGAGGGCGGCCACGGCGGCGAACGCCCCGGCGACGAGCACACCCCGCCGGACGCGCGCCCGGCCGCCGAGCGGCGCGGGTGCGGGGGGAGGGACCGGGCCGACGGGGGTGAGGGTGCCGGGGGAAGCGGTGGGCCCGGGCGGCGGGGAGGCCGGCGTGGGGCCGGCGTCGGGCGCGGCCACCCCCGGCGGCGCGGGTGCCGGGCCAGGCGGGGGCGCCGGTGCGGACGGCACGGCCCGCGCCGACTCCGGGGCCGCGACGGGCCCGGGGGTCGCGTCCGGCCTGCGCGCCGGGCCGGGCGCGGCTCCACCGGCCGGTTCGGCCGCCCCCTCGGGTCCGGCGGCCGCGTCCGACTCGCGGGCCGGGGCCGCGCCGACGGCTCCGGCCGAGCCGGCCGCTGCGCCCGGCCCGACGGTCGGGGCCGGAGCCGCTGGAGCTTGTGGACCTCCTGGATCCGTCAGGGGGTCCGGACCCCCCGGGCCCCCGGGCAGCGGGCGGCGGGTCTGGTCCGCTCGGGTCCACAGGTCCTCAAGGGCCCGCCGCTCGGCCTCGTCGGCGCCGCACAGCCGGGCCATCCTGGCGATCACGGCGAACCCTTCCGGCACCGTCTCCCCGGAGCAGTACCGGTGCAGCGTCGACGCGCTCACATTGAGCCGACGGGCCAGCGCCTCGTAGCTGCGGCCGCCGCGCGTCTTCAGCGCGCGCAGCCGCACCGAGAACTCCTCGACAGCGATGTCCTTCGACTTCCCCATCCGGTCGACCGTCCGTCCGCCTCAGTCCCGTCCCACGGGATCCCATGCCACCCACGTTCTCCCACGTCAGCGAGGGTGGAATGGTTCCGGGACGGACGATGGGCGCGTCATCGTTGCAGGCGGCGGGCGCCGGCCCGACGCTGGTTGAGCACTGACCGAACGACCCGACGGGGGATCCACCACCATGAACAGGCTCCGTACCGCACTCGCCACCGCCGCCGCTGCCGCCCTGGGCCTCGCGGCCCTCGCGACGGCCCCGGCGCAGGCCGCTGCCCAGCCCGCCTTCCTCGCCGCCTCCCAGATGCCGCCGTCGTCCACGCCGTGGACCGCCACCCAGGTCTTCGCCGGCGTCCCGGAGAACGGCGGCGCCCTCTGCGCCCCGTACAAGATCCCGGCGCAGAACACCCGCTACCGCGAGTTCAACACCGAGCTCGACACCAACGGCGTCCAGATCACCACCGTCGCCCGCACCGAGGCCGACGCGGTGAAGCTGGTCGACACCCTCCGCAAGGCCCTCGCCGGCTGCGGGCCCCTGCTGGAGCGGCAGAACCCGGGCCTGCACGCCGTCAGCGCCTCCCACGGCAAGCTCGCCGTCGAGGAGGGTGCCTGGGTCTACAGCCTGGACACCGCCGACCCGGAGGTCGGCAACACCGACATCCACCTCTTCGCGGTGGGCCGTGACGGCCGGACCGTCACCTATGTCCGATGGGGTCAGATGGGCGACCTGAAGGACGCCCCGCTGACGGCCTTCAAGACGACGACCCGTACGGCCGTGAACAAGCTCTGGTCCTGACGCAGCGTCATCCTGGCGGGTGTCGAACTACTCAGAGTGACAGTCAAGTCGCAGAGTACCGCCATTCGGGCGATACTGGGAGGTGAGCTGAGCTTCCGACGTCGGCACGCTCGTGGGTAGAGCCGAGCTGCCCGTCCGTCATCAGACCGGTACCGGTCGGGGGGACCCTTGCGAATGTGATGCGAAAGGACGCGTCATGGAACTCGAATCTCTCCCCCTGGAATCCCTGCCCGATCAGGTCGTCGCCGAGATCGAAGTGCGGGACCGCTGGAGGCGCGCAACGGCCGCCGGCGGCCTGGAGTTCCTCATCACCGACATCGGGAGGTGGCCACTGGGCATGACGGTGCGGGTCGCGTTCCTCGACGGGAACGACCAGCTGCACGCGGACATCGCGCGGGCGACGAAGCAGATCACCGACGCCTGCAACCTGACGCTCGACTTCGGGCAGAACGGCGGTGGTGGAACGTTCCGGCGATGGACCGAGGACGATACCGAACTCGCCGCCGAGATCCGGGTCAGCTTCGACCTGCAGGGCTTCTTCTCCCTGGTGGGCACCGACAGCACGGACCGTGCCATCGGCGCGGGAGGAGGCCCGGTCGGAGGCAACCCCGGCCAACGCAGCCTGAACCTCGGGCGGTTCGCGACGAACAGGCCGGCCCAGTGGGAGGGCACCGTGCGGCACGAGTTCCTGCACGCGCTGGGCTTCCATCACTCCCACCAGAACATGCGCGGTACCTGCGAGGGCGAGTTCCGCTGGGAGGACCCCGAAGGGTACGAGCCCACGCAGGACCCGACCGGTGCCTTCGTCGCGGACGCCCAGGGTCGGCAACCCGGCATCTACACGTTCCTCGCGGGTGCGCCGAACCGATGGCCGCGCGCGAAGGTGGATCACAACCTGCGCACCGTGGACGCCCCGGATCTCGTCGCCGGTCCCTTCGACGCGAAGTCCGTCATGCTGTACCGGTTCCCGGCGTTCTTCTACAAGTCCACCCCCAGCAGCTGCGCGCCGGCCGGTGACGGGCAGAACCTGTCGCCCGGCGACAAGCGCGGGCTCGACCTGCTGTACCCGCACACCACGGACGGGCTGGCGGACCGTCAGGCCCGTGCCGACGCGGTCCTTGAGTCGCTCGGCGCCGGTCCCGAGGGGCTTCCCGGCGCGAACGGCGGCGACCTGGCCAAGGTGTACCGCAGCCGGGTCGAGGAGCTGGCGGCCGCCCAGGCCGCGAGGACCCGGACCGCGGGCGTCCACTGACCCGCGCCGACCGAGCCGAGCAGGGGACGCCATGTCCGCCGGCAGTACGTACGAGCGGCTCCTCGGCGAGTCGCAGAGCGGAGGACTCGAGAGCGCCGACGGGGGCGGCGCGCCGAGTCCGCCTGATCCCGAACGCCTGATCACCCAACTGTCCGACGAGATCTCCCGGCTTGAGGAGCATCTCGGGGCCGATGCCGATCCGGAGGCGCGGAATCTGCTGATCCAAGGCGCCCAGGACGCGCTGCAGGAGGTCGCCGACCAAGGAGCCGATGCCCGGCTCGACATGGAGGACGTCGCGAGGCTGGAGGCCGTCGTCCACAGCGACGGAACGCGCCCGGTGCTCTTCGTCGAGGACGACTTCTTCGACGTCACGGCACCGGCGGCGGCGAACTGGGCGGCATCCCTGTCGCGGATCCAGCCCGAGCTCCGCACCGTCTGCCGGGCGGTCGGCCGGGTGAACGATCCCCAGTCGCTCCTCGGCTACCAGGGCACGGCGTGGGCGATCGACGACGGCGTCGTCGTGACGAACTACCACGTCCTGGAGGCCATCTCCACGCATCCGTCCCGTCCCGACGGGTCGTTCGGCGGGGAGCTCAAGCCGGGTGTGGCGGTCGACTTCGGCGCGGAGGTCGGAGGCGGGCCGGCGGACCGCGTGTTCCGGATCCGCCGCGTCCTGGGCGTGGGGCGCGCGGGGGCGCCCGAGTGCGCCCACCCGACCGTGCCGAGGGTCAACTTCGACGGCCTCGACCTGGCGGTACTGGAGCTCGAACCCGTGAGAGGAAGGCCGTTCCCCACCCCGGTCCAGGTGGCCCGGGGCGACGACGCGGCAACGCAAGGAGCGCTCGCCTCCCGTGGGCGCAGCGTCTACGTCGTCGGTTTCCCCGGCAGCGCGGCCTCGACGACGCCGGACGTCTTCGCCGAACTGTTCGCCGGGGTCGTGGGCGTGAAGCGCCTCACTCCAGGGGTGCTCACCGAGGGTCGGGGCGAGGTGGACAGGGATGAACGGAGCTGGATCATCAGCCATGACGCCAGCACGCTCGGCGGCAGCTCCGGGTCGCTCGTCGTCGACCTGGAGGCCGAGGGCCGGAAGGTCCTAGGGCTGCACTTCGCCGGGGTGCCCGACCGCGTGAACTGGGCCCACGGCCTCGAAGGGGCGACACCCGAACTGGCCGCCGTGATACCCGGGTGGTGATTCCCGTGCCGGAGTCCTGGGCCCCCGAGATCCTCAGCATGGCGAGATCCGTCAGGCGCGACATCCCGCGCATCCGGGTGATACTGGGGCAACTCGGGATCCGCAACGTCGACTACGAGGATCCCGACGACTACGTGCCGAGCGCGATCACCAACGCGCTGGGCCGAGGGAAGATCGTCGCGTTCCAGGCCGCCCTGGCCAAGGCGGACCTGATCGTCGACGGGCCGGTCGACATCAGCCGGGGTCTGTTCGAGCGCCTCGTCGAACTCCACTCCTTCGTCGCACCCGCCTACCTGCCCGTCGACGCCCGCCTGGCCGCGCGGCGCTTCCTCCTCGCCTCCGACCTCGTGTGCCGGATCGACGCCGGCAGCCGGCACGGAACCGGCCTCCTCGTCGCCCCGACCCTGGTCGCGACCGCCGCCCACCTGGTGTCCGACCTCGTCGACGCGACGGGTCCGGGGCTCCCCGTACCGCTCGCCGGCTCGACGAGCCGCATCCGCGTGGTCTTCGGGGACATGACGGATCTGCTCGACGGTGAGTCGACGCCCACGAGTCTGACGCCGACGACGGCACCCCTCGCGTCCTCGTGGCTCGCGGAGTACAGCCCCCCGACCGCCGAAGAGACCGAGGGCGACGGCTTCGTTCTCGACAGCGTCGCCGACATCGGCGAGGAAGGGCCCTGGGATCTCGCGATCCTGAGGCTGGCCGAGGCGCTTCCCTTCCGGCCCATGCCTCCGTGCGGGATCCTTCCGGGGAAGCCGTTCCAGATCCATGTCCTGCACCACCCCGGCGACGGCAGGGGCGGGGTCCACCCGCTGCTGTGGTCGGTCGGGACGGTCGACAAGCCCCTCGGAGATCCGCCCGTGCGGCTCCTGCATTCCGCGAACACGTCCGGCGGCTCCTCGGGTGCGCCGGTCTTCGACGCGGAGTTCCGCGTCGTCGGCCTCCATCAGGCGGGACCCGGACAGCGGGCGGCCAGTGGCGGTTCCACCCTCAACCGCGCCGTCCCCATGTCGCCCTGGTCGGCGAAGCTGGCGTCGCTGGAGTTCCCCGAGACCGTGCCGAGCGTGCCGACGGTGGAGAAGCTGGACAAGCAGGGCAACCCGGTGACCCGTACCGTCATCGGCCGACTCGGGACGGTGGAGCGGATCTGGCGAAGCCTCTTCCCCGATGCCACCGCTCCGGAGCGCCTCATCGCGGTCGTCGGCGAGCCCGGGCGCGGCCTCCGCTTCACACACGACCTCGTCCACACCGTCGTCACACGTTACGGGGGCGCGTACGCGGCCATCGACGTCGCGAACTGCCAGCGTGACGACGCCACGAGCTTCGCCGACAAGGTGGCGGGCGCCTTCGCCGCCGCGACCGACCCGCGACCCGCGACCGGGCTCACCACCCGGCAGCGCGAGGTGCGCAGTCGCACCGCGCCCGCCTTGTCCACAGCCCTCGCGGAGGTGGCGAGGACCGGCGGGGCGTGGCTCGTCCTCGAAGGCTTCGACAGCACGGCCGCACGTCCGTCGGCCGCGGTCGTGGACCTCGTGCGCCAGCTCATCCTGGAGTTGCCGGAGTCGCCCGGTGTCCGCCTCGTGCTGGCCGGGTGGCAGGAGACGCTCCCGCGCGAATTCGCGCCGAGCGTCGACTTCCTCGAACCTCCCTCGGCGGTGGACATCGCACGGACCTTCGTGCCGCCGGATCCCCCGCCGAAGGTCCTCGCGACCCTGGTGCCGAGGGTCCGGAAGGCCCTGGGCCCTGACGAGCCGTCGTTGAACGGCTGGTGCCCCTACCCGATCGCGGAACGCGCACGATCCGAGGTGGCGGTCGATGTCGGGGACCTGATCGGCGTCCTGCTGGAGGAACTCGGCGGTGCACCATGAACGGATCGCCGGAAGGTACGGGACGGGGCGAGGCCGACCAGTCCCTGCGTGCACTCCGGGAAGCATGGGAGGCACGCCCGGCCTCGGAGGTCGCGGAGTTCGCCCGAAGACTCGCGCGGCAGAAGTCGCCCCCACCCGTCGCCCGGCCGGCCCTGAAGGAGATCCGCGAGCTCGCGGCCGTGAGCGGCGCCGTACGCCCCGCCGACCTCGTCGGGCGGAAGACGGACCCGGACCTTCGGGCGGAGACGCTCGGCGGGATCGCCGCCGAATTCGACCAGACCGTCGTCGACGGCCGGACGGCGTGGACGATGCGCTCGGCGTACCGGGCAGCCACCTTGAGGCGGCTCGCCTCCACGGTGGTCGGGCTCGCCGACGCGCTGCGGCGGGCCGAGCACGTGAAGACGGATCCTGCCGGTCACGTGCTGCGAAGGCTGCTCGCCGAAGAGTTCCACCCCGACCCGGACGACGGCCGGCTCCCGGGCCACGTCGTCGGGGAGGCCACGACCGCCGAGGTGGCGCAGGCGCTTCTGTGGGCCGGGGGGGCCAGGGATTTCAGCGCGATCTTCGCGCGCACCGCCGCGGTGGGTCACGTCGAGTCGATCCTCAGGAGCTACGAAGGCCTGTTGGCCCAAGGAGTCATCGGGCGCGAACGTGAGCGCGAGGTGCTCAAGGCGTTCATCGAGGCCGAGACCGCGATGTCCGACGAGGACGTGCCCGTCCTGACACTGACCGGCGTCGGGGGCACCGGGAAGTCGACGCTCCTCGGCGAGGTCCTGCGGCCCCGCCTCACGGCCCTGGTGACGGGAAGGGGCGCGCCGGCGGTGGTCGTGATCGACCTCGACCGCGTCGCGTTCCGACCGGATGCCGAGGTCGAGCTGAGCTTCGACGTCACACGTCAGCTTGAGGTCGCCTGGCCCGAACTCGCCGGCTACCTGGCCAGAGCGAGGGTGCAGGAGACGTGGTCCCGAGCCCGGCGCAGGGAGCTGGGCTCGACCATCGAGGGGTCGTCCCGCAGCTCCGCCTCCCTCGAGTGGAGGGTGGGCGAGCTGCTGCGGAACTCGTCGAGAGCCGGCGCGCCGGTGCTGCTCGTCCTCGACACCTTCGAGGAATGGCAGCGGGCCCGGCCCTTCGCCGGCCCGCGGGACACCTGGAACGATCCAGAGGCCGTCATGGCGGAGTGGCTCGACAAGCTCCGCCGGCACATGGGGCTTTCCGGCCTCCGCGTCGTCGTGTCGGGACGGGCCACGTTCTCCCGAGTCCCCAGCGCGCACATCGAACTCGGCGAGCTGGACGCCGCTCCCGTCGCCGAGCTGCTGATCCGGCTCGGCGTGGGGAAGGAGGTGGCGCCGCGGCTCGCCGCCCAGGTCGGCGGCAACCCCCTCACGCTGCATGTCGCGGCGCGGTTCGTCGGACGCCTCGATTCCGAGGAGCGGGCGAGGTTCCTCGACAGCGACGCCATGGACACGGGTCTCGGCCAAGAGCTGCGTCGTGCGGTGCTGTACGACCGGTTCCTCGCCCACATCGGCGATGACCGGGTGCGGAGACTCGCCCACCCCGGCCTGGTCCTGCGGCGGGTCACGCCGGAGCTCGTCCGGGAGGTCCTGGCCGGGCCGTGCGGGTTCCCGGAGATGACGACCACGGAGGCGGCCGACCTCGTCGACCGGCTCGTCGACGAGGTCTGGCTGGTGCGGCGGGCGGCCGACGGCAGTGTGCGGCACGTGCCCGAGGTGCGGCGCGCGATGCTCGCCCTCATGGCCCGCGACCCCGACGCCCGGGACCGGATCCTGGCCATCCACGCGCGCGCGGCCGACTGGTACCACCCGCAGGACGTCGACGTCATGGAACCGGCGACGACGGAGAACGTCGAGGCTTACTACCACCGGCTGATGCTGGAGACGGAGCACCTGACGCCGGCCGTCGACGAGTGGAACGTCCAGATGTCGTCCCCGGACGACCGGAACTACCACATCCGATTCGCGCGCGAGCTCGGCGAGAGCGTGTCCGACCTGGCGCCGGCCGTCGAGGCCCAGCTCCGGCTGCTGCGCGGCGACCGGCTGGAACCCGCACAGGCCGCGCTGCTCCCCGACGGCTTCTGGGCCCATCATGTCGAGGTCGCGGGTGCGTCCTTCGTCGAACTCGGCGAGCCGGAGGCGGCCGTCGGCCTCCTCCTCCACCGGCCGTGGCCGTCGGAGGCGAGGCGGCCCGAATGGGTCGCGCAGGCGTTCTGCGACAGCGCCCGCTGGGACGAATTCGCGGAGCAGGCCCGCGCGTCGGACCTTCGTCCGTCGGATCGCCACGAGTTCGTGAACCTCATCGTGTCGGAGGACGAACCGGCGCGGCAGCGGCTGCTCCACCCGAGGTCGCCCGGGGGCGGCGACCAGGCGGACGAGCTGCTCGGGAACTTCTTCCTCGCCCTCGGACAGGTGGCGACCGGTCGCGCCGTGGCGGACGTACGGACTCCGGTCCGACCGGGCCGGCCGGACCGGAAGACAGCCATCTCCGCGGGGTTCCCGGTCGACCAGTTGCGCCAGTACGCCGTGTGCGTCCTGACCGGTGCCAGGCTGCCCTGGAACGAGGGCGCCGCGCTCTTCCGGGACGTCGCCGGCCTGCTCGTCCCGGATCCCGGAGTCATGCGGGCCTTCGGGTACCTCACGCTCGACCGCGCCTTCACCGACGTGGCGCAGGAGCTCGACGAGCTCGCCGAGCGGGCGCGCGCGGCGCGCCCCGGGGCTCCCGGCGATCTTCGTTCGCACGACGTCCTCGGCGGCTTCGCCGGGCGTATCGCGAGGCGGGGGTTCGAGGCGGACGCCCTCCGGCGTCCGATCCGGCCCGACGCCCTGACAGCCCTGCGCGGGGACAACCCCGAGCTGCGGCCGGCGATCCGCAAGGTGCTCCACGAGGTGGCGCCCGGTGACGACTGGCTGAAGTCGCTCGGCGAGCTCGCGACCGGGCTGCTGCCGATTCCGGTGGCCGATCTGCGCCCCGACGACCTGCCGTTCCTGAGCGAGTCCGGTGCCCGGTCCGCGTTCGTGACGCTCGTGGAGTACGTCGATCGTTCACGGGTCATGAGCCGTTTCCTGTCCGGTGCGCGGGAGCGGCATCCCGACCCGTGGCGCCTCGACGGCCTCATCCGCGCCTTCGACCGCTGGGACGACGCGCACCGGACCCTGTTGGAGGGGCTCACCGCGACGTGAGCGCGAACCACAGCTCCATGCGCACGTCCGGGTCGTCCAGGTCCCGGTCCAGGAGTGCGGCGCAGCGGGCGATCCGCTGGCGGACGGTGTTGCGGTGGATGTCCATCGCGACGGCCGTCCGGTCCCAGCCGCCGTGCAACGAGAGCCAGACGCGCAGGGTCTCGGCGAGTGGTTCGGTCAGCGGGGCGAGGAGGGCGCGCGCGTGGGCGCCGGCCTCGTCCGGGTCCACCAGGGCGGCGATCCCGCCGGGGCGGTGCCGGACCAGATCCGCCCCGGTCGCCTCCGCCCGCCGCAGGGCTCGCCCCGCCTGCGCGTCGGCCGCCGCGAGCTCGCCCGCTTCGACGGGGGCGCTCACCCCCAGCGTCCAGCCGGCCTGAGCGGTGACGGGGGAGGAGGCGGGCAGGAGCAGGCGTACGGCCCCCGGAGCCGTAAGGCCCGAGCCCGCGGCCCCCGGAGCAGTGCCGCCCGGGTCGGCCGTCCGCGCCCCCGTAGCCGTGCCGCCCGAGCCCGCCGCTCCCGGAGCCGTACCGCCCGCGTCCGCCAGTGGTGTCCCCATCGCCGCCGCCAGCGAGGCCGCGGCGAACGGGGTGCCGTCGCCGCCCGCGGCGTGGACCACCGTCCACGGGCCCGGGCCCAGCGTGTCCGCGATGTCCGCCGGGGCCGCGCCGAGCAGGAGCCGGACCAGGGCACCGTCCCGTACGGTCGCGTCGGCGCCCCGGTGCGGGGCCGTCAGCAGGGACAGCAGGACGACCGCGACCCCCGCGATGGTGTGGTCGCCGGGTCCGCGCCGTTCCGTCGCCACCCCGAGCGTCAGCCCGTCCCCGCCGCCGAGCGCGTACGCGGCGAGCCGGAGCCCGCCGCCGTCCCCGCTCGCCGAGGCCGGGCCGCCCGGGCGGGGGCCGAGGACGCCCGCGAGGTCCCGCAGCGCCCGGGCGGCCTCCGCCGGCACCTCCCGGCCGGCCGCCACCGACTCCGTACCGTCCGTCCCGAAGAGCACCGCCCGTCCCCCGAGCCGTGAGGCGAGCGCGCCGAGCACCGCCGGGACCGGGGCCGGCCGGGCCGCGGCCGCCGCCAGGGACCGCTGGGCCTCCGTCACCCGGCGGAGCTCGTGCAGCCGGGCCTCCGCCATCAGCCGCCACAGGGCCCGCGCCACCGCAGTGAACGGGGTCTTCGGCGGCACCTCGACCAGCGGCAGACCGTGCCGTGCGCAGGCCTCGACGAGCTCGGCGGGGACCGTGTCGTACACCGGCGTCACGCCGAAGGCGAGCGCCGCCGCCCCCGCCTCCACCACCCGCTCCACGTAGTGCGCCGGATCGGCGAGCTGCACGCCCGCCGTCATGAGCAGCTCACCGCCGAGGAGGTACGGGTACGGGTCGGCCATCTCCGAGGTGTGCACCCAGTGGATCGAGACGTCCTCCGGCCCGGCGAGCAGCCGGAGCCCGAGGTCCCGCCGGGCGAGCAGCGCGGTCAGCGAGACCGGCGGCGCGGGCGGGGTGGCGGCGGGCTCGGCGGAGCTCATGGTCATGTGCCCTTCGTACATCCCCCGCCCGGTCAGTGGAGGAAACGTACACTTCATCGTCGCTTTCCGGCCACCTACTGTCATGGCATCCAGAGGCCGCGGGTACGGGCGGATGTCCCCGCGATCAGCTGCTGGTCACTCCCCTGCACGACACGCCACCGAGGTGAACGAAGGAGGCCCCATGGCCGTCGACTACACAGTGATCGCCCTGTACCTGGCCGGCATGCTCGCGATGGGCTGGTGGGGCATGCGCCGCGCCAAGTCCAAGAGCGAGTTCCTGGTCGCCGGGCGCCGCCTCGGTCCCTGGATGTACTCCGGCACGATGGCGGCCATCGTCCTCGGCGGCGCCTCCACCATCGGCGGCGTGGGCCTCGGCTACAAGTACGGCCTCTCGGGCGCCTGGATGGTCTTCGCCATCGGCCTCGGCCTGCTCGCGCTGAGCGTCTTCTTCTCCGCCCGGATCGCCCGGCTGAAGGTCTACACGGTCTCCGAGATGCTCGACCTGCGCTACGGCGGCAGGGCCGGTGTGATCTCGGGCGTGGTCATGTGGGCGTACACGCTGATGCTCGCGGTCACCTCGACCATCGCGTACGCCACGATCTTCGACGTCCTCTTCGACCTGCCCCGGACCCTCGCGATCGTCCTCGGCGGCACCATCGTCGTCGCCTACTCGACGCTCGGCGGCATGTGGTCCATCACCATCACCGACATGGTGCAGTTCGTGGTGAAGACCGTCGGCGTACTGCTGCTCCTGCTGCCGATCGCCGTCGTCAAGGCGGGCGGCTTCGCCGAGATGAAGGCCGCGCTGCCCACCTCGTACTTCGAGCCCCTCGGCATCGGCGGCGAGACGATCTTCACGTACGTGCTGATCTACACCTTCGGCATGCTCATCGGGCAGGACATCTGGCAGCGGGTCTTCACCGCCCGCACCGACAAGGTCGCCAAGTGGGGCGGCACCGTCGCCGGCACCTACTGTCTCGCGTACGCCCTCGCCGGAGCCGTCATCGGCACCGCGGCGAAGGTGCTCTACCCGAACCTGCCCAGCGCCGACGACGCCTTCGCCACCATCGTCAAGGACGAGCTGCCGATGGGTGTCCGGGGCCTGGTCCTCGCCGCCGCCCTCGCCGCCGTCATGTCGACCTCCTCCGGCGCGCTGATCGCCTGCGCCACCGTCGCCAACAACGACATCTGGTCGCGGCTGCGCGGAACCGTGTCGGCGGACGAGGACGACCACGACGAGGTGAAGGGCAACCGTGCCTTCATCCTCATCATGGGCGTCGCCGTCATCCTCATCGCCATCGCCCTCAACGACGTCGTCCAGGCCCTCACCGTCGCCTACAACCTGCTGGTCGGCGGGCTCCTCGTGCCGATCCTCGGCGGACTGCTCTGGCGTCGCGGCACGGTCCAGGGTGCGCTCGCCGCGGTCGCCGTCGGCGGCCTGGCCGTCATTGGCCTGATGTGGACTTACGGAATCTTGGCAAATGAGCCTGTTTACTATGGTTTGTTGGCTTCGCTCGCCGCCTATGTGATCGTTTCCCTGGCGACCCGCCCGACGGACGCCGCCGTGCTCGCGCACTGGCGCGCCCGCCTCGCGGGCCGGGAGACCCCCGACGCCGACCCGACGCCGGAGACCGCTCCGGCCCCCGCGACCGGCTGACCGCACCGAGACTCCCGGACGGGGCCCCGAGACCCGAGGCCCCGACCGGACCCCCACCGATACACCCCAGGAGGACCCGACCATGAGCAGCAGCGACCAGAACACCCCGCGCGGCCCGATCGACTCGTCCCGCATCCCGCGGTACGCCGGTCCCGCGACGTTCGCCCGGCTGCCGCGACTCGACGAGGTCGGCACCGCCGACATCGCCGTGGTCGGCGTCCCCTTCGACAGCGGCGTCTCCTACCGCCCCGGCGCCCGCTTCGGCGGCAACGCCATCCGCGAGGCCTCCCGCCTGCTCCGCCCGTACAACCCGGCGCAGGACGCCTCCCCGTTCGCCCTCGCCCAGGTCGCGGACGCCGGTGACATCGCCGCCAACCCCTTCAACATCAACGAGGCCGTCGAGACGATCGAGGCCGCGGCGGACGACCTGCTGAACTCCGGCGCCCGCATGATGACCCTCGGCGGCGACCACACCATCGCGCTGCCGCTGCTCCGCTCCGTCGCCAAGAAGCACGGCCCCGTCGCCCTGCTCCACTTCGACGCGCACCTCGACACCTGGGACACGTACTTCGGCGCCGAGTACACCCACGGCACCCCGTTCCGCCGCGCCGTCGAGGAGGGCATCCTCGACACCGAGGCGCTCTCCCACGTCGGCACCCGCGGCCCGCTGTACGGCAAGCAGGACCTCACCGACGACGAGAAGATGGGCTTCGGCATCGTCACCTCGGCGGACATCTACCGCCGCGGCGCCGACGAGGTCGCCGACCAGCTGCGCCAGCGCATCGGCGACCGCCCGCTGTACATCTCCATCGACATCGACTGCCTCGACCCGGCCCACGCGCCCGGCACCGGCACCCCGGAGGCGGGCGGCATGACCTCCCGCGAGCTCCTGGAGATCCTCCGCGGCCTCTCCTCCTGCAACCTGGTGTCGGCGGACGTCGTCGAGGTCGCCCCGGCCTACGACCACGCCGAGATCACCGCGGTCGCCGCCTCCCACACGGCGTACGAACTGACGACGATCATGTCCCGCCAGATCGCCGAGAGCCGCGCGGCGAAGTAGGACCCCGGCCGGGCGCGGCTTGCGCCGCGCCCGGCCGTTGTCGCAGGTTGTGCCCACCGGCCCGCACCCGACCACCGAGCCACGCCCAGAGGGACCTCATGACCCACGACCACGACCTGGTCCTGCGCCCCACGGAGGCGCAGACCACCGCCGCGCTCAACCCGCCGAAGGGCCGCAACGGCGGTGACCTCGTCGTCGAGACCCTCACCGGCCTCGGCGCCACCACCGTCTTCGGCCTCCCCGGCCAGCACGCCCTCGGCATGTTCGACGCCCTGCGCCGCTCCTCCCTCCGGTACGTCGGCCTCCGCGTCGAGAACAACGCGGGCTTCGCCGCCGACGCCTACGGCCGGATCACCGGCGAGGCCGCCCCGCTGCTGCTCTCCACCGGCCCCGGCGCGCTCATGTCGCTCGCCGCGCTCCAGGAGGCGGCCGCCGCCTCCGCGCCCGTCCTCGCGATCGGCAGCCAGATCCCGGTGGCCGGCCTCGGCGGCGGCCGGCACGGCTACCTGCACGAGCTGCGCGACCAGCAGGCGTCCTTCCGGGACATCGTGAAGTCGGTCCACACCGTCCGTACGCAGTCCCAGATCCCGTCGGCCATCGCCGCGGCCTGGGAGTCGGCGCTCACCGCCCCGCACGGGCCGGTCTGGGTGGAGATCCCGCAGGACGTCCTCCTCGCGGAGACCGCCCTGCCGGTGGTGACGGCGATGGACGCGACGCCCGAGGACGTCGCCCCGCGCCCCGAGCTGACGGCGGTCGCCGCGCACCTCCTGGCGAACGCCGAGCGCCCGGCGATCATCGCGGGCGGCGGGGTCGTCCGCTCCGACGCCTCGGGCAAGCTGCTCGCGCTCGCGGAGCGGCTCGACATCCCCGTGGTGACGACCTTCGGCGGCAAGGGCGCGTTCCCCTGGGAGCACCCGCTGTCGCTGCAGTCCTGGCTGGAGGACCGGCACACCACCGACTTCCTGGAGGACGCGGACGTCCTGCTCGTCGTCGGCTCGGGGCTCGGGGAGCTGTCCTCGAACTACCACACGTTCGCGCCGCGCGGCCGGGTGATCCAGATCGAGGCGGACGCCGGGAAGCTGGAGTCCAACCACCCGGCGCTCGGCATCCACGCGGATGCCCGGCTCGCGCTCCAGGCGCTCCTGGAGACGGTTCCGGAGCGCCGGGACGTCACCGCTGCCGAGCGGGTCTCGGCCGTCCTGACGAAGGTCCGGGACCGGATCGCGGCGCAGGACCTGGGTCTGGAGCAGCGGATCGTCGCGGCGGTACGGGAGGCGCTCCCGGAGCGGTCCCCGAGCTTCTGGGACATGACGATCCTGGCGTACTGGGCGTGGTCGGCCTTCGACGCGAAGCACCCGAACACGATGCACTCCGCGCAGGGCGCGGGCGGCCTCGGCTACGGCTTCCCGGCGGCGCTCGGCGCGGCGGCGGCGGACCCGAGCCGGCCGGTGCTCGCGGTGTCCGGCGACGGCGGCGCGATGTACTCGATCGCGGAGCTGGCGACGGCGAAGCAGTACGGCCTCGACGTGACGTGGCTGATCGTGGACGACGGCGGCTACGGCATCCTGCGCGAGTACATGACGGGCGCGTTCGGCGAGGCCACGGGCACGGAGCTGGCCCGCCCCGACTTCGTCGCCCTGGCGGAGTCCTTCGGCGTCCCGGCGACCCTGACGACCCCGGAATCCCTGACGACGGACCTCGCGAAGTCCCTCGCGACGCCGGGCCCGTCGGTGGTCGTCCTCCCGGCCCTCCTCCGCATGTTCGAGCCGACGCACCTCTGACGGCCGCACGGCCTGCCGCCCCCGTTCACCGGGGCGGCAGGCCCGCCCGCGTCACCCGACGAGTCCCTCCCACTCCTTGCGGTACACGGCGAGCCGCGCCTCGTACCCCTGCCGGAACTCCTTCGCCTCCTGCTGCTTCAGTCCGCTCCGGGACTCACGCCGTGCGGGTATCAGCCCGACCGCGTCGGTCATGACCACCACGGCCGCGTCGGCGACGGTCCCGCCCCGCTCCCGCGCGAGGAACGCCTGGTGTCCGGCCTCTCCCAGGAGCTGCCAGCAGATGTTGCGGGGATTCCCCGCCGTCCGCTCCAGCTGCCGGGCGGACACCGGCTCGACCCGCCCGGCCTCCGCCAGCCCCTTGATCGTGAGCAGCGCCGCGTACAGCTGCCCCCACCCGTACGGTCTGCCGTCCTCGACCCGCGCCACGTACGGCCCCTTTCTCCACCACCCGCGGGCCGCCCGACGACGGCCCCCCGGCTTCTCTACCCACTGCCGCCCCCCCTTCCCGCCTCGTGCCGGGTCCTCCTCCGCGGAGGGGTCCTAGGACCACGGTCCCGCCCCCGCGGGACCTACGGACGAAACCTCGCCCCGGTTTGTTGCCGCGGGATGAAATCGCAGCCCACCCGTGTTGGGGCTTCCGGTAGAGCAGGACGAACGGGAGGCCACTCGTGGCGGCGGTCGGGGAAAAACAGCAGGGCTGGGCGCGCAGGCTCGCCGGGTACGCGTGGCGGTACAAGGCGAACACGTTGCTCGCCCTCGGGTCCTCGCTGGCCGGCATGGCCGTGCTCGCCCTGGTGCCGCTGGTCACCAAGGTGATCATCGACGACGTCATCGGGACGAAGACCCGGGACCTCGCCGTCTGGACCGGCCTCCTCATCGGCGCCGCCGTCGTCGTCTACGCCCTCACCTACGTCCGCCGCTACTACGGCGGCCGTCTCGCCCTCGACGTCCAGCACGACCTGCGTACCGACATGTACGCCACCATCACCCGGCTCGACGGGCGGCGGCAGGACGAGCTGTCGACCGGCCAGGTCATCGGGCGGGCCACCAGCGACCTCCAGCTGATCCAGGGGCTTCTCTTCATGCTCCCGATGACCGTCGGGAACGTGCTGCTCTTCCTCATCTCGCTGGGCGTCATGGCCTGGCTGTCCCTCCCGCTCACCCTCGTCGCCCTCGCCGTCGCCCCCGCCCTCTGGGTCATCGCCAAGCGCAGCCGTACCCGCCTCCACCCCGCCACCTGGCACGCGCAGCAGCAGGCCGCGGCCGTCGCCGGGGTCGTCGACGGGGCCGTGACCGGCGTCCGGGTCGTCAAGGGCTTCGGCCAGGAGGACCAGGAGACCGGCAAGATCCGCGAGGCCGGGCGGAAGCTGTTCGCCGGCCGGCTGCGGACGATCCGGCTGAACTCGCGCTACACCCCGGCCCTCCAGGCCGTCCCCGCCCTCGGCCAGGTCGCCGTCCTCGCCCTCGGCGGCTGGCTCGCCTACCGCGGCCAGATCACCCTCGGCACCTTCGTCGCCTTCTCCGCCTACCTGGCCTCCCTCGTCGGCCCGGTCCGCATGCTCGCCATGGTCCTCACCGTGGGCCAGCAGGCCCGCGCCGGCGTCGAGCGGGTCCTCGACCTCGTCGACACCGAGCCCGTCATCACGGACGGGACCAAGGAGCTGCCCGCCGACGCGCCCGCCACCGTCGAGTTCGACGACGTCTCGTTCGCCTACGACGACGGGCACCCCGTCCTCGACGGGTTCTCGCTGGAGATCCGTGCCGGAGAGACCGTCGCCGTCGTCGGGGCCTCCGGTTCCGGCAAGTCCACCGTCTCCCTGCTCCTCCCGCGGTTCTACGACGTCACCCACGGCGCCGTCCTCGTCGGCGGCCACGACGTCCGCGAGCTCACCCTGGACTCGCTGCGCGCCGCGATCGGCCTCGTCCCCGAGGACTCCTTCCTCTTCTCCGACACCGTCCGCGCCAACATCGCGTACGGCTTCCCGGAGGCCACCCGGGAACAGATCGAGGCGGCCGCCCGCGCCGCCCAGGCGGACCGTTTCATCGCCGAGCTGCCCGACGGGTACGACACCAAGGTCGGCGAGCACGGCCTCACCCTCTCCGGCGGCCAGCGCCAGCGCGTCGCCCTCGCCCGCGCGATCCTCACCGACCCCCGGCTGCTCCTCCTCGACGACGCCACCTCCGCCGTCGACGCCAAGGTCGAGCACGAGATCCACGAGGCCCTGAAGGCCGTGATGGCGGGCCGTACGACCCTGCTCATCGCGCACCGCCGCTCCACCCTGGGCCTCGCCGACCGCATCGCCGTCCTGGACGACGGCCGGCTCGCCGACATCGGCACCCACGCCGAGCTGGAGGAGCGCTCCCCGCTCTTCCGCCGCCTGCTCACCGACCCCGACGAGCTGGGTGCCGTCTCGCCCGGCCACCTCACCCCGGCCGAGCTCCCCGAGGACCGCACCCTGCGGGCCGAACTCGACGCCGAGTTCGACGCCGAGCGCGGCCTCACCCCCACCCTGTGGGTACGGGACGAGACCACCGACCGGGAGAGCGACGCGCCCGGGGCCACTCCCGAGCTGCTCGCCGCCGTCGAGGCCCTGCCGCCCGCCACCGACACCCCCGGCATCGACGAGGCCCGCGCCGTCTCGCCCGAGGACAGCTACGGTCTGCGCCGGCTGCTCCGCGGCTTCGGCGCCCCGCTGCTCATCAGCCTGGGCCTGGTCGCCCTCGACGCGGGCGCGGGCCTGCTGCTCCCGGTCCTGATCCGGCACGGCATCGACGAGGGCGTGAACCGGCTCGCGATCGGCGCCGTCTGGGCGGCCTCCGCGCTGGCCCTGGTCACCGTGCTCGTGCAGTGGGTCGCGCAGACCGCCGAGACCCGGATGACCGGCCGAACCGGCGAGCGGGTCCTCTACGCGCTCCGCCTGAAGATCTTCGCCCAGCTCCAGCGGCTCGGTCTCGACTACTACGAGCGCGAGCTCACCGGCCGGATCATGACCAGGATGACCACGGACGTGGACGCCCTGTCGACGTTCCTGCAGACAGGCCTGGTCACCGCCTTCGTCTCCGTCGTGACCTTCTTCGGGATCATGGTCGCGCTGCTCGTGCTCGACCTCCAGCTCGCCCTGGTGGTCTTCGCGACCCTGCCGGTCCTCGCCGTCGCCACGTACTACTTCCGCCGCTCCAGCGTGAAGGCGTACGAGCTGGCGCGCGAGCGGATCAGCGTCGTCAACGCCGACCTCCAGGAGTCCGTCTCCGGCCTGCGGATCGTGCAGGCCTTCCGCCGCGAGCGGTCCGGCGCCGCCCGGTTCGCGGAGCGCAGCGACCACTACCGCGAGGCGCGCGTCCGCGGCCAGTGGCTGATCTCCGTCTACTTCCCGTTCGTCACCCTGCTGTCCTCGGTGGCCGCCGCGGCCGTCATGATCGTCGGCGCGAACCGTATCGAGGGCGGCACGCTCACCACCGGCGCGCTCGTCGCCTACCTCCTCTACATCGACCTGTTCTTCGCCCCCGTGCAGCAGCTCTCGCAGGTCTTCGACGGCTACCAGCAGGCCGCCGTCTCGCTGAAGCGGATGCAGGAGCTCCTCCAGGAGCCGACGTCGACGGCCGCCGCGCCCGCACCCCTGGACGTGCTGTCGCTGCGCGGCGAGATCGCCTTCGAGGACGTCTCCTTCGCGTACGGCGGCGAGGACGGTGCCCCGAAGGACGAGACCGCCCTCACCGGTATCGACCTGCGGATCCCGGCCGGTCAGACCGTCGCGTTCGTCGGCGAGACCGGCGCGGGCAAGTCCACCCTGGTCAAGCTGGTCGCCCGGTTCTACGACCCGACGGGCGGCCGGGTCACCGCCGACGGCACCGACCTGCGCGACCTCGACCTGACCGCGTACCGGCACCGGCTCGGCGTCGTCCCGCAGGAGGCGTACCTCTTCGCCGGGACGATCCGCGACGCCATCGCGTACGGCCGTCCCGACGCGACCGACGCCGAGGTGGAGGCGGCGGCCCGCGCGGTCGGCGCCCACGACATGATCGCGACCCTCGACGGCGGCTACCTCCACGAGGTCGCCGAGCGGGGCCGTAACCTCTCGGCAGGTCAGCGCCAGCTCATCGCCCTCGCCCGCGCCGAGCTCGTCGACCCGGACATCCTGCTCCTCGACGAGGCCACGGCGGCCCTGGACCTGGCCACCGAGGCCCAGGTCAACCAGGCCACCGACCGCCTCGCCGGCCGCCGGACGACCCTGGTCGTCGCGCACCGGCTGACCACCGCCGCCCGCGCCGACCGGGTGGTCGTCATGGACCACGGCCGGGTCGCCGAGGACGGCACCCACGAGGAGCTCCTCGCCCTGGACGGCCGGTACGCGACGCTGTGGCGGACGTTCATCGGCGAGGCCGTGGACGAGGAGGAGCCGGAGCGGGTGTGAGTACCCGCCCGTCCGGCAGGTGAGTACCCGGGCGGATACCGGGGAGCGCGGGCGGCGGGTGGGATGGGGGCATGAGCCACGAGCCCCGCCCCCGCGCCGCCTCGCCCCTCCCGATCACCCCGCCGGACGTCGAGGGCCCGCGCCTGCGGAAGCTTTCGATGATCGGGGCGGGGCTGTTCGTGCCCGCGACCCTGCTCGCCGGCATCCTCGTGCTCACCCGCGAGAACACCGCCCGCTGCCTCACCTACGGGGAGGCCTGCGACGGCACCCCCGGCTTCCTGTACGTCGCCGCCCTGGCGATCGCCTTCGCGGCGCTCGTCACCGTGCAGAGCACCTCCCGCCCCGAGGCGCGCCGGGCGGCGCTCCGGACCCAGCTCGGCGCCGAGGCCGTCTTCCTGCTCCTCCTCCTCACCGCGTTCGCCTAGCGATGCCCACAGCGGAGGCAACCATTCCGGGGGTGGGTGCGTCGTACGCCTGTACGTCGATCCGTTCGGGAGGGAAACGCATGTCCATGGACGCGCAGCACGCACGACGTGGCCCACGGCTGTTCGCCCGAGTCCTCGCGCCGCTCCTCGCCGCCCTCGCCCTGGTCCTGACCCCGGCCACCCTCGTCCCCGGCGCCGCCGCCGGCACGGCCGAGGCCGTCTCCGTCTGCCAGGGCCGCCCCACCCGGACCCTCACCTTCGCCACCGGCGAGCTCCGCCTCTACCGCACCCGCCACTACGTCTGCGCCGTCACCGTCGCCAAGCGCCCCGGCGCCCGCCGTCCGATGGCCGTCTCCCTCCAGCCGCGCGGCGGCCGGCCCGCAGTCCAGGCCGGACGGTTCGACCGCCAGGCCGGGCCCGTCACCGTCCACGCCCTCAACCGCTGTGTCCGGGCGAGCGGTTCGGTGGCCGGGCGGGGCACCTCCACCGGCTGGATCCTGTGCTGATGTACAGGAAAGTCCAAGGGTAAGGAGCAACTGGGGCTGGCGGTCCACACGTTGCCCCCGCTAGGTTCGCGACACCGTTGTGAACCAAGGGGAGGGTGAATGCGCAAGTCGCTGAGATGGGCGCTGTCGCTTTCGGTGCTCATAGGCACCGTGGCACCGACCGGCGTGGCTACCGCCGCGGACACGGACACGGGCAGCACGGCCGTCGTCGACTCGCAGAGCACGGACATCAAGGACCGCATCCTGGCGATCCCCGGGATGAGCCTGATCGAGGAGAAGCCGTACGCGGGCTACCGCTTCTTCGTCCTGAACTACAAGCAGCCGATCGACCACCGGCGCCCGTGGGCCGGCACGTTCGACCAGCGGATCTCCGTCCTCCACAAGGACACGAGCCGCCCGACCGTCTTCCGCACCAGCGGATACTCGCTGAGCACCACCCCGAGCCGCGCCGAGCCGACGCGGATCATCGACGGCAACCAGGTCTCCATGGAGTACCGTTTCTTCACGCCGTCCCGTCCGCAGCCCGCCGACTGGTCGAAGCTCGACATCTGGCAGGCGGCCAGCGACCAGCACCGGATCTTCACCGCTCTGAAGAAGATCTACGGCCAGAAGTGGCTCTCCACCGGCGCTTCCAAGGGCGGCATGACCGCCACCTACTTCGAGCGCTTCTACCCGCGTGACATGGACGGTGTCGTCGCCTACGTCGCTCCGAACGACGTGGTCAACAACGAGGACTCGGCCTACGACCGGTTCTTCGAGACCGTCGGCACCAAGGAGTGCCGCGACCGGCTGAACAACCTGCAGCGCGAGGCCCTCGTCCGCCGCGCGCCCCTGGAGGCCAAGTACCAGGCATGGGCCGAGTCGGAGGGCGCCACCTTCAACACGGTCGGCACGCTCGACAAGGCCTTCGAGGCCGTCGTCCTCGACTTCGTGTGGGGCTTCTGGCAGTACTACGGCGAGGACGTCTGCGACCAGATCCCGGTCGCGAAGACCGCCACCGACGACGAGGTGTACAACACGATCGACGCCTACTCCGGCTGGGCCGCCTACACCGACCAGGGCCTGGAGCCGTACACGCCGTACTACTACCAGGCGGCGACCGAGCTCGGCTCGCCCACGATCACGCAGCCGCACCTCAAGGGCCTGAGCCGCTACGGCTACCAGCCCGCGCGCAACTTCGTGCCGCGCGAGATCCCGATGAAGTTCAAGCAGCACGCGATGCGTGACGTGGACACCTGGGTCCGCAAGAACGCGAACAAGATGCTGTTCGTGTACGGCGGCAACGACCCGTGGGGCTCCGAGAAGTTCCACCTGGGCAAGGGCGCGCGCGACAGCTACGTGTACGTGGCGCCGGGCGCCAACCACGGTGCGAACGTCGCCGGGCTCGTCGAGGCCGAGCGGAACAACGCCACCGCCCGCATCCTCGCCTGGGCCGGCGTCCCCGCCCCGGCCGTCCAGGCGGCGCAGCCGCTGGCCCGCTTCGACGCGCGCCTCGACCGGCAGGTCGACGAGGACGCGACGAAGGAGCACGGCCTGCGGCCGTAACCGCTTCGAGGAGGGTGGGGTGCGTCCGGCGGCGCACCCCACCCTCCGTCGTGTCAGCGGTACGACAGGCCGTGTCCGACCGGGTAGAGGACCTTCGCCGGGTCGTCGGCGCTCTGCACCGGGACCGGCAGGCGGCCCCTGGGCCTGGCCTTGCCCGCCAGGACCCGTACGGCGGCCCTGAGTTCGACATCGGTCCAGGAGTAGGCGGCGAGCGTCGCCCGCTGGCCGTCGATCCGGGCGATGTCGTACGGGTTGCGGATCGCGATCGTCACGACGGGCACCCCGGTCGCCACGAGCCGCGCCACGAGCGTGCGCTGCGGGCTCGTCGCGGTGACGTTGTACGTGCCCACCACGACGACGTCCTTGCCCGCTGCCGCCGCCACCGCCTCCTCGATCTTCGCGGCCGTCGGGGTGATCCCCGTGGAGAGCGCGGTCGCGCTGAACCCGAGATCCGTCAGGGCGGTCGCGAGCGTCGTCGTCGGCGGTCCCGTCGTACCGGACGGGGAGGCCGGGTCGGCGCCGACGACGAGGACCGAGCGCTGCCGGGCCGGGCTCAGCGGCAGGAACCCGCCCTCGTTGAGGAGCAGGGTCGTGGTGGCCTCGGCGATCCGGTCGGCCTGGGCGAGATGGGCGGCCGTGCCGACCACCCGCTCGACGCCGGCCCGGGTGACGTACGCGTTCCGGAACAGACCGAGCTTCGACTTGAGCCGCAGGATCCGCAGGATCGATTCGTCGAGCCGGGCCTCCGTCAGTTCGCCGTCCCTGACGGCCTTCAGGACCGCGTTCCAGGCCACGTCGAGCTTCGGCGGGTTGAGCAGCTGGTCCACACCGGCCTTCAGGGCGAGGACCGGGACGCGCTCGTCGCCGTACTTGGTGCGCACCCCCTCCATGCCGAGCGAGTCGGTGACCACCACACCGTCGTAGCCGAGCTCCTCGCGGAGGATGCCGGTGAGGATCGGCCGGGACAGCGTCGCCGGGTCCTCGCTCGCGTCCAGCGCCGGCACCACGATGTGCGCGGTCATGATCGAGTCGATCCCGGCGGCGATCGCGGACCGGAACGGAGGGGCGTCCAAGGTGCTCCACTGCGCCCGCGTGTGGGTGATCGTCGGCAGGCCGTAGTGGCTGTCGACGGCGGTGTCGCCGTGCCCCGGGAAGTGCTTGGAGGTGGCCGCGACCCCGGCCCGCTGGTAGCCCTTGACCTGCGCGGCGACCATGCCGGCGACCGCCGCCGGGTCGGAGCCGAAGGAGCGGACGCCGATGACCGGGTTGGCCGGGTTGACGTTGACGTCCGCGACCGGGGCGTAGTTCTGCCGGATGCCGACGGCCGCGAGCTCCGCGCCCGCGATCTGCGCCGCCCTGCGGGCGTCCGCGTGCGAACCGCCGGCGCCGAGGGCCATCGCGCCGGGCACCAGGGTGGCGGGCTCGCCCACCCGGCAGACGATGCCGTGCTCCTGATCGGTGGAGATGAGCGCGGGGACCGGCGTGGGCTGCGCGAGCGCCGCCTGCTGGATGCCGTTGGAGAGCGCGGCGATCTGCTGGGGGTCGCGGGTGTTGTGGGCCCAGGAGAAGTAGATGACGCCGCCCACGTGGTAGCGCTCGACCAGCTCGGCGGCCGTACGGACACCGATCTCCGCGAGGTTGGCGTCGATGTCGGCCTGGTCGGGTGCGGTGGCGGAGTGGCCGTACACCCGCATCACGAAGAGCTGGCCGACCTTCTCCTCAAGGGACATGCGGTCGATGATCCGCCGGAGCTTCCGGTCGTCGTGCCGGTCCTGCCCGGCGAGGGCGGGGGTGCTCATCCCGGTGACGGCGGCCGCTGCCGCGGCGGCGGTCACCGTGAGGAGGGTGCGTCGGGAGGGGGCGGGGGCGCGGTGGTGCACTGATGCTCCTTCCGGCCGTGCGAGGTTGAAGGGATCCATGCGCGAAATCCTCGGAAGCCGCCTCTGAAGGAAACTTCCAAGGAGTCACGGATAGCCCGAAAGTAACTGCCAGGTCAAGGACCCGCGCACGAATCGCCCACGGCGGCGATCCCGGGCCAGAGCTCCTGGAGCGTACGGACCGTCTCCCGGATCGCGGGGCGCCGCGCCGCCCCGGTCCGCCACATGGCGTGCAGGCGACGCGTCGGCATCGGGTCGAGCCGCACCGGCGCCACCTCCGCAGGCAGCGCCCCGCGCCCCAGGCGCGGCACCAGCGCGATCCCCAGACCGGCCGCGACCAGGGCGACCTGCGTGTGGTTCTCCTCCGCCTGATGGACGATCAGCGGCTCGAAACCCGTCTCCCGCAGCGTCCGCGTCAGCCAGTCGTGGCAGACCGTCCCCGGCGGCTGCGAGATCCACCGCTCCGCCGCCAGCTCCTCCCGGCGCACCGAGTCCCGCGCGGCGAGCGGATGATCCCGGTGGACGAGGATGTCGCACAGGTCGTCGCCGATCACCGCCTGCTCGACCCCCGGCGGCACGGGAAGCGGGGCGATGTCCCAGTCGTGCGCCACCGCAAGGTCGATGACCCCGCGCGCCACCAGGTCGATCGACACATGGGGGTCCACCTCCGAGAGCCGGGCGTCGACATCGGGATGGACCCGGCCCAGCTCCGCGAGCACCCGGGGCATCAGCCCGCGCGCCGCGCTCGCGAAGCAGCCGATCGCGAGCCGCCCGGCGGGCCGGCCGCGCCGCTCCTCCAGCCGTACCTCCGCCTCCTCCACCAGGGCGAGCAGCTGCCGGGCGGTGGCGGCGAGGTGATGGGCGTCGTCGGTGAGACGGATGCCGCGACCGCTGCGTTCGAGCAGGGTCGTACGGGTCTCCCGCTCCAGCTTCGCGATCTGCTGGGAGACCGCGGACGGCGTGTAGCCGAGGGCGGTGGCGGCGGCGGCGACGCTGCCGTGGACGGCGACGGCATGCAGGGCGCGCAGACGGCCGAGATCCAGCACGGACGCTCCTCCTCTTCGATGCGCGGGACGGATGGATGAAGCGCTGCTACATCCCACCATGAAGGAACCCGTGCTGGTGCTACACAGTCGGGACGACCATCCTCGACAGCATGCGCCCCGCCCACCTCGCCCTCGCCGCCCTGGTCGCCGCCGTCTGGGGAGTCAACTTCGTCGTCATCGAGATCGGCCTCGACCACTTCCCGCCGCTGCTCTTCTCCGGCCTCCGCTTCCTCGCCGCCGCTCTGCCCGCCGTCTTCCTGGTGGGCCGGCCCACCGTCGCCTGGAAGTGGATCCTGGCGGTGGGACTCGTCCTCGGCGTCGCCAAGTTCGGGCTCCTCTTCACCGGCATGGACCTCGGCGCCCCCGCCGGGCTCTCCTCCCTCGTCCTCCAGGTCCAGGCCGTCTTCACCGCCCTCTTCGCCTTCGCCGCCCTCGGCGAACGCCCCGGCCGCCTCAAGCTCGCGGGCATGGGAGTCGCCCTGGTGGGCATCGGCGTGGCGGCGGCCGACGAGGGCGGCGCCGGGTCCCTCACCGGCTTCGCCCTCGTGATCGCCGCGGCGGCCTGCTGGGGCGTCTCCAACGTCCTGACCCGCAAGGCCTCCCCGCCGGACGCGCTCAACTTCATGGTCTGGGTCAGCACCGTGCCCGTCCTGCCGCTGCTCGGCCTCTCCCTCCTCCTGGAGGGCCCGGAACGCGACCTCGCGGCCCTGCGCGGGCTCGACTGGACCGGCGTCGGCGTCATCGTCTACGTCGCCTGGATCACGACCGTCTTCGGCTTCGGCGCCTGGGGCCGGCTGCTCCGCCGCTACCCGGCCTCCTCCGTCGCACCCTTCTCCCTCCTCGTGCCCGTCTTCGGGATGTCCGCGGCGGCGCTCGTCCTGGGCGAGGACGTGAGCCCGGCCCGCTGGTGCGCGGCGGCGCTGCTCGTCGGGGGAGTGGCCCTGACATCGTTCGCGCCGGGCCGGCGGGCCACCGGGGCCGGGAACTCCGTGGCGGCGCCGGAGCCCGTGGCCGTATCGTCGACCGGCCGTCCGCTCGGCGAGGAACGGCGTACGAATCCCGAGGAAAGGCCCGTATGACCTTCGAGAACATCACCGTCGACGCCCCGGAACCCGCCCCCGGAGCCGTGCTGCTCGCCGGTATCCCCGGAAGCGGGAAGTCCACCGTCGCGGCCGCCCTCGCGGCCCGCTTCGCCCGAGCCGCGCACATCGAGGTCGACGGCCTCCAGTCCCTCATCGTGAGCGGTGGCCACTGGCCGAGCCCGGACGGCGACCCGGAGGCGGACCGGCAGATCCTGCTGCGCGCCCGCAACGCCTGCCTCCTCGCCGGCAGCTTCGCCGCGGCCGGCTTCCTCCCGGTCCTCGACGACGTGGTCGTACGCCGCTCGCACCTGGACCACTACCGCGCCCACTCGACGGCGGCCGCGCTCCACGTGGTGATCCTGGCCCCCGGCCCCGACAAGGCATGGGAGCGCAACAACGCCCGGGACAAGCGCCTGACGACCAACTGGGCCTTCCTGGACGAGGCGATGCGCGCGGAGCTGTCGGGCGAGGGCGTCTGGATCGACAACGCGGACCTGACGGTGCCGGAGACGGTGGACGCGGTCCTCGCGGCGACGGGCCTCACCCCCGAGAAGTAGCCCGTCGGATCCCCCCGGGGTGGGGGTCCGACGGGCTCGCTCCTGTTCGTGGTGTCGTGGTCAGGCAAACATGTCGGCGAGCAGCTCGGGGCCGATCACGATGGGCGCCGGGCGGTAGGCGGGCGGCAAGGTGCCCATCAGCTCGCGGACCAGGAAGTCCCAGCAGCGGGTGCGAACATGGGCCAGGCAGTCGATGAAGGTGTGCTCGGCGCCCGGCACGACGTGCAGTTCGAAGTCCTTTCCGGCCGCGAGGAGCCGGTCGGCGAACCGCAGGGTCTGGTGCGGGTGGACCTGGTCGTCCATGTCGCCGTGGACGAGCAGCAGCTTGCCGGTCAGCCGGTCGGCGAGGTCCAGGTTGGACGTCCGTGCCCAGGCCTCCGGGTTGTCCGCGCCGTCGTAGGACTCGACGAAGCCGGCGTTGAACGAGCGGGCGTCGTGCGAGCCGGAGAGCGCGGCCCCGGCCCTGTACGTCTCGGGGAAGTCGAGCATCGCGCGGGCCGCGGCGAACCCGCCCCCGGAGTGGCCGAAGACGCCGACCCGCTCCAGGTCCATCCACGGCCGGGTCTCGGCCAGCTGCCCCAGGGCCGCGACATGGTCGGTCAGGGAGCCGGCGTCGGCCAGGTGGCCGAAGGAGGCGTCGTGGAAGGCCTTGCTCCGGCCCGGGGTGCCCCGGCCGTCGAGCGCGATGACCACGAAGCCGAGTGCCGCCAGGGGTTCGGCGTCCATGCCCATGCCGCCGGGGTCGAAGCACGGGGCGACCCGGTTGACCTGCGGGCCGGGGTAGAGGTTGTCGATCACGGGGTAGGACCGGGCGGGGTCGAAGTCCCGCGGCCGGTACAGCACTCCGTAGAGGTCGGTCTCGCCGTCGGCCGCCTTGACGCGGAAGCGCTCCGGAGCGGTCCACCCGGTGGCGGTGAGCCTGGTGATGTCGGCGCGCTCCAGCTCGACGAGCACCCGCCCGGTCCAGTCGCGGACGGTGGTGACGGGGGCGGTGTCGACGGTGGACGCGGAGTCGATGAAGTACTCCTGGTCGTACGGGGCTTCCGGCAGCGCCGCCATGTGGTCGAGCGTGTCGCCGGTGACCCTGGCGAAGCCGGAGCCGTCCAGGCCGACCCGGCACACCGTGCGCCGGTACGGGTCCTCGTCGACGAGACCGGAGGCCGTGAAGTACACGACGCGCTCGGCCTCGTCGACGCGCAGGATCTGCCGCACCAGCCACGGCCCGGAGGTGACCCGGCCGAGCAGCTCGCCGGTGTGCAGGTCGTAGCGGTAGAGGTGGCCCCAGCCGTCGCGCTGCGAGAACCACAGCACCTCGTCGGCGAGCACGCGCACGAGGGGCGGCTCGGTCATCCACTGGTTGGGCTCCACCCGGGTCTCCCCGGACTCGCCGATCACGGTGGTGACCTCGCCGGTGACCGGGTCGAGGCGGTTCAGGGCGAGGGAGTGCTGATCCCGGGGGCGGGCGAGGAAGTAGACGGCGGAGCCGTCCGCGGCCCACCACGCCCACTTCACGGTGATCGGCGACACATGGGTCATGATGAGCGGCTCGGTCCGGGCGCGGACGACCGTACCCTCGGCGACGTCGAGAACGACCAGCTCGGCCAGCGGCAGGTGCTCGTCCCCGGCGTACGCGAACGGCTGGGTGTGCAGGCGGGGCGCGCCCCCGTCGGCGGGCATCGCCTCCACGAGGTGGGTCCTGCGGACCGCGCGCTCGTCGGTCCGGTGGGCGAGGACCTTCGTCGAGTCCGGCGACCAGGCGACCGCGGGCGGCAGGTAGGGCACGCCGAGCTTGCGCAGCAGGGTGGCGTTGCCGGTCGCGGCGGGACCCGGTCCGTAGGCGTGATCGGGTGCGCCGTCGGTGGTCAGCGGCCACTCGCGGCCGTCGGACAGCGAGCGGGCCCACAGGTCGTGCCCCCGCTGGGACACCGCGGACTTCCCGTCGGGCGACGTCACGTCCAGCGGGTTGCCCGGGGCGGGGAACTCGGCCGGCTCACAGACGTAACTGTCCAGATCGCAGCGCCAGTAGGCGCCGAACGCCACGAACGTGACCTCGTTCCCGGCCGGTTCGATGCCGAGGAACGGCAGGGCCTCGGGATCGACCTGCTGCTCGGCGGCGGTGGCCAGCGCGGCGGCCAGCCGGGCGTGGTCGAAGGCCGGCTCACGCGTGCCCGCCGCCGGGTCGACCAGCATGAAACGCCGGCCGGTCCCGTTGCTCACCGCGTACCAGAACCGGGCGCCCCCGTCGATCCACTGGGGCCTGACCTTGTCACCGACGACGAGCTCGCCCGGGCGGGCGGGACGACGGAGAAGCTGCTCGGCGGCCTGGTAGTTCTGAGTGGTACTCATTCTGCTTGTCCGTCCTCGGAGTCGGTCGATGGAGATCGTGGGGGCGGCGGTCATACCGCCGGGGCGGTTCAGAGGCTGCGGGCGGTGATGTCGCCGTACGAGGTGGTGGCGTGGATGGTCAGGCCGGCGGCGGCGCCGGCGGTGTTGGCGAGCGCGTTGTGGACGCGGCCGTAGGCGGTGCCGGCGTTCAGGGTGGCGGAGACGCCGCGGGCGGCTCCGACCGCGATCTCGCCCGACTCGGTACGCAGCACGACCGCGCCCTGCGTGGCCTCGTCGATGCGGAGGTCGCCCTTCTTGGTGCTGATCTCGGCGGCGCCGCCGAGGCGGCCGACCGTGATGTCGCCGGCGAGCAGGGTGAGGTGGGCGCTCGCGGTCTCGTCGAGCTCGACCGTGCCCTGCGCGCCGTCGAAGACGACGTCGCCGAGCCGTCCGACGCCGCGGAGTTCGGCGGCGGCGCTCTTCGCCTCGACGCGGGAGCCGGCCGGGAGCCGGACGGTCACCTCGATGGAGCCGGAGTCGCCGAGGGTCTTGTTCTTCGCGGGGGCGGCGGCGATCCGCAGGACGCCGTCGGTGAAGTCGACGGTGGTCTCTTCGGCGGCCTTCACGTCGTTGCCCTTGGCGGCGTTCGCGGGGCGGACGTCGACGGTGGCGTCGGCGCGGTCGGCGGCGATGAGCTGGATGCGGCCGGCGGGGATGTCGAGGACGGCGGTGGTGGCGAACTTCTGCACGGTGCTTCTCCTTCTTGGGGGCGGGCCCGTTCTCGGTCCCGCCGTTTCCGATGAGGGAAAAGCTACGTTGCGTTCATGGGTCTGGCAACAAGCTCGTTGCGCTAAATAGCCATAACTGCAGGTGGGTTGAGTGATTTCGTTGCAACGGTTTCGAGGCTAATGCAACACTCCAAGTGTTGTTCGTTGCAATGGAATGAAGGTGAACGCACTGTGGGCACGCCGGGCGTCCGTGCGGACGGGGAGCCGGGGCATGGGTGCCGAGGACGATGGGGCGATGCGTGGATCCGGCGGTGCGGCGGGGGGTGCGACGGTGCGGCGGTGCGGCGCACGGCGTTGCCGCGGTACGGCGCACGGCCGCACGGAGGTGCGGCGATGACGCGTTCGTCCCGGGTGTCGCCTGTCGGGCCCGGGCGGCGGGTGGGCCCGACCTGATGCCGGGCGCGGCGCGGCGTGACGCCGCGTGACGCGGCGCCTGAGCCTCCGGACCCCGGCGTGGCCCCGTCACGTCGCGGCGCCGCGCCGCGCCGGAGTCGGCCCTCGCCGGCGCGTGGTGGGCCTGATGGTCGTCTCTCGAATGATGTCCGGGGCCCGGGGCCCGGGGCCCGGGGGTCGCGGTCGGGGGCCGGCCCTCGCCCGCACCCGGCGGGCCGCCCGCCTACCCCCGGGGCCGCCCCGTGGAGCCCCGTACCACCAGCTCCGCCGGGACACGGGCCAGGCCGCCCGCCGGGGGGTCCTCCGTGCCCATCGCCAGGCGGCCCGCTCGTGTCCCCGCCTCGTGCAGCGGCAGATGGACGGTCGTCAGGGACGGGACCGCGTCCACCGAGAACGGGAGGTCGTCGAAGCCCGCCACGGACACGTCGCCCGGGATCGACAGGCCGCGTTCCCGCAGGGCCGCGCAGACGCCGAGGGCGACCGTGTCGTTGGCGGCGACGACCGCCGTGAGGTCCGGGTCGCGGGCGAGGAGCTCGGCCGTGGCCCGGTAGCCCGCCTGTCGGTCGTACGGGCCGTGGACCGTCGGCCCCTCCGCGATCCCCGCCGCCGTGAGCGCCGCCCGGTGGCCCTCCAGGCGGTGCCGGGTCGTGGTCCGGTCGGCCGGGCCGGCCGCGTAACCGATGTGCCGGTGGCCGAGTTCGAGCAGGTGCTCGGTGAGGCGGCGCGCGCCGCCCCGGTTGTCGAAGACGAGCGCGGCCGCGTTCGCGTCGCCGGTGACCGGCGGGCGTCCGCAGAGCACGACCCGGGTCCCGGCCTCCGCCAGCTTGGCCAGCTTGCCGGTCGTCGCCGCCAGGTGCTCGGGGTCCTCCAGGGAGCCGCCCATGAGGATCACGGCCGCGGCCCGCTGCCGCTGGAGCAGCGTGAGGTAGGTCAGTTCGCGTTCGGGGGAGCCGCCGGTGTTGCAGACGACGGCGAGCTTCTCGCCGCCGCCGCGCCCCGATCCGCCTTCCCCGATGGAGCTCTGCGCCGCGCTCGCCATGACCCCGAAGAACGGGTCGGCGATGTCGTGGACGAGGACGCCGACGAGGTCGGAGGTGGCGGCGGCGAGTGAGCTGGCGGGCCCGTTGAGGACGTAGTCCAGCTCGTCCACGGCTCGCAGGACCCGCTCGCGGGTCGACTCGGCGACCGGGTAGTTGCCGTTGAGGACGCGGGAGACGGTGGCGGGCGAGACCCGTGCGCGAGCGGCCACGTCCGCCAGGGTGACGGTCATCGTGTGCGTACCTCCAGGGCCTTGTCGACGGCGATGTCGGCAGGCTAGCGTCATCGCCGATGGAAAGCGCTTTCTATCGAGGCGCGGAACACCGGGGAGAGGAACCTTTCGTGACACGCAGGACAGTCCGCATCGCCATGAACGGCGTCACCGGGCGCATGGGACACCGCCAGCACCTGGTCCGTTCGATCCTCGCCCTGCGCGAACAGGGCGGCCTCGACCTCGGCAACGGCGAGACCCTCTGGCCCGAGCCGGTCCTCGTCGGCCGCCGCGAGCCCGCCCTGCGCGCGCTCGCCGAGCGCCACGGCCTCACCGAGTGGTCCACCGACCTCGACGCCGTCCTCGCCGACGACACCGTCGACATCTACTTCGACGCCCAGGTCACGTCCGCCCGCGCCGAGGCGATCACCAAGGCCGTCCACGCCGGCAAGCACATCTACACCGAGAAGCCCACGGCCGCCGACCTCGCCGGCGCCCTGGAGCTCGCCCGGCTCGCCGCCGAGAAGGGCGTCAAGCACGGCGTCGTCCAGGACAAGCTGTTCCTGCCGGGCCTGCTCAAGCTCAAGCGCCTCATCGACGGCGGCTTCTTCGGCGAGATCCTGTCCGTACGCGGCGAGTTCGGCTACTGGGTCTTCGAGGGCGACTGGCAGGACGCCCAGCGCCCCAGCTGGAACTACCGCTCCCAGGACGGCGGCGGCATCGTCGTCGACATGTTCCCGCACTGGGAGTACGTGCTCCACGAGCTGTTCGGCCGCGTCACCTCCGTCACCGCCCAGGTCGCCACCCACGTCCCGCGCCGCTGGGACGAGCAGGGCAAGCCGTACGAGGCCACCGCCGACGACGCCGCCTACGGCATCTTCCAGCTGGAGGGCGGCGCCATCGCCCAGATCAACTCCTCCTGGACCGTCCGCGTCAACCGCGACGAACTCGTCGAGTTCCAGGTCGACGGCACCCACGGCTCCGCCGTCGCCGGACTGCGCAACTGCCGCGTCCAGCACCGCTCGGCGACGCCCAAGCCCGTCTGGAACCCCGACATTCCGGCCACCGAGCCCTTCCGCGACCAGTGGCAGGAGGTCCCCGACAACGCCGAGTTCGACAACGGCTTCAAGGCCCAGTGGGAGCTCTTCCTGCGGCACGTCGTCCTCGACGAGCCGTACCACTGGGACCTCCTCGCGGGCGCCCGCGGTGTCCAGCTCGCCGAACTCGGCCTGAAGTCCGCCGCCGAGGGCCGCCGTCTCGACGTCCCGGAGGTGAGCCTGTGATCCGCCTGCCCGAGACCGGCGGCGGCGTACGGGAGTACGCGCCGCGCACCGAGCCGCTGACCGCGGGCGGGGGCGGCCCCCTGACCTCCCGTACGGTCTTCTCCGCCGCCCACGTCGTCGCCGACCCGTACGCCGACACCACCCCCGACTCGCCCGCGGCGGTCGACTGGGACGCCACCCTCGCCTTCCGCCACCACCTCTGGTCCCACGGCCTCGGGGTCGCCGAGGCCATGGACACCGCGCAGCGGGGGATGGGCCTCGACTGGACGGGGGCGGCCGAGCTGATCCGCCGCAGCGCGGCGGAGGCCAAGGCGGTCGGCGGCCGGATCGCCTGCGGCGTCGGCACCGACCAACTCGCCGGATCCGACCGGCTCACCGGCCCCGCCGGCCTGGCGGCGGTCCGCAAGGCGTACGAGGAGCAGCTCGCGCTCGTCGAGGAGACCGGGTCCCAGGCCATCCTGATGGCCTCCCGTGCCCTCGCCGCGGCGGCCTCGGGACCGGAGGACTACCTCGACCTGTACGGCCACCTCCTCCGCCAGGCGAGCGAGCCGGTCGTCCTGCACTGGCTCGGCCCGATGTTCGACCCGGCGCTCGACGGGTACTGGGGCTCGGGCGACCTGGACACCGCGACCGAGACGTTCCTGGAGGTCATCGCCGCGCACCCGGACAAGGTCGACGGCATCAAGGTCTCCCTCCTGGACGCCCGGCGCGAGGTCGAACTGCGCCGCCGCCTCCCGGAGGGCGTGCGCTGCTACACGGGCGACGACTTCCACTACCCGGAGCTGATCGCGGGGGACGAACAGGGCTTCAGCCACGCCCTGCTGGGCATCTTCGACCCGCTGGCGCCGCTCGCGGCGGAGGCGGTACGGGCTCTCGACACGGGTGATGTAAACGGTTTCCGTGCCGTCCTCGACCCGACGGTCGCCCTGTCCCGGCACCTCTTCCGGGCGCCGACCCGCTTCTACAAGACGGGAGTCGTCCTCCTCGCCTGGCTCGCCGGCCACCAGGACCACTTCACGATGGTCGGCGGCCTGCAGTCCGCCCGCTCGCTGCCGCACCTCGCGAAGGCGTACGAACTGGCGGACGGCCTGGGCCTGTTCCCGGACCCGGCGCTCGCGGAATCGCGCATGCGCTCCCTCCTGACGGTCCAGGGAGGCCTGTGATGAACCTCGACCGCTTCAGCGTCAACCAGATGACGGTCAAGCAGCTGTCCCTCCCCGACCTGGTCGCCCACTGCGTCCGGCTCGGCATCCCGGGCGTGGGACTGTGGCGCGAGCCGGTCCAGGAGTACGGCGTCGAGGCGGCGGCCGAGCTCGTGCGGGACGCGGGCCTGACGGTCACCACCCTCTGCCGCGGCGGCTTCTTCACCTCGGACGGCTGGGAGGAGGAGAACCGTACGGCGATCGACGAGGCGGTCACGCTCGGCACGGACACCGTCGTCCTGGTCTCCGGCGGCCTCACCCCCGCCTTCCCGGACCTGCCCTCGGCCCGCGCCCGCATCACCGAGGCGATCGGGGCGCTGGCCCCCTACGCGGGCGAACGCGGAATCCGCCTGGCGGTCGAGCCCCTCCACCCCATGTACGCCGCCGACCGCTGCGCGGTGTCCACCCTGGACCAGGCGCTGGCCGTCGCCGAGCACTTCCCGCCCGAGCAGGTGGGCGTGGTGGTCGACACGTACCACCTCTGGTGGGACGACCGCGCCCCGGCGGCGGTCGAACGCGCGGGCGCGGCGGGCCGCATCCACTCCTTCCAGCTCGCCGACTGGACCACCCCCCTCCCGGCCGGCGTCCTGACCGGCCGAGGCCAACTGGGCACCGGCGCGATCGACCTGCGGGCCTGGGCGGACCTGACGGAGAAGGCGGGCTGGACGGGCCCGGTGGAGGTGGAGATCTTCAACGACGACCTGTGGTCGAGGAACGGCGTCGAGGTCCTGGAGGAGACGCTGGAGGCGTTCCTGTCGGTGTGAGGTACGAGGGGCCTGCGGTGGGCGGGCGGTCACTCGCCCAGGTGCCGCACGTCCTGCTGCTCGACCTCTTTGAGGACGCGGGCGACGGTGGCGAAGTCGTTGTCCCTGTGAAGGAGGGTCAACCCGTGGTGGACCGCCGTGGCGCAGAGAAGCAGATCCACGACGCCCGCCGCGCGGTGCTGCCCCTTCTGCGTCAGCTTGTACTGGGCGGTCTCCACCCATCGCCACGCGTCCTTGGGGACGCGCACCGGCGCGAACAGGGCCGCGAGGTCCTCTTCGGTCTCATCGCGATCGTCCGCGGTCACGGCGCTGAAGAGGATCTCCGTCCGGGTGGCTTCGCACATGCCGATGGAGCCCGTTTCGATCTCGGCGTCCCAGCGTCGATGTGCGGCGGGATCGGTGCCGAGGTGGACGTATGCGCTGGTGTCGATGAGGTAGGCGATCACTCCGCGCCCTCGCCGTGCTGGGCGGCCTTGCGGGCTTCCCAGTCCCGGCGCGTGCGCTCCAGGTCGCCTCGCGCGCCGCGTTCCGCGAGACGCCCGAACGCCGCGCGGCGGTGATGACGCCTTATGACCTCTTCCAGGGCAGTGTTGATGGTGTCCTTCTTCGTGGTCGTGCCGAGGAGTTTCGCGGCTTCGGCGAGTACGTCGTCGTCCACGTCCACGTTGGTCACGCCCATGGTCGGCCTCCATGTGTGTCATGTGGGAGCTTTGCCCACTTCTCCCACATGGTAGCGGCGACCTCTGCGGGCGCCGCGCTACTTCCCCGGGCCGCCCAGGAGGTCGCCCAGGCCGTCCGCCGCCGCGCCGCCGCTCCTCTTCGTCGCCGCGCGCTTCGTCATGACCGCGAGGACGACCGGCACCAGGATGTCGACCGCTCGGGACACCGCGGCCGCCGGGATGCCGGTCTTCCTCGCGATCGCGTTCGCCGCCGGGCGGGCCAGTCTGCCCAGGACTCCGGCCATCAGGCCGCCGGCCGCGAGGCCGCCGAAGCCGGCGACGCCCTGGAGCGGGGGTTCGGCCGAGGTCACCTCGTCGACGGCGGCGCGGACCTCGTCCGCGCTGGCCGGCTCGGCCGCCGCCTGGCGCAGCTCGCCGGAGAGTTCGGCCACCGAACGGCCCACGACCGGCCGCGCCCCCGCGGGGTCCGTGCCGAGCAGGCCGGCGATCTCCTGGAGGCGGTCGTCGCCCAGCTCGTTCAGGACCTCGTCCTCGAAGGTTTCGCTCATGCCGGAAACGCTACGACCTGCCCTCTTGTGCGGCACCCGGAGCGCCTTGCCGGGGGACCCTCCGACCCGCCCGGCGTCCTGGAAGGCGGGCGCGGGGGCCGTGCCGGACTGGCTGTGGGCGGTGTTGATGCCGTCGGGTTGATCGGGACGGGTCTCGGCGGACTCCTGATCCCGGCGAAGCTGGGGACGGACCGGCCCGTGGAGCACCACAGCGTGGAGCGGAAGGAGTGGAATCCGGGCGGCTGAGCCGAGCCGGGCGCCCCGGAGGGGGAGTTGTCCACACGGGCGCACACGCTGTCCGACCGGTTCGCTACCTTCGGGGCATGTCCAACGAAGGTCGTGGTCCGGGGTCGGCCGTACTCGAAGGGGTCCTGGAGCGGATCACCTACGCCAACGAGGAGAGCGGGTACACGGTCGCCCGCGTCGACACCGGGCGCGGCGCCGGGGACCTGCTCACCGTGGTCGGGGCGCTGCTCGGGGCGCAGCCGGGGGAGTCGCTGCGGATGGAGGGCCGTTGGGGCTCGCATCCGCAGTACGGCAAGCAGTTCACCGTCGAGAACTACACGACCCTGCTGCCCGCCACGATCCAGGGCATCCGCCGCTATCTCGGCTCGGGTCTCGTCAAGGGCATCGGCCCCGTCTTCGCCGATCGCATCACCCAGCACTTCGGCCTGGACACCCTCCGGATCCTTGAGGAGGCCCCCGGCCGCCTGATCGAGGTCCCGGGCCTGGGTCCCAAGCGCACGAAGAAGATCAGCGCGGCCTGGGAGGAGCAGAAGGCGATCAAGGAGGTGATGGTCTTCCTCCAGGGCGTCGGTGTCTCCACCTCCATCGCGGTCCGGATCTACAAGAAGTACGGGGACGCCTCGATCTCCATCGTGCGGAACCAGCCCTACCGGCTCGCCGCCGACGTCTGGGGCATCGGCTTCCTCACCGCCGACAAGATCGCCCAGGCCGTGGGCATACCCCACGACAGCCCCGACCGGGTGAAGGCCGGCCTGCAGTACGCCCTCTCGCAGTCCAGCGACCAGGGGCACTGCTTCCTCCCCGAGGAGCGGCTGATCGCCGACGCGGTGAAGCTCCTCCAGGTCGACACGGGGCTTGTCATCGAGTGCCTCGCCGAGCTGGCCGAGGACCCCGAGGGGGTCGTACGGGAGACGGTGCCGGGTCCCGAGGGGACACCGGTCACCGCCGTGTACCTGATCCCCTTCCACCGGGCCGAGCTGTCGCTCGCCGGACAGCTCCGGCGGCTGCTGCGGGCCGAGGAGGACCGGATGCCGGCCTTCCGGGACGTGGCCTGGGACAAGGCCCTCGCCTGGCTCGCGGACCGGACGGGGGCCTCGCTCGCGCCGGAGCAGGAGGAGGCCGTCCGGCTCGCGCTCACCCGGAAGGTCGCCGTGCTCACCGGCGGCCCCGGCTGCGGCAAGTCGTTCACGGTCCGCTCCATCGTGGAGCTGGCCCGCGCCAAGAGGGCCAAGGTCGTCCTCGCCGCTCCCACGGGGCGGGCGGCCAAGCGGCTCGCGGAGCTGACCGGCGCGGAGGCCTCCACCGTTCACCGGCTCCTGGAACTCAAGCCGGGCGGCGACGCGGCCTACGACCGGGACCGGCCGCTCGACGCGGACCTGGTCGTGGTCGACGAGGCCTCCATGCTCGACCTGCTCCTGGCGAACAAGCTGGTCAAGGCGGTGGCACCGGGGGCCCATCTGCTCCTCGTGGGCGATGTGGACCAGCTCCCGTCGGTCGGCGCGGGCGAGGTCCTCGGCGATCTGCTCGCTCCGGGAAGCCCCGTACCGGCGGTCCGGCTGACCCGGATCTTCCGTCAGGCGCAGGAGTCCGGGGTCGTCACCAACGCGCACCGGATCAACGCCGGCACCCCGCCGAAGACCGAGGGCCTGCCGGACTTCTTCCTCTTCGTCGAGGAGGAGACCGAGGACGCCGCCCGGGTCGCCGTGGACGTCGCGGCCCGGCGGATTCCGGCCAAGTTCGGCCTCGACCCCCGCCGTGACGTGCAGGTTCTCGCCCCCATGCACCGGGGCCCGGCCGGTGCGGGCTCGCTCAACGGACTGCTGCAGCAGGTCATCACTCCGGGCCGCCCCGATCTGCCGGAGAAGCGGTTCGGCGGCCGGGTCTTCCGCGTAGGTGACAAAGTCACCCAGATCAGGAACAACTATGACAAGGGGGCCAATGGGGTCTTCAACGGCACCGTCGGCGTCGTGACGCAGCTGGACCCCGTCGAGCAGAAGCTGACGGTGCGGACGGACGAGGACGAGGAGGTGCCGTACGACTTCGACGAACTGGACGAGCTCGCCCACGCGTACGCGGTCACCATCCACCGTTCGCAGGGCAGTGAGTATCCGGCCGTGGTGATCCCGGTCACGATGAGTGCCTGGATGATGCTGCAGCGGAACCTGCTCTACACCGCCGTGACCCGCGCGAAGAAGCTCGTGGTCCTCGTCGGCTCCCGCCGGGCGATCGCCCAGGCGGTCCGGACGGTCTCCGCGGGTAGACGCTTTACCGCACTCGCGTTTCGGCTCACAGGCGGTGCCCCCGTGTGAAAGATCACGGAGGACTACCGGAACCGGGGCGAAGGGGGCAGGATATGAAGGTTGGCGGCACTGAGTGCCGCCGATTGGCCCAATGGTCGACCCCGAGTGCACTCTCCTGAGCCAAATGGGGGATGGTAGAGACAGTCAGGGCACCTCGAAGAAGAGGCACTACGTCGGTGAGGGATGACGTGAGCGACAACTCTGTAGTACTGCGGTACGCGGACGGTGAATACACCTACCCGGTGGTCGAGAGCACCGTCGGCGACAAGGGCTTCGACATCGGGAAACTCCGAGCCCAGACCGGTCTGGTCACCCTGGACAGCGGATACGGCAACACCGCCGCCTATAAATCCGCGATCACCTACCTCGACGGTGAGCAGGGGATTCTGCGGTACCGCGGTTACCCCATCGAGCAGCTGGCCGAGCGCTCCACCTTCCTTGAGGTGGCGTACCTGCTGATCAACGGTGAGCTGCCCAAGGTCGACGAGCTGGCGACCTTCAAGAACGAGATCACGCAGCACACGCTCGTCCACGAGGACGTCAAGAACTTCTTCCGCGGTTTCCCGCGGGACGCCCACCCGATGGCGATGCTGTCCTCGGTGGTCTCCGCGCTGTCCACCTTCTACCAGGACAGCCACAACCCGTTCGACGAGGAGCAGCGTCACCTCTCCACGATCCGGCTGCTCGCGAAGCTGCCGACGATCGCGGCGTATGCGTACAAGAAGTCGATCGGCCACCCGTTCGTCTACCCGCGCAACGACCTCGGGTACGTCGAGAACTTCCTGCGCATGACCTTCTCGGTCCCGGCGCAGGAGTACGACCTGGACCCGGTCGTCGTCAACGCGCTCGACAAGCTGCTGATCCTGCACGCGGACCACGAGCAGAACTGCTCGACCTCCACCGTGCGTCTGGTCGGCTCCTCGCAGGCGAACATGTTCGCCTCGATCTCCGCCGGCATCTCGGCCCTGTGGGGCCCGCTGCACGGTGGCGCCAACCAGTCGGTCCTGGAGATGCTCGAGGGCATCAAGGCCAACGGCGGCGATGTCGACTCCTTCATCCGCAAGGTGAAGAACAAGGAGGACGGCGTCCGCCTGATGGGCTTCGGCCACCGGGTGTACAAGTCCTTCGACCCGCGCGCCAAGATCATCAAGGCGGCGGCGCACGACGTCCTCTCGGCCCTCGGCAAGTCCGACGAGCTGCTGGACATCGCGCTCAAGCTGGAGGAGCACGCGCTCTCCGACGAGTACTTCGTCTCGCGCAACCTCTACCCCAACGTGGACTTCTACACGGGCCTCATCTACCGCGCGATGGGCTTCCCGACCGAGATGTTCACCGTCCTCTTCGCGCTCGGCCGCCTGCCCGGCTGGATCGCCCAGTGGCACGAGATGATCAAGGAGCCCGGCTCCCGCATCGGCCGCCCGCGCCAGATCTACACCGGCGAGGTCCTCCGCGACTTCGTCCCGGTCGAGGCGCGCTAGAGCCTTCGCCGTGACCGGGGGCGTTCCCCCTGGTCGGTTCACGATGCCTGTGGAGGCGAACCGAGCCTCCGAAAAAGAGGAAGCGCCCCGCCGTCGATCCCCCCACGGGTCGACGAGCGGGGCGCTTCCCATGTCCCGGTGCGGATTCCCCCCACGGGATCCGGGCCGGGCGTCTGCGGGTGTCGCAGAAGCTACGCGGGTCGGCGCGGCGCGGTCTGCCGGGGTACGTACGGGAGGGCCGCTCAAAGCTCCCCGGTGCACGTGCCCCGGCCAACGCTTGCCTGGAACGTCCCCCAAGACATTCCATGAACGTCCCCCAAGACGTTCTCGGCATCGCCCACTTAGACTCGCGAACAGCCCAGATGGTTACCCCCCAATATCTGTGATCTAGGTCTCTTTGTGAAGGTCCTGTGCGTCACGCGTGGGTGAATTCACGTGAAGCGGCGGAGACGAAGGCTGTTGGATACGACGAAGACGGACGAAAAGGCCATCGCCAGGCCCGCGATCATCGGGTTCAGGAGTCCGGCCGCGGCGAGCGGCAGCGCCGCCACGTTGTAGCCGAAGGCCCAGCCCAGATTTCCCCTGATCGTCGCCAGGGTGCGGCGGGCGAGCCGGATCGCGTCGGCCGCGACCCGCAAATCGCCCCGTACCAGGGTCAGATCGCTCGCCTCGATCGCCGCGTCCGTGCCCGTCCCCATCGCCAGGCCCAGGTCCGCCGTCGCGAGGGCCGCCGCGTCGTTCACCCCGTCGCCGACCATCGCGACCGTCCGGCCCTCCGCCTGGAGCCTCCGGATCACCTCGGCCTTCTCCTCCGGCAGCACCTCGGCGATCACCTCGTCGATGCCGACCTCCGCCGCCACGGCCTCCGCCACCACCCGGTGGTCCCCGGTGAGGAGGACCGGCCGCAGGCCGAGGCCCCGCAGCCGGGCCACCGCCTCCGCGCTGGTGTCCTTGACGGTGTCCGCGACGGTCAGGGTGCCCCGGGCGACCCCGTCCCAGGCGACGTGGACGGCACCGGGCTCCCCGCCCGCCGGCACGTCGACGCCCTCCGCCGTCAGCAGCGCGGCACGGCCGACGAGGACCAGGTGGCCCTCGACCGAGCCGCGGACGCCGAGCCCGGGGACGTTCTCGAAGGTCTTCGGTACGGGGAGCTCCCCGCAGCGCTCGACGGCGCCGCCCGCGACCGCGCGGGCCACCGGGTGCTCGGAAGAGTGCTCCAGGGCCCCGGCCAGCCGTAGCAGCTCGGTCTCGTCGGTGGCGTCGGTGCCGTACTTACCGCCGTACACGCGCACACCGGCCAGCCGCATGCGGCCCGTGGTGACCGTGCCCGTCTTGTCGAGGACGATCGTGTCGACGCGGCGGGTGGACTCCAGGACCTCGGGGCCCTTGATCAGGATGCCGAGCTGCGCGCCGCGGCCGGTGCCGACCATGAGCGCGGTCGGGGTCGCGAGGCCCAGGGCGCAGGGGCAGGCGATGATCAGGACGGCGACGGCGGCGGTGAAGGAGGCCGTCGGGTCGTCGGTCAGCAGCAGCCAGGTGACGAGGGTGCCGAGCGCGACGAGCAGGACCACCGGCACGAAGACGGCCGAGATCCGGTCGGCGAGCCGCTGTACCTCGGCCTTGCCGTTCTGGGCGTCCTCGACGAGCTTCGCCATGCGGGCGAGCTGGGTGTCGGCGCCGACACGGGTGGCCCGGACGACGAGGCGGCCCGAGACGTTGACGCAGCCGCCGGTGACGTCGCTGCCCGCGGCGACGTCCAGCGGCAGTGACTCGCCGGTGAGCAGGGAGGCGTCGACGGCCGACGCGCCCTCGGCGACGGTGCCGTCGGTGGCGATCTTCTCCCCGGGCCGTACGACGAAGAGGTCGCCGGTCCGCAGCGCGGCGACCGGCACCCGCACTTCCGTGCCCCCGCGCAGGACGGCAACGTCCTTGGCGCCGAGTTCCATCAGGGCCCGGAGTGCCGTGCCCGCCTTCCGCTTGGCACGGGCCTCCAGGTAGCGGCCGAGGAGGATGAAGGTGACGACCCCCGCCGCGACCTCCAGATAGATCGCGGACGAGGCCTCGGAGCGGTCGACGGTCGGGTCGAAGCCGTGCCGCATGCCGGGCATGCCCGCGTCGCCGAGGAAGAGGGCCCAGAGCGACCAGCCGAAGGCGGCGAGGGTGCCGACCGAGACGAGGGTGTCCATGGTGGCGGCGCCGTGCCGGAGGTTGGTCCAGGCGGCCCGGTGGAAGGGAAGCCCGCCCCAGACGACGACGGGGGCGGCGAGGGTGAGCGAGAGCCACTGCCAGTTGTCGAACTGGAGGCTCGGGACCATGGCGAGCAGGACGACGGGCGCGGAGAGCAGCGCGGAGACGGTGAGCCGCTGCCGGAGGGAGGCGAGTTCGGGGTCCGGGGCGGTCTCCCGATCCTCCGCTACGGCGGTCGGTTCGGGCTCCGGCGGCGGAGGTTCCTCCGCCGTGTAGCCGGTCTTGACGACGGTGGCGATCAGCGTGTCGACCCCGACCTCCGGGGGGTGCTCGATCCGCGCCTTCTCCGTGGCGTAGTTGACGGTCGCGGTCACCCCGACGATGCGGTTGAGCTTCCTCTCGACGCGGGCCGCGCAGGAGGCGCAGGTCATCCCGCCGATCGTCAGCTCGGTGACCGCGACATCGACGGGGGGTGCGGTGGTGCTGGAGGTCATGTGCGGTTCCAAAGGGGAGCAGGGCCGTACCCGGTAACGGTACGGCCCTGCGGCGTGTCGACGGGGTGAGCGGTCAGACCAGCTCGTAGCCGGCCTCGTCGACGGCGGCGCGGACGGCCTCCTCGTCGAGCGGGGCGGCGGAGACGACGGTCACCTGACCCGTGGAGGCGACGGCCGTCACCGACGAGACGCCGGGAAGCTCGGAGATCTCGCTCGACACCGCGCCCTCGCAGTGGCCGCAGGTCATGCCCTTGACCTGGTAGACGGTGGTGAGGTCGGTCTTCGTCTCTGCGGTCATGGCGTTCTCCTCGTGGGGTTCAGGACCGTACGTCGGCATTTTATACCCCTAGGGGGTATAAAATCCAGTCGAGTCCGGCCGTGCCGCGCTCGCGACCCCGGCCGGACTCCAGGGTAGATAGCCGACATGTCGCAATCGGGGACCGCGCTCATCCTGATCATGGCGATCACCGTCCTGGCGCCGCTGCTCGCCTACGGAGTCGGGTGATGGCTCCCCGTCCCCCTCGTCATCTTCGAGATCCTGCTCGGCATCGGCCCCGACGTCCTGGACCGGGCGCGCCCGGACGCGCTGATCGACGGGCTCTCGGAGCTCGGCCTCGCCATGCTGATCTTCCTCGCGGGATACGAGATCGAGTTCGGCAAGGTCCGCGGCGACGCCCTCCGGCGATCCGTCCGGGCCTGGCTGATCGCCCTCGGGCTCGGACTGGCCACCGGTGTCCTCCTCGGCGGCGGCTACACCAAGGGCGTCTTCATCGGCGTCGCGCTGACCAGCACCGCGCTCGGCACCGTCCTGCCCGTGCTCCGGGACGCGGGAGGGCCTTCCGGCCGAGCGGATCAGCGGCTCGGAGTCGTGGTGACCGGACTCTCGACCGAGTGGGACTCGACCGAGTGGGACTCGACCGAGGGGGACTCGACCAAGGGGGAGAGGTAGCGCAGGAGGAGCGTCTTGAGCTCCGCGATCGTGGCGTCCCGCTCGGCCCCCTCCGGCGCGGCGAGGACGAGGTCCAGGCCCCCCTTGAAGGCGGCGAAGGCCATGCCCGCCGTCCGGAGGCGGTCCTCGGCGGGAAGCGCGGGCGCGTAGTGGGCGATCACCTCCTGCACGCGGGTGAGCAGGGTCGCGTGCAGTTCGTCGTGCTCCTCCGCGATCCGGCCGGGGACCTCGGAGCCGTGCATCAGGGCGAGGAAGGCCGGGTTGGCGCAGTTGAACTCGATCAACGGGTCGACGACGGCGTCCAGCAGTCCGGGCAGCGGCAGGGCGAGGTTCTCCGGGGTGAACGCCTGGCCGTGGGCCTCGCGCATCTGGTGCAGCAGGCGCTCGCCCAACTCGATCGCGATGGCTTCCTTGTTGGGGAAGTACTGGTAGAGCGTGCCGGGCGAGACATGGGCCTCGCGGGCGATCGCGTTGGTGCTGGACGCCGTGTAGCCGTTCGCACAGAAGACGCTCGCGGCGGCCTGGAGCAGCTGCGCGATACGGCGCTCGCCCCGCGCCTGACGGCGGCGCGGCTTCGGTTCTTCGGACATGGCTGTCCCCAGCTCTCCTCACACGTTTGACAAACACGAGAGGTCGCTCGCATTCTTGTGAAACGCGAGTGATCACTCGTGTTTGCCAGTCTATGGCAATGGGCGACCCATGTGACCTGCCGGGAAGCGAGCGCAGGGGTCAGGTGAAGGGGACACCTCGTCATGGCCGAAGTCAAGAAATCAGCGCCCGGCGGGGCCGGATCCAGCGAGCCCCCGGCGGGTGGCGGCGGATCGCCGAAGGGCGAGGGGGCGGGCGGCTGGACGCGGTTCGTGACCGTCCGGCCGCGCCTCACCCTGCTCGTCGCCCTCGTCCTCACCGCCCTCGCGGTCCTGGCCGGCGGCGGGGTCGCCGACCGGATGGGCAGCGGCGGCTGGGAGGACCCGGCCGCCGAGTCCACGTACGCGACCGAGGCCCTCGGGCGCCAGTTCCCCGGCTCCCAGCCCAATCTGCTCCTGCTCGTCGACGCCGGAGCGGCCGGCGCCGACGCGCCCGCGGTCGCCGCCGAGGCGCGCCGGCTCGCCGAGCGGCTCGACGCCGAGCCGGGCGTCGACGGCGTCGGCTCCTACTGGTCCACCGGCTCCCCCGCCCTCCGCTCCGGGGACGGCCGCAAGGCCGTGATAGCCGCCCGGATCGCCGGCGAGGAGAAGGACGCCGCCGCGGTCCTCGACCGGATCGCCCCCGAGTACCGGGGCACCCACGGCCCCGTGGAGGTCTCCCTCGGCGGCGGACTCGCCGTCCGTCACGAGATGCAGACGGTCATCCAGGAGGACCTGCTGCGGGCCGAGCTCATCGCCCTGCCCCTCACCCTGATCCTGCTCGTCATGGTCTTCGGCAGTGCCGTCGCCGCCCTGCTGCCGCTCGGCGTCGGCATCGTCGCCATCCTCGGCACCAACGCCGTCCTGCGCGGCATCACCGAGTTCACCGACGTCTCCGTCTTCGCGCAGAACCTGACCACGGCCCTCGGCCTCGGGCTCGCCATCGACTACGCCCTGTTCGTCGTCCGCCGCTACCGCGAGGAACTCGCCACCGGGGCCGACACGTACGCCGCCGTCCGCACCACCCTGCGCACCGCCGGGCGGACCGTGCTCTTCTCCGCCCTGACCGTCGCCGTCTCCCTCGCCGCGATGCTGGTCTTCCCGCAGTACTTCCTGCGCTCCTTCGCGTACGCCGGGATCGCCGTGGTCCTGCTCGCCGCGACCGCCGCCCTCACCCTGCTCCCGGCGGCCCTCGTGCTGCTCGGCGACCGGGTCAACGCGCTCGACCTGCGGCGCCTCCTCCGGCGCGGCGGAGCGCCGGGCGCGGGCCCCGCCGGGGACGGCGAGGGCGCGGGCTGGGGGCGGGCAGCCGCGCTCGTGATGCGCAGGGCGCCGGTCTTCGCCGTCCTCACCACCGCCGGACTCGTCCTCCTCGGACTGCCCTTCCTCGGCGTGAAGTTCGGCACCGCCGACGACCGTCAGCTCCCCGTCACCGCCGCCTCCCGGGTCGTCCAGGACGAGCTGCGGCACGGTTTCCCCGGCGACCCCGGCGGCACCCTCACCGTCCTGGCCGAGGGCGAGGCCACCCCGGCGCAGTACGCGGCCTTCCGGGACCGGATCGGCGCACTCGGCGGTGTGGTCCGGGCCGACGGGCCGGTGACCGCCGCCGGCGGCCACGCCTACTTCACCGTCGTCCCCGAGGGTGAGACCGTCGGAGCCCAGGCCCAGCGGACCGTGGCCGAACTGCGCGCCGCACCGGCCCCGTTCGAGACCTCCGTCACCGGACAGGCGGCCGTCCTCGTCGACTCCAAGGACGCCCTCGCCGAGCGGCTGCCCTGGGCCGCGGCGATCATCGTGATCGTCACCCTGCTCCTCGTCTTCCTGCTCACCGGCAGCGTCCTCATACCCGTCCAGGCCGTCGTCCTCAACGCCCTCAGCCTCACGGCGATGTTCGGGGCGGTGGTCTGGGTCTTCCAGGACGGGCATCTCGCCGGACTCCTCGGCTTCACCTCCACCGGGGACATCGAGACCACCCTGCCGGTGCTCATGTTCTGCGTGGCCTTCGGACTCTCCATGGACTACGGGGTGTTCCTGCTCTCCCGCATCAAGGAGGAGTACGACCGCACCGGCGACCACGAGCACTCCGTCCGCTTCGGCCTGCGCCACACCGGCGGCCTCATCACCGCGGCCGCCGTGATCCTCGCCGTCGTCATGGTCGCCATCGGCACCTCCCGCGTCACCAACACCAAGATGCTCGGCCTCGGCGTCGCCCTCGCCGTCCTCATGGACGCGATGGTGGTCCGCAGTCTCCTCGTCCCCTCCGTGATGAAGCTGACCGGCCGCCTCACCTGGTGGGCCCCCGGCCCGCTGCGGCGGTTCCACGACCGCTTCGGCATCAGCGAGTCGGACGCGCCCGCGCCGGTGCCGGACGGGGGCGCGGTGGTCGAGGAGCGCAAGGAGATGGCCCCGCTCCACCGGTGACACGCCCTCGTGACGCGCCTGCGTGACAGTCCTTCGCGGCGGTCCTTCGTGGCATGTCTTCGCGACAGGCGCGGGGCCGGACCCGGGATCACCGGGTCCGGCCCCGCGGGGGAGAGAAGGGGCGGTACGTCAGGTCAGTCGCGGCGGCCCCGGTTGCCGGGGCGGCTGGCGACCCAGGCGCGGATCGTGTCCGCGTACCAGAAGGGCTTGCCCGACTCCACCTGGTCGGGGGCCGGCAGCAGTCCGTGCTTCCGGTAGGAGCGGACCGTGTCGGGCTGCACCCGGATGTGTGCGGCGATGTCCTTGTACGACCAGAGCGTTCTGTCCGTCATGCCTGGTACCTCCCTGCGCGCCACGCAGCGGCGGCGGGGGTGCCGTTCGGGGGCGCTGCGGGCATGCGATGGCGATCACTGAGCCATTGCCCCCTGCAACGACCCCGCCAGACAGGAGGGGAGCGCCTGTCGAGGGCCTGTGACGGAAAGCCCGCGTAACGGAGATATGCGTGACGCCGAAGGGACGCGCGTGACGAAAGTGTGGCAGCGGGGCATCGGTGTGTCCGCGTGCGGCGTCCCCGGCCGGAGAGATAAGGGCCCGCGCGCGCCGGTCACACGCCGCAGGAGCGGAGATAGCGCCGGGTACGGAGCGCGATCGGGTACGGAACGTCCGGCTCGCAGGGGTACATGTCCTGCTCGACGATCGCGAACAGGTCCACGTCCAGGGCCGAGGCGGCCGCGAGCACCGGCTCCAGGGCCGGCACCCCTGCCGGCGGCTCGCACATCACACCGCGCGCGACCGCCGGCCCGAACGGCACCCCCTCGGCCACCACGCCCGCCAGGATCTCCGGGTCGACCTGCTTGAGATGCAGGTAGCCGATCCGCTCGCCGTACGTCTCGATCAACGCGACGCTGTCCCCGCCGGCGTACGCGTAGTGCCCGGTGTCCAGACAGAGCGAGACCGCCTCCGGGTCGGTCGCGTCCAGGAACCGCGTCACGCTCTCCTCGCCGTCCAGATGCGTGTCGGCATGCGGATGGACGACGATCCGCAGCCCGTACCGCTCGCGCACCTCCCGGCCGAGCCGCTCGGTGAGACCCGTCAGGTCCCGCCACTGCGCGGCGGTGAGCGTGCGGTCCTCCAGGACCTCGCCCGTCCGGTCGTCCCGCCAGAACGACGGGATGACGACCAGATGGCCCGCGCCCACCGCCTGCGCCAGGGCCGCGTTCTCGGCGACGTGCGCCCAGGTCCGGTCCCAGACGCCCGGGCCGTGGTGCAGGCCGGTGAAGACCGTCCCCGCCGACACCCGCAGCCCGCGCCGCGCGGTCTCCTCCGTCAGGACGGCCGGATCGGTGGGCAGATAGCCGTACGGGCCGAGCTCGATCCACTCGTAGCCCGAGCCGGACACCTCGTCCAGGAAGCGCTGCCACGGCACCTGCCGGGGATCGTCGGGGAACCACACCCCCCAGGAGTCCGGGGCGGAGCCGATCCGGATACGGGGCGGGGACGGGGGCGAGGGCGGCTGCGGTGACGACGTCGTCATGCCTGCCACCTTGACCGGGGCCCGTGAGCAGCGTCAAGGAGGCCGCTCCGGCCCGCACGGGCCCGTCCGGTCGTCAGAATGTCCGGACATATCATTGACACGCCTCCCGGCGGACGGCTAGACCTGGGTGCGGAAGCCGGACGCGAGAGGTGGCGCGGGTGGAGTCGGAGCCGTACGACCTGATCACCATGGGGCGCCTCGGCGTGGACCTGTACCCGCTCCAGACCGGGGTCGGGCTCGACCGGGTCGACACCTTCGCCAAATTCCTCGGCGGCTCCCCGGCGAACGTCGCCGTCGCCGCCGCCCGGCTCGGCCTGCGCACCGCACTCGTCTCCCGCACCGGCGCCGACCCCTTCGGCACCTATCTGCGCCGCGAGCTGAAGGGCTTCGGGGTGGACGACCGCTGGGTGACCGAGGTCGACGCGTACCCCACCCCCGTCACCTTCTGCGCCCTCTTCCCGCCCGACGACTTCCCCCTCACCTTCTACCGCCGCCCCAAGGCCCCCGACCTGGAGATCCATCCGCACGAGCTGGACCTCGACGCGATCCGCGCCGCCCGGGTCCTCTGGGCGACCGGCACGGGCCTGTGCGCCGAGCCGAGCCGCGCCGCGACCCTGGAGGCGCTGCGGGCCAGGTCCGGGCGGGAGGTGACGGTCCTCGACCTGGACTGGCGGCCGATGTTCTGGACGGACCCGCCCGCCGCCCGCCCGTACTACGCCGAGGCGCTGCGGCACGCGACCGTCGTCGTCGGCAACGTCGACGAGTGCGAGGTGGCGACCGGGGAACGCGAGCCGTACGCGGCCGCCCGCGCGCTGCTCGCCGCCGGAGGGGACACCGGCCTCCGGCTCGCCGTCGTCAAGCGGGGCCCCGGGGGCGTCCTCGCGCTCGCCGCCGACGGGACGAGCGCCGAGGTGCCGCCGCTGCCGGTGGAGGTGGTCAACGGCCTCGGCGCGGGCGACGCGTTCGGCGGGGCGCTCGTCCACGGACTGCTCGCCGGCCGGGACCTGGAGTCCACCGTGCGCCACGCCAACGCCGCCGGCGCGATCGTCGCGGGCCGCCTCGCCTGCTCGTCCGCCATGCCGTACGCCGCCGAGATCGCCGAGGCACTCGCGACGGGCTCCGGAACCCTGGCGGAAAACGGGTAGGGGTGAGTCATGAGCACCCGTCACCCCCCGTCCCTCCACCTCCCCGCCGGAACCGCCGCCCGCGGCCCGTACGGGCTCGACATCGACCCCGGGCGGGCCGGCTGGACGTACTCCGCCCTCCGGGTCCTCACCCTCGGACCGGGCGGGATCCACTCCTTCGGGAGCGGGGATTCCGAATGGGTCGTGCTTCCCCTCTCCGGTGCCTGTAGCGTGCGCGTCGACGGAGAGATCCTCGAACTCCAGGGCCGCACGAGCGTGTTCGACGGAGTGTCCGACTTCGCCTATGTACCGCGCGACGCCCACGCCCAGATCGCCTCCGGTGCGGGAGGCCGCTTCGCTTTGGCAGGAGCGAAGTGCGAGCGACGACTCCCCGCCCGCTACGGCCCCGCGCCGGAGGTTCCCGTCGAGACCCGCGGCAGCGGCAACCGCGCCCGCCGGGTACGGAACTTCGCCTCGGCGGACGCCTTCGCCTGCGACCGGCTCATCGCCGTCGAGGTCGTCACGCCCGGCGGCAACTGGTCCTCGTACCCGCCGCACAAGCACGACGAGCACCGCCCCGGCGCCGAGTCCGTCCTCGAAGAGATCTACTACTACGAGATCGAGGGCCCGGGCGCCCTCGCCTACCAGCGGATCTCCCCCTCCCGGCCCGGCGGCGCCGAGCTCCTCGCCGAGGTCCGGGACGGTGACGCCGTCCTCGTACCCGACGGCTGGCACGGCCCGTCGATCGCCCAGCCCGGACACCCGCTGTACTACCTGAACGTCATGGCCGGCCCCGGCCCCGAACGGGAGTGGCGGATCTGCTTCCACCCCGACCACACGGAGGGATACGCATGAGCGTCCGCCTCACCGTCGCCCAGGCCCTGGTGCGTTTCCTCGCCGCGCAGTACACCGAGCGCGACGGCGTACGGCAGCGGCTGATCACCGCGACCTGGGGCATCTTCGGCCACGGCAACGTCGCAGGCATCGGGCAGGCGCTCGTGGAGTACCCCGACCTCATGCCCTACCACCAGGGGCGCAACGAACAGGCCATGGTGCATGCCGCCGTCGGCTACGCCCGCCAGTCCAACCGGCTGCGCGCCCACGCCGTCACCACCTCCATCGGCCCCGGCGCCACCAACCTCGTCACCGGCGCCGCCCTCGCCACCGTCAACCGGCTGCCCGTCCTGCTGCTGCCCGGCGACACCTTCGCCACCCGCCCCGCCGACCCCGTCCTGCAGCAGCTCGAAGTCCCGTACGCGGGCGAGATGTCCGTCAACGACTGCCTGCGGCCCGTGTCGCGCTACTTCGACCGGATCACCCGCCCCGAGGTGCTGGTCCCGGCCGCCCTCGCCGCCGTACGCGTCCTCACCGACCCCGCCGACACCGGGGCGGTCACCCTCGCGCTGCCGCAGGACGTGCAGGCCGAGGCGTACGACTGGCCCGAGGAGTTCCTCGCCGAGCGGACCTGGACCGTGCGCCGGCCGCGGCCCGACGAGGCCGAACTCGACGCCGTCGTACAGGCGGTCGGGAAGGCCCGCCGGCCGATGATCATCGCCGGCGGCGGAGTCAGGTACAGCGCCGCCCAGGACGCCCTGAGCACCCTCGCCGGGTCGGCCGACCTCCCCGTCGCCACCACCCAGGCCGGCAAGGGCGTCCTGCCCTGGGACCACCCCTGCGACGTCGGCGGCATCGGCCACACCGGCACACAGACCGCCAACGCCCTCGCCCGCACCAGCGACCTGATCATCGGAGTCGGCACCCGCCTCACCGACTTCACCACCGCATCCGGCACCCTCTTCCGCCCCGACACGCGGCTCGTGAACCTCAACATCACCGGATTCGACGCCCACAAGCAGGCCGCGCTGCCGCTCGTCGCCGACGCCCGGGCCGGACTCGAGGCGCTCACCGAGGCGCTCGGCGGCCACCGGCACGGCGGACGGCACGACACGGCGCAGTGGTCCTTCGCCAAGCAGGAATGGCAGGAGCGGACCGACGCCGCCTACGCCGCACCCGACCCGCGCGCCCGACCCACCCAGGTCCAGGTCCTCGGCGCACTCGACACTCTGGTCGACGGCAGCGACATCCTGATCAACGCCGCCGGCTCGCTCCCCGGCGACCTGCACAAGCTGTGGCGCGCCCGGTCCCGCGACCAGTACCACGTCGAATACGGCTACTCGTGCATGGGCTACGAGATCCCCGCCGCCATCGGCGTCGCCCTCGCCGCCCCCGGCCGGCCGGTCTGGGCCCTCGTCGGCGACGGCACGTACCTGATGAATCCCACCGAGATCGTCACCGCCGTCCAGGAGGGACTCCCCATCAAGGTCGTCATCCTCCAGAACCACGGTTACGCCTCCATCGGCGGCCTCTCGGAGGCCGTCGGCGCCGAGCGGTTCGGCACCGACTACCGCCACCGGGACCCCTTCGGCGGCTTCACCGGCCCGCCGCTCCCCGTCGACCTCGGCGCCAACGCCGCCTCCCTCGGCATGCGGGTGCTGCGCCCCCGCACCGTGCGTGACCTGCGGGAAGCCCTCGCGGACGCGCGGACCGCGACCGTTCCCACATGTGTCTACATCGAGACCGAAACGCCAGACACTGTGTCGGGCCCGCCCCCGGCCCAGGCATGGTGGGATGTGCCCGTGGCCGAGACCTCGACCCGCCCGTCGGCGGTCAAGGCCCGGGAGGAGTACGACCGGCACGTCACCGCCCGACGCCGCCATCTCTGAAGGAGCATTTCGTCATGACGAACACCGTCAAGACCGTCAACCACTGGATCGGTGGCAAGACCGTCGAGGGCACGTCGGGCAACTGGGGCCCGGTCACCGACCCGGCCACCGGCGCCGTGACCACGAAGGTCGCGCTCGCCTCCGTCGAGGAGGTCGACGCCGCCGTCGCCGCCGCCAAGGACGCCTGGGCGACCTGGGGCACCTCCTCGCTCGCCCAGCGCACCACCATCCTCTTCGCGTTCCGCGCGCTCCTCGACGCCAACCGCGACGCCATCGCCGAGCTGATCGTCGCCGAGCACGGCAAGGTCCACTCCGACGCGCTCGGCGAGGTCGCCCGCGGCCTGGAGATCGTCGACCTGGCCTGCGGCATCACCACCCAGCTCAAGGGCGAGCTCTCCACCCAGGTGTCGAACCGCGTGGACGTGGCGTCCATCCGCCAGCCCGTCGGCGTCGTCGCCGGCATCACGCCCTTCAACTTCCCGGCCATGGTGCCGATGTGGATGTTCCCGATCGCCATCGCGACCGGTAACACCTTCATCCTCAAGCCGAGCGAGAAGGACCCGTCGCCGTCCCTCAAGATCGCCGAGCTGCTCGCCGAGGCGGGTCTCCCGGACGGTGTCTTCAACGTCCTGCACGGCGACAAGGTGGCTGTGGACCGCCTCCTGGAGCACCCGGACGTCTCCGCGATCTCCTTCGTCGGCTCGACCCCGATCGCCCGGTACATCCACACCACCGCCTCCGCCAACGGCAAGCGCGTCCAGGCGCTCGGCGGCGCGAAGAACCACATGCTGGTCCTCCCCGACGCCGACCTCGACGCGGCGGCCGACGCCGCCGTCTCCGCGGCGTACGGCTCCGCCGGCGAGCGCTGCATGGCCATCTCGGCCGTCGTGGCCGTCGGCTCCATCGGCGACGAGCTGGTCCAGAAGATCCGCGAGCGCGCCGAGAAGATCAAGATCGGCCCCGGCACCGACCCGACCTCCGAGATGGGCCCGCTCATCACGGCCGTCCACCGCGACAAGGTCGCCTCCTACGTCCACGGCGCCGCGGACGAGGGCTGCGAGGTCGTCCTGGACGGCACCGGCTACACCGTCGACGGCCACGAGGACGGCCACTGGATCGGCCTCTCCCTCCTGGACCACGTGCCGACCACCGCCAAGGCCTACCAGGACGAGATCTTCGGCCCGGTGCTCTGCGTGCTGCGCACCGAGACGTACGAGGAGGGCCTCGCCCTCATCAACGCCTCGCCGTTCGGCAACGGCACCGCGATCTTCACCCGCGACGGCGGCGCCGCCCGCCGCTTCCAGCTGGAGGTCGAGGCGGGCATGGTCGGCGTGAACGTGCCGATCCCGGTGCCGGTCGGGTACCACTCCTTCGGCGGCTGGAAGGACTCGCTCTTCGGCGACCACCACATCTACGGCAACGACGGCGTGCACTTCTACACCCGCGGCAAGGTCGTCACCACCCGCTGGCCGGACCCGTCCGACGCCCCGGCGGGCGTGGACCTGGGCTTCCCGCGCAACCACTGACGCGGGCGGCTCACGGGCGACGGCCCCCGGGGTGCTGACAGCACACCCCGGGGGCCGTACCCCGTTCCCGGCCCCGTGGAGGGACGCTCGCGGCCCCTTCGGCCGACCAAGCGGCTCAGCCGATTCGCTCAGCCCGACACGCCGTCCGGCGCCTCGGTCTCCACGTCGTCCAGCGGCCAGCCCAGCATCGCGAACACGCCCTCGTCCACCGAGCCCGCCGCGCGGTACGTCGCGAGCGCGGGATCGTTGTCCGTGTCCACGCCCACCCACGCGCCCCGGCACCCGCGCTCCCGGGCCGCCGCCAGCAGCGCCTCCGTCAGGGCACGCCCGGTCCCGCGCCTCCGGTGGCCCTCGTCCACGGACAGTTCGTAGAGGCACATCTCCGCCCCCTTGTCCGGGTGCAGCATCTCGATCCCGGAGACGAACCCGGCCGGGAACCCGTCCTCGGCGTACGCGATCAGCATCAGATGGCCCGGTGCCGCCAGGAAGCGCGCCGCCCAGTCCTCCCGGGGCGGGTCGTCGTACAGGTGTCCCGCCGCCAGCAGCTCCGCCACCGTCGCCGCCCGCCGGATCTCCATGCCGCCTCCGTCTGTTCACGTGCCCGCGTACCGCGCCTGCGGTACGCGGACCGTACTGCGTACGACCGGAGGAGGTGCGGCACGTCCGTCTCCGGGCAGCCGTGGCGCACAGGCGGCACGCTTAGGCTCGAACCATGCGACTCCGACTTCCCCGGTGGGCCGCGGTCACCGCCGTCCTCGCCGTCATCGCGGGTGCCGGCACCTGGACCGCCGTCGCCTCGGACGATCCGCCGCCCGTCCACCGGGCGGACCGGATGCTCGACCTCGACGGCGCCCGTATCGACACCTCGTACTTCACCGGCGACGCCGACGGACGCCGGCCGGCCGTCCTCCTCGGCCACGGCTTCGGCGGCTCCAAGGACGACGTCCGCGCCCAGGCCGAGCAGCTGGCCCGGGACGGCTACGCCGTCCTCACCTGGTCCGCGCGCGGCTTCGGCGCCTCCACCGGCGAGATCGGGCTCAACGATCCCGACCACGAGGTCGAGGACGCCCGGAAGCTGATCGACTGGCTCGCCGCCCGGCCCGAGGTCCTCCTCGACAAGCCGGGCGACCCGCGCGTCGGCGTCACCGGCGCCTCCTACGGCGGCGCGATCTCCCTGCTCGCCGCAGGACACGACGGACGCGTCGACGCCATCGCCCCGCAGATCACGTACTGGAACCTCGCCGACGCCCTCTTCCCGAACGATGTCTTCAAGAAGCTCTGGGCCGGGATCTTCTTCTCCGCGGGGAACCAGCCCGGAGCCGCGTCCGCGGGCGCACCGGGGAAGGCCCCCGCGGGGAAGACGGCGGCCTGCGGCCGGTTCACCCCCGAGCTCTGCTCCCTCTACGAGCGCGTCGCGGTCTCCGGGAAGCCCGATGCCGCCGCCCGTGCCCTCCTCGAAGCACGCAGCCCCTCCGCCGTCGGCTCCCGGATCAAGGTGCCCGCGCTGCTCGTCCAGGGCCAGTCGGACTCGCTCTTCACCCTGGCCCAGTCCGACGCCATGGCCCGCACCCTCACCGCCAACGGCGCCCCCGTCGCCGTCGACTGGATCTCCGGCGGCCACGACGGCGGCGACCGCGAGACCGAGCGCGTCGAACGACGGATCAGCACCTGGTTCGACCGCTGGCTGAAGAAGGACACCTCCGTCGACACCGGCCCCGCCTTCCGCGTCAGCCGTACCGGCGGCGTCGACTCCACCGACGGACAGGCCACCCTGCGCGCCGCGACCGACGACCGCTATCCCGGTCTCACCCCGGGCGCCACCGACATCCCGCTCGCCGGACCGGCGCAGACCTTCGCGAACCCGGCCGGCGCCGCACCGCCCGCCGTCTCGGCCGTCCCCGGCCTCGGCGGCGGAGTCGCCGGACTCTCCTCCCTCGGCGTCGGCCTCTCGCTCGACTTCCCGGGCCAGCACGCCCGGTTCGACGCGAAGCCTCAGGACGAGCCGCTGCGGATCACCGGCACCCCGACCGTCCGGACCAAGGTCACCTCCACCGCCACCGACGGCTCCGCCGTCCTCTTCGCCAAGGTGTACGACGTCGGGCCCGACGGCCGGCAGCAGGTGCTGCCCGCCCAGCTCGTCGCGCCCGTCCGCGTCGACGGCGCCACGGCCGGGAAGAGCGTCACGCTCACCCTGCCCGCGATCGACCACGAGGTGGAGGCCGGACACCGGCTCCGGCTCGTCGTCGCCGCCACCGACCTCGGCTACGCCTCACCGAGCGTCCCCGCCGCCTACACCGTCGCCGTCGAGGGCCCGCTCACCGTCCCCACCGCCCCCGGCCTCGACACCCAGGCCGCCGCCCTGCCCTGGTGGGTCTGGGGCCTGCCGCTCCTCGGCCTCGCCGGCGCCGCCGCGCTGCTGCTCACCGCCCGCCGCCGCACCGCCGCCCCCGCGCCCGACCCCGCACTGGCCGCCGTACCGCTCCAGATCACCGGGCTCTCCAAGAAGTACAAGGGCGGCGACCGGTACAGCGTCAAGGACCTCACCTTCCGCGTCGAGCAGGGCCAGGTCCTCGGCCTCCTCGGACCCAATGGCGCCGGAAAGACCACCACCCTGCGCATGCTGATGGGCCTGATCACCCCCGACGAGGGCGAGATCCGGGTCTTCGGCCAGGCCATCCGGCCCGGCGCCCCGGTCCTCTCCCGCGTCGGCTCCTTCGTCGAGGGCGCCGGCTTCCTGCCGCACCTCAACGGCCGGGAGAACCTGGACCTGTACTGGAAGGCCACCGGCCGCCCCGCCCAGGACGCCCATGTCGACGAGGCGCTGCGCATCGCCAACCTGGGCAACGCCCTCGACCGGGCCGTCCGCACCTACTCGCAGGGCATGCGACAGCGCCTCGCCCTCGCCCAGGCCATGCTCGGCCTGCCGGACCTGCTGATCCTGGACGAGCCCACCAACGGACTCGACCCGCCACAGATCCGCGAGATGCGCGAGGTGATGATCCGGTACGCGGCCGGCGGCCGTACCGTCATCGTCTCCAGCCACCTCCTCGCCGAGGTCGAGCAGTCCTGCACCCACCTCGTCGTCATGGACCGGGGACAGCTCGTGCAGGCCGGACCGGTCGCCGAGATCACCGGCTCCGGCGACACCCTGCTCGTCACCCTCGGGGAGGCCGTCCCCGACGCCCTCGTCGAGAAGGTCGGCGCCCTCCCGGGCGTCGCCACGGCGACCCGGACCGACGGCGGCATCCTCGTCCGCCTCGACACCCTCGACCCGACCGCCCTCATCGGCGAACTCGTCGGCCTGGACGTGCCGCTGACCGGCGTCGGACCGCACCGGCGTCTCGAAGACGCGTTCCTGACCCTGATCGGAGGAGGAGCCGCATGAGCCCGCTGCTCGACACCCCCACGGCTCCCGCGACGGCGGCGCCCGTGGAGTCCGCCCCCGGCTACCGGGCCGGACGCACCCTGCCGCTGCGCGTCGAGGCCCTGCGCCAGTGGAAGCGCCGCCGCACCCTGATCATGGGCGGCATCCTGGTGGCCCTGCCCTTCGTCCTGCTGATCGCCTTCGCGATCGGCGGCGACCAGGACGGCGGCCGCAACGGCCGCATCACCCTGATGGACACGGCGACCGCCTCCGGCGCCAACTTCGCCGCGACCAGCCTCTTCGTCTCGGCCGGGTTCCTCCTCGTCGTCCCGGTCGCGCTGTTCTGCGGGGACACCGTCGCCTCCGAGGCGAGCTGGTCCTCCCTGCGCTACCTGCTTGCCGCGCCCGTGCCCCGGTCCCGGCTCCTCGCCTCCAAACTGACGGTCGCCCTCGCCTACAGCGCGGCCGCGATGATCCTGCTGCCGCTCGTCGCCCTGGCCGTGGGCACGGTCGCCTACGGCTGGGGACCGCTCCGACTGCCCACCGGCGGCGCCGTGCCCGCCGGGGACGCGGTGCTCCGCATCGGCATCGCCGTCGCCTTCGTCTTCGCCTCCCAACTGGTCACCGCAGGACTGGCCTTCTGGCTCTCCACCCGCACCGACGCCCCGCTCGGCGCGGTCGGCGGAGCCGTCGGCCTGACGATCGTCGGCAACGTCCTGGACGCCGTCACCGCGCTCGGCGACTGGCGCGAGTACCTGCCCGCGCACTGGCAGTTCGCCTGGATCGACGCGCTCCAGCCGCAGCTGGAGTGGGGCGGCATGGTGAAGGGCACGGCGATCTCACTGACGTACGCCCTCGTCCTCTTCGCGCTCGCCTTCCGCGGCTTCGCCCGCAAGGACATCGTGTCGTAGGCCCCGACCGGCGACTCCCGACCGGCACAGGTCACCGGCTCTCCCGGCCGGGGCCCTGGGGCCTTTCGTCACCGTCCCGTCCGCCCCGCGACGCTCCCGGCTCCGCCGGGAGGTGCCCCAGGCACGCGCGGCCGCCCTTCGGGCGACGACGGGAAGGTGACGAAAGGCCTAGCGTCTTCTGCTCACAGCCACCCCCTTCGAGCCGCTTCCGCGCCCGCGCGGAAGCGGCTCGTCGTGCCGAGGGCGGCCATCAGCTCGCCCACCCGCCGGCTGTACGTCCGGGCGGACATGCCGAGCCGGGCCGCCGCCGTCTCGTCCGTGACCCCCGACAGCAGGGCGTCGAGCACCGGACGCAGCTGTGGCGGCAGATCGCACGGCGGCCGCGGGGGCGGTGGCGCGTACGTCAGCTCCTCGGCCGTCGCCCAGCAGGCGTGATGCGCCCGGGCGAGGGCCTGCACCACCACCGGGTCGCGGATCAGCAACAGCCCGTTGTAGAGCAGCTCCAGGTCGAGCGGGACCGCGGCCACGGTCCGGTCGACGACGATCATCTTGAACGGGATGGCCTCCGCGAGCCGGGCCCGGCCGGGGATCCGGAGCCCGCCCTCGATGTGGGGCAGCGCGTGCCGCGGCACGATCCGCCGGACGTCGCCGGCCCGCTCCGCCGCCGCCCGCATGCAGGCCTCCGCCAGCTCCAGGAACGGCTCGGGGATCGCGCAGGCCGCCGACGCGACCGGGTCGTCGAAGGTCAGCAACTCGTACCGCGTGGAAGCGGCCAGCCCGGCGAGCGCCGCGCTGATGCGCCGCGCACCCCGGACCGGGCGCCCCGCGGGCCGCTGTCCCTCGGTCGCGGCCCGGTTCATCGCCGAACGGGCGAGCATCACGGAGCCTGCGCTCTCTGCCACCGCTGACCACCCCCGCCCGATCGATGTCCACTCCATGTACGCATGTGACTGCACACGGTGACAACCCCTGTTGAGAAGGATGGCGACTCCATGCCACACGTCGTCCCCCCCGATCGCCGTTGCCGCATCGAGATCCATCCGCAACTCCTTCGACTGCTCCCAGCGGGCCTCTCGTTCGTCACATTCACAAGTGGCTTACCAAGAGGGGGAGATGACATGGGACGACAGGACAAGACGGCGGCAGGACGTCGCCGGGCCCGGTTCTCGGCCACCGTCGCGGCTCTGCTGGCGGCCGGACTGGCCGTCGGGGGCTGCGGCGCGGGCGGCGAACGAAGCAGCGCGGACCGGGCCAAGGGGGAGGGCGGCCGGACCGCCCCGGCGGCCCCCGACGGGGGAGCGGGCACCGTGAACCCCGAGGGAGCCGAGGGCGCCGCGGAGGACCGGCGGCCGTCCTCCGCGCCCGCCGCGGACTACCTCTCCACCTTCGCCCTGGACGTGGACACCGCCTCGTACGGCTACGCCCGCCGCACCCTCGCCGAGGGGAGGCTGCCCGACCCGGCGACCGTGCGCCCCGAGGAGTTCGTCAACAGCTTCCGTCCCGACTACCCGCGTCCGGAGGACAACGGCTTCAGTGTGACCCTCGACGGGGCCCGCGCCGGTCAGGACGGCTGGTCCCTGGTCAGGGTCGGCCTCGCCACGCGCGCTGCGGACCGCGGCGGCGAACGCCCGCCCGCCGCCCTCACCTTCGTCGTCGACGTCTCCGGCTCGATGGCCGAGCCTGGCCGGCTCGACCTGGTCAAGGAGTCGCTCGGACTGCTCGCCGACGAGCTCCGCGACGACGACTCGATCGGCGTCGTCACCTTCAGCGACCAGGCCGAGACCCGGCTGCCGCTGACCAGGGTGGGCGATGCCCGCGGCCGGATCCGCGAGGTGGTGGACTCCCTCGCGACGAGCTCCTCCACCAATCTCGAGGCGGGTGTCCGCACCGGCTACGACGTGGCCGTCGAAGGCCACCGCGAGGGCGCCACCAACCGGGTCGTGCTGCTCTCCGACGCGCTCGCCAACACCGGCGCCACCGAGGCCGGGACGATCCTGGAGCGCATCGACGCCGAGCGGAAGCGGTACGGGATCACCCTCTTCGGCGTCGGCGTGGGCAGCGACTACGGCGACGCGCTCATGGAGCGGCTCGCCGACCGGGGCGACGGCCAGACCACGTACGTCTCCGACTCCGCGCAGGCCCGCAAGGTCTTCGTCGATCAGCTGCCCGCCCATGTCGAGCTGCGCGCGCGGGACGCCAAGGCGCAGGTCTCCTTCGACCGGCGGACCGTCGAGAGGTTCCGGCTGATCGGCTACGAGAACCGTGAGGTCGCCGACGAGGACTTCCGGAACGACCGGGTCGACGGCGGTGAGGTCGGTGCCGGTCACACGGTCACCGCGCTGTACGCGGTCAGGACCAGGGCCGGGGCGACCGGTCCGGTGGCCACCGCCACCGTCCGCTGGCTCGACCCGGCCACGCGCGCGCCCCACGAGCGGTCCGGCTCGGTCGGCACGGCCGCCCTCGCCGGTGACCTGTGGGCCGGCGGGCACGACAGTCTGCAACTGACGGCGATCACCGCCTACTTCGCGGACTCTCTGCGGGGCGGCGACCTGCCGGGCGCCCCGGGTCTTCCGGCACTGGCGGAGCGCGCCGAGTCGATCGCCGGCCGGTCGGGTTCGGCGGTGGTGCGGGAGCTGGCGGACGCCGTACGGCAGGCCAACGGACTCCGCGGACCGAGCGAAGGGCCCACGCGCGAAGGGGAGTTGAAATCCGGCGACCCGTACAGCTGACGCGTGGGGCGGGCAGCGGGTGAGAATGGCCGCATGGCCTCCCTGCTGCTCGCCCTCGCCATCGGATGCACCGGCCTGTACGCCGGTTTCATGCTGATCTTCCAGACCGGGATCATGCCCGCGCTCGCCCGTCTGACGGACGCCGAGTTCGTCACCGCGATGCGCCGGATCAACGAAGCCGTCCCGAGGGGCGTGTTCCTGATCGTCTTCCTCGGGGTGGTCGCCTTCCCCGTCGCCGCGTTCTTCGTCCCCGTCGACGGCCGGACGGACACCCAGAAGTGGCTCGTGCTCGCGGGGCTCGTGTGCGCGGCCCTCAACCACGCGGTCACCATCGGCGGCAACATCCCGCTCAACAACGCGCTGGCCGCGTCGGAGACCACGGGTGACGAGCCGTCGGCCGTCCGGGCCGCCTTCGAGAAGCGCTGGAACGGTTTCCACCGTGTCCGCACGCTCCTGATCGTGGTCGCCTTCGGCCTGCTGACCGCCGCCGCCGTCGTCTAGGGCGCCCGCCCCGCGCCCCCTCCCGCGTCCTTCGGCCCTCCCGCCCCCCCGGTCCGTCGGGCGGCCCCGACGGGCCGCTCGGCCGACCGACCCCGGAGCCCGCCGGCCGCGAAACCGTACCCGGCGGACGGTTTCTGGCGTGAACTCGTGCGTGTCGGCCTCTTCACCCTCCACAAGGGTCCCGCGAAAGCGTACCTACGAGTCCGGAAACAGTCTTCGGGTGTGCGTTGGTCTGCGCCAGTGACGAAAATCCTACGCCCTTATAGCCACCCAAAGGGGGTGAATCACCCCGATATCCCGGGTTGGGTTTCCGTACCCTCCGGTTTCTTATTGACATGCCTACGGGGGTCTTTTCTAATCATCGAGAGTCATCCCGCGCGCTGACACCGCACAGGCATGGAGGGGGCAAGGTGGACGTCCGGATTCTGGGGGGACTGTCGGTACGTGAGCACGGGGTGTCGATCACGCCGACAGCCGCCGCGCCCCGGCAGCTCCTCGCCCTGCTCACGGCCAGTGCCGACCAGGTCGTCCCCGTGACGGTGCTCACCGAGGAGCTGTGGCCGTCCGGTGCGCCGCGCGCCGCGCGCGCCGAACTCCAGGCCCACATAGCCGAGTTGCGCATCCTCATCACCGGCGCGCTGCGCGGCGCACCGTCGGCCGAGCCCGGGCCCGGCTGGTCCGACCGGCGCACCGCCGACGCGATCCTCGTCTCCCAGCCCGGCGGCTACCGGCTCGACACCGGCGGCGGCACCAACGACGTCCGGCAGTTCGAGCGGGCGGCCGGCGCCGGATACCGCGCCATGGAGGCCGGCGACCTCGACCGCGCCGCGCTCCGCCTCGGCGAGGCACTCGCCCTGTGGCGCGGCGAACCCTACGCGGGAGTCGCCGCCGGACCCCGTCTCCGCAGAGAGGTCGAGCGGCTCGAAACCTCGCGGCTCAGCGTCCTCGACCAGTGGGTGGAAGCCCAGTTGGGCCTCGGCCGGCACGCCGAACTCGTCTCCGAACTCTCCGGACTCGTCGCCCGCTACCGCACCAACGAGCCCCTCCACGCCCACTACATGGTGGCCCTGCTGCGCTGCGGCCAGTACGACGAGGCCCTCACCGTGTACGAGCGGCTGCGCGCGGCCCTCAAGGGGGAGAGCGGCATGGAGCCCTCGGCGCGGCTGCGGCGCCTCCAGCGCTCGGTCCTCGCCGTACGGGACACCGAGGTCCGCCCCCTCTACGCGCCCCGCATCCCGGCCCAGTTCAGCCCCGCGCGCGCCCGGCTCGTACCGGCGGGATCCGTGGGCTGACCGCCCGGCGCGGCCCGGAACGATGCCGCGCGATCGACACGACAGCCCCCGGAGGACGGCCGGCCTGACCAGCCGGACGCCTCCCGGGGTCTTCACCGGGAACGAAGTGCGGCAACTCACCGTTGACCGACTCCCGAAGCCGAATTAGTTTCGGCGAGCAGTACGGGTTTCCTCCCAGGTGCCCGATTTCGTTCGACAACGGGGGACGGGGCCATGACCTTGCACGGCGCGGACGGAGCCGGTGGTGCCGACGCGCTGCTCACGGTCCTCGAACTGCTGGCACGGCAGGCCCCGCCCGCGCACTTCGACGCCCTCCTCGACGAGGCCCGGCTCACCGGCCCCGGAGGAGCGGAACTCGACCGCCTCGAACGGGCCGTCGCGCTCGCCGGCGAGGTGAACGCCGGACGCGAGCAGGACGCGCGCCGTGAGGCCGGCCTCGCCACGCTCACCGACACCGCCCGCGACCTCACCCTGTCGTACGACCTCGACAGCCTGTTGCGCGTGATCACCCGCCGAGCCCGCAGGCTCCTCGGCCTCGACCTGGCGTACGTGACCCTGCGCGGCCCGCACGGAGCCTGCTACGTCCACACCACCGAGGGCTCCCGCACCGGACAGGCCGGCGGCCCGCGAATCGCCCCCGGCCTGAGGATCGCCGAGGGGTACGGCCTCGGCGGCGCCGTCCAGTCGCACGGCGAGGCCGTGTGGACCGCCGACTACCTCGCCGACGAACGCTTCGCCCCCTCCGGCTCCCTCGACGCGGGCGTCCACGCACCCGCCTTCGACGAGGCCGCCGAAGCGGCCCTGCGCGCCGAGAACCTCCACGCGATCATGGCCGCGCCCCTGCGCAGCGGCGACACCGTCATCGGCGTCCTGCACGGCGCCGACCGGCGGGTCCGCCACCACACCGGCGAGGAGATCGGGCTCCTCACCGCGCTCGCCGACCTCGCCGCACTCGCCGTCGAGAAGGCCGGACTCCTCGACCGGACCCGGGCCGAGGTCTCCGAACTCGAACGGGACAGCTCCCGGGTCCGCACCAGCCTCACCCGGATGCGGCACGTCAGCGAGGCCCACGGCCGGATCATGAACCTCGTGCTCGCCGGCGGGGACCTGGGCAGCGTGGCCAAGGCGGCCGCAGACGCCCTCGACGCGACGGTGATGATCCGCGACCAGGGCGGCCGCTGCCTCGCCACCGCCGGAGACATACCCGGCCTCGTCGAGGAGGCCGTCGCCAAGGCCTCGCTCGACGCGCACGCCCGCCGCCGCCCCGTCCTCGCCGACGACGACACCTGGGTCGCCCCCGTCATCGCCGGCTCCGAAGACCTCGGCGGCCTCGTCATCCGCGCCGCGGGCGGCCTCACCGGCGAGGACGAGCGCCTCCTCGAACTCGCCGCCCAGTCCGTCGCCTTCCTCCTCCTCATGCGGCGCTCCACCGCCGTCGCCGAGGGACCCGTCCGCGACGAACTCCTCGACGACCTCATCGCCGACCCGCCGCACGCACCCCAGCAGATCGCCCAGCGCGCCCGCCGCCTCGGCGTCGACCTGCGCAGACCGCACGTGCTCGTGCTCGCCCGGCCGGAGGGCGGTGAACAGGGCAGGGCCGTGGTGTGGGCGTCGTCGTACGCGTACCGCCTCAGCGGTCTGAAGACCGTGCAGGGCGGCTGCATCGTGCTGCTGCTCCCCGGCATCGACGCTTCGGCCGCCGCCAGGGCCGTCGCCGACGAACTGTCCCCGCTGCTCGGCCACCCCGTCTCCGTCGCCGCCGCCGGACCCGGTCAGAGCCCGGACGGCGTGGCCCGGATGCACCAGGAGGCCGGGCGCTGCCTGGACGCCATGAGCGCCCTCGGCGGCACCGGCTCGGCGGCGTCCGTGCAGGACCTGGGCTTCCTCGGGCTGCTGCTCTCCGACGACAACGACGTCGACGGCTTCGTCGAGGCGGCGATCGGACCCGTACTCGACTACGACGCCGAGCGGTTCACCGACCTCACCCACACCCTGGAGGCGTACTTCGCCTCCGGCGGCAGCCCGACCAACGCGGCCGAGGCGCTCCACGTCCACCCCAACACGGTCTCGCGCCGCCTGGAACGGATCGGTGAACTCCTCGGCCCCGAGTGGCAGAAGCCCGGCCAGGTCCTCGAGGTCCAGCTGGCGCTGCGCCTCCAGCGCACCCGCGAGGTCCTGGCCAGGGGCCGCGCCGCGGCGGACCCGGGCCGACCGGCGCCGGGTCCGCCGGAGCGGAGCGTCTGATCCCCGCTCGGGGGCCGTGTGACCGTCCGCGCGGCTCAGCTCGCCGTACGCGCGGTCCGTCCTGATCCATAGCCGGAGCCGTAGGACGCCTCCCAGTCGGTGGCGGCCATGACCGTCGCCGCGTGGGCCGCCGAGGCCAGCGTGATGTGCCGGTGCCAGCCGCGGAACGAGCGGCCCACGAAGTCCCGCAGACCCGCCCCCTCGCCGACCTCCACGAAGTCCCGCTCCACCCGGCGGGCCAGCTTCGTCAGCCGCAGCAGGGAGCCGACCGGCGAACCGGTCAGATCGCTGATCCACACCCGGGCCGGGGGACGCCGAGGGTCGTCCCACTCGCCGAGCAGCACCAGCGGACGCATCCGCTCGCCGCCCGGCGTGGGCAGCGCCACCCGTACCGCCGTGGCCAGCGAGGTGCGGGAGGTCCGCGCGCCGGCCACCGTGTCCACCCAGCTCACCGGCCTGCGCAGGCCCTTGAGCGACTCCAGGATCTGGAGCGCCGACAGCGGGCCGGCCCCGAAACCGGGCAGCGAACGGTCGGCGATCGCCAGCCGGGAACCCGGACCGATCCGGGCCACGACCGGCACCCCGGCACCGGCGAGCCGGGTCAGCGCCGCCCGCCCCGCGCCGCCCCGGATGTCGAGCAGCACCGGCTTGCGGGTCACGTCCGACCAGCGGGCCGTGTCGAGCGCCGCCGCGACGGCGCACTCCTCCAGGGTCTCCTCACCGGCCTCCTGGGGAACCTCCGCGCGGTCGCGCCGCGTGCGGTCGTTCACCCAGGGGTCCGGCAGGAACAGACGCCAGTTGACGGGAACGCTCAGCTCGTCGCTCGCGAACCACACGCCGAACGCCTGCTGGCCGTGGAAGACCTGCCCGCGCTCCGGGTCGAAACGCCGGTCCACACCCACCGAGTGCTCCCCGGCCTTCGGTATCGGCATCGGGCGCACCACCCAGGCCTGCGGGCAGCTGTTCCGCTCCAGGTACCGGGCGAGCGCCGCCCGCATCGGCTGCCAGTCCCAGGTGGAGCTGGACACGAAGTGGTGGAGGCTCTGCTCGGCGGCGGGACCGCCTATCTGAGCGGCGATGTTACGGATGGACTTGCGGCCCTGCGCGGTGAGCAGGCCGTGCAGATACTGCTCGGCCTTCAGACGCTGGTCCCGGCGCGGGAAGCCGGAGAACAGCGCGGCACACAGCTCGGCGTAGACGTCCTCGCGCGAGCCGGGCGCGCCGACGGACCTGACGACGTCCAGGGGAACGGCCGGCGGAACGGACCCGGTCACGGCCCTGCGCTTGGTTGCGACGGATGTACTCACGACACTCCTGCCCGAAGGTTGCGCAGCTCCCTCCCGCTGCCCCACCACCGTCGCCCGACATGCCCTCCGGCGGCGAGGTGTACCCGGCACCCGAATCGGCCGTCGGATGGTGACCGGACCACCTCCCGACGTGTCGTCGCAGGTCGGAGGCGTGTCCAAGGGCCCCTCGCGGCCCACCGCCGCAGGCCGGTCCGCCCCTCGCCGCGCCCTCCGGAATACCCCGAGGGGGATCTGACAGACTCGCCGGCCCGGCTTTGACCCGTCGCACGGCGTGGCCGGACCATCGCAGAGCGAGGCTGCACGGGCCGGACCCCGGTTAATGCCCCAGGCCGGGGGCCGTGCCTGTGCGCCTCGCCTTGATCCGTCCCTCGTAGGCTTGTGGCCATGGGACTGCGCGCGGAACTGCCGGTCGTGGGTGTGGTGGCCGCCGGCGGCGCCCTCGGCGCATCCGCCCGCTACGGCGCGGGGCTGCTCTGGCCGACGCCGGAAGGCGCCTTCCCGTGGACGACGTTCACGGTGAACGTGATCGGGTGCGCGCTCCTCGGCTCGCTGATGGTCCTGGTGACGGAGCGGCCGACCGAGTGGTCGACGGCACCCCCGCACCCGCTCCTCCGGCCCTTTCTCGGCACCGGATTCTGCGGCGGGTTCACCACCTTCTCGACGTACAGCCTCGAAACCGAGCGACTGCTGAGCGCCGGGGACCCGACGCGCGGTCTGCTCTACCAGGGCGCCACCCTGGTCACCGCGCTCGCCGCCGTCCTGGCCGGGGTCGCCGGCACCAGGGCCCTGCGCGCGAGGGCCGGGCGGGGCCGGGTGGGGAGCGCGTGAACTGGCTGCTGGTCGTCGCGGGCGCCGCCGTCGGCGCGCCCCTGCGCTACCTCACGGACCGCGCGGCGCGTGCCCGCTTCGGCCCCGGTTTCCCCTGGGGCACGTTCCTCGTGAACGTCGTCGGCTCGTTCGTCCTCGGGCTGCTCACCGGGGTGACGTCGGCGCAGGTCCATCTGCTGCTCGGCACGGGCCTGTGCGGGGCGCTCACGACGTACTCGACCTTCTCGTACGAGACGCTGAAGCTGTACGAGGACGGGGCGAGGGGGTACGCGGCGCTCAACATCGGCGCGAGCCTGGCCGCCGGGCTCGGAGCCGTGTGGCTGGGAGTGGAGACGGCCAGGCTGTGGTGATCCGGTGCGTCAGGCGGTGATCCAGTCGCTGGTCGCGATCACCGGCCGCACGCCGTCACGGTGGATGGTGCCCTCGATGAGGCCGTACATCCGGTCCGCCGCGAAGTAGACCTCGTTGTCGTTCTTGAGGCCGAAGGGCTCCAGGTCCACCAGGAAGTGGTGCTTGTTCGGCAGGTTGAGCCGGACCTCGTTGACCGTGGAGACGTTGTCGAGGACCCGGTCGGCCATCGCGTGCAGCGTCTGCTGGAGCGAGTAGCTGTACGTCTCCGCGAACGCCTCCAGCATGTGACGGCGCACCTTCTGGTACGAGCGGTCCCAGTCGTGCTCCTCGTCCGCGGCCGCCGGGGCCGAGTTCGCCCAGCGGGCGGTGACCTTGGTGGCGAGGATCCGGTCGTACGCCTCCTGGAGCGTCGTGTACCTGTCCTTGATGAAGCCGTGGAACTCGGAGTTCGTCGAGTTCATGACCGTGAGGTCCTTGAGGCCCGAGAGGACCTGGAGCCCGGTGTTCGCCGAGTAGGTGATCTGTGCGGTGCGGACCTCCTGACCCTTGCGGGCGAAGGAGTGCTGCTCCTTGCGGGTGGGGACGGAGATCCGCTCCCAGGCGTACTCCTCGACCCGGACCTGCGCCTCGTGGATCACCGCCTGCGAGGTCACGAAGTGCTTGGCCAGGAGGATGCCGAAGGCCTCGGGGGAGGCCACGCCGTGCTCCTTGGCGAAGGCGTAGACCGTGTTCTTGGTGGTGTCGGTCGGCAGGCAGTTGCCGTTGTCGCCGGTCAGATGGACGTCGCGGTACTCACCGCGCAGCGCCACCGACACGTTCAGGTCGCGGATCTCGTGCCATGCGCCGTTGTCGCCCTTGCGGGTCACGGCGACGATGCGGTTCTCGGCCTTGCCGTACTGGTTCTGCGCCAGGACGTGCTTGCTCATGTGCTGCTCAGCTCCTGCGGGTACGTGGATACGGATATCCCGTACGCCCGGCGTCCAGCGTCCCCCGTCGTCCCCGAGGGTTCCGCTCCCCGCCGTCCGACCCGTGAACGGCGGGCCGCCCCGGGACTGACGAGCATCCCGGTCCGTAGGTTTCGCTCGAAGATATGTCCCCTTCCGGCCACTGGCAATGGGGGAGCGCCGAACCCGGGGGAGCCCGAAATCCGTGGGCCAGGTCACCCGGACGTACGGGAGGCGTCAAGACGGGCATGGGGGGCGTTAGGGGCACGTCAACGGAGGCGGCGAAGCGGCCGGGGAGAGGTTTCCTCGACTCGTCCGAGAATCCGTTCTTCCTTCTTCCTGCATCCGGGAGCTCACGATGGCCGACGTGGCCTTCGTCGTCACCACGATCGCGGTCTTCGCGCTGGTGGCCTTCATCGCCAAGGGGGTGGCCAAGCTGTGAGTGCCGAGAACATCGTCGGTCTGCTGGTGGCCGCCGCCCTCCTGGGCTACCTCGTCCTCGCCCTCGTCAAGCCCGAGAGGTTCTGAGGCCGATCATGAGTCCCGTTCTTGCCGGCGCCCTCCAGCTCCTCGCCCTTCTGGTCGCGCTCGGCCTGTCGTACCGCCCGCTGGGTGACCACATGGCCAGGGTCTACTCCTCCGAGAGGCATCTGCGGGTGGAGAAGTGGATCTACAAGGGCATCGGTGCCAACCCTTCGGTGGAGATGCGCTGGCCCGCGTACCTGCGCGGTGTCCTGGCCTTCTCCGCGGTGAGTGTCCTCTTCCTTTATCTGCTCCAGCGGGTGCAGGGGTCGCTGCCCGGCTCGCTCGGCTTCGTGTCGATCGATCCGGACCAGGCGTTCAACACGGCCGCGTCGTTCGTGGCGAACACCAACTGGCAGTCGTACTACGGCGAGCAGGCCATGGGCCACGTCGTGCAGACCGGCGGCCTCGCGGTGCAGAACTTCCTGTCGGCGGCGGTCGGCATCGCGGTCGCGGTCGCCCTGGTGCGCGGCTTCGCCCGGTCCCGTACCGGCGAGCTCGGCAACTTCTGGTCCGACCTGGTCCGCGGCACGGTCCGCATCCTGCTCCCGATCTCGGTGATCGGCGCACTGGTCCTGGTCGCCTGTGGCGCGATCCAGAACTTCGCCGGCATCCACGAGGTCGGCCAGTTCACCGGCGGCTCGCAGCAGTGGAACGGCGGGGCGGTGGCCTCGCAGGAGGTCATCAAGGAGCTGGGCACGAACGGCGGCGGCTACTTCAACGCCAACTCCTCCCACCCCTTCGAGAACCCCGACGGTCTCTCCAACCTCTTCGAGATCTACCTGATCCTCGTCATCCCGTTCGCCCTGACGCGGACGTTCGGCCGCATGGTCGGATCGCTCAGGCAGGGGTACGCGATCCTCGGCACGATGGCCGCGATCTGGCTCGGCTTCACCGCGCTGATGATGTGGACCGAGTTCGCCCACCACGGCCCCGCCTTCGACCTCGCAGGCGGTGCCATGGAGGGCAAGGAGACCCGGTTCGGCATCGGCGGCTCGTCGATCTTCGCGGTCGCCACCACCCTGACCTCCACGGGAGCGGTGAACTCCTTCCACTCCTCGTACACCGGCTTCGGCGGCGGCATCACGATGCTGGGCATGCAGCTCGGCGAGATCGCGCCCGGCGGCGTCGGCTCCGGCCTCTACGGCATGCTGATCATGGCGATCATCGCGGTGTTCATCGCCGGCCTGATGGTCGGCCGCACCCCGGAGTACCTGGGCAAGAAGATCGGCACCCGCGAGATCAAGTTCGCCGCCTGCTACATCCTGATCACCCCGGCCCTGGTGCTCGGCTTCACGGCGGTCGCGATGGCGCTGAACACGCCCTCGAACTCGATGACCAACTCCGGCGCGCACGGCTTCTCCGAGATCCTCTACGCCTACACCTCGGGTGCCAACAACAACGGTTCGGCCTTCGCCGGTCTGAACGCGGACACCCAGTGGTTCAACTCGACCATCGGCATCGCCATGCTGCTCGGCCGGTTCCTGCCGATGGTGTTCGTCCTCGCGCTGGCCGGTTCGCTGGCCGAGCAGACGCCCGTCCCCGAGACGGCGGGCACCCTGCGGACCGAGAAGCCGCTGTTCACGGGCCTGCTGGTCGGCACGATCCTCATCATCACCGGTCTCACCTACTTCCCGGCCCTCGCGCTGGGACCGCTCGCCGAAGGGCTCGCAGCATGAGCACCATCACTCCCACCCGGCCCCCGCAGTCCGGGGCGCCCGGCGCCCGGCCGGCCGAGGCCGGACGCGTCGGCGGCGGACTGTTCGACGCGAAGCAGCTGGTCACGTCCTTCCCGGACGCGGTCAGGAAGCTCGACCCGCGGGTCATGGTCAAGTCCCCCGTCATGTTCGTGGTGTTGATCGGCTCGATCGTCACGACCGTGCTCGCGGTCAAGAACCCGGGGGACTGGTTCGGCTGGGCGATCACGGCCTGGCTGTGGCTGACGACGATCTTCGCCAACCTGGCGGAAGCGGTGGCCGAGGGCCGTGGCAAGGCGCAGGCCGACACCCTGCGCAAGGCCAAGACCGACACGGTCGCCCGCAGGATCATCGGCACGAACGAGGAGCGGGTCCCGGGAACGGAGCTGCGCATCGGCGACCTCGTGGTCTGCGAGGCGGGCGACGTCATCCCCGGCGACGGTGACGTCGTCGAGGGCGTCGCCAGCGTCGACGAGTCGGCGATCACGGGCGAGTCGGCCCCGGTGATCCGCGAGTCCGGCGGCGACCGGTGCGCGGTGACGGGCGGCACGAAGGTGCTGTCGGACCGGATCGTCGTGAAGATCACGACGAAGCCCGGCGAGACCTTCATCGACCGGATGATCGGCCTCGTCGAGGGCGCGGCACGGCAGAAGACGCCGAACGAGATCGCGCTCAACATCCTGCTCGCCTCGCTGACCGTCGTCTTCCTGCTCGCCGTGGTCACCCTGAAGCCGTTCGCGATCTACGCGGGTGCCGACAAGCAGACCTCGCTCATCGTCCTCACGGCCCTGCTGGTGTGCCTGATCCCGACGACGATCGGCGCGCTGCTCTCCGCGATCGGCATCGCGGGCATGGACCGGCTGGTCCAGCGCAACGTCCTCGCGATGTCGGGCCGCGCGGTCGAAGCGGCGGGTGACGTCTCCACCCTGCTCCTCGACAAGACGGGAACGATCACCCTCGGCAACCGCCAGGCCTCGGAGTTCGCCCCGGTGGCCGGGACGACGGAGGCCGAACTGGCCGACGCCGCCCAGCTCTCCTCTCTCGCCGACGAGACGCCCGAGGGCCGCTCGATCGTGGTCCTGGCGAAGGAGCGGTACGGCCTCCGCGAGCGTCACCAGGGCGAGTTGTCCGGCGCCGAATGGATCGAGTTCACCGCCCAGACCCGCATGTCGGGTGTGGACGTGGACGGGCGCAAGGTGCGCAAGGGTGCGACCGGTTCGGTCGTGGCGTGGGTGAAGGAGCGGGGCGGCAGTGTCTCCGAGGACGCGCAGGCGCTCACGGACCGGATTTCCCAGGCTGGTGGCACGCCGCTGCTTGTGGCTCTGGAGGACGGCGAGGGCGCGCGCGTTCTCGGCGTCCTCCACCTGAAGGACGTCGTGAAGGAGGGCATGCGGGAGCGGTTCGACGAACTGCGCCGCATGGGCATCCGTACGGTCATGATCACGGGCGACAACCCGCTGACCGCGAAGGCGATCGCCGAGGAGGCCGGGGTCGACGACTTCCTCGCCGAGGCGACGCCCGAGGACAAGATGGCGCTGATCAAGCGCGAACAGGCGGGCGGGAAGCTGGTCGCGATGACCGGAGACGGCACGAACGACGCCCCCGCGCTCGCACAGGCCGACGTCGGTGTCGCGATGAACACCGGCACGTCGGCGGCGAAGGAGGCCGGCAACATGGTCGACCTCGACTCCAACCCCACCAAGCTCATCGAGATCGTCGAGATCGGCAAGCAACTCCTGATCACCCGGGGCGCGTTGACGACCTTCTCGATCGCCAACGACGTGGCGAAGTACTTCGCGATCATCCCCGCGATGTTCGCGGTCGCCTACCCGTCGCTGGACAAGCTCAACATCATGGGCCTGACCTCGCCCGAGTCCGCGATCCTCTCCGCCGTCGTCTTCAACGCGCTGATCATCGTCGCGCTGGTCCCGCTCGCCCTCAGGGGTGTGCGCTACCGGCCGTCCAGCGCGGACTCGATGCTCCGTCGGAACCTCGGGATCTACGGCCTGGGCGGCCTGATCGCCCCGTTCGTCGGCATCAAGATCATCGACGTGCTCCTCTCCCTCATCCCCGGAATCGGCTGATCATGAACAACTCCGTAGGAACCACGGGCCGTCTGCTCTGGGCGGGCCTCCGGGCCCTCCTCGTCCTCACCGTCGTGTGCGGTGTCCTCTACCCGCTGGCCGTCACCGGGATCGCCCAAGTGGCCTTCCCCGGCAGGGCGAACGGCTCCGAGGTCACCGACGCGAGCGGCAGGGTCGTCGGCTCCGAACTGATCGGCCAGACCTACGACCTGCCGCTGAAGGAGGGCGAGGAGACGGCGGCGCCGGACCTGAAGTGGTTCCAGCCGCGTCCGTCGAACGGCCTCGGCTCCAACAGCGTCAACACCCAGTACTCGATCATCCTCTCCGGTGCCACGAACCGCTCGGGCGACAACGCGGACCTGATCCAGTGGGTCAAGGACGCCAAGGCCGCCGTCGTGGAGGACAACTCGACGGCCGACTACAAGGTGAAGCCCTCGGACGTCCCCGCCGACGCGGTCACCTCCTCCGGCTCCGGCCTGGACCCGCACATCTCCCCGGAGTACGCGAAGCTCCAGGTCCACCGGATCGCCGAGGTGAACGAGCTGGACGTCAAGGCGGTCGACAAGCTGGTCGCCGACCACACCGAAGGCCGCATCCTCGGCTTCATCGGCGAGCCCCGCGTCAACGTCCTGCAGCTCAACATCGCCCTCAAGCAGCTGGTGACGGCCAAGGGCTGAGCCCCGGACGCCGGGCCGGCGACATCTGCCGCCGGCTCTCGACGGCGGTCAGCGCCCCGGAAGCAGCCGGGTCTCCACCGCGGGAAGCCCCTTGACCCACCAGTGGTCGTAGCGGCTGTAGACACGACGGTCACGGGCGGCGAGGAAGCCGTCGAGCGCCTCGGCCTCCCCCGCGAGTTCCGCCCAGGCCCGGGCGGGCAGCGGGTGGAAGGCCGAGGCCTCGATCCCTCCCTCGACGGGGCGCCAGACCCCGGCCACGTACCCGTCGACGAGCAGCGTCGGCAGCGTGTCGCCGTTCACGCGGATCACGTGCTTGCGGCACTCGGCCGGGATGACGCGGCTGCGGTCCGCGTAGGCCAGCAGGACGCTGTCCCACATCGCGAGGAGACGGGGCGGCGCCGGGACGTCCTCGTCGGGCCGCGGCGCCCCGGGCACGTCGTACAGAAGGATCCCACCGGGCCCCTCCCACCGCTCCAGCTCGTCCTCAAGGAGCCGTACCGCCTCGCGCACCTTCCCCCGCGGCGCCATCGTGAACTGCGCCATGTCGGGGACGGACGCCGGCCCGAACCCCTCCAGATAGCGCCGGATCAGGACGGCGAGCCCCGCCGTCGCCGCCTCCGGATCGCCGAGCACGGGCAGTGGCGCGTGCGCCGTCACGAACGACTGCGCCGCCCCGAACGACCACGGCGGCCCCGTCGGCGCGTGCCACAGCGGCGCGTACTGCCGCATCATCCGCCACACCACGGCCTCCACCGGGCCGCCCCGCGCCGCTTCGAGGCGCTCCCGCATCCGGGCCCCGCTCCTGGCCTCCCCGGCGTAGTCGAGGAGAGCGGGCAGCAGCGCGTCGGCGTCGTCGGCCGTGAACCCCGCCGCCTTGAACCGGGGGTCGTGGAGCCGTGAACCGCGCAGGGTCGGCTCCATGGCCTCCCGGAACGCCCGGTAGTCCTCGGCGTGCACCAGATGCAGCGTGAGCCGCATCAGGGTCGACCTCACCAACTCGAAACCCTCCACGGCCTTGTCGAGCAGCGCGGGATCGAAGTCGGCGACGCGGTTCCACAACGCCACGTAGGGCGAGCCCGGTTGCTGCGCCTGCAGCGCCACCACCCGGCGCACGGCTTCCCCGACACCGATCGGGACCCGGTCGAGGAGAAGCTGCCGGGCGAGAGTGGAGCGGTTGAGGGCGCGCGCGGTGATCACCATGGCGCGATTGTCCCCCGGTCCTGTCGCCCGCGGGCCGGAGTCGCGCGTTCACCCAGGACTCGCCCCGACGTCGCACACCCGACGTCCGCCGTTGTGGCCGGAACTGCACCATGAGCCCGCCTCCACGGGCGACATTCCATGTGTTCAAAGGGAGTTCAGATGAATCCGCGCCTCATGCGCCGGCCCGCCGTCGTGGTCCTTCCGCTGTCCACCGCACTCGCGCTGACGGTGGTCATGGGCACGGCCGAGGCGGAGCCGGCACGGCACGGCTCCGCCGCCCGGGTCGTCTCCACCTCGACCCTGCCGGACATCCCGCTGGCCGCCTTCAGCAACGGCCTGCTGCCCGGCAGCGTCGACGACGACCGGGACATCGACCTGGGCGGCATCGGCAGCGACCTGTACCCGGCCGAGCGGAGAGGCGAGTACTGGACGGTCACCGACCGGGGCCCCAACGGCCAGATAGCGGTCGGCAAGGAGAAGCGGCGCACGTTCCCGGTGCCCGGCTTCGACCCGGCGATCGTGAAGGTCCGCGCGGTCGGCGGCCGGATCCAGGTGCTGAAGTCCATCCCGCTCACCACCGCCTCCGGCGCGCCCGTCACGGGCCTGCCCAACCAGCCGGGCCGCGACGAGGCCCCGTACGACCACAACGCCACGACCCCGCTCGCGTACAACGTGAACGGCCTCGACACCGAGGGGCTCGTACGGGACCGGGACGGCAGCTTCTGGCTGGCGGACGAGTACGGCCCCTCGCTGGTGCACGTCTCCGCCAAGGGACGGGTCCTGGCCCGCCACGTCCCCCAGGGCCTCGGCCTGACCGGCGCCGACTACCCGGTGATCGAGTCGCTCCCGTCGATCTTCCTCAAGCGCAAGATCAACCGCGGCTTCGAGGGCCTGGCGCTGCTCCCCGACGGCGACCTGGTGATGGCGCTGCAGAGCCCGCTGCTCAACCCGGACAAGACCGCCGGCGAGGGCTCCCGCAACACCCGCCTGCTGCGCTTCTCGACCCGCACGAACCGGGTCACGGCGGAGTACGCGTACCGCTTCGACCCGGTGGGAGTCGTCGAGCCGGGCCAGACGAAGACGTCGGAGCTGAAGATCTCCTCGATCGTGGCGCTGGGCGGCGACCGCGTGCTGGTCCAGGAGCGCACGGACACGTCCTCCCGCGTCTACGAGGTACGGCTGCGCCGCGGTTCCGACATCCTCGGCTCCCCGTGGGACACGACGGCGAACCCGGCCCTGGAGCAGCTCGACGACGACGCGGCCGCCGGCGCCCCGGTCCTGGCCAAGCGCCTGGTGGTCGACCTGAACACGGTCGAGGGCGTCCCCGGCAAGATCGAGGGCATCGCGGTGGAGGGCTCCTCGACCCTGGTCCTCCTCAACGACAACGACTTCGGCATGACGGACGGCCCGGCGGCCTTCGACGCGAACGGGCGCCTGGTCGACAGCGACGTGGACACCACGCTGGTGCGCGTCCGCCTGCCGCACCGGCTGCGCTGACGCCGCCGGTGACGGCCCGGCCCCCGAGGCTCCTACGCGGGCCGCGTGGACGTCAGGACGCCGATCTTGTCGATGCGGTGCTCGGGGTTGTGCTGGGCGTCCCGCCAGAAGTTGCCCGCGGCGTTGTCCTCGGGGGTCGCGCAGGTGGAGAGCGTGATCATGGCCCGGGTGGGCTTCTCGCCCGGCTCGCCCGGCACGGCGGCGCGCTGCTCGGCGAGCGAGCGGGCCGAGCGGAAGGACGTGCTCCGGGTCTCGACGATCTCGTAGGTGTAGACGGTGCCGTCAGCGGTGACGTGCACCACGTCTCCCACCTCGACCGAGGGCAGCTCACGCAGGGGCCCGCCGGCGGAGAGCCGGTGGGCGGTCACCAGGTAGTTGCCGACCTCGCCCGGCCCCACACCACCGCGCGCGCCGTGGGGACTCGCGGCGACGCCACGGTCCTGGATGCGGGTGCCCGCGCGGTCGTCGGTCGTCCCCTCGTACGGCAGGACGTCCAGGTCCTCGACACCGATCGAGGGTATGGACAGCTCGGCGGCGACGGGCCCGCGGGGCGAGGGGGCCGCCGAGGTGGACGGAGCGGTCCGGCAGGTCGGGCTTGTACGTGATGCCGAGCAGCAGGACCCGGGCGCCGCGGGCCGACTTGCCGTGCTCGTTGAGAAGGGTGGCGG
>NZ_JNZO01000035.1 GCF_000717595.1 Streptomyces flavochromogenes | reverse complement strand
GCCCCGCCCCCCGCCCCCGCCACTCCCAGCAGCGCCGCGCCGCCCACCGAGAACAGCCGGCGGCGGGAGATCGGCGTGCTGGGGACGGTCTCCGCCGCCGCCGGGCCCGCCGGGGCCGGAAGGCGGTGAGGGGTGTGCAGCCAGACGTCGGTCGCCCGGCGGGCGATGTCGGTGAGGACGAGGGGCGGGAGGTGGTCGGCGAACTCGCCGTGGCCGTCGTGGAGTCGGTCGACCAGGGTGCCCGTGGTGGGGCGGGCCGACGGGTCCTTCGACAGGCAGGCCGCCAGGAGGGGGAGCAGTGCCTCCGGTACGCCGGTGAGGTCCGGCTCGGCGTAGCGGACGCGGTACAGGAGGTCGGCGGCGGAGCCCGTACCGAAGGGGCCGTGGCCTGTAGCGGCGAAGACCAGGACGCCCGCGAGCGCGAACACGTCGCCGGCGGGCGGGTGTTCCTGCCCGCTCGCCTGTTCCGGCGACATGAAGGCGGGCGTGCCGGCCGCCGCTCCCGTACGGGTCAGATGGTCGTCGCCGGCCGCCCGCGCGATGCCGAAGTCGATGATCTTCGGGCCGTACGCGGTGACGAGGACGTTCGAGGGCTTGAGGTCCCGGTGCACCACGTCCGAGGAGTGCAGCTGCGCCAGCGCCCCGGCGAGCGCCGCGCCGAGGGCGCGGACCGTCGGCTCGGGCAGCGGGCCGCCGAGCGCCACCGCGTCGTCGAGCGGCGGGCCGAGGACGTACTCGGTGGCCAGCCACGGCGTCTCGGCCAGAGGGTCCGCGTCGACGACGGCCGCGCCGTGGCGTGCGCCGATGATCCGCGCCGCGTCCGTCTCCAGCCGGAAACGGGCCCGGAACGCCGGGTCGGTGGCGAGCCGCGCGTGGACGGTCTTCAGGGCGATGGTACGGCCGCCGGGGGTGCGCGCCAGATAGACCGTGCCCATGCCGCCGGAACCGAGGCGGGCGATGAGTCGGTACGTGGCGACCGCGGCCGGGTCGTCGTGGGTCAGGGGCGACAGCATGGATGAGGTCCGTCAGGTCCGGGGGAGGGCGGGAGGAGGGGGGAGCGTTCGGGCTTCAGACCCTTGCCGGTACCGGGAGTTCGGCGGCGAGGAGCTCGGAGGACTGGCGGGCGAGCGCCGCCACCACCCGGCCCGGCAGCCAGCCCGGGGCGAGGAGCGAGCCGGCCGAGTTCAGGACCGTCCCGTGCGTGGTCGGCGGGGCGAGCGCGGTCGTCAGGCCGGCCGCCGTGGGCCGGTCGGCCGGGTCGCGGGCCAGGCAGGAGGCGATCACCGGGCGCAGGGCGGCCGGGAGTTCGTCTCGTTCGGGCACGGTGTGACCGGTGGCGGCGTACGCGAGGACCGCGCCGAGCGCGAAGATGTCGCCCGGCGGGCGCGGGCGGCCCCCCGAGGCCTGTTCGGGGGCGAGTGCCCCCGGGTCGAGGCCGGGCAGGCCGGTGCGCGGCTCGCCGTCGGCCGAGGTGGCCCGTACCGCGCCGAAGCAGGTCAGCCGGGGCCCGTCGGCGGTGAGCAGGACGGCGGCGGGGGACACCCCGGCGTGGGTGAGGCCCTGGCCGTGCGCCGCGGCCAACGCCTCGGCGAGGGTGGCTCCGACGGCGCGGACGGTGGGCTCGGGCAGCGGGCCGCCGTGGACGGCGAGTGCCACGGGAAGAGGGAGCGCCGGAACGTACGGGCTCGCGTACCAGGGGGCTTCGCCGGGGCCTGCCACGCGCGTCACCGGGGCGATCCATGAGCCGAGGAGGTAGCGGGCGGCGTCGGCCTCCGCGGCGAACCGGGCGGGATCGGCGCCGGGCAGCGGGGTGCTGAGCAGCACGGTGTGCTCGCCGTCCTCGGTGCGGGCCACGAACCGGCGGCAGGGCAGGACGGTCCGTGGCGGATCGAGGCGGGTGATCAGCCGGTACGGGCCGATCCGCCGCGCGGATTCCGGCCGCGCCGATTCCTGCCGTACGGATTCGTGCCGCGCAGATTCGTGCTGTGCGCGCGACTGTTCCACCGTTCGTGCCCCCCGTCGTCCGTGCGCCCGTGGTGACGGGGCGGGGACGAGCCTATCGAGGCGCGGAGGCGAGGCCGAGGCGAGGGGGCGTGCGCGGGAGGTGCGGCGGGGGCGGCCGCGGAGGGTCGCAGTCCGGGAAGTCCGGGCTGTCCCGGTTGCGAACGTGAAGCGGGCCTGCGGGGATCGTGAGGATGCCACGCGTGCGGACGATTCCCGGTGAACAGTGGTTCGACGCGGTAGCGGCGGCTTGCGGCCGGCGTTCCTCCGCGGGGGCGGAACTTGCTCGGGCGAAGGTCAGTGAGTGCGGGGGCGCGTGGCTGCTCGGTCTTCCGGCCCTTGGGCCGTTTCCGCCGTTTCCGTCAGCTCCGCCGGGGGCTGCCGTCTCCGGCGTCTCCGGCGGGTCTGCCGTCTCCGGCGTCTCCGGCGGGTCTGCCGTCTCCGCCGTCTCCGGCGGGGCGAGCTGGGGCAGGAGCGGGAAGTGGAGACCGTGATCGGATTCGAACCGACGTAACCGGCTTTGCAGGCCGGCCCCTCAACCACTCGGGCACACGGTCGTGTGGTGCGACGAGTACGACCGTAGGCGGGGGCAGGGAGGGGCTCAAGGGGTTCCGGAGCCGCGCCATGCGACTGCAATGGCGCTGCCACACGGCGTTCACAGTCGGGCGTCCGTGGTGCGCCTGCGGTGCGTCCGCGGTGCGCCCGTGGTGCGTCCGTGGGCGGCCCGCGGGTACGTCCGTCGTACGTCCAAGGGCTGAGTCCTTCCGGGACTCCTGACAGGGGTCATTTACTTCTTCACCTCTTACTCTGGGGGAATGAGCGCCCTCGAACCCCGCGACGCCGAGGCGGACGCAGACATAGCCGCCGGCGTCGCCCGGAGACCCGGAACCCTTGCCCCGCACGACGTCAGCGCCGTCAGTACCGTCGACAGTGTCGACACCGTCGCCGCCAAGGGGTCCGTCCTCGATCCTGTCCACCGGGCGCTCAGCATCGGCATGGTCTCCGTCGTCCTGCTCATCGCCTTCGAGGCGACCGCCGTCGGCACGGCCATGCCCGTGGCCGCCCGCGAGCTGAACGGCATCCCTCTCTACGCCTTCGCCTTCTCGGCCTACTTCACCACCAGCCTCTTCGCCATGGTCCTGGCCGGGCAGTGGTCCGACCGGCTCGGGCCGCTCGCGCCGCTGACCGCCGGAATCAGCGCCTTCGCCGCCGGACTGCTGCTCTCCGGGACAGCGGGCGCCATGTGGCTGTTCATCCTCGGGCGGGCCGTCCAGGGCCTCGGTGGGGGGCTCGTGATCGTCGCGCTGTACGTGGTCGTCGGCCGGGCCTACGCCGAGCACCTCAGACCCGCGATCATGGCCGCGTTCGCCGCGAGCTGGGTCGTCCCCTCCGTCGTCGGACCGCTCGCCGCCGGAACGATCACCGAGCACCTCGGCTGGCGCTGGGTCTTCGTCGGCATCCCGGTCCTCGTCGTCTTCCCGCTGGCCCTCGCCCTCCCCGCGATCCGCCGCACCGCGTCGGGACCCGCCGACCCGGCCGCGCCCGTCGCGCCCTGGGACCGGCGCCGGATCCGGCTCGCGCTCGGCATCTCGGCGGGTGCGGCGCTCCTCCAGTACGCCGGCCAGGAGCTGCGCTGGCTCTCCCTGCTGCCGGCGGCGGCCGGCATCGCGTTCCTCGTGCCCGCGGTCCGCGGGCTCCTTCCGTACGGCACCTACCGGGCGGCCCGCGGCCTGCCGTCCGTCGTCCTGCTCCGCGGCATCGCCGCGGGTGCCTTCATCGCGGCCGAGTCCTTCGTGCCGCTGATGCTGGTCACCCAGCGGGGCCTGAGCCCCACCCTGGCCGGGCTCTCCCTCGCCGCGGGCGGCCTCACCTGGGCCCTCGGCTCCTGGATCCAGGCCCGGCCGTGGACGGAGCCGTACCGGGAACGGCTCGTCGTCCTCGGCATGGTCCTGGTCGCGATCGCCGTCGCGGCTGCGCCGAGCGTGCTGATCACCGCCGTGCCGGTGTGGGTTCTCGCGGTGGCCTGGGGACTGGGCTGCCTCGGCATGGGTGCCGTGATCGCCTCGACGAGCGTGCTGCTGATGAAGCTCTCCGCGCCCGAGGAGGTCGGCGCGAACTCCGCCGCCCTCCAGATCTCCGACGGTCTCTCCAACGTCCTGCTCCTGGCCGCGGGCGGCGCGGCCTTCGCGGCACTCGGCGGCGGCGCGGTCGGTCACGCCGTCATGTCCTCCACGTCCACGGGTTCCCACCCGGGGGCCTTCGCGGCGGTCTTCCTGCCGATGGCGGGGGTCGCGGCGGTGGGTGCGTGGGTGGCGACCCGGCTGCACGCGGCGCCGGTGCGGGCCTGAGGCAATCCAGTACCAGTCTGGCCCCATCATTGATACCGTTGTGGTATGGCAATGAATCTGCGTCTCCGCGACGACCAGCAAGAGGCCCTCAAGCTCCGCGCTGAGGAGGAGGGCCGCAGCATGCACGCCATCGTGCTTCAGGCGATCGACCGCTACCTGGAACAGGAGGTCGATCGGGAGGCCGTGCGCAAGCTCGGCGCCAAGTACGCGCTGCGCCACGCGGAGCTGCTGAAGCGGTTGGGAGAGTAGATGAAGTACCTGACCGCTGAAGAGGTCCTCGAACTGGCGGACCTCGCCTGCGCCGGGCAGCAGATCGCGGTGCGCGACCTCGGCCTGCTCAAGTCGGCCGTACACCGTCCCCAGTCGCAGATGTACGGGATCGAGGCGTACACCGACCTCTTCGAGAAGGCCGCCTCGCTGCTCCAGTCGCTCGCCGTGAACCACCCCCTGGTGGACGGCAACAAGCGCATGGCGTGGATGTGCACGGTCGTCTTCCTCGACCTCAACGGCCGGGAGATGGTCGACGTCGACCAGGACGAGGCCTACAAGCTGGTGATCGACGTGGCCTCCGGCGAGCTGGAGGACGTGACCCTCATCGCGCGGCGGCTGCGCGGCCTCCACGAGGCGACGTGAGCTGAGTCGCAACCGGGGCGCACCCGCCCCGCTGCATACGACGTTCCGGCCGGGCCGCCGGTAAGGTGGCCCGGTTGTCATATCTGGACGAGCGTCGAACCCGGAGATCGTGACTACTACCACCACCTCCTCCCATCACCTCTCTCCCGCCTTCCCAGGACGGGCCCCGTGGGGTACCGCCGGCAAGCTGCGTGCCTGGCAGCAGGGCGCGATGGAGAGATACATCCAGGAGCAGCCCCGTGACTTCCTCGCGGTCGCCACACCTGGCGCCGGCAAGACCACCTTCGCCCTGACCCTCGCGTCGTGGCTGCTGCACCACCACGTCGTGCAGCAGATCACCGTCGTCGCACCCACCGAGCACCTGAAGAAGCAGTGGGCCGCCGCCGCCGCGCGGATAGGGATCAAGCTGGACCCGGACTACAGCGCCGGGCCGCTCAGCAAGGAGTACGACGGGGTCGCCATCACCTATGCCGGTGTCGGTGTCCGCCCGATGCTGCACCGCAACCGGTCCGAGCAGCGCAAGACCCTCGTCATCCTCGACGAGATCCACCACGCCGGAGACTCCAAGTCCTGGGGCGAGGCCTGCCTGGAGGCCTTCGAGCCCGCCACGCGGCGCCTCGCGCTGACCGGCACCCCGTTCCGTTCCGACACCAACCCCATCCCCTTCGTCACGTACGAGGAGGGGAACGACGGCATCCGGCGGTCCTCCGCCGACTACACCTACGGCTACGGCAACGCCCTCGGCGACGGCGTCGTCCGGCCCGTCATCTTCCTCTCCTACAGCGGCAACATGCGCTGGCGCACCAAGGCCGGCGACGAGATCGCCGCCCGCCTCGGCGAGCCGATGACGAAGGACGCCGTCTCGCAGGCCTGGCGGACCGCCCTGGACGCGAAGGGCGACTGGATGCCGAACGTCCTGCGCGCCGCCGACCAGCGGCTCACCGAGGTCCGCAAGTCCATCCCGGACGCGGGCGGCCTCGTCATCGCCTCCGACCAGGACTCGGCCCGCTCGTACGCCAAGCTGATCCGCGAGATCACCGGCACCAAGGCCACCGTCGTGCTCTCCGACGACACCGGCGCCTCGAACCGCATCGACGAGTTCAGCGAGAACAACGACCGCTGGATGGTCGCCGTCCGCATGGTGTCCGAGGGCGTCGACGTGCCCCGTCTCGCCGTCGGCGTGTACGCGACGACGATCTCGACCCCGCTCTTCTTCGCCCAGGCCGTCGGCCGCTTCGTGCGTTCGCGCAGGCGCGGCGAGACCGCCTCCGTGTTCCTTCCCACGATCCCCAGCCTCCTCGGTTTCGCCAACGAGATGGAGGTCGAGCGCGACCACGTCCTCGACAAGCCCAAGAAGCAGGGCGAGGAGGACCCGTACGCCGAGTCCGAGAAGGAACTCGCCGAGGCGGAGCGCCAGCAGGACGAGGACACCGGCGAGCAGGACATGCTGCCCTTCGAGGCGCTGGAGTCCGACGCCGTCTTCGACCGCGTCCTCTACAACAGCGCCGAGTTCGGCATGCAGGCCCACCCCGGCAGCGCCGAGGAGCAGGACTACCTCGGCATCCCGGGCCTTCTCGAACCCGACCAGGTCCAGCTGCTCCTCCAGAAGCGCCAGGCCCGGCAGATCGCGCACAGCCGCAAGAAGCCGGACGACGAGGCGGATCTGCTGGAACTCCCCGCCGAGCGACGCCCTGTCGTTTCCCACAAGGAGCTCCTGGAACTGCGCAAGCAGCTCAACACCATGGTCGGCGCGTACGTCCACCAGACCGGCAAGCCCCACGGTGTGATCCACACGGAGCTCCGCCGGGTCTGCGGCGGACCGCCGAGCGCGGAGGCCACCGCCGGCCAGATCCGGGAACGGATCAAGAAGGTGCAGGAGTGGGCCACCCGGATGCGGTGACCCGGCTCCGTCCGCCCCCCGAGTGTGGCTGAGGCCCGTACGACGGCGTTCGTACGGGCCTCACTCGTCCCGCGGCGGCGGAACCCGTGAAGGAACCGCGGCAGGACCGGCGTCGGAGACCGGCCCCCACGGTCGGCCTCCGGGCCCTTCCACGCTACGTGCACGACAAAGCCGATCTTGTCCGCCAAAGTCCCGCATGCGACCGACGAAGGTCCCGAACCGTCTCTATTCGCTCGTCGGCGCCCGGATTCTGGACGAGGTCTTCCGCTGAGCGGAGCGGGTCGCTACTGTCCCGGCTCAAAAGCAATCGCCCCGTGGCAGCGCCGCCGCGGAGCGCAGCCGGTGTACCCCTTCCTGCCGGCGGCCTCTGACGTGCGTCGCCGACGGGACCGGTGACGCAACCCCGTGAGAGCCCGCCGCCACTCACTCCGAAGGAGAGGGCGTCGTGACCGCGGAGACCTCCCAGACGCTCGACCGGGGACTCAGAGTCCTCAAACTGCTCGCCGACACCGACCACGGCCTGACCGTCACCGAGTTGTCCAACAAACTCGGTGTCAACCGGACCGTCGTCTACCGGCTGCTCGCCACCCTCGAGCAGCACGCCCTCGTCCGCCGCGACCTCGGCGGACGCGCCCGCGTCGGCCTCGGCGTGCTCCGGCTCGGCCGCCAGGTCCACCCCCTCGTGCGGGAGGCCGCGCTCCCCGCGCTGCGCTCGCTCGCCGAGGACATCGGGGCGACGGCCCATCTGACGCTGGTCGACGGTGCGGAGGCACTCGCGGTCGCGGTCGTCGAACCGACCTGGACCGACTACCACGTCGCCTACCGGGCCGGCTTCCGTCACCCGCTCGACCGGGGCGCGGCCGGCCGCGCCATCCTCGCCGCCCGGCAGGGCGGCCTGATCGAACCGGGCTTCACCCTCACCCACGGCGAGCTGGAGGCGGGTGCGAGCGGTGCGGCCGCCCCGCTCGTCGGCGTGACGGGTGTCGAGGGCAGCGTCGGCGTCGTGATGCTCGCGGACGCGGTGCCGGAGCGGGTCGGGCCGCGGGTGGTGGACGCGGCACGGGAGGTCGCCGACGCGCTGCGCTAGGGCACGGGGCGCTCGGGCGCGGCGGCCGGGGCGGGGCCCCGTTCCGTCGGGCCGCCAGGGTCCGGGGCTCGTCGCCGACCGGGACGCGGGCGTCCCGCCGGGGGCGGCAGCCCTCGCGGTCTCCTCGGCCGCCCCCGGGGGCGGCCTTCAGCCCGCGGCGCCTGTCAGCAGCAGTGCCCCCAAGGGGGTCCGTTCGTGGTGGACCGATCGGCCTGTTCTCGTCGTGGTGATCAGGCCGGCCGCTCTCAGGGCCGTCGCGTGGGCCGAGGCCGTCGCGTTGCTGATGCCCGTACGACGGGCGAGGTCAGTCGTCGTGCGGGGTTCCGTCAGGGCCCGGAGGACTTCGGTTCTCGTGCGGCCGAGGGCCGCCGACAGGCCCCCGGCCCCGCCCCGCGCTCCCCGGGGTTCCGGTGTGGGCGGAATGCCCCCGCCCGCCGGGTACGTGAGGACCAGCGGGCGGTCCGGCAGGTCCTGGACCAGCGGGCCTCCCCTCCAGTGGAAGGTCGGCAGCAGGACCAGGCCCCGGCCGTCGAGGCGGACCTCACGAACCGCACGGACCTCAGGAACCGCACGGGCCTCACGGGCCGCCGGGGTCGCCGGCCACTCCCAGACGCCGTCCCGCAGCCGTGAGCCCGGGGCGACCGCCGCGAGGGCGGCGGCCAGGCCCTGTTCCGCGGCCGTCAGCGCGTAACGCGTGAACTCCGCCCGGTGCAGGTCCTGGACCAGCGGCCACACCGGCGCGAGGACCGTCCCGTACGCCGCCCGCTGCGCCCGGTCGAGCGTGCCCCAGGCCTCCGCGTCCCCGTCGTGCAGGGCCCGGACCCAGGGCGGGACGGGGCCCTGTCCCGCGTACACCCGTTCCAGCTCGGACCGTACGAACCCCGGCCGCGCCGAACGGATCAACGCGAAGCCCTCGTCCCGCGTACCGCCGAGGACGTCGAGGAAGTGCGGGGCCGCACCGCCCGGTACCAGCTCCGCGAGCGGTTCGGCCGCGCCCGGCAGGGTCCGCAGCAGCCTGCCCCGCCAGCGGCCGAAGAGCAGCCCCTCGTGCGGGGCGCCGAGCATCAGGAGGGCGGCGTGCAGCTCGGGCACGGGGGAGGGGCGGGGCGCGAACCGTACCCGGGTCATGTCCTCCGCCGTGAAATGGATGCGCAGCACCGCACCGACCCCCGTTCGCCGCCAGCCTTTCGGGCAGGGCCGAACCCTTCGCGCCGGCGTCCCGCCCGCTCCCAGGATGACGCCCATGACACCTGATCACGTGCTCGGGGGCCACACACCCGCCCGCCGTACCGTCGCCAAGGGCGCCCTCGCCTCGGCCGCCGCCCTGCTGCTCGGCACCGGAACCGGCAGCAGCGCCGGCGCCGCCTCGGCCGCCCCCGCCCGCCCTCTCGTCCTCCGGCTGCCCGCCCCCACCGGCCCCCACGCCGTCGGCGCCACCGTCCGGTATCTCGTCGACGCCTCCCGCAACGACCCGTGGGTGCCCGCCATCGGCGTGCGGGAGCTGATGGTCACCGTGTTCCGGCCGGCCGTCTCCGGTCGGGGTCTCCCGCGCCTGCCGCAGCTCACCCCCGATGCCGCCGACGTGTTCGCCTTCCTCGCCCATCTGGTCCGCCCGGCCCTGCCGGAGACCGGGGTCGACTGGGCGGCCACCCTCACCCACGCCCGGGCCGGCGCCCCGCCGCGGTCCGGCCGCCGGCCGGTGCTGGTGTACAGCCCCGGCGGCGGGGACTCCCGCGCCCTGGGCAGCTCCCTCGCGATCGACCTCGCCTCGCACGGCTGGACCGTCGTCACCGTCGACCACCCCGGTGACGCCTCCGAGGTGGAGTTCCCCGACGAGCGGCCGGAACGCGACCGGATCCGGACCACCGTCCTCCGCCCCGACCTCGACGCCGGGACCTTCCGCACCATGATCGACACCAGGGTCGCCGACCTCCGCTTCGTCCTCGACGCCCTCGGCCTCGACCGGGTCGGGCTCTACGGGCACTCCGCGGGCGGCACCGCCGTCGCCCAGGCGCTCCACGAGGACCCGAGGGTCGCCGCCGCCGTGAACCTTGAGGGGTACCTGGACCAGATGGACGGGGCACTCCTCCCCGTCGCGCGCGAGGGGACGGACCGGCCGCTGCTGCTCGCCGGCACCGACGGCTTCCGCGACGCGCGCCTCGACCGCTCCTGGTCGGCGCTGCTCGCCCACGGCGGCCCCGTGGCCCGCCGGCAGCTCGCGGACAGCCACCACTGGGTCTTCACCGACTACGCGGCCCTGGTGCCCCGGCTCCGAGCCGCCGGTCTGACGACCGCCGCCGGGCGCGCCGAGATGGTCGGCACCGTCGACCCCCGGGTCTCGGTACCCGCCGTACGCAAGCTCGTACGGTCCTTCTTTGCCCGCCACCTGCCCGTGCCCGTGCCCGAGTCCGGGCACGGGTCCGGGCACAGGGGCGGGTCCGGGGCCGGGTCCGTGCCGGGGCCCGTCGCCGGTCGCGGGCGCGCGCCCGGCTCCGCGCCCCCGGCCCGGTGGGGTCCGTCGCCCCAGTAGATTGGGGACGTGCTCTCCAGCCTCTCCCGTCCCAAGGCGCTCGCGGTATGCGCGCTGCCCGTCGTCGCGCTCTTCGCCGTCGTCGGGCTCGCGCCGCTGCCCTATGCCATCGCGCAGCCCGGTACGACCGCCGACGTGCTCGGCAAGGACAAGGGGCAGGAGGTCATCACGATCACCGGCGCCCCGGTCCGGCCCTCCGAGGGGCAGCTGCGCATGACGACCATCGTCGCGACCGGACCGTCCACGGACGTGGACCTCGGGGACGTGACCGACGCCTGGTTCCGTACGGACCGGGCCGTCCTGCCGCGCGACTCCGTCTACCCCCCGGGGAAGTCCGACGCCGAGGTCGAGAAGCACAACCTCGGCCAGATGAAGGAGTCGCAGGACGCGGCCACGCTCGCCGCACTCGACTACCTCGACGAGGACCCCGAGAAGGTGAAGGTGAACCTGCACCTCGCCGACATCGGCGGGCCCAGCGCCGGACTGCTCTTCTCCCTCGGCATCGTCGAGAAGCTCGACGGCGACGGCGCCGGAGGCGACCTCACGGGTGGCCGGGTCATCGCCGGTACGGGGACGATCGACGCGGACGGCGCGGTCGGCGCCGTCGGCGGGGTCTCGCTGAAGACCCAGGCCGCCGCGCGGGACGGGGCCACCGTCTTCCTCGTACCGAAGGCCGAGTGCTCGGACGCCCAGGCCGAGCTGCCGAAGGGGATGCGGCTCGTCCCCGTCACCGCGCTCAGCGACGCGGTGGCGTCCCTGAAGGCCCTGGGACAGGGGCAGGAGTCGAAGGTTCCGTCCTGCTGACCGGTTCGCCACCGGGGCCGCCACCGGAGGGTGCGCCGTCCTCGGGCGTACGCTCCGGCGTCGGGGCGTTCATGGCCCGCCAGGCCGGGAAGACCAGCGGCGAGAGCGTCGCGAGGAAGTAGAGCCCGCCGATTCCCAGCAGCGTCGCCGTCAGGCCGGCGCGCTCGACGAGGAAGCCCGCCGTCAGGCCGCCCAGCGGGGTCGTCAGCAGCACCCCCGCGGTGCTCGCGCCCATGACGCGGCTGCGCAGGGCGTCGGGCACCTGCTCGTACATCACCGTGGTCAGGATCGGGTTGAGGACGCCGACGCCGAATCCGGCCGCCGCGAGCGTCACGAGCAGGGGTGCGGTGGTGTCGGTGAGCGCGGCCACCACGTACGGCGGGGCTCCGCCGATCAGGAAGCCCGCCGTGAAGACGGCCCGGCGCGGGAAGCGCTGCCCGACCGCCCCGTAGAGCAGGGCGCCGGCCAGGGCGCAGCCGCCGAAGACCGACACGAGCAGGCCCTGGGTGGCAGGACCGCCCAGCTCCTGGCGTGCGTGGACCGGAAGCAGCACCGAACTCCAGCTCTGGCTCAGGCCGTTGGTGACCATCACCATGACCGTGATGCCGAGCAGCAGCCGCGCGCGGAACAGGAAGGCGTATCCCTCGCGCAGATCGGACCGGTAGCGGGCCGGGGAGAGCCGGGGGCCGTCCCGCACCGGTTCCGCCGAGGGCACCCCGCGCAGGCCCGCGGTGACGAGCAGCGCGGAGAGGCCGAAGGTCGCCGCGTCGAGGACCAGGACCGTGTCGGCGCCCATGAACGCCACGAGGAGTCCGGCGATCGCCGCGCCCGTCATCCGGGCCCCGCGCGCCACGGCGTCGTACAGGCTGGCGGCCCGGGGGAGCGAGGTCCCGGCGCGCCGGGCGAGATCGGGGACCAGGACGTGCCGGGCCATCTCCCCGGGTGCGTGGAAGAGGCCGGTGACGGCCATCAAGGCGCACAGCATCCAGAACTCCAGGACGCCGGCGCGGTGCAGCAGGGGGATCGCGGCGAGCGCGAGCCCGCAGACCAGGTCGGAGGCGATGCCGACCCGGCGGCGGCCGATCCGGTCGATGACCGGGCCGCCGGCGATCGCGGAGACGAGGACGGGCAGCGCCGCGCTGAAGGCGACGACGCCGGCCTTGCCGGGGCTCCCCGTGGTGTCGAGGGCGAACCACGGGACGCCGATGAGCGTGAGCGAATTCCCTGTGATGGATACGGCGTTGGCGGTGAGGACGGTCGCGAGGGGGACCCGGTCCCGCTTCGTCGTGATCGTGCTCGTGCTCGCGCCCGTGCCTTTCGCGTTCGGTTTCTCCGCGTTCGCGTCGTCTCCCCCCGGAGCGCTCATGCGGCCAGGGTGACCGGGCGGCCGTGTGCGGGCGTGGCCAGGCGCAGGCCCCACTCGACCAGGCGCCAGCCGAGTTGGACGCGGAGCGCCGGGCCGGGGACGCGCGGGGCGGTGGCGGCGGCCGCGCGGTGGAGTTCGGCGGCGTGCAGCTGATGGAGCTGGAGGTGAATGTCGGCGTGCATGACTCCGTGGTTCCTTCCGTCAGTTCTCGTGCTGCGGGAACGCGTGCAGATGGATCCGTACGCGCTCGGCGTCCGGCGCGTCGGCCTCCTCGATGCCCCGGTACGTCTCGATGAGCGCGTGCATCTTCTGGTCGAGCTCGCGGAGCTTCTCGGGCGGCAGGCGCAGCGTGAAGTCGCTCATGTCGGACACGCCGATCCAGGCGTCGCCCCAGTCGTGCCGGGTGCCGAGGTAGGTGCTCAGCTCCTGGGTGTGGATGGTCGCGATCTCGTGGACGTAGAGGTCGAGAGCGCCGCGGACCTCCGGGTCCGGGTTCCGGGAGAGCCTCTCGTCGACGGTCACGCCCTGCTGGGCGGCCTTCCACCACCGCTCCCGTCCCTTGCCGCGCGCCGGGTCGTCCTCGACGAAGCCGTGGGCCGCGAGCTGGCGCAGGTGGTAGCTGGTGGCTCCGCTGGACTCGCCCAGTCGCTCAGCGAGTTGGGAGGCGGTGGCGGGGCCGTGGGCGCGCAGGGCGCGCAGCAGCTGGATGCGGAGGGGGTGGGCGAGCCCGCGCAGGGTGCGCGGGTCGAGGGGGCGGGTCGGGAAACCTTCGGGCTCGGGCATGGGTCGAGCGTAGGCTTGCAAAGGACCAGTTGCAAGGGTTTCTTTGCAACTGGTCCTTTGCGTCAACCTCCCGGTGTCTCCCGCCCTGCTGCACCCGCCTCCCCGTGGCTGTCGCCCTGCTGCATCCGCCTCCCCGTGGCTGTCGCCCTACTCCTGCGCCGCCTGCTCCACCAGCGGGATGATCCGCAGGGGCACCGGGTTCTCCATCACGATCGCCGTCGACGCCCGCATGATCCCCTCGAACGCCACCACCTTGTCGATCACTCGCTGAAGGTCCGCGTTCGAACGGGCGACGAGGCGGCAGAGCATGTCGCCGTGGCCCGTCGTCGTGTGCAGCTCCAGCACCTCCGGGACCGTCGCCAGATGCCCCCGCACATCGGCTCCCTGCCCCTGCTTGATCTCAAGGGTCGCGAACGCCGTCACCGGATAGCCGAGCGCCGCCGGGTCCACCTGCGGACCGAAACCCCTGATCACCCCGCTCGCCTGGAGTCGGTCGAGCCGAGCCTGCACCGTCCCCCGCGCCACCCCGAGCCGCCGGGAGGCCTCCAGGACCCCGATGCGCGGCTCGCGAGCGAGGAGCGTGATGAGCCGGCCGTCCAAATGATCGATCGCCACAGCGGTCTCCCCATGGTCAGGATGTACAAGTCGCACGGCCATACTCGCCCGTCGCTGTGCAACATGACCAGTAGATCAGCGAACTCTTGCGCACCTTGCAGAACGGCGGGACATTGCTGCCATGACTGAGACCATCGATCACACCCCCTCCACCGCGCGGCAGGCCGATCCCTTCCCCGTGAAGGGAATGGACGCGGTCGTCTTCGCCGTCGGCAACGCCAAGCAGGCCGCGCACTACTACTCCACGGCCTTCGGCATGAAGCTCGTCGCCTACTCCGGGCCGGAGAACGGCACCCGCGAGACCGCCAGCTACGTCCTCACCAACGGCGCCGCCCGGTTCGTGTTCACCTCCGTCATCAAGGCCGCCACCGACCGGGGCCGCTTCCTCGCCGACCACGTCGCCGAGCACGGTGACGGCGTCGTGGACCTGGCCATCGAGGTGCCGGACGCCCGCGCCGCGTACGCCTACGCCGTCGAGCACGGCGCCACCGGCCTGACCGAGCCGTACGAGCTCAAGGACGAGCACGGCACGGTCGTCCTCGCCGCCATCGCCACGTACGGCAAGACCCGCCACACCCTCGTCGAGCGCTCCGGCTACGACGGCCCCTACCTGCCGGGCTTCGTCGCCGCCAACCCGATCGTCGAGCCGCCGGCCAAGCGCACCTTCCAGGCCATCGACCACTGCGTCGGCAACGTCGAACTCGGCAGGATGAACGACTGGGTCGGCTTCTACAACAAGGTCATGGGCTTCACGAACATGAAGGAGTTCGTGGGCGACGACATCGCCACCGAGTACTCCGCCCTCATGTCGAAGGTCGTCGCGGACGGCACCCTCAAGGTGAAGTTCCCGATCAACGAGCCCGCGATCGCGAAGAAGAAGTCGCAGATCGACGAGTACCTGGAGTTCTACGGCGGCGCGGGCGTCCAGCACATCGCCCTCGCCACCAACGACATCGTCGCCACCGTGCGCGCGATGCGGGCCGCCGGTGTCTCCTTCCTCGACACCCCCGACTCGTACTACGACACTCTCGGCGAGTGGGCCGGCGAGACCCGCGTGCCCGTCGAGACCCTGCGCGAGCTGAAGATCCTCGTCGACCGCGACGAGGACGGCTACCTGCTGCAGATCTTCACCAAGCCGGTCCAGGACCGCCCGACCGTCTTCTTCGAGATGATCGAGCGCCACGGCTCCATGGGCTTCGGCAAGGGCAACTTCAAGGCGCTGTTCGAGGCGATCGAGCGCGAGCAGGAGAAGCGCGGCAACCTCTAGTCGCCGTCCGCACGGCCGAGGGGCCCGGGGCCACACCCCGGGCCCCTCGCCGCGCGCCCGCGTTGTGGGCATCTGTTCCGCCGGGCCCTGGGGGTCCCCCGGACGGAGTCTGGGCACAACGGAACGGCGCCCTCTGCCGGGCCCAGGCGGCCCGCACGGCGGGGCCGCGTCCCCGGCGCGTGTTCGCGCGGGTGGGTGGTGAGGGCCCGGCGGGGCCCGGTCCGCACGCGCGGGCCCGTCCAGCCCGGTCCGCACGGTGGGCCATTCGAGCCGGCGGGCTCCGGCCCACGCGGGGGGTGGGCCGGGGCGCCGTCCAAGGGCGCGCGCTACTCCCGCGGCGCCGTCGTGTCCGCCGCCTTCGCCGCCTTGGGCGGCTTCACCGGGGTCCGCGGCCCCACCCCCCTCGCCGGCTCCGGCTCCGGGCGGAGTTCCTTCGGGAGTTCGTCCGAGGGTTCGCCGAGCGCCGCCACCGCCCCCGCCGCCCTCGGCGCGAGCAGCGGTGAGAAGTGCGGGTTGATCCGCAGAGCCTCCGCCAGGTGCCGCCGGGCCGGGCCGGTCTCCTCCAGGGCCCGTTCGATCTCGCCCCGGTGGTACGAGAAGAGGGCGCTCCGCAGGCCCTCCTCCGTGGCCCGAGTCGCGTACTCCAGCGCCTCCTTGGGCTGACCCGCCCGGTACAGCGCCCACCCCAGCGTGTCCGCGACCCGCACCGAGCGGTGCCCCCGCGCCCATTCCGCCCGCATCCGGGTGACCGCCGCCGCCGCGTTGCCGTGGTCCGCGTCGAGCAGTGCGAGGGCCACCTCCCCGCCCGCCCACGTGCCGGTCCGCAGCCGCTCGTACAGCGCCCGCGCGTCCTCGTGCAGGCCCAGCGACTCGGACAGCTCACCGGCCTCCAGGACGTACTCCGGCAGCGGCAGCCGGGCCAGCGCCGCCCGCCAGTCCCGCAGCGCCTCGTCGGTGCGGCCGAGTGCCGTCAGCGCCCGCGCCCGGCCCGCGAGCGAGGGCCCGTGGTCCCGTACCTGCGTCAGCGCCGCCCCGAACAGCGCGAGCGCCTCGTCCGGTTCGCCCCGTTCCCACGCCAGGTCGCCGAGCCGGGCCAGTGCGGCCGCCTTGTCCGGGGCCGTCTCCGCGAGCGACACCGCGTCGAGGGCGGCCGCGTCGGCGTCCTCGCGCCAGCCCCGGTCGCGGTAGGTCTGCGCGGCCCGCGTCCGCACCATCGCGCCCTTGTGGAGCCCCTGCAGGGTCTCCATCGCCTTCTGGGCCGCCTTGTAGTCCCCGAGGCCGTTGTACGCGTCCATCAGGACCGGGTACGCGGGCCAGCGGCGCGGGTCCGCCGTACGGACCTTCTCGCCCCACTCCTTGGCCGAATTCCAGTCGCCGCGCGCCCCCGCGAGCGCCCCCAGGCCCAGCTGGGCGGCCGTGTTGCCGCGCGCGGCGGGCCGTTCGGCCAGCGAGCGCCGCAGTGCCTTCTCGGCGCGCGGATAGTCCCTTACGTCGCCGAGGCGCGCGCCCCGCTCCGTGTACGCCGCGCCGAGTTCCGCCCAGGACGCGTCGTCGTCCGGGTGGGCGCGCAGCCACTTCTCCCGGTCGGTGATCAGCGCGGCCAGGTCCGGGAGCGCGGCCTGCGCGCCCGCGTGGGCCGCGATCGTCGCCCGCTCCGCCGGACCGGGCGGGGGCGGCGGCCCCTGGTCGAGGAGCTCGGGGAGGTAGAGGAGTGCCGTCGCCGCGAGCACCGCGCCCACTCCGGCCGCGAGGACCGTCCTCGACACGTTCTGCGTCTTCATGGCGCTCACTGTGCGCCCGCCCGCGCCTGTACGAAGAGCACACGAAGCGCCTGCCCCGGCGGGTTCACACCGATGGCCCCGGGTGCCACGCTGGAGTCATGGACGATCTTCTGACGCGGCTGCGCGCCGGGCTGCCCGCCGAGGCGCTGCTCACCGATCCGGACGTGACCGCCTCGTACGCGAACGACATGGCGAGCTTCTGCGAGGCCGGCGCCCCGGCGGTCGTCGTGCTCCCGCGCACCGTGGAGCAGGTGCAGCACGTCATGCGCACCGCGACCGAACTCCGCGTCCCCGTCGTCCCGCAGGGAGCCCGCACGGGCCTCTCCGGCGGCGCCAACGCCTCCGAGGGCTGCATCGTGCTCTCCCTGGTCAGGATGGACCGCATCCTGGAGATCAACCCGGTCGACCGGATCGCCGTCGTCGAGCCGGGTGTCGTCAACGCGGTGCTGTCACGGGCCGTCGCCGAACACGGCCTCTACTACCCGCCGGACCCGTCCAGCTGGGAGACGTGCACCATCGGCGGAAACATCGGCACGGCCTCCGGCGGTCTGTGCTGTGTGAAGTACGGGGTGACGGCCGAGTACGTCCTCGGCCTCGACGTCGTCCTCGCCGACGGCCGGCTCCTGACCACCGGCCGCCGCACCGCCAAGGGCGTCGCCGGCTATGACCTGACCAGGCTCTTCGTCGGCTCGGAGGGCAGTCTCGGCATCGTCGTCCGGGCCGTGCTCTCGCTCAGGCCGCAACCCCCGGTGCAGCTCGCGCTGGCCGCCGAGTTCCCCTCCGCGGCCGCCGCCTGCGCGGCCGTCTGCACGATCATGGAGCGCGGCCACACCCCGTCGTTGCTCGAACTCATGGACCGCACGACGGTCCAGGCCGTCAACAGGGTGGCGCGCATGGGTCTGCCCGACACCACAGAGGCGCTGCTCCTGTGTGCCTTCGACACCCCCGACCCGGCCGCCGATCTGGCCGCCGTGGGGGAGCTGTGCGTGGCGGCGGGCGCCACCGAGGTCGTCCCGGCCGCCGACACCGCCGAGTCCGAACTCCTCCTCCAGGCGCGCCGGCTCTCCCTCACGGCCCTGGAGACGATCAAGTCGGCGACGATGATCGACGACGTGTGCGTGCCGCGGACGCGGCTCGCGGAGATGCTCGCGGGCACGGCGGCGGTCGCGGAGAAGTACGACCTGACCATCGGGGTCTGCGCGCACGCGGGCGACGGCAACACCCATCCCGTCGTCTGCTTCGACCACACCGACGAGGACGAGTCGCGGCGCGCGCGCGAGTCCTTCGACGAGATCATGGCGCTCGGGCTCGCGCTCGGCGGCACGATCACCGGCGAGCACGGCGTGGGCGTCCTCAAGAAGGAGTGGCTGGCACGGGAGCTGGGGCCGGTCGGACTGGAGCTCCAGCGCGGGATCAAGGCCACCTTCGACCCGCTGGGGCTGCTCAACCCCGGAAAGCTCTTCTGACGCGGCGGACCCGTGGGGTCGCACGGGTACGGGGCTCACAGCTCGCCGTCCTGCGACTCGTCCGACGGCCACGGGTCGCGCAGCCACAGCTCGTCGGCGATCACGGTGGTCGCGAGGAGTTCGGCGAGTCCGTCGTCGATGCCGAGCCGCTCGGACTCGGTGCCCGGCGGCACCGCGCGCAGGGTTCGCTCCAGCCAGGCGGACACCTGCGCGGAGGGGGCTTCGAGGAGGGCGTCGCCGTCGGGGGAGGAGAGCGCCATCAGGATGACGCCGCGGCCGTCGACCTTCGTGGGCCAGATCCGCACGTCACCGTGCCCGCAGGCCCGGAACACGCCCTCGACCAGGAGTTCGCGCGCGAACGTCCAGTTGACCGGGTGGTCGGTGCCGATGTGGAACGTGATGTGGACGGCGTACGGGTCGTCCGTGCGGTAGGCGAGCCGGGCGGGGACGGGGACGGCGCGCTCGGGCGAGAGCACCAGCTTCAGCTCCAGCTCGCGCTCGACGGTGGTGTTGTCGGTGTTCTGCATGGTCGTACTCCCTCGCGTGGACCGGCCCCGTGCGGGCCTTCACCGGGAGAGAGCGGGGTGCCCCCGGCTCATTACGCGACTTCGGGAAGTTTTTTCGGGAAGTTTTTCCGGCTCGGTGAGCAGGGCGTATGTCCCGGCCCGAACATCACCGGGAGTGATCGATTCCGGTACGTGTCCCTCTCGAAGGCGGGCTTTCTCACGGGCTCTTTGTTCCCTCGGGGGTGTTCTTCGTTACTGTCCTCCTTGGGCGCGGCACGCCCGGCACGCGGCCGCGCGGATCAAGGGCGTTGTGACTGAACGGAGTCGGGGCAGTGGCTACTCCTCCTGGAGGCGGCGGAGAGGTACCGCAGGCGGGGTACTACCCGGACCCGTCCATTCCCGGATACATCCGGTATTGGAACGGGGGCGCCTGGGTTCCCGGTACGAGCAGGCCCGCGCCCACGGACGGTGAGGTTCCGCCGGGTCCGCCGGCCTCGGCGATCCCGGGCGGCCCGATCCTGGCCTCCGGCCCGGCGCCGGCACCGGCCGCCGCACAGCCGGCCCGGCCCGAACCGGAGCCGGTCCAGCCTCATCAGCCCGCGCAGCACCAGCCGCAGCAGCACCACGAGCAGCAGCACCACGAGCCGCACCAGCCCCACGAACAGCAGCTCCAGCCGATGCAGCAGCTCGCCGAGCAGCCGTACCGGCCGCAGCCCGCCGCCCAGCTCGAACCCGTGCGCCCCGCCGCCTCCGTACCGGCCCAGGCCCAGGCGCCCGCGCAGCTCCCCGCGCAGGACCGGGCGCCCGCCCTGGCCCCCGTGCCCACCGTGGAGGAGACCGGGCCCGTCTTCTTCGACGAGGAGCCGGCCCCCGCGGAACCCGCCTCTGCCTGGCAGGCGGACACCTCCCGCCAGACCGGCTTCGGCGGCGACCTCGACCAGAAGGTCTCCTGGGGCGCGCCCCGAACCCCCGACCCGCGCACGCCGGCGGACTGGCCGGTCGCCGGTGCGGGTGAACCCGAGCCCGAGAGCACGGCGCGGCCCGCCGGCCCGGCGACGGACCCCCGGGCCACCGGGGGAGCGGCGCGCCTCGGCGGGATGCCGGTCACACCGGTCCCCACCCCCACGCCCGCCGTGACCCCTCAGCAGCCGCAGCCGACCCCGCAGGCCACCAGGCCCCAGCCGGCTCCCCGGCCGGCCCCCGAACCCGCCGCGACGGCCGCCCCCACCCCCGTACACCGGGCACCCGCTCCGGCCCCGGCGGCCGCGACCCCCTCCTGGGCCCAGCAGGCCCAGCCACAGCCCCAGGCACCACAGTCCCCGTCACAGCCCCAGGACCCGCAGCAGCCCGTCGTCCCCTGGAAGCCGCCGGTCGACGACCTGTTCGTCCAGGCGGCCCGCGCGCAGGCCTCCGCGCGCCCCGCCGGGCTCGGCCGGCGGCTGATCGCCCGGCTGATCGACACCCTCGTCCTGGGTGCGCTCGTCGGCGCCGCGGCCTTTCCGTTCGTGACCGCGGCCCTCGACCACATCAACGGCAAGATCGAGGCGGCCAAGCAGTCGGGCGTCACCGTCCAGGTGTGGCTGGTCGACGGCACGACCTCCGTGCAGTTCGGCATCGCACTGGCCGCGTTCCTCGTCATCGGCGTCCTGTACGAGGCGCTGCCCACCGCCAAGTGGGGGCGCACGCTCGGCAAGAAGCTGTGCGGGATCGAGGTGCGGGACATCGAGGCGCACCAGCCGCCGCGCTTCGGGGCGGCCCTGCGCCGCTGGCTCGTCTACAGCGTCCTGGGGCTCCTGGCCATCGGCGTCCTCAACGTCCTGTGGTGCCTCTTCGACCGCCCCTGGCGGCAGTGCTGGCACGACAAGGCCGCCCGTACCTTCGTGGCGCGCTGATCCGCGGGCCGCCGGCCCCCGGCCGGTGCGGGGGACCCCCGGCGGCCGGGGGTCCCCCGAACGGGCGGTGATTCCTTGCGGGGGCGCCCGGCCCGGGATGCACTGCCCCCATGAGCACCGACCAGCCGCCGCCCGGCCAGCCGCCCGAGGAGGACCCGTTCCTCAAGAGGCCGCAGGAGCCTCCGCCGCCCTCCGCCGGCCAGCCGCCTCCGTCCGGACCGCCCCCGGAAGGGCCTCCGCCGGAAGGGCCTCCGCCGGGAGGTCCGCCGCCGGGAGGTCCGCCGCCCGGGAGTCCGTACGGACCCACGGGCGGTTCGCCGTACGGTTCGCCGGGAGGCTCCCCGTACGACAACGCGCCGCCGCCCCCGCCCCCGTACGGCGGCTACGGCGCCGGGTACGGAGGGACCGATCCGCTCTCCGGGATGCCGCCGCTCGCCGAGTCCGGCAAGCGCATCATCGCCCGCATCATCGACTGGCTGATCATCGCGATCCCGCTGGCGATCATCGGCATCCCGTTCAAGATCTACTCGCGGGCGACCGAGGACGGCAACGACTTCGGCGACACGGTCAACAGCCTCAACGGCGGTAGCCAGCTGGTCTTCCAGCTGATCACGATCGTCGCGTTCGTCGCGTACGACACGGTGATGGTCGCCAAGAACGGCCAGACCCTCGGCAAGAAATGGCTGAAGCTGCGGGTCGCGATGCTCAACGACGGCTCGACGCCGCCGATGAGTCAGTCGCTCCTGCGCGCGATCGTCCTGTGGCTCCCCGCCCTGATCTGCTGCGCCTGCCTGTGGCCGCTGCTCCTGCTGATCCTGATCCTGGTCGACAAGCCCTACAAGCAGGGTCTGCACGACAAGGCGGCGAAGACGGTGGTGGTCTCCGTCCCGCAGTAGCCGAACCGACGTCGTCCGCGCGGAGCCGGCGGTGACGACGCATTTACGGACGAGGTGTCACGAACCGGTCCGGGTGTCGACTCCCGCGCCCACGCGCGCGGTCGGTACCCGGACCTCTTCGCGTGCGGCGGATGCCGGAGTCGGTGCGGTGGTCTTGACGCCCGTCGTCCGCAGGGGCATCGTCACGGCCACGAGCAGTCCGAGCAGCAGGCCGGCGAGGCAGATCACCGCGATGCCGAGCGTGGTCGTCGTACCGGAGAGCAGCAGCAGGGCGACGGTCGTGAGAACGACGGTGGCCGAACCGCAGGTGAGTTGCGCGGCGTTCGGACGCTGCATGACACGTACCGCCCTCTCAGGACAACGGTTCGACTCTAAGACCGTGGATGCCCGGGCGGAGCCGAAGTAAGCGTGACCTCACCCACGATGCGGGGGCACGGGGTGCACGGGGGGCGCACGGAGTCACGCGTCGTGTGATTTTTCTCCGTAAGGTGCCCGTCGATCGTCCGATAATCGGAATTCACCTCCCGCATAGTGCAGTTGGTATGTGCAAGTCAAGATCTGTCTTTTCTTGCGTACCTCCGGTCGAATGTCGTCACTTGTGACGCGCGACCCGCCGGACGGACACCCCACCTTCGGTCCGAAGCGCGGGCGCCGGGGAGGACATATCAAGTGACCAACAGACGACGGGCGATCAGAACGTCCGCAGTTGTTGTGGCGCTCGCGGCCACCGCCGCCACCGCCTCGACCTTCACCACCGCATGGGCGGACAATCACGGCAGCGTGAACCCGGCCGATGTCCGTCACGACCCGGCGCCCGGCGCCGGGATCGACAAGACGGCGGTCGACCACGACCTCGAGGGTCCCTACAGCGAGCAGCAGGAGCAGCAGCGCAAGGCTGCCCTGGAGCAGGTGCTGAGTGGCGAGTCGAAGGTGGAGCGCCGAAACGGCTCCCAGGTCGTCAAGCTCGACGACAAGAAGTACGTCGAGCTCGGCCGCGAGAAGACCGACAAGATCTTCACGATCCTCGTCGAGTTCGGCGACAAGGTGGACACCACCACCCTCGTCGACCGCGCCGACGACGAGACGACCGAGCTGAAGCCGAAGTTCGGCGGCACGCCCGGTCCCCTGCACAACCAGATAGCCAAGCCGGACCGTGCGCACGACAACTCCACGGAATGGCAGGCGGACTACAACCAGCAGCACTTCCAGGACCTGTACTTCGGCACCGGCAAGGACGCCAAGGGACAGCCCAAGCAGTCGCTGAAGACCTACTACGAGAAGACCTCGTCCGGCCGTTACTCGGTCGACGGCGGCGTCTCCGACTGGGTCAAGGTCGAGTACAACGAGGCCCGTTACGGCTCGAACTACTGCGGCAACAGCAACTGCTCCAACGTCTGGGACGCCGTCCGCGACGGTGTCACGGCGTGGACCGCGGACCAGAAGGCCAAGGGCCGTACCGACGCCCAGATCAAGGCCGACCTGGCGCAGTACGACCTGTGGGACCGGTACGACTTCGACGGCGACGGCAACTTCAACGAGCCCGACGGGTACATCGACCACTTCCAGATCGTCCACGCGGGCGAGGACGAGTCGGCGGGCGGCGGCGCCCAGGCCGGCGACGCCCTGTGGGCCCACCGCTGGTACGCCTACGGCACCAACGCGGGCAAGACCGGCCCGGCGAACAACAAGGCCGGCGGCACGCAGATCGGTGACTCCGGCATCTGGGTCGGCGACTACACGATGCAGCCGGAGAACGGCGGCCTCGGCGTCTTCGCGCACGAGTACGGCCACGACCTCGGTCTGCCGGACCTGTACGACACCTCCGGCGCCAAGGGCGCCGAGAACTCGACCGGCTTCTGGTCGCTCATGTCCTCCGGCTCCTGGCTCGGCCGCGGCAAGGACGCCATCGGCGACCTGCCCGGCGACATGAACGCCTGGGACAAGCTGCAGCTCGGCTGGCTGAACTACACCAAGGTCGCCAACGAGGCCCGCAAGTGGAACTCCACCCACAAGCTGGGCGTGGCCGAGTACAACACCAAGAACCCCCAGGCGCTCGTCGTCGAGCTGCCGAAGAAGGCCGTCACCACCGATGTCGTCGCGCCCGCCGAGGGTGCCACGCAGTGGTGGAGCAACATGGGTGACGACCTCAAGAACACCCTGACCCGCTCCGTCGACCTGACGGGCAAGACGTCCGCCTCCCTGAAGCTCAAGGGCTGGTACGACATCGAGCTCGACTACGACTACCTCTACACCGAGGTGTCGACCGACGGCGGCGCCAACTGGACGGCCCTGGACGGCACCGCCGACGGCAAGCCGCTCCCGCGCGACGCCAGCGGCGCCCCGGCGCTGACCGACGTCTCGGGCACGCACAAGGAGCTCGTCTACGGCCTCGACGCCTACGCGGGCAAGAAGTTCGACCTCCGCTTCCGCTACCAGACGGACGGCGGCGCCGGCGGCAAGGGCTTCACGGCCGACGCCATCACGCTGACCGCCGACGGTGCCACCGTCTTCTCGGACAACGCCGAGAACGGTGACAACGGCTGGGCGGCCAAGGGCTTCTCGCGGGTCGGCAAGGGCTTCACGAAGGAGTACGAGCAGTACTACATCGCGGAGAACCGCCAGTACGTCTCGTACGACGCCACCCTCAAGGTCGGCCCGTACAACTTCGGGTTCACCGGTGACAAGGCGAGCTGGGTCGAGCACTACCCGTACCAGAACGGTCTGCTCATCTGGAAGTGGGACCTCTCCCAGAAGGACAACAACACCGCGGTCCACCCGGGCCAGGGTCTGATCCTTCCGGTCGACGCCCACCCGACCCCGCTGAAGTTCAAGGACGGCAGCCTGATGCGCAACCGCGTCCAGGCCTACGACTCCACCTTCGGCACCTACCGGACCGACAGCCTCCTGCTCCACAAGGCCGACGTCGCGGCGTTCGTCCCGTCGCTGCCGGGCAACCCGGTCTTCGACGACCGCAAGGGCACGTACTGGCTCCAGGAGACGGCGCGCGCCGGTGTCCAGGTAACTGACACCAACACCAAGATCCAGGTCGTCAAGGAGCCGAAGAACGGCGAGACGATCACGGTTCGCGTGGGTCCGTCTACGAAGTAATCGGTAAAACTGCAGGTCAAAGCATGATCGGCCGTCGCCCCTCTAGCGGGCGGCGGCCGATCGTGTTTAGGTGCGTCTGACGCTTCAGACCGATGTTCTTATTGACAGTCGATCCACGGGGGAGTGGTTCCGCATGCCCAACGGAGGGTTCTGCAAGTTGCCGGGAGGCAGCGTGGTCGTCGCGATAGGGCTGCCCAGCCCGGCCCGCGACGGCGCCACCGTCCGCTTCCTGGTCCACGCCGCGAACCGTGCCCGCGCCCTGACCCGGCTGCGGAACCTCGGACTGCGCGCGGTCTACCTCCGGGGCAACACCGAACCGCCGACCCCGGACGAGATCACGGCCGTCCTCCACCACCCCGACGGCCTGCTGTGGAGATCGGCGCCCGGCGCCGCCCAGGAGCTCTGGCACCCCGTACGGTCCCTCCCCAGGGAACCCGCGGCCTGAGAGCCGCCCGTCCGGGCCCGTGGGGCGGCTCAGGCCACCACGGGCTTGCCGGTCAGCTCCACACCGGCCGTCCGCAGCTCCTCCAGGGCACGGTCCGTCGTCTCCTTCGCGACGCCGGCCGTCAGGTCGAGCAGCACATGGGTGCGGAAGCCCGCACGGGCCGCGTCCAGGGCCGTCGCCCGCACGCAGTGGTCGGTCGCGATGCCCACCACGTCGACCTCGGTGACGTCCCGCTCGCGGAGCCACTCCGCCAGCGTCCGCCCGTTCTCGTCGTGCCCCTCGAAGCCGCTGTACGCCGCGTCGTAGGCACCCTTGTCGAAGACGGCGTCGATCGCCCCGCTGGCGACGGCCGGCGCGAAGTTCGGGTGGAACCCGACCCCCTCCGTGCCGGCCACGCAGTGCACCGGCCAGGAGGTGACGTAGTCCGGCTCCTCACCGGCCGGCGCGAAGTGCGCGCCCGGGTCGACATGGTGGTCGCGGGTGGCGACCACGTGCCGGTAGGCACTGCCCGCCGTCTGGCCGACCAGGTCGGTGATGGCGGCGGCGACGTCCGCGCCGCCGGTCACCGCGAGGCTGCCGCCCTCGCAGAAGTCGTTCTGAACGTCCACAACGATCAATGCGCGGTGCATGGCGGGTGTCCTTAGCGCGTCGGGGAGGGGTGGGACCGAGCCTAGAGACTCGGCCCGCCCACCGGGAGGGGGCGGGTCCGGTCTCCGTGGGGTCTCGGGCCCGGGGGTGTCCTAGATGTACTCCGTCGGCAGCACCGGCTCGCCCCGGGAGAGCTGGATCGCCGACATCGGCAGCCCGGCGCGGGCCGCGATGTGCCGGGACCGCGCGGCCTCCAGGGGCTCGCGGGCCACCACGTCACCACCCTTGACCAGCTCGACCAGGAGCTGGTGGTCGGCGAGCTCCGGCGGCACGGGGCCGGTGCCCACGACCTCCGCCTCGGCGACGCCGTACGCGTCGGGCCGGCGCGCCGCCCACTTGCGTCCGCCGACCGAGGCCTTGCCGCCGAGGGACTTCTTGGCGACCGGGGTGAGAGGAGCCTTGAGGTCGGCCGAGGAGGCGCGGGCGACCAGCTTGTAGACCATGGAGCAGGTCGGGTGGCCGCTGCCGGTGACCAGCTGGGTGCCCACCCCGTACGCGTCGACCGGGGCCGCCGCGAGGGAGGCGATGGCGTACTCGTCGAGGTCCGAGGTGACGACGATCTTCGTGTTCCGGGCGCCCAGCTCGTCGAGCTGCTGCCGGACCCGGTGGGCGACGAGCAGCAGGTCGCCGGAGTCGATCCGGACGGCCCCGAGCTCGGGTCCCGCCACCTCGACGGCGGTACGCACGGCCTCGGCCACGTCGTAGGTGTCGACGAGGAGGGTCGTACCGCGGCCGAGGGTCTCGACCTGGGCGCGGAAGGCGTCGCGCTCGCTGTCGTGGAGGAGCGTGAAGGCGTGGGCGGAGGTGCCGACGGTCGGGATGCCGTAGCGGAAGCCGGCCGCGAGGTCCGAGGTGGAGTCGAAGCCGCCGACGTACGCGGCGCGGGAGGCGGCGACGGCCGCCAGCTCGTGGGTGCGCCGGGCGCCCATCTCGATCAGGCGGCGCCCGCCGGCCGCGGCCGACATGCGGGAGGCGGCGGCGGCGATGGCCGAGTCGTGGTTGAGGATGGAGAGGATCACCGTCTCCAGGAGCACGCACTCGGCGAAGGAGCCCTCGACGCGCAGGACGGGCGAGCCGGGGAAGTACACCTCGCCCTCGGGGTAGCCCCAGATGTCACCGGTGAAGCGGTAGCGGGCGAGCCATTCCAGGGTCGGCTCGTCGACGATGCCGCGTTCGCGAAGGAAGCCCAGGACGGCGGGGTCGAAACGGAAGTTCTCGACGGCGTCGAGGACCCGGCCGACGCCCGCGAGGACGCCGTAGCGCCGGCCCTCGGGCAGTCTCCGGGTGAAGACCTCGAAGACCGAGCGTCGGTCGGCGGTGCCGCCCCGGAGGGCCGCCTGGAGCATGGTCAGCTCGTACTGATCGGTGAAGAGCGCGGTCGACGGCACGTCCACCGGCAGCCCAAGGTCCGCAGCGTTCATGTCGGCGATGCTAGCGCAGAAATCGTCAGAGTGACGAATAGTGGGGCGAGCGGGTGACGGGCGGGTGACCCGTTTGTGCGACGGGCCCTCCGGGGTGGCAGCATGGGGTGAGTGAGCGTCGCGCCTATTGAGATCGAACGTACGGAATCGGCCGAGGAGGTCTCCGCGGTCGTCGAACCCGACGTGCCCTGGGTGACCCTCGTGCACAACGACCCGGTCAACCTGATGAGCTACGTGACCTACGTCTTCCAGGCGTACTTCGGCTACTCCAAGGACAAGGCGCACAAGCTGATGCTCGACGTGCACCACAAGGGCCGCGCGGTGGTCTCCAGCGGCACCCGCGAGGAGATGGAACGCGACGTGCAGGCGATGCACGGCTACGGCCTCTGGGCGACCCTCACCCAGGACCGCGGCTGATGGCCGGGCGCTTCGAGACCCTGCCCGGCGGCGGAGCGGCCGTCGCCCTCGACGACGTCGAGATCTCCATCCTCCGCTCCCTCGCCGTCCAGCTCATGGAGCTGATCGGGCCGGGCGACGAGCCCGCCAAGGACGCCGACCCGCTGGCCGCGCTCTTTGCCGAGGGCCCCAGCAAGCCGCCGTCCGACCCCGCCCTCAAGCGCCTCTTCCCCGACGCGTACGGGGACGACAGCGAGGAGCTGCGGGCGGCCGCCTCCGACTTCCGCCGCTTCACCGAGAACGACCTGCGGGCCCGCAAGCGCGAGGACGCCCTCGGCGTCGTCCGCGCCCTCGACGCGCTCTCCGCCGACGCGGCGGGCGAGGGCGGCGCCGTCCTGAAGCTGACCCCGGACGAGTCCCGTGCCTGGCTCGGCGCCCTCAACGACCTCCGGCTGACCATCGGCACCCGCCTGGAGGTCACCGACGACGAGGGCGAGCAGCTGTACCGGCTGCCGGACTCCGACCCGCGCAAGCCGATGGTGATGGCATACCTCTGGCTGGGGGCGCTCCAGGAGTCCCTCGTCGAGACCCTGATGTACTGACGCCACCCCTCCGGGCACCCCTCGGTAACGGGGTGTTCGCTCAGCGGACGCTCAAATCCGGATAACGAATGCGTTATCAGAGCGTCCGCTTTGCCGTCTTGAGTCTCCTTCGCCCGCCGTTTTCTGTGGCGTGCGCCACATCCAACTCCCTCGATCACGGCCCGCCCCGTGATAAATCTTCACGACCGCTCGGGGACGCCACCCCTGTTCCCGAGGGCGCTTGGACCGGCTGACCGCCGGTGGCACTCCATCCACATCCGGGGGGATCAGGATCTGATCCGCGGCAGACGCACTCGCAGTCGCGCGGATCAGCATGGAGAAAGGCGCACCACCATGACCTCTGTGCAGGTCGACAAGCAGCACGACGGCACCGACGGGGCCGTGGACGGCGGCGAGGGCTACCAGCGTGGCCTCGGCGCCCGGCAGATCCAGATGATCGCGATCGGCGGGGCCATCGGCACCGGCCTCTTCCTCGGCGCCGGCAAGGCCATCGCCAAGGCGGGACCCAGCCTGATCCTCGCGTACGCCATCGCGGGCCTGGTCATCTTCTTCATCATGCGCGCCCTCGGCGAGCTCCTCATGTACCGCCCCGTGTCCGGCTCCTTCGCGGAGTACGCACGGGAGTTCGTCGGCCCGTTCTGGGGCTTCGTGACCGGCTGGACGTACTGGCTCTTCTGGGTCGTCACCGGCATCACCGAAGTCACCGCCGCGGCCACCTATATGACGTACTGGTGGGACATCCCGCAGTGGATCTCCGCACTGGTCTTCACCGTGATCCTCTACGGCGCCAACCTGATCTCCGTGAAGCTCTTCGGTGAGCTGGAGTTCTGGTTCTCCATGGTCAAGGTCACCGCCATCATCGGCATGATCCTGATCTGCGCCGGCATCCTCACCATCGGCTTCTCCGACGCCGGCGACACCGCCTCCGTCACCCACCTGTGGGACCAGGGCGGCTTCTTCCCCACCGGCATCGGCAACACGCTGATGACCCTGCAGATCGTCATGTTCGCGTTCCTCGCGGTCGAGCTCGTCGGCGTCACCGCCGGTGAGTCCAAGGACCCGAAGACCGTCCTGCCCAAGGCCATCAACACCGTGCCGTGGCGCATCGCCGTCTTCTACGTCGGCGCGCTCATCATGATCCTGTCGGTCGTCCCGTGGACCGAGTTCCAGCCCGGCGTCTCCCCGTTCGTCGCCGCCTTCGAGAAGATGGGCCTCGGCGTCGGCGCCGCCATCGTCAACTTCGTGGTGCTGACCGCGGCCCTGTCCTCCTGCAACTCGGGCATGTACTCCACCGGCCGCATGCTGCGCGACCTCGCGCTCAACGGCCAGGGCCCGAAGGTCTTCACCAAGCTCACCAAGAGCGGCACCCCGCTGCTCGGCCTGACCTTCTCGGCCTCGCTGATGCTGGTCGGCGTCTGGATCAACTACGTCGCCCCCGGCAAGGCCTTCGAGTACGTCGTCTCCTTCGCCACCATCTCCGGCATGTGGGCCTGGATCATGATCCTGGTCTGCCAGATCCGCTACCGCGCCAAGGCCAACCGCGGCGAGCTCCCCGAGTCCACCTTCAAGGCCCCGGGAGCCCCGTACACCAGCTGGTTCGCGCTCCTCTTCATCGGCATGGTCATCGTGATGATGGGCATCGACGAGGGCGCCCGGGTCTCGCTGTACGCCGCCCCGGTCTGGGGTCTCATCCTCGGCGTCTCCTACCTGGTCCTGAAGTCCCGCAACCCCGAGGGCGCCGCCTTCGCCAAGCGGTCCTGACCGGACCCCACGGGCGGTCGCCCCGGGCCGTCCCCAAACGGCTCTGACCTCGACCGTCTCGGCATACGGGCCGTTCCGTACCACTCCCCGGTACGGAACGGCCCGTCGGCTTATCCTGTCGGCATGCTGACCATCACCCGGGCCCTGTACGACCAGATCGTGAAACACTCGCGCGCGGACCACCCCGACGAGGCATGCGGCGTGGTCGCGGGCCCGGTCGGCACCGGCCGCCCCGAGCGGTTCATCCCGATGCTCAACGCCGCCCGCTCGCCCACCTTCTACGAGTTCGACTCCGCGGACCTGCTCAAGCTCTACCGCGAGATGGACGACCGGGACGAGGAGCCCGTCATCGTCTACCACTCGCACACCGCGACCGAGGCCTACCCGTCCCGCACGGACATCTCGTACGCCAACGAGCCCCAGGCCCACTACGTCCTCGTCTCCACCGCGGACAGCGACGGCGCCGGCCCCTTCCAGTTCCGCTCCTTCACCATCGTCGACGGCGTCGTGACCGAGGAAGAGGTCAAGGTCGTCGAGGAGTACGACGCCTGAGACACTGGCCGGGACCTACGGGCGGCAGGACCCAGGAAGCCGGTGCGAATCCGGCACGGTCCCGCCACTGTGACCGCCTCCTGCGGGAGACGGAAGCCAGGAACTGACCTGCCGCCTTCTCACCACCGATCGGGGACGTGGAAATCCCCGGAGGAGGCACGTTCCGTCATGTCCTGGACCCGTCGCACCCGGCTGCCCCTGACGCCCCTGCTGTCCGCCGCCGCCCTGCTCCCGCTGCTCGCCGCCTGCTCGGCCCCCGCGGGGGAGACCCCCGCCGCCGAGGCCGCCCCGGGATTCCCGTACACCGTCTCCAACTGCGGTGTGAAGACGACCTTCAAGGCCCCGCCGAAGCGCGCGGTCACCATGAACCAGCACGTCACCGAGGTCATGCTCGCCCTCGGCCTGGAGAAGTCGCTCGTCGGCACGGCCTACCTCGACGACGCGATCCTCCCCGCCTACAAGAAGGCGTACGACTCCGTCCCCGTCCTCGCGAAGGAGTACCCCTCCAAGGAGGCCCTGCTCGCCGCCGGACCCGACTTCGTGTACGGCGGCTACTCCTCCGCCTTCGCGAGCAAGGACGGCCGGAGCCGCGACGACCTGAAGCGCGCGGGCATCGACACCCGGCTCAACACCGAGTACTGCCCGTCCGGTTCGCCCTCCGTCGACGACCTCTACCGCGAAGTGGACGAGGTCGGCCGCACGTTCGGCGTCCCCGACCGGGCCGAGAAGTGGGTCCGGGAGGCGCGGACCACCGTCGCCGCCACCGAGAAGCGCCTCAAGGGCACCGCACCCGTCTCCGTCTTCGTCTACGACAGCGGCGACAAGACCGCCTTCACCGCCGGCGGCAAGGGCATCGGCAACGAGCTCATCACCCGCGCCGGCGGACGGAACGTCTTCGCCGACCTCGACAAGGCCTTCGGCGACGCCACCTGGGAACAGGTCGTCGCCCGCAGGCCCGAGGTCGTCGTCATCTACGACTACGGCTCCACGACCGTCGAACAGAAGAAGAAGCGGCTCCTCGACGACCCGGCGCTCAAGGACGTCCCCGCGATCAAGAACCGCCGGTTCGCCGTCATGCCGCTCTCCGACACGGTCCTCGGCGTCCGCGTCCCCGCGGCCGTCGACAAGCTGGCGGCCCAGCTCCACCCGGCCCGATGACCGCGGGCACCCGCACGGCGGGCGCACCGGAAGAGCCCCCCGGCCCTCCCGCCACCGCCCCGGCCGTCCCGGAAAAGCCGCCCGCCCCACCGCGCCCGGAAACACCGACCACCCCGGCCTCGGGGCCCGACCGCCCTGCCGGGCTCGACCGCCCTGCCGGGTCCGACCGCCCTGCCGGGTCCGACCGACCCGTAGGGTCCGACCGCCCTGCCGGGCTCGACCGCCCTGCCGGGTCCGACCGACCCGTCGGGTCCGACCGCCCTGCTGGGCCCGACCGCCCTGCCGGGTCCGACCGACCCGTCGGGTCCGACCGCCCTGCCAGGCTCGACCGCCCTGCCGGGTCCGACCGCCCTGCCGGGCGGCCGGCCCGCGCGGGCGGGTGGCGCGCAGGCGCGGGCCGGTGGCGGGCCCCTGAGGTACGCGGTCGTCGTCGCCGGGCTTCTCCTCGCCCTGGCCGCGGCCGCCACCGCCTCGCTCGCCCTCGGCTCCGTCCGCATCCCGCCCGGCCAGGTCCTCGACGCCCTCACCGGCCGCGCCGCCGACCCCTCCCCGTACCGCACGATCGTCCTCGACGTACGGCTTCCCCGGGTCCTGCTGGGCGCGGTCGTAGGCGCCGGGCTCGCCGTCGTCGGCGCCGTCCTCCAGGCCCTCGTCCGCAACCGGCTCGCCGACCCCTTCCTCCTCGGGATCTCCTCCGGCGCCTCCGCCGGAGCCGTCCTCGTCCTGGTCGCCGGCGGGGGAGTGGGCCTCGTCGGAGGCGTGACCACCACGCTCGCCCTGCCCGCCGGTGCCTTCGCGGGCGCCCTGCTCTCCCTCGTCCTCGTCTACGGGCTCGCGCGCCGCGGCGGCACCCTGACCAGCACCCGGCTCGTCCTCGCCGGAGTCGCCGTCTCCTACATCCTGTCCGCCCTGGCCACCCTGCTCCTGGTCGTCGCCGGACGACCCGAGCAGTTCCAGGAGGCCATGTACTGGTCCCTCGGCGGCCTCGGCAGCGCCCGCTGGGACACCCTGGTCCTGCCCGCCGCCGTCCTCGCCGTCGGCGTCGGCGCCCTCCTCACCCTCGCCCGCCCGCTCGACCTGCTCCTCGTCGGCGAGGAGGGCGCCACCGTCCTCGGCCTGGACACCGCCCGGTTCCGCGCCGCCGTCTTCGTCCTCGCCTCCCTCGTCACCGCCGTCATGGTCGCCGCCAGCGGAGCCGTCGGCTTCGTCGGCCTGATGGCCCCGCACGCCGCCCGCCTCGCCGTCGGCGCCCCGCACCGCAGGCTCCTCCCGGTCGCCGCGCTCGGCGGAGCGCTCGCCCTGGTCCTCGCCGACCTCGGCGCCCGGACCGTCGCCGCGCCCCAGGACGTCCCCGTCGGCATCCTCACCGCCCTCACCGGCGGCCCGTTCTTCCTCTGGCTGATGCGCCGCCGTCCGGAAGGAGCACAGCTGTGACCGAACTGCGCCTGCACGGCCTCTCGTACGAGAACCGGCTCCGCTCCGTCGACCTGACCGTCCGCCCGGGCGAGACCGTCGGCCTCATCGGACCCAACGGCAGCGGCAAGACCACCCTTCTGCGCTGCGTCTACGGCACCCTCACCCCCACGGCGGGCCGCGCCCTCCTCGACGGCGACGACCTCCACGCCCTCGGCCCCAAGGCCCGCGCCCGCCGCGTCGCCACCGTCCCGCAGGACAGCGCCCTCGATTTCGAACTCACCGTCGGCGAACTCGTCGCCCTCGGCCGCTCCCCGCACAAACGGTTCTGGGAGGGCGACACCGGCGCCGACCGGGAGCGCGCCGAGGACGCCCTCGCCCGCGTCGGTCTCGCCGACCTCGTCGACCGTCCGTATCCCACCCTCTCCGGCGGCGAGCGCCAACGCGCCCTGGTCGCCCGGGCCCTCGTCCAGGACCCGGCCCTCCTCGTCCTCGACGAACCCACCAACCACCTGGACATCCGCCACCAGCTCGACGTCCTGGCCCTCGTCCGTACCCTGGGCACCACCAACCTGCTCGCGCTGCACGACCTCAACCTCGCGGGGGCGTACTGCGACCGGATCTACGTCCTGGAGCGCGGAAGGCTCGTCACCGGCGGCACACCCGCCGAGGTCCTCACCCCCGCCCTCATGGAGGCGGTCTACGGGGTGGATGCCGAGGTCATCCCGCATCCGAGGACGGGGAGTCCCACCGTCCTCTTCCAGCACAGTCCGGCAGGCGGTCAGGAATCATCCACCATGTGAGATCACATTCCGAAACCCGGACCGGGAATCGATACGATGAGCCCATGGTTTCCCACGACGTGAGCGAAGAGACTCCGGGCACAGTTCTGCTCGTCGCGCGCCTGCACGTCGACCTGTGCCGCCTCGCCAGCGCGATCTGTTCGTCCCGCGCTGCGCTCTGAGCGACCGGCCGAGCGCACTTACGTACGACCCCCCTCCGCGCGGGGGCCCCAGCAGCGCGCCCATCACGCCACTTCCGACAGGAGCCCACGCCATGGCCATCGAGGTCCGCATCCCGACCATCCTCCGCACCTACACCGACGGCCAGAAGGCCGTCGAGGGCAGCGGCGGCACCCTCGCCGAGCTCTTCGCCGACCTGGAGTCCCGCCACGCCGGGATCGAGGCCCGCATCGTCGACGACGGCAAGCTCCGCCGCTTCGTCAACGTCTACCTCAACGACGAGGACGTCCGCTTCCTCGACGGCATCGACACCAAGCTCACCGACGGCGACAACGTCACGATCCTGCCGGCCGTCGCCGGTGGCATGGTCTGATCCACATGCGCTACGACTCCTCGCTGGCGGCGGTCGGCAACACGCCGCTCGTCCGCCTCCCCCGGCTCTCGCCCTCGGACGACGTCCGCATCTGGGCGAAGCTGGAGGACCGCAATCCGACCGGCTCGGTCAAGGACCGCCCCGCGCTCCACATGATCGAGCAGGCGGAGAAGGACGGCCGTCTCACCCCCGGCTGCACCATCCTGGAGCCGACCAGCGGCAACACCGGCATCTCCCTGGCCATGGCGGCCAAGCTCAAGGGCTACCGCATCGTCTGCGTCATGCCCGAGAACACCAGCGAAGAGCGCCGCCAGCTGCTCTCCATGTGGGGCGCCGAGATCATCTCGTCCCCCGCGGCGGGCGGATCGAACACGGCCGTACGCGTCGCCAAGGAGATCGCGGCCGAGAACCCGACCTGGGTGATGCTCTACCAGTACGGCAACCCGCACAACGCGGGCGCCCACTACGCCACCACCGGCCCCGAGATCCTCGCCGACCTGCCCTCCATCACCCACTTCGTGGCGGGCCTCGGCACCACCGGCACCCTCATGGGAGTCGGCCGCTACCTGCGCGAGCAGAAGCCCGACGTCAAGATCGTCGCCGCCGAGCCGCGCTACGACGACCTCGTCTACGGCCTTCGGAACCTCGACGAGGGCTTCGTGCCGGAGCTCTACGACGCCTCCGTCCTCACCACCCGCTTCTCCGTCGGCTCGGCCGACGCCGTGACCCGTACCCGGGAACTCCTCCAGCAGGAGGGCATCTTCGCGGGCGTCTCCACGGGCGCGGCCCTGCACGCGGCCATCGGCGTCGGCAACAAGGCGGCGAAGGCGGGCGAGAGCGCGGACATCGCCTTCGTCGTCGCGGACGGCGGCTGGAAGTACCTCTCGACCGGCCTCTACACGGCGGCCACCACGGAGGAGGCCATCGCGGCGGTCCAGGGCCAGCTCTGGGCGTAGGCCTTCGCCATCCCGCCCTCCGGCTGCGGGCCATCAGCCAGGGCGGATCGGGCGGGCACAACGGAACGGCGCACTCGGCCGCACGCGGGCGCCGTCGCCTGAACCCGCACCAGCGGGCCCAGCATCAGGGGGCCCCGCGCCCCGAAGGCCCGCGCGACGCTAACGCGCCAGATGGCGGACCTGGTCCCACAGGACCGGGTCCGCCGTCCCCGCTTTCCGCCGGAATTCCGAGACCGGAACCTCCCGCAGTTCATCCGTCTCCAGGAAGCTCGGCCGCCCCTGCGCATCCCCCACCGCACCCGGCGGCAGTGCGATCACACCCGGCCGCTCGTCGTGGTACTTGCTGGTGATCTTGGCGACGAGCGCGCTGTCCCCCCGTACCGACAGCACGAGACAGGGCCGGTCCTTCGACCCGGGCCCGTCCTCGAAGGGCACGTCCGCCCACCAGATCTCCGCGGCCCGCGGCAACCGCGACGGAGCCTTCCGCGGTCCGGCGGGCCGACCGGCCGGCCGCGTCGGCCCGGCCGGCGGGCGGGTCCGTCCCGACGGGCGCCCCGACGGACGTCCCGACGGGCGGCGCGACGACCGCCGCCACCCGTCGGCGAGCGCCACCACCAGTGCGATCACCACGACCGCGACCAGCGCGGGCCACCACGACGTGTCCATACCTCAAGACGGTACCGGTGCGCGGCTCACGTCGCCGACGCGGCCCGCCATCCATCCGAACCGGTGACAGAGCCCGTGAGTTCGCCCACAACGGGCCACCGCAAAGGAGCGACAGGCCCTGGAGCGCCTTACGCTCGACAGACCGCACAGCCTCCCCCTTCCTCAGCGCGCTTTCCGTATCCGTCCACGGAGGTTCACGCTCCATGAAGCTCACCGTCGTCGGCTGCTCCGGGTCGTTCCCGTCCGCGGATTCGGCCTGTTCGAGCTACCTCGTCGAGGCCGACGGCTTCCGGCTGCTCCTCGACATGGGCAACGGCGCCCTGGGCGAGCTGCAGCGACACATCGGTCTGTACGACCTCGACGCGATCTTCCTCAGTCATCTGCACGCGGACCACTGCATCGACATGTGCGGGTACTTCGTCGCCCGCTACTACCGGCACGAGGGCGGACGCTGCGACGCGATCCCCGTCTACGCCCCGGAGGGCGCCGAGCAGCGCCTGACCACGGCGTACGCGGACACGCCCTCGCCCACCTCGATGAGCGAGGTCTTCGACTTCCGCACCCTGAAGTCGGGCGCCTTCGAGATCGGCCCGTTCTCCGTCCGTACGGAGAAGGTGTGCCATCCGGTCGAGGCGTACGGCATCCGGGTCGAGCACGACGGCCGCTCGCTGACGTACTCCGGGGACACCGGGGTCTGCGAGTCGCTGCACAAGCTCGCCGAGGGCAGCGACCTCTTCCTCTGCGAGGCCTCCTTCACCCACGGCAAGGAGGACATCCCGGCCCTCCACCTCAACGGCCGCGAGGCGGGCGCCGAGGCGACCCGCTCCTCGGTGGGCCGGCTCGTCCTCACCCACATCCCGCCGTGGACGGACGGCGAGCAGAACCTGGCGGACGCCCGTCAGGTGTACTCGGGCCCGTCGGAGCTGGCGCGACCGGGCGCGGTCTACGAGATCTGAGGCCGCCCTCCACGACCACGAAGACCGGCCACGGAAGACCGGTCACGGGAAGCGCGACAACGGGAAGGGCCCCGGAACCGTACGTACGGTTCCGGGGCCCTTCCGTGCTGCGGGTGAGGCTCACGCCTTGGTGAGGTCCTCGATCTCCTCGTCGGACTCACGGCCCGGCGTGGGGAGGTTGAACTTGGTGATCGCGAAGCGGAAGACCACGTAGTAGATCGCCGCGAAGACGAGACCGATCGGAATGATCAGCCACGGCTTGGTCGCGAGGTTCCAGTTCAGCAGGTAGTCGATACCGCCGGCCGAGAAGGTGAAGCCCGCGTGGACACCGAAGGCCCAGGTGACGGCCATGGACACGGCGGTCAGGACGGCGTGGATCGCGTACAGGACCGGCGCGATGAACATGAAGGTGAACTCGATCGGCTCCGTGATGCCGGTGACGAAGGAGGTCAGCGCGAGGGAGACCATCATGCCCATCACGGCCTTGCGGCGCTCGGGGCGAGCGGCGTGGGCGATGGCGATGGCGGCGGCCGGGAGGCCGAACATCATGATCGGGAAGAAGCCCGACATGAAGATTCCGGCGCTCGGGTCACCGGCGAAGAAGCGGTTGAGGTCACCGTGGACGACCTCGCCGGCGGCGTTGGTGAAGTCACCGATCTGGAACCAGGAGACGGTGTTCACGAACTGGTGCATGCCGACGGGGATCAGCGCGCGGTTGATGAGGCCGAAGAGGCCGGCGCCACCGGCGCCGAGGCCGGTCATCCACTCGCCGAAGCTGGAGATGCCCTCACCGATGGGCTCCCAGACCAGACCGAAGACGACACCGACGGCGGTGCCGACGAAGGCCATGATGATCGGGACGAGACGGCGGCCGTTGAAGAAGCCGAGCCAGTCGACCAGCTTGGTGCGGTGGAACTTCTGCCACAGGACCGCGGAGAGCAGACCCATCAGGATGCCGCCGAGGACGCCCGGGTTGTTGAACGTCGCGGCGACGTCGACACCCTTGTTGGCGGTCGTGTTGACGACGGCGTCGGTGATGGGGAAGGCCTTCAGCACGTTGCTGTAGACCAGGAAGCCGACGAGCGCGGCCAGGGCGGTGGAGCCGTCCGCCTTCTTGGCGAAGCCGATGGCGACACCGATGCAGAAGAGCAGGGGCAGGTTGTCGAAGACCGCGCCGCCGGCGGTGGCGAAGACGGAGGCGACCTTGTCCCAGCCGAGTCCGTCCTTTCCGAAGACGTCGGGCTGGCCGAGACGGAGCAAGATACCCGCGGCCGGCAGCACGGCGATCGGCAGCTGCAGGCTGCGACCGACCTTCTGCAGGCCCTGGAACAGGCCGGATCCGCGCTTCTTCGCGGGAGCGGCGGCCTGGGCGGTGGCCGTACTCATCAACTTCCTCCAGTAAGGCAAGGCGCCGCCAGAGGACAGTGAAAAGGGGGGACGGCGACGTCTCGTGGAACGCGGTGGTCTGGACCGCGTGGTCTACACCAATGAGTGGTGTAGACCAGTTGTAGCACGTGAGACTTAGATAAGGAACCTGCGAATTTTGTGTGCTCAGCCATAGCTGGAAATGCACGACATAAGGCCCCCGGACCGTCAGGTCCAGGGGCCTTTCGCGGGTCTTACGCGAGGGGCGAAAGCCCCGAAACGGTCAGGCTGTGCAGGGTGACCGCGGCGCTACATGACGTTGTCGCGCCGCCTCACTTGACGTTCTCCCGCTCCATCTCGTCCCCGACCTCGTCCGGCTCGCGGCCGGGGGTCTGGAGGTTGAACCTGGTGATCGCGAACCGGAAGATCGCGTAGTACACGACCGCGAACGCGAGACCGATGGGAATGATCAGCCACGGCTTCGTCGCGAGGCCCCAGTTGATCACGTAGTCGATCAGACCGGCCGAGAAGCTGAAGCCGTCCTTCACCCCGAACGCCCAGGTCACGGCCATCGACACACCCGTGAGCACGGCGTGGATCGCGTAGAGCAGCGGGGCGATGAAGAGGAACGAGTACTCGATCGGCTCGGTGATGCCGGTGACGAACGAGGTCAGTGCGACCGACAGCATCAGACCGCCGACCTCCTTGCGCCGGTGCGGCTTGGCGCAGTGGGTGATCGCCAGCGCGGCCGCCGGAAGCGCGAACATCATGATCGGGAAGAAGCCCGTCAGGAACTGGCCGGCGTTCGGGTCGCCCGCGAGGAACATGGGGATGTCGCCGTGGACCACCGTGCCGTCCGGCTTCTCGTAGGTGCCGAACTGGAACCAGATCGGCACGTTCAGGAACTGGTGCAGGCCGATGACGAGCAGCGCCCGGTTCGCCAGACCGAAGATGCCCGAGCCCCACGAGCCGAGTCCGACCAGCCAGTCGCTGAAGTTCTCCAGGCCCTGACCGATCGGCGGCCAGATCCACAGGCACAGCGAGGCGAACGCGATCGCCACGAACGTCATGATGATCGGGACCAGGCGGCGGCCGTTGAAGAAGCCCAGCCAGTCGACCAGCTTCGTCCGGTGGTACCGCTGCCACAGGTACGCGGTGAGCAGGCCCATGACGATGCCGCCGAAGACCCCCGGGTTCTGGTACGTGTAGGCGGCGTAGGCGTCGCCCGGCGCCAGGCAGGCGCCCCCGATGTCCTTCGTGCCCGTGGGGCAGTCCTTCGGGAACTGACGCAGGACCGTGTAGTAGACGAGGAATCCGACGACGGCCGCGAGTGCGGTCGAGCCGTCGGCCTTCTTCGCCATGCCGATGGCGACGCCGACGCAGAAGAGCAGCGGAAGACCGAGGTTGCCGTCGAGGAGCGCGCCACCGGCGCCGGCCATCACCGCGGCGACGTTGTCCCAGCCGAGACCGTCCGCTCCGAACACGTCCGGTTGCCCGAGCCGGTTGATGATGCCGGCGGCCGGGAGGACGGCGATGGGGAGCTGGAGGCTGCGGCCCATCTTCTGGAGCCCCTGGAAGAGTCCGCCCCACACGGACTTCTTCGGCTGCGCCGCAGCGCTGTCGGTACTCATCGGCGTCCTCCCTGCCCGGAACAAGCCGGGTCCGCGTCTCGTTGCACACTGGTGTAGACCAGTTGCGATAGGCTCCCCGGAGCCCACTGAGGACAGGCCGCCGGTGATCGTCATCCTTCGGCAGAACGGCGGCACTCGCTCGCGAAGTTGGGCCAACCGTGGGTTACCGTGACAAAGCGGACCACAGGTGCGCCGAGATTCGCGTACGCGCGAACGGAACGGACAGGGAGAAACACATGGCCAGCAAGGCTGAGAAGATCGTCGCCGGGCTCGGCGGCATCGAGAACATCGAAGAGGTCGAAGGCTGCATCACCCGCCTGCGCACCGAGGTCGTGGACCCGTCCAAGGTCGACGAGGCCGCCCTCAAGGCCGCCGGCGCCCACGGCGTCGTCAAGATGGGCACCGCGATCCAGGTCGTCATCGGCACCGACGCCGACCCGATCGCCGCCGACATCGAAGACATGATGTAAGCAGCCGCATCAGCTGAAGGGCCCGTTCCGGCAGGGGAACGGGCCCTTCGTCATGTACGGCTCCGGCAGGGCGACGGGCCCCTCGTCCCGTGCGGCTCCGGCAGGGCGACGGCCCGCCGTCCCGTGCGGCTCCGGCAGGGCGACGGGCCCCTCCCCGCATCCCGCTAGGCTCGTCCCATGTCTCGTATCGACGGCCGTACCCCCGAACAGCTCCGCCCCGTCACCATCGAACGCGGATGGAGCAAGCACGCCGAGGGCTCCGTCCTCATCTCCTTCGGCGACACCAAGGTCTTCTGCACCGCCTCCGTCACCGAAGGCGTCCCGCGCTGGCGCAAGGGCAGCGGCGAAGGCTGGGTCACCGGCGAGTACTCGATGCTCCCGCGCGCCACCAACACCCGTGGCGACCGCGAATCCGTCCGCGGCAAGATCGGCGGCCGCACCCACGAGATCTCCCGCCTCATCGGCCGCTCGCTGCGCGCCGTCATCGACTACAAGGCGCTCGGCGAGAACACCATCGTCCTCGACTGCGACGTCCTCCAGGCCGACGGCGGCACCCGCACCGCCGCCATCACCGGCGCGTACGTCGCCCTCGCCGACGCCGTCGCCTGGGCCCAGACGAAGAAGCTCGTCAAGGCCGGCCGCAAGCCCCTCACCGGCACCGTCGGCGCCGTCTCCGTCGGCATCGTCGACGGCGTCCCCCTCCTCGACCTCTGCTACGAGGAGGACGTCCGCGCCGACACCGACATGAACGTCGTCTGCACCGGCGACGGCCGCTTCGTCGAGGTCCAGGGCACCGCCGAGGCCGAGCCCTTCGACCGCGACGAGCTCAACGCCCTCCTCGACCTCGCGTCCGGCGGCTGCGCCGAACTCGCCGAGATCCAGCGCAAGGCCCTCGAAGGAACCCTCTGACCCCGCACTGCGTCCTGACGGGCGGGCGTACGGATAAGCTCCGTGCGCCCGTCCGTCGTTCGTATGTACGCACCTGGGGGAGGACCCGCCTTGAAGCGCCGTCTCGCACTCGCCGTGGCCACGGCCGCCGCACTCACCACCGTCCTGAGCGGCTGCGGAGCCCTCGACAAAGCAATGGACTGCGTCAAGACCGCCGACGCGATAGCCACCTCGGTGAGCAACCTTCAGCAGGCGGTCTCCAACGCCTCGAACGACGCCGCCCAGATCGAGGAATCCCTCAACTCCATCTCCACGGAACTGGGCAACCTCAAGAACACCACGGACAACGCCGACCTCTCCAAGGCGGTCGACGACCTCACCAAGGGCGTCGACACCGTCCGCACCGCCGTCAAGAACGGCGACACGACGCCGGACATCACCCCCATCACCGACGCGGCCACCGAGATCGGCAAGGTCTGCACCCCGGGATAATCGGTGGCATGACCCGTCTGATCCTCGCCACCCGCAACGCGGGCAAGATCACCGAACTCCACGCGATCCTCGCCGACGCAGGCCTCGACCTCGAACTCGTCGGCGCGGACGCGTACCCGGAGATCCCCGACGTCAAGGAGACCGGCGTCACGTTCGCCGAGAACGCCCTCCTCAAAGCCCACGCCCTCGCCCAGGCCACCGGCCTGCCGGCCGTCGCCGACGACTCCGGCCTCTGCGTCGACGTCCTGAACGGCGCCCCCGGCATCTTCTCGGCCCGCTGGTCGGGCACGCACGGCGACGACCGCGCGAACCTGGACCTCCTGCTGGCCCAACTCTCCGACATCGCCGACGAACACCGAGGCGCCCACTTCGCCTGCGCGGCGGCCCTGGCCCTGCCCGACGGCACGGAACGCGTCGTCGAGGGCACGATGCCGGGCACCCTCCGCCACGCCCCCGAGGGCACGAACGGCTTCGGCTACGACCCGATCCTCCAGCCGGAGGGCCACGAGGTCACCTGCGCGGAACTGACCCCGGCGGAGAAGAATGCGATCAGCCACCGGGGCAAGGCGTTCCGGGCGCTGGTGCCGGTGGTGAGGGAGCTGCTGGGCTGAGGCCTCCGAGCACAGTGAGGGGCCGTCCGGTTCGGACGGCCCCTCACTACCCGGTGCGGCCGGTGGGACTCGAACCCACACGGGCTTTCGCCCACTGGGACCTAAACCCAGCTCGGCTGCCAGTTACGACACGGCCGCATGCACCGCCATCGTAGCGGTCACCGCCCGTCCGGTTCAGGGGGCGACGGGGTCAGAACCTCGGTTCCGGAGCCTGGGACATCACCAGTTCCGCCGCTTCCTCCGGCGTCTCCACCGACGGCGGCGAACCCTCCAGGGGCTGTCGGGCCGTCTCCTTCATGCAGGCGACCGCTATCACTCCGACGAGCGCCGCGCCCATCGCGTAGTACGCCGGCATCAGATTGCTGCCGGTCGCGCCGATGAGGGCCGTGATCACCAGGGGGGTCGTACCGCCGAACAGCGACGCCGACAGGTTGTAGCCCACCGACAGGGAGCCGTAGCGGACGTCCGTCGGGAAGAGCGCCGGGAGCGCCGCCGACATCGTGCCGAGCATGCAGACCAGGGACAGGCCGAGCATCAGCATGCCCGCCGTGATCGCGGGCACGCCGCCCTGGCCGATCAGCAGGAACGCGGGCAGCGACAGGAACAGGAAGCCCAGCATCCCCGCCATCAGTACCGGCTTCCGTCCGAAACGGTCGTTCAGACGCCCGACCTGAGTGATGATCAGCATCAGCAGGACCATCACGAGCAGCAGGATCAGCAGGCCGTGCGTCTCGCTGTAGCCGAGCTCGTCGGAGAGGTACGTCGGCATGTACGACAGCAGCATGTAGTCGGCGATGTTGTACGCGCCGACCAGCGCGATGCACAGGATCAGCGTCGGCCACTGCTGCCGGAAGATCTTCGCCAGGTCGCCCTTGGTGGAGGTCTCCACCGCGTCCGCCGCCTCGGAGGCGCGCGCCGACTCGCTCTCCAGCTTCTGGAAGGCGGGCGTCTCGTCGAGCCGCAGTCGCAGGTAGAGGCCGACGAGGCCCAGCGGGCCCGCGACCAGGAACGGCACGCGCCAGCCCCATGCCTCCATGGTGTCGGAGCCGAGCCACGCGGTGAGTGCCGTGACCAGGCCCGCCGCCGCGACGTAGCCCGCCAGGGTGCCGAACTCCAGGAAGCTGCCGAAGTAGCCCCGGCGGCGGTCGGGGGCGTACTCGGCGATGAAGGTAGAGGCGCCGCCGTACTCGCCGCCGGTGGAGAAGCCCTGGAGCATCCTGAAGAAGACCAGGAGGGCCGGCGCCCAGAAGCCGATGGAGGCGTACGACGGGATCAGGCCGATCGCGAAGGTGCCGACGGCCATGAGGATCATCGTCAGGGCGAGGACCTTCTTACGGCCCAGCCGGTCACCCATCGGGCCGAACACCATGCCGCCGAGCGGGCGGATCAGGAAGGCGACCGCGAACGTCGCGAAGGACGACAGCAGCTGGACGGTGTCGTTGCCCGACGGGAAGAAGACATGGCCGAGGGTGACCGCGAGGTAGGCGTAGATGCCGAAGTCGAACCACTCCATGGCATTGCCCAGCGAGGCCGCCTTCACGGCCCGCTTGACGGCCGCCTCGTCGGTGACCGTGATGTCGGTGCGCCGCAGTCTGGGCTGCCGTCGCCGGATGACGGCCTTGAACAGCAGCGGATGACGCCTCTGGGCCTCGGGATCGGCGACGGGGCCGTCGCGGTCTGTGGCCGGCATGGCCGTACGTCCTCTCTCCGGGAAAAACTCCAGAGGACCTTCTGTACGGTCAGGCCGTTCACAAACGGAATCCGCCCGGGAATGGGACGTGGGTCACGCCGTCCCCTTCCCGGGCGGGCGGTCAGGCCTCGATCGAGAGGTCCCTGAGGATCTTGGCGACGTGGCCGGTGGCCTTCACGTTGTAGAAGGCGTGCTCCACCTTGCCGTCCTCGTCCACGACGACCGTGGAGCGGATCACGCCCGTCACGACCTTGCCGTACAGCTTCTTCTCGCCGAAGGCGCCGTACGCCTCGAGGATCTCCTTCGACGGGTCGCCGACCAGCGTGACCTTCAGGTTCTCCTTCTCGCGGAACTTCGCCAGCTTCTCCGGCTTGTCCGGCGAGACGCCGATGACGTCGTAGCCCGCCGCCGCCAGCACGTCCAGGTTGTCCGTGAAGTCGCACGCCTGCTTCGTGCAGCCGGGCGTCAGCGCCGCCGGGTAGAAGTAGACGATGACCTTGCGGCCCTTGTGGTCCGCGAGGGAGACCTCGTTGCCGTCCGCGTCGGGCAGGGTGAAGGCGGGGGCGGTGTCGCCGGGCTGCAGTCGCTCGCTCATGGCTGGCTCTCCTCGGGATGGTTCGCGTACGCATTCAGAGCCTAATGGGGGTCGGGGACAGCCCGGTGGCGACAGAGCTGACAGACTGTCCACAAGGACCGATCAACGACCGGATCACGACCCACCCGGATCACGACTACGGAGGCAGCGCGGTGTCGGAGGCCAGGACCCCTGCGCAGATCGAGGCGGACATCGTCCGCCGGCGCGAGCAGCTCGCCGTCACTCTCGACGAGATCGGCATTCGGATGCATCCGAAGACGATCATCGGGGACGCGAAGGCCAAGGTCGCCTCGACGGTCGACCAGACCGCCGGACGCGCCTTCGTCGCCGTCAACCGGGTCGTCTCGGACGTGAAGGCACGTTTCACTCATGAGGACGGCGCCCCCCGCCTGGAGCGCGTGGTGCCGGCGGCCCTGGTCGCCGTCGCGATCATCGGGCTGCTCGCCGCCTCCTCCCGCAAGGGCAGGCGATGACCCGTCGCCGCCTCGGGTGCCGTACCCGGGCAGGTAGGTTCACACCGTGAGCGAGAACACGCACGACAAGCTGCCCATCCGGATGCTCCACGACCGCGTCCTGGTCCGCACCGACTCCCCGGAGGGGGAACGGCGCTCCGGCGGCGGCATCCTGATCCCGGCGACCGCCGCCGTCGGCCGTCGCCTTGCCTGGGCCGAGGTGGTCGCGGTCGGTCAGAACGTCCGTACCGTCGAGATCGGCGACCGTGTGCTGTACGACCCCGAGGACCGTGCCGAGGTCGAGGTGCGGGGCGTGGCGTACGTCCTGATGCGGGAGCGTGATCTGCACGCGGTGGCCGCGGACCGGTTCCAGGGGACGACGGACTCGACCGGGCTGTATCTCTGACCCTGAATGCCTCGGAAGGCCTTGGTGACCATGGTCACCAAGGCCTTCCGTCGTTTTTTGCTAGCCTGGAGACACCCGACGAGACGCGCCGTACCGGGATCCCGACAAGACGACGCACCCCTGTTGTTCCGTCTCGCGGAGGTGTCGTCGTCATGGCCTGGGTTCTTCTTGTCGTCGCGGGTCTGCTGGAAGTCGGCTGGTCGATCGGGATGAAGTACACCGACGGCTTCACGCGGCTCTGGCCCAGCGTGTTCACCGGCGTCGGGATCGTCGCCTCGATGGTGCTGTTGTCGCACGCCGCGAAGACCCTGCCGATCGGTACGGCCTACGGGGTGTGGGTGGGTATCGGCGCGGCCGGTGCGGCGGTGCTCGGCATGGTGGTGCTGGGTGAGCCGGCGACCGCCGCCCGGATCTTCTTCGTCTGTCTGCTGCTGGTCGCCGTCGTGGGCCTGAAGGCGACCTCGGGTCACTGACCGGCGCCCGCGGGGCGGCCGGGGGTCACTGACCGGGAGTGCCGCGAGGCGGCCGGGGGCCGCGCGACGCCGCTCCCGGGCCCGCCTCGCCCAGCTCGTACGACTCCTCGGGGGCCTCAGGAGCACCTGGGTTATCAGGGGCGGTCGAGGCGTCGGGTGCTCCCGAGGCCTCGGGAGCGCCGGAGGCGTCAGGGGCAGCGGCGGCAGCGGAGGCGTCAGCGGCTTCAGAGGCATCAGGGACGGGCGGGACCGGCGGCATGTCCTCCGCCCCCGGCATCAGTTGGAGCTCGAAGTCGCGCGGTGCCGTACCCGCGAGTGCATCGCGGGTGAACTGGGCCCAGATCTCGGCGGGCGCCCCGCCACCGCTGACCCGGGCCTCTCCGAGTGCGCCGTACAGCGGTTCCTGCCGGCCCGACTCGGGGTCCTGGCCCATCAGGGCGACGACCGTGGCGAGTTCCGGGGTGTAGCCGGCGAACCAGGCGGCCTTGTCGTCCTCCGCCGTGCCCGTCTTGCCGGCGGCGGGCCGTCCGGCGGCCTGCGCGGCCGTTCCCGTACCCGTCTCGACGACGCTCCGCAGGATGGCCGTGGTGGTGTCGGCCGCCTCCCGGCTCACGGTCTGCCGGGACTCCCGGGTCGGTACGGCCAGCTCCTGGCCGTCCCTGCTGAGGCTCTCGACGAGGGAGTACGTGCCGTGCCTGCCGTGCGCGGCGAGGGTCGCGTACGCCGTCGCCATGTCCAGGACGCTCGCCGTGGCCGGTCCGAGCGCGATGGAGGGGGAGGCGGTGAGGTCGGGGGTGGAGCCGGGCAGGCCGAGGGCGACCGCGGTCCGTCGTACGTGCCCGGGACCGACGTCGACGGCCATCTGGGCGTACACGGCGTTCACCGACAGGTCGGTCGCGGCGCCGACGGCGATCTCGCCGTAGCTCTCGTCGTCCTCGTTGGCGGGGTCGTACGGGGTGCCGTTCCAGCCCTCGACCGGGCGCCGGTTGTTTCCGTCGTACACGGTGTGGGGGGTGATCGGTTCGCCCTGCTGGGTCTGGGCGCCGCTCTGGACGGCGGCGGTGAAGACGAAGGGCTTGAAGGTGGAGCCGACCTGGTAGTCGCGCCGTGTGGCGTTGTTGACGTACTGCTGGGTGTAGTCGACTCCGCCGTACAGGGCGAGGACCTTGCCGCCGGCCGGGTCGACGGCGGCGGCGCCGACCCGTACGTACCGGTCGGCGGGGGCGCTCGCCGGGTCGAGCCGGGAGATGACCTGCTCCTCTACGGCCTGGACGAGCGCTTCCTGCTTGGCGGGTTCGAGGGTGGTGGTGATGCGGAAGCCGCCGCCGGCGAGGGTCTTCTCGTCGACGATCCCGTGCTCGGTCAGGTACTCCTCGACGGCCTGGACGAGGTAGCCGCGCTGGCCGGAGAGGCCCGTCGCGGGGCGGGCGGTCTGCGGGGTGGGGAAGCGGGCGGCGGCGCGGTCGGCGCGGGTGAGCCAGCCTTCCTTGACCATGCCGTCGAGGACGTAGTTCCAGCGGGCGACGGCCTTGGCGCGGTTCTCGGGGTGGGTGGTGACGTCGTAGGCGCTGGGGGCCTTCAGGACGGAGGCGAGGTACGCGCCCTCGGCGGTGTCGAGGTCCTCGACGTCCTTGCCGTAGTAGGCGCGGGCGGCGGCCTGGACGCCGTACGCGTTGCGTCCGAAGTAGCTGGTGTTCAGGTAGCCCTGGAGGATGTCCTCCTTGCTCTTCTCACGGCCGAGCTTGATCGCGATGAAGAACTCCTTCGCCTTGCGGCTGAGGGTCTGCTCCTGGCCCAGGTAGTAGTTCTTGACGTACTGCTGGGTGATGGTGGAGCCGGACTGGCGGCCCTTGCCGGTGACCGTGTTCCAGGCGGCGCGGACCATCGCCTTGGGGTCGACGGCGCGCGAGGTGTGGAAGTCGCGGTCCTCGGCGGCGAGGACGGCCTGCCGGACGGTGAGGGGGACGCGGTCGAGCCGCACGTTCTCGCGGTTGACCTCGCCGTCGCGGGCGAGGGTGCTGCCGTCCCGGTAGAGGTAGACGTTGGACTGGGCGAGGGCGGCGGAGTTGGCGGGCGGGATCTCCACCAGGAGGTACCCGGCGGCGAAGGCGCCGACGAGCAGCAGGGTGCCGAGGAGCAGGAGCCCGAACAGGGTGCGCAGGCGGCGGCGGGGGCGGCGCTTCGGTCTGTGCGGTGGGGGAGTGGAGAGGGTGGGGTCCCTCGGCTCCCAGCCCGTGGGGCGGGCCGGCCGGGGGGCGTCGGAGTCGCTCGTACCGGAGGAAGGGGGCATGGCAACCCATATTGCCCCTTGGGTGACGAAACTCCTGAATGCGACCCGAAGGTGACGGGAAATCCGGTCGCGGCACGACGGCGTCCTTCGCTAGGGTCGTGCGCTTCGGCGTTTTTCGGGTCCTTTGCGCACGTCGGCGCTTCGCGGACCTCGGCGCTCTCAAGGACTTCGGTGCTTCACGGACTGGGGAGGAGAAGCCGCATGCTGCGGCTGTACGCGACGGTGGCCGCCGGTGGCTTCCGGCGCCATGCCACCTACCGGGTGGCGACGGCGGCGGGGGTGTTCACCAACTCCGTCTTCGGCCTCGTCCTGTCGTACACGTACATCGCCCTCTGGGACGCGCGCCCGCACCTCGGCGGCTACTCGATGGACGACGCGCTCGCGTACGTGTGGATCGGACAGGCCCTGCTCACGGTCTGCGGGATGATGGGCGGCGGCTTCGAGAACGAGCTGATCGAGCGGATCAGGACCGGCGACATCGCGGTCGACCTCTACCGCCCGGCCGACCTCCAGACCTGGTGGTTCTCGGCCAATCTGGGCAGGTCCGCCTACCAGTTGCTCGGCCGCGGGGTCGCCCCCATGGCCCTCGGCTGGCTGGCCTTCCGCTTCACCCTGCCGGCCGGGCCCGGCTCGTGGCTCGCCTTCCTGGTGGCGGTGGCGCTCGGCTCGACGGTCGGTTTCGCGCTCTGGTACGTGGTGGCGATGAGCGCGTTCTGGCTGCTCGACGGCCAGGGCGTGGTGCAGGTGGCCTGGCTGGGCGGCCTGTTCTTCTCGGGGATGCTGCTCCCGCTGAACGTCTTCCCGGGCGCGCTCGGCGAGGTCGCGCGGGCCCTGCCGTGGGCGTCGCTGCTCCAGGTGCCGGCCGATGTGTACCTGGGGACGTACGAGGGCTGGGGCCTGGCGCGGGCGTACGCCTTCCAGGGCGGCTGGGCGCTGGTACTGCTGGTCGTCGGCCGGGCGGTGCAGGCGGCGGCGACGCGGAAGGTGGTCGTCCAGGGTGGCTGAGGCGACGCGTACACGCGTGCGGTCCGGAGGCGCGTACGGCCCGGGTCCCACTCCCGGCCGCCTGGGCGACTCCTGGCGGACGTACCGGATGGTCGCGGGGATGTGGATCCGCTCGACGATGACCTACCGGGCGTCCTTCCTGATCACGCTCTTCACGAACTTCTGCGTCACGTTCTTCGACTTCGTCGCGATCCTGCTGATGTTCGGTCAGGTCAAGGGCCTGGGCGGCTTCGCCTTCGCGGAGGTCGCCCTGCTGTACGGGACGGCGGGCACGGCCTTCGGGATCGCGGACCTCACGATGGGCTCGCTCCAGCGGATGGGGGCGCGGGTCAGGGACGGCTCGCTCGACACGTTCCTGCTGCGCCCGGCGCCGCTGCTCGCGCAGATCGCCGGGGACAAGTTCGCGCTGAAGCGGTTCGGCCGCGTCGCGCAGGGGCTGGTCGTCCTGATCTGGAGCCTGTGCCTGCTGGACGTGGCGTGGACGCCGCTGAAGGTGCTGCTGCTGCCGGTGGCGGTGGTGAGCGGGGCGGTGATCTTCGGGGCGGTGATGGTCGTCGGCGCGTCGGTGCTGTTCTGGATCCAGGACGCGGCGGAGGTGACGAACTCGTTCACGTACGGCGGGAACACCCTCCTCCAGTACCCGCCGACGATCTTCGCGCAGGACCTGGTGCGGGGTGTGGTGTACGTCGTACCGCTGGCGTTCGTGAACTGGCTGCCGGCGCTGTACGTGCTGGACCGGCCGGCCCCGGCGGGGGTGCCGGAGTGGGCGGCGTTCGCGTCACCTCTGGTGGCGGCGGTGCTGTGCGGCGTGGCGGGACTTGCGTGGCGGGCCGGGGTCCGTGCGTACCGATCGACGGGAAGCTGAGGGCAGAAGGTGACGTCGCACATCGAGCCGTTCATCGAACTGGAGAACCTGGAGAAGGTCTTCACGGTCCGCAGAAAGGCAGCGGGCCTCTTCCGCCGCGAGAAGAGCGAGGTACGAGCGGTCGACGGCATCAGCTTCGCCGTCGAGCGCGGGGAGATGGTCGGCTACATCGGCCCGAACGGCGCGGGCAAGTCGACGACGATCAAGATGCTGACCGGCATCCTGACCCCCAGCGGCGGCCGTCTGCGGGTCGCGGGCATCGACCCGGCGCGCGAGCGCACCCGTCTGGCGCAACGGATCGGGGTGGTCTTCGGCCAGCGGACGACGCTCTGGTGGGACCTGCCGCTGAAGGACTCGTACCGGCTGATGCACCGGATGTACCGCATCCCCGACGCCCGCTTCCGGGAGAACCTGGACCGGTGCGTGGAACTCCTGGAACTGGGGGAGCTGCTCGACGTGCCGGTCCGGCAGCTGTCGCTGGGCCAGCGGATGCGCGGGGACATCGCGGCGGCCCTCCTCCACGACCCGGAGGTCCTGTACCTGGACGAGCCGACGATCGGCCTGGACGTGGTGTCGAAGGCCAGGGTGCGCGAGTTCCTGAGCCACCTCAACACCACACAGGGCACGACGGTCCTCCTGACCACCCACGACCTCACGGACATCGAGCAGCTGTGCTCGCGGGTGATGGTGATCGACCACGGGCGGCTGATGTACGACGGGAAACTGTCGGGCCTCCACGCGGTGGGCGAGAGCGAGCGGCTCCTGGTGGTGGACCTGGAGCGGGAGCTGCCGCCGATCGACGTCCCCGGCGCCCGCTTCGTACGGTCGGAGGGCCCCCGCCAGTGGCTCGCCTTCCCGGCCACGGCATCGGCGGCTCCCCTCGTGGCGGAGGTGGCGGCCGCGTACCCGCTGATCGACCTCTCGGTGCGGGAACCGGACATCGAGACGGTGATCGCGAAGATGTACGGGGGAACTCGGGACGAGCGCCGGGAGTCCCTGATGTAGGAGGTCAGGCCCATGGTGAGTTTTTCGTACACGGCGGCGGACGAGGAGAAGAGCAGAGGCGTCCGCCGGATGAAGTCGCTGGCGACGGCGCTGCTGCTCGCCGTGGCGGTGATCTACGCCCTGGCCACCTGGGCGGAGAACGCGGGCTGGGGGGCCTGGACGGGATACGTCGCGGCGGCGGCGGAGGCCGGCATGGTCGGCGCGCTGGCGGACTGGTTCGCGGTGACGGCCCTCTTCCGCCGCCCACTCGGCCTGCCGATCCCGCACACGGCGATCATCCCGACGAAGAAGGACCAGCTGGGAGCGTCACTGGGCCAGTTCGTGGGCGAGAACTTCCTGTCGGCCGATGTCGTACGGGGCAGGCTGGCGGCGCTGGGCATCGGGAAACGCCTCGGCGCGTGGCTGGCCGATCCGGCCCACGCGGACCGGGTGACGGCGGAGCTCTCCACAGCCCTCCGAGGCGCCCTCACCGTCCTCCGCGACTCCGACGTGCAGGCGGTCGTGGGCGAGGCGATCACCCGGCGGGCGGAGGCGGCGGAGATCGCGCCGGGCCTCGGCAAGACGCTGGAGAAGATCGTCTCGGACGGGGCGCACCGCCGGGCGGTGGATCTCGTGTGCACCAGGGCGCACGACTGGCTGGTGACCCACGGCGACTCGGTGATGGACGCGGTCCAGGGCGGCGCGCCGGGCTGGACCCCCCGCTTCGTGGACAGGCGCATCGGCGAACGCGTCTACAAGGAGCTCCTCCGCTTCGTGACGGAGATGCGGGACATGCCGGGGCACCCGGCGCGCGGAGCGATCGACCGCTTCCTGACCGACTTCGCGGCCGACCTCCAGGCGGACACGGACACCCGGGCCCGCGTGGAACGCCTGAAGTCGGACCTCCTGGCCCGCCCGGAGATCCAGGACATCATCGCCTCGGCCTGGTCCTCGGTCCGCAACCTGATCATCGCGGCGGCGGAGGACGACCGCAGCCAACTCCGCCTCCGCGCCCGCGCGTCCCTGATCTCCCTGGGCAACCGCCTGTCGACGGACGCCCGCCTCCAGATGAAGGTGGAGGGCTGGGCGGAGGACGCGGCGGCCTACGTGGTCACGACGTACCGGCACGAGATCACGTCCCTGATCACGGACACGGTCGCGGGCTGGGACGCCACGCAGACGTCGAAGAAGATCGAGGCGAACATCGGCCGCGACCTCCAGTTCATCCGCATCAACGGCACGGTGGTGGGCGCGCTGGCGGGCCTCCTGATCTACACGGTGAGCCACGCGGCGGGGGGCTGAGGGGGGCGGGCTGCCGGAGGCCTTGGCTTCCCGTTGGTGACGGCCCGGCGAGGAGTCAGCCCCGGTCGCGGGTGACGGCCCAGGAGGCGGCGGCCATGCCCCCGGCGACGGAGAACACGGCGGGCCAGGCGCCGATCTTCTTGGCGAGCGGGTGGGACCCGGCGAACGCGGCGACGTAGGCGGCCCCGAGCCCGGCAGCCACCTTGGCCCCACCGACCTGCTGCCACTCCCTCGCGGCGACCCCACCCGCCACGGCGAGCACCGCACCCCCGAGGGGCCGCTTCTTGGTCCACCGGGCGACGGCGTAACCGCCTACGAGCCCGGCGGCGGCGATGACGGGGGAGGGGATGCGGGGCATGGCGGGCCTTTCGGTTCGACGGGTCGTCCTACGAGCCTACGAGGGGGTGTGAACGTGATCCCTCTCGGGCATCGGCATCGGCTCGTTCGGGGTGGGGGTGGCGCATTCGGCGCACAGGTTCTCGTCGGCGAGCGGCCGGAACAGCATGGGCTGGGTGTGGTGGCCGGTGCACTCGCGGGTGCCTTCGAGGCGGACGGAGAGCCGGATCCGGGTGGGGGCAGGTGGGGGCGGAGCCGGCAGGGTGCGGGGTGGGACGTCGCGAAGGAGATGGCGGACGAGGCCACCGGGTCGGTGAACGGGCGTCCCGGCGCCGGGCAGGCCGCGGAGGACGCGCTCGTGGACGTCGGCGGACGAGTGCCCGGCGTCGAGCCAGCGGGCGGCGAGGCGGGCGAGTTCGTCACGCATGCCGGGCGGGATGTGCCGCAGGGCGGGGGAGAGGAGAGGCAGCGCGCCGACGAGGGCGCGGGCGTCTTCGAGGTGAGGGCTGGTGGGCGTTCCGCCGGAGGGCGCGGGTGCAGGCGCGGGTGCCGGCGCAGACGCAGGCTCATCGACGGCCTCGGCCGGCTCGGCCGGAAGGTTGGGGGTGTCTTCCTTGAGGTCTTTGTCTGGATGACCGTCGGTCGCCGGGGTGGTCGGCGGACCGGCGGCCGGTTTCCGGGGACTCGGTACGACCTGCGGGGTTACGCGGTCCGTGCAGCCGGGAAGGGGTGTCCGGGCGAGGAGCTTGGCGGCCGCGTCGGAGGTCAACGGGGTACTGGAGACGAGCTGTTGGGTGACCCAGCGACCGCCGGCCCCCTGAACCCGCCGTTCATGCACGAATCCCTCCTCCTTGAGCTGCCTCTTGGCGCGGGTGAAGGCGCATCCTCCGATCCGGGCACGTCGGGCGGTCGCGGAAAGGGACTCGCGCGCGTCGCGGGGGAGGGAAAGCTGCCAGGTCAGGAGTCGAACGGCGTCGGAACTGAGCCGAGGATGCCGAATGATCTCGTGCGAGAACTGACTGAAGGCGTGGGAGGGCGCGTTAAAGTGCCGGTAGATCACGGTGGAGGCCTGTTTCCACTAGTGGTTCAGGCCCTCGCAGATGGCTGCAACCATCGGCGGGGGCCGTTTTGCGCGAAGGTACCGCACGGATCGTGTCCAGGCGGGCGCGCTGAGTGAAGAGCGCTCGTGTGGGTGAAGAGCAAGCGCGGCAGACCTGGGCGGCAGCTCCACCTCGGGCGCGCGGGCGCCCTCTTTCCGAGTGTGGCGTCCTCCGCCGCCGGGTCAAGGGCGCTCCTTCGTCGCGTCGGCTTCGCCGATTCCGCTGCGCTGCACCCTTGACCCGGCGACGGAGGCCGCCTTTTCACACTCGGAGGGCGGCCGGGGGCGGGGCCGCGCGGACGGCCCGGGCAGTGTCGGGGGTCGGCGTGCGCGTGCGGGCCGGTGGGTGGGGGCTGGGTTCGCGGTCGGGGTCGGTGGACGCGGTTCCGTGGGTTCGGGGTGCGCGGTTGTCGAATGGGGCGGCCGGGCTTGGCTCAGCGGCCGACCGCCGTCCCGGGGTGGGGCTTCAGGCCCCGCTGGTCTGTGTTCGTGGGTGGTGGGAGCTGTCGGCGTGAGCCGTACCTCCGTCGGCCGCAGCGGTCGACGCAGCGACTGCCGCGTCTCGCCCCACAGGTCACTACACCTACTCCCAGGCCCCCTCCCGCGCGAGGCGCGGAGCGCCGGCGTCTCGCCGTCTGGTTCGAACAGCGCTGGCCCGCTGGGGCCTGGATTCGTTTACCGAGGACGCCTCGCAACGCGTGAAGGCCGGGAAGCCCCTGGTGGGCGATGCGGTGCGCGACGAGGTCGCCGACAGGCAGGTCATCGTGACCGACGTCCGCGGCGACACTGTGTACGTCCTTCGCCACGGCTGGGGCGGGGCGACACTTGGGAGCCGAAGAACTCGAGAAGCTCACGCTGACAGAGCCGCCCGGCGGATGACGACACCGCCGTCAGGGACGGGACACTGCCCCAGCCGGTTATGAGAGTGGAGCCCGAGGCGCGCGGCGCCACGTGTGGTCTGGTCAGGCCTTGCCCCTGCCGGCCGGATAACGCCCTGGCTCGATGTCAGCTGCGCAGGAAGGAGTAGATGGCCGACGCTATTGCTCTGCCGAGGGGAATCGGAACCGCATTTCCGATCTGCATGGCGATTTCCGTCTTGGAGCCGCACCATCGGAATGTGGAAGGGAATCCTTGAATGCGGGCGGCTTCGAAGTGAGTGATCGGGCGGTTCAATTCGGGATGCAGGTACCGGCCCTTCTCGGGCTTGAAGAACTCGGTTCTGATCGTGACGGACGGCTCTCCGCGGCGAAGACGTCCCATGACGTCTCCTGAGCCGGTGTTGTGACTATCCCAGCTATCGGTGGACAGGGGCACCACGGGAGTCGTCACTCCCGGCGGATTCGGCTCCGTGAGGTACTCGATTTTTCCGGATTCGTTCACTGTGAACCACTTGCCACGCAGATTCTTGCGGTTTCCGCCGCGCGGAATCGCGCCGTAGCGCGCGAGTGAAAGGATCTCGGGGTTGCGGCGGATGTGCAGGTCGTTGGTTTCGAAGACTCCAGGTACTACAGAATCCACCTCGGCGACGTGGTCCTTGCTGTCGGGAAGCTCGGTTCCCCTGAGAGGGATCTCGTCTGATTCCGCGAATACGCTGTCTACGGCGTTCCAAGACCGGACGCCTCCGTCGAATCCGTCGAGCGGCTGGGCGGGCGTCTCGGTTGTCCCCTTGGGGGGGCGGAAATGCGTCTGAGGCGGGTAGGCCATCGAGTGGCCGCCTTCGATATCGCGCCGCACACCGATGACGATCGCACGACGCCGCGCTTGAACCGCTCCGTAGTCCGCGGAGTTGAGGAGGTAGCGGCGAGTCTTGCCTTCCTCGGTATCGGACGGCTGGTGTCCCGGAGGGTCGACGAGCCGGTAGTCCGCGAGGAGCCCCCCTGGGCGCACTTCATTCAGCAGGTTCTGGAATTCATCCGACTTGAGGAAGCGGTCGACGTTCTCGATGACGAAGACTTTCGGTCGGACTTCCGCGACGATGCGGACGTATTCCTCCCAAAGGCGGTTGCGCTCACTGCCCTTCTTCCTGCGATTCAAGGCGGAGAACCCTTGGCACGGGGGGCCTCCGACGATGACATCCGCGTGAAGGGTCTCCTTCGTCGGCTTCCATTCCTCGATGTCGCCGAAGTAGACGCGAGCCTCAGGAAGGCTCTTGTCAGGTCGGCCGCTGCCGAAGTTCATCGCGTACGTGGCAGCCGCCGCCTTGTTGTGCTCCACCGCCGCGACGCTGTGGAACACAGGTCCGTCGTCGGCCATCCCGTCCGGCCTGAACTCATGGAACCCCTGGGTGAAGCCGCCGCAGCCGGCAAAGAGGTCCAGGACGGTGATGGGCCCAGGGGAGGTGGGACGGGACGCGCGCATGGTGCGATCTTAGCTTCGTAGAGCCGCTGCGATGGCAAGTCCGACCGCCGTTGCCAGAGGAGGCGGCATGGCGTGACCGATCTGACGGTACCTGGACGTCTTGCCGCCAGAGAAGTGCCAGTCTGTGGGAAACGACTGGATCATCGCGGCCTGCTCGACTGTCAGCTTGGGATGGTCGACGGCCGGGAAGTCGGGGCTCGGTGGTTCGTCGCCAAGGCTGTTCCCGTTCACCCCCAGAGAGGCCCACGCCTTCTTGCTGCCGGTGGGCCCGAGATCGGCACCCCCACGACGATCGGAACCACCGATCAAGGCCGGTGCGATGCGATCGGCGTTCTTGATCCACTGTTCCACGCCGGGCCAGCCGTTCGAGGCCATCGAGGGGCCGAGCACCGCACCGACTGTCGGCGGTGCGGTTTCGTGTCCGTCTGGCCACTTGAAACGTGAGAAGTAAGGATCTCGCAGCGCGATCAAGAAGCCGCTGCTCCGATTCTGCGGAACGCCGAAGTTCGAAGCGTTGAGGACTCGCCAGCTCGAGCGGTAGCCCGCGCTGATCAGCTCCGCCTCGATCCAGGCGCGGTCCACCTCGAAGGCGGGGCTCTCCACCAGATCCGGCACGTTCTCCAGAAGCACGGCCTTCGGCTTGATCGAGCACGCCAACTCGACCGCAGCTCTGAGGACGCGCCGCTCTTCCGTGTCTTCAGCGCGTCCTACCGTGGCGGGTGACTTCACACGGGGCAATCCGCCGCTCAGAAGATCGACGCCGACGACGTCCGGACGCATATCAGCATGGAACTGCACGACATCCATACAGACGACATCCCAGCCGGGGCGGTTGAGGTCGATGGTGAAGCATGCATCGGCCTTGCTGTCGATGAGGAGCAACGGATCGAAGCCCGCCAGCTCAAGTCCCAGCGCCTGGGCCCCTGCTCCGGCGCAGATCTCTATCGATTTGAACCGGATGTTCGTCGCTGGAGCTGGAGCTGGAGCTGGAGCGGGAGCGGGAGCGGGAGCAGGGGCAGGGCGTTGAGCGTCGACGGACTCCTGCGCCACGGCACGAAGCTCGTCGTCCAGGTCACCGCCTTCGATGCCGTCGAAGAGCACGAAGGGGGCGAGTCGAAGCAGCCGCTTGAGAAAGTCGCGGAATGTGTCGCGCTCGTTCAGCCCCTGAAGGTCGAGGTCGTTCCAGACGCGGAGAATGGCACGCACCATGTGCGGACTTCCGCCCAGAGCGGCACGGCGGGCATAGATCTGATCGAAGGCGGCCTCGCCGAGGATCTTGAGAGCGCCGTACGGATCCGACGCGTCAGAGGAGCGCACCAACTGCCCCCGCCACCAGAGCCGGCCGAAGACGTGCCGGGTGAGATCCGTCCCTAGGACGCGGTCCCGCGGGGGATGCGGATAGCGCCAGTACGCGACATCGGGGAGTACGGCGATTGCGAGGAAGGCCCATGCGTCGCGGGAAGCCGCCTCCGCAGGGACCATCCCCATCTCTGCATGCAGGAGCGCGGCCAGCCCGAGATCGAATTCGGCATTGCGGGCACGGTCGGACGAGTGAGGGAAGCCCGAGCGTTCGGCGAGCTCGACGACGGCCCCGCGCAGCTCTTTGAGCCGCTCCGTCGAAACCCTGTCGCCGCCGGTGGCGACGTATACCGCCGACGGATGTGAGTAGGACACCCGCTCGGTGAGTTCGGAGATCGAGAGATCCCGGTACTCCTCGTAGAGCTGCCTGGCCTGCTGGGGCAGCAGACGCGGATACAGAAGGCTCATCACGACACCTCGAAGATCTTGACGGCGGCCTGAAGGTCCGAGGCGAAGATCGCCGGTGACTGCAGACGGCGCAGCCGGACGTCGGTTATGGACTGGTCCGGGAAGAGCTGGTCGAACAGACTCAGAAGCGTGGCGCCGACGGAGTCCTCGGCGTAGTCGGATTCCTCTGAGAAGTCCTCATGGGCGAGGGCGTATTCAATCATGATGCGAGCTGCGTCCGCGTACACCGCAGAGAGCACGACCTGGTCGACAGCGCGCGGCTTGTGGGCGTTTTCGAATGCCGCAGTGGTGACCTTGTTCTGTTCGTTGACCAGGAGCAGGAGGGAACCCATTGTGGCGCTCTCCATGCCGCCGCTGATCTGTAGATGCCAGGCGGCGCCGTCCGGAAAAGACGTATTGGCGAAGTCGATGACGGCCATGGGGAACTGCGGTGCGTCGCCCTGAAGGCGAACCGATTCTCGTTCGCTCCACAGGACGGAGCCCGCGCGACGGGGGGACGACGGCCGGCCGTCGCTCCGACGTTCGGCGAGAACAAGAGCCGTGTCGAGGACGAGGAGTCCGCCCAGGTCGGCTCCAGGCAGTCGAACCTCCAGTTCCACAACACATACGCCGCGGTCGGAGAGTCGCGTCCGGTGACCCGGGCCGCTCAGATTCGAGCCGCTGGCCGTCCACACGGTGGCCAGCATCAGCACGGTCTCCTCAGGAAGTCCGCACTGGGCACGAACGCGATCGAGGTCGACACGTACGGTTCTCCGGAGGGTCAGGTCCATGCGGTAGTCCCAATGCGGTAGTGCCTCGGGTAGGGGCACTTCGCCGTCGTCGACGACGAGCCGCCACGGTTCGGCATCGACGACGTCTTCGGACGGGCTGCGGTACGGAAGAACACGCCGGCTCATGGTGTGCTCACCGCCTCCACTCTGATGCCGATCTCGGTCATCGTGTCCGGCGCGGGTTGGACAATGGCGCGCCAGACGGATTCGCCGCCGTCGATCACACAGGTATCCGACGTATGCAGGTGCCCGTCGACGTCCTCCCAGCCCACAAGCGTCGGCATCTGCGCCCCGATCGGCGGATCCGTCTCGCGGCCGCCGACTCCAAGCAGCGCGACGGCCAAGTCGGCATGGACCCGCTGCGATATGGGCACGGGTAGGCGGAACTCCTGAACGAGCACCGTCAGGTCGCCGCGATCGTCGAAGTAGGGATCGCCGACATACTGGACTCTCGGCCGCCTGCGGCGTCCGGGAACGCCTGTCTCGTTCGTGTCGGCGAAGTCGATGCCTTCGGCGTTCGTATTCCAGGTCTCGTGGGCGGCTCCCGAGCCCCGTCCTGACGCGGCGCTGTGGGAGTCGCCGCCGGTCGAGGCCGTCGTTCCAATTCTCTTTCCTGAAGCCTCCTGCGCGCCGGAGCGTGTGGCGGTGCTTCCGGGCTTGGTGTAGGCGGTTGCTCCGCCTACACCCCAGGCGCCACCGACCAGCCCCGAGAACAGTGTGCTTGCCGCTCCCAGTGCCACGCTGCGTGCACCGGGGCGAGCGACTCCGCCGAGCGAGAGCAGCTGATCGAGCGCTTCGTCGATGCGGCGGAACGTCGTGTGGACGAACGTGCTCTCAGGACGCTCCAGCGATTGCGGATTCCAGGCGTCGTGCGTGGGAGGCTCGGCCTTGGCGTACACGTCGTCCATGGACTCGTCGGCCCGGAAGACTCCCGCGTACGCATGGTTCTCGCTCGGAGGTTTCGGGCCTGGCCGGTAGGTCACGACCAGCTCGGCCGGACGCATCAGACAGACATGATGAACAAGCGTCTCGATGTTCAGCATGCGTCCCGCGCGGCTTGGCTCAACGGGTGGCCGAATGCGCTTCACCGCCCCGAAGCGACCGAGAAGACGCTTGGGCCTGAGGCACTCCAGGCTGCGACCGTCGGGCCCGTTCAACGCCTCGTAGGCGGAGACGAACATGTCGAGGGGAGCGGTCTCCCGCGGGTCCGGGACCGGGTGATCGACTCCGTCACAGGTGACGGAGAACCGCATGGCGGGGTTGCCGCCGGTAGAGATCATCTTCGGCCAGAGATGCCAGGCGATGGTCTCGGCCAGATAGTCCGCGGCCTGGGAGGGCTCCAGTTCGTCCAGGCTCGGATCGATGACGACGACTGTCGTGCCAGTCTCATCGCCGGCGAACGGTCTCAGCCCGAGGCGACGCGCCACTGTGTCTGCCTGTGTCCCGATCAGCGGCTCGATCACGTCTCCGGAGGCGTCGCCCCACCAGTGCCGACCTGTGAAACGACGGCTCGCCCCGTTCTGGACTGCCACGTGGCTCTTCCAGAGGGTGCATCCGATGAGCCGCGTCTCAAGCTCGCCGTGTGGAGTGCGGCATCGCGTGTGGACGAGAATCGTCCCTGGTTTCGAGAGCAGGTAGAAGATGCCCTTGCCGAAGCCGTAGGTTCCACCGCCCAGAGCCGTGTCACGGGGCTCCCCGATGTTGCGAATGAACGAGGCGAAGTCCCGATCGCTCCCTACGGCGTCGTTGGCGCGGGTCGGGCCCCCCAGTCCGCGGGTCCCACGGTCTGACACGGACAGGAGTCGGACCGAGCCATGCCTGATCGTGTCGCGCAGTGGAAATTCGTCTGCATTCGCCGGTGCGCCCGCGAGGAGGAGTTCGCGCCACGTGCCGATGTGGGCGGGGCCGACGGTGGACACGTCGATGCGGTAGTCGACAGGATCCGTGGATGTCGTGGAGCGGGCGTCCCAGCTGTTCTGAGCCGACTCACGCACGAGGATGGTGAGCAGGTCCAGCTCAGGGCGACCGAGTTGATTGCGGATGCCTTCGGCGGCGCTTGCCCCTTCCGGCGGGTACGGCTGGGAGAACCAGCGGGGCTCGATCACCGCACCTCCTGAACGATGTCGTCGATCACTCGTGACACCTCGTCGTCCGTCATCGGAGCGGGGATGTCGCCAGAGAGATCTATCGTGTACTCGACGTTCTGGACGGACACCGACAGCCCCGCCTCCACGAGGGCCTCGGTTGTGAGGCCGGGAAAGCCGGGACCCACCTGATACCACCTCTCCTCCTCGATGAGGAACCGCGCGCCGCAGTAGCGATCGGCGTCCGCGGAGCGGTACCCGGCGGTCGCGAGCAGTTCGAGGAGCGAGCCCTCGTCGTCGCAGAGACTGCGGGCCCGATCGACAAGCTCGACTACGGAGGCACCGAGAGAGCCACCGGGTATGGGCTGCAGGCGGAACCAAACGAGGGTCAGCGACCCGTCGTTCGGCCGATCGAGCTGGCCGAGTCCGTGGATGCGAGGCCTTCGCCCAGTGGCGGTGCCGGTTTTGACCTCGATGGCCGTGGACCCGGATGAGAAGTCGTGCCGATGACGCTCAGGCCCCAGCCATAGGCGATGCGCACTCGGATCCATCTCCAACAGGTGGCAGAGGACGGTGAGTTCACCGAAGAGGCTGGCGAGCTGCTCGCCGCTCAGAGGGCTGTCCTGAGTGCGGAAGAGTTCCTTCCAGCGGTCGAGGACATGATGGAGGGCCTTGAGTGGATTCTCCGGATGCTCTTCGGTAGTGCCCAAGACGTCGACGCACAGCTCGGTGAAGAGATCGTTGAGATCGCTGCGTAGGCATGCAAGATCCGCGTATGTCTGGTAGGTCTCGTCATCCTCCAGCGGGCGCTTGCGCAGCTGAAGCGCAGGCCCGTCCAGTCCGGGCCGCACTCGGCGATGGGCCGGTATCGGTACGAGGACATGGCGGAATCCGTGATGGTCTACGGCCACCGCCAGTGGGTTGTCGTGCTCGACGACGATCGGGAGGTGAGAGACGCGGAGGCGGCGCTCACCCGTGGTCTGTTCGGCCTCGAGTGCGGCCCAGCGTTCCTCGACGAGACTCCGCAGTATCTCCTCGCTCATGCGTCGTCGCTGTCGAGGATGCTGTAGTCCTCGTCCTCGATGCGGATCTTCGACAGATCGGCCGAAATGTACTTCTCGACGGTGCTGTCGTACAGGGGAGCCGGGAAGACCAGGCCCACGCCGATGACGTGCTCTTCGGCGTTCAACGCTTCACGCCTCAGCTTCGAGGGGCTCGGCGCCGAGACCTTGTCGATCGGGTAGAGGACCAGCAGGCCGGTGTCGGGGAGTTCGGCACGGCGGCGATCCATGATGCCCTTCTCCTTCAAGGTCGAGACGTCCCCGTCGAGGTCCACTGCGGCGTCTCGGCGGCTCATCAGGGTCTTGATGTCGGCGAGACCGGGGGTCGGATTCGGCACGGAGAGTCGCGCGCGAGTGTTGCGTCCCACGGAGACACCGGGAGCGAATTCGAAGTCCTCGCCGCGAGGGTTGCCGACGATTGCGACGTTCCACCGGCGTAGCGATCCCGCCGAGACCCGCTTCCGGATGTAGCCCGTCAGCAGCTCGGCATCGTTCTCCGGGGACTGCTCGTGGAATCGGTAGGAGGACAGGAAGTCGACGACCAGGTCGTAGGGCACGTCGCGATAAACGAACCGGCCCTCCGAGGGCCTCTCCTCCGCCGTGACAGCGTTCGCGACCGAGGCACCCACCAGATCACGGGCGGCGTCGATGTTTCCGCGCAGCCATTCTCTGTCGGTGTGGAAGTAGTGGGTCTGGACACGCTTGCCGCCGTAGGAGGACGCCGCCGTCACGGCATCACGCATCTTGGCCGCCGCCGTCACGCGGAGGGCGGGGTGTGTCCGCAGACGTACCGCGAAGGTGAGTGGAGTCTCGTCCTCGGTCATGTAGATGTCGACGTCGCGGCGCATTTCGGTCTCGACGGTGGCGAGGTGCCGGAACCACTCGGCCAGCTCGTCCGTCATCCAGATCCGGGGGAGGTCGGCGTACCCGTTCCGGAAGCCGAACCAACGTCCCATCTGAAGCAGGGTGTCGTACGCCGAAACGGCCCGAACGAAGTAGCTGACCGACAGGCCTTCGAGGGTCAGACCCCGAGACAGGGTATTGCCGCCCACTGCGATCGCGGTGACCGGACCGTTCTCGTAGTCCAGGCGATACTCGCTGTTCGAATTGTCCATGATGATGCGGCAACTCTTGAGCACCTCGGGCAGCTCAGGCAGCAGCGCCTCGAACGGAACCTTGGTCTCTCCGAATTCCTCAGCCGGAACCTGGGCGGTCTCGCGATCCCAAAGACTGCGCAGTCGAAGCAGGAGGGCGCTGTCAGACAGCGACGCGGCGGTGCGATCACGCAGGTGCTCGAGCGGTCTACGGAAACTGTCGTGCACGGTGGTCTTGACGCTGGTGTGGATCAACATCGTGTTGTGCTGGTTTCCAGTGCTGCGAACACGCCGTGCTGCGGTGGCCAGCCAGAAGTACTCGATCGCCGTCCGCAGGGTGTCCGTGATGACCGGTTCGAATCCCTCGGCGTCCGCCTTCGTCATGGGGCGCACACAGGGCACATCGTCCTCGGGTACGGATCGGATCATGTCGTGGCCGTCGTCGACCTGCTCGGGGTCCTCGCCGTCGAGGGCGTAGCGGCCGAAGAGGACCTCGGTGCCGAAGTGCCCGTCAGGTTTGGGCAGGTTGACTACGAAGTCCTTGGGATAGAGGTCTTCTGCACCCGGGTCGATCAGCAGGTTCGCGAAGGGCGAGGCGGTGTACCCGACGTATGCGCACCTCGGAAGGGTGCTCATGATGCTCAGGATCAGTGGATTGATCGACTTGGTCGCCACCGTCGCCTGGTCGGCCTCGTCGTCGATGATCAGCGTCGGGCAGTCCTTGAGGTAGTCGGACGCCGCCTCAAGCCACCGGAAGAGCTTGCGCAGCACCGTCGCGTTCTTCTTGACCACGCACAGCACGCGCGTCCCGTTGCTCTTGCCGAAGTAGGAGGCGGGGTTCTCCTGGGGAGTGAAGTCCCGGTCGAGACCCGTCAACTGCGACCACATCGCGGCGTTCGGCTCGACGAGCTGCTGCACCAGACGTGCCTGGGTCTGTCGTCGCAGCCCGTTGTGGACGCCGGCGAGAACGATGAAGAGCTTGTAGCCTCGGTCGGCCGCTTTGGCGATGACGGAGGTGAAGTTGGTCGTCTTGCCCGACTGTACGTACCCGACGACGAGCCCGCGTGTCGAGTAGGACTTCTCCTTGGGGTGGTTCAGCAAGGAGACGACGCGGGTGGACGAATCGTCCAAGGACTTGATGGCGGGGTCCTCCGGCCATCCGTCTTTGCGCAGGGTGTCGACGATCGCAGGCCAGCACTTGTCTTTGGCATGCGGCCCGGTGTACCAGGTGTCGCGGTTGCCGAGGACGACCGCGTGCGGCTCCTCCAGCTCCTTGATGCGTACGGTCTGCTGCTCGTGACGGTCTCGGATCTGCTGGATGATCTCCGCGCCGATGCCGAGCTGCTCCAGTCGCTTGACCGCTTCCGAAGGGGGGAACGAGTCCAGGAGAGCCTTGAATGTGTCGTACATGCCGCTGAATGCATCGGTCATGGGCAGTGACCGCTCCCCTGTCTCGTGCGCTTGAGGTCGAATGAACCCAGGGGCGCTCCGACGTCGTGGGGGGCATCTGCTGAGCAGAGTGCCGGCACGTCACCTTTGTTCAAGGTCACACATTATTGGGTGTCGCGGCTCATGAAAAAGGGCATCGGTCTCACAGCTGGTATGGAAGCGACCGATCTGTGGCTGAAACACGATGGATCCGTTGCCGTTCAACGCATGTTTCTGTCACGTTCAGTAGCGATGCGGTGATCGTAGAGCGCCTTCAGTCGGGCTGCCGCCTGAAGAGGGTCCTCGTGCTCCCACACCCTGAGAACAGCCCATCCGGCTTCTTGGAGGAGTCTGTCTGTCTGTCTATCGCGCGCCCGGTTCTTCTCGGCCTTATCCGCCCAATATTCCGGATTTGTCCGCGAGACGGTGAAATGTTCAGGGCATACGTGCCAGAAGCAGCCGTCGAGGAAAACCGCGATACGTGCTCGGGTGAACACAAGGTCTGCGGTCCTCCGGATGGCCGGAATCGGCCGCTTGGAGACGTGGTATCGGAGACCGAGGGCGTGAGCTGCGCTTCGCAGAGCCCGCTCGGGCTTGGTGTCGCGGCCCTTGTTCGACTGCATACTCCGGCGGGTCCCCGGGCTCGAAGCCCACGAGCCTTCGGGGAGCTTGGCTACGGAGTCGCCGGTCATCTGATCCCTCATGGTCGAGTATGCCGCCGCACGATACAGACGTGCCTGGGATCCAGCCCCAGGCAGGGGTGCCGCCTCGGACCTACTCCTGCACTTCGCGCCCGTGGCACTCCCCATACGCATTCCCCGACCCGCACCAGCACCCCTCGCCCCGTGCCGGCGGCCACCCCGTAGCCCGGCCCCGGGCCGCCAGGGTCGTCGCGTACTGGGGCAGCAGGTCCGCGTTCGACGGGTGGGTGGATTCCGAGGCTGCGAAGGCTTCGTACGAGGGGACCGTGGCTCGGACGATGCCCAGGTTCGGGGTGCCCGCCTGGGCGAGTTCTCGGAGGGAGGCCTCGATGTCCGTCAGGTGGGCGCGGTACGTGGGGTACTCCGCCTCCAGTTCCGGGTACGCCGTGAGGAGCTCGTCCAGTTCCGGTTCCGGCCAGTGCAGGACCGCCACCGGGAACGGGCGGGAGAGGGCCGTGCGGTAGGTGCCCAGTTCCGAGCGGAGGCGGGTGATCTCCGCCTGGAGTTCCGCCGGGTCCTCCGAGCCCAGTGACCACAGGCGCTTCGGGTCGTGGAGTTCGTCCAGCGGGACGTCCGCCGTGTGCAGGAGGTCCGCCTGGTCGTCCCAGTCGTCGTGCGGCAGGGCCAGCATGCGGCGGATGCGGTGGCGGGTCGTGAGGAGCGACTGCGTCGCGTGGGGGAGTTCCGCGGACGTGACAAGCAGCGCCGCCGCTTCCGTCAGCGTCTTCTCCGCCGCCTCCAGTTCGTCGTGCGCCTCCAGCGTCTCCGCCGCGATCTCCCACGGTGCCGCGTCCGTGGGCCGTGCGCTCCGGACGCCTTCGATGATCGCGCGGGCCTCCGCCTCGTGGCCGTACTCCCACAGGTTCGCCGCCTTCAGCGACCTGATCAGGAGGGGGCTCGTGGGGGAGGAGGAGAGCAGCGTGTCGTAGAGGGCCGTCGCTGCCTGGCGGTCGCCCGCCAGTTCCAGGTGTGCCGCGGCCTGGAGGTACAGGGGTTCCCGGTCTCCCGGGTACTGCGCTGCCGTGCGCAGCAGGCGCTCGGCTTCGGTGGTGTGGGCGGCAGGCGTGTCGGGGCGCATGCTCTCCACCGTACTGCTGTACGGGCCTGGAGAGTTGGCGCCTCAGCGCTTATCGTGCCCCGCGTGCGGGTCAGGGTGGGGCAGCGGGTGCCGGTCGTCGTCCAGTCGCGAGGGCGGCGCCGTACCGGTGCGCGCGTGCTGTGGATCGCCGCCGAGACCGTCGTCACCTGTGGCGTTGTCGTTCTGCTGCTTGTGGTGCACCAGCTCTGGTGGACCAACCGGCAGGCCCGCGCCGAGGCCCTTCAGCAGGTGCGTGTCCTTGAGCGGGAGTGGGGGGAGTGGGACATCTCTCCTCCCGCCCCTGCCGCCGCCACGGGTACCGGCGGTCCGTCCGGTCCTCCCCGTCCCGGCGTCCCCTCCGTCGAGCCCGTCGCCCCCTCCGAGGGTCCCGCCCGTCGTCCCACCGCCGGCTCCGTCCCGGACGGGCGCGACACCGCCGCCTTCGCCGTCCTCCGCATCCCCCGCCTCGGCCTCACCGTTCCCGTCGCCCACGGCGTCTCCAAGCGGTCCGTCCTCGACAAGGGGTACGTCGGGCACTACCCCGGTACCGCCGCTCCCGGCCGTACCGGGAACTTCGCTCTCGCCGGGCACCGCAACACCCACGGCGAACCCTTCCGGTACATCAACCGGCTGGCCAGGGGGGATGTCATCTCCGTGCGGACCCGGGGGGCCACGTACACCTATCGCGTCGATCGGATCCTGCCCCGGACCGCTCCCCGTGACGTGGGGGTCGTGCGGGCCGTGCCGCGGTCGATCGTCTCGCCCTCGTACGGGTACGACGCCCCCGGCGCCTATCTCACCCTCACCACCTGCACCCCCGAGTTCAGCAGTGCCTACCGGCTCGTCGTCTGGGCGAAGCTGGTCCCGTAGTCACCCTTGGCCGGGTGATGTCCGTTCTCCGGTTGTGCGGGGCGACGCCGGTCACTCCTGTCGTCGCCCGCGCCCTTGCCCTATGGGTGACGGGTCGCCAGTTCCGCTGGTTTCGCCGTGTCCGTCGTCGCGTCTCGCGAGGAGTTCACCGACGCCGCCGTCGTCCGCGCGTCAGCGTGAGCCCTTTCGGCCGAGCGTCAGCGTGAGTCCCGCGCCCGTCAGGGCCAGTGCCGCCGCCACCAGGACCGCCGTGTCCGGGCCCGCCGTCGCCAGTGCCAGCATCAGGGCCACGCCCGCCGAGGAGCCGATGTAGCGGGCGGTGTTGTTGGCGCCCGAGCCCATCGCCGCGCGCTCCGGCGGTACGGAGTCGACCGCGAGGCGCGGCAGGGCGGCGTTCAGGAGGCCGCTGCCCGCGCCGGCCACCAGGAGGCCCGGGAGGAGGCGGGGCCAGGAGCCGGCCGGGCCGTCCAGGCCGCCCAGCAGGGCCAGGACCCCCGCCGCCGACAGGACGAAACCCAGGGCCAGTTGGTACGGGGCGGAGAGACGGCCCGCGAGCCGGCGGGCCTGCAGGGCCACGACGAACGCCGTGCCCGACCAGAGCACGAACAGCCAGGCCGCGCCCAGGGGGGACATCCCGGCACCCGCCCCGCCGCCCTGGAGCAGCGCCGGCACCACGCTGAACAGGCCGATCACCGCCAGGCCCGTGAACAGCGCCCCCAGCGTCGACGCCAGGAAGGCCGGCCGCCGCAGCAGCGCCGGATCCACCATGGGCGTCCGGCTCCGGTGCTCGACCAGTACGAACAGTGCCGTCAGGGCGAGCGAGGCGAGCAGCAGGAGGCCCACCTGGGGGCGCAGCCAGCCGTCCCGGCCGAGGGTGAGCGCGGTGAGCAGGGCCGCCAGGGCCAGGCCGAGGGCCGTCGCGCCCGCGAGGTCGGGGCGGGTGCGTGAGCCGGCCGGGGGTGCTTCGTCCGCCCTCGGCAGGCGGGCCCCCGCCGCCGCGACCACCAGTGCCGCCGCGCCCAGGACCTCGTACGCGAGCCGCCAGTCCACCAGGCTCAGCGCGCCCGCGAGGAGCGGGCCCAGTGCGATGCCGGCGCTGACGGACGCGCCCCAGATCCCGGTCGCCCTGATCCGGTCCCGGCCCGCCGGGTACGCCTGGGCCAGCAGGCCGAGGCTGCCCGCGAGGACCGCCGCGCTCGCCGCGCCCTGGGCGATGCGGGCCGCGGTGAAGGTGGCCGTGGAGCCCGCGGAGGCGCCGAGGGCGGTGGTGAGACCGAGGGCGAGGGTGCCGAGGAGGAAGACGCGGCGGCGGCCGTGCGCGTCGGCGAGGCTGCCGGCCACCAGGAGGAGCACGGCGAGGCCGAGCGGGGTGCCGTTGAGCAGCCAGGCCCGGGCGGAGACCGGGGTCCCGAAGGCGGCGGCCATGTCGGGGAGGGTGAGCATCGGGGCCGTGTAGTTCATCAGCGCGACGGCGGTGGCCGCGGCGGTGACGGCGAGCGTGGCCCCGGGGCGGGTGCGGGTGCCGGTGCGGAGGTCGTGGGTCGGGGCGGGGATGTGGGTGTGGGCGGGGGACGCGGGCTGGGGCATGGCGGGGACCTTTCCACCCGTCGGTTCGGTGAACGAACTCGGTGCGAGACGGTCAAGGTACCAGGAAGGTTCATTCAGTGAACCTGGATTGGGTACGATGAATTCCATGGCTCTCGGCAAGGACTACGCCCACCAGCAGTGCTCCATCGCCCGCGCCCTCGAAGTCATCGGGGAGCGCTGGACGCTGCTCGTCGTGCGCGACGCCTTCTACGGCGTCCGCCGCTACAACGACTTCCTCGTGCACCTCGGCGCGCCCCGCGCCGTCCTCGCCGCCCGCCTCCAGGCCCTCGTCGAGGCCGGTGTCCTCGACCGGCGGCGCTACCAGGAGTCGCCCCCGCGCGACGAGTACGTGCTCACCGACCGCGGACTCGCCCTCTGGCCCGTCCTGCGCTCGCTCGGCGCCTGGGGGCGGGCCGAGGTTCCCGGAGCCGTGGCGGTGCGCCACTTCCACCACGCCGACTGCGGCACCGAACTCGGCCCGTACGGCGAGTGCCCGGCCTGCCGCGTCCCGGTACCGCCCGCCGACGTCGAGATGCGGCCCGGTGACGGGCTCGACCGGGACCCCGCCGACCCGGTCGGCCGCGCCCTGCTCGCACCCCGCCGGCTCCTCGTCGCCCTGGATCACGCGAAACTCTGAACACGGCCCGGGGGCGGGAACTCCTGGGCCGCTCCGTACGTCCTCTCGGTGAGCAACGACGTGTACGCGGGAGAGGGGGTGGCGGAATGACGACCAGGAGTCTTGTCCTGCGCGTACTCGCGCCGTTGTTCTTCCTCCTCGCGCTCGCCGATCTGCTGCTCTCCGACGGCGGTGGCGTCTCCGCCGCCGTCGCGCTCGCCGCGACCACCGTCGTCTGCGCGCTGTTCGGAGCCCGTACGGCCCCGGCCGTGCCGCCCACCGCCGTGCGCACCGCCATCCGCGACCGCGAGCGGCGCACCGCCTTCCTGCCCCAGCGCGATCCCGACGCCGCGGGACGGCGCAGACCCCGCGCTCCCGGCCGTCCCCTCCCGACGGCCGCGTAGGAGCACCCCCACACCGGACCTGCCTCTCGCGGATCCGTCATGCCGAGAACGACATCTCCCCGGCACGACGAGACCCCACGGAGGGCTCCCCCATGTCCGTCATCCTTTCCGCCTTCGGCTCCTTGGTCGAGCGGCTCGCCGCCCTGCTCGAACCGCTCTTCGCCACCACCGCCACGGCCGCCGCGATCGTCCTCTTCACGATGCTCGTACGGCTCGCGGTCCACCCGCTGTCCCGGGCCTCCGCCCGCGGGCAGAAGGCGCGCACCCGGATCGCGCCGGAGCTCGCCGCGCTCCGCAAGAAGCACGCCAAGAACCCCGAGCGGCTGCGGAAGGCGGTGACGGAGCTGCACGCGCGGGAGAAGGTCTCGCCGTTCGCCGGGATCCTGCCCAGCCTGCTCCAGGCGCCCGCGTTCCTGCTGATGTACCACCTGTTCGCCGGCGACCGGATGGCCGGGCACGCCCTTCTCGCCGCCCCGCTCGGCGACCACTGGGCCGACGCCCTCTCGCACGGCGGCCCCTTCGGCCCGGCCGGCCGGGTCTACCTGGTCCTCTTCGCGCTCGTCGCCGCCGTGGCCACGTACACGTACCGGCGTACGAAGGCGCAGCTCGCCGCCCAGCCCCTGGACCTGGGCCAGCCCACGCCGGGCGCGGGTGCCATCGCCAAGGTGATGCCGCTGCTCTCCTTCGCCACCCTGATCACGGTCGCCGTCGTTCCCCTCGCCGCGGCCCTCTACGTCGTCACCAGCACCACCTGGACCGCCGTCGAGCGCACCCTTCTCTTCCGGGAGCACCCCGGTCGGGGCGAGAAGGGCGAGCAGGGGGACGGGGAGGAGAGGGAAGGTGCGACCAAGGGCGCGTCGAAGGGCGCGGCCAAGGGCGCGACGAAGAGTGCGACCAAGGGCGCGTCGAAGGGCGCCACGAAGGGCGCGACGAAGAGTGCGGCGAAGGGTGCGGCGAAGGGTGTGAAGAAGGGGCGGGCGCCGCTTGCTACTCGTGCGTAAGGGTCCAGTGGCTGAACGGGGTCTTGCAGAGTGACCCGATGTCTTGGAGGATCGACCAATCCTCCGATGGCCGCACTCCATCGGCCGGGGTACCTCAGGGCCCTTTCCCGGGCCCGCCTCGACCACAGGGAGAAGTCCATGAAGCTGCTGCGTGTCGGCCCGCCGGGAGCCGAGCGTCCCGCCCTGCTCGACCAGGACGGGACGCTTCGCGACCTGTCCGCGCTGGTCGACGACATCGACGGCAGTCTGCTCGCCGACGCCTCCGCCCTCGACCGGGTGCGGGCCGCCGCCGGCGCCGGCGTGCTGCCCGCGCTCGACGCCACCGGGCTGCGCGTCGGCCCGCCCGTCGGCCGGATCGGCAAGGTCGTGTGCATCGGGCTGAATTACCACGGCCACGCCGCCGAGACCGGCCAGGCCACCCCCGCCGAACCCGTCGTCTTCCTCAAGGCCGCCGACACCGTCGTCGGCCCGGACGACACCGTGCTCGTACCGCGCGGCTCGGTGAAGACCGACTGGGAGGTGGAGCTCGCGATCGTCATCGGCCGCACCGCCCGCTACCTGGAGACCGACGAGGAGGCCCTCGCGCACGTCGCCGGGTACGCCGTCGCCCATGACGTCTCCGAGCGCGAGTTCCAGATCGAGCGCGGCGGCACCTGGGACAAGGGCAAGAACTGCGAGACGTTCAACCCGCTCGGCCCCTGGCTCGTCACCGCCGACGAGGTGCCGGACCCGCAGGCGCTCGGCCTGCGTCTCTGGGTCAACGGCGAGCTCAAGCAGGACGGACACACCTCGGACCAGATCTTCCCCGTCGCCGAGGTCGTCCGGTACGTCAGCCGGTTCATGACCCTCTACCCGGGCGACATCATCAACACCGGCACCCCCGCGGGGGTCGCCATGGGGCAGCCGGAGCCCAAGCCCTACCTGCGCCCCGGCGACGTCGTCGAGCTGGAGGTGGACGGCCTGGGCCGGCAGCGGCAGGAGCTCAAGAGCGCCTGACCCCCGATCGCGTGCTTCCTGCGGGAAGACGGCGGCCGCACGTCGGCAGTCGGCACTCGGGAAGACGGAAAACGGCGACGCCCCGCGTGGGGCGTCGCCTTTTTCATACCCTTTTTTGCATATTGCCGGATATGGAACCCCTCACGCACGAACGACGACGCGACCGGCGCCGTCTCGCCGTCATCGCCGCCTCCACCGTCGCCACCACTGCCCTCGTCGGCGCGCTCGCCGTCAACAGCTGGGCCGACCCGCTGCCGGGCGGGCTCGGCCCCTGCCTCCCGGGCAACTGCCCGACCGGCCCGTATCCCGACATCGGCAGCGGCACCGTCAAGTACCGCGACAACAACATCAACGTCTACGTCGGCGGCGACATGCTCGTCCGCGAGGCCGCCGCCGAGGCCGAGGGCAAGGTCGTCGTCCTGGGCGGCTTCGACATGAGGAAGCGCGCGGGCGCGTCCAGCGTCTACAACGTAGGCGTCGCGGGCGTCGGCTCACGCATCCCGCCGGACAACGGCACCGACTTCCTCACCGTCGGCAGGAACCTGACGGTCGCCACCGGCCAGCGCCTGCTCGCCGAGGAGGGCTCGGTCAGCGGCGTCGTACGGTACGGGGGCGCGCTCTCCGGCACGGTCGCCCCGCCCGCGGTGCACAGCGCCGATGCCGCCGCCCCGTACACCGCGCTCCGCGATCAGCTCACCGACGCCAGTCAGTGCTACGCGTACGTGAACGGCGCCTCCCGCCCCGCCACCGGCACCGCCGTCAACCACAACAGCGAGACCGTCTTCACGGGTGACGGCACGTCGAAGCTGCAGGTCTTCAACGTCGCGTTCGATCTGGAGACCATGGGCGGACGCCAGCAGGGCATCCGCTTCGAAAGGATCCCGGCCGGCGCGACCGTCCTCGTCAACCTCCTGGGCGCCGACCGCACCGTCGACTCGTACATCAACCAGCTGCCGGACGGGCTGCGCGAGCGGGTGCTCTGGAACTTCCCCGACGCCACCACCGTCAGGTTCGAGGGCACGGCCCAGTTCGCGGGCAGTGTGCTGATCGGCGACCAGGGCAGCACGACGACGATCACGATGCCGGGCATGAACGGCCGCTTCTTCACGACCGGCAACCTGACGCACGCCTCGGAGACGACCGGCGGCGGTGGCCAGGAGCTCCACGCCTATCCGTTCAACGGCGACCTGCCGTCCTGCGGGGGCGGCACGCCCACGCCCACACCCACGCCGACGGACCCGACCCCGACTCCCACGGACCCGACGCCGACCCCGACCGACCCCACGCCCACACCTACGGACCCGACCCCGACGCCGACCGAGCCGACCCCGACTCCCACGGACCCGACTCCCACCCCGACCGACCCCACGCCCACGCCCACCCACACCGATCACACGACCGGCGGGTCGGCGAACGGCGGCAGTGACGGCGGCTACGGCGACAACGGGGGCAGTGACGGCGGCTACGGCGACGACGGCGGCGGCCACCACGGCCCCGACGGCGCACTCTCCGAGACCGGCGCCGGCACCGGGAAGATCGTCATGGGCGCCACCGCCGTCGGTCTCGCCCTCGGCGGCGGCGCACTCGTCCTCGTCAGCCGGCGGCGGAGGCGTACGAGCTGAGCAGGCGTTCCAGTGCCTCGACGACCATGGCGTGGTCCTCGGCCTGCGGCAGTCCCGACACCGTGACCGAGCCGATCACGCCCGCGCCCTCGACCGCGACCGGGAACGCGCCGCCGTGCGCCGCGTACCGGTCGGGGTCGACGCGGGAGGACGCCTCGAAGGTCGTCCCCTTGGCGCGGAACCGCGCGCCGACCAGGAACGAACTCACGCCGTACCGCTCGACGACCCGTCGCTTCCGGTCGATCCAGGCGTCGTTGTCCGCACTCGACCCCGGCAGCGCGCAGTGGAAGAGCTGCTGCGGCCCGCGCCGGATGTCGATCGCCACCGGCGCCTCGCGCTCGCGCGCCATGCCGACGAGCAGGCCGCCGAGCGTCCAGGCGTCCTCGTACGTGAAGCGGGGGAGGACCAGCCGGGCCTCCTGCGCTTCCAGTTCGCTCACTTCCTGGGCGCTCACAGCGTCACCGTGATCCCCTCGCGGGCGGACCGCTTCGCCGCCTCCAGGACGTCGAGCGCGGCCGCGGCCTCCTGCGCCGTCACCGGGTTCTCGCCGGCGCCGCGCAGGGCGGCGGCGACGGCCGCGTAGTACGCCGGGTAGTCGCCCGGCAGCGACTCGACCGGGGTCCCGCCGCCGGTGAGCGGCGACTCGCCGGAGCCGAGCCGGCCCCACAGTTCCTCCGGCTCCATCCCCCACACCGTGCCCGGCACGGGGCGCAGCCCCTCGCGGAGGGCCGCCTCCTGCGGGTCGAGGCCGTACTTCACGAAGCCCGCGCGCTGCCCGAGCACCCGGAAGCGGGGGCCCAGCTGGGCGGTGGTGGCGCTCACGTACAGGTGCGAGCGGACGCCGTTCGCGTGGGTGAGGGCGAGGAAGGTGTCGTCGTCGGCCTCGGCGCCCGGCCGGCGTACGTCCGACTCGGCGTACACGGAGACCACCGGGCCGAAGAGGACCAGGGCCTGGTCGACGACGTGGCTGCCCAGGTCGTAGAGCAGGCCGCCGATCTCCGACGGCGCGCCGGACTCGCGCCAGCCGCCCTTGGGCAGCGGGCGCCAGCGCTCGAACCGCGACTCGAAGCGCTGGACGTCGCCGAGCGCCTTCTCGTCGAGGAGCCGGCGGAGGGTCAGGAAGTCGTTGTCCCAGCGGCGGTTCTGGAAGACGGAGAGCAGCAGGCCCCGCTCCTCGGCGAGGACCGCGAGGGCTCGGGCCTCGGCGGCGGTCCCGGCCAGCGGCTTGTCGACGACGACCGGCAGGCCCGCCTCCAGGGCGGCCGTGGCGATCGCGACGTGCGTCTTGTTGGGGGAGGCGACGACGACCAGGTCGAGCTCGTCCGCCGCCCCGTCCGCCCACAGTTCCTCGGGGGTGGCCACGACCCGGACGCCCGGGTGGGCGGCGCGGGCCTCGGCGGCGCGCTCGGGGTTGCCGGTGGTGACGGCGGCGAGGACGAGGTCCTCGGACGCGGCGATCAGCGGGGCGTGGAAGACGGAACCCGCGAGGCCGTAGCCGACGAGGCCGACGCGGAGGGGAGTGCGGGGGGTGCCAGTCATGAACGCCACTTAAGCAACGCTGTTGCCAAAGTGCAAGCGACAGCGACAATGGGCAGGTGAAGGCGGACCTGATCGGAGTGGTGGAGTGAACGTGCCGGCCCTGCGCAGCCCCAACGCGGCGCTCGTGCTCGACCTGCTGCGCACCGCGGACGAGACCGGGATCAGCCGCCTCGAGCTCGCCGAGCGGACCGGGCTCACCCCGCAGGCCGTCAGCAAGATCACCGCACGGCTCCGGTCCGAGGGCCTCGCCACGGAGGCCGGCCACCGCGCCTCGACCGGCGGCAAACCCCGGACGGTCCTGCGGCTCGTCCCCACCGCCGGGTACGCCGTCGGCGTCCACCTCGACCGCGACGAGCTGACCACGCTCCTCACCGACCTCGCGGGCACCGTCGTCGCCCGGCGCACGCGCGCCCTGGACCTGGGGGCGGGCGCGGGGCCCGTCCTGGACGCGGTGACGGAGGAGGTGCGGGGGCTGTTGTCCGGCCCCACGGCCGGCGCCGTCGAACCCGCGCGGGAACCCGCGCACGAACGCACCCCCACCCTCACTCCCGCCGTCCCCACCCCCGCTCCCGCCCCCACCTCCGTCCTCGGCGTCGGTGTCGCCATGCCCGGGCCGCTCGACCACCGTGCGGGAGTCCCGGGCCGCGTGACCGGCTTCCCCGAGTGGGAGGGCCACCCCGTCCGCGAGGAGCTGGCCCGGCGCCTCGGACTGCCCGTCGTCCTCGACAAGGACACCAACGCCGCCGCCCTGGGCCTCGCCGTCCGCCCCGCCGCCCCCGGCTCTTTCGCGTACGTCCACCTCGGTACGGGGCTCGGCGCCGGCCTCGTCCTCGGCGGGGCGCCGCTCCGGGGGGACAGGACGGGTGCCGGCGAGCTCGGCCACCAGACCGTCCAGCTCGACGGTCCCCCGTGCGGCTGCGGCGGGCGCGGTTGTCTGGAGGTCCTGTGCCTCGCGGCGGTGGCGCGCGGCGACGCGGCCGGGGCCGCGCGCATCCTCGGCGCGGGCGCGGCCAACGTCGTACGGCTCCTCGACATCGACCAGGTCCTGCTCGGCGGCAGGCTCGTCCTCGCCGCGCCCGAGGTGTTCGCGGGAGGGGTGCGGGAGGTCCTCGCCGGGCTCGGCCTGCCGGCCCCGGTGAGCGTGGCGGGGGAGCGGGACACGGTGGCGGAAGGGGCCGCGTGGCTGGTCCTCACTCCGATCTTCGGGAAGTAGTCGGGAAGTAGGCAGAGAGGTAAAGCGGTAGGTACGACAGTAGGCCGATCGGGCGGATCGGCCGGGCCGTCCGGGGGTGGACCCGGTGTCGCTGCCCGGCCCCCGCCCCTGCGGCATGGCAGCGTCGCGGCCGCCCCGTACGTCCGCGAGCAGCAAAGGCCCGGCCCCATGGCATCCGCCCCCCTGCGACCGCGCAGCCCCCGCGCCCTCACCGCGGCAGCCGCACTGGCGGTCACCGCGACGGCCCACCTGGCCCTGGCGTCCCCCGCCCTGGCCGCACCGGCCCCCCCGGCGACCCCCACGACGGCTCCCGCCCCGGCGCAGGCCGCCCCCGACA
>NZ_JNZO01000034.1 GCF_000717595.1 Streptomyces flavochromogenes | reverse complement strand
CCCGATCCCCCCGCCCCCACCTGCGGCACCCCGGCCGGCTCGGCCTTCCCCCTCGACACCCGGATCCACGGCGGCCCGGCGGACTATCCCGCGGGCGGCAGCCTCCGGGAGTGGAAGCTCGATCTCACCAACACCACCGACGCCACCTGCTCGGGCATCCACCCCGTGCTGGTCCTCACCGACGAGCGGGGAGTGCTGCGGCCGGAGCAGATCCGGTTCGAGTTCTACGACGCCGGGGCCGCGCGCTGGCGTCCCGTGACCTTCGTGGCGACCGAACGGGCCGAGAAGGTCGGCGTGTTCACCGGACCCGAAGGCCCCGGGAGCTCCGGCGTCTCCGACGGCCCGGACGGCTTCGGCGGCTTCATGGTGCCCGCGGGCCGGACCCTCGCCATCCCCGTACGGCTCGGCTTCCGCGCGGAGACCGCCCCCGACGAGGTCGTCGTGAACGCCGCGGTCGTCCAGCGCCGGGGCGCCGACGGCGACTGGGTCGGCGAGTCCGGCGACTACCGCCTGACCGTGAGTCCCGCCGCCCCGGACCGCCCCACCGGAACCGACGAGCCCGCACCTGACACATCCGCCACGTCCGGCCCGGTCGCCCCCTCGCGACCCCCCGGGGCCACGCCCCGCCCGCCGAGCTCCACCGCCGAGGACCCGGAGGACCTCGTCCTCGCCGGCCCGGACCGCGAACTCGCCGACACGGGAAGGGATTCGGAGGACCACGCCGAGCTCTTGGTGCCCCTCGCGGCCGCTCTCGTCCTCCTCGGCGCCGTCCTCGTCCGCGCCGCCCGCCGTCGCCGGCACCGGTGAGTCATGCCGCGTACACCTTCCCGTTCATCCCCGTCTGCGACCATCCCCCGGTGAACTACCAGAACACCCCCGGCACCCCGGGCGCCCCCGTGAACTCCGGCATCCCGGAGCACGGCCGCGTGCCCAAGTACTACGCCGTCAAGACCAAACTCTCCCTGATGGTCGACGAGTTGGGGGAGGGCGGCCTGCTGCCCACCGAGCGCGACCTCGCCGTCCGGTACGAGGTGTCCCGCGAGACCGTCCGGCAGGCGCTGCGTGAACTCCTCCTGGAGGGGCGGCTGCGGCGCCAGGGCCGGGGCACGGTCGTCGCGGGCCCCAAGCTCGAACAGCCCCTCTCGCTCGCGAGCTACACGGAGGGCGTCCGCCGGCAGGGCCTCCGCCCCGGCCGCAGCCTCATCTCGCTGGACCGGTTCCCCTGCCCGGAGGCCCTCGCGCCCGAGGTCGGCGCCGAACGGGGCGAGCCCGTCTGGCACATGGAGCGCGTGCTCCTCGCCGACGACGAGCGCGTCGGTCTGGAGAGCACGTACGTCTCCGAGGCCCGCGCCCCGCACCTGGACACCGAGTTCGACCCGGACTCCTCCTTCTACTCCTACCTCCACGACCGCCTCGGCATCGTGTTCGGCGACGCCGACGAGCGCATCGAGACGGTGCTCGCGACCCCCCGCGAAGCCCTCCTCGTCGGTACCCCGCCGGCGCTGCCGATGCTGCTGCTCCACCGTGTCTCCCGGGACACCGCCGGGCAGCCCCTGGAGCGGGTCCGCACCCTCTACCGGGGTGACCGGTTCAGCTTCACCGCCCACCTGGGGCAGCAGGGCTGATCGAGGGGCCGAGCGCCGGCTCACCCGCGGAGAGCCGTCCCGCCTCCACTCGAATCACGAGGAGATAACGGGTCTGGTCCAAGCTTGTCGGCCCGTTCACCGTCCCGTCGCCCGCCGGCCCCGTCAGGGTCACCCGTTCCCAGGACCGTCGACGGCATGAAGGTGATCGTCGTAGGAGCCGGCGTGGTGGGAACCATGCACGCCTGGCACGCAGTGGAACGCGGCCATGAGGTCGTACACATCGAGCGCGAGGCCGAGGCGCGCGGAGCGTCCCTCCGCAACTTCGGCCAGATCTGGGTGAGCGGACGGGCGGGCGGAGAGGAGCTGGACACCGCCCTGCGCGCCCGGGAACTCTGGGAGGGCATCGGCACCCGGGTCCCCGGCCTGGGCTTCCGGGCCATCGGCTCGCTCACCCCCGTCCGGAACGAGCTGGAACTCGCCGTCGCCGAGGCCGCCGTGGCCCGCCCCGACGCCGCCGCCCGCGGCTACAAGCTGCTGACGGCCGACGAGGCCCGCGCGGTCAACCCGGCCCTGCGCGGCGCGTTCGAGGCGGCACTCTGGTGCGAGCGGGACGCGGCCGTCGAGCCCCGCCTCGCTCAGCTCGCCCTCCGCGAGGCCCTCCTCGCCACCGGTAAGTACACCTTCCTGCCGAACCGCGAGGTCCGTGACGTCGTCGGAGAGAACGCCGTCCGCGACGACCGCGGCGAGGTCCACAGCGGCGACGCCGTCGTCCTGTGCACCGGCGCCTGGATCTCCGGCCTCGTCCGCGAGGTCGCCGGCGAGATCCCCGTCCGCCGCGTCCGGCTCCAGATGATGCAGACCGAGCCCCTCGGCGAGGCGCTCACCACCTCCGTCGCCGACGCCGACTCCTTCCGCTACTACCCGGCGTACGCCTCCGAGGCCCTGGACTCCCTCCAGGCCGCGCAGCCGCAGGACCCGACCGCCGCCGCCCACAGGATGCAGCTCCTGATGGTGCAGCGCCTCGACGGCGGACTGACCATCGGCGACACCCACGAGTACGAGCACCCCTTCGCCTTCGACACCCTCGAAGACCCCTACGAGCACCTCACCCGTGTCGTCGAGTCCTTCCTCGGCCGCCCGCTGCCGAAGATCCAGCGGCGCTGGGCCGGGGTGTACGCGCAGTGCGTCGACGCCAGCCGGGTCGTCCACCGCCAGCGGGTCCGCGACGGAGTGTGGCTGGTGACCGGGCCCGGCGGCCGCGGCATGACCTGCTCGCCCGCCATCGCCGAGAAGACCGCCGACGAACTGGGCTGGTGAACCACATGAGCACCCTGAACAACCACAAGCGCAAGCACGACCTCGTCGTCCTCGACATGGCCGGCACCACCGTCGCCGACGGCGGCCTCGTCGAGCAGGCCTTCACCGCCGCCGCCGAGCGCCTCGGCGAAGACCCCGCCACGATGATCGACTACGTCCGCGCCACCATGGGCGAGTCCAAGATCTCCGTCTTCCGCCACCTCTTCGGCGGCGACGAGGGCCGCGCCCAGGAGGCCAACCTCGCCTTCGAGGCGGCCTACGGCGATCTCGTCTCCGGCGGCCGGATCGCCCCGGTACCCGGCGCGGCCGAGGCGATCGCCGCTCTGAAGGCCCAGGGCCGGAGGGTGGTCCTCACCACCGGGTTCGCGCGGGTCACCCAGGACGCCATCCTCGACGCGCTCGGCTGGCAGGACCTGGTCGAGCTGACCCTCTGCCCGGCGGACGCCGGCGGCCGCGGACGCCCGTACCCGGACATGGTCCTCGCGGCCTTCCTCCGTACCGGAGCCGTGGACGACGTCCGACAGCTCGTGGTCGCGGGCGACACCTCGTACGACATGCTCAGCGGGGTCCGCGCCGGCGCCGGGATCGTCGCGGGCGTCCTGACGGGCGCGCACGACGAGACGGCGCTCAGGGAGCACGGCGCCACGCACGTGCTCGCCTCGGTCGCCGGACTTCCCGCGCTGATCGGGGAGTCGGACGCATGACAAGCGGCATCCGCTTCGACGCCGTGTCCGTCGCGTACGGCGGCACCACCGTTCTCGACCGGCTCGACCTGACCGTCGAGCCCGGTGAGGTCATGGCCCTCCTCGGGCCCTCGGGCTCCGGCAAGACCACCGCGCTGCGGGCCGTCGCCGGGTTCGTGCGGCCGGCCTCCGGGCGGGTGCTCATCGGCGACCGTGACGTCACCGGCCTCCCGCCGTACAAGCGGGGAATCGGCATGGTCGTCCAGCAGTACGCCCTCTTCCCGCACCTGCGGGTCGAGGCCAACGTCGCCTTCGGCCTCAAGGCACAGAAGGTCCCCAAGGGCGAGATACCCGGCCGGGTCGCCGAGGCCCTGGGGATGACCGGCATGGCGGCCTACGCCCACCGGTACCCCCGCGAGCTCTCCGGCGGCCAGCAGCAGCGCGTCGCCATCGCCCGCGCGCTCGCCATCCGGCCCAAGGTCCTCCTCCTCGACGAGCCGCTCTCCGCGCTCGACGCGCAGCTGCGCTCCGGAATGCTGGCCGAACTGGCCCGCCTCCACCGCGAGTTGCCCGACGTGTCGATCCTGTACGTCACCCATGACCAGGTCGAGGCACTGACCCTCGCGGACCGGATCGCCGTCATGGACAAGGCCCGGCTCCAGGACTGCGGCACCCCGCAGGACCTGTACCGCAGGCCGCGCACGGAGTTCACGGCCTCGTTCGTCGGCAACGCGAACCTGCTGCCGGTGACGGTGGGCACGGAGGGGGTCGTCTTCGACGGGACGGAGCTGAAGGTCGGCGTCTCCGGCGCGGCTCCCGGGTCGGCGGCCACGCTCTGCTTCCGCCCCCACCTGGTCGGCCTCGGGGAGGGCCCGAACCCGCTCCGGGGACAGATCGTCGAGGTCCAGTGGCGCGGCTCCACGCACCGCCTGTACGTGGACGTGGGCGGCCACCGCGTCAAGGCGGACGTACGGGAGCTGCGGGAGACGCCGTCGCCCGGCACCGAGGTCACCTTGCACTTCGCGCCGGAGGACGCGGTGTTGCTGGGCGCGGGGGTGAACGATGGCCGGTAGGGCTCCAGGTCTCGTCGAGGAGCACCCCGCGCCGGGCGTTGTGCCCCACCCTTCCGCCCCGGGGGCACCTCCCGGACGGAGTCCGGGGGAGGAACGGATGCCCGCGACGCGGCGCACGGTCCCCGTCTGGGTCTGGGCGCTTCCCCCCGTCGCCGTGCTCGCCGTCGTCTTTCTCTATCCGCTCGCGCTCGTCGTCCAGGAGTCTCTCGCCCCCGGTGCGTACGGTGACGTCTTCGCCTCCGCGTCCTTCCGCGAGGCCCTCGTCACCACGGTGTGGCTCGCCGTCGCCTCCACCGCCGGGTGTCTCGTCCTCGGCTTCGTACTCGCGGTCGTGATCGCGTTCGTGCCGTTCCCCGGCGGGAAGGCGGTGTCGAAGTTCATCGACGTCTTCCTCTCCTTCCCGTCCTTCCTGATCACGCTCGCCCTGCTGTTCCTCTACGGCACCGTCGGCATGGCCAACGGCGTCTGGACGGACGTCACCGGGGAGCCCACGGGCCCGTTCCGGTTCCTGACCACCCCGTGGGGCGTCCTCCTCGCCGAGATCACGTACTTCACCCCGTTCGTGATGCGACCGCTGCTCGCCGCCTTCTCGCAGATGGAGACGGCCCAGCTGGAGGTCGCGTCCTCGCTCGGCGCCCGGCCGCTGCGGATCGTCCGGCAGGTGATCCTGCCGGAGGCGCTGCCCGCGCTCGCCACCGGCGGCAGCCTCGTCCTCGTCATGTGCCTGAACGAGTTCGGGATCGTGCTCTTCACCGGCGCCAAGGGCGTCACGACCCTCCCGATGCTCGTCTACAGCAAGGCGATCCTCGAGTCCGACTACGCGGCCGCCTGTGTCGTCGCCGTCGTCAGCATCGCCCTCTCCGTGGGCCTCTACGTCCTCTACCGGGGGGTGAGCCGCCGTGCTGGTGCATAGCCGTACGGGCAGGTGGACGGCCTGGGTCACGTTCGCCGTCCTGTTCGTCCCGCTCTTCGCCCTGCCCCTCCTGGTCATCGTCGCCGCCTCGTTCTCCACGAACTGGTCCGGCGCCTTCCCCTCCGGGCCGACCACCGGCCACTACGCGGCGGCCGTCCGCGGGGAGGCCCTCCAGGCCCTCACCACCAGCCTGGTCACGGCCCTCGTCGCGAGCCTGGTCGCGCTGACCGCCGGTACCTGGGCCGCGCTCGCCGGGGCCGCGCTCGGCAGGAAGGGCAAGAGGGTCCTCGACGCGCTGTTCATGCTGCCGGTCGCCGTACCGTCCGTGGTCGTCGGCCTGGCCGTCCTCGTCGCGTTCTCGCAGCCGCCGGTGCTCCTCAACGGCACACGCTGGATCGTGATCCTCGCGCATACCGTGCTCGTCACGGCGTTCGCCCACCAGTCGGTGTCGGCCGCGATCCAGCGGCTCGACCCGATGTACGAGCAGGCGGCGGCCAGTCTCGGCGCCCGTCCCTCGTACGTCCTGCTCCGGGTGAGGCTGCCGCTCCTGCTGCCGTCCCTGAACGCGGCCGCCGGACTCTGCTTCGCCCTGTCCATGGGCGAGTTGAGCGCCACGATGATGCTCTACCCGCCGGACTGGATGCCGCTCCCGGTGCTCGTCTTCACCGCCACCGACCGCGGTTCCCTCTTCACCGGATCGGCGCTGGCCGTGGTCCTCATGGCAACGACCCTGCTGGCCCTGCTCGCCGTCTCCCGCATCCGTACCAAGGCTTCCTTCCGCTAGAGGCCCGTTCCCCCGAGTCCCTTCCCCCGCGCCCCTTCAGCCAGAGATCCTCAGGAGAAAACGACGTTATGCGCACGTACGCCAAGCCGATCGCCGCCGTCACCGGCTCCCTCGTCCTCGCCGCGGGCCTCACCGCCTGCGGTGGCTCCACCGCCGCCTCCGACGAGAAGATCGTCACCGTCTACAGCGCCGACGGCCTCAAGGGCGAGGCGGGCGACGGCTGGTACGACAAGGTCTTCGCCGACTTCGAGAGGAAGACGGGCATCAAGGTCAAGTACGTCGAGGGCGGCTCCGGGGAGATGGTGCAGCGCGCCCTCCGCGAGAGGAGCAACACCCAGGCCGACGTCCTCGTGACCCTGCCGCCCTTCATCCAGCAGGCCGGCTCCAAGGGCCTGCTCCAGAAGTACACCCCGCAGGGCGCCGACCAGGTCGGCGGCGGAGACAAGGCGAGCGACGGCACCTGGACCTCGGTCGTCAACAACTACTTCGGCTTCATCCACAACAAGAAGGAACTCCCCGCCGCCCCCACGTCCTGGGAGGAGCTGCTCGACGGCCGGTTCAAGAACAGGCTCCAGTACTCCACCCCGGGCGTCGCGGGCGACGGCACCGCCGTCCTCATCAAGGCGATGCACGACTTCGGCGGCCAGGAGCCGGCCATGGAGTACCTGAAGAAGCTCCAGGCCAACAACGTGGGTCCGTCCTCCTCCACCTCCAAGCTCGCCCCCAAGGTGGACAAGGGCGAGCTCCTCGTCGCCAACGGCGACGTGCAGATGAACTTCGCCCAGTCCACGTCCATGCCGAACCTCGGCATCTGGTTCCCGGCCAAGGGCGCGGGCAGGCCCACCACCTTCGCCCTGCCGTACGCGGCCGGTCTGGTGGACAAGGCCCCGCACACCGAGAACGGCAGGAAGCTCCTCGACTTCATGCTGACCGAGGGTGCCCAGCGTGAGGTCAGCGCGGTCGGCGGCGGCTTCCCGGCCCGCAAGGACGTCAAGGCGACCGATGCCAACGCCATCGAACTGGCCAGGCTGATGGAGGGCGTCGAGGTCTTCGAGCCGGACTGGGCCGACATCGACAAGAACCTCAAGACGTACGTCGACGCGTGGAAGTCCGCGACCGGCAGCTAAGAGTTCACCGTACGACCCTGGTAAGCCCCCGTTGATCGCGGAAAGATAACGGGTACGGACCAACGCCCCTGAGGAATCGGGGGCGTTGGCGCATGTCCGTACCCCCATCGACCCCGCTCACGGAGGACTCCGACATGCCGATCACCGGCATCTCCCGACGCACCGTGCTCGCCGCCGCCGGTGCCACCGCGGCCGTCGCCGCCACCGGCCTCGCCACCGCCCCCGCGGCCCTGGCCGCCGCGCCCACGCTCCCCGACGGCACCAGCGAGGACAAGGTGCTCGTCGTCGGCATGGACGGCCTGCGCCACGACCGGATCGACGCCGCCAAGGCCCCGAACCTCAAGTCCCTGATGGCGAACGGCACCTTCGGCCGCTCCCTGCTCTACGCCGACCCGATGGCCGCGACCTCCTCCGGCCCCGGCTGGTCCACCATCTCCACCGGCGTCTGGCCCGACAAGCACGCCGGTGAAGGACAACACCTTCACCGGCAAGAACTACGGCCAGTACCCCGGATTCCTCGCCCGCCTGAACCAGGTCCGCCCCGAGCTCTCGCTCTTCGCCGCCGTCGACTGGCCCGAGCTCGACACCCACGGCACCGTCACCCCCGGCGCCGACGCCAAGCTCGTCTACAACAACGACTACGTCGTCAACGACCTCGTGATCACCGACATCACCGAGGACATCCTGCGCAACCAGAACCCCGACGTCCTCTTCGTCTACTTCGGCGAGACCGACGAGATCGGCCACAACCACGGCGCCGCCAGCCCCAGGTACACCGACGCCATCGACGTCCAGGACGGCTACCTCGGCCGACTGCTCACCGCGATCAAGGCCCGCCCGGCGTACGCCACCGAGCGCTGGACGGTCATCGTCACGACCGACCACGGCCACACCGACGGCGGCGGCCACGGCGGCTCCTCCATCGAGGAACGGCGCACCTTCGTCCTCGCCCAGGGCCCCGGCATCGCCGCCGGCGCCCGCCCCGTCGACACCCGGCTCGTCGACGTCGCCGCCACCGTCTTCCGCCAGCTCGGCATCACCCCCGCCGCGTCCTGGGGCCTCGACGGCAAGCCGATCCAGGAGCGCTCCACCGACCCCTTCGACAGCCTCTACGGGTCGCTGACCGGCCGCGTCGACGAGACCGGCATCCCCGCCGGGATCCTCGGCTTCACCCACACCGCGCCCAGCGGCTGGTCCGTCATCAACAACGCCATGGGCACCGGGGGCATGACCGAGTGGCGCGGCTGGGCCTTCGCCACCGACGAGTTCTGGTCCCGCTCCCAGCGCGACCAGTCCCGCGAGCTGAACGTGCGCGCCCGGGGCGTCTTCGCCGTCGCCGACTCCGACGAGTGGGCCGACAAGGCGTTCTCGGGCACGTACGACTCGACGCTCGTCACCCCGGCGTACGGCGTCTCGGGCGCGACCCGGGTCACCCTGGACTTCACGACCCTCTACCGCCAGGAGGGCGGCCAGACGGCGCAGGTCCAGGCCGTCTTCAACGGCGGCACCCCGATCGTCGTGAAGAACTACACCGCGGACGTGATCTCCCAGCCGCAGTCCCTCGCGGTCGCCGTCCCCGCCGGCGCGTCCAGCGTGAGCTTCCGCTTCCGCTACACCGGTTCCAACAACTGGTACTGGGTGATCGACGGGGTCAAGGTGACGGCTTCCTGATTAGGCTGGGGGCGTCGCCACAGCGCTGTCGCGGCGCCCCCAGCACACCGCACGTATGTACGGCAGGAGTCCCGCACCCATGGCAGAGCGCAAGCCGATCGAATCCTGGCTGACCGACATGGACGGCGTCCTCATCCACGAGGGCGTGCCGATCCCCGGCGCCGACGCGTTCATCAGGAAGCTGCGGGAGACCGGGAAGCCCTTCCTGGTCCTCACCAACAACTCGATCTACACGGCTCGCGACCTGCACGCCCGCCTCGCCCGGATGGGCCTCGAGGTCCCCGTGGAGAACATCTGGACCTCGGCCCTCGCCACCGCCAAGTTCCTCGACGACCAGCGCCCCGGCGGCACGGCGTACGTCATCGGCGAGGCCGGCCTGACCACCGCGCTGCACGACATCGGTTACGTCCTCACCGACCACGACCCGGACTACGTGGTGCTCGGCGAGACCCGTACGTACTCCTTCGAGGCGATGACCAAGGCCGTCCGGCTCATCAACGCCGGCGCCCGCTTCATCTGCACCAACCCCGACGAGACCGGCCCCTCCCTCGAAGGCCCGCTGCCGGCCACCGGCTCCGTCGCCGCGCTCATCACGAAGGCCACCGGCAAGGAGCCGTACTTCGCCGGGAAGCCGAACCCGCTCATGATGCGCACCGGCCTGAACGCCATCGGCGCCCACTCCGAGACGAGCGCCATGATCGGCGACCGGATGGACACCGACATCCTGGCGGGCCTGGAGGCGGGCATGCAGACCTTCCTGGTCCTCACGGGTCTGACGGGCGAGGCCGAGATCGACCGCTTCCCGTTCCGCCCGTCCAAGATCGTCAAGTCGATCGCGGACATCGTCGACCGGGTGTAGCCGCCCGGGGTGCGGCAGCCGTTCGCCGGCGGCCCTGCGGATGCGAAAAGTCCCGATCCGGGTGACCCTGCCAGTATCAGGAGGTCACGATGCGTTCAGGTCCCATTGCTCTCCGTGCCGCAGGGGCGGCCCTGGTTCTCGTACTGGCACCCACGGCCGGTAGCGCGTACGCCCACGACGGGGTGAAGGTCACCGTCACCCCGTCCACCGCCTCGCCCGGCGCCGACGTCGACGTCCGTGTCCAGGGCTGCAAGGGCACGACGGGTGCCGCGAGGTCCTCGGCGTTCGTCGCCGAGGCCGAACTCACCGGCCGGGACGGCGGCGGCGCGCCGCTGTTCGGCGACACCACGATCAAGACCCGGCTCGAGAACGGCACGTACAAGGTCAGCGTGACCTGCGACGGCCACGACCACCCGGACGTCGGCACCGTGCGCGTCGAGCGCCAGAAGCCCACGCACGAGCCCACCCACAAGCCGACGCACAAGCCCACCCACAAGCCCACCCACGAGCCGACCCACGAGCCGACGCACCATGCGAGCCCGGTCGCCCCGGTCCGCGCGGGCGGTGGCGGCACCGCCGCCTTCGCGGCCCCGGCCGCCCCCGGCGTCGCTCAGACCACCAGCGAGAGCGGCCTCGGCACCCCGTACACCCTGCTCGGCCTCGGCCTCGCGGCCGTCGCCGCCGTGGCGGTCGCCTTCCGCAGCTCCCGCCGCCGCGGTGCGGGTTCGGGTGCGGGTTCGGGGTCGGGGGCGGGTACGGAGTGACGCCACCGTCCGGCTCCCGCCCGGCGGGCACCGGGCGACTCGTCACCGGCGTGGCCTGGGCGCTGCTCCTGCTCGGGCTCTGGCTCTGGGGCCGCGAGGTCACCGAGGGCCCCGGAGGCAGCTCCGCGCCGACCACCGGAGACATCGCCGCCGTCGGCCGGCCGCTCGGTGCCGCCCTGCCCCCGGCGAGGGACCCGCTCGCACCCGTCGCGCCCCGGCAGGTCGAGATCCCGTCCCTCGGCATCGCCGCGCCCGTCGTGGCACGCGGCCTGGACAGCACGGGGGCGATCGATCCGCCGCCGTACGAGATGCCGCACACGGTCGGCTGGTTCGGCTCCGGCACCCGGCCGGGCGCCGCGGGCCCGGCCCTCCTCGTCGGCCACGTCGACACCGAGACCCGGCCGGCGGTCTTCTACGGCCTGAGCGCGGCCCGCCCCGGCGCGAAGGTCCGCATCACCCGAACGGACGGATCGGTCGCCGAGTTCACGGTGGACGACGTCCAGGTCTACCCGCGGGAACACTTCGACGCGAGCAAGGTCTACGGGGCGCGGGATCCCCACCGTGCGGAACTCCGCCTGATCACGTGCGGCGGAACGTTCGACCGGGGGGCGAACGCGTACACGGCGAACGTGGTGGTCTCGGCCTACCTGACAGCAGCAACGAGCCCCTGAGCCCGCACGTCTTCCGGGCGTGGGCGACGCCCGCGCCTGGCGCGGCCCCCTCGTCGGGCCTCCGGCCCCCGGAGACGCCCACCACTCCGGGCCAACGCCGACCCACCCCGGGCCGACGGCCACCCCGCTGGTGTGGCGCCCACCTACTCGGGCCGAGGGCCACCGCCCCGAGCCGACGCCGCCCCGCCCCGAGCCGACGGCCGCCCGGCCGGGGCGGCGCCCACCCTGCTGGTGCGGTGCCCACCCGCCCGGGCCGACGGCCACCCGCCAAGGGCGGTGCGCCCCCGCCCGCTGAGACGCCCATCCGCCCGGGCCGACGGCCACCCGCCCTGGGGCGGCGCCCCCGCCACCCCGTTGTGGGCATCTGTTCCGCTGGGGCGGAACGGGTGGGCGCAACGGAACGGCGCCCTTTGCCGGGCCTAGGCTTCCGCGCCTGAACCCGCACCCCGGGTGCGGTGCACAGTCGGGTGCGGGTCCAAGCGCAACGGGCGGAGGCGCCGCCAGGCGCGCCGTCCCGTGTGCCCACCCGTCCCGCCCCGGCGGGACGATTGCCCACACGGGCGGGGGTGGGTGCGGCGCGGGCGCCGTCCACACGGCGGTGGATGGCGGGCGCGGTGTGCGTGCCCGCGCGGCTGGGGGGTGTGGTGGTGGGCGCAGCCCGCGCGGAGGTGGCGGAGGTAGCCGGGCAGGCGGCGCGGGCAGCCCGCGCCGCAGGGGCAGGCTGCACCGTGGGTGGCGGGCGCGGTGGCCCGTGCAGGGGGTGCGGGTGGGGGGACCTGGCTCCGGTCGGCGGCGCGCGTCCCGCAGCCGCCGCCGGCCGGGCCGGTCCTCCACCGCAGGGCTCACGGACGCGGGAGGGGCCCGGCGCCACCGCGGGAGGTCGAGGTTCCGGACACTGTAGAGGCCTTGCCTCGCCCGGCCCAGAGGGCTGTCGTATCGCGGTGCTCACGACCGGTGCCCACGTCGCGCCACCCCTTCGAGCGGTACGAGCTCGCCTCCGCCGCCGGACCCCGGGCCCGAGCAGGGCGCCGCCCGCATCCGCGCGCCGCAGCCGAGGGGCTCTTCGTGTCCGGCAAGTGGCTCGTCATGCCCGGTAGTTCGTGGAGCAGAGGCGGTCGGGAACGACCAAGACCCCCTCACCATCGGTGAGGGGGTCTTGACTCTGCGTGCGCCGCCAGGGACTCGAACCCCGGACCCGCTGATTAAGAGTCAGCTGCTCTAACCAACTGAGCTAGCGGCGCCTGCTGACAGAGAGAACTCTACCCGACGTCCGGGTGTGCTCCTGACCAATAACGGTCACCTCCGGCCTGTCGGATGGTCCTATCAGGCCTTCGATCCGTCAAAATGCGATTTGTCCAGACAGTTGAGACACTGGCGCCCGAAACCAAGGGTCAAAAGATCTTGACGAGTGTGGAGGGGAATCGCATGAGCGTGCCGGTCTTCGAGGAGTTCGAACCCGCGGCCGACTGCGGCTGCCCGGGGTGCGCCCGGCAGCGGCGTGACCTCGCGCTTGGTCTGCCGGTCCGGGCGGGCGGTCATCCGGCGGCGCACGGCGCGCGCCGTGCCCTGGTCCTGGTGACGACCGCGGGCGTGGTCCTCGGTGGTGGCGGGGCCTCCGTGGCGACGGCCCTCCCGCCGCCCTCGGTTCCGTTCACCCCGGCGGGCCTCGCGGAGCCGGCGGACGAATCCGCGCGGGCCGCCAATCCCGAGGCCGACACCCCGCAGGGCGGCCGGGGGCCGCTGCACGGAGCGCCTGGTCCCGGCGGTCAGCCCTCCCCGGACTCGACTCCGACGACCGGTCAGGTCTCGATCGGCACCCTGCGGAAGTCGACCCGGGCGGAGATCATCAACCGCGCCAAGCTGTGGGTGACCGCCCAGGTTCCGTACTCCATGGAGAAGTACTGGTCGGACGGCTATCGCCAGGACTGCTCCGGCTACATCTCGATGGCCTGGAACCTCCGCGGCAACGAGTGGACCGGCAGTCTCGACCGCTTCGCGGACCGTGTCGACCGCACCGAGCTCCAGCCCGGCGACATCCTGCTCTTCCACAACCCGGCCAACCCGACGCGCGGCTCCCACGTCACGATCTTCGGCGGCTGGACCGACTACACCCACACGTCCTACGTCGCGTACGAGCAGACCAAGCCGCGTACGCGGAAACAGGCGACGCCGATGGCGTACTGGGAGAACTCCAGCCGGTACGTGGCCTACCGCTACAAGGGAGTGGTGAGCGGTGAGGGCGGCACCGGCACCACCGGCAGCGGGGCGACGCCCACGGCGACGCCGTACCCCGGCGTGGCGATGTTCGGCCCCGGCGCGAACAACGCGTACATCACCCAGCTCGGGCGGCTCCTCGTCGACCGCGGCGGCAAGAAGTACTACAGCAAGGGACCCGGCCCGAAGTGGGGAGACGCGGACCGGCGCGCGACCCGGGCGTTCCAGCTGGCGCAGGGCTGGAAGGGCAAGGAGGCGGACGGCCTGCCCGGCCCGGACACGTGGAAGCTCCTGGTGTCGGGCAAGGGCAGGAGCATCGGCGGTTCGAGTGGTTCGAGCGGGTCGAGTTCGAATGCGACGGGATTTCCCGGGCGTGGCTCCTTCCGTCCGGGCCAATCCAACGCATATGTGGAGAAGCTGGGCAAACAACTGGTGAAGCGGGGCTTCGGCAAGCACTACCTGTCGGGACCCGGTCCGCGCTGGACGGAGGCGGACCGCCGCAACGTCGAGGCGTTCCAGCGGGCCCAGGGCTGGCGCGGCGCGGCCGCCGACGGCTACCCGGGCCCGGAGACCTGGCGGCGCTTGTTCCGATGACCCCGAGAGCATGAGGTGGACCCGAATGACGGCATCGACCCCGAACCCCGCGGATTCCGGCGCGGCGGCCTCACGTGACGCGGCCCGCACGGCCCGCCGCCTGACGGACGGCACCCTTCCGCGCACGTCCCCTCCCCAGGGCGCACCCCCGGGCACTCCGCCGACCCGACGGGTGACGCCGGTGGAGCGGGAGGAGCCGACGGAGCCGACGGAGCCGAAGGAGGGCGCGGCGGAGCCGATGAAGGCGGGGGAGGGCGCGGCGGTGGCCGGCGCATCGGCGGAGGGCGGCGCGCGGACGCCGGAGGGTGTGGCGGCGGGGGCGGTGGCGGCGGCCGGTGCCGCACCGGCATCCTCCCCGGCATCGGCATCGACATCGGCATCGGCATCGGCATCGACATCGGCACCGGCACCGGCACCGGCCGGGGGTGACGCGCCGGCCTCCGCCCCGGACGTTGCGCGTGGGGTCGTGGACGGCGGGCCGGGCGGCACGCCGGACCGACGGGAGGCGCCGACGGAGTCGAAGACGCCTACGGAGCCGGGGGAGAGCGTGCCGACGCCGTCGGCCTCGGCCGCCGCCGGGGCGGCCCCGGCCGTGCGGGAGCAGGGGACCTCGCGGGGCAGGGTCCCGGTGTGGCCCGAGCCGGGCGCGAGAGGCGGCGCGGCGGCGGAGGCGGCGACGAGGCCGGACGCCCCGACGGGCCCGGCAGGCACGTCACCGGTCCGTCCCTCCGGTTCCGCGCTCCCGTCCGGTTCCGCGCTCCCGGGCGCGTCCGCTTCCGGTACGACGACGGGTGCGCCGACCGCCCCGGGAGCCACCCCCGGAACCGCCCCGGTGGTCTCCCGGGTCCAACCCGTCGTACCCGCCTACCCCGGCACCGCCTCCTCCGGCGCGGGCAGGCATGCCCGCCCCGCCTCTTCCTCCACCTCGAAGGCGGCCGTCACCGTGCGGTCCGGCGGTCCTTCGCCGGTCCCCGTCGCTGTCCCCGGCGCCGATCCCAGGCCCGACCTTCCCGCCGAGCGCGGCACCGCTCCCGACTTCGGGCGGATCGCCGGTGCCGGAGTCGGTGCCGTCGCCGTGCCCGTCGCCGCCGTCGTGCGGGTCGCGCGGCGGAAGAACGTGATCGGGGCCGAGACCACCGGATCGATCCCGGTGCACCTCCTCTTCCGCGACCAGCCGGAGAACGCCGTGCCCTTCGCGACCGGGGAGGACGACGGCGGTCCCGACACGGTCGCCATGGCCGCGCCCACCCCGTCCCGGACGGGCCCGGGTCCCGCCATCCCGGGCCCGTCGAAGGTCCAGGCCCAGGCCCAGGCCCAGGCCCAGGCGGACGCCGCCGGGACCGAGGCCGCGAGTCGGGACAAGTCCAAGCGGAAGCCGAAGTCCCCGCCGCACGTGAAGTTCGACGCACAGCTAAACGCGCGGCTCGACGCGCCGTCCAGGGCCCAGTCCAAGGCTCAGCCCAAGACCCAGGCCTCCAAGACCCAGGCCTCCAAGACTCAGGCCGTCAAGGCCTCTGCCACCGCCAAGACCCCTGCCTCCGCCTCCACTCCTGCCCAGGCCCAGGCCCAGGCCCAGGCCCAGGCCCAGGCCTCCGCCTCCCGCCCCGCCCCCACCGCCGACCCCGCTCTCGTCGAGCGCCCCGGGCCGGTGCTGCCCGGATGGGTCGGGGTCGTCGGCGGGGCCCTGGCGCTCTCCGCGTGCGCGGCGGTCGTGTGGTGGGCCGGGGCGGTGCCCGGGGAGGCGGCCCGGATGCTGCGGCTGCCGGAACGGCCGTACAACGGGATCCATCTCGGCCAGTGGGCGCTCCTCGCGCTCGGCGTCGTCCTCGCCCTGTTCGCGCTCGGCGGGCTCGGCCGGGGCCGGGTCGGCTACGCCTGGGTGCTGACCCTGTTCGGCGACTACCGCGGCACGGTCCGCCGTACCGGTCTGGTCTGGGTCAGCCCGCTCCTGCTGCGGCGCCGCGTCGACGTCCGGCTGCGGCACTGGCGCAGTGAGCCGCTGTCGGCGGTGGACGCCAAGGGCACCGCGCTCGATGTCACCGTGCTCGTGGTGTGGCGGGTGCGGGACACCGTACGGGCGGAGCTCGGCGTCGACGGGCACGAGGACTACCTGCGGGAGCAGGTGGAGGCGGCCATGGCCCGGGTGCTGTCGCAGCTTCCCGCGGACGCCTTCCACGAGGACGCCCCGACGCTCCGGGACGCGGAGGCCGTCGGTGAGGCGCTGACGCGGATGCTGTCGGCGGAGTGCGCTCCGGTGGGTGTGGACGTGTTCTCGGCGCAGCCGACGCGGATCGAGTACGCGCCGGACGTGGCGGCGGCGATGCGCCGGCGCCGGATCGCGGCGATCGACGCGAAGCACCGGGACAGCGTGCTCACCTCGGTGGTGGACGCGGTGGACGACGTGGTCCACCGGCTGACCAGTCGTGGTCTGGTGGAGCTCGACGACTACGAGCGCAAGGCGCTGGTCAAGGACCTGACGGTGGCGTTCTACACGGGTCGGACGGGTCCTGTAGAGGGGGCGTGAAGGGATGGACATGTTCAACTTCCGTCCATACCTTGGTACTTGGTCCAGACCAAAATCGGTACGACGTACCACCGCACGCGTGCGCGCACGGCCCAACGGAACTCCCCCACGTTCTCCTGGAGCGAAGCATGCGCAAAAAGTCAGTCGGGGCGGCGGTGGTGGCGCTCGGCGTCGCCGGCGTCACCCTCTTCGCCACCGGTAGTGCCGGCAGTCACGGCTACACCGACTCGCCGATCAGCCGCCAGAAGCTCTGCGCCAACGGCACCGTGACCAACTGCGGCTCCATACAGTGGGAGCCCCAGTCGGTCGAGGGCCTCAAGGGCTTCCCCGCCGCCGGCCCCGCCGACGGCAAGATCTGTTCCGCCGGGCTCACGCAGTTCGCCCAGCTGGACGACCCGCGGGGCGGCGCGTGGCCCGCGACGCAGCTCTCGGCGGGTCAGAGCTACAGCTTCCGCTGGCAGTTCACGGCCCGGCACCGCACCACCGACTTCAAGTACTACATCACCAAGAACGGCTGGGACGGGACCCAGAAGCTGACCCGGGCCATGCTGGACCCCCAGCCGTTCCTGACCGTCCCCTACAACAACCAGCAGCCGCCGGCGACCCTCTCGCACTCCGGGACGATCCCGGCGGGCAAGACCGGCCGCCATCTGATCCTGGCGGTGTGGACGATCGCGGACACGGCGAACGCGTTCTACGCGTGCTCGGACGTCAAGTTCTGAAACCCGGGCCACTCGGTGACCGTTCCTGACGGTCACCGAGCGGCCGTTCCCGGGCGTTCATTTCTGATGGAACGTCAGTTACAGTCCGGCCCATGAGGGGTGCGGACACCGTCGCGGAACTCGTACGGCGCCAGTGGGGCGACCACCGGATCGGGCTGAGGGACGAGCACCACACCCTCACCCACCACCAGGTCGCCGCCGGCGCCGCCGCGCGGGCCGCACTGCTCGTGGACCTGATGCCACCCCGGCCGGGGGGCGAGCCGCACCTCGGCATCCTGCTCGACAACACGCCGGAGTACCCGCTCTGGCTCGGCGCGGCGGCCCTCGCGGGGGCCGCCGTCGCCGGGATCAACCCCACCCGGCGCGGCGCCGAACTCGCCCGGGACATCCGGCACACCGCGTGCCGGGTCCTGGTCACCCAGCGCGCCCATCTGCCGCTCCTCGACGGTCTCCCGCTGCCCGGTGTGCGGATCCTGGTCACGGACACCGACGCGTACCGGGAACTCCTCGGTCCGTACGGGTCCGCCCGGCCGGGCGACGCGCGCCTCGGCCCCGTGCGCCCCGACAGTCGCTTCCTGCTCTCCTTCACGTCCGGTTCGACGGGCGCGCCGAAGGCGGCACTCTGCAGCCAGGGCCGACTGGCGGCGGCCGGTGCCTCGCTCGCGGCCCACTTCTCCGTCGGGCGGGACGACGTCCACTACATCTGCATGCCGATGTTCCACGGGAACGCGGTGATCGCGGACTGGGCGCCGGCGCTGGCCGCCGGGGCGGGGGTGGCGCTGAGAGCCCGCTTCTCGGCCTCCCGCTTCCTCTCGGACGTACGGGGCTTCGACGCCACCTACTTCACCTATGTCGGCCGGGCGGTGCAGTACCTCCTGGCGACCCCGCCCACCGCCGAGGACCACGTGCACCGGCTCCGCCTCGGGTTCGGCACGGAGGCGGGGGCGGTGGACGCGGCGCGCTTCAGGGAGCGCTTCGGCGTGCCGCTCGTGGAGGGGTACGGCTCCTCGGAGGGAGGCGCGTCGATCCAGCGGACGCCGGACACACCGACGGGCGCGGTGGGCCGGGCGGCACCGACCGACGACCTGGTGGTGGTGGACGCGGAGACGGGCCGGGAGTGCGAGGCGGCCCGTTTCTCCCCCACGGGCCGCCTCCTCAACGCCGCCGAGGCGGTCGGAGAACTCGTCAACCGGGGCCGCAGCGCCTTCGAGGGCTACTGGCGCAACCCGGAGGCGGAGGCTGCGCGGCTGCGCGACGGCTGGTACTGGACGGGCGACCTCTTCTACCGGGACGCGGACGGCTACCTCTACTTCGCGGGCCGTACGGACGACCGGCTGCGGGTCGACAGCGAGAACCTGGCGGCGGCGATGATCGAACACATCCTGGCCCGCTGGGAGCCGGCCGCGGGGGTCGCGGTCTACGCGATACCGGACCCGGTGGCGGGGGACCAGGTGATGGCGGCGCTGGCGCTGCGGGAAGGGGCGGTCTTCGATCCGGCGGAGTTCGCGGCGTTCCTCGCGGCGCAGCAGGACCTGGGGACGAAGATGCCGCCGCGCTTCGTCCGGGTGACGCCCGAGCTTCCCCTCACGGCGACGAACAAGATCCACCGGGTGGCCCTCCGTCGCGCGTCCTTCCTCTGCGAGGACCCGGTCTGGTGGCGCCCGACGCAGGGAGCCCCGTACGAGCCCCTGACTCCCGCGGCCGCCGCCACCCTCCGGGCGGAGTACGCGCGCCACGGCCGGATACCGGAGTTCACGGATCGCTGAGCGTCGACCAGGCGGGAGGAGGCCGGACCCGGCCGGATCAGGACCGGGCGGGAACGCCGAGGCGGGTCGCCGTCATGAGTACGGAGGCCTGGCGTCGCCGGTGGTGGGTCCACCCCCACCTCCGCCCCACCCTCCAGCACCATCGCGCCGCCCGGGCCGACGGGCCTAACGTGGGGCCGCATGAACCCCCGTACGCCCTGGCAGGCGCTCACCCGGCCCCGGTTCCCCCTCGGGCCATGGCCCTGGCGGGCCGCCGCGTACCTGGCGACCGGCGCGCTCCTCGGGGGCGCCGTCTGCGCCGTGTTCGTGCTGCTCGGGCTGTTCTCCCTCCTGCTCGTCGGGCTGCCCCCGCTCCTCCTCTCCGGCCTCGCCCTCGGCGGCATCGAGCGCCGCCGCCTCCGCCTCGTCGACCTCGACCCCGCCCCCGACCCGCACCGCGTCCCCGCCGCACCCGGCCTCGCCGCCTGGCTCCGGCTCCGGGCGGGGGAGCAGGCGACCTGGCGGGAGCTCGCGTACGCCCTGCTCCTCGCCACCGTCCTGTGGCCGCTCGACCTCCTCGCGGTCGCCGTCGGCATCGGCCTGCCCGTCCTGCTCCTCGGCGCCCCTGTCCAGCTGGCCGTGGACGGCCAGGAGGCCAAGGTCGTCAAGGCGTACCTGGTCACCTCCTATCCGGAGGCTTTCGCCGCGGCCCTCCTCGGCGCCGTGCTCCTCGTCGCCCTCGCCTATCCGCTCGCCGCCGTCGCCGGCGCCCGCGCCGCCCTCGTCCGCGCCCTGCTCACCCCCCGGGAGTCCGGGCAGCAGGGCGCGATCGGCGCGGTCATCGCCTCCCGCGCCCGGCTCGTCGACGCCTTCGAGGCCGAGCGGCGCCGGATCGAGCGCGATCTGCACGACGGCGCCCAGCAGCGCCTGGTCGCCCTCACGATGACCCTCGGGCTCGCCCGCCTCGACGCCCCGCCGGGCGGACCGCTCGCCGACCAGCTCGCGAAGGCGCACGCGGAGGCCGGGCAGGTCCTGACCGAGCTGCGCGAACTCATCCACGGCATCCACCCGCAGGTCCTCGCCGACTACGGACTCGGCCCGGCCCTCGCCGACGCCGCCGACCGGTCCGCCGTGCCCGTCGCCACGGACGTCGAACTGCCCCGGCTGCCGGAGGCCGTCGAGAGCGCCGGCTACTTCGCCGGGTGCGAGGCCCTCGCCAACATCGGCAAGCACAGCGGGGCGAGCCGGGCCTCGATCACCGCCCGGCACACCGGCGGTGTCCTACGGATCGACGTCGAGGACGACGGGCGCGGCGCCGCCGACCCGGCCGGGGGCACCGGCCTCACCGGCCTGGCCGACCGGATCGCCGTCCTCGATGGCACACTGACGATCATGAGCCCGCCGGGCGGGCCGACCCTCCTCCGAGTGGAGATCCCATGCCCCGCACTGAGCGAACGCTCCGCGTCGTCCTCGCCGAGGACAGCGTCCTCCTCCGGGAGGGGCTGATCGGGCTCCTGGCCCGCTTCGGCCACGAGGTCGTCGCCGCCGTCGAGGACGCCGACGCGCTGCGCGAGGCGGTCACCGCCCACGATCCGGACGTCGTCGTGACCGACGTCCGGATGCCGCCCGGTTTCCAGGACGAGGGGCTGCGCGCCGCCGTCGCGCTCCGCGCCGAGCGCCCCGCCCTGCCGGTCCTCGTCCTCAGCCAGTACGTGCAGCGCAGCTACGCCGCCGATCTGCTCGACGCGGGCGACGGCACCGGCGTCGGCTATCTGCTCAAGGACAGGGTCGGTCAGGTGGAGGAGTTCCTCGACGCGCTCGCCCGGGTCGCGGACGGCGGGACGGTCGTCGACCCCGAGGTCGTACGGCAGCTGCTGCGCCGGCACCGCGATCCGCTGGAGGCGCTGACCCCGCGCGAGCGCGAGGTCCTGGGCCTGGTCGCGGAGGGCCATTCGAACGGTGCGATCGCCCGCCGCCTGGTCGTGACCGAGGCCGCCGTCGGCAAGCACATCGGCAACATCCTGGCGAAGCTGGATCTGCCCCCGGCCGAGGACACCCACCGCCGGGTCCTCGCCGTCCTGACCTACCTCCGGGCCTAGGGGTGTGGTGCCGCTCGGGCCGGGCCCTCGGCTGGTCCGGCCCGAGCGGCACCACACCGCCTGGTCCACAGCGAACACGAAGAAGCCCCCCGCTTCCGCGAGGGGCTTCTTCCGTCTGTGCGCCGCCAGGGACTCGAACCCCGGACCCGCTGATTAAGAGTCAGCTGCTCTAACCAACTGAGCTAGCGGCGCCTGCTGACAGAGAAAATACTACCCGGTCCCGCGGGGTGCTCATGACCAGCCCGCGCGGCCGCGCCGTCGGGACCCCCGAATGCCCCGGATGCCGCGTGTCTCCTCGGCTTCCCGGGGCCCGGGGTCTCTCAGATCGCCAGCGCCATGACCACCGGCGCCGCCCGCCGGTTCAGCGTGTCCGCCGCCGCGCGCAGCCGGTGGGCGTGCTCGATCGGCAGGGAGAGGGCCAGGCAGCCCACGGCGGAGCCGGCCGTCAGGGGAACGGCCGCGCAGACCGTGCCCACCGCGTACTCCTGGAGGTCGAGCACCGGGACGGTCGGCGGCTGGCTGTCCAGCTTGGAGAAGAGGATCCGCTCGTTGGTGATCGTCCGGGAGGTCAGCCGGGCGATCTTGTGCCGGGACAGGTGGTCCCGGCGTCCGTTCTGGTCGAGCTGGGTGAGCAGGCACTTGCCGACCGCGCTGGCGTGCGCGGCCGAGCGGAAGTCGACCCACTCGTTGACCTTGGGCGTACGCGGACCGTCGGCGAACTGGGTGATCTTCACCTCGCCGTCGATGTACCGGCTGATGTAGACCGCCGCGCCGACGGAGTCGCGCAGCTCGGTCAGGGTCTCCTGGAGCTTCGCCTCCAGGGCTTCCCGGCGGGTCATGCCGGAGCCGAGGAGGACGAGGGAGTCCCCGATCACGTACGCGCCGTCGGCGACCTGCTCGACGTACCCCTCACGGCGGAGCATGAGGAGCAGTGAGGAGAGGTGGGCCACGGGCAGGCCGGCTTCGCGCGCGATCTGGACGTCTGTCACTCCGCCACCGTGCCGTGAGATCGTCTCGAGGACGCGCAAGGCGTATTGCACCGAGTGGAACGGCGCGGTGGGCTCGGGCTTCAGCGCCACGGTTTCCCCCTACCAGGTTGTGACCGCAAGCTTTCGTACCACGATAGCCGCCAAGCGCCGTTTACGGGGCGGCTGTTGGCGAGAATGATGCGGAGCATCCGGGCCCTGGCCTTGGACGCACCACTCTGGCATATGCCCAGGTCATGAGTGGCCCGGAGAGTCTCAGGTCAGGGCCGTGCGTGAGGGGATTCGCCCATGCGTTCGGCCCTGGGAGAACGTGAGATTTTTTATGGGGAAACGGACGCGGTAGCGGTCGTTCCGGCCGCCTTCCGGCCCCATGGAGTGGCCGAGAAGCATCGGAAAGCCCGCGCGGAACCGCCGGAATAAACGGAGACACCCTCCTGTTGTCATCGAGTCCACGCCGATCCACGGGTCGTTCAGCCGATCCATGAGTCGTTCATGAGTCCGTACGTGTGCCGAGGAGGGTCCCGAAGGTGACCGACGCTATTCGAGGAGAGGCGCGGGGCTCCGCGCCCGTGCCGCTGTCCGTGCTGGACCTGGTGACCGTCGGCAGCGGCAGGACCGCGACCCAGGCGCTCGCCACCAGCGTCGAGCTGAGCAGGCTCGCCGAGCGGCGCGGCTTCCACCGGCACTGGGTGGCCGAACACCACTCCATGCCCGGCGTCGCCTCCTCGTCCCCGGCGGTGATCCTCGCCCACCTCGCCGCCCACACCCGGCGCATCCGCCTCGGCTCGGGCGGCGTCATGCTGCCCAACCACGCCCCGCTGGTCATCGCCGAGCAGTTCGGCACCCTGGAGGCCTTCGCCCCGGGACGGATCGACCTCGGCCTCGGGCGGGCGCCCGGCACCGACGGGGCGACCGCGGCGGCACTGCGCCGCACCGCCACGCTGAACGAGGGCGCCGACGACTTCCCGGAGCAGCTCGCCGAGCTGACCCGGTTCCTGGACGACGACTTCCCGGACGGCCACCGGTACGCCCGGATCCACGCCGTGCCGGGCCCGGTGCAGGGCCCGAAGGGCCGGCCGCCGATCTGGCTGCTCGGCTCGTCCGGTTTCAGCGCGCGCCTCGCCGGCCTGCTGGGGCTGCCCTTCGCGTTCGCCCATCACTTCTCGGCCAGGAACACGATCCCGGCGCTCGACCTCTACCGGGAGTCCTTCCGGCCCTCCGGGGTGCTCGACGCGCCGTACGCGATGATCGGCGTCTCGGCGCTCGCCGCCGACGAGGCGGCGCAGGCCCGCCGTCAGGTCCTCTCCGGCGCCCTCGCGATGCTGCGGCTGCGCACCGGCCGGCCCGGTCTCGTGCCGACGCCGGAGGAGGCGGAGGCGTACGGGTACAGCCCCGCCGAGCGGGAGTTCGTGAACGACTGGCTGGCGAACATCGTGTACGGCACCCCCGACGAGGTCCGCACCGGCCTGGACGACCTCAGGAAGCGGACGGGCGCGGACGAGCTGATGATCACGGCCAACGCGCACGGCGGGGAGGCGCGGCTGCGGAGCTACGAGCTCATCGCGGACGCGTACGAACTCCCCGAGCTCCCGGAGGAGTAGGTCGCGACACCTGTTCCGGGCCGGGGGCGGCCGGGTAAAAACCCTGGTCCCGAAGGCCGGTTGGTTCCTGCACGGATCCGTCCCCGCCCCACCCCTAAGTGAACCTTAAACCGCTCGTCACCGATGGTGGCGGGCGGTTCCGTTTTATGCTGCGCGCCTCTGACGAGGCCTTTCTCCCTCGAATTGGTCTAGTCCTCAATCTGGTTCAGACCATTGACGCACTGTTCACGTGCCGGTTATCACTGCTCCAGCTCCTGTACGGCACCACCCCCGCACTCCCCCCGATGGAGGCCGCACGTGCACCCCCGTAAGCCCTTGATCGCCGCGCTCCTCAGCACGGCCCTCGCCGCCGGCGCCCTCGCGGCGACCGTCGGCCTCGGCTCCGCCCAGGCGGCCGACACGACGACCACTGCCGCTGCGGGCGGTGTGCGCATCGCGTACTACGACCAGTGGAGCGTCTACGGCAACGCGTTCTACCCCAAGCACCTCGACACCCGGGGCATCGCGGGCCAGCTGGACGTCATCAACTACTCGTTCGGCAACATCCACCCCACCAACCTCACCTGTTTCATGGCCAACAAGGCCGCGGGTGACGACAACAACCCCAACGCGGGTGACGGTGCGGGCGACTCGTACGCCGACTACCAGAAGTCCTTCGGTGCGGCGGACAGCGTCGACGGCGTCGCCGACACGTGGAACCAGCCGATCGTGGGCGTCTTCAACCAGTTCAAGGAACTGAAGGCGAAGTACCCGCACCTGAAGATCAATATCTCGCTCGGCGGCTGGACGTACTCCAAGTACTTCAGCGACGCGGCGAAGACGGACGCGAGCCGCAAGAAGCTCGTCTCCTCCTGCATCGACCAGTACATCAAGGGCAACCTGCCGGTCGAGGGCGGCTTCGGCGGCGCGGGCACGGCGGCCGGCATCTTCGACGGCATCGACATCGACTGGGAGTACCCCGGCTCCTCCGGCGGTCACCTGGGCAACCACTACGCCCCCGAGGACAAGCAGAACTTCACCCTGCTCCTCGCCGAGTTCCGCAAGCAGCTCGACGAGTACGGCGCCGCCAACGGCGGCAAGAAGTACCTGCTGACCTCGGCCCTCCCGGCCGGCCAGGACAAGATCAAGTACATCGAGACCGACAAGATCGGCCAGTACTTGGACTACGCCAACATCATGACGTACGACATGCACGGCGCCTGGGACGGCGACGGGCCGACGTACCACCAGTCCCCGCTGTACTCCGGCTCCAACGACCCGACCGACGTGATCGCGCCGGGCACCGAGAAGTACTCGATCGACAACGCCATCGACTCCTGGATCGACGGCAAGCCCGCCTACGGCATCGCCGGCGGCTTCCCCGCCGACAAGCTGACCCTGGGCTACGAGTTCTACTACCGCGGCTGGAAGGGCGTCCCGGCCGGCTCCGCCAACGGCCTCGCGGGCACCGCGACCGGCGGCTCCAACGCCCGCCCGCTGAGCCAGCAGGCCGGCATCGCGCACTACAAGGAGCTCGGCGGCATCGTCGACAACGCGTCGACGACCTTCTGGGACGACCAGGCGAAGTCCTCGTACTTCTACAAGGACGGCGAGTTCTTCACCGGCCTCAACCAGCGCTCCATCCAGGCCCGGGTGGACTACGCCAAGCAGCGCGGCCTGGCCGGCGCGATGATGTACTCGCTCCTCGGCCTGGACGAGAACGCCACCCTGCTGAAGCAGATCAACACGGCGCTCGGCTCCACCACCACCCCGCCGACGACCCCGCCGACCACCCCGCCGACGACGCCCCCGACCACCCCGCCCACCACGCCTCCGACCACCCCGCCCACGGGCTGCGGCACGGTCCCGGCGTACGTGGCCGGCACGGTCTACAACGGCGGCACCGTCGTCTCCCACAACGGCCGCAAGTGGCTCGCCCAGTGGTGGACCCAGAACGAGACCCCCGGCACCACCGGCGAGTGGGGTGTCTGGAAGGACCAGGGCGCCTGCTGAGGCCGCTCCGGGGAACCTCGGGTGACCCGCTGAACCCCGCATGAACCACTGCCCCCGCCCGGAATGTCCCTCCGGCCGGGGGCAGTTCCATGCCCCCGGCCGGAGACGGCACCGACTCCGGGGCCCGTACGCGCGACGTACGGGCCTCAGACGGGCAGCGGCTCCGTGCCGATCAGCTCCGCGATACGCTCCGGCGTCACCGCCCGCGAGTACAGCCAGCCCTGCCCCGTGTCGCAGCCGATCCTGCGCAGCCGGCTCGCCTGCCCCGAGGTCTCGACGCACTCTGCCGTGACCGTCAGCCCCAGCCGGTGCGCCAGCTGCACCAGCGCCTCGACGATCAGCTCGTCGGCCGGGTTGGCGTGCTCCTCGTCCTGGAAGCCGCGGACGAAGGAGCCGTCCAGCTTGAGCACGGAGACCGGCAGCCGGCTCAGATAGGCCAGGTTCGAGTAGCCGGTGCCGAAGTCGTCGATCGCGATCCGCACCCCCATGTCGCTGAGCGCCTGGAGCGCCTGGAGCGGCCGGCCGGCGGATCCCATCACGGCCGACTCGGTGAGCTCCAGCTGGAGCAGGTGCGGGGCGAGCCCCGTCTCCGCGAGGATGCCGGCCACGTCGGCGACCAGGTCGGAGTCCCAGACCTGACGCACCGCCACGTTGACGCTGACGAAGATCGGACGCTCGCGCGGATGGTCCTTCTGCCACTGGCGGGCCTGCCGGCAGGCCGTGCGCAGCACCCAGCGGCCGAGCTCCACGATGGAGCCGTCCTCCTCGGCGATCCCGACGAACCGATTCGGCGGAAGGACGCCGAACTGCGGGTGGTTCCAGCGCACCAGCGCCTCCACCCCGCGCACCGCGCCGTCCGCCAGATCCACCAGCGGCTGGTACTCCAGGGCGAACTCCCCGCGCTCCACGGCCGGGCGCAGGGTGGAGGAGAGCGCCTGCCGGGTCATCCGGTGCGCGTTGCGCTCCGGGTCGAAGCGGGTCCAGCGGGCCTTGCCGTCCGCCTTCGCCCAGTACAGCGTGGTGTCGGCGTCCTGCATCAGGGCCGTCGCCGTCGTGCCGGACCCGGAGCGCTCGACCACACCGATCGAGGCGGAGACCGAGAGCCGCTGGCCGCCCAGGTCGAAGGGCCTCTGGAGCGCGCACAGCACCGAGCGGGCCAGATCGGCGAGTTGCTCCGTGCCGGTGGACTCCTCGACCAGGATCGCGAACTCGTCACCGCCGAGCCGCGCCACGAGATGGCCGCCGCTGCGGGTGTATCCGTCGCTGTCCGCGCACTCCGTGAGGCGTGCGGCGACGGCGGCGAGGAGCCGGTCGCCGACGCGGTGGCCGAGGGTGTCGTTGACGGCCTTGAATCCGTCGAGATCGAGGTAGCAGAGACCGATCCGCCCTGTTCTGCCATACCCGTACGACTCGTACGACGAACTGACCGTCCCGCCCGGGCACGCCGCGCCCCTCGTGGCGGCGGGGGCCGAGGCGCTCGCGGTGCCCGCGATGGCCGCGGCGCTCGCGACGTCCGCCGCGTCCTGCGCCGAGGCCTCCAGAGCCGCCGAGAGGCGCTCGAAGAACAGGGCGCGGTTGGGCAGCCGGGTGACCGGGTCGTGCATCTGGAGGTGCCGCAGCCGCGCCTGGAGCTCGCGCCGGTCGCTGATGTCCGCGATCGACAGCAGAACGCGCCGGCTGTCGGGCACGGGGGCGACGGTGACCTCGGCCCACAGTGAGCGCCCGTCGGCGTGCTTGAGGCGGCGGGTGCAGCGGAAGCGGGAGCGCCTGCCGCGCAGCACCTCGCGGTACGCGTGCCAGGTGCGCCCGTCGGACGCGAGGTCGACGAGGTCGGCGGCGGCCTGCTCCCGGAGCGCCTCGGGCTCGGCACCGAGGAGGGTGCCGAAGGAGTCGTTGGCCGCGACGACGACGCCGTCCTGGTCGATGACGGCCATGGCGAGCTGGGCGACGCGGAACGCGGCGCGGTAGTCCCGGAGTTCGGAGGGGGAGCAGCCGACACGTGGCTCGGCGCCGTACGGGGGGTGACGCTCCGTGAGTGCGGATTCCGCCGCGCGCGTCTCCGGCGGCTCTGGGTGCACCGGTCCTTCGGGGGTTCCGCTCACCGCTCGCTCCCGTAGTGCAGTCGGGCCGGTCACATGTGGTCGGGACGGTCGGCCAAGGAAGAGTGTGCCGATCATAGAGCCCGTACGGGGGAGCCTTCCAGCTTCGAGGCGCCGGCGGGGAGTGGCCGCCGCTGTGAGACCGGCCACCGCCCCACCCCGCCCGATCGTTTCTGCGCGGGTCTGACACGGGTCGATGCCGACGTGACCGAATGTGACTTTCCGTGAGCTGAAGCGCGCTCGTGTCGCGTCGACCGCGTGGCGCACCCTCACCCGACCGGGGCAGCGGAAACGTGCGAAACGCCGCAAATCGTCACAAGGTGGGTGGAGTGTCCCGCATTCCCGATCCGGAGGTCCACGTGAGGGGTCAGCAGCCACCCGGGGGAGTGGACCGCTCGCGGCTCCGCGCCGGCGCGGCGGCCCTCACCTCGTTCGCCGCCCTGGCCGCCACCGGGCTCGTCGCCGGCCCCGCCGTCGGCGCCCCCGCGGGGAGTCCCTGCGCCCTGCCCCGTACCGCGGCCCATCACTCGCTCGGGCTCGACACCTGGAACAGGTCGTATCCGCGCCCCGACCACACCCTCGACGCGGTCATGATCTTCCTGTCGTTCCCGGACTCCGAGCCGCTCACCGATCCGGCCGAACTGGCCGCCGACCACTTCCCCGCCACCAGCGAGTACTTCACCCGCGCCTCCTACGGGCGCTTCCTCCTGCGCCCGCACCCCCAGCGCGTCTGGACCCCGATGCCGAAGGAGTCGAGCGCGTACGACATACGGCGTGACTGGGACGCCGGGCAGCGCGCCGCCTACCTCCGGGACGCGATCGGCGCCGCCGACGCGAGCGTCGACTTCTCCCGGTACGACATCGTCTACCTGGTCGCCGACCCGGACGCGCCCGGCGTGGACTCCGACGCGACCAAGGTCGTGAACCTCGAGAAGCCGATGGAGGTCGACGGCACCGAGATCAAGCGGGTCGTCACCGTCTTCGAGCGGCATCCGCCCGACCGGAACGTCCTGGCCCACGAGACCGGGCACGTCTTCGACCTGCCCGACCTCTACCACCGTCCTGCGGACGGCAAGGGCGACTGGGACACCCATGTGGGTGACTGGGACGTCATGGGCAGCCAGTTCGGGCTCTCCCCGGACCTCTTCGGCTGGCACAAGTGGAAGCTCGGCTGGCTCTCCAGCGCCCAGATCGCCTGCGTCCAGGGGACGGGTCCCCGGATGGTGAGCCTGGAACCGACCGACACCCAGCCGGCGCCCGGCGCAAGCCTCGGCACCCGGCTCGCCGTGGTCCGCACGGGCCCCGACAGCGTCCTCGCGGTCGAGGCCCGGGGCAGCGCCGGGAACAACGCCGAGACCTGCACCGAGGGTGTCCTCGTCTACCGGGTCCGGGGCAGCGCGGCCTCCGGCGACGGCCCCGTCGAGGTCGTCGACGCGCACCCGCGTACCGAGGCCTGCTGGGAGCGCTCGGTCTACCCGCCGCTGGCGGACGCCCCGCTGGAGGAGGGCGAGACGTTCACCGTGCCCGGGACGGGGGTACGGGTGGAGGTCACGGAACGCACCGGGACGGGTGCCTGGACGGTCAGGATCACGCCGCCCGCCGTCGACTGAGCGGCCGGGACCGGGAACAGCACCGGGAACGCGCCGGGAACACGAAGAAGCCCCTCGCTTGCGCGAGGGGCTTCTTCTGTCGGTGCGCCGCCAGGGACTCGAACCCCGGACCCGCTGATTAAGAGTCAGCTGCTCTAACCAACTGAGCTAGCGGCGCCTGCTGACGTCGTAGACATTAGCACCCGGATCGGCGGGAGGAAAAATCGATACCCGCACGTCGGCGGCGGAAGCCGCCCGGACGGCCCGCACGCAGGCCCAGAGCACGACCTCCGGCCCGGGCAGCCAGGGGTTCCGGGTGTCGGGCGCCACCACCCAGCGGGGTCCTGCGGGACCGGACGGCACCAGTGGCGGCACGGTCACCGCGTCCCCGATGCCATGACAGAGCGGCCGGGGGACGGCATCACCCCACTCCTCCCAGTCGAGCAGGGCCGGCAGCCGCTGGGCCGTGCCCGGCGCGGCGAACAGCATCATCCGGCCCCGGTGCACCGCGACGGGCCCCGAGCCGGGCCCCTCCTCCCACAGCCGGTCCAGCATGCGGCGCCCGAAGACCGGGTCCACGTTGACGACGTCGAAGACGGCCCCGCAGGGCAGCGCCGCGGGGGAGTCCGGCCGGGACTCCCAGCGGGTCAGCGCGGCTTCCCGGCTTCCGGTGGCGGAGGCGAGCCAGGAGGCACCGTCGGCGGTCACCCGGGCGGTCTGGTGACGCCCCTCGTCGCCCTCCCGGAGGAACCGGAAGATGTCGTGCTGGGTCTCGTCGCGCGTCCACGTCGTCATGTGTCCAGGTCTACCGGCTGTCACAGATCGGTCGCCGAGAGTTCACGGAATTCCGGACAGAGCGGGAGGGTGAGGAGTATCGTGCCCTCCCGGCATATGCCAGGTGTGCTTTTTCGGCCACCCGTGACGGAGCCCTCCGGGCGGCCCGCGTGGGCCCGCCGGAGGGCTCGACACCGCCGAGCGGCTCAGTCCTCCGCCGGCCTGCCGTTCGTCCTGATCAGGTCGCGGCCGAACTCGATCATCTTCCGTGCGTAGTCCTCGGTCCACTGCGCCCGCTCGGCGACGTCCGCCGGCGTCAGGCGGTCGAACCGGCGCGGATCCGCCAGCTGCGCCGCCGCGATCGCCTGGAACTCGGTCGCCCGGTCCGTCGCCGCGCGGAACGCCAGCGTCAGCTCCGTCGCGCGGGACAGCAGCTCCCGCGGATCCTCTATCGACTCCAGGTCGAAGAAGTGCTCCGGGTCGGCGGTCGCCTCGGCAGGCTCGAAGACCAGCGGTGCCGGCCTGAGCCGCCGCTGTCCGCTCCGCTCCGCGGGTTCCGCCATCGTCGCTCTCCTCTTCACGCTCACGTTCACGCTGCACGCACCGGCGCGTCGCGCACCGGCTCCTCGCACACGGGCGGCCCGGAACCCCGGGCCGTCTCCCATTGTCCCGCGCCCCGCAAGAGGGCGTCGGGGGCCGGGCCGTGGTCAGCCGTCGAGGCCGCGCAGCAGCAGCCGCAGGCCGCCGAAGAACTCCTGGTCGGGGCCGACCTCGCCGGCCGTCCGCGCGGTCTGCGTCAGATACGGGAACCGGTCCTCGGGCAGCGCGGCGATGGCCGAGGTGCCGGTTCCGGCCAGCGGCCCGAGGTGTTCGAGCCGGATGGCCCCGGTGACGTACCCGTGGAGCGCGCGCAGGGCGACGACCCGCCGCGTTCCGTCGATGCCGGCCTCGGCCAGGATGCCGAGGACGGTCTCCGACCAGAGCAGTCCGCCGGGTGCGCGGTGCCGGTGGGTGAGGGTCAGCTGGATGGCCTCCGGGTGGCGGACGACGGCGTCGCGCAGTCGCCCGACCATGGTCTCGATCCGGTCCCGCCAGGGCGCGTCCGCGGCGGGCGGGGTGGTGTCGAGGTCGCCCAGGACGCGGTCGACCACGAGCCCCTCCAGCTCCTCGCGGTCGGACACGTAGCGGTAGAGCCCCATGGGGCTCATGCCGAGTTCCCTGGCGACGGTGCGCATCGAGAGGGCGGCGAGTCCGTCGCGGTCGATGACGGCGAGGGCGGCGGCGGCCAGCCGGTCGGGGGTGAGGGAGCGGGGTCGTGGCATGACGGTTGACAGCGTACGCCCTACGCCTACGCTAGTAGGAGTACGCCGTACGCCTACGAGGATGGTGTCCCATGCGCATGCCCCAGACGGCCTCTTCAGCGACCTCGCCCGCGATGCCCCCCGCGCCCCCGCGCCGCACCCGGCCGGCCCCCGGCGACCTCGTGCCCAGCCGCGCCCTCACCCCGGTGATCGGTCCCGCGCTGACCCTCCCCGACCCCGGACGGACCACCCACGTGCAGTTCCGGCGCTTCGCGGGCTGCCCCGTCTGCAATCTCCATCTGCGCTCGGTGGCCCGACGCCACGACGAGATCGAGCGCGCCGGGATCCGCGAGGTCGTGTTCTTCCACTCGCCCGCCGACGAGCTCCGCGAGCACGTGGCCCACCTGCCGTTCGCCGTCGTCGCGGACCCCGACAAGGAGCTGTACGCCGAGTTCGGAGTGGAGTCCCACCGCCGGGCCCTGCTCGACCCGCGCGGCTGGCCCGCGATCGCCAGGGGCGTGCTCCGCGACGCCTGGGAGCTGCTCCGGGGCAGGGGCCGGCTGCCGGCCGGCGAGCAGCCGGCCGGTCGCCTGGGCCTCCCCGCCGACTTCCTGATCACGTCCGACGGCCGGGTCGCCGCCGTGAAGTACGGCGAGCACATCTACGACCAGTGGTCGGTCGACGAACTCCTCACCCTGGCGGCGGAACCGGCCCTGCGGAACTCGGGCACCCCGTAGAACTCACGGCGGCCTCGGCGGCGGCGACCGTGGAACTCGGGGCGCCCCGGAGAGTTCAGGGCGTCCAGGCGACCCGGTGTTCCTCCAGGTGGGAGAGGACCGCGTGGTTCGCCTCCCAGCCGTCCGGGAACGACACGGCGACGCCCAGCTGGACCGGCTCGGTCGACGGGTGCGCGTCGAGCAGGCCCGTGACGCCCGCCCGGCAGACCACGATGCACGCGTGCCGGTGCCGGGACGCGAGCACGCACAGCCGGCCCGTCTCCAGGTGGAAGGCGGTCGCGTCGGGGCGCCCGGACAGCGGATGGAGGACGACGGTCACGTCGTACTCACGCCCCTGGAGCCGGTTCGCGGTGTCCACCGTCACGCCCGTGACGCCCAGTTCGGCGAGGGCCGCCCGGACCGCCGCCGCCTGGTCGCGGTGGGCGGTGCCGACCGCGACCCGGTCGGGCGTCAGGGGCACGGGGGTCTCCGAACGCTCCGAGACCGCGGCGCCGCCCCGGTCGAGAAGCCGGCGCACCACGACGGCGACCGCGCCGACCGCCTCCGGGTCGGTGCGGGGGGTGTGCCGGGCGGGCAGTTCGAGCAGGCCCCAGCCCGATTCCGCCGCCTCGTCGAGGACCCGGTCGGGGCCCGAACCGTCCGACGCGACCGTGAAGGACAGCTTCCGGTCCCCGTGCCCGGTGCCGCTGCGGAACGGCGTGAACGGGTAGAAAGCGTCCGAGACCAGCGGCGCCGCCGAGGCGGGCAGCCGCCAGGACACCGGCAGCCGGTGCTGCGGCAGTTCCGGATTGTGCGCGAGCAGGGTGGAGACCGCGCTCGCCGACGGGTCGTACGAGAGTCCCGCCCACTGCTCGGCGCCCACCACCGAGAACGGGTCCAACTGACCGGGGTCGCCCACGAACAGCGCCCGCTCGAAGAGCCCCGCCACGGCGAGCAGCGCGTCCGAACGCATCTGGTACGCCTCGTCGACGATCGCATGCGCCCACGGCTCGACGTTCTTCACGTGCGCCCACTTGGCGGCCGTGGAGAGCACGACCGGAAGCCCGGTCAGCTCACCGGCCTTCGCCGACTTCCTTACGTTCTCCAGGTCGTCGAGCGCCTTGTCGTACGGGTCGCTGTCGTTGGAGTGCAGCCGGCCGACCTCCAGGTCCGGCTCCTTCTCGGCGAGCCGCAGCACCAGATCGTCCACCTGCGCGTTCGTCTGGGCCACCACCATCAGGGGGCGTCCGGCCGCGGCCAGTTCGAGCGCGGCCCGCACCACGAGCGTCGACTTCCCCGCACCCGGCGGGGAGTCCACGACGACACCGCGGGCGGTGCCGTGCAGGGTGGCCGCGAGGATGTCGGCCGTCGCCTGGCCCGCGGCGGCCGAGGGATCGAAGGGCGCCGCGTCGCCGACGGGCGGCGTCGAGAGGTCGAACACGGTCACAGCACATCCTCCGCGGTCACGGCGTCGGGCAGTTCCACGACGTCGGCCCGGGGAGGACCGCCGTGCGTCCAGGGCGTCTCCTCCGCCTCCGGCAGCTGCGGCCCGACCCGCTGGTCGTGCTCGAACAGCGTCCAGGCGATCCGCTCGCCCTTCTCCGGCACCGAACCCTCCGCGGGCTCCTTCGAGCGGCCCATCTTGTCGAGGAGGCGCAGCAGCAGCGCCCCGTCCTCCTCGTACCGCACGAACTCCGCCGACTGCGGCTTCCCTTCGAGCGAGCGGTACACCTTCACCTTCTCGCCCAGATGCGGCCGGTCCTCGGTGCGGACCGTGAGGAGCGGGCGCGGCGCGGGCCGCTTGGACTCCGTCCACGCCATCGTCACCTCGACCACCTCGGCCGTGAACGCCTCGCCCGACAGCCGCCGTCCGGCGAGCACCAGCGGATCGTCGAGGGCCTCCTGCGCCTCCAGCTGACCCTGCGCCTGCTCGCGCGCGGCGAGCTTCCGGGCCGCCGTCACGGCGTCGTCCCGGCGCGGCTGCGGCGGCTCACCGGAGGTGACCCGGTCCCGGTGGGCGGTGAAGGACCAGCGGTCGCGGGTCCAGCGGTCCTCGACCCTGGCCCCCTCCGGCAGTTCCCGCAGCAGGCCGATCGCCCGCCACACCGCGTCCCACGTCGGCTTCATCTGCGAGACGACCAGGCGGCGCAGCTCCCGCTCGGCCCGGTGCAGTTCGCCGAGTCCGCGCTCGGCCGCCTCGCCGTCCTCGGCGGCGCCGACGGCCTGCCGGGCCCGGTCGTACCGCTCGATCGCCGGCGCGAGGAGCCGGTTGTCGAAGGCGGGATCGGTGGCCGGACCGGCCGGCGGGCACAGCAACTGCCCCTCGGAGTCCCGCCCGGCCTCGGCCCGCAGCGCCGCCTCGGCGCCCGGCTCACCGTCGCGGGGATCGATCCACGCGAGCAGCGCGCCCAGGTGCTGGTCCTCCAGGGAGGACTGGCCGGTCGCCCAGTGCCGGTTGAGGAGATCGGTCGCCGACAGCAGCAGCGAGGAGCCGGGCACCCGGGCCCGGTCGCCGAAGTGCGTCAGCCAGCGCCCGAGGAGCGGGACGCGCGGCGGCGCGGGGAACGGCGTCTCCGGGTCCTGCTCGGCGGTCCGCCGGAACCGCGTCGACCGCCCGAGCAGCCGGACGTACTCGATGCCCGCCCGGCTCGGCACGATCAGCTGCGGCGCGTCCGCGCACAGCTCGACCTCGACCTTCACCTTCTTGCCGGTCTCGGGGTCGACCTCGCTCTTCTCCGCCGCCTCGACGGCCTCCGTGAAGGAGTCGATGTACGGCAGGACCTCCTCCGCCAGGTCGGCGAGGAACGCGAACCGCAGGTCCCGGTCCCGGGGCTGGGCCACCACCAGGAGCCGCGGCTCCTCCGGGTCGGTGCCGACGAGCGCGCCCAGCGGGGCGCCCGCCTCACCGGCCGTGGTCAGCGGCACCAGGACGAGCGGCCGCTCGGAGACCCGCCGGTGCCGGACGGTCGCGAGGGGCTGCGCACGGCCGGACTCGACGGCCTCCATGCGGGCGAGGGTGGAGATCAGCGACATGCGAGGCCCTCCCGGGGCGCGGTACGGGAAACGGGCGTCAGCAGGGGCATTCGACCTGCTCCCGAGGCGTACGGGCGGGCGCCGATTCCAGCGCCTCCTGCCGCAGCGCCCGCGCCCTGCGCAGAGCCGCCACCGCCGGGTCCTCCGGGTCGCCCTCCTCGCCCCGCGCCGCCGCGAGGACCGCGCCGACCGTCGTCAGGCCGCCCAGCTCGCCCCGTACCGAACGGCCCAGGGTCTCCACCGCGTCCGCCTGCCGGGCCCGCGACCGGCAGTGGAAGGCCAGCTCGCAGGCGGCCAGGCACTCCGGCGCGTACTGATGGGGCACGCACTCCACGGCGGCCGTCAGCTCCTCGGCCGAGCGCTCCGCCACATCGAAGCTGACGCCCTCCGGCAGGGCGGCCGCGATCTCGTCGATCCGGGTCAGCCGGTCGAGCTGGCGCCGGGTGACCGCACGCTGCTTGCGCACGTCGACGACGGAGGCCGTCGGCAGGTTGGAGAAGTCCTTCGGGCAGACGAGCAGCACCGACCGGGCGACCCGGGCGCCCTCGGTCACCGCCGCCACCCGTTCGAGCGCGAGCACGTACACGGCGGCCTGCCGGGCCGCCGCCCCGACCTTCGAGGCGTCGGCCGCGCCGTCGACCATCGGGAAGGACTTGATCTCCACGACCGTCCACCCGCCGTCGGGACGGACCACCACCGCGTCCGGCTCCAGGTACACCGGCGAACCCGCCACCTCCAGGGCGAGCAGCGGGTGGTCGAGCAGCGTCCACGCCCCCGCCGCGGTGGCCTCCCGCAGGGCGAGGGCCGTGCGCGCCACCCGCCCCTCGGGTCCGGCGGCCGCGAGCTCGGGCACGGACACCGTGCCCGGCTCCTCGACGCCGATCAGGCGCAGCAGCTCGCGGCCGCCGTCCGCCTTGACCTTCGCCTCGAAGGAGTTGCCCCGGACGATCGCGAACTGGGACTGCCCGAACGGCGCCGGCGAGCCGAGCTTCGCGGCCAGCGCGGACTTGTCGACCCCCGCGCCGTCGAGCAGGGCCCGGCGCCGGCAGCCGGGGTTGGCGGCCAGCGCCGCGAGGGCCCGCGCGTCCAGCGGACGCGGCGGAGTGGCCGGTCCGCGCAGCTCAGCGAGCAGCTTTCGACGTGTCGTCTGCTGAGGTCGGGACAGACCGCTGTCCGGGGATGCGCTCACCCGTGGAAGTCTCGCATCCGCCACTGACAACCGGGGGCGCTTCCGCCGTCCCGCGCAGTGTCCGGGCGAGCCGCAGCGCGTGCGGGGCGAGGAGCAGACCGGCACCCATCACGGCCGCGCCGGCGACCGCGTCGAGCAGATAGTGGTTGGCCGTCCCCATCACGACCACCGTCGTGACCAGGGGATACGCCACCCCCAGCGCCTTCGTGACGGGGGTCCGCCCGTACCGCCAGAGCATCACCCCGCACCACAGCGCCCAGCCGACGTGCAGGCTGGGCATGGCCGCGTACTGGTTCGTGAGACCGCCGAGCCCGCGCGGCGCGCTGGCCTCGCCGCCCCACCAGCCGTACGCGCTGAAGTACGCCATCGTGTCGGTGAAGCCGTACGCCGGGTCGAGCAGCCGGGGCGGGCACGTGGGCAGCAGGGTGAAGCCGACCAGACCGAGCAGGGTGGAGAGCATCAGCCAGGTGCGGGCGGCCCGGTAGTGGGCGGGGCGGCGGCGGAAGAGCCAGATCAGGATCGCCGGGGTGACGAGATAGTGCAGCGAGGCGTACGCGAAGTCCGCCGGGATCCCGAGGGCGGGCACGTCCGTGAACAGCCGGTTCAGCGGGTGCTCGGCGTCGATCCCGAGGAGCCGTTCCAGGCGCAGGATCGCCAGGCCGTGCTCGACGGCCGCGGCCTCGTCGCCCCGGACGAGCAGCCGGCCGCCCGAGTAGGCCGCGTACACGACCGCGATCAGCGCCAGTTCGGCCCACCAGCGTGGCTTGCGCATACGAAAAGGTCCCCCAACCGGTGATCGCCCCGGGGGAGGGGACGCCGGATGCCGCCCGGGGGTTGCCCGGACGTCACCCCGAATCCACGTGGGCGATGATGGAAGAGGCACGCCCGCACCGTGAACCCCTGGAGATCCTTCCCATGGCACCGCGCATCCTGCTCGCCCGGCACGGCCAGACCGAGTGGTCGCTTCTCGGCCGGCACACCGGCAGGACCGACATCCCGCTGCTCGACGAGGGGCGGCGCGGCGCGAAGCTCCTGGGCGAGCGTCTCCACCGCGGCCCCTGGCAGGGGCTGCCCGGTGTGGAGGTGCGCACCAGCCCCCTGGTCCGCGCGAGCGAGACCTGCGAGATCGCCGGCTTCGCCGAGCGGGCGGAGCCCTGGGACGCGCTGATGGAGTGGGACTACGGGGCGTACGAGGGGCTGACCCCGCCGCAGATCCAGGACATCCGGCCGGGCTGGTTCATCTGGCGCGACGGAGTGCCGGACGGAGAGACCCTGGCGCAGCTGTCGGACCGAGCCGACGAGATCGTGAACTGGGCCCGCTCGGCCGACCGGGACGTCCTGGTCTTCGCCCACGGCCACATCCTGCGGTCGATCGGCGCCCGCTGGCTGGGTGAGGACGTCTCCTTCGCCTCCCGCATCCGCCTCGACCCGACGAGCCTGTCCGTCCTGGGCTGGGCGTACGGCGCCCCCGCGGTCGAGCGCTGGAACGACACCGGGCACCTGGAGTAGGCGGCACCGGGCCCCTGGAGCAGCGGCCTCCCGGCCGTCGGTCAGTACGCGGCGAGGGCCCGGCGGGTGTCGACGAGCATCCCGCGGATCCGGGCCGAGGCGATGCCCTCCAGGGAGTCCACGACCCGCTTCGCCTCCGCGGCGGCCTCGTCCGGGCGGCCCGCGTGCGCCAGGTTCTTGGCGAGATGGGCGCGGTAGAGCGCCAGGTTCCGCGCGAAGTGCGGGTTCTGCAGGACCGTGGCCCGCTGGGAGTGCCGGGCGGCCCGGCCCCAGTCGCCCAGGGCCGACCAGCACTGGGCCTCCAGGGCCTCCCGCTCCGGCTCCCCGAAGAACGACATCCACTCGGGGTCGTCGTCCGTCGCGCCCCGGTCGAAGAAGCCGTGGGCGCGGCCGAGGGCCTGCTCGCAGGCCGACCGGTCGCCGAGCCCGGCCCACGCGGCCGCCTCCCGCAGCGAGAGCAGCGACAGCAGCCGTGCCGAGTCCAGCGGCTGAGCGGCCCGCAGGCCGGCCTGCGCCGCCCGCACCGCCTCGCGGAACCGGCCGGTGTCCCGGGCGAGGAAGGACGTGTTGCAGAACGCGTGCGCCTCCAGGGCCGCGTTCCCCGACACGCGCGCGGTGGCGAGGGCCTCGGCGTAGTGCGAGCGGGCGTCGTCGTGCCGGCCCGAGTCGTGGGCCAGCCAGCCCACCGAGAGGGAGAGCTCGCCCGCGCCCGCGTGCAGCCGGTCCTCGGTGGAGCGGCGGGTCATGGTGCCCGTGTCGAGCAGCGCGTACGCGGCCCGGAGCGGGTGGGCGGCGACCTTGTAGAGCCCGTCGGCGCCGTGCCGGTCGTCGAGCAGACGGATCTGCCGTACGGCGTCCTCGACGGCCCGCACCTCGGCGTCGCCGATCCGGTGGGTGCCGCGGGGGGCGGGGATCGCGACGGCGGGGCCGCCGAGTCCCAGCGAGGCGGCCGCCAGGGTGGCGGAGCCGCTCGTCATGAATGCGCGACGCAGCACGTCGCTCTCCTCATCGTTCCGGGTCGGTGGTGCCGCGGGAGCCGGAGCCCCGGCCGCGACCGGCTGCCGCCGGCCGCGCACCGTCTCCCGCGCGGAGAAGCCCAGGTCGGAGAGACCCAGACCGGGGAACATGTGCAGGAAGACCCGCTCGTACGCGTAGTTGGGGCAACGGATCTCGCCCGCTTCCACGCGCCCGATGTAGCGGGCGTCGCACGCGACCTGTTCGCCGATCTCCCGCGCCGCCCGGCGGACCGCCGCGGCGAACTCCGCCGGCGAGTGCTGTCCGCGGAGCCGGCGGAAGGCGAGATTGGGAACTGCCCGTGACATCGCCATGGCCGAGCCCTCTCCTGTGCTGCCGGGTGGTCCGGCGGCAAGAACGTACCTGCTGTGACCGGATGCGTACGCAGAGTTTGGCTACAAATCGGATATCTCGCCTGTGATCTGCCATGAACTGCCATCCTTTGCGGCGGCATGGCGCCGTAGCCGTTGACGCGCACGGGCGTTGAACCGTAAGGGAGAGACGGAACGTGTCTCCTCAGGAGCGAGGAGGGGTCCCATGTCGGAGATCGGTTCCCAGTCGGCCACGCGCCAGGCGCCCGCCCCGGACGTCCGCGCGTCCCAGACCACCCCCCAGGACCGCGGTCCGGTTCCGGCCGCGGCCCCGCAGCCCGCCGAGCCCTGGGACCTCGTGACCGTGCCGGTCCGGCAGGGTCTCGAGGCCGTCGACATCCTGCGGCGCGGCGCCGTCCCCGCCGTGGGCCCCGTCGTCCACGACGGCACCTGCGACACCCTCGGCTTCCTCGTCCCGCCCGGCACGGCCGCCGCCTGGGACATGCCCGGCAGCGCGTGTACCCGGACCTCGGGCCGGGGCCTGCGCCTCCCCGAGCTGCCGGAGCTGCCCGAACCCGCCGGGGACGCGCCCCGCCCCGCCGGCTGGCTGCTGCCCCCCGGCGACACCGACCCCGTCACCGACCCCGTCGTCCTGCGCGAGGCGCTCGGCGAGGCGGCGCGGCTCATCGAGGCGGCGGACGGCTGCCACTGACGCCGGCCGCCGGGGTCCCGTCGCCACGGCCCGGGGGCCGTCGGGCGGGGCCGGGGCGAATGCCCCGATAATGGGCCCGTGGCCAGGAACAAACAGCGCGACCGGGCGGCGTCCGCCGCCTCCGTCGTCGAGACCGTCGACGGCGGGCTCGCCGAACTCATACCCGACCGGGAGCGCCCCCGCGCCTGGACCCTGCTCATCGACGGCGCCCCGCAGTCCCATGTGGACCTCGACGACCCGGCCCACCTCACCTTCGAGTACCAGCGGCGCCTCGGCCACATCGCCGACCTCGTCGCCCCGCCGAACCGGCCGCTGCAGGTCGTCCACCTCGGCGGCGGCGCGTTCACCCTCGCCCGGTACGTCGCCGCGACCCGGCCCCGCTCCACGCAGCAGATCGTGGAACTCGACGGGCTCCTCGTGCAGCTCGTCCGCCGGGAGCTGCCGCTCGACGCCGGGGCCCGGATCCGGGTCCGCTCCACCGACGCCCGCGCCGGGCTCGCCAAGGTCCAGGACGGCTGGGCCGACCTCGTCATCGCCGATGTGTTCAGCGGGGCCCGCACCCCGGCGCATCTGACCAGCACCGAGTTCCTCGCCGAGGTACGGCGGGCGCTGCGGCCCGGCGGCTTCTACGCCGCGAACCTGGCCGACGGCCCGCCGCTGACCCATCTCCGCGGGCAGATCGCCACCGCCGCGGCCGTCTTCCCCGAGCTGGCGCTCGCCGCCGACCCGACGGTGCTGCGGGGCCGCCGCTTCGGCAACGCGGTGCTGCTCGCCTCCGACCGGGAACTGCCGGTGGCCGAGCTGACCCGCCGGGTCGCCACCGACCCGCACCCGGGCCGGGTCGAACACGGGCGGGCGCTCGCCGACTTCGCCGGGGGAGCGGCGCCGGTCTCCGACGCGAGCGCCAAGCCCTCACCTGTGCCGCCCGCGTCCGCCTTCCGCTGACCGGCCGATCGCCCGGAGCGCCCGGTCAGACCGTACGGTCGTCGATCTCCACGCGGGGCGCGGTGTCGTGCCAGACGCAGAAGACGGACAGTTCACGGCCGTTCGCCGTGAACGTGACCCGGATCCAGGTCGGCTGCTTCCACACCTGCATCTGCCAGCCCGAGGCGGGGATCGCCGAGACCAGCTCGGCCGAGTGCTCGCCCAGGTCGAAGGTGACCCGCCCGCCGTCCACCGTGTAGGTCTTCACGTTCGAGTCGGAGGGCGGCGTGGTGACGGGAGGCGCCTGCGTCGTCGGCCTCGCCGTCCGCGCGGGCGTCGTGGAGGGGGCGGCCGGGGTCGGACGGTCACCGCTCGGCGTCGGCTTCCTCGTGACGGCCGCGGTGGGTTCGACGGTCTCGGGCCGGTGGGTCGACGAGGACAGCGGACCGCTGCCGGCCGCGTCCGTCTCACCCGCGCTGCCCGCCGGGAGAGGCAGCGCGCGCGGCGGGTCGTACACCGTCCCGGACAGGACCGTGTGCACTCCCCACCAGGAGAGCGTGACCGCCGCGCCGGTGGCGAGCGACCAGGCCAGGGCGTGAACGAGTCCTCTTCGCATCCGGGCCATACTGCACCACACCCTCCCCGCCCTCACCGCAGGGTGCTCCTTGCCTCACCTTCCCCCGAATGGCGTACGGTGCGGCCCATGGCAAGTGTGCTCGTGGTCGAGGACGACCAGTTCGTGCGCTCCGCCCTCATCCGCCGGCTTTCCGAGGCCTCCCACACGGTACGGAGCGTCGGTACGGCTCTGGAGGCGTTGCGCGAGGTCGCCCATTTCAGGTTCGACGTGGTCATCCTGGACCTCGGACTGCCCGATCTGGACGGGTCGGAGGCGCTCAAGATGCTGCGCGGGATCACCGACGTACCGGTGATCATCGCGACCGCCCGGGACGACGAGGCGGAGATCGTACGGCTCCTCCACGCGGGCGCCGACGACTACCTCGTGAAGCCGTTCTCGGTCGACCACCTCTCGGCCCGGATGGCCGCCGTCCTGCGCCGGGCCCGGTCCGCCACGGGCGAGGCACCGCCGCCGCGGGTGATCCGGGTCGGCGGGCTCACCGTCGACCCGCTGCGCCGCCAGGCGGAACTCGACGGGGCGCCCCTGGACCTGACCCGGCGCGAGTTCGACCTGCTCGCCTTCCTCGCGGGGCGGCCCGGGGTCGTCGTCCCGCGCAAGGAGCTGCTCGCCGAGGTGTGGCAGCAGTCGTACGGGGACGACCAGACCATCGACGTACATCTGTCATGGCTGCGGCGGAAATTGGGCGAGACGGCCGCCCGGCCCCGCTATCTGCACACCCTGCGCGGCGTCGGCGTGAAGCTGGAGCCGCCCCGGGAGCCGCAGCCGTGAGATGGGCGCTCGTCAAGGTGTCGCTCGCCGTCACCGCCATGGTCGTCGTCGCCTTCGCCGTACCCCTCGGGCTCGTCGTCAAGGAGATGGCCCGCGACCGGGCGTTCTCCAACGCCGAACGGCGGGCCGCGGGTCTCGCCCCCGTACTCGCCATCACCACCGACCGTGACGAGCTCGACAAGGCCGTCGCCACCACCGAGGACGGGGCCGCCGGGCGGCTCGCTGTCCATGTACCGGCCGCCGAACCCGGCGACCCGGGCCTGGAGATCGGCACGCGGCGGGCCGGCGAGGAGGAGCTCTCCGCCACCCGCCGGCTCGGCCGGGCGTCCATCGCCGAGGTGCCGGGCGGCTTCGCGCTGCTCCAGCCCACCGCGCTCAGCAGCGGCGAGGTCGCCGTCGTCGAACTCTTCGTCCCCGAGGGCGAGGTGTCCAACGGTGTCGCCACCGCGTGGCTGGTCCTCGCCGGGGTCGGCATCGCCCTGATCGTCGGCTCCGTCGCCGTCGCCGACCGGCTCGGCGTCCGGATGGTCCAGCCCGCGCAGCGGCTCGCGGGCGCCGCCCACGAGCTCGGCGAGGGCAGGCTCGGCGCACGCGTCCCCGAGGAGGGGCCGCCCGAACTCAAGTCGGCCGCCGTCGCGTTCAACTCGATGGCCGACCAGGTCGTCCAGCTCCTCGCCAACGAACGGGAACTGGCAGCCGACCTCTCCCACCGGCTCCGCACCCCGCTCACCGTGCTCCGGCTGAACGCGGCCTCGCTGGGCTCGGGCCCGGCCGCCGAGCAGACCCGCGCGGCCGTCGAGCAGCTGGAGCGCGAGGTCGACATCATCATCAGGACCGCCCGGGACGCGAAGCCGCAGACGCAGGCGACCGGACCCGGCGCGGGCTGCGACGCCGCCGAAGTGGTGCGCGAGCGCATGGAGTTCTGGTCGGCGCTCGCCGAGGACGAGGGCCGCCGGGTGCGGGTCGCGGGCGTCGAGCGCCCGGTCCGCATCCCGGTCGCCCGCCCCGAACTCGTCGCCGCGCTCGACGCGTTGCTCGGCAACGTCTTCCGGCACACCTCCGAGGGCACGGCCTTCTCGATCGACGTCCACAACGGCGAGGACGCCGTCATCGTCCTCGTCTCCGACGCGGGCCCCGGCATCGCCGACCCGGCCGCCGCCCTCGCCCGGGGCAACAGCGGGGCCCGGGACGGCTCCACGGGCCTCGGCCTGGACATCGTGCGGCGGATGGCGGAGACCACCGGCGGCGACGTCCGCATCGGGCACTCGGTGCTGGGCGGTACGGAGGTCCGGATCTGGATCGGCCTCGACGGGCGCCGTACGGGCGGCGCGACCGGCCGCCGCGGTCACCGCCCGGCCCGCCGCCGGCGCGGGGGAACCGGCACCCGCCGGGCCGCCGAGGGCTGACGGCACCGGACCACCGCCGGGCCGCCGAGGGCTGACGGCACCGGACCACCGCCGGGTCGCCGAGGGTTGACGGTACCGGACCACCACCGGGTCGCCGAGGGCTGTCGGCGTCGGCCGCCCGCCGGGCAGGCGCGGGCCCGCCCGCCCGGTCCCGCGTCGGCCGCACTTCCCGCCGGGCCCACGCCCCGGCCCGGGGCCGGCCGCTCCCAACCTTTCGTGGTTCCGATGCCTTCCTTAAGCGGAGCCTAAGGATCCCCACCGGTGTCCCCGGACGCCGGTTTGTCCGTTCTCCAGTCGCTAGCTTGCTGCCGCACCCCTTCCCCACCCCCCAGCACGCAGAGGCAGGCACGCGATGGGCACCAGTTCGCACCGGCGCAGGGCGAGCACCAGGACCAAGGTCGTCGGGGCGGTCGTCGCCGCCGCGGTCGTCGGCGGCGCCGCGTTCGCGCTCACGGGTACGGCCCAGGCCGCCGCGGTCGGCGCCGCGTACACCAGGACCAGCTCCTGGACCGGTGGCTACACCGGGCAGTACGTCGTCACCAACGAGACCTCGGCCGCACAGTCCGACTGGACCCTGGAGTTCGACCTCCCGGCCGGCACGACCATCGGCTCCCTCTGGAACGGCGAGCACACCGTCTCCGGCGGCCACGTCACCGTGAAGCCCGCCGACTGGAACAAGCGGCTCGCGCCCGGCCAGTCCGTCACCGTCGGCTTCGTCACCTCCGCCGCCGGACAGGCCGGCGACCCCTCGAACTGCCTGATCAACAAGGCGGCCTGCTCCGCCGGAGGCGCCACCCCCACCCCCAGCGGCCGCCCCACCACGACCGCCCCCTCTCCCACGTCGACCCCGAAGCCGACGGCCACCGCCACGGCCACCACGAGCCCCAGGCCGACCCCCACCGCCACCACCACGGTGCCCCCGAAGCCCACGGCCACCCCCACCCCGACGCCCACGGCGACCGCGACCGGCGGGCCCGTCACCGCCGCCGGGTACGCCCCCTACGTCGACACCTCGCTCTACCCGGCGTACGACCTCCTCGCGACCGCCGACGCCACCGGCGTGAAGGAGTTCAACCTCGCCTTCATCACCTCCGGCGGCTCCTGCGCCCCGCTGTGGGGCGGGGTCACGGACCTGGCGAACGACAAGGTGGCCGCCCAGATAGGCGCCCTGCGCGCCAAGGGCGGCGACGTCCGGGTCTCCTTCGGCGGCGCCGCCGGGCACGAGCTGGCCCTGAACTGCTCCTCGTCCTCGGCGCTGGCCGCCGCGTACGGCAAGGTCATCGATCAGTACAAGCTGACCAAGGTCGACTTCGACGTCGAGGGCGCGGCCCTGCCGGACACCGCCGCCAACACCCGCCGCTCGCAGGCGATCGCCCAGCTCCAGAAGTCCCACCCCGGGCTGAACGTCTCCTTCACCCTGCCGGTCATGCCCGAGGGCCTGACCCAGCCGGGCGTCGACCTGCTCGCCGACGCCAAGCGCAACGGGGTCCGCATCGACGCCGTCAACATCATGGCGATGGACTACGGGCCGGCCTACAGCGGCGACATGGGCACGTACGCCATCCAGGCCGCGACCGCGACCCAGGCACAGATCAAGGGGGTCCTCGGGCTCTCCGACGCGGCGGCCTGGAAGGCCGTCGCCGTCACCCCGATGATCGGCGTCAACGACGTCCTGAGCGAGATCTTCAAGGTCGACGACGCCACCCAGCTCGTCGAGTTCGCGAAGTCCAAGGGCATCGGCTGGCTCTCGATGTGGTCCTCGACCCGGGACAAGCAGTGCCCGGACGGCGCCGTCAACCGCGCCGACGCCACCTGCTCCTCGATCCTCCAGCAGCCGCTGGCCTTCACGAAGGCCTTCGCCGCCTACAAGTAGGTGCTTGGACCAGTCGGTCCGCACCCAGGAGCCATCGCGCCCCCCACACCGCGCGCCCCGGCCGGAGACACCCCACCTCCCGGCCGGGGCGCGCACCCCTGTGTCCGCGCGCCGTCGGGCGAAGCGCTCGATCGCGTACGGGGCTCCGCGGCGGCTCGACCCCCGTCGAACGTCTTCGACGATTCCCGGACCTTGACCGTGTTCTGACACCGGCTCAATAGTGGGAGCGCTCCCATTCAATCTTCGACGGGATCCCCCATGCGCAGCACACGACATGTCCTCGCGGGGCTCGCCCTCACCGCCGGTCTCCTGGCGGCCCCCCTCACCGGAGCGGCACCGGCCACGGCCGCCCCACCGGAAGCCGCCGCGGCCGCCTCCTCGTACACCTGGAGGAACGTCCGGATCGACGGCGGCGGCTTCGTCCCCGGCATCGTCTTCAACCGGACCGAGAAGAACCTCGTCTACGCCCGCACCGACATCGGCGGCGCCTACCGCTGGAACCAGGCCACCGCCTCCTGGACCCCGCTTCTCGACTCCGTCGACTGGGACCACTGGGGCCACACCGGTGTCGTCGGCCTCGCCTCCGACGGCGTGGACCCCGACCGGGTGTACGCCGCCGTCGGCACGTACACGAACGACTGGGACCCCGGCAACGGCGCCGTCCTCCGCTCCGCCGACCGCGGTGCCACCTGGCAGCGCACCGACCTCCCCTTCAAGCTCGGCGGCAACATGCCGGGCCGCGGGATGGGAGAACGCCTCGCCGTCGACCCGCACCGGAACAGCGTCCTCTACCTCGGCACCCCCAGCGGCAACGGCCTCTGGCGCTCCACCGACTCCGGCGTCACCTGGTCGAAGGTCACCTCCTTCACCAACCCCGGCAACCACCAGCAGGACCCGACCGACACCAGCGGCTACAACTCCGACGAACAGGGCATCGTCTGGGTGACCTTCGACGAGTCCACCGGTACGGCGGGCAGCGCCACCAGCACCGTCTACGTCGGCGTCGCCGACAAGCAGAACGCCGTCTACCGCTCCACCGACGCGGGCGCCACCTGGACCCGGCTCCCCGGCCAGCCCACCGGGTACCTCGCCCACAAGGGCGTCCTCGACGCCGAGAACGGCTACCTCTACCTCGCGTACAGCGACACCGCCGGCCCGTACGACGGCGGCAGGGGCCAGGTCTGGCGGTACGCCACCGCCACCGGCACCTGGACGGACATCAGCCCCGTCGCCGAGGCCGACACCTACTACGGCTTCGGCGGCCTCACCGTCGACCGGCAGCACCCCGGCACCGTCATGGTCTCCGGCTACAGCTCCTGGTACCCCGACACCCAGATCTTCCGCTCCACCGACAGCGGCGGCAGCTGGACCAGGGCCTGGGACTACACCTCGTACCCGAACCGCGCCAACCGCTACACGATGGACGTCTCCTCCGTGCCCTGGCTGACCTGGGGCGACGACCCGGCCCCGCCCGAACAGACCCCGAAGCTCGGCTGGATGACCGAGGCCCTGGAGATCGACCCCTTCGACTCGAACCGCATGATGTACGGCACCGGGGCCACGATCTACGGCACCACCGAGCTCGCCAAGTGGGACACGGGCACGAACTTCACCATCCGCCCCATGGTGAAGGGACTTGAGGAGACCGCGGTCCTCGACCTCGCCTCGCCGCCCTCCGGCGCCCCGCTGATCAGCGCCCTCGGCGACATCGGCGGCTTCCGGCACACGGACCTCACCACGGTCCCCTCGATGATGTTCACCGGCCCCGACTTCACCTCCACCACCAGCGTCGACTTCGCGGAGACCAAGCCGGACTCCGTCGTGCGGGCCGGTCACCTCGACGGCGGCCCGCGCGTCGCCTTCTCCACCGACAACGGCGCCAACTGGTCCGCAGGACAGGAACCTTCGGGCGTCACCGGCGGCGGCACCGTCGCCGTCTCCGCCGACGGCGGCCGGTTCGTCTGGAGCCCGGACGGCACCGGAGTCCACACCGGCACCGGAGGCGCCTGGACCGCCTCCACGGGCATCCCCGCCGGTGCCACGGTCGAGTCCGACCGCGTCGACCCGAAGACCTTCTACGGCTTCAAGGACGGCACCTTCTACGCCAGTACGGACGGCGGCGCGACCTTCACCGCCCGCGCCGGCGGCCTCCCCGCCAAGGGCGACGCCCGCTTCAAGGCCGTCCCCGGCAGGAAGGGCGACATCTGGCTCTCCGGCGGCGCCCCCGACGCCGCCTACGGCCTCTGGCACTCCACCGACGGCGGCGCCACCTTCACCAGGGTCTCCGGCGTCGAGCAGGCCGACACCGTCGGCTTCGGCAAGGCCGCCCCGGGAGCCGCGTACCCCACCCTCTTCACCAGCGCGAAGATCGGCGGCGTACGCGGCATCTTCCGCTCCACCGACGCGGGCACGAGCTGGGTCCGCGTCAACGACGACGCCCACCAGTGGGGCTGGACCGGCGGTGCGATCACCGGCGACCCGCGTGTCTACGGCCGCGTGTACGTCTCCACCAACGGCCGCGGCATCGTCTACGGCGACACGAGCGAGACCGGCGGCGGCGACGGCGGCACCGACCCGGGCACACCCCCGGCCGGAGGCGCCTGCAAGGTCGCCTACAAGGTCACCAACCAGTGGCAGGGCGGCTTCCAGGCCGACGTCACCCTCACCAACACCTCCACCACCGCCTGGACCGGCTGGGCCCTCGGCTGGGAGTACCCCGCCGGGCAGCGGATCGGCCAGATGTGGAACGCGGCCCCGACCCAGTCCGGCACCGCCGTCACCTCCCGGAACGCCGGCTGGAACGGCTCCGTCGCCGCCGGCGCCTCCGCCTCCTTCGGCTTCACCGGCACCTGGACCGGCACCAACCCCGTACCGGCCGCCTTCACCCTCGGAGGGACGACATGCTCCGTCGCCTGATCACCGGCGCGGCCCTGCTCGCCGCCGTCCTCACCACCGCCGGCCCCGCCTCCGCCGCCGACACCCCGCTGCGGGACCTCGCCGAGGCGCACGGCGTCTACCTCGGCAGCGCCGTCACCGCCGGGAGGCTCACCGGCGGATACGCGGACGTCGCCGGGGCCCAGTTCGGCTCACTCACCCCCGGCAACGAGATGAAGTGGGACTCCGTGGAGCCCACCAGGGGCACCCACGACTGGACCGGCGCCGACCGCGTCGTCGCCTTCGCCGAGGCCCACGGCCAGCGGGTGCGCGGCCACACCCTCGTCTGGCACAGCCAGCTCCCCGGCTGGCTCACCGGCGGCAGCTGGACCGCCGCCCAGCTGCGCACCCTCATGACCGACCACGTCACCGCGGAGGCCGGCCGCTACAAGGGCCGGATCGACCACTGGGACGTCGTCAACGAACCGCTCGCCGAGGACGGCACCCTGCGCCCGTCCCTCTGGGGCGCGGCCCTCGGCGAGTCGTACATCGCGGACGCCTTCCGCGCGGCCCGCGCCGCAGACCCGGCCGCGAAGCTCTACCTCAACGACTACTCGACCGACGCCGTCGGAGCGAAGAGCGACGGCATGTACGCCCTGGTGAAGCGGCTCCTCGCACAGGGCGTCCCGGTGGACGGGGTCGGCTTCCAGGCCCATCTGGTCCTCGGGCAGGTCCCCGCCTCCCTGGAGGCGAACCTGCGCCGCTTCGCCGAGCTCGGCGTGGACGTGGCGATCACCGAACTCGACATCAGGACGACCCTGCCGGCCACGGCCGCGAAGCTCGCCCAGCAGAAGGCGGACTACGCCTCCGTCCTGCGCGCCTGCCTCGCCGTCACCCGCTGCGCGGGCGTCACCGTCTGGGGCTTCACCGACTCCGACTCCTGGATCCCGGACTTCTTCCCGGGCCAGGGCGCGGCGACGCCGTACGACGAGAACCTCCAGCCCAAGCCCGCGTACGCCGGGATCGCCGAGACCCTCGCCCCGGCGACCCCACCCACCCCGGGTGTGTGTTCCGTCACATACGCCGTCACCAGTCAGTGGACGGGCGGCTTCACGGCCCAGGTCACCCTCCGGAACACGGGTACGACCCCGCTGAACGGCTGGACCGTCCGCTGGACCCAGCCCGCGGGCCAGCGGGTGACCCAGGCGTGGAACGCGACGGTGACGCAGACCGCGGCGGAGGTGACGGCCACCCACCTCGCGTACAACGCGGCGCTCCCCGCGGCCGGCTCGACCGCCTTCGGCTTCAACGGCACCTGGACCGGCACCAACCCGCCCCCGGACCTCACCTGCACACCGGGAACGTAGCCAGGGGCCGTGGGCCGGGAACGACTCAGGCCCCGGTTCGAAACGAACCGGGGCCTGAACCGACAGGGTGAGTAACGGGACTCGAACCCGCGACATCCTGGACCACAACCAGGTGCTCTACCATCTGAGCTATACCCACCATGACCGGCGGTTTTCCCGAAGGTTTCCCTGACCGGCCGAGAAGAAGTCTACAGGGTCCTGGAGGGTGCTCGCGCCCGCATTGATGTGCGGGCACGAGCGGCCCTGCGCGAAGGGGATTATTCGGCGGGTACGACGTGCCGGGCCGCGATCTGCTTCGCGGTCTCCGAGTCGGGGCCGGGCTGCGGGACGAAGACCGCCTCGCGGTAGTAGCGCAGCTCCGCGATGGACTCGCGGATGTCGGCGAGCGCCCGGTGGTTGCCGTTCTTCTCCGGACTGTTGAAGTACGCCCTCGGGTACCAGCGGCGGGCCAGCTCCTTGACCGAGGAGACATCGACGATCCGGTAGTGCAGGTGGCTCTCCAGGGCGGGCATGTCCCGGGCGAGGAAGCCGCGGTCCGTGGAGACCGAGTTTCCGCACAGGGGCGCCTTGCCGGGCTCCTTGACGTGCTCGCGGATGTACGCGAGGACCTGGGCCTCCGCGTCGGCGAGCGTCGTGCCGTCGGCGAGCGCGTCGAGCAGCCCCGAGGTCGTGTGCATCTGGCGCACGATCTCGGGCATGGTCTCCAGGGCCGTGTCCGGCGGACGGATCACGATGTCCACCCCGTCGCCGAGCACGTTCAGTTCCGAGTCGGTGACCAGTGCGGCCACCTCGATGAGTGCGTCGTCCGTCAGCGAGAGCCCGGTCATCTCGCAGTCGATCCACACCATGCGATCGTTCATGCGTCCACCTTAGGGGCTCTTCCCCGTGTCGGAGCGGGCCGAGTCGCCGCCGGGCCCGCGTCGTGCCCGCACGGGCGGCGGCGGCCGGCGCAGATCCAGGGCACCGGCGGCCGGCGCGGGGCTTCGGCGGGCCGGACACGGGAGGAACGGAGTGCCGGGGCGCACGCCGACGGGCCCCCGGGGGAGATGTCCCCGAAGGCCCGTCGTTCCTGCGTCGCGCCGCTTGTGGCGGCGGCGGTCTTCTCCTACGGCGCGCTGCGCTGGCCCGGGAGCGAGGGGCGCCCCGGAGCGTAGGCGTCGGACTGCGGCTTCCCCTGGTCCAGCGGGGACGCCGGGCGCCGGATTCCGGCCCCGACCTGGGCGGGCACGACCGGGTCGAGCACCGCGGTGGCGGTATCGCCCTGCGGTCGCCGCGCACGGTACGCCGCCCGGTAGGCGGCCGGCGAGGAGCCGAGCTGCCTCCGGAAGTGACCGCGCAGCGCCACCGGCGAGCGGAAACCGCACCTGCCCGCGACCTCGTCGACCGAGTAGTCGGAGGTCTCCAGCAGCCGCTGCGCCTGCAGCACCCGCTGGGTGATCAGCCACTGCAGGGGGGCCGAACCGGTCAGCGAGCGGAACCGGCGGTCGAAGGTCCGCCGTGACATGTACGCGCGGGCAGCCAGGGTCTCCACGTCGAACTGCTCGTGGAGGTGCTCCAGCGCCCAGGCGACGACCTCGGCCAGCGGGTCGGCGCCGATCTCCTCAGGTAAAGACCTGTCGAGGTAGCGCTCCTGACCGCCGCTGCGCCGCGGCGGGACGACCAGCCGGCGCGCCAGGGCGCCCGCGGCCTCCGTGCCGTGGTCGGTCCGCACGATGTGCAGACACAGATCGATTCCGGCCGCCGTGCCCGCGGAGGTCAGCACGTCCCCGTCGTCGACGAAGAGCTCCCGGGGGTCCACGTGGACCGACGGGTAGCGCTTGGCGAGCGTCGGCGCGTACATCCAGTGCGTCGTCGCCGGGCGGCCGTCGAGCAGGCCGGCCGCGGCGAGGACGAACGCCCCGGTGCACAGACCGACGATCCGCGCGCCCTCCTCGTGGGCACGGCGCAGTGCTTCGAGCGCCTCCGGCGGTGGCGGCGAGGTGATCGACCGCCAGGCCGGCACGACGACGGTGCCCGCTCTGCTGATCGCCTCCAGGCCGTACGGCGCGGTCAGTTCGAGTCCACCGGTGGTCCGCAGCGGTCCGTCCTCGCCCGCACAGACGAGCAGTCGGTAGCGGGGCACTCCGGCGTCCTGCCGGTCGATGCCGAACACGGAGAGCGGGATGGAGCTCTCGAAGATGGGGCCGCCGCTGAACAGCAGCACCGCGACGACTTCGCGACGGCGGCGCCCGGTCAGCTTCCGTGCGGCCTCCGGTGCGGTGGAGTCCTGGCTCATGACGCTAAGCCCCCCTCGGTGTTCGCGTCTCCCTGGTCGTGTCGCTCCTGCACGTTTCCCCTCGGTTTTGCACGAGACCCCAGTCTTCGGTACCCATGATCGAATCTACTGCGTCCCGTGGCGCCGGCGTGACAAGTTCTCCATCCGGTGGATTGTCGACAAGGCCACTTGGCGTGAAGCGATCGATCGCGAAGTCTTCCCCCGGGAGGCCCCCGGGGGAAGGGGCAGGGTGGCGAACGCCCCCGTACGCGGGGGGTGCGAGCCCTTGGGGCAAGGCATTTCCGGGTGTCGGAGCCAGGGTTGGCCAACCGTTCCGCCAAGGACTCGCCGACGGATGGAAGTTGGCTGAAAACATATGGGTTCGCGTGTACGAACCTGTCAACTCCACGAGGGGCGGGCCCGATGGGCGCCCCGTTTCGGGCCGATTTGCACCCCCGGAAAACTAGGGGGCGTCCCAGCCGCGCCGCCTGCCGCGGACGCCCTCGCTCCGCATCCCCCGCTCCGAGCGGCGCAGCAGCACCCGGCAGGCCGCCGTCACCGAGGCGAGGCCGAGCGCGGTCCCGGCGGCGCCGCCGAGGGAGCTGCCGTAGACGAGCAGGACCACCGGGACCAGTACGCAGCAGAAGACCGCCCAGCGGACGACGTCACCGGTCGGGTCCGAGGCGGCCCCGCCGACTCCCGCACCCGTCCCCGCACCCGCAGTCGCACCCGTCCCCGCGCCGGCCCCCGCACCCGCGTCGGCCTCCGCGCGCGGGACCGTTCCCGACGCTCCCCGCCCGTTGCCCGGATCCGGGTCGGTCGCGGCGGCCGGGCGGAGGACGGGCGCCCGGCGGCGGGCGCGGGGCCCTCCGAGCGCGGTGGCGCGCGGGGCGGCGGGGGCTGTGGGGGTCTGGCCGGCGGCGGTCGATGGTGCGTGCACGGGCGGTCTCCCTGCGACGGTGGGCTGGACCTGTGGCAACGAGAAGCGGAACGTTACGGTCACTCTCGGCGACGTCCGTTTGGCCCCCGTACGGACACCTGTAGGGCACAACCGGCATTGCCAGATCCCGAGCCGCTCGTGCATGCTCCCTGGAACGCCGCGCGCGAGCGGGGCGCACGCCGGGGAGTGGCACGGCGGGCTCTGGGCAGGAGAGGAGTGTCGCCGTACCCTTGGGGGTATGGGCTTGGGAAGATGATTCCCGGACACAGCTCCGCCGCCACCCGTTGTTCCGTCCCCTCCGTTCCCCGTCCCTTCCCACGAGGACTCTCTTCGCCGAGACACCGATGGCCGGTCACGAATTCCCCGAACCCGCGGACCGCAAGCGCGTCGCCGATTCCACGGTCGACCCCCTCGCGGTCGAACAGCCACGTCACGCCTGCGACCCGGCCTTCCGGCACGGCGTCGTCGTCGGCTTCGACGGCTCCACGTCCAGTGAGCGCGCCCTCGCGTACGCCATCGGCATGGCCAGGCGTTCCGGATCGGGCCTGATCATCGTGCACGTGGCCAACAGGCTGCCCACCACGGTGTGGGCCGGCTGCGAGCCCCCCGTCTTCGTCGACGTGCCCGATCACCGGACCGAGGTCCTCGGTCTTGAGCTGGCCTGCGCCGAGCACCTCTCCGAGGTGCCCTGGATCCTCGTCGAGCGCGGCGGCGACATCTGCCACGAGCTGGAGGAGGTCGGCCGGGAGTACTCGGCCGACGCGATCGTGGTCGGCTCCACGCACGGGATCGTCGGCCGGATCTTCGGCTCGGTGGCCGGCCGTCTCGCGCGCCGCGCCCAGCGGCCCGTGATCGTCATCCCGTAGGGCGTACGAGAACCCGTTCGGCGCGTACGAGAAACCCCTTCGGCGCGTACGGGACAACGCCTTCCGTCGCGTACGGGAACCCTTCCGTCCCGTACGACCCGTCAGGTCTCACCCTCAACTGCCGTCATCCCGCCATAATTTCGGCCTTCCTCAGGTGAATTGTGCGCTTGTGAAGGGCATATAAGGGTCACTGGAACACAGCAGCTCACGCAGTACACCTGCGCACTTGAAGGGAGCCCGCCGTGAACAACGAAGTCGCCGCGGGAAACACCACTTCCACTCTCGGCCACCTCGCACTCGGACTGACCCTGCTGGCCTTCGGCCTGGGCGGCACCGGTGTCATCGACAACGTCGCGGCAGCGGATGCCGCGGGCCTCGCCACCTGGGTCGGCGGGGTGACGCTCTTCCTCGTCGGTCTGCTCGCCCTCCGTGCGGGCGACAAGGGTGAGGGCACGGCGTTCGCGGCGCTCGGCGCCTTCTGGTTCACCTGGGGCACCGCGGCCGGCGGCGGGGCGTCCGCCGACGCCGTGGGCGTCTTCCTGCTCCTGTGGGCGCTCCTGGCGCTCACGCTGACGCTGGCCGCCTCGGGCAGCGGACTGTTCGGACAGGGCGTGTACGGGCTGTTGTTCGTCGCGCTCCTGCTGCTCGGCATCGGGGCGCTCGCCGACAACGGCGGGCTCGCGAAGGCGGGCGGCTGGGTGGCGGCCGTCGCGGGTCTGGTCGCCTGGTACGGCGCCACGGCGGCGGTGGCCGGCTGGCCGACCGCGCTCGGCCGGGCGAACCGCAGCGCGGCCGCGGCGAGCTGACCGGGGCGCCTCCAGGCCCTGGCGAGTGAACCGGAGGGGCGCACGGCCGCCGACCGTCGCACCCCGGGAGGTGAACGAGCCCCCGAAAGAAAGCGGTCCCCCCGTGCACCTGGGATGCACGGGGGGACCGCTTCGTGTCCGGTCGAACCGCCGGGGGACAGGCCCGGCGGCGCGGCTCGGGGGGACAGGCCCCGAGGTCGCCGCTACTCGACCGTGACGGACTTGGCCAGGTTGCGCGGCTTGTCGATGTCGCGGCCCATGGCGAGCGCCGTGTGGTACGCGAGGAGCTGGAGCGGGATGCCCATCAGGATCGGGTCCAGCTCGTCCTCGTTCTTCGGCACGATGATGGTGTGGTCGGCCTTCGCCTGCTCCTGGTGCGCGACCGCGAGGATGCGGCCGCTGCGGGCCTTGATCTCCTCCAGGGCGGCGCGGTTCTTCTCGAGCAGGTCGTCGTCGGGGACGATCGCGACCGTCGGCAGGGCCGGCTCGATGAGGGCCAGCGGGCCGTGCTTCAGCTCGGAGGCCGGGTAGGCCTCGGCGTGGATGTAGGAGATCTCCTTGAGCTTCAGGGAGGCCTCGAGGGCGACGGGGTAGCCCCGGACGCGGCCGATGAACATCATCGACTGGGCGCCGGCGTACTCCGCGGCGATCTTCTTGATCTCGTCCTCGGTCTCGAGGATCTCCTGGATCTGCGCGGGCAGCTTGCGCAGGCCCTCGATGATCCGCTTGCCGTCGGTGACGGACAGGTCGCGGATGCGGCCCAGGTGCAGGGCGAGCAGCGCGAAGGCGGTGACCGTGTTGGTGAAGCACTTGGTGGAGACGACGCAGACCTCGGGGCCGGCGTGGACGTACACGCCGCCGTCGGCCTCGCGGGCGATGGCGGAGCCGACCACGTTGACCACGCCGAGGACGCGGGCGCCCTTGCGCTTCAGCTCCTGGACGGCGGCGAGCACGTCGTAGGTCTCACCGGACTGGGAGACGGCGATGTAGAGGGTGTCGGGGTCCACGACCGGGTTGCGGTAGCGGAACTCCGAGGCCGGCTCGGCGTCGGCGGGGATGCGGGCCATGGACTCGATGAGCCCGGCGCCGATGAGACCGGCGTGGTACGAGGTGCCGCAGCCGAGGATCTTGATCCGGCGGATGGTGCGGGCCTCGCGCGGGTCCAGGTTCAGGCCGCCCAGGTGCACGGTGGAGAAGCGGTCGTCGATCCGGCCGCGCAGGACGCGGTCGACCGCGTCGGGCTGCTCGGAGATCTCCTTGTGCATGAACGTGTCGTGACCGCCCATGTCGTACGAGGCGGCCTCCCACTCCACGGTCTCCGGGGTGGCGGTGGTGGTCGCGCCCGAGGTCGTGTACGTGCGGAAGTCGTCGGCCTTCAGGGTGGCCATCTCGCCGTCGTCGAGGGTGACGACCTGGCGGGTGTGGGCGATCAGGGCGGCGACGTCGGAGGCGACGAGCATCTCCTTCTCGCCGATGCCGAGGATGACCGGCGAGCCGTTGCGGGCCACGACGATGCGGTCGTTGAAGTCGGCGTGCATCACGGCGATGCCGTAGGTGCCCTCGATGACCTTGAGCGCCTCGCGGACCTTCTCCTCGAGGGTGGTGGCCTGGGAGCGGGCGATGAGGTGGGTGATGACCTCGGTGTCCGTCTCGGAGGCGAAGACGACGCCGTCGGCCTCCAGCTTGGCGCGGAGCTCCTGGGCGTTGTCGACGATGCCGTTGTGGACGACGGCGACCTTGTTCTCGGGGTCCATGTGCGGGTGCGAGTTGATGTCGCTCGGCGCGCCGTGGGTGGCCCAGCGGGTGTGGGCGATGCCGGTGGTACCGGTGAAGCGCTTGGGGACACGGGCCTCCAGGTCACGGACACGACCCTTGGCCTTCACCATCTTCAGGCCGGAGGCCTTCGGGCTGGTGACGACCATGCCGGCCGAGTCGTATCCCCGGTACTCCAGACGCGCCAGGCCCTCAAGGAGCAGCGGGGCGACGTCGCGCTTTCCGATGTAACCGACAATTCCGCACATAAAGGTGAAACCCCTCCAGGTTGGTGAACGTGCTCGCCGTGCTCGTTCGTGACTCAGCCGTAGACGATGCGGCGCAGTTGCCGGAGCGAGAGCTCCGGCGGCGCCACGGCCCGGTGTGGCAGTTCCGCCGAGATCCGTTCGAAGATCTCCGCGTTCACGGCCCCGCCGGACTGCAGTTCGCGGTGTCGGCGGCGGACGAACTCCTCGGTCGTCTCGTCGAAGTACGCCAGCACATCGAGTACCACCCGGGCGGCCTCACCGCGCTGGAGCGCGGTGCTGCGGACCAGGTGGTCGATGAGGTCGTCGTGCGACGGGCGGCGTTCGAGCACCCATGAATATTGGGGGGTACCTGTCTCGATTCGCAAGAATCCTGCCCGATATCGGGCAGGCGTGCCATGATCCACCCGTCATCCGGGGTGATTGGTCCAGACCTTGACGCGTGGATACCTCGGCGGTACGCATGGTGACGGTTCGGATATAGAACTCGACAGACGCGTCCAACGCCTGATCCAACGCCCGAAGGGGACCAGCCTGTGACACAGCGCCGAAGGATTCCGCGCCTGATCGGATCCCTGCTCCTGGTCGCCGCCGCCGGTGTCGGCTGCGGGGAGGCCGCCGCCGACAGCACGACGGACGGCAAGAACGCCACGGCCGCCGCCGAGCCCGAGGTCCGCCCGCTCGGCCGCATCGTGCCCGTACCCGCCTCCGTCACCCCCGAGGGCGAGCCCTACACCCTCACCCGGACCACCCGCATCGGCGTGGACGGCACGAACCGCGAGACCCAGGAGCTCGGCCGCTACCTCGCCGGACTGCTCCGCCCCGCCACCGGCTTCCCGCTGCCCGTCGTCGAGGACGTCGCCGCCCGCGGCGGCATCCGGCTCCGCCTCAGCCCCGGCGACACCGCGCTCGGCGCCGAGGGCTACCGGCTCCACTCGGCCCCCGACGGCGTCGTCCTCACCGCGCGCGAACCCGCCGGGCTCTTCCGCGGCGTCCAGACCCTGCGCCAGCAGCTGCCCTCCGCCGTCGAACGCAAGAGCGTCCAGAACGGGCCCTGGAAGATCGCCGGCGGCACGATCACCGACACCCCGCGGTACGCCTACCGGGGCGCCATGCTCGACGTCTCCCGCCACTTCTTCACCGTCGACGAGGTGAAGCGGTACATCGACCAGCTCGCGCTCTACAAGGTCAACACCCTCCATCTGCACCTCTCCGACGACCAGGGCTGGCGCATCGCCGTCGACTCCTGGCCCCGGCTCACCACCCACGGCGGCTCCACCGAGGTCGGCGGCGGACCCGGCGGCTTCTACACCAAGGACCAGTACCAGGAGATCGTCCGGTACGCCGCCTCCCGCTACCAGGAGGTGATTCCCGAGATCGACCTCCCCGGCCACACCAACGCCGCCCTCGCCTCCTACGCCGAGCTCAACTGCGACGGCGTCGCCCCGCCGCTCTACACCGGCGTCAAGGTCGGCTTCAGCTCCCTGTGCGTGCCGAAGCCCGTCACGTACGACTTCGTCGACGACGTGATCCGCGAGATCGCCGCGCTCACCCCCGGCCGGTACATCCACATCGGCGGCGACGAGGCGCACTCCACCAGCCACGCGGACTACGTGACCTTCATGGACAAGGTGCAGCCGGTCGTCGCGAAGTACGGGAAGAAGGTCGTCGGCTGGCACCAGCTGACCGGCACGACCCCGGCGGACGGCGCACTCGTCCAGTACTGGGGCCTCGACCGCACCCCCACGGAGGAGAAGGAGCGGGTCGCGGCCGCCGCCCGGAACGGCACCGGCCTGATCCTCTCCCCGGCCGACCGCACGTATCTCGACATGAAGTACACGAAGGACACCAAGCTCGGCCTCGCCTGGGCGGGCTACGTGGAGGTCCGCACGTCGTACGACTGGAACCCGGCCACCTACCTCGCGGGCGCCCCGGAGGAAACCGTCCGCGGCATCGAGGCCCCGCTCTGGACGGAGACCCTGGCCACCACGGACGACCTCGACGTCATGGCCTTCCCGCGCCTGCCGGGCCTGGCGGAACTCGGCTGGTCACCGGCGGCGACCCACGACTGGGACACCTACAAGGTCCGCCTCGCGGAACAGGCCCCGAGGTTCGACGCCCTGGGCATCGACTACTACCGGTCCCCGGAGGTGCCCTGGCCGGCGGAGTAGCGGATCGTCAGTGGCCTCCGAGGCCCGGCAGGCACGTTCCGTCCATCGTGCGGCCCGCGACCTCGGCGGTGGCCTGCCCCTGGTCGTCGATGCGGCCGTTGACGCAGACCTTGCCCTCGCCGCCACCGACGTCGATGTTCTGGGGGCGCTCGCCCCGGGCGCCCTCCCGGTACTCCAGCTCGTGCGGCGCCAGGCCGAGGGCGGCGGCGGCAGCCGCCCGGATCTCGGACTCGCCGGCCGGCTCGTCCTTGATGCGCCACAGCGCCTTGGCGAGGGCTTCCGCCCTGTCCCGTGCCCCGGCGCGCTGCTCCTCGGTGATCTCCATCTGACGCCGGTAGCCGTGGTTCTCCGCGTACTTCTGCGCGGGGTCCTGCGAGATGCACGGCGTCTGCGGTTCGAGTGGCGGCTCGTTGGGGCCCGGGCAGTACCGCATGCCCTCGCGGGAGGCCGTCGCACGCGGGTCGTCGCCGGGGTCGGCGCAGCCGCCGACGAGCGGGACGAGACCGGCGAGCAGGAGCGTGCCGAGGGCGGCGGCGCGGAGGGAGTGACGACTCATGCCCCTCATCCTGTGCGCCGGATTCGATCTTCCGGGCCGTTTCTCCCGCGACGTGACCGAGCCGTAGCCGGGTGAGGCTCCACGCCGTGCGGGTGCCCCTTCGGGGAGAACAGGTGTGAGCCCCGGCGGAGGACCGTACTCCGCCGGGGCTCACACCGGTCTCGGGGTCACGCGGGGTGCGTGGCCGGGGTCGCCCGGCGGGCGCGCTCCGTCAGGCGAAGCGGGCGATCGGGTTCACCAGGTCGCCGACGAGCTGGAGGGCCGCCGACGGGTCGGAGAGGTCGACCATCTGCTTGTTGTTGCGGAGCTGGAGGCGGTTCAGGGCCGACAGGGCGAAGGTCTCCGCGAACATGTCGTACTGCGCGAACCGGTCCGCCAGTTCCGGCTTCGACTGCTCGTAGCCGCGTACGCACTCCGCGACCGTCCGCCAGAAGCCGTCCTCGTCGAGGACGCCCTCCGTGGCGAGCGTCGCCGCCAGGAAGCGGAAGAAGCAGTCGAAGACGTCCGTGAAGACCGAGAGGAGCTTCATGTCCTCGGGGATCTCCGCCCGGACCCGCTCCACCGCCGGCGGCAGGACCGCCGCCGGGTCCATGACGACGATCTCCTCGGCGATGTCCTTGAAGATCGCCCGCGACACCGCGCCGCGCTCGTCGAGGACCAGGATCACGTTCTCGCCGTGCGGCATGAACGCCAGGTCGTACGCGTAGAAGCTGTGCAGGACCGGGAGCAGGTAGGCGTCCAGGTACTGGCGGAGCCAGACCGGGGCCTCCAGGCCCGACTCCTTGATCAGCGCACCCGCGAACGACGCGCCCGTGTGGTCCACGTGCAGGAGGGACGCCATCGTCGCGAGCCGCTCGCCCTCGGCGAGGGTCGGCACCGGGGACTCGCGCCAGAGCGCCGCCAGCATCTTGCGGTACGGCGAGTAGCGGTCGGTCGCGGCCTCGTACTCCAGGTGCCGGTAGCCGACGGCCGCCCGCTCGCGGATGATCGAGAAGCGCGCCGACCGGAACGTCGCGTCCGACTCGATCAGCGTGTGCAGCCAGTCGTTGATCGCCGGAGTCGCCTCCATGTACGCGGCCGAAAGACCCCGCATGAAGCCCATGTTGAGGACGGAGAGGGCCGTCTTCACATAGTGCTTGGCCGGGTCGGAGGTGTTGAAGAAGGTACGGATCGACTGCTGCGCCAGATACGTGTCGTCGCCCTCGCCCAGGTACACCAGGCGCTGCTGCGCGACCTCGGCCGCGAAGGTGACGGACAGCTTGTTCCACCACTGCCAGGGGTGCGCCGGCATGAGGAGGTAGTCGGCCGGGTCGAGGCCGCGGGCCGCCAGGGTCGCCGCGAAGCCGTCCACCGTCGCGTCGCCCAGCTCCGCGCGGACGAAGGCCTCGTAGTCGATGCCCGCGCCGGCCGTGAAGGTGGTGCGGTCGCGCCGCGCCGCCAGCCAGATCAGGTGGATCTCGCTCGCCGCCTCGGGGGCGTACGCGCGGAACTCGTCCACGCCGAAGCCGAGCCGGCCGTTGTTGGCGACGAAGCAGGGGTGGCCCTCGGTCATCCCCGTCTCGATCGCCTGGAAACCGGCGTGGGTGAGCTCGGAGGAGGTGACCGGCTCCTTGGTCGCCTTGAACGCCGTACCGGCGAGCGTGGAGGAGATCTCCTCCAGGTAGACGGGCAGGACCTCGTCGCTCAGGCCGAGGGCGCCGCGCAGCTCGGTGATGAACCGGAGCGCGTCGAGCGGGAGCTGCTCGTCACCGCGGTGGCGGCTGATCGACTCGGCGTAGACCTGCCAGTGGTCGAGGGCGTACCGGTCCGCGGTGAAGCGGTATTCGGTGGTGCCGTCGTCCGACAGGACCGCGTAGCGGCTCTCGCCGAGCTCCCGCGGGTCGAGGAGCCGCTCGTGGGCGAACTCCGCGAGCCCCTTGCGGATCAGTGCGCGGTTGGCGTCCGCCCAGAGCTCGGGGGTGAGGTGCGCGACGGGGTTCGACACATCGATGGTGCTCATACGGCGACTCCCACAGCGGCCTGGAACTGCTCCCGGGTGCAGAAGCTCAGCAGAGCCTTCTTCTCCGGCTTCTGGATCTCGCGCTCCGGCACGAAGCCGACGGCCTCGTTGAGCGTGTGGACGGCCTTGTTGGACACGTCCGGCTCGACGACCACCCGGAGGGTCGCCGGGTCGGCGAACAGCTCCGCCATCACGGCGGTGATCACGGTGCGGGTGAAGCCGTGCACGGGGGTGTCGGTGGGCGCGACGAGGAAGTGCATGCCGACGTCACCGGGCTGCGGCTCGTACAGCCCGACCAGCTCCAGCTCCGACGGGTCGTACCGCTCCATGAGGAAGGCCGGCTCGCCGTCGACCTCGCCGATGAAGGCGTCGTGGTGCGGGTGGGCGGTGATCGCCGTGTACTCGCGCTCGACGTCCTGCGGCGTGGCGTCCTGCATCATCCAGAAGGCGGCCTTGGGGTGGGTGACCCAGGGGTGGATCAGCTCCGCGTCCTTCAGGGGATCGAAGGGACGTATCGATACGGTCATGCCGCGAACTCCTGGAAAGCGATGGTCTTCTCGACGGGGTAGTACTCGTAGCCCAGCATCGCCCCGATGATGTACGCGTTGCGGTACGCCCCCATGCCGAGGTCGGGCGAGGTGATCGAGTGGGTGTGCACGGAGGCGTTCTGCAGGAACACCCCGCGGCCCGTCGTGTCGATCGCGTAGTTGCGGGCCACGTCGAAGCGGCCCTGGCCGTCCCAGTTGAGGCGGTCGCGGACCGGCTCGAGGAAGGCGGGGACGGCGTACTTGTACCCGGTGGCGAGGATCAGGCCCTCGGTGTCCAGGGTGAAGTCCTTCTCCTGCTCCTCCTGGCGGAAGCCGAGGGTGTACGTGCCCGTCGACTCCTCGTACGCGGCGGTGTGCAGCGCGGAGTTGGTGAGGAGGCGGGTGGGCACGGGGCCGTTCAGGTTCTTCTGGTAGAGCAGGTCGAAGATGGCGTCGATCAGCTCGCCGTCGATGCCCTTGAAGAGGCCCTTCTGCTGGGTCTCCAGGCGGTAGCGGGTCTGCTCGGGGAGGGCGTGGAAGTAGTCCACGTACTCCGGGGAGGTCATCTCCAGGGTGAGCTTGGTGTACTCCAGCGGGAAGAAGCGCGGGGAGCGGGTCACCCAGTTGAGCTTGTACCCGTGGACGTCGATCTCGCCGAGGAGGTCGTAGTAGATCTCGGCGGCGCTCTGGCCGCTGCCGACCAGGGTGATCGACTTCTTCTTCTGGAGCTCCTCCTTGTTCGGGAGGTAGCGCGAGTTGTGGATCAGGTCGCCGCCGAGGCCCCGGCAGGTCTCGGGGACGTAGGCCGGGGTGCCGGTGCCGAGGACCAGACGACGCGCGCGGAACGTCTCTCCGCCCTCGGTGGTCACCACGTACACCTCGGCGCCCTCGTCGAACGTCACGGTCGCGACGGTGGTCGAGAAGCGGACGGAGGAGAGGCGTCCGGCGGCCCAGCGGCAGTAGTCGTTGTACTCGGTCCGCAGCGGGTAGAAGTTCTCGCGGATGTAGAACGAGTACAGCCGGCCCTTGTCCTTCAGGTAGTTCAGGAAGGAGTACGGCGAGGTCGGGTCGGCCATCGTGACCAGGTCCGACATGAACGGGGTCTGGAGGTGGGCGCCCTCCAGGAACATCCCCGAGTGCCACTCGAAGTCGGGCTTCGACTCCAGGAAGAGGCCGTTCAGCTCGTCGATCGGCTCCGTCAGGCAGGCGAGTCCGAGGTTGAACGGACCGAGTCCGATGCCGATGAAGTCGTGGATCTCGGTCGTCTCAGGCGTGGACAAGGGTCTCTCCCAGGTACTGCTCGGCGTAGCCGGCGATCAGATCGAGGACGGCGGCGATGTCGGCCGCGGTGGTCTCGGGGTTGAGCAGGGTGAACTTGAGGTACTGGCGGCCGTCGACCTTGGTGCCGGCGACGACGGCCTCGCCGGAGGCGAAGAGGGCCTTGCGGGCGTGCAGGTTGGCCCGGTCGATGTCCTCGGGGGACGTGACCTTCTCCGGGATGTAGCGGTAGACGAGGGTGGAGATCTGCGGCTCGACCACGACGTCGTAGTGCGGGTCGGCGGCGAGCAGCGCGAAGCCCTCGGCGGCCAGGTCGCAGACCTCGTCGAAGAGCTGCCCCACACCGTCGGCGCCCATCACGCGCAGCGTCATCCACAGCTTGAGCGCGTCGAAGCGGCGGGTGGTCTGGAGGGACTTGTCGACCTGGTTGGGGATCTGCTCCGCGATGGTGCGGCGCGGGTTGAGGTAGTCCGCGTGGTAGGTCGCGTGCCGCAGGGTCGCCCCGTCGCGGACCAGGACGGCGGAGGAACTCACCGGCTGGAAGAAGGACTTGTGGAAGTCGACGGTGACCGAGTCGGCCCGCTCGATGCCGTCCAGGAGGTGGCGGCGGGTCGGGGAGGCGAGCAGTCCGCAGCCGTAGGCGGCGTCCACGTGCATCCAGGCGCCGTACTCGTCGGCCAGGGCGGCGATCTCGGGCAGCGGGTCGATGGAACCGAAGTCGGTGGTGCCGGCGGTGGCGACGATCGCCATCGGGACGAGGCCCTCGGCGCGGCAGGCCTCCAGCTCGGCGGCGAGGACGACGGACTGCATCCGCTTGTTCCGGTCGACGGGTATGGAGACGACGGCGTCCTGGCCGAGGCCGAGGAGGGTGGCCGACTTCTGGACGCTGAAGTGGCTGCACTCGGAGGAGAAGATCCGGAGCTTCGACAGGTCGGTCGTCTTCGCCTCCTCGCGGGCGAGGAGCAGTGCCTGGAGGTTGGACTGCGTACCGCCGCTGGTGAACACGCCGTCGGCGGCGGGGCCGAGGCCGATGCGGCCGCAGGTCCAGTCGACGATCTTGCGCTCGATGAGGGTGCCGCCGGCGCTCTGGTCCCAGGTGTCCAGGGAGGAGTTGACCGCCGAGAGCACCGCCTCGCCGAGGACGGCGGGGATGACCACCGGGCAGTTGAGGTGGCCCAGGTAGCGGGGGTGGTGGAAGTAGACGGCGTCCCGGAGGTAGACGCTCTCCAGCTCGTCGAGCGCGGCGGAGGAGTCGCCGAGCGGACGGTCGAGGTCGACGGCGTCGATGACGGGGGCGAGCTCGGCGGGGGTCACTCCGGTGAACGGACGTCGCGTCGCGGCGAGTTTGTCCGCCACCCGCTCGACTCCTTCGGTGACGGAGCGCCGGTAGCTCTCCGCCGTGGCGTCGTTGAGCAGGTGAGAGCGCATGTGGGGGGCCTCCAGGTACGGGGCTCGGTCGCGCCCTCCGGACAGGGGAAAGGGGCGAGGGGCGACGCGGTGAAAACAAGGTTAGCCTAACCTAACTTTCCACCGCAACGACCCTCGCCCCTCATGTGTCACGGGAGTTGACGATCGCCATCGACCGGACTGTCCGGTTATGGCGGGGTGTGCACCGGGCTGGTGTGTCCCGGGTTATGCCTCTTCCTGCGTCTCGTCCGGGACCTCGCGCAGCGCGTCCTCGGACAGGCCCTTGCGCCAGTAGCCGACGAACGTCACCCGGCGCCGGTCGAGTTCACCGTCCCGCACGAAGTGCCGGCGCAGCGCCTTCACCGCGCCCGACTCGCCCGCGATCCAGACGTACGGGGCCTCTCCGGGCAGTTCGACGCCGCGCACCGCGTCCACGGCGGACGGCGCCCCCTCCTCGCGTACGAGCCAGGTGACGGTCGCGTCCGCCTGTGTCGCCAGCTCCGTACGGTCGCCGGAGTACGGCACCTCCAGGAACACCTGGGCGCGGATCCCGGCCGGCAGCCACTCCAGGATCGCCGAGGCGGCCGGAAGGGCCGTCTCGTCCGCCCAGATCAGGACGGAGTCGGCGTCCTCGGGCAGCTGGAAGCGGACGCCGGTGTTCTCGGCGATCGCCGGGCCGAGGACGACCACACGGTCGCCGGGGGTGGCCCGGGAGGCCCAACGGCAGGCGGGGCCGCCGTCCTCGTGGATCGCGAAGTCGATGTCGACGGCGTTCTCGGCGTGCTCCTGCTCGGTGCGCTGCTCGCGGACGGTGTACGAACGCATCACGGCCCGCACGTCGTCGGGCATCGCGCGCCAGGCGCCGAGGATCGCGTACATGTCCGGGTTGTCGAGCGGCGGCAGGGCGGGCGCGTCCTGGCCGGGGTGCGGCAGGAAGAGGGAGAGCGACTGGTCGCGGCCGCCGGCGGCGAAGTTCTTCAGGTCGTCGCCGGTGAAGGTGACGCGGACCAGGGACGGGCCGAGCCGCCGGGTCCGGTCCACCCGCAGGTGGAAGAACTGGAAGGGGGCGGTCTCGGGGTTCGTCATGAAAACATAGGTTAGCCTAACCTCACATAAGCCGGTAAGGGGGGAAGGGTCCGCCACCCCCTCGGGGCGGCGGACCCTCCGTGCGGACCGGACCGGGTCAGGCCTGCAGGCCCAACTCCCGGGCGATCAGCATCCGCTGGACCTCGCTCGTGCCCTCGCCGATCTCCAGGATCTTCGAGTCGCGCCACATCCGGGCCACCGGGTACTCGTTCATGAAGCCGTAGCCGCCGTGGATCTGGGTCGCCTCACGGGCGTTGTCCACGGCCACCGTCGAGGAGTACAGCTTCGCGATCGCCGCCTCCTTCTTGAACGTCTCGCCGAGGACCAGCCGCGAGGCCGCGTCCCGCCAGCCGATCCGGGCCATGTGCGCCCGCATCTCCATGTCGGCGATCTTGAACTGGATGGCCTGGTTGTCGCCGATCGGCCGGCCGAAGGCGTGACGTTCCTTCGCGTACTTCACCGACTCGTCGACACAGCCCTGCGCCAGACCCGTCGCCAGCGCCGCGATCGCGACCCGGCCCTCGTCGAGGATCCGCAGGAACTGCGCGTAGCCGCGGCCCTCCTCGCCGAGCAGGTTCTCCACCGGGACGCGGACGTCGTCGAAGGACAGCTCACGGGTGTCCGAGGCGTTCCAGCCGACCTTCGAGTAGGGGGCGGCCACGGTGAAACCGGGGGTGCCGGAAGGGACGATGATCGAGGAGATCAGCGGACGGCCGTCGGGCTTGCGGCCGGTGACCGCCGTGACCGTCACCAGACCCGTGATGTCCGTACCGGAGTTGGTGATGAAGCACTTCGAACCGTTGATGACCCAGTGGTCGCCGTCGCGCACGGCCGTCGTACGGGTGCCGCCCGCGTCCGAACCGGCGCCCGGCTCGGTGAGACCGAAGGCCCCCAGCAGCTCGCCGGCACAGAGCCTCGGCAGCCACTCGCGCTTCTGCTCGTCCGTACCGAAGAGGTACACGGGCATCGCGCCGAGCGAGACACCCGCCTCCAGGGTGATCGCGACGGAGGAGTCGACCCGGGCCAGCTCCTCCAGGGCGATGCCGAGCGCCAGGTAGTCACCGCCCATGCCGCCGTACTCCTCGGGGAACGGCAGCCCGAACAGGCCCATACGGCCCATCTCACGGACGATCTCGTACGGGAACTCGTGCCGCTCGTAGTAGTCGCCGATCTTCGGCGCCACGACGTCGTGGGCGAACGCCTCGACGGTACGGCGGAGTTCCTCGTGCTCGGCGGAGAGCCGGTGGTCGAGAGACATGGGGGACGTCACTCCTTGTGGGAGAGGGCGCGGACGGTACGGGAGGGGCTGGGCCGGCCCAGCTGGTCGGCCATCCACACGCTTGTGGCGGTGAGGGCGGCCAGATCGACCCCGGTCTCGATGCCGAGGCCGTCGAGCATCCACACGAGATCCTCGGTGGCGAGATTGCCGGTCGCGCTCTTCGCGTAGGGGCAGCCGCCGAGGCCGCCGGCGGAGGCGTCGACCGTGGTCACTCCGTGGCGGAGCGCGGCGAGCGTGTTGGAGAGGGCCTGGCCGTAGGTGTCGTGGAAGTGCACGGCGATACGGGAGGCGGGGACACCGGCCTCGTACAGGGCCGTCAGCAGCGCCTGGACGTGGCCGGGAGTGGCGACGCCGATCGTGTCCCCGAGGCTCAGCTCGTCGCAGCCCATCTCGGCGAGGGCCTTGGTGACGCGGACGACCTGCTCGATCGGGACGGCGCCCTCCCACGGGTCGCCGAAGCACATCGACAGATAGCCGCGGACCTTCAGCCCGGACTCTATGGCCCGCGTGACGGTCGGCGCGAACATCGCGAGCGCCTCGTCCACGGTCCGGTTCAGGTTGGCCTTCGCGAAGGACTCGGTCGCCGAGGCGAACACGGCGACCTCGCGGGCCCCGAGCGCGAGGGCGCGGTCGAGACCCCGCTCGTTGGGCACGAGCACCGGGAGCCGGACCGGCAGATCGCGGACCAGCGGGAACAGGTCCTCCGCGTCCGCCAGCTGGGGCACCCACTTGGGGTGCACGAAGCTGGTCGCCTCGATCGTGCCGAGCCCGGCGGCGGCGAGCCGCCGGACGAACTCGGCCTTCACGTCGGTCGGGACGGCCGTCTTCTCGTTCTGCAGCCCGTCCCGGGCCCCGACCTCGTGGATCCGCACCCGGGCGGGGAGGGACGGGTCCCCCACGGTCATCGGCAGGCTCACGCGTCCTCCTCCTCGCGGGGCGTCACCACGGCCAGGATCTGGTCCATGGCGACGGTCGAACCGGGCGTGACGTCCAGCTCGGTGACGGTGCCGGCGTGCGGGGCGGAGATGACGTGCTCCATCTTCATCGCCTCGACGACCAGCAGACTCTGCCCGGCCTCGACCTCGTCCCCGACGGCCACCTTGACGACGGTCACGGTCCCCGGCATGGGAGCGGCGAGCGTGTCGGCGCCCCCGTGGCGGGCGCCGGAGAGCGCGGCGGCGACGGGGTCATGGTCCATGACGTGCCAGGAGTCGCCGTCGCGGCCCAGCCAGCGGCCGGCCCGGTGGAAGCGGTGGACGATGCCGTCCACCGTGACCGTCACCGAGGTGTCCGTGACCCGTGCGCCGGCCGGCGCCTCCGCCATGACGGCTTCGAGTCCCGCCGCCCGTACGGGGAAGGGGAGCGGAGCCGGGCTGCCGCCCAGGCGCCAGCCGCTGGGCACCGAGAACGGGTCGGTCCAGCCGCCCCGAGGTGCCGGATCCAGCTCCGCGAGCCGTACGGCCGCCGCCGCCGCGTACACCTCCTCCGGGACGCCCTCCGGGACCAGGCTCTCCGCGTCCCGCTCCACCAGGCCCGTGTCCAGGGCGCCGGAGACGACGTCCGGGTGGGCCAGCAGGCGACGCAGGAAGCCCGCGTTCGTCGGGACCCCCAGGGTCACCGTGTCCGCCAGGGCCGCGCGCAGGCGGCGCAGGGCCGTCGGGCGGTCCTCGGCGTGGACGATGACCTTCGACAGCATCGGGTCGTAGAGGGACGAGACCTCCGTACCCTCCGAGAGGCCCGAGTCCGTGCGGACTCCTTCGCCGGCCGGCTCGTTCAGGGCCAGGACCGTGCCGCCCGAGGGCAGGAAGCCGCGGGAGGGGTCCTCCGCGCAGATCCGGGCCTCGATCGCCCAGCCCGTGAGGGTGATGTCCTCCTGCGTGAAGGGCAGCGGCTCGCCCGACGCCACCCTCAGCTGCCACTCCACCAGGTCCACGCCCGTGATCAGCTCGGTGACCGGGTGCTCGACCTGGAGGCGGGTGTTCATCTCCATGAAGTAGTACGAGGACGGGTCGCCGCCCGGCACGATGAACTCGACCGTGCCCGCGCCCACATACCCGCACGAGCGCGCCGCCTCGACCGCCGCCGCGCCCATCGACGCCCGGATCTCCGGGGTCAGCAGGACGCTCGGCGCCTCCTCGATGATCTTCTGGTGGCGGCGCTGGAGCGAACACTCGCGCTCGCCCAGGTGGATCACGTTTCCGTGGGCGTCCGCCAGGACCTGGATCTCGATGTGCCGGGGCCGGTCGATCCACCGCTCCACCAGCAGCGTGTCGTCACCGAAGGAGGCGCGGGCCTCGCGACGCGCGGACGCGATCTCCTCCGTCAGCGTCGACAGGTCGCGGACCAGCCGCATGCCCTTGCCGCCGCCTCCCGCGCTCGGCTTGAGCAGCACCGGGGCACCCAACTCGCGTGCCGCGGCCTCCAGTTCGGGATCGGCTGCGCCGGGGACGACGGGGACACCCGCCGCCTTCACCGTCTCCTTCGCCCTGATCTTGTCGCCCATCAGGGAGATCGCCGAGGCGGGCGGGCCGATGAAGACGAGCCCGGCGTCCGCGCACGCCTGCGCGAACCCCGCGTTCTCCGCGAGGAAGCCGTACCCGGGGTGCACCGCCTGCGCGCCCGTCCGGCGGGCCGCGTCGAGGAGCGCCTCCACCGACAGGTACGACTCCGAGGCCGGCGGCGGGCCGATCCGTACCGCCGTGTCCGCCTCCCGTACGTGCCGGGCATCGGCGTCCGCGTCGCTGTAGACCGCGACCGAACGCACACCGAGCGCCCGCAGGGTGCGGATGACCCGGACCGCGATCTCGCCGCGATTCGCGACGAGCACTGTGTCGAACATGGACGTCCTCACACCCTCACATCCGGAAGACGCCGAACTGGGGGTCTCCCAGGGGCGCGTTGGCACAGGCGGTCAGGGCGAGGCCGAGGACCTGCCGGGTCTCCAGCGGGTCGATGACGCCGTCGTCCCAGAGCCGGGCGCTCGCGTAGTAGGCGCTGCCCTGGGTCTCGTACTGCTCGCGGATCGGGGCCTTGAAGGCCTCCTCGTCCTCCGCGCTCCACTCGTCGCCGAGCTGGTCGCGCTTGACGGTCGCGAGGACGGACGCGGCCTGCTCGCCGCCCATGACCGAGATCTTGGCGTTCGGCCACATCCACAGGAAGCGCGGCGAGTACGCCCGGCCGCACATCGAGTAGTTGCCCGCGCCGTACGAGCCGCCGACGACGACCGTCAGCTTCGGGACCCGGGTGGTGGCCACGGCCGTCACCATCTTGGCGCCGTGCTTGGCGATGCCGCCGTGCTCGTACGCCTTGCCGACCATGAAGCCGGTGATGTTCTGCAGGAAGACCAGCGGGATGCCGCGCTGGTCGCACAGCTCGATGAAGTGCGCGCCCTTCTGGGCGGACTCGGCGAACAGGATGCCGTTGTTGGCGACGATGCCGACCGGGTGCCCGTGGATCCGGGCGAAACCGGTGATCAGCGTCTGCCCGTACTCGGACTTGAACTCCTGGAAACGGGAGCCGTCCACCACCCGGGCGATGACCTCGCGCACGTCGTAAGGGGTACGGGAGTCCACCGGCACCGCGCCGTACAGCCCGGCCGGGTCCACCTTCGGCTCCTCGACCGGCTCCACCGACCAGGGCAGCGGGCCGCGGTCGGGGAGCGTCGCGACGATGTTCCGCACGATCCGCAGCGCGTGGGCGTCGTCCTCGGCGAGGTGGTCGGTGACGCCGGAGATCCGCGAGTGGACCTCGCCGCCGCCCAGCTCCTCCGCCGTCACGACCTCACCGGTCGCCGCCTTCACCAGCGGCGGACCGCCGAGGAAGATCGTGCCCTGGTTCCGTACGATCACGGCCTCGTCGCTCATCGCCGGCACGTACGCGCCACCGGCCGTGCACGAGCCGAGGACCGCCGCGATCTGCGGGATGCCCGCGCCGGACATCCGGGCCTGGTTGTAGAAGATCCGGCCGAAGTGCTCCCGGTCGGGGAAGACCTCGTCCTGCATCGGCAGGAACGCGCCGCCCGAGTCGACCAGGTAGAGGCAGGGGAGACGGTTCTCCAGCGCCACCTCCTGGGCCCGGAGGTGCTTCTTCACCGTCATCGGGTAGTACGTGCCGCCCTTGACCGTCGCGTCGTTGGCGACGATCACGCACTCGCGGCCCGAGACCCGGCCGATGCCCGCGATGACCCCGGCCGCCGGGGCCGCGTCGCCGTACATCCCGTTCGCCGCGAGCGGCGCCAGCTCCAGGAAGGGGGAGCCGGGGTCGAGGAGGGTGTCCACCCGGTCCCTCGGCAGCAGCTTCCCGCGCGCGGTGTGCCGGGCCCGGGACTTCTCACCGCCGCCCAGCGCCGCCGCCGCGAGCTTGGCGCGCAGGACGGCCGCCAGCTCGTGGTGCGCCGCCTCGTTCGCCTGCCAGGCCGGCGAGGCGGGATCCGCCGCACTCGCCAGCACAGGTGCCTGCTGCATCCCTCGAGCTCCCTTGCTCGGTTAATGAGCGTTAACGTATGTCGTTCAGGTTAACGACCGCTAACCGGGTTGTCTAGAATCGAATCCATGACCACGACCTCGGCCACGACCCGGACCGCCACCGGCAGGACCGACGCCCCGACGCGGCGCCAGCAGATCCTCAAGGAGGCCGCCCGCCTCTTCGCCGAGCGCGGCTTCCACGGCGTGGGCGTGGACGAGATAGGAGCCGCCGTCGGCATCAGCGGCCCCGGCCTCTACCGCCACTTCCCCGGCAAGGACGCGATGCTCGCCGAACTCCTCGTCGGCATCAGCGAGCGGCTCCTCGACGGCGGCCGGCTGCGGGTCGGCGAGACCACGGGCGACCCCGAGGCCCTGCTCGGCGCCCTCATCGACGGCCACATCGACTTCGCCCTCGACGACCGGCCGCTGATCACCCTCCACGACCGCGAGCTCGACCGCCTCAAGGACGAGGACCGCAAGCGGGTACGGCAGCTCCAGCGGCAGTACGTGGAACTGTGGGTGACGGTGGTGCGGGAGCTGTACCCGGACGCGGGGGAGTCGGAATCGCGGACGGCGGTCCACGCGGTGTTCGGCCTGCTCAACTCGACGCCGCACCTCGACGCGGTGGGTCGCCGGACCATGGAGGAGCTGCTCCGGCGCCTGGCCCACGGGGCCTTCGGGGCGCTCCGGAGCTGAGTGGCGTCCGGCTCCGGGCGGGTCCACGGGACGGAACGATTGCCCACAACGGCAGGCCGTCGTCCAGAATGAGCCCCATGCCGATACTCAGCCGCCCCGCCCTTGTCGAGCACCTCGTCCGCACCCGGATCGCGGGAGACGTCGCCACCCCGCGCGACAACAACCTCTCCCACTACCGCAAGCTCGCCAACGGCGACCGGCACTACTGGCTCGGCCTGGAGCTCGGCGACCGCTGGACCGACGAGCAGGACGTGCTCGCCGTGATGGCCGAACGCTGCGGTGTCATCGACGACCCGGCCCACCGGGCCGGCCAGGACACCATCGACCCCGAGCTCACCGTGGACGGCCTGGAGCGGATGGCCGCCCGGCTGCGCAAGGCCGCCGCCGGCAAGGAGCGGGTCCTCTTCGCGACCGGCCACCCCGGCGCGCTGATCGACGTGCACAGCCGGGTCGCGGCCGGGCTGCGCGCCCAGGGCTGCGACATCGTGAAGATCCCCGGTGGGCTCGTCGCCGACGAGGGGTACGTCGTGCAGTTCGCCGACGTCGCGGTCTTCGAGCGGGGCGCGAGCCTCTGGCACACCCACTCGCCGGAGCCGATGAACGCGATCCTCGACGCGCTCGGCGAGGACGGACGGCCCGACCTGGTGATCGCGGACCACGGGTGGGCCGGACGGGCCGGTCAGCGGGGCATCGACTCCGTCGGATACGCGGACTGCAACGACCCCGCCCTCTTCATCGGCGAGGCCGAGGGCACGATGCAGGTCACGATCCCCCTGGACGACCACGTCCTGGACCCGCGCTTCTACGAACCGATGACGGCCTACACCCTGCACGCGGCCGGCCTGCTCTGATCCCAGGCCCCCTCCAGGCCCCGCGCCCGCTGCTGCCGGGCCCGCGGACGCGTCAGGTGCGGGGGCGGTGTTGGGTCAGGGCCGGGGTGGGGTCCAGGTAGACACGGCGGATCTGGGGGAAGCGTTCGCGGAGTTGCGACTCCGCGTCCTCGCACGCCCACTCCACCTGCTCCGCCGACGCCACGTCCCGGAAGTCGACCTTCGCCGCGATCAGGACCTCGTCCGGCCCCTGGATGAGGGTCGTCAGGTCGAGGACGTCCACGATGTGCGGGACGGAGAGCAGCTCCTCGCGGACTTCGGCCCGCACGTGCTTCGGCAGCGGCCGGCCGATGAGGAGCTCGGCGTTGGAACGGCCCAGGACCCAGGCCACGTACACGAGCAACGCGCCGATGAGGATCGACGCGATGCCGTCCCAGACGCCGGAGCCGGTGATCTCGCCGCCGAGGAGGCCGCCCGCCGCGAGCATCAGGCCGGCCAGGGCGGCGGAGTCCTCCATCACCACCGCCTTCACCGTGGTGTCGGGGGTGAGGCGGAGGTAGCGGGCGAAGGCGGTCCCGGCCCGGTCCGCCTCGGCCCGCATCTGCCGGACGCCGGTCCGGAGCGAGTAGCCCTCCAGGACGAAGGCGACGCCGAGCACGATGTACGAGACCAGAGGGTCGCCCAGCTCCTCGCCGTGGGTGAGGGTGTGGATGCCGTCGTAGACGGAGAAGACCGCGCCGCCCACGAAGGTCGCCACGGCCGCGAGCAGCGCCCACACGTATCGTTCGCCCGCGTAGCCCACCGGGTGGTCCTCGTCGGCCGGCTTCTCGCTCCGCTTCAGCGCGGTGAGCAGCATGACCTCGGTGACGGTGTCGGCGACCGAGTGGGCGGCCTCCGACAGCATCGCGCTGGATCCGCTGATGACACCGGCGACGGCCTTGGCGGCGGCGATCCCCAGATTCGCCACCGCCGCCACGATCACCGTGAACGTGCTCTCACCGCTGCCCGACTGCTCTGCCATGACATCGGACGCTATGTCCGGTCATCAGCGCGGCACGCGAACGACACCCTCCTGGATGACCGAGATCGCGAGCCTGCCGTCCTGCGTGTAGATCCGGGCCTGGCCCAGGCCGCGCCCGCCGGACGCGGTCGGCGACTCCTGGTCGTACAGGAGCCATTCGTCGGCCCGGAAGGGGCGGTGGAACCACATCGCGTGGTCCAGGGACGCCCCGACGACGTCCCCGACGGCCCAGCCGCCCCGCCCGTGCGCGAGCAGGACGGAGTCGAGCAGCGTCATGTCGGAGACGTACGTGGCGAGGACGACGTGGAGGAGAGGGTCGTCGGCCAGCTTGCCGTTCGTGCGGAACCAGACCTGCGAGCGCGGCTCGCGCGGCTCCCCGACCGAGCCCCACGGCGGGACCTCGGCATAGCGGAGGTCGACGGCCGCCCTGGCCTCGATCAGCCGGTCCGCGACCTCGCGGGGGAGGTGACGGGGCAGCATCTCGGCCGGGGTCGGGAGCGACTCCGGGTCCGGTGCGGCCGGCATGTCCGCCTGGTGGTCGAGCCCCTCCTCGTACGTCTGGAACGACGCCGAGAGGTGGAAGATCGGCTGCCCGTGCTGGACGGCGACGACCCGGCGGGTGGTGAAGGAGCGTCCGTCCCGGATGCGGTCGACCGTGTAGACGATCGGCGCGCCCGGGTCCCCGGGGCGCAGGAAGTACGCGTGGAGCGAGTGCGCCAGGCGGTCTGCGGGTACGGTCCTGCCGGCCGCCACCAGCGCCTGGGCGGCCACCTGGCCGCCGAAGACGCGGGGGACGAGCGCGGAGCGGGACTCACCCCGGAAGATGTCCCGCTCGATCCGCTCCAGGTCGAGCAGATCGAGCAGGCCATCCAGGGCGCTGTGCGCGTCGGGCACCTGGACCTACAGGCCCATCGACTTGGCGATGATCGACTTCATGATCTCGCTGGTGCCGCCGTAGATGCGGTTGACGCGGTTGTCGGCGTACAGACGCGCGATCGGGTACTCGTTCATGTAGCCGTAGCCGCCGTGCAGCTGGAGGCAGCGGTCGATGACGCGGTGCGCGACCTCGGTGCAGAAGAGCTTGGCGCTCGCGGCCTCGGCCGGGGACAGCTCGCCCGTGTCCAGGGCCTCCAGGGCGCGGTCGGCCACGGCCTCGGCGGCGTCGACCTCGGCCTGGCAGGCGGCCAGCTCGAACTTGGTGTTCTGGAAGTGCGCGACCGGCTTGCCGAAGACGGTGCGGTCCTGCACGTACTCCTTGGCGAAGCGCACGGCGGCCTTGGCCTGCGCGTACGCGCCGAAGGCGATGCCCCAGCGCTCGGAGGCCAGGTTGTGACCGAGGTAGGAGAAGCCCTTGCCCTCCTCGCCGAGGAGGTCCTCGACGGGCACCTTGACGTCGACGAAGGCCAGCTCGGCCGTGTCGGAGGTGCGCAGGCCCAGCTTGTCCAGCTTGCGGCCGATGGAGTAGCCCTCGGACTTGGTGTCCACGGCGAAGAGGGAGATGCCGAAGCGGCGGTCCTCGGCCGTCGGGGCGGACGTACGGGCGCAGACGATCACGCGGTCGGCGTGGACGCCACCGGTGATGAAGGTCTTGGCGCCGTTGAGGACGTAGTGCGTGCCGTCCTCGGAGAGCTTGGCGGTGGTCTTCATGCCCGCGACGTCGGAGCCGGTGCCCGGCTCGGTCATCGCGAGGGCCCACATCTCCTCGCCGGTGACGAACTTCGGCAGGTAGCGCTTCTTCTGGTCACCGGTGGCGAGCATCTTGATGTAGGGCAGGGCGAGCAGCACGTGGACACCGGAGCCGCCGAACTGCACGCCCGCGCGCGAGGTCTCCTCGTAGAGGACGGCCTCGAACTTGTGGGTGTCCAGGCCCGCGCCGCCGAACTCCTCGGGCACGTTGATGCCGAAGATGCCCAGCTCGCCGAGCTTCTCGTAGAACTCGCGCGGCGCCTGGCCGGCCGCGAACCACTCGTCGTAGACCGGGACGACCTCGGCCTCGATGAAGGCGCGGATGGTCTCCCGGAACGCCTCGTGGTCCTCGTTGAATACGGTACGGCGCACGAGCCGCCTCCTTCGTGTCCGGTGTCCGGTCCTGGTCCGCTTCGCGCTTGTCTAAGCGCTTGCTCAGCCTTGCTCCTCGAAGTTACCCAGCGGTCACCCGCTCTGTCCAGAGCCCTCGCCTGTGATCCAGCGCCTACCGATCACGTCGTACTCCTGGACCGGCCGCCCCTTGATCCCGCTGGTGCGGAACGGTCTCCCCGCCGAGTCCGCGATCCGGACCGTGCCCGAGCGGCCCTCCGAGCTCCACACCAGTTCCAGGTACCAGCGGCAGTCGCAGCCCGTCGTCCCGGCGGTGACGAGCAGCTCCTCGGGATCGGACGAGGTCACGGTGTAGGGGAAGGGGACGGCGGGGATCCTCCGGCCCTCGGAGCCGGAGGCGTCGTAGCCGTCGACCGGCCGGGCGAGCGGGCGCGACGCGTCGAGGTCGACGGCGTAGTGGCGCGGGGTGACGGCGCCGCCGCAGCCGTTGTCCATCCGGTACGCGGTCCAGGGGAGGGGCGCGGTACGGCCGACGACCCGTACATGGAGGGCCTGGAGCACGACGGAGGCCGACGGCGACCTGCCCTGGAGGGAGATCCGGACGAGCGTCTCGCCGCCGTGCACCGCCCCGTGCGCCCCCGCCCACGGCGCGGCGTCGGCCGGCGGCGGGGGCGGGGCCACGCCGCTCGGGGCGCGGTCGACGAGGTACATGTGCCCGCAGCCGTTCTCCCAGGTGTGGGAGTCGGCGGTCCAGGTGAAGGGGGGTGCGGGGGCGGGAGC
>NZ_JNZO01000033.1 GCF_000717595.1 Streptomyces flavochromogenes | reverse complement strand
GGCTACGCGGACCGGACCCGGCTGTGCACGATCAGCCGGGTTCCCGACGCCATGGCGTGCTTCGGGGACTCCGGCGGGCCGCAGCTCCAGAAGGGCAGGCACGGTCGGTGGGAGCTCATCGGAGCCACCTCGGGTCCCGGCGCCCCGGGGGTCGCCTGCTCGGCCGGGCCGGGTCTGTACACCAATGTGGCCGCGTACGCGGACTGGATCAGGAAGACGCTCAGGCACACCCCCTGATCCCGGTCACGTTCCGGGACATGACGCCACCCAGGGCCCGTCGGTGTGTCCGGGGGAGGTCGGAAATCGGCGCAAAACCGGCCCCACCGCCGGTATAGGCTCGCTGGAGGCCGGTCCGGCAACGACGGTCGGACACGACGGGGGGCTCGCCTTGGAACGCCTGGCCGAAGGGGACCGGCCCGCGCCCGCGGTGCTGCCCGCGACGATGCGGGGATGGCTCGGGTCGGCAGCGGCCGTCGCCGCACTGGTGGTCGTCCTGCTCGGGGTCCTGTACGCCGACGCGGGCCGTCCCGGCAGCCTGGACGCGCGGATCCTGGCCGCCGTCGAGGGGGTGGGGCCGCGGGCGCGCGACGTCGCCCTGGCCACGGACTTCCTGGGCGAGCCGGTGGGCGCGGCGGCACTGGTCGCCGTCGTCGTCGCGGGCTGCCTGCTGCTGCGGCGTCCTCGTGCGGCGGTGCTCGTCGTCGGGGGCGTCGGCCTCGCCGTGGTGACGACGAAGCTGCTCAAGCACCTGGTGGGACGCACCATCCACGGCGACGAGAACCTCTCGTACCCGAGCGGGCACACCGCCTTCCTCACCGCGCTCGCCCTCGTCGTGACGCTGCTCGCGACCGGCCGTGCCGGCCTCGGCAGGACGGCCGGCACCACACTCGTGCTGCTCGTGGCGCTGGCCGCAGGCGTCGCCATGGGCTGGGCACAGGTCGTCCTGGGCGCCCACTACCCGACGGACGCCGTCGGCGGCTGGTTCACCGCGCTGGCGGTGATCCCGGCGACCGCGTGGGCGGTCGACCGGGTGGCGGACTCCGTCCGCCGGAAGGTTCGCTGACGTGATGTCACCTCACCGGGGGTGACATCACGTCGAGTCACCTCACACCAGGCGCCGGAAGACGGGCTTCACCGGCCGGCCGGCCAGCCACGGGGTGGGGTCCGCGGCGTCCAGCGCCTTCCGGTACACCGCGCACGCCTGGGCCACCACGTCGACCGTGCGGTCGATGTCGGCGTCGTCGAGCGCGCTGCTCACCACGAAGGACGGTGCGAGCACCCCACCCGCGAGGAGTCGGCGCAGGAACAGCGTGCGGTACTCCTGCGACGGCTGCCCGTTCTCGTCGAGGGTGGCGAAGACCAGGTTGCTGGCCCGGCCCCGGACGACGAGGTGGTCGCCGACGCCCGTGGCGGAAGCGACCTCGCGGACTCCGGCGGCCAACCGCTCGCCGAGGGAGTGCAGTCGCGCGGTGATGCCCTCCTCGACGTAGGTGGTCTGCACGGCCGTCGCCGCGGCGAGTGAGTGCGTCTCCGCGCCGTGCGTGGTGGACAGCAGGAACACCCGGTCGCCGGAGTGACGCAGCCCGCCCCACTCCATCAGTTCGCGGCGGCCGGCGAGCGCGGAGACGGCGAACCCGTTGCCCAGCGCCTTGCCGAACGTGGAGAGGTCGGGGACGACGCCGTACAGACCCTGCGCCCCCGCCTCGGACCAGCGCAGGCCGGTGATCATCTCGTCGAAGACCAGGACGCAGCCGTGCCGGTCGGCGAGCTCGCGCAGGCCGGCGAGGTATCCGGGCGGGGGCTCGGTGTGCCCGGCGGGTTCGAGGATGAGGCAGGCGACCTCGTCCCGGTACCGGGTGAGCAGCTCCTCCGTGGCGGCCAGGTCCCCGTAGGGGAACGTCACGGTGAGCTCGGTGGTCGTCGCCGGGATGCCGGCGGACATCGGCGTTGTGCCGATGAACCAGTCGTCGACGGAGAAGAACGGATGGTCGCCGCAGACGGCCACCCGTGGGCGTCCGGTGACGGCGCGGGCGAGGCGGACCGCGGCGGTGGTGACGTCGGAGCCGTTCTTCGCGAACTTGACCATCTCGGCGGTCGGCACCGTGGCCAGGAAGCGTTCCGCGGCCCCGACCTCCACGATGGACGGCCGCACGAAGTTGCCGCCGCGGTCGATCTCCCGCCGTACCGCTTCGAGCACCCGCGGGTGGGCGTGGCCGAGACTGACCGACCGCAGCCCGGAGCCGTACTCGATGTAGCGGTTGCCGTCGACGTCCCACACATGGGCGCCGTGGCCGTGGCTGATGACCGGGGCCAGGTTCTCGGGGTACTGGTCGTCGCCCTTGGCGTAGGTGTGCGCGCCCCCGGGGATCAGGGCGTGCAGCCGTTCGTTCGCCTGCCGCGACCGGGGCAGGGAGAACTCTTCGGTCTCTTCGGTCACTTCAGTCACTTCGGTGTCCACGCGGACTTCACTCTCCAGGGCGTCAGGGCTTGTGCTTCAGGGCCTCGGCGAGGCTCGGCGCCTCCCGGTCCCGCGGGGACATCGACACGGGCGGCAGCGGCCAGGGGATGGCGAGTTCCGGGTCGTCGAAGGCGATCGTCACGTCCTCGGCCGGGTCGTGCGGGCGGTCGATCCGGTACGAGGTGTCGGCGGTCTCGGTCAGCGCCTGGAAGCCGTGCGCGCACCCGGCCGGGATGTAGAGGGTCGTCTGCGTCTCGCCGGACAGCTCGAAGAAGGCCCGGTTGCGGTAGGTCGGCGAGTCCGTCCGCAGGTCCACGACGACGTCGAAGATCCTGCCGTACGAGCACCGCACCAGCTTGGCCTCGCCGGCGCCGGAGCGCAGGTGCATGCCGCGCAGCACGCCCCGGACCGAACGGGAGACGCTGTCCTGGACGAAGGCGTCCGGGTCGAGGCCCACCGAGCGGACCACATCGGCGTCGAACGTGCGGCAGAAGAAACCGCGCTCGTCGGCGTACGGCGTCGGCTCGAACAGGTACGCGCCGTCGATCTCCGGGACCTGGACGGCTTTCATGGGGTCTCCCGCGGGGAGTGGGGGTGGCCGGTCTTCGGGAAGACGGCCGCGGTCAGGGCGGTGAACTGCTCGTCGAGCTGCCGGGCGACGGTCAGGTTCCGCTCGGCGAGGGTCCGCCGCAGCTCCGCCGCGTGCTTCTCCAGTTCCCGGAACTCGTCGAGCAGCCGGTCGGCGTCGACCTCGCGGGCCGGGTGGCAGTACGCGCCGAGGCCCATCCGGTCCATGAGCGCGTCGCTCTTCGCCGCGTAACTGAGCGCGAGCGTCGGCACGCCGACCTTCAGCGCGCAGACCAGGTTGTGGTAGCGGGTCGCCACCACGGCGTCGGCGGCCGCCATCTCCTTCATCAGGTCGCCGAGCGAGGCCGTCCCGGCCGCGGTGACCAGCGGGGAGTCCACCGCTTCGAGGATCGCGGCGACCACATCCCGGTCGACCTCGTCGCCGGTGAGCAGCCGGACCGGCCTGCCGTCCTCGACCAGGGCGCGGACGAAACGGGTCGTCCCGTCGAGGTAGCGCCGGTGGATCTCCTCGGCCCGGGCGCGGTCGTCGTCGCCGCCGTGGAAGGCCATGACGCCGACGCACACCGGGCCCGGCGTCCCCGAGGGGGTGCCGGGCGGCGGTGCCGGCAGGGCGAAGGCGAGGTCCGGGTGGACCTCGTCGCGCGCGGTGTCCACGCCCATCGCCCGCAGGGCGTCGCGGGACTGGGTGTCACGGTACGACCGGTACGTGGCGAGCCGAGCCGACCGGCGCACCAGGGCCCGGGTCGCCCGGTTGCCGATCGGGGCGGCGCCGACGCCGACCAGCGCGACCCGGGTGCCGAACAGCCGGCCGGCCGCGCAGAGCAGGAACAGCGCGTACGGGAAGCCCCAGGGCCGCAGCGGCAGCGTGGCCTCCAGGACGCCCATGCCGGGCACGATCACCACGTCGTGGCGGCGCACCCAGGCGGCGGTGCGGACGGCGTCGACGAGCTTGCCGAGCCCCTTCCCCGCGACCGCGCCCGCTCGCGACGCGGTCCGGTACTCCCCGCGATACCAGTGCAACCGCGTGGCGGGGAGCCGGTTCCGGAGCCGTACGACCTCGGGACCGCCGCACATCGCGTCCACGAGCGCGTCCCGGTGCTCCCGGCGGAGGTACGCCAGCACGGCCTCCATCGACCCGTCGTTGCCGAGGTTGCCGGAGCCGAGCAGACCGAACAGCCCGACGCGCACCGCAGGCCCCTTCGGGGGCCTCATGTCCGCCTGCCTTCCCGGCCGGCCACGATGGCGTCGAGGGAGACGCCGAGCCGGTCCGGATCGACCGGGGCGCGGTCCTCGACCCGCTCGCCGGCGCCCGGCCGGACCCGGCTGGCCGCCCAGGAGACGAGGTGGCCGTAGCAGGCGCGCCGGTCCGCAGGCGACAACGGCGCCCGCCGGATCGCCGCGACGAAGCCCCAGACGTACTCGGCGAGCAGCCGGGGCGTCGGGTGCAGCGGGCCGGCCCGGCGCGGGTCCAGGTTGACGCACCGGGAGCGCTTGGAGGGGTTGGCCCGCTCGGCGCGGGTGGGGTGGTCCCGGCGGAAGTACAACAGCTCCGGGACCTGGTGGAACGGCCCGTGCAGGCCGATCTCGGAGACGAACGTGCGGTCCGCGTGGTGGTAGCTGTCGTGCGGCCTCACCCGGCGCAGCACGTCGGCCCGCATCACCCCGTAGAAGTCGTCCCCGCCGGGCTCGAACAGCATGCTGCGGAACCGCTCCGGCGCGCGCGGCGAGTCGGTGGCGAGCGTGTACTCGTACGGGACCTTCACCCGGCCCTCGCCGTCGATGACGGCCTGGTCGGCGTGGGCCAGGATCACGTCCGGCCGCTCGTCCAGCGCGTCCACGCAGCGCCGCAGCAGGTCCCGGGCGTACAGGTCGTCGTGCGAGGCCCACTTGAACAGCTCGCCCCGGCACTGGGTGAACACGTAGTTGTGGTTCGGCGCGGCTCCGATGTTCCGGGTCAGCCGGATGTACCGGATGCGCGGGTCCCGCGCCGCGTACGTGCGGCAGATGTCCTGGGTGCCGTCGGTCGAGGCGTTGTCGGAGATGACCAGCTCGAAGTCCTCGTAGGTCTGGCCGAGCAGGGCGTCGAGCGCCTCGGCGAGGTACTCCTCGCCGTTGTACACGGGCAGGCCGATGCCGAGCCGGGGTGGGGCGGTCATGGTGTCCTCACTTCGGGAAGGGGGTTCTGGTGGTGCTCGCGCAGGGCGGACCGCAGCTCCAGCCACCACACGGCCGAGCTGCCGAGCGTCGCGGCGGCGACGCCCCAGGCCGAGCCGACCGTGCCGGCGACGACCGCTCCGCCGAGCCCGCCGCCGACATAGAGGGTGGAGGCGATCAGCTGGCAGCGCAGGCTGCGCCGGGCCGCGGCGAGCGCACGGAGCCCGGCCGCCGCGCCGGTGCCGAGGCTCGCCGCCGCGACGCCGAGCGTGGCCGGCACGATGAGCTCCGACGCGGCGTGCCAGACGCCGCCGAGCACGGCCTCACCGAGCCGGTCCGGCACGAGCAGCAGCGCCGCGCCCCAGAGCAGGGCGGCGGCGGCCTGCCCGCCGCCGAGCAGGAGGCAGAACGCGCGCAGGCGGTGCGGGGCCTGCCGCAGCACCCGTGCCGCCTCCGCGACGGTCACCAGCGACAGGCCCATCAGGACGGCGAGGAACGGGCCGAGCAGGAGCTCGGCGCCCCGGACCACCCCGACGGCGCTGACGCCGACGATCGCGCCGAGCCCGTACGCCCGCAGCTGTCCCGCGCCGCTGACGCCGACGTTCTCGACGAGGTACCGGTAGCCGAGGTCGCGCTGTTCGCGCGTCCACGCGCGCGCCCCGGCGGGCCGGGGCCGGATGCCGGACTGGAGGTAGCCGTATCCCGCGGCCACCGCGGCGGACGCCCCCCAGGCGAGCACGAAGGCGGCCACGCTGCCCACCCGGGCCGCCACGACCATGGCCGGGACGAGCGCGACGCCCATCACGACGTCGTTGACGAACGCCTTGCGCCCGGCGCCCGCGGCGAAGAACGAGAACCGCCAGGCGTCCTGGAGCAGGAGCCCCGGCAGGGCGACGCCGAGGCAGGCGAACGCGGTTCCCACGGAGCCGCCGAGCCCGAGTCCGAGGGCCAGACACACCGCGCCCACGGCGACGCCGACGCCGAGGGCGGTACCCGACGACCGGGCCACCGCCCCGCGCCAAGACGCCTCCGGCACGCCGCTGAAACGCACCATGAGCGGGTCGGTGGCCAGCCCGCGGGAGACGCCGAGCACCACGCCGAAGGTCACCCAGGCCAGGCTGAACACGCCGAACGCCGCCAGTCCGAGCGAGCGTGCCACATAGATGCCCACCACGAAGTTGGTCGCGCTGGACGCCGCCTGGTCGGCGAGCCCCCAGGACAGCCGGCCGGCCATGGCACGCCGCGCGGTCGGCCGGGCGGGTCCGGCCGGGTCCGCGGGCGTCGTCGTCTTCTCCCTCTCGGCGCTCGTCACGTCATGCCTTGATCAGTCCCGCGGCGGCCAGGGCGTCGGCGGCCCCGGCGACCGAGTCGAACGGCAGCCCGGACCGCTCGGCGACGTCCAGCAGACCGCGCTCGCCGTCGGCGAGGCTGAGCACCCACAGCATGGCCATCTGGGCCTGCTTCGCGTCGCTGCGGCCGCCGAGCGAGTCGTACAGCCCCCGCCGTCCCAACTGCGGCTCGCCGTACGGGCTGAGATTGACGTACCGCCGGTTGCGGTCGAGCAGGGAGAACGCCTCGCGGCAGACGGCCAGCGTGTCCTCCATCGCCTCCGGGGAGACGAAGTCCGGGTTGTCCGCCGAGGTGTGGTACTCGGGGTACCCGGCGTACGGGGTCCGGCTGAGCGAGCCCACGCCGAGATCGAACCCGGGCGAGCAGTACTGCCGCTCGTCGTAGCCGTACGGCGTGAACTCGGCTACGTGGTGCGGGCGTTCGGAGGCGACCAGGACATGCGACATCACCCGGTCGATCTCCGCGTCACCGCGTCTGCTCCGCTTGTACGTCAGCCGGCCCGAGTCGCCGGCGCAGGCCAGCACCAGCCCGTGCTTGACCCTCCCGATCCGCTCCGCGTTCCGGGCCAGCCAGGTGATCGCCCCGATCGTGCCCGGCGCGTAGATGAAACGATAGGTGTAGTACGGCGTCTCCTCCGCCAGCGCCCTGGCCAGGAACGTCGCCACCGCGATGCCGGCCAGGTTGTCGTTGGCCAGCGACGGGTGGCAGACGTGGCAGGAGACGATGACCTCGTCGGGGACCTGCCCCGGGACCACGTGCTCGGCGTAGGTGAGGTGGCCGTCCGAGAGCGTGGAGTCGACGCGCACCTCGTACTCGCCGTCCGGCAGCGCGTCCAGGGTCTCCTGGGCCAGGCAGAACCCCCACTCCGGCGTGTAGTAGCTGGTGCGGTACGGCACCCATGTCGGATGGTCCGGCAGGGTGTGCAGGTGTTCCCGCAGCTCGGACAGCGGCATGGTCCGCGACACCGGCACGCTGTAGCCGAGCACGTGCAGGCTGGACGCGGCGAAGTCGACGACCCGGTTGCCCGCGGAGTCGGCGATGTACGCGTCCCGGATGTTCCACTCCTGCGGGACCGTCCAGTCGAGCACCTGCGTCCCGGTCGGGACCTCGTGCACCTCCAGCGGAACGTACTCGCCGACGATGTCCAATGTGGCGCGCACCCCGTCGCCGGTGATGCTCCGGCAGAGCGGGTACAGCCGCTCCACCAGCGCGTGCATCAGCTCGCCGGCCGAGGGCGTCGGCTCCTCGCCGGCCGCGGTCATCGGCGCCACCGCAGGGTGTCGTCGACGGCTCCGGTCCCTGACGCCGCGCGCAGCACCGCGAGCCGGGTGAAGCGGCGCTCGAAGTCCTCCCGGGTCAGACCGAACTCCCGGTAGGCGTCAGCGAGTTCCAGCGCCCCCCGCTTCACCGTCCACTCGCAGTCGAAGCCGGGCAGCGCGGCCCGGAACCGGGAGAAGTCCACCCGGTACGACCGCGGATCGGCACCGGTCTCCCCGGTGATCACCACCTTCGAGCCGGACACCGCCTCGGCGACCTGCTCGGCGATCTCGGCGACCGTGACGTTGTTGATCTCGCTGCCGATGTTGAACGCCCGGTCGTGCACCGCCTCGCGCGGCGCGGTCAGCGCGGCGGCGAAGGCCCGCGCGATGTCGGCGGCGTGCACCAGCGGACGCCAGGGCGTGCCGTCGGACATCACGAGGACCTCGCCGGACAGGAGCGCGTGGCCCACCAGGTTGTTCAGCACGATGTCGGCGCGCAGCCGCGGCGAGAAGCCGAACGCGGTGGCGTTGCGCATGTACACCGGGCTGAAGTCGCCGTCGGCGAGTTCGTGCAGGTCGTCCTCCACCCGCACCTTGGACTCCGCGTACGGCGTCACCGGACGCAGCGGGGCGTCCTCCGCCACCAGCTCGTCACCGCCGGCGGCGCCGTAGACCGAGCAGGTGGACGCGTACAGGAAACGCCGCACCCCGGCGTCCTTGGCCAGCCGGGCGAGCCGCACCGAGGCGTGGTGGTTGATGTCGTAGGTGAGGTCCGGCGCCAGCGACCCCAGCGGGTCGTTGGAGAGCGCGGCCAGATGGATCACGGCGTCCACCCCGGCCACGTGCTCGGCCGTGACGTCGCGCAGGTCCACCCGGTGCCCGGACGGGTCCGCGGGCGACGGGCCGAGCACGCAGTCCGCGAACAGGCCGGAGTCGAGACCGACGACCTCGTGCCCGGCGGCCGCGAGGACCGGGGCCATCACGGTGCCCAGGTAGCCCTGGTGTCCGGTCAGCAGTACGCGCAAGGTTCATTCCCCCAGATCGAGAGTGAGTTTGGTGACGGCGAACGCCTCTGCGTACCGCGCGTGGCATTCGATACCGCGGATCCGGGCCAGGCCGAGGAAGGCCTCCCGGTCGTACCAGGGACGGTGCCGTTGTGAGGGGTAGTGCTCCTGCAACAGCCGCACCTTCCGTTCGGCGATCTCCGGCGACAGCGGCTGGTACGCCGCCGGACGGCCGAGATCGCCGTCCCACTTGACGATCTCGTAGCCGAGCACGAGATGGTCGCGGAACGCGGTGGGAAGCAGTCGCGCCAGGCCGCGATGGTCCTGGTGCGCGTCATCGGTACGCGGCGCGAGGACCACGTCGGGCTCGGTCCGGGCGCGCAGCTCCTCGACCGCGGACTTGGCCTCCTCCCAGTGCGCGGGCAGCCGGCCGTCCGGCAGCTTGAGCACGGTCAGCCGCAGGTCGGCCCCCGGGCAGAAGGCGGCGAGCGCGGCCCGCTCCTCCTCCTCGCGCTCGCCGCCGCCGCCGGAGAGCACCAGGGCGTCGACCCGTGTGCCCGGCCGCGCGAGGCACATCGTGAGCAGCGTGCCGCCGGCTCCGATGGCGATGTCGTCGCAGTGCGCCCCCACCGCGACGATCCGGTCGAGGCTCCCGGAGCCGAGCCGGATCACGCGGTCCTCACCGGCGCGCCCGTGCCCACGCCGTCCCGCTCCCACACCGCCCACGGGCGGTCGCCCCGGGTGTACGCGGCGTCGAGCGCGGCCCGCTCCTTCACGGTGTCGGTCGGCTTCCAGAAGCCGCGGTGCTGGTACGCCACCAGCCGTCCACGCTTGGCCAGTTGGGAGCAGCCGTCGGCGACCAGGTCACCGTTCTCCGGTATGTGGTCGAAGACCTCCTGGCGAAGCACGAAGTAGCCACCGTTCTCCCACAGCGGCATGTCGGCGACCGCCGTGATGCCCCCCACGAGACCGTCCTCACCCAGGTCCACGCAGTGGAACGAGGACTGCGGCGGCACCACCATCATCGACGCGCCGGCGTCGCGCCGGGAGAACCGCTCGATCATCTCCGGCAGCGGGGCGTCGGTGAGCACGTCGGCGTAGTTGGCGAGGAACATCTCGTCGCCGTCCAGGTGGTGCCGCACCCGGCGCAGCCGCTCCCCGATCGGCGACTCGATGCCGGTCTGCGCGAACGTGATCGTCCAGTCGGCGATGTCGGTGGAGAGCAGCTCGGTCTTCCCGCCCCGCAGCACGAAGTCGTTGGACGTGGTCTCCTCGTAGTGGAGGAAGAAGTCCTTGATGTGATGGGCCCCGTACCCGAGGCACAGGATGAACTCCGTGTGCCCGAAGGACGCGTAGTAGCGCATCACGTGCCAGATCAGCGGGCGGGGGCCGACCATCGCCATCGGCTTGGGGATGTCGTCGGAGGCTCCGCTGCGCATACGCAGTCCATAACCGCCGCAGAACAGTACGACCTTCACGGCTTCACCTCGACGATGCTGAGTTCCGGGATGGGGAAGACCAGCCGGCCGCCCCACTCGTGCACGAAGGACAGTTGCTCGACCAGCTCGTCCCGCAGGTTCCACGGGAGGACGAGGACGTAGTCCGGCCGGTCGGCGGCTATCCGCTCGGGCGGCAGGACCGGGATGCGGGTGCCCGGCGTGAACCGGCCGTGCTTGTAGGGGTTGCGGTCGACCGTGTAGGCGAGCAGGTCGGGCCGGATGCCGCAGTGGTTGAGCAGGGTGTTGCCCTTGCCCGGGGCGCCGTAGCCGACGACCGTCTCGCCGCGCTCGGCGACGTCGATGAGGAACCGCAGGAGGTCCCGGCGCACCTTGGCCACCCGGGCGGAGAACTCCGCGTATCCGGACAGCTCCTGGAGCCCGGCGGCCTTCTCCCGGTCGAGCACCTCGGCCACCCGGCGGCTCGGCTCGCCGGCGACCTCGTCCGGCCGTGCCCACAGCCGGATGGATCCGCCGTGTGTGGGCAGCAGCTCGACGTCCACGAGCGTGAGCCCGCCGCTCGCGAGCGCCCGGGCGGCGGACGCGACCGTGTAGTACTGGAAGTGCTCGTGGTAGATCGTGTCGTACTGGTTCTCCTCGATCAGGGTCAGCAGGTGCTGCACCTCGATGGAGACCCAGCCGTCGTCGGCGACCAGGGCGCGCAGCCCTTCGGTGAAGCCGACCACGTCGGGGATGTGCGCGTACACGTTGTTGGCGACGACCAGGTCCGCCGGCCCGTGCTCGGCGCGGACGGCCGAGGCGGTCTGCGGGGACAGGAACTCGGTGAGCGTGGGCACACCCGCGTCCCGCGCCGCGGCACCGACGTTCACCGACGGCTCGATGCCGAGGCAGCGGATCCCCCGGTCCACCACGTGCTTCAGCAGGTATCCGTCATTGCTCGCGACCTCGACCACGAAGGCGTCGGGGCCGAGCCCGACCCGCCGTACGGCGTCGGTGACGAACGTGCGCGCGTGCTCCACCCAGGAGGTCGAGTACGAGGAGAAGTACGCGTACTCCTGGAAGGTCTCCTCCGGCGTGATCAGCGGCGGGATCTGCGCGAGCCAGCAGTCGGTACAGACCCGCAGGTGCAGCGGGTACGCGGGCTCCGGCTGGTCCAGTCGGTCCGCGGCGAGAAAGCTCTCGCACGGCGGAGTCGCCCCCAGATCGACGACGCTGGCCAGCGCCGCCGAGCCGCAGAGTCGGCATCGTGTCATCTACTTCCCCCCATCTCCGCTCGCGCGGGTGCCCCGCGACGAGCCGGCTTCTTCGTTCCGTGCCGGCGGCGTGCTGTGCCCGCCGCCCGACCCCACCGCGATCGCGGTGCGGTACTCCTCCAGAAGGCGGTCCAGGCCCACGGACGGGCTGAACCCCTTCTCGTAACGGCGCCGGGCCGCCTCGCCCATCTCCCGGTTGCGGTCCGGCTCCGCCGCGATCCGGCGGATGCGGGACGCGAGCGAGGCGGGATCGCCCGGCGTGTGCAGCAGACCGGTCACCCCGTCCTCGACGAGTTCGACGAAGGCGCCGTGAGCGGCGGCGACGGCCGGGACCCCCGCCGCCATCGCCTCCGCGACCACCAGGCCGAAGGTCTCCATGGCCAGCGACGGAGCCAGCACGGCCACCGACCGCGCGACGGCCCGCCGGCACTCCGCCGGGTCCCACAGGCCCGCGTACCGGACGTCCTGCCGGCCCGCCGCCCAGGCGGTCACCTCGCGCTCCAGCGGCCCCGCCCCGGCGATCACGAGCGGCACGCCCACGCCGCCGTCCGCGGCGACCTGGTCCCACGCCGCCATGAGCAGCCGTATGCCCTTGGCGTCCGCGAGCCGGCCGAGGAAGAGCAGCTGCTCGCCGGCGTCCGTCCGTACGGCGCCCGGGTCGGGCACGAAGTTGTGCTTCACGGCGAGCCGCTCGGCCGGCATGCCGGACCGCACAAGGACGTCCCGCTGCGCCGCGGAGATGCAGAGGAACCGCTCCACGCCGGACCACCAACGGCGCCGGTTCACCGACAGGCTGACCGCGAGAGGCACCGTCGCCAGCCGGGAGTTCCGGTAGCAGCCGTGCCGGACGGCGGGCAGCGGCAGCGCCGGCCCGACGCACTCGGTGCACTGCCGGCCGTCCCGGTGCAGGGTGCCGGGCGGGCAGACCTGGGTGTAGTTGTGCAGCGTGGCGACGACGGGCACGCCGGCGTCCGCGCAGGCGGCGAGCACCGAGGGCGACAGGAGCGGGAACACGTTGTGGACGTGCACCACGTCCGGCCGGTCGGCGCGGAGGCGGGCGGTGAGCTCCGCGCGGGCCTTCGGGTTCCACGGCACGAGGAGCGGCACCGCGACCTTCCCCGGCAGGGAGCGGGCCGCGATGTCGTCACTGCGCCGCTCGAACAGGTCGACCCGGTGGCCGGCCGCGCGCAGCAGCCCCACCTCTTCGTCGACGACCCTGTTCTCCCCGCTCGGCTGTGCCGAGGAGTAGCGGTTGTGGACCACTAGGACATGCATGTTCGGGGTCACCTCCTGGCCCAGAGCGGGTTACGGCGTCGGGGGATGTCGTGCGTCGGGAGGGGTGTGGCCGGGGCGGGGAGCGCGAGGAGCGAGGCGGCCAGGGCCAGATGGAGCAGATAGGCCGAGGCGTCGCCGAGGCCCACCTCGGTGTACGACGAGATCCCGCAGTAGCCGATCAGGAAGATCGCGCAGGCCCTCGGCAGCGACGGCGGCCGCAGCAGCGCGACACCGCCGAGCACGAGGACGACCGCCGCCACGAGGGTGACGCCGATCAGCCCCTGCTCGTCGTAGACGGCCAGCCAGCTGTTGTCGATCGGGAGCCCGTCGAACGACTTGTCGCCCAGGCCCGTGCCGAACACCTTCTCCCCGGTCGTCCGGGGCGCCGCGAGGAGCGCGTCCCAGACCTTGGCCCGCCCGGTCAGGTTGGCGAAGTTCTCCTGGCTCTGCCCGCGCAGGAACCAGGCCCGCAGCGCGGAGCTGAACACCACGGCGGCCACCGTGGCGCACAGCACCGCCCAGGCGAAGAACCGGCGGGCCGCGGCGCTCGTCAGGACGAGCGAGCCGATCGCGAGCACGAGACCGATGAGGAGACCGAGCGTGGCCGTCCGGGTGTGGGTCATCGCGAGCAGTACGAGGGACGGCACGATGACCACCGCGGCACCGGCCCCGGTGGTCCGGCGGCCGAGCAGGAGCAGCACGGCGAGCCCGATGACCACCGCGGCGTACTGCCCGATCTGCGGCGGGGTGAGCGGCCACAACGCGCCGACCAGCCGCCCGCCGTAGTACTCGGGCATGGCCGTGGCCGGTGAGACGGCCAGGCCCGCGGCCACCAGGACGAGGACCGCGAAGTACATCCGGATGTGGTGGCGGACGAACGTCAGGCCGCCGTCCCACCAGCGGCTGAGCAGCCACAGCGTGCCGACGAAGAGCGCCAGCCGGGCGCAGCGGAACAGCGCGCCGAACTCGACCTCCAGCTGCACGCTGGCGATCAGGCTCGGCACGACCAGCAGTGTGAGCAGGAACAGGAAGGCGCTGGGCCGGATGCGCAGCCGGGGATTGAGCGCCAGGGCCAGCGCGAACGCCGCGACCAGCGCACCCATGGTGGCCATCTGGATGAGGGAGCGGGGGATCGCGACGACGGTCTTCGCCCCTGCCGAGCCGAGTGTGTTGAGGCCCAGCAGCGCCCAGACGATCCCGACGGCCTTCGGTGTGCCGCCCGGGCTCATTGCGGCGGCGGATCGTGCGCTCGCCGTGTCCGATCCACCCGGCAGCCGGTCGCTCCTCAGGTCCTCGTCCACCTCAACCACCGGCCCGGGGGCCGAAGTCGCTGCCCGCGTCCTGTCGGTACGGCGTGCCCTGCCACTGCCGGGAGTCCAGCGCCCGGCTCGGGTCGCCGGCGACGAAGCTCCACGGGCCGCGGTAGACGTTGCCGTGCCAGCGGTTCTGCTGCTGATGGGTGATCGCCTCGGCCACCCGCCTGCCCTTGTACGGCGACCAGTCCGGCGATGTGCCGTCGTTGGCGAACACCGCCATGCGCCCGCACTCCGCCGCGCACCCGACCACGGACGGGTCGAGGACGAAGCGGTTGCCGTGGATGTCGACCCGCTGCGTCTTCCACCGGCAGTCGCCGTAGAGCGGCGCGGTGGCGATCGCCGGCCGCGCGCAGCGGCGGGTGTCCTTCACCAGCAACGTGCAGTACCCGGTCGACGTGTTGGCCGGGCTGTTGCAGAACCGGTCGGCGTTCTCCCACAGGGTGATCCCGTTCCAGTTGTTCTCCAGCACGTTCCCGTAGATCTCGATCCTGTCCGTGCGGGCCGGGACCCGTGGTTCACCGCCGGCCTCGGACACGTAGACGGTCGCGTACGGGAAGTCGTCGCCGTCCCCGGCGTACGCGCGGCCCTCGACCCAGTTGTTCCGCCGGATCGTGTTGTTGCGGACGACCGCGTTGTAGCTCGTCTCGTACATCAGCGCGGCACCGTCGTTGGACTCGATCAGGTTGTCCTCGATACGGAAGTCGTTGTTGTTGTTGTCGGCCCACAGTCCGGTCCCGCGGTTGTCGTGCACCCAGTTGCCGCGTACGTCGGCGCCGTCGACGGCCCAGAACTTGATGCCGCCGGTGCAGCCGCAGCCCGGCTGCCGCCGCTCCCAGTCGTCGGTGTTGTTGCCCACGATCTCGTTGCCCTCGACCACCAGGCCGCGGATGCTGTCGCCGGTCTTGTAGGCGTTCATGCCGTACTGGCCGTTGTCGCGCAGACAGCTGGCGCGGACCCGCTGGCGCGCACCGGCCATCAGCCCGGCCCCGGAGTTGTTCTGGATGGTCGCGTGCTCGATCACCCACCCGTCGGCCATGTCGTGGTTGACCACGCCCTCGTCGTGCGGCGCGATGAAACGCTCCACGGTCAGGTACCGGATGGTGACGTCGCGGGCGGTGCCGCTGAACGCGTACTGGTTGATCCTCCGGCCGTCGAGCACCGCGCCCGGCGCGCCGAGGTAGCGGTTGCCCTCCTTGGCCATGACCTGGGCATAGGGGTCCGGCTCCAGGGTGTGCTTGCCCGGGCGGAGCCAGAACGTGGTGTGCGGGGGGCTGTTCTCGGTCTTGGCGGCCAGGTCGCCGACGACCGCGGGGTCGACCGTCACCGCGCCCGGCGGCGGCTTCACCGGCCCGGCGGCGGGCCGGTCGCAGACCCGGGCCGGGGAGGCGGAGGGCGCTGCGGACGCGTCGGACGCTCCGGGGACAGAGGGGGAGGCGGACGCTTCGGGGGAGGCGGACGCCCCGGACCCGGCGTGGCCACCGGTCGCTTTCGCCGGGGCGGCCGGCGTGCCCGTGCAGCCGGACGCCACCAGCAGGACCACCGTCAGCGGTGCCACCGTCCACGCCCCGTACCGCCCCCTGATCCCCACGCGCCCCCCTAGCCGCGGAACCCGAGCACGGTGGTGAACCCGGCCACGCCGTCGGCGAAGCCGGTGCCGACCAGCGTGGTGGCGGGTTCCTTGCGCCCGAAGCCGGCGGAGTACCAGCCCAGCGGCGGGTGGGTCTCCCCGCGATGCGCCCGCCAGGACAGCTCCCCGGGCAGGTCGAGCACCGCCGAGCGGTCCTCGCCGTCCCGGGTCCAGGCGAGCACCGCCCGGTTCCCCGACAGGTCCGCGGAGATCGCCGGACCCAGGTGGAACGCCAGGCGTACGGCCCCGGAGTCGCCGCGGACCTCGTCCACCACGCGGACCTCCCGGCTCGCGGGGGTCAGCTCCACCCGGCGGCGGTGCACGGAGCGCTGGTAGCCGTCGTGCTCGGCGCACCAGCGGGCCGTCCCCCCGGTGGTGGCGAAGGAAGGGTCCGCGACCAGGACGCGGGTGCGGGCATGCCGGGTCCACAGGAACGGGCCGCCCGAGACGGACTGGTCGCCGCCGTCCCACTGCAGGGTGTTGTGGCCGAGGGTCGACCGGAAGTACTGCCGCCACTCGGGCTGCCCGTGGTAGCAGAACGTCCCCGGGTCGGCGAGCACGTCCACCCCGTCGTGCCGGACCTCCACGGAGAGCGCGTCCGCGTGGGCGTGCGCGGCGATGGACAGGAACCCGTGCGGGCCGCCGTCGCAGCGGCACCAGATCTCCTCGGGACCGCGCAGGATCGTCATGCCCGCGTCGGCGAAGTGGGCCGGCCGGCTCGCCGGGCGGCCCACAGCCTGTCCCTTCCTCGCGTACGGCCGGACGAGCGCGGCGAGCAGCGGGGTCCGCACATCGGTGCCGGTCACCTCCGGCCACCAGTCGAGCCGGCCGAACACGGCGTCCCCGGTGGCGAGGAGCGAGGCCCAGCGGTCGGTGCCCGCGCCGTCCACGATCAGACCGTGCCCGTCGTCCGCGTCGCCCTGGCGCGGCGGCCGTAACCGCCCGTCCACGACGGCGGCGAGGGCGTCGGTCATCCGCAGCAGCACCAGGCGGACCGTCGGGGGGACCGCCACGCCCGCGGCATCCGCCTCTGCCACCGCGGCCAGGCCGAGTTCGAGCACGAGCCCGTGGTACTCGGTGGCCAGTTCGCGGTTGAGTCCGGAGCCGAACGTGTTGCTCCGCAGATGCCGGTCCAGGGACCGCATCGCGTCGGCCCGCCAGCGCGCCGACGAGGGGAACCACCCGAACGCGCAGGCCGCGGCGAGCTGACCGGCGGCCTCGGCGATGACGTGGTTGTTCGCCGAGGACCCCCGGCTGGGGAAGGCGGCCAGCCAGCGCTGGTGGTGCCAGATCTGCTTCCGCGCCACCGGGTTGTCCTCGAACAGCGCGGCCGCGCCCGCCCAGCCGTCGAGCAGCCGCCGGATCCACACCCAGGACAGCAGCCGGATCCCCAGCTCGATGCCGCTGATCCAGTGCACTCCGCGCAGCGGCGCGTTGGCCGCCCACCACAGCCGCAGGTGCTTGTCCACCCGCTCGGCGTACCGCTCGTCCCCGGTGACCGCGTAGGCGGCGGCGAGCACGGTGAGGTACTGGTGCCGGGACAGCTCCCAGATCTGCTTGATGTCCCCGACCGTCTCCTCCTTCCGGTACGGCACGTCGAAGGCGTATCCCCACGGAGCCCGGCGCCCGGTCTTCGGGTCGTACCACCAGTCCGGGTCGGTCAGGTCGTCGCGGTGCACCCCGAAGTACTCGGCGTGCCCGGCCATCAGCCGGTCCGCCTCGGCGACCAGCCGCTTCGCCGCGTCCGGCGGCACCGCGGCGATGGTCCCGGCGGGCAGGACGGCCGTGAACCGGGCACCCGTCACGCTCGGCGCGTCCGGAAGCGCCGACCGCCAGCGCCGCCTGCGCACCGTGTCGGCCAGCCGGCCGCCGACCTCCTGCGGTCCCATCCGGGACAGGCGCCGGAGGTACCAGCCCGCGCTCATGCTCATCGAGCCCCCGCCAAGGTCACCGGCGCGCCGCCGGCAAGGCCGGCCCGCACGGCGAGGGTGGCCGCCGTGGTGGCGACCAGCGACTCCAGCGGCACCGGCATCGGCCCGCCGGTCCGCACCGCCCTGACGAACGCGGCCAGTTCGGCGTTCTGACCCTTGTCCCTGGCCTGGGGCAGCCGCGAGCTGACCCAGCGCTTGCTCCCGTAGACCGAGGCACGGACGAAGTCGTCGAGCCGCAGCACCTTGCCGTCCGCGACGAGGTCCAGCGTCTCCTTGGGGAAGCTGGACGGCCCGGTGGTGACGTAACTGATGGTGGCGGTGGACCCGTCCCGGTAGCGCAGCACGACCTGCAGGTCGTCGTCGCCGGACGTGGCCACCGCGTACACCGAGACCGGGTCGGCGCCGAGCAGCCAGCTCGCCGTGTCGATGAAGTGTCCGCCCTCGCCGGCGAACCGCGAGCCCTCGGTGCCCTGCTGGAGGTACCAGCTGCCGTGCTGCAGCCGGCCCGCGTTGACCAGGTAGCGGAGGTTCGCCGGACCGGTCCGGACACCGAACCGTGTCCTCGCCTCCTGCAGCAGCGGCGCGAAGCGGCGGTTGAACCCCACCTGAAGCCGGTCGTTGCCGGACTCCTCCACCGCCGCGAGGACCCCGGCCAGCTCGTCCTCGGAGAGGGCGAGCGGCTTCTCCACGAACACCGTCTTGCCGGCGAGGAGCGCCTTGCGGGTCAGTTCGGCATGCGAGCTGTGACGGGTGACGACGAAGACCGCGTCGACGGACGGGTCGCCGAGCACGGCGTCGAGATCCGTGGTCGCCTCGGCGAAGCCGAACTTCCGCTGCGCGTTGGCCGCGGACAACGCCGTCGTGGTGACGACGGTGGACAGCTCGACGCCGTCGCGCCCGACCAGGTGCGGCAGTAGCATCGACGTCGCGTAGTTCCCCGCGCCGACGAACGCGAGACGCACCGGCGTCTTCGCCGGCCGGGCCGGGGCGGGGCCTCCGGCGCCGCGGCGCACCGCGGGCACGGCCACCGCCGGGGCCGGGGCCTTCCCCTTCTCCTCGGGGTACCGGAACAGCACCGCCACGGCCTTCAGGTCGCCGTCCTTCAGCCGCCGGTAGGTGTCGACGGCGTCGTCGAAGTCGGCGACGTGGGAGACCAGGGGCTCCACGTCGACCCGGCCGCGGGCCATGAGATCGAGGAAGCAGGCCAGGTTGCGGCGCTCGGTCCACCGGACGTACCCGATCGGGTAGTCCCGCCCTTCGAGCTCGTACTCCGGGTCGTAGCGCCCGGGGCCGTACGAGCGGGAGAACCGGACGTCCAGCTCCTTCTCGTAGTACGCGTTCCACGGCAGGTCCAGACGGCACTTGCCGATGTCGACGACCCGGCCGCGGTCCCGGCACAGCCGGGCGGCCAGCTCGACGGGCTGGTTGCTGCCGCCGCCCGCGGCCAGGTACACCTGGTCCACCCCGTGACCGTCGGTGAGTTCGGCGACGGCGGCCTCGATGGCCGTGGACCCGGGATCGCCGCAGGCCACGGCGCCCAGGCGCTCGGCGAGCTCACAGCGCGCCGGGTCGGGGTCGGCCCCGACGACGCGGACCCCCGAGGCGGTGAGGAGCTGCACGACCAGCTGCCCGATCAGTCCGAGGCCGATGACGAGCGCCACCTCGCCGAGCTGCGGTTCGCCCTGCCGGACGCCCTGCATCGCGATCGACCCGACGGTGCCGAAGGCCGCGTGCCGCGGCGCGAGCCCGTCCGGCACCTTGGCGTAGAGGTTCTTCGGCACCCAGTTCAGCTCGGCGTGCAGGGCGTGCTCGTTGCCGGCGCAGGCCACGACGTCGCCGACCTTCACGTCGTCGACACCGGGGCCGACCTGCTCGACCACCCCGCACAGCGAATAGCCCAGCGGCGTGTAGGAGTCGAGCTTGCCCATCACCTTCTGGTAGGTGGCGGGAATCCCGTTGGTGGCCACGCTCTGCATGACCTTGGCCACCTGGTCCGGCCGGGAACGGGCCTTGCCCAGCATCGACATGCCGGCCTCGGAGACCTTCATCAGCTCGGTCCCGGTCGATATCAGCGAGTAGGACGTGCGGACGAGCACACCCCCCGGCTTGCACCCCGGCACCGGCACGTCGAGCACCGCGAGTTCGCCGGACTTGTAGTTCTGTACAACCTGTTTCACCGAAGTCCCCTTGTTTCTAAGCCTTCTCGAGCGTGTCCCGGCCGGACCCGGAGGTCGCGCCGCGATACCAGTACTCGAGGGTCAGCACATGCCAGAGATGCTTGGAGAAGTCCCGCTGTCCGGCCGCGTCCTCGGCGACCATCCGCGCCAGCGCGTCGCGGCGCAGGAAGCCGTTCCGTACGAGCAGGCCGTCGTTCACCACCTCGCGCACCAGCGGTGCCAGGTCCCGGCTCATCCAGGCGCGCAGCGGGGCGCTGAACAGACCCTTGGGCCGGTACACGATCTCCCGGGGCAGGACCGAGGTGGCCGCCTCCTTGAGGACGGCCTTGCCCTGCCGTCCGACGATCTTGCGGTCACCGGGCACGGCGAACGCCGCCCTGACCACCTCGACGTCCACGTACGGCACCCGTACCTCGGTCGACGCGGCCATGCTCGACCGGTCCGTGTACGCGAGGTTCAGGCCCGGCAGGAACATCCGTGCGTCACCCAGGCACATGCGGTTGACGAAGTCGTCGAGGTCGTTGTCCTCGTAGACGTCCGCGTGCTCGGTCAGCACGTCCCCGACCGTCCCGGCGAGATCCGGATCGACCAGGGCGAGCAGCTCGTCCTGGTCGTACATGGTGTAGCTGCGCCGGAAGGCGGTCTCCTCCGGCAGATCGGCGAAGGAGAGGAACCGCTTCGCGAAGCGCACCGAGCGGTATCCCCGGCGGGCCGTCGCGACCGGCAGCCGGTCCACCGCCGCGGACAGGCCGTGCCGCAGCGCACCCGGGACGCGCTGGTAGCGCAGCGCGATCAGGTTGGCCAGGTGCTTGCGGTATCCGGCGAACAGCTCGTCGGCGCCCATCCCCGAGAGCATCACCTTGACTCCGGCCTCCCGCGCGGCCGAGCAGATCAGGAACGTGTTGATCGCGGCGGGGTCGCCGATCGGCTCGTCCAGGTGGTACGTCATCCGCGGCAGGAGATCGAGCACGTTCGGAGCGATCTCGATCTCGTGCAGATCGACGCCGAACCGCTCGGCCACCTGACGCGCATAGCGCAGGTCGTCCGGCATCGCCTCGAACCTGGCGTCCTCGGCGCGGAACCCGATCGTGTAGGCGGAGATCCCGGGTCGGTCGCGGGCCGCGAGCGCGGTCAGATAGCTGGAGTCGAGACCGCCGGACAGGAACGTCGCCACGGGGACGTCGGAGAGCAGATGGCGCCGCGTCGACTCCTCGACGATGGCGGCCAGGTCCGGCAGCTCGCCGCTGCGGGCACGCTCGCGGCCCTCGGCGGCGACGTCCTTCAGGTTCCAGTACCGGCCGCGTTCCACCCGGCCGTCGGGCCGGACGCGCAGCCAGCTCCCCGGCGGCAGCTTCTCCGCCTCGCGGAACGCGCACCGCGAGTCCGGCACCCAGTAGTACAGCAGCGAGGCCACCAGCGCCGCGTCGTCCACCCGCAGTGATCCGCCGGTGGCGGCGGCCAGCGCCTTCAGCTCGGAGGCGAACACCAGTCCCTCGCCGCGCCGCAGCAGGAACAGCGGCTTGATGCCGAGCTGGTCCCGGGCGAGCACGAGCTCCCCGGTGCGCTCGTCGAAGATCCCGAACGCGAACATGCCGCGCAGCCGGGGCAGACAGTCCGTGCCCCAGCGCCGCCACGCCTCGAGGAGCACCTCCGTGTCCGACGTACCGCGGAAGCGCACCCCGCCGGCCGCCAGCTCCGCCCGCAGCTCGGGCGCGTTGTACAACTCCCCGTTGTAGGTCAGGACGAGGCCGCCCGAGACCATCGGCTGGGCGCCGGTCTCCGACAGGTCGACGATCGCCAGCCTGCGGTGCCCCAGGTGCACCTCGCCGTCACCGGCGCGATGGCTGTACCGGCCCGCCCCGTCCGGGCCACGGTGCGCGAGAGTGTCGGTGAGCCGGTCGGTCACGACCTTCCCGTCCGGCCATCGGTACGTGCCTGCGATGCCACACATGTCCTACCGCCCCTCCTCGTCGTCGCTGTCCTTGACCCGCGCCGCCCACATCGGCAGCCGCTCCGCCCGTCGCCGGCCCTCCCCAGCTGCCTGAACGGCGTGGGAGGTACCCCCACCGTTCCGCCGGGCCGGCCGCTCGCCCCCGTCCCGTGGCGCGGCGTGCGGCCCGTCCCACAGCGTGCCGTCGGTACGGTCGCCCGGATCGGGGTCGATCAGCACCACACCGATCACGGCGATGCGCTGGTCCGCGAGGTGTCGCGCCACGGTGTGCAGCCATGCGGCGCTGCCGTGCCCGGCACGCACGACGAGGACCGTCCGGGTGCCGAGGTGCTGGAGGTCGGTCCACGCCGTACCGGGCGCCACCGAGCCGACGCCGACCCTGCGTTGCCGGTGCGGGACGGAAGCGGCCCGCTCGGCGCTGACCACGGTGGGGTCTCCCGGCTTCGGGTCGCGATGGGTGAGCGGCAGGCCGGGCAGGCCGTCGATGACGGCCACGGGCCCGTCCACCGCGAGCGCGCCGGCGAGATCCAGGGCGATCCCGGTGGTGGCGCGCGTGGAGCCCAGTGCGAGCAGGGACACCGGTCCGGCGGAGCCGCGCACGGTGCGGGCGAGGGAGGCGGTGAGCCTCGTCCGGGCCGCCCGGATCCGTCGGCGCTGCCACAACCGGGGTGACCGGCGGGGAAGTTCGGCGATGACGGAGGCACCGAGGTGTGCCGCGATCTCGCGGCGCAGCACGGGGCGGTCCGCCACCACCGCGCCGACCGCGGCCACCGCGAGCCCGAGCGCGAGCCCCAGGGCGAGCCCGATCGCGGCGTTGGTGCCGGCGGTCCTGGGCAGGGAGTGCCGCACCGCGCGCGGGGCGTCCACGATCTGCGTACCGGAGACGAGCCGGGGCGTGCCGATCCGCGCCTCCGCGGCGCGCCGGCCGAAGTCGGATATCTGCGAGGTGAGTTCGGCCCGGCGGGCGAAGAGCGACTCCATGTCGGCCGACACCTTCGGCCCGCTCTCCGACGATCCCTCGCCGATGGCCTTGTCGACCTGGGCGAGATCGGCCCGCAGCCGGTCACGCTGGTCGAGCAGGGCCTTGGACTCGGCGTCGGCCGCTTCCCCTATCCGTCTGACGTGGTCGGCGACGAACGCGTCGGCGAGCGCCCGGGCGCGGGCCACGGCCTCCGCTTCGCTGTCACCCGTCACATCGATCCGCAGCAGGTTGTTGGTCAGCCCGACGCCCTCGTAGTCCTCCATGAACTCCTCGGGCTTCTCCCGGGAGCCGAGGGACCGCAGTGCCTGGTCGGCGATCCGGGTGGTCTGCAGCAGCGCGGCGTCGGTCCGGATGAGGGTTCCGGGGTCGTTCGGCTGGTCCTCCTGATGCGCGACCAGGAGTTTGGTCGTCGCGGTCGGCGGTGGCGGCAGCAGCACGGCCATCGCCACACCGAGGAGCAGCCCGATGAGGGCCATGGAGCCCCAGAGGCGGCGTCGCCTGCGGACCGCCACCACGAGGACCTGGAGGTCGAGCAGGGGAGCGGGGGCCGACGACTCCGGTGTCGTACGCGTCGTCACCGTTCACCGCCCTTCGCGGCGCCGCCGACCGCGAGCACCGGCGCGGTGGCACGGCGGGGGCGGCCGGAGGAGCGTGTCGGGCGGGCCCAGACCGTGCCGGCGAGGACGGTGCCGACGACCTCGTGCCGGGCGTCGGCACACGCCTCGGCGATCCCCGCGAGTTCGCCCGCCGTCCAGCTGCCCGCGCTCACCACGACCACGGCACCGGACTCGCCCGCGCGGTCCGGCACCATCGGCCGGGACACCGAGACCCCCACGACGTGCAGCACGAGGAGTCCGCTGTTCGAGGAGTCCGGTGAGGAGTCGTTCTCGGCCTCGGCGACGAGCTGCGCGGCCGCCCGACGGGCGACCTCGTCGCCGTCCGGGACGACGACGAGCAGCCGCCGGGGGGCCGGCAGCCGGTCCCGGAGACGGGCACACACCCGCCGGTAGCGGATCTGCCTGCTCTCGTCGTCGCCGGAGGCCCCGGGGGACGGTATGTCCCAGCGGACGTCGACACCGAGCAGCCGGCGGAACACGGCCCGGGCGCCCCCGCCCTTCGGCCGGTCCGCGGCCCGTCCACCCGTCACGTCGACGGCGCCGAGCAACGTCGAGCCCAGTGCCGCGGTGATGTCCGCCCCGGTGCGCAGGCGGCGACCCACCCGCGCGGCGGCGAGATGACCGATGACCGCGAACAGGACGAACAGCAGCGCCCCGCCGCCGACGAGCTGCGTCCTCGTCGGCGGCTCCTCGCCCGCAGGCCGGGCCGCCGGGCCCATGACGACCATGTCGGGCCGGTCGGTCGCCGTGTCGGCCTTCTCCAGCCTGTCCACGGCCTCCTGCAGCGCCGTGCGCAGCTTCGCCAGCTCGGTACGGGTCTGCACGCTCTCCACGCTCCGCCCCGGACCGGCCTCGTCGGCGAGCTCGTTGATCCGGTGGGTGGTCTTCGCCACCGACTGCCGCAGTGCCTCGGGCCGGGCCGCCGCCTCGGGGTCGGTGTTGTCGCCCATGATCTGGGCGGCGAACGTGACGAACTCCTCGGCGACCGTGTCGGACAGCCGCTGTGCGCGTTCCGGGGTGTCGGCCGTGCCGGAGATCTTGATGATGTTCCCGTCGGCGGCCTTGGCGGTCACCCGGTCCCGCAGCTCGATGCCGTCGACCCCGGCCCAGCCGAGCGCGGCGGCCGCGCGGTCGACCACCACCGAACTGGTCGCGATCTCCGCCTGGGTCAGCAGCTCGCGCTCCTCCCACGCCCCGGGCAGCAGCACCGACGCCGACGTCGTGTAGCGCGGCGGAATCAGCAGGGAGGCGCCGTAGCCGACGAGCGCGCCCACCACGGCCAGGATGGTGAGAAGCCGCCCACGCCGACGGAGGATCCGTCCGATCGTGACCAGACGTATGGTGTCATCGCTCAACGGCGCGGCCTTCTCCCCGTCCGGACCGGGCCGTTCTGCGACACGGGGGTGCGACCACGGCAGGCGGCGGCGTAGGCGGCCAGCAGCGACTGCTGCGAGTGCCGCCAGGCGAGCTGCCCGCTGATGCGTTCCTGGCCGATCTTGCCCATCCGGGCGCGCTCCTCCGGGTCGTCGAGGAGCTGTGCGACGAGTCCGGCGAACGCGCCCTCGTCGTTGGCGGGCGCGTACACGGCGGCGTCACCGGCGGAGACCCGCGCCTCGCGGAGGTCGAACGAGACGATCGGCCGGCCCATCACCATGTACTCGAGGACCTTGTTCATGGTCGACACGTCGTTGAGCGGATTGCGCGGGTCGGGGGAGAGGCACACGTCCGCGGTGGACAGGTAGCGCACCAGGTCGGCGTCCGGAATGCGTCCGGTGAACTCCACCTGCTCCGACAGCCCGAGCCGCCGTGACAGCTCGACCATCGCGTCGAAGGCGTCGCCGGCGCCGACGAACACCGCGTGCCAGTCGGTACGCCCGAGCTCGTCGCGCAGTTTCGCGAGGGCCCGCAAGGCGTAGTCGACGCCGTCCTGCGGCCCCATGACACCGAGGTAGCACAGCAGATGAGGCTTGCCGCGCTTCAGTTCCGGCTCGGGCGGCACCGGGTGGAACCGGTCGATGTCGGGCGCGCTGCGCACCACGAAGACGTCCTCCGGCCGCCGGCCGCCACGGCGCAGCGCGACGTCCCGGTAGCTCTCGTTCGTGGCGAGCACGACGTCCGCGGCCCGGTAGGTCATCCGTTCCAGCGCGCACACGGCGCGGTAGAGCAGGTCCTCGCCGCGGTCGAACCGCGAGAGGTACAGCTCGGGCACGAGGTCGTGCTGGTCGAAGACGAACCGCGCCCCGCGCCGCTTCAGCCACCGGGCCGGCAGGAACAGCAGGTCCGGCGGATTGCAGGCGTGGACCACGTCGACCGGACCGACCTCGCGGGCCAGCCGCAGCGTGTGCCACAGGGCCGTCCCGTACTCCCGCAGGTAGCCGGCCGGACCGCCGGTGGCGGCGCGCAGGGGGTAGCGGTGGATCCGCACCCCGTCGATCACCGCCTCCGGTTCCGTGTCCCGCTTCTCACCGCGAGGGCAGATGACATGCACCTCCCAGCCCGCGTCGCGCAGGGTCGTGCACTCCTGCCACACCCGCCGGTCGAAGGGCACCGACAGGTTCTCCACCAGGACGAGCGCGCGCCGAGCAGGCCCGTCGTCCCCGTTCATGTCACCAAGCAAGGCCCACGTACCCCGGTTCGGCCCGTCGCGCGTCGGCGTCGGGAAGGTGGATGAGATCGACGATCACCGGGCCGTCGCCATGGGGCAGCGCCGACAGGACGGCCGGGTCCCCGGTCCCGACCAGGCACACCTCGGCATGGTCGAGTACCTCGTCGACGGAGTCCGCGAGCAGCTGCGCGAGGTGCGGCAGCCGGGTCTCGATGTATTCGCGGTTCGCGCCGAGCAGCCGGGAGAGGTTGACGTTGGGGTCGTAGATCCGCAGGTCGTACCCCTTGCCGAAGAGCCGCTCCGCCAGTTCGACGAGCGGGCTCTCGCGGAGGTCGTCGGTGCCGGGTTTGAAGGAGAGCCCGAACATGCCCACCCGGCGCTTGCCGGTGCGCTCGACCAGTTCCACCGCGCGCTGCAGGTGGTCGGCGTTGGAGGGCAGCACATGGGCGAGGATCGGCACCGAGACGTCGTGCCGCCGCGCCGCGTGGACCAGGCTGCGCAGGTCCTTGGGCAGGCAGGAGCCGCCGAAGGCGAAGCCGGGCCGCAGGTAGGCGGGACTGATGTTCAGCTTGCGGTCGGCCAGGAACACGTCCATCACCTGGTGCGAGTCCACCCCGAGCGCCCGGCAGACGGCGCCCAGTTCGTTCGCGAAGCCGATCTTGAGGCCGTGGAACGCGTTGTCCGCGTACTTGATCGCCTCGGCCGTCGGGACCGGCACCCGGAACACCTCGCCGGGCAGCCCGTCGTACAGCGCCGCCACGACGTCACCGCTCGCCGGGTCGAGCTCGCCGATGACGGTCTTGGGCGGGTCGAAGAAGTCCCGCACGCTCGTACCCTCGCGCAGGAACTCCGGGTTGACCGCGACGCCGAAGTCCACCCCGGCCGTGCCGCCGGCGAACTTCTCCAGGATCGGCACCAGCAGGTTCAGGCAGGTGCCCGGCAGCATGGTGCTGCGGAACACGACGGTCTGCCGCCCGCCCCGCTCGGCCACCGCGGCACCGATCTCCTCGGTGACCCGCTCCAGGTACGTGGTGCACAGGCTGCCGTTGGGCTCCGACGGCGTACCCACGCAGATCAGCGACACGTCGCTGCCCATGATCGCCTCGTGGACGTCCCGCGTGGCGCGTAACGCACCGGCCCGCACGACGTCGGCGATGAGCTCGCCGATCCGCTCCTCGACCACCGGGGCCTTGCCGTCGTTGACCAGGTCGACCTTCACCTGGTTCACGTCCACTCCGATGACCTCGTGACCGAGGCTGGCCAGGCACGCGGCGGACACGCAGCCCACGTAGCCGAGCCCGAAAACGCTGACTCTCATGCCCTGTTCCTCCCCCTGGGCAGGCCCTTGCGGCCTGCCGTACCCGAGCCCACCTGACGACGCTCCCCGCGCATCAGTAGGCCCCCTTGCCATGGATCACCGCACGGAACGTCTTCCACAAGATCACCGTGTCCAGGGCGAGCGACCAGTCCTCCACGTACCGCAGATCCAGCCGGACCGCCTCCTCCCACGAGAGGTCGCTGCGTCCGCTGATCTGCCACAGGCCGGTGAGCCCGGGCTTGACGAGGAGACGCCTCCGGATGTCCGGTCCGTACGCGGCGGACTCCTCCGGCAGCGGAGGCCGCGGGCCGACCAGCGACATGGAGCCGGTGAGCACGTTGAAGAGCTGCGGCAGTTCGTCGAGCGAGTACCGGCGCAGCACCGTTCCCACCCGGGTCACCCGCGGATCGCGGCGGAGCTTGAACAGCAGGCCGGCGCCCTCGTTGCGGTGGGCCAGCTCGGCGCGTGCCGCGTCGGCCCCGACGACCATGGTGCGGAACTTGAGAATGGTGAACTCGCGGCCGTCCTTGCCTACCCTGCGCTGGCGGTAGACCGCTCCACCCCGGCTGTCCACCAGTACGAGCAGCGCGACCACCGTCATCAGCGGCGCGAACAGCATCAGCAGGACCGCCGCGCCCATCCGGTCGACGACCTCCTTGACCGCCCGCCGGCCGCCGGTGAAGGTCGGCATGCTGACCCGCAGCAGCGGGATGCCGAGCACCGCGTCGACGTGCAGCCGGGGGCCGGCCACCTCCATGAGCACCGGGGCCACGACCATTTCGGCGTCGCTGCCCTCCAGGTTCCAGGCCAGCCGCTGCAGCCGGTCCGGTGACCAGTGCGGATCGGGGGTGACCGCGACGACACGGTAGCCGTCGCGGCGTACATGCCCCGCCACGTCGGCCAGCTCACCGACGACCGGCACCCCGTCCACCTGGTCGGTGTCGGGCCCGGGTGTGTCCGCCGTGCACACCGCCTCCACGCGCCAGCCGAGGTGCGGGAACTTACGGGTCCGGGTGATCAGATCGCGCACGGTGGCCGCGCTCCCGGCAGCGAGCACCGGACGCAGACACCGTCCTTCCTTTCTCTGTTTGTGGAGCCAGAGACGGAGCAGATAGCGCTCGGTCATGGTGACGAGCGCGATCACCGGTATCGCGACGAAGATCCAGAGTTTGATGTTGCGCGAGGTCAGGGCGATCCCGACCAGGGCAAGCACGACGGCCGCCGTGCACAGCGAGCGTCCGAGCCGGCGGAACTCCTCGGCGCCCTGGCCGAGTACGGCCGGAGACCAGGAGCGGCTCACCGCGAGCGCCGCGAGCACGAGGAGTTCGGTGGCGAAGGCCAGGATCCTCCACTTCTCGTGCCAGTTGGCGGCGTCCCGGACCCCGAAGAAGCCACCGATCGCCGCCACCACGAGGGCGGTGGCCACGGTGTCACTGGTGATCACGGCGCGGCGGTAGCGCTGCTCCCAGTCGATCGTCGTCCTGCTGATCGACCCGTTGTCCAGGCGCCCGGGCGCCGATGGAAAAGGACTGACTAACTCACCCTGCTGCACAGACCCCCCCAGGGCCTCAGTGGGCTCGACGTGTTGGCTCCACACGGTTCCTCCCCCCGGGAGGCACCCCCGCCCCCCGCGCCGCTCCTCCCCTCGGGAGGCCCCCGCCTCCCGCGCCGCGCTGTTCCTCACATCGGGGTGGGTCCCCGCCCGCCCCGCGCATCACGTAACGGTGGTGCGGCGTTACGTGAACACGCTCATTCAGGCGACAGGGGACGGCGTTGACGGCCGTCCCCGACGCTCGGTCGAAAGATCATGGTTTGTCGCCTGGTGTCCGAGCTGTGAAGCATGGTCAATCTAGAGCATCGGGGCCCGTCTGGAGAGGGGATGTATGCAAAATGTGCTGAACCTTTGAAGGTGGAATCACCGACGGGTGATGGCCCGTCTTCGTGTTGACGGCGGGGGCGTGGCGGGTGACCTGTGACGATGCCGTGACGCCGGGTTGCCGGCGCCGCCGATTCGGGGGTGATCCGGAGGTGTCGGCCGGGTGATGCTTGGCTTGTTCTTTAGCCTTCGCCGAAGTGCCTCCGCACGCCCCCCTGTTGAGGCGGACTCCGTCCGTCCGCAGGTTTCAGTCGACGTCGGCCCGCGTCGTCCCCATCTTCAGCCCGTCGACCCAGTGGACCGACTCGACATCGGTGAGGGTGGAGCCGTAGGTGCCCCACCGGGGGACGTTGCCCTTGAGGTCCCAGGTCCGCGCGTCATGGTGGTCCGCGACCAACTGGCCGTTCACGTAGAGGAGTACGAAACCGGCCGTCGAGGCGCGGGCGTCGATGCCCAGCTCGATCCTGTGCCAAGTGCCGGGGTTCCAGGCGACGTTGCCGATGGGGATCCACTGCTCGCCCGGAGCGACGTACCAGATCTTCAGCCGACTGTCCTCGACCTTCATGATCACCGGGTAGTTCTGGTCGTGCTCGGCACCGGTGCCCCACGACTTCCACTGGAAGACGGTCTGGGCGTTGCCGGTCTTGGTCATGGACTCCCAGCCGAACCAGTACGTCCGGCCGGACGTGAGGGTGTGGCCGGCGAGGCCGTGTCCCTCGCACCGCTCGGAGCCCACCGCCTTGGTGAAGCCGAAGATCTTCCCGCGGCCGTCGCCCCAGTCGGGCTGGTAGACGTACGACGGGGAGTCGCAGAGGACCGCGCCGAACACGGCGGTGCCGCCGTTGTCGGCGTCGCCGTCCCACTCGACCGAGGCGTGCGCGGGGGTCGCCAGGGCGAGCGGGAGCATCGCGGCGAGTGCCGTGGCGGCCGGCAGCCGCCGGCGCCGCCGGCGCGGCGGCTGCCGATCGGCAGGGGAGCGGAGGATGGCCGAGGGGGAGACGCGGGGGACGCCTGGGGTGCCGCCGTGATGCATGAATTCCTCCCGAGGGGATAGCGGAGTCAGCAAGAGGCGCGCGCCTGGGCCGTGTTGGGGGTGTTCACGCCCACGGCGCGCGCCTCCGGCCTCGGTGTCAGCCGAGCCGGACCGTGATCCTCTGCGGCGCGCCGGCCTGGCCGGTGAGGTCGCCGAACGTGAGCTTCAGCGACGACCCGGTCGTGGCGGCGGTGACCGTGGCGGGCCGGGAGAGCACCTTCGTCACCCTGCGGTTCCAGAGGACCTCCAGCGAGGTGGCCTGTCGCGCGGGGTCCGAGACCACCAGGGTCGCCGTACCGTTGCGGTGCTCCCGTACGAGCACGGAGGCGGGGGCGCTCGTCCGCAGCCTCTCGACGGTACCCGCGCTCCAGAAGTTGACCGCGGTCAGGCCCAGCTTCGGCACGCGTACGCCCTGCTGGGAGACGGAGTTGGCGAGGATCCGCAGCCATCCCCGGTCTCGGGAACGGTGGGCGGTGGCCCTGGCGCTCGCTCCCGGCAGCAGGACGTAGGCGTAGGCGCCGCCGGCCGGATCGACGCCGTGGTCGGTGAAGAGAGTCAGGTAGCGGCGGGTGATCGGGTCGGGCGAGCCGCCGGTGTTGATGTCCCGCCAGGAGCCGGTGCGCTCCTCGCGTACCGCGCCGAGCGTGACGCCGGCGGGGAAGACGTAGCCCGCCTGCCCGGCGATGTGGGCCCACCGGGCGTCGTCGAAGGTGGCCGTCCAGCCTTGGGCCACCGGCTGCGGCCGGCCGTCGACCGTGAGCACCGGGGCACCCGTGGCGCCGAGGGCGCGGTTGTCGACGGTCGTCTCGACGGCGTGGCCGTCCTTGGCGGTGATGCCGGCGCCGAGGCAGACGACGGAGTCGTCGAGGCAGAACCAGGACTTCCTGGCGTCCAGGGTGCTGGACAGCCCCTTGAGGTGCTGGCCGACGGCGGCGTACTCGCCGTCGGTCGTGCCGCCGACCCAGGCGGCGTCCGGCATGGGCTGCCCCCAGTTGCCGCCCTCGCCGTCGGCGAGCGGCTTGCGCGAGGCGGTGATGCCGGGCAGGCGGTACGGGTCGACGGTGGGCCAGTACGCGTCCGAGTACTGCTCCAGACCGAAGTCGCCGCCCCACCAGGAGAGCCACCCGGCGCCGGTGTGGTAGCCGCGGGCGTGCTCGCCGTTGCCGAACTCGTAGTGGGCGATGCGGTTCGAGGCCATGGAGAAGGAGGCCGCCCAGTCGCGACGCCGGTGCGTGGCCCGGGCCATGTTGGGGAACAGCCGGTGCTCGACGGGCTCGGGTGCGGCCTTCACGGAGGTGTCGTCCTGCAGTGCCTGCAGCAGTGATGCCCTGATCAGGCTGAGGCCGGGGTTCTTGAGTGCGGGGTAGTAGTAGTCGCGCTGCAGCCAGCCCTTGACCATGGCCCGCCAGCGGGCGTTCTCCTCGGGGCTCGCCCCCTGGCCGACCAGCAGGATGGTCGCCATCAGGCCATGGGCGCGCTGGTGTTCGTTGGTGCCGATGCGGCTGACGCCCCTGCTGCTGACGTTGTCCATGATCAGGCCGTTGTAGATGAACGGTGCGACGGCCTTCTCGATCGTGTCGAGGAAGAGCTGCGTGCCCGGGCCCGTCACCTCCCAGTGCGATCCGCGCAGCAGGGCGAGCAGCCGGCCCACGCCGTCGTGCAGCACCGCGCCGTAGCCGCCGATGTAGGGGACGTTGCGGTGCTGGACGAACGATCCGTCGTCGTAGAAGCCGTCGCCCGAGGTGACGTAGGGGAAGACCGGGGCCAGTGCCTGGGACGCCAGGGTGATCTTGGCCGGGTCCTTGCCGACGATGCCGCGCAAAACGACTCCGCGGCACAGGTCGACCCGGTTGGCGCCGGTGCTGGTCCCGGTGTACGAGGCGAAGACCGAATCCGGCACGAACGCGTCCACGGCCCGGCAGTAGTCGGCGATCCGGGTCGCGGGCAGGTGGTCGTACATCAGCACGCAGGTGTCCATCAGGGCCTGAGGGGCGCCGATCTGCCAGTTGTACCAGTTGCCGTACCGCGTCGTGTGCTCGTTGTAGACCTCGGAGTACAGGTGGTCGAGGCCGGTGAGGACGGCGTCCCGGAGGGCGGTGTCCCCGGTCAGTCCGGTGCCCGGCTGGGAGTAAGCCTCGGCCATGGTCCGCAGCCGGTTGTACGCGTCGTTCATGGTCGCCGAGAAGGCGTACGACTCGGCGTCGAGATCGGGCTCCGGGTCGGCCCAGGAGCGGCCCGGCCAGAGCGAACCGCTCGCCGGGGCCATGGTCGCCAGGTAGCCGGCCGCGGTCGTGCCCAGGGTGCCGAGGATGGTCCGGAACGGTTCCGCCGTCGGGCTGAAGCCCGTACCGAGGACGAGGTCGCGCCACTTGCCGCGCAGCGCGTCGAACTCGGCGTCGGACGTGGAGGTGGATGTCCCCGCGACCGCGGGGACTTCGGAGGCGCCGGACGGGTGCGCGAGGGTCCCGGTGAGTCCGAGGGCGAGCGCGCCCCCGCCGGCGGCGTGGAGGAAGGTGCGGCGAGGCCAGGGAGATGGCATGGGGACGACCTTTACGGGAGGAGCGCGTCGTTGCCTCGGCGCTGTCGCTGGCTCGTAAGCGTGGGGTTTCTAACACGCAGAAAACCAAGAGAGCAACGGTTTGAACAGGAACCGCCATAGATTGTCCATTCGGCAAGGAACAGACGGAATCGATCGGAAGGTGGCTACACTGCTCCTGAACTGGGCCGTCGTTCGAGGGGAGCGGTTACGTGCACGCGGAACACAGGCATCAGGCGATCCTGCGCAGGCTGCGCGAAGAGGGCTCCCTCCGGGTCAGCGACTTCGCCGCCGAGCTGGGAGTCTCCCCGGTCACGATCCGCCGCGACGTGGAGATCCTCGCCGACCGCGGCCTGGTCGCCCGGGTGCACGGCGGGGCCATGCTGCCCGAGACCTGGGCGGAGACCGCGCCCGCCGACGCGGACCCCGCGGCACCGGCCCGGGGCCGGGAGCGCGTCATCGGCCTGATCGTGCCGTCCGCCGACTACTACTACCCCGAGGTGATCAAGGGCGCCCGCGAGGCCGCCGCCGCCCGGAACGCCCGGCTCGTGCTCGACATCTCGGGGTACGACGCGGACGAGGAACGCGCGCAGGTCGACAGGATGATCGGCGACGGCGTCGACGGGCTGCTCGTCGTTCCGACCGGGCCGCGCGGCTGGTACGAGCACCTGCCCGTCCCCGTCGTGATCGTGGAGCGCCGGCCCGAGTCGGACGAGATGGCCGGCATCGACCACGTCGTGTCCGACCACGTCCACGGGGCGCGCCTGGCCGTGCGGCACCTCGCGGAGGCGGGCCGTACGCGCCTCGCGCTGCTCGTACGCGGCACGAGCCCGACCGCGCAGTGGATCATCGAGGGCTTCGAGGCCGGCGTCCGCGCGGCCGGGCTCGAAGCCCCCCTCCCGGCGTCCGTCCTGGACACCGGCGACGCGGGCCCCGGCAGCCCGGAGTACGACGACCCGGTCGAGGAGCTGCTGGACGCCGTGGCGGCGGGCCGCGTCGACGCGGTCATCGCCCATCCCGACAACCATGCGCTCGCACTGCTGAGGAGGCTGCGCGCGCGGTCCGTCCAGGTCCCCGGCGGCGTCGCGATCGTGGCGTACGACGACGAGGTGGCGGGGCTCGCCGACATCCCGCTGAGCGCCATCGCCCCGGCGAAGCATGAGGTCGGCGCGTCCGCCGTGGAGTTGCTCGTGCGCAGGATCGAGCAGCCGGACGCTCCCCGGCACCGGCTCTTCGTCCTCCCGCGACTGCGGGTGCGCTCGTCCAGCGGCGGCTGAGCGAGGCCGGCCGTGCCGAGGGGGTCGTGTCGATCAGGCCGGGACGTCTCCGAGGCCTTCACGCCGGATCCTGGCGAGCACGATCACGGCGTCGTCGGTGGGCGCCTCGGGCAGCAGCCGTGCCAGGATGCCGTCCGCCGTCTCCTCCAACGTGCCGGTCATGCCTTCGAGTCGAGACCTCAGCGCGGCCATTCCCTCGTCGATGTCGACGCCGCGCGCCTCGACGAGACCGTCGGTGTACAGCGCGAGGGTGTCGCCGTCGTGAAGTTCGATCTCGGTCGTACGGAACGGCACGCCGCCCACTCCCAGCGGCACCCCCAGCACCTCGTCGATCGACTCGACCGTGCCGTTCGCCCGGCGGAGCAGCGGCGGCAGATGACCCGCGTTGGCGATACGGGCCAGTCCCGTCGGAGGGTCGTAGCGGATGTAGAGGCAGGTGGCGTACGCGATACCGGCGTCCTGGGCGCAGACGTCGAGCTCCTCCAGGAGACGGTCGGGTTCCAGGTTCTGGCGGGCCAGCGCCTTGGCGGTGATGCGCAGCCGCCCCATCGCCGCCGCCGCGGGCACGCCGTGCCCCATCACGTCGCCGACCACCAGGGCCACCCGGCCGCCGGGCAGATCGATCACGTCGTACCAGTCGCCGCCGACCTCGGTGGCCTGGCTGCCCGGCAGGTAGCGATGGGCGACGTGCACGGACGGGCCGCTCGCGACGGCCGTGGGCAGCAGCGCGCGCTGGAGGGTGAGAGCGATGTCCTGGACCCGGCTGTAGAGCCGCGCGTTGTCCAGGGAGAGCGCGGCCCGCGAGGCGATCTCGCCCGCCAGGCTGAGGTCCTCCTCGGTGAAGTCCGGACGGCCGCCGGAGCGGCCGAACATGGTGATGCCCTGCACCGTGCCCCGCGCGATCAGCGGAGCGATGAGCAGCGACGTCAGACCGCTGTCGACCAGGAGCTGGGCGCGGGCCTGGTGGATCACCGTGCGCGTCATGAAATCGGCGTTCACGGGGACGCAGACGGGACGGCCCGTCGTCAGGGCCTGGTGGATGCTCGAACCGGGCGGGTAGGTCACGCGCTCCAGGCCGCCGACGAGTTCGGGGGCGGGCGGCGGCAGACAGGTGCCGGCCGCGATCCGGCGGGTGAGCAGCACCGACTCCGGATCGAACACCTCGCGTTCGTCCTTCCACTCCACGACCTCGACCACGGAGGCGTCGCAGAACTCGGGAACGACCGCGTCGACCAGCTCACGGGCCGTGACGTTCACATCCAGCGTGGTGCCGATGCGGGCCGCGGCCCTGTCGAGGAGCGCCAGCCGCTGCCTGCCGGCTGCCGCTTCCAGGAGGGCCTGCTCGCGGTCGGTGACGTCCACGAGGAGGCCGCCGACGCCCGCGCGTGAACCGACGGCCCGGCTGAGCGGGAAGAAGCTCACGGAGCGTACCTGCTCCCGGTCGGGGCGCCCCGGAGTCCGCAGCACGACCAGTGTGCTCACGACGGTGCGGCCCTCGTCGGCGACGGCCCGGAGCATGCGCTGGTACTCACCCCCGTCGGACGTGATCATGAACTCGGCCATGGTCCGGCCGATGTGGTCCTCGATCGGGGTCCCGTCCATGTCGGCCAGGGCCTGGTTGAGGTGGACGTACCGCAGGTTCTCGTCGAGCATCACCAGCCCGATCGGGCACGTCGCGAACAGCGCGTCGAGGAAGGCGAGGTTGGTCTTCACCCGGTCGAGCCCGGCGCTCTCGCTCGCCAGACCCAGAATGACGGAGCGGCCCTCGGCACCGGTCACCGGGAAGACGCGGAACCCGCAGTCGAAGACCCTGCCGTCCCGGTGCAGCGTCGGCACTCGTGCCCGCCAGTACCCCAGCGTACGACCGCGCTCCGCGAGGCGCTCCGCCGCACCGGCCCCGTCGAGGGGAGCGGCGGGGAAGAGGACGGCGGCCGGCCGGGACAGGACGTCCGGGGCCTCGTGGCCGAAGAGCCGCTGTGCACCGGGCCCCCAGTAGCAGATCCGGCCGTCCTCGTCGATGCCGAGCACGGCCACGGCCACCTGTTCGAGCAGCGTCCCGGGCTCCGACCACAGAGGCCCGGGAGCCTGCTCGTCTCCCGGCCGACCCCCCGGTCGAGGCGAGGACACACGGCCCCCTTTCCGGACACGGACGGCCGGCGGGCGTGCTGCTCACCGACGGAGCGGGACTCTCACGTCAATTCTGCCCGCGCTCGCCGGATCGGACATCACGGAGACCTCCGGACCGGGAAGGTGCCGCCGGGCTCCGCCGCACCGCACCCGCGCCGGCGTCACCGCACGTCACTGCACCTGGGCCGACTGCGCCAGGGCGTCCCGGGCCGCTTCCTCGGCCGCGGCGCGGTCCTCCGGGACCAGCCCGATGCGGGTGCGACGGTCGAGGAGGTCGGCGGTGTCGAGGGCGCCTTCGTGGCGGACCGCCCACACCAGTTCGGCGCCTGTGACGGGGTGGCCGGGGACGACGGGCCGGGCGAGGGCCGGGTCTTCGAGGCCGAGGGCGTGCACGGCGGGTGCCTCGGAGCCGTAGCGGTACACGAGCCGGGCCGGGACGTCGAGCCGGGCGAGGGTCTGCGGCCGGGCGGCGCCGACGAGGGGCACGGACGCGGTACGGCACGGTCCGGCGGTCAGGCCGCCGGCGGTCACGACGGCGTCGACGGCGTCCTGGGCCATGCGGCGATACGTGGTCAGCTTGCCGCCGACGACGGTGACGACGCCGGAGGGGGAGGTGAGCACGGCGTGCTTGCGCGAGATGTCGGCGGTGCGGCCCGCCGCGTCCCGGGTGTCGAGCAGGGGCCGCAGCCCAGCGAAGGCCCCGACCACGTCGGCACGGTGGACGGTCACGTCGAGCGCGGAGCCGAGGACGTCGAGAAGGAAGCCGATGTCGGTCTCGGGGACCGCCGGCACGTCGGGGATGTCGCCGTCGACGGGTTCGTCGGTGAGGCCGACGTACACACGTCCGTCGCCCTGGGGCAGGACCAGGACGAAGCGGTTCGTCTCGCCGGGGATCGGGATGTGCAGGCCCGCGGAGAGCCGGCCGAGATCCTCGGAGCGCAGGACGAGATGGGTGCCGCGCGAAGGCCGCAGGCGTACGTCGTCGACGAGGCCGCCCGCCCAGACGCCGGCCGCGTTGACGACTGTGCGTGCGCGGATCCGCAGCTCCTGGCCGGTGATCTCGTCGCGGACCAGCGCACCGTCGCGGTGGAGCTCCAGGGCACGGGTGCGGGTGAGGACGCGGGCGCCGTACGCCGCAGCCGTGCGGGCGATCGCGGTGACCAGGCGGGCGTCGTCGGAGAGCCGGCCGTCCCAGGAGAGCAGTCCGCCGCGCAGCCCGGTGGGGCGGAGGGCCGGGGCCAGGTGCCGGGTCTCGACGGCGGAGAGCGTGCGCGGCTGGGGCAGCGTGCTCCGCGAGGTGCGGGCGCCGACGCGCAGCAGGTCGCCCGCGAGGAATCCGGCGCGCGCGAGGGCGGCCTGGCCGCGGCTGACGAGCGGGGTGAGGGGAAGCACGAAGGGCTGCGCGCGGACGAGGTGGGGGGCCGTGCGTTCCATGAGGATGCCGCGCTCGACCGCGCTCTCGTGGGCGACGTCGAGCTGTCCGGACGCGAGGTAGCGCAGTCCGCCGTGGATCAGCTTGGAGCTCCAGCGGGACGTGCCGAAGGCCAGGTCGTGGGCGTCGATCGCGGCGACGGTGAGCCCACGCGTGGCCGCGTCGAGCGCGGCTCCGGCGCCGGTGGCACCGAGCCCGACGACCAGGACGTCGACCACGCTGTCGGCAGCGCCGTCGGCGAGTCGGTCCAGTTCGCGCAGGCGCCGCCGGGCGTCGAGGGAGGAGCCGGGCAGGGCGGGGCTGCTCGTGGGATTCATGGGGCGATGGTCCTCTCCAGCAGGGTGCGCAGCTCGTCGAGGAAGGCGGCTTCGCTCAGTTCGGGATCGGTGTCGTCGGTCATGGTGCGCAGCGAGAGCGTGAAGGACTGGACGACGAGCAGCAGGGACCGGGCCTGCAGGTCCGCCCGGACGCGGCGTACGGAGCCGTCCTCGTGGCCGTCCTCGAGTGCCGTGTGGAGGAGCCCGAGCAGGGCGTCCTGGCTGGCGCCCCGGCGGTCGAGGATGTACGGCAGCAGCAGCTCGGGGTCGACGTCGATGATCTTGTGGAAGAGCGGGTGGGCCCGGAACGCCGCGGCTCCCGCGACGAGCCCCTCGACGATCCGCTCCCGCTCGGGCCGGTCCTCGTCGGAGGGCGGCATGGCCCCGGCGGCCACGGCGATCCACTCACGGGTCATCAGGTCGCCCACCAGGCTGCGCACATCGGGCCAGCGCCGGTAGATCGTCATCCGGGACACGCCCGCGCGCCGGGCGATGTCGGTGAGGGTGGTCCGCCGTACGCCGACGGCGAGCACGCAGTCACGTGCGGCGTCGAGCACGGGATCTGCGTCTTCATGGTTGTGACGAATGGGCGTCATCTGTCACAGTGTAATGCCAGCGTCGGCCGCGTGGCAGCGCCATCCGTGAAACACAGACCGTGAGGAACCCTTTCGAAGTGGACATGTTGTGGAGCGGTTGGGGCGACCCGGCCAAGGCGGCACCCCTGCCCGACTCGGTCACCGGCCTCCTGCGTGACCTGCTCGGCGTCACCCCGCGAGAGAGCGGCCCGGCCGCCCTCGCCGACATCGCGCCGCCCGCCCCGGCGCTGCCCGACGAGGCCCGCACCGCGCTGCGGGAGGCCGTCGGGGCGCCCGACTTCCTGAGGGAGGACGCCGAGAGCCGCATCCGGCACACCCGCGGCAAGTCGACCCCCGACCTGCTGCGCATCCGCGCCGGCGAGGTCGACGACATCCCCGCCGCGGTCGTGCTGCCGGGCGACCACGACGAGGTCCTCGCCGTGCTGCGGGCCTGCGCCGAACACGGCGTCGCCGCCGTGCCCTTCGGCGGCGGCACCTCCGTCGTCGGTGGCCTCGCGCCCACCACGAAGCGGCCGTTCGTCGCCCTCGACCTGCGGCGGCTCGACCAGCTGCTCGCCGTCGACGAGGTGTCCCGCACCGCGACACTGCAGCCCGGACTGCGCGGCCCGCAGTGCGAGGCGCTGCTCAACGAGCGGGGCTGGACCCTCGGGCACTTCCCGCAGTCCTTCGAATGGGCGACCGTCGGCGGCTTCGCCGCGGCCCGCTCCAGCGGCCAGGCGTCGGCCGGATACGGCCGCTTCGACGAGATGGTCCTCGGCCTGACGGTCGCCACCCCCGAAGGCACCCTGGAGACCGGCCGGGCACCGCGCTCGGCGGCCGGCCCCGACCTGCGCCAGCTGGTCCTCGGCTCCGAGGGAGCCCTCGGAGTGATCACGGCGGTGACGGTGCGCATCCGTCCGCTCCCCGCGAGGCGGATCTACGAGGGCTGGCGCTTCGCCTCCTTCGAGGCCGGCACGGCGGCCCTGCGCCGACTGGCCCAGGACGGTCCGCGGCCCACGGTGCTGCGCCTGTCGGACGAGTCGGAGACCTTCATCGGCCTCGCGCAGCCGGACGCCATCGGCAGCGCCGAACTGCCGCAGAACCCGGGCTGCATGGCCATCGTCGGCTACGAGGGAACCGAGGAGGAGACGATGGCCCGCCGCGCCGTCGCCCGTGAGGTCCTCCTCGCCTGCGACGGTGAGCTCATCGGCGAGGAGCCCGGCGACAAGTGGGAGCACGGCCGGTACAACGCGCCCTACCTGCGGGACGCGCTGCTCGACGCCGGCGCGTTCGCCGAGACGCTGGAGACCGCGGCCTTCTGGTCCGCCGTCCCCGGCCTCTACACGGCGGTGCGCGACGCGCTGACGAACACCCTCACCGAGGCCGGCACGCCGCCGCTCGTCATGTGCCACATCTCGCACACGTACGAGAACGGCGCCTCCCTGTACTTCACCGTCGTCTCCGCACAGGGGGAGGACGCCGTCGCGCACTGGGAACCGGTGAAGCGGGCGGCCAACGACGCGATCCTGGCGGCGGGCGGCACCATCAGCCACCACCACGGCGTCGGCACCGACCACCGCGACTGGTACGCCCGGGAGATCGGCCCCCTCGGCATCCGCATGCTGCAGGCTGTCAAGGCCGAGGTCGACCCCTCCGGTGTGCTCAGCCCCGGAGTCCTCATCCCCGTCCGCTGAACCCGACTTCTCCGCCCGGAGGCCAGATCCATGCGACAGTTCACCGCCGTCGTCAACCCCACCGCAGGGGGTTCCAGCGGCACGGCGGGTCTGCTCCCGCTGGCCCGTCTGCTGCGGGAGGCGGGCGCCAGGCTCGACACCGTCTACAGCCGCAGCCTGGAGCACGCCCGAGAGCTCGCCCACGACGCCGGAGCGCGGGGACATGTCGTGCTCGCCGTCGGCGGTGACGGCATGGCCGGCTGTGTCGGAGGCGCGCTCAGCGGTACGGACACGGTCTTCGGCCTCGTCCCTGCGGGGCGCGGCAACGACTTCGCCCGCGCCCTGGGCCTCCCCGCGGACGCCCGGCAGCTCGTCGAGATACTGCTCCACGGCGAGCCGCGGGCCGTCGACACGATCGAGGTGGAGTCGGCCGTGCACGCGGGGACCTGCGTCCTCGGCAGCGTGTACGCGGGCGTCGACGCGGTCGCCAACCGCCACGCCAACGCCTCCCGCGTGCTGCGCGGCGCGGCCTCGTACTACGCGGGCGGCCTGCGGGCGGTCCTCGCCTGGAAGCCCGCCGCGTACCGCGTCACCATCGACGGGGTACGCCACGGGCGCACCGGCTACACCGTGGTCGTGGCGAACTCGGGTTTCTACGGGTTCGGGAGGAACGTCGCACCGGGCGCGCGGATCGACGACGGGCTGCTCGACGTCGTGGTCATCAAGCAGGCGCCCAAGCGCCTCTTCTTCGCCATGATGAACGAGCTGAAGACGGGCGTGCACGTGAACCGGCCCGAGGTGGAGATCCTGCGCGGCAAGGAGGTCCGCCTCGAAGCGGACCGCCCTCTCCCGTACGGCGCGGACGGCGAGGTCGACGCGGTCCTGCCGGTGACCCTCAGGGTGCGGCCCGCCGCTCTGAACGTCCTGGCCTGACCAGGACGTCCGCAGGCCCCCGGGCCGGCGGACCCGGTGCCCGGAGAGAGCGACGCCTCCTCCGGGCATCCGGCTTCGTGGCCCCCCGCTCCCGCCGCCTCGGGCGAGGAGGGCCTGTCACCTCACCGGGGGGCCGGACGGTGACGGGTCGTCCCCGCGCAGCCGATGCCCCACGGTCTCGAGGGCGTCGGCGAGCAGGGCGATCTGCCCGGGTTCGAGGGCGTCGATGAACAGCTCGCGGACGAGGGCGACGTGCCCGGGGGCGGCGTCGTGGAGCGCCCGGCGCCCCTCCTCCGTCAGCACGGCGAAGGTTCCGCGTACGTCCGTGGGGCAGTCGCGCCGCCGCACCAGACCGGCCTTCTCCAGCTGGGTGATCTGGTAGGTGAGGCCGCTCTTGGAGGTGAGCACGGCGTCGGCGAGTTCCGTCATGCGCAGTTCGCCGTCGGGTGTCGCCGACAGCCGCACGAGGACCTCGTACTGAGGGTGGGAGAGGCCCTCGTGGCTCTTGAGCTGCTGCTCGACGCGGCGGGACATCAGGCTGCTCGCCACGAGGAAGCCCTGCCAGGCGCGCATCTCGACCTGGCTCAGCCAGCGCGGTTCGTCCATGGGCCCACCCTACCTTGGTTGTTCAAATTCGAATCAATATATACAGTCGGTGTCCGATTCAAATTTGAACTACCTGCTTCTCGACACGAAGGAACCACCCCGTGACCTCCCCCGCGATCGACCGCACCAGCACCGCCGCGGCGCCGTCCCCGCACGCGTACGCCATCGGACTTCTCGTCCTGCGCCTTGCCGTCGGCCTCACCATGGCCGTCCACGGCGGCCAGAAGCTGTTCGGCTGGTTCGGAGGCGGCGGCGTCGACGGCACCGCGCAGTTCTTCACCTCGGTCGGCTACCCCTCCGGGAAGGCGATGGCCCTCGTCGCCGGACTCACCGAGACCCTCGGCGGACTCGGACTCGCCCTGGGCCTGCTCACCCCGCTGATGGCCGCCGGCCTCCTCGGCACCCTGGTCAACGCCCTGGCCGTGAAGACGGACGCCGGGTTCTCCTTCTTCGCCCCTCAGGGAGTGGAGTACGAACTGCTCCTGACCACGGCCGCCGTCGTGCTCGCCCTGACCGGTCCCGGCCGCTACGCCGTCGACCGCTTCCTGCCCGTGCTCCGCTCGCACCGCCTCGCCCACGGCGTGCTCGCCGTGGCGCTCGGGGTGGTCGTGGCCGCCGTCGTCCTGGTGGTGCGCGGCTAGGGGTGTCTCGTCGATCGGGGGACGTTCCCGACCGTCGCCGCCCGCTACGCCGTGGTGCCGGTCGGCTCCTCGTCGGAGGCGACGATCGACACCTCCAGCTTGCGCAGCAGCCGTGCGAGCTGGCGGTGCTCGGAGGGCGACAGGCCCCCGAGCATCCGCCGCTCGTTGTCGAGGTGCTCGGCGAACACCACGTCCACCGTCGCGAGACCCTTGTCGGTGAGGCGGGAGTAGACGACCCGGCGGTCGTCGTCGTCCCGTTCCCGGACGATGAGGCCGTCCTTCTCCAGGCGGTCGATCCGCAGGGTCACCCCCGCCGACGACACGAGGCCCGAGTCGGCGAGCTGCCCCGCGGTGAGCCGGTGGGGGTGCCCGGCGCGCCGCAGCGCGGTGAGGACGTCGAAGCCGGCCACGGACAGGCCGTGGCGTTCGATCGAAGCGGTGAGCCGGGTGTTGTAGCGCAGATAGGAACGGTGGAGCCGGGCGAGGACCTCCAGCGGGCTGGTGTCCAGCTCGGGCCGCTCCCGCGCCCAGTCCTCGATCACGCGCGCGACGGCGTCACGGTCCGACGGCCTCGATGCAGCCATGCTCTTCCCCTCGTCCTGCGTCGTCCCCCGACTTCTCACAGCACTGAGAATCTTAGTCCTGAGGTGAAAACGCGCGGGCGCCCGCTCCGTGCCGGGCGCCCGCTCTCCGTGCCGGGCGCCCGCTCCGTCTCGGGCGCCGCTCCGTGCCTGCAGTCTCAGGCGTTGAGCTCCTCCAGCGTCCTGCCCTTGGTCTCGACGGCGAAGCAGGCGATGGCGGCACCCACCGCCGCGACCACGGCGAGCTGTGCGAAGACGAGGGACAGGCTGCCGCCCGCGCCGATGATCGCGCCGACGGTCACCGGGCCGAGGATGACGCCCAGCCGGTTCCACACACCGCCGAACGCGGCGCCCTTGGCCCGGTTGGACGTGGGGTAGAGCTCGGGGGAGTACAGGTAGAGGCCCGCGTTGATCGCGTAGAGGAAGAAGGTCGTACAGGAGGCGAAGACCGCCACCTGGCCGCCCGAGGTCGCGCCCGCCAGGGCGAGCACGCCGAGCGAGAGCACGGTGCCGACGAGCGCTCCCACCAGCGCGGGCCTGCGGCCGACGCGGTCGATCAGCAGGGCGACGACGAACGTGCCGAGCAGGCCCGTCACGTTGCTGAGCAGGCTGTAGACGAGGGCGGTCGTCAGGTCCAGGCCGAAGGTCTTCGTGTAGAGCGAGGGCAGCCAGGTGGAGATGCCGTGGTTGACGTAGTACGCGACGAACCACAGACCCGACACGACCACGGTGCGCCGGAGGTAGCGTCCCCGGAACAGATCGCCCAGGCGGCCGCCGGCCGGCTCGTCGGCCAGGTCCGCGGCGGGGGCGGGCAGTGCCTCGGAGGTGGAGCGGGCGACCTCCGCCTCGATGCGCGCGATGACCTCCTCCGCCTCCCGGACGCGTCCGCGGGAGAGCAGCCAGCGCGGGGACTCGGCGACCTGACGGGGGAGCGCGGCGGCGAGCAGCACCGGGATCGTGCCGATGACGAACATCGCGCGCCAGCCGAACTGGGGCACCACCCACACGGCCACCAGCGTGGCCGCGGCGAGGCCGGCCGGGAAGATCATCTCGTACAGCAGGACGAACCGGCCGCGCTTGTCGGAGCGGGCGATCTCGTTGATGTACGTGGCGGCGACGGGTACGACCCCGCCGATGCCGAGGCCCTGGACGAACCGGAAGAGCGAGAAGGTCTCGATGCTGCCGGAGAAGGCGACGGCGAGGCTGGCGAGGCCGGTGATGCCGACTCCCAGGGCGACGGTGCGGACGCGGCCGATCCGGTCGCCGAGCCAGCCGGCCGCCAGGGCGCCGAGCAGCATTCCGATGGAGGCGGCGGTCACGGCGAGGGTGGCCTGTCCGGTGGTGAGGTGCCACTCCTTCATCAGGACGGGCAGCGCGGACGCGGCGAGGAGCTGGTCGAACGCCTCGAAGAAGGTGACGGCGCCGATCAGGAACCGGACCTTGACGTGCCACCGGGAGTGCGGAAGTCGTTCGAGTCGCGCGGCTACGGAGCCGAGGGCCTGCTTACCGGCCACAGTCGTCATGGAGGGGGTCCTTCCGCGGGCAGGGGAGTTGCCGAGACAGTAGGGGTCCTTATCTAAGCGGTCAATGGTTAAGCGCCTAGAGATCTCTGTCTCGCGGGCCCGGTAGTCATCATCGGCTCCGTGAATGGCGTGCTCAAGGCCGATTCGGCAACGATCTCGACTCAGGGGCTTGTCGAGAAATAGTTAAGCGCTTAGATTTCTAGCACTTCGACGATTCCGGTCCCGGGATCGAGCCGGGCTCCGTCCGTGCCCGGAGCCAACTCCCCTTCCGCCCCTGCCCGGAGGTCCAGCCGTGCCGCTCCTTCCCACCGACATCTTGATCGCGGGCCAGTGGCGACGCGGTGCGGGCGAGCCCGTCGACACCGTCGACCCGGCGACCGGACGCGTCCTCGCCACCATCCACTCCGCCTCCGTCGCCGAGGTCGGCGAGGCGGCCGAGGCCGCGGCGCGGGCCGCCGCGAACCCCGCCTGGCGCGACCTGCTCGCCCACGAGCGCGCCCGCCTCCTGCACCGGATCGCCGAGCTGACCGAAGAGGCCGCCCCCGAGCTCGCCGCCGTACAGACGGCCGACACCGGCAAGACCCTCGCCGAGACCCGGGCACTCGCACTCAGCGCGGCGGGCACCTTCCGGTACATGGCCGCCGCCCTGGAGACGGCCGAGGACACGGTCACCCCGTCCCGCGGCCCGTACGTCACCATGAGCGTCCACGAGCCGATCGGTGTGGTCGGCGCGATCAACCCCTGGAACTCCCCGGTCGCCAGCGACGCGCAGAAGATCGCCCCCGCGCTCGCCGCCGGCAACGCCGTCCTCCTCAAGCCCGCCGCCTGGACCCCCCTGGTGTCCCTCGCGCTCGGTCGCCTGATCACCCGGGCACTCGACGAGTTCGGCCTGCCCACCGCCCTCCTCTCGGTACTGCCCGGTAGCGGCCGGACCGTCGGCGACGCCCTCGTGCGCCACCCCCTCGTCGCCCGGATCGGATTCACCGGGGGCACCGAGACCGGCCGGTCCATCGCCGCGATCGCCGGCCAGAAGCTCGTCCCCGCCTCACTGGAGCTCGGCGGCAAGTCGCCGACGATCGTGCGCGCCGACGCCGACATCGAGCAGGCGCTGGCCGGAGTGCTGTTCGGGATCTTCTCGTCCAGCGGTCAGTCCTGCATCGCCGGCTCGCGGCTCTTCGTGGCACGCGAGATCCACGACACCTTCGTCGGCGAGCTCGTCGAGCGCGTCCGCAAGCTGCGGGTCGGCCCCGGCACCGACCCCTCCACCCAGGTAGGCCCCCTGGTGCACCACCGCCACCGCGACTCGGTCGCCGCCTACGTCGACCTCGCCCGCTCCGAAGGCGCGCGCGTGCTCTGCGGCGGTTCGGCGCCCACGGGGGAGCGGTACCAGGACGGCGCCTACTACCTCCCGACCGTCCTCGACGGCCTGGCCAACGCCTCCCGCACCTGCCGGGAGGAGATCTTCGGCCCGGTCCTCGTCGCCCTGCCCTACGACGACGAGGACGACCTCGTCCGCCAGGCCAACGACTCCGTCTACGGCCTCGCCTGCGGCATCTGGACCCGCGACCTGCGCGCCGCCTGGCGGATCGCCCGCCGGATCGAGGCCGGCACCGTCTGGATCAACACGTACAAGCAGTTCAGCGCCGCCACCCCGTTCAGCGGATGGAAGGACAGCGGCCTCGGCACGGAGAAGGGCCGGGACGCGATCCGCGCCTACCAGCGACAGAAGTCCCTGTACTGGGGCACCTCCGACGCCCCCCTTCCCTGGGCCGGCTGACCCGGCACGCCCACCCCCGAACCGACCGTCCGGGCCCGCCGCCCGAACCGACCGTCCGGGCCCGCCCGCCCGACTGGAGAGACCCATGCAACCGTCACCGCCAGGCCCGATCGCCCGGCTCCGCTCCCTGCGGTACGTCGAGCTGCACACGCCCGCCTTCACCGAGGCCGCCGACTTCTACGAGGAGGTCTGGGGGCTCGAGACCGTCGAGTCCGACGGCGGCGCGCGGTGGCTGCGCGGCACCGGCGACGAGCACCACGTCCTGCACCTGACCGAACGCGAGCGCGTGGGCCTCGGCCGGCTCGCCTTCGCCGTCGCCACCCCCGCCGAGGTCGACGAGGCCGCCCGGCGCCTCGAAGCACGGGGCATCGTCCCCGTCTTCGGCCCCGGCCCCCTCGACCAGGCCGGCGGCGGATACGGCCTGCGGTTCACCGACCCCGAAGGGCGTCTCGTCGAGATCAGCGCCCAGGTCGAGGCGGTCGTCCCCCGCGGACGGGACGGCGCCGTGCCCGTCGGGGTCACCCACGCGGTGCTCAACACCGTCGACATCGACGCCGCCGTCGCCTTCTACCGGGAGGTGCTCGGACTGCGCGTCTCCGACTGGTCCGAGCACCAGATGGCGTTCCTGCGCTGCAACGCCGACCACCACTGCATCGCCTTCAACCAGGCCGAGTGGACCTCGCTCAACCACGTGGCGTACGAGATGAGCTCGGTCGACCACTTCATGCGCGGCCTCGGCCGGCTCCGCCACCACGGCATCACCCCCCAGTGGGGGCCCGGCCGCCACGGCCCCGGCAACAACACCTTCTCCTATTTCACCGACCCGTCCGGGCTCGTCTGCGAGTACACCTCCGAGGTCGCCCAGATCGTCGAGGACACCTGGATCGCCCGCGTGTGGCGACGTGTCCCGGAGCTCTCCGACCTGTGGGGCACGGCCGGCCCGCCGTCGAAGGAGATCCGCTGCCACATGGCGGGCACGCCGGACCCCGGCCCGCTCGCCCCCGTCGACGCGAGGAAGGACAACGCATGAGCACCGTACGCAAGGTCGGAGTGGTCGGCTGGGGCGCGATCGGCCGGATCGTCGGCACCGCGCTCGCCGACGGGCAGGTGGACGGCGCCGAGCTGGTGTGCGTCGTCGACAACCGTCCGCTCGGCGACGCGGCGCCCGCCCCCCAGGTCCCCTTCGAAGAGGCGCTGGAGCTCTGCGACCTGATCGTGGAGGCCGCCGGCCAGGGAGTCGTACGGGAGTGGGGCGAGCGCGTGCTCGCCTCCGGCACCGACCTGCTCGTCGCCTCCAGCGGCGCGATGACCGACGAGGAGCTCGCGAAGCGGCTGCTCGCGGCGGGACCGGGCCGGGTGTACTTCACCGGCGGCGCCGTCGGCGGGCTCGACCTGCTCCAGGCGGCCCGCTCGCTCGGACCCCTGGACGAGGTCCGGCTGACCACAACCAAACTGCCCTCGACCCTCGAACAGCCCTGGATGGACGAGGAGTTGCTCGCCCGGATGCGGACGGCGACCGGCCCGGTCGAGGTCATGGCCGGCACCGCCCGCGAGATTCCGGCGAAGTTCCCCAAATCGACGAACGTGGCCGCCTCGGTCGCCCTGGCCGTCGGCGACCTGGACACTGTGCGGGTCCGGGTCGTCGCCGACCCCGCGGCACATCACACGCGCCATGTGATCGAGGCGTCCGGCGCGCACGGGGCGTACCGCTTCGAGGTCGCGCACCTGCCCGACCCGGGCAACCCGGCGACCAGCCAGGTGGTGCCCTACGCGGTCCTGCGCGGCCTCGCCGCGCTCGCCGGGCGGACGGGTCAGATCCTGTGAGCGCCGACGTCCTCGCCCCGGCCGTCACGGATGTCCACGTCGAGGAGGCCGGCGACCACGGACCCCTCCTCCTGTGCCTGCACGGCATCGGCTCCTCGTCGGCCGCCTTCGCCCCCCAGCTCGCCGAAATCTCCGCGTACGCACGGGTCGTCGCCTGGGACGCGCCCGGGTACGCCCGGTCGCCCGACCCCGAAGTCCCCCTCACCCTCGACGACTTCGCGGACACGGCGGCCCGGCTGATCCGGGAGCGCGGTGGCAGCGCCCATGTCCTCGGCGTCTCCTGGGGCGGTGTGATCGCCCTCCGGCTCGCCGTCCGCCACCCGGACCTCGTCGCCTCGGTGATCGTCGCCGACTCGAGCACCGGCTCGGGGACGGACGAGACGAAGGCGGCGGGCATGCGGGCCCGCGCCACCGAGCTCGCCGCACTCGGTCCGCGCGCCTTCGCCGAGGCCCGCGGACCCCGCCTGGTGTCACCCGGCGCCCCGGCCGACCTCGTCCGGCGGATCGTCGACACCATGGCCGCCTCGGTACGGCTCCCGGGCTACGGGTACGCCGCCGAGTCCATGGCCTCGGCCGACCTCCGCGCCGAACTCCCCACCGTCGCCGCTCCCTCGCTCGTCCTCTGCGGCGACCAGGACCGGGTCACCGGCATCGAGGGCAGCCAGGCCATCGCCGGGGCCCTCCACAAGACCGCCTTCGTGATCGTCAAGGACGCCGGTCACCTGGCCAACCAGGAGCAGCCCGAGCGCTTCAACGCCTGGGTCCTCTCCCACCTCCGCATCACCGCACGCATCCCCGAACAGGAGCTGTCCTCATGCCTCTGACCACCACCGCGTACGACAACGGCGACGACCTCGCCGCGTACACCGACTCCCTCATCGCCACCAAGGCCTCCCGGGTCGCCGACTTCGACACCCTCTCCTTCCAGGAGAAGGCCGGCCCGCAGTACCGCCGCGGCCAGATCCGCTACGTCGGCTCCGGTGCCACCGGCAACCACGAGGGCGACAGCCGCATCATCCCGTCCGGCGGCTTCACCTTCTCCAACATGCTCCTGCCGCCCGGCGCCGAGGGCCCTGCCCACACCCACCACGACGTCGAGGAGGCCTTCTTCGTCCTGGAGGGCGAGGTCAAGGTCGGCATCCACCGCGGGCCCGACGAGGTCGAGTACCGGACCCTCGGCTACCGCGACATGATCGTCGTCCCGGCCGGCGTGACCCGCTCCCTGAAGAACGAGGGAGACACCGACGCCCTCTTCTGCGTCGTCATCGGCACGCAGAAGCCTCAGGTCCCGACCTATCCCGCGTACTCGCCGATGCACGGCGTCACCCGTGGCTGACCTGCCCCCGGCCGACGCACGCACCGTCGTCGTCACCGGAGCGGGCCGTGGCCTGGGGCTGGCCATGGCCCGCCGGGCGGGCGAGGACGGCTTCCGCGTCGTCGTCGCCGAACTGGAGCGGGAACGGGGCGAACAGGCGGCCGCGGAACTGCGCGCGGAGGGCATCGACGCCCGCTTCGTCCGCTGCGACGTCGCCGACCCGGAATCGGTGGCCGCGCTGGCGGCCGCCGTGCGGGCGATCGGCCCGCTGTACGGCCTGGTCAACAACGCCGCGCTCGCCAACGGCGTGGGCGGAAGCGAGTTCCAGGACATCGACATCGACGTGTGGGACCGGCTGATGACGGTCAACGCCCGCGGCCCGTGGCTGGTCTCCAAGGCCCTCCACCCGCTCTTCGCGGCGCCGGGCCGGATCGTCAACATCGCCTCGGACGCCGCCCTCTACGGCTCCCCGCGCCTCGCCCACTACATCGCCTCCAAGGGAGCGGTCATCGCCCTCACCCGGGCCATGGCACGCGAACTCGGCGACAAGGGGATCACCGTCAACGCGGTCGCCCCCGGACTCACCGAGTGCGAGGCGACCGAGACCGTGCCCGCCGAGCGGCACGACCTCTACCGCGCGAACCGGGCCGTCTCCCGGCCGCAGCAGCCGGACGACCTCACCGGGATCGTCTCCTACCTGCTCGGCGAGGAGTCCCGCTACCTGACCGGACAGGTGATCGCCGTCAACGGCGGCTTCACCATGAACTGACACGCAGGAGAACCCCGTTATGGATCTGGGCCTCGCCGACCGCACCATCGTGGTCACCGGCGGCAGCTCGGGCGTCGGCCTGGCCACGGTCCGCGCCCTGCTCGACGAAGGCGCCCGCGTCGCCACCTGCGGCCGTGACGCCGACCGTCTCGCCAAGGCCGCCGCCGGGCTCGGCGCCGGACGCGACCGCCTGCTCACCGGCGTCTGCGACGTCCGGGACGCCGACGCCGTGGACCGCTTCGTCCGCGGCGCCGCCGACACCTTCGGCGGCGTCGACGGACTCGTCAACAACGCCGGACAGTCCCGCATGAAGGGGCTCGACGACTCGACGGCCGAGGACTGGCGCGACGAACTGGAGCTCAAGTTCGCCGGGGTGCTGAACCCCCTGTGCGCCGCCCGCCCGTTCCTCGCCCGCTCCGCGGCGGCGAGCATCGTCAACATCAACGCGGTTCTCGCCAAGCAGCCCGAGCCCCGTCTGATCACCACCAGCGCCGCCCGCGCCGGCATTCTCAACCTCTCCAAGTCCCTTTCGGCCGAACTCGCCGCCGACGGCATCCGGGTCAACTCCGTGTGCCTGGGCCTCATCGACACCGGCCAGTGGACCCGCCGGCACGCCGCGGCCGCCACCGGCACGAGCTACGAGGACTGGCAGGCGGAACTGGCTGCCGACCGGGGCGTCGCCCTCGGCCGGCTCGGCCGGGCCGAGGAGGTCGCGTACGCGGTCGTCGCCCTGCTCTCGCCCCGCGCCTCGTACATCACCGGCACCGGCATCGACGTCTGCGGCGGCGTCGGCCGCTCCATCCTCTGAGGAGAACCATGCGTCACGACAACGGAGGCGATCTCCTCGTCGCCGTCCTGCGCGAACTCGGCATCGACACCGTCTTCGGCATCGTCAGCGTGCACAACCTGCCGCTCGTCGAGGCCGTCGACCGCGAACTCCGCTTCGTCCCCGTACGCCACGAGGCATCGGCCGTGAACGCCGCCGACGCCTACGGCCGGGCTCGCGGCTCCCTCGGCTGCGCCCTGACCTCCACCGGAACCGGCGCCGGCAACGCCGCCGGATCGCTGATCGAGTCACTCAGCGCCGGCAGCTCGGTCCTGCACATCACCGGTCAGATCGAGAGCGAATTCCTCGGCAGCGGACGGGGGTTCATCCACGAGACCAAGGACCAGCTCGGCATGCTCACCGCCGTGTCGGCCCATGCCGCGACGGTGCCGGACACCGAGAGGGCGGGCCACGTCCTGCGCGAGGCGGCGCGAGCAGCGCTCGGCGGGCCCGGCGGAACCGGAGGACCGGCGAGCGTGGAATGGCCCATCGACCTCCAGTACGCGCCCCAGACCGACGGCCCCGTCGTCCCCGAGTACCCCGCGGTACCCGCCCCCACGGACGGTGAACTCGCCGCGGCCGGCGCGCTCCTGGCCACCGCCCGCCGCCCGCTCGTCTGGGCCGGCGGCGGCGCGACCGGAGCCCGCGAGGAACTCGCCCGGCTCCTGGAGGCGACCGGAGCGGGACTGCTCACCTCCAACTCCGGGCGCGGCGCCGTGCCTGAGGACCACGAGCAGGTCATCGGCAACTTCGCCACCACCCCCGCCGCCCGCGCCCTGCTCGCCGACGCGGACGTGCTCGTCACCATCGGCACCCACTTCCGCTCCAACGAGACCGCCGACTACACCCTCGAACTGCCGTCGGCGCACGTCCAGATCGATCTCGACGCGGCCGCCCTCGGGCGGGTCTACCCCGTCGCCCACCCGCTGCACGGCGACGCCGCACCCACCCTCACGGCCCTGACCCGGCACGCCATGCCCGCCGAGGACGGCTGGCTCGAACGTGTCCGCGGCGTCCGCGCCGAGGTACGGGCGACCCTGCACGACACCATCGGACCGCAGGCGGCGATCTGCGACGCGATCCGCGCCGCCCTGCCGCGCGAGGCCGTGGTCGCCCGGGACGTGACCATCCCCTCCAGCAGCTGGGGCAACCGCCTCCTCGACATGTACGACCCGCGGGACAACGTCTTCCCGCGCGGAGGCGGCATCGGCCAGGGCCTCGGCATGGGGATCGGCGCGGCACTCGGACGGCCCGACGCGCCCACCGTCGTCCTCGCCGGCGACGGCGGACTCGCCGTCCACCTCGGCGAACTGCTCACCCTCGCCCAGGAACGTCCCCGGCTCACCCTGATCGTCTTCAACGACGGCGGATACGGCGTGCTGCGCAACATGCAGGACCGCCACAGCGAGCGCCGATCCGGTGTCGACCTCGTCACCCCCGACTTCGAGCTGCTCGCCCGCGCCTGCGGCCTGCCCTACGGGCGGATCGCCGCGCAGGAGGACGCGGCGCCGGTCATCACCGAGGCCGTCGCCTCGGACGGGCCGACGCTCGTCGAGGTCGACCTCGTGGCCCTCGGCCCGATGAAGAACCCGTTCACCCCACCCGTGCGGATCCCGGGCCGGTAACCCGGTCCCGTCCCGCGCACCCGCACTGCCCGACCGCCGGTAAGGAGGCACCAGGCCATGAGCGACAACCCGCTGCAGCTGATCGTCCACCGCATGACATGGGAGGCCGAGGGCGTACTGTCCGTCGAGCTCGCCCACCCCGACGGCAAACCCCTGCCCGCCTGGACGCCCGGCGCCCACATCGACGTGCACGTCGGCGGCCTGATCCGCCAGTACAGCCTCTGCGGCGATCCGCAGGACCACGGCGCCTACCGGATCGGCGTCCTCAACGAACCCTCCTCACGGGGAGGTTCACGCTTCATTCACACCCAGCTGCGCCCCGGCCAGCCCGTGACGGTCTCCGAACCGCGCAACCACTTCGCCCTGGAGGACGCCGCCTCGTACGTCTTCGTCGCCGGCGGCATCGGCATCACGCCCCTGCTCGCGATGGCCCGCGAGGCCGCCCGGCGGGGCGCCGAGTGGCGCATGGTCTACGGCGGCCGCAGCCGCGCCTCGATGGCCTTCACCGCCGAACTCGCCCTGCTCGACGGCGAGGTGACGCTCGTCCCGCAGGACGAGCTGGGCCACATCGACCTGGACGGGGTGCTGACGGGGCTGCCCGAAGGGGCGCTCGTCTATTCGTGCGGCCCCGAACCGCTCCTCGCGGCCGTGGAGGAGCGCTGCCCGGAAGGCCGCCTCCGACTGGAGCGGTTCGCCGCCCCCACCGTGGAACGCGCCGGAGACGACGAGGAGTTCGAGGTCGAGTGCCGGGCCTCGGGCCTGACGCTCCGGGTCGACGCGAGCATCTCGATCCTCGACGCCGTCGAGAACGCCGGAATCGGTGTCGACAGCTCCTGCCGCGACGGCATCTGCGGCTCCTGCGAGACCAGGGTGCTCGACGGCACGCCCGACCACCGCGACTTCCTGCTCAGCGAGGCGGAGCGGACCGCCGGCACCACCATGATGATCTGCGTCTCACGGTGCGCCTCCGGTCGGCTCGTCCTCGATCTGTGACCCTTCCCCCGCCTGCTCAGGAGACACCGTGACCGACACCTGGCCGTACCTGGACGTCCACCAGTCCCGTACGCACGAGCCCACCCCGTACGAGTACAAGCTCGCCGCCACCCTCGAAGAGGTCTTCACCCACGAGGGTCACGAACTGACCGACGTGGTGCGCGGACTCAACGCCCGCAAGGTGCACACCGCCGACGGCACGCCGTGGACCGAGGAGTCCTTCCGCGCCGAGATGAACCGACTGGGAGCCTGACATGACGCTGTCGCCCTCCGCCACCGCGGACCGCATCTACGCCACCGGGCTGCGCAACCAGTGGCACCCCGTCGTCCCCTCGCGCTTCGTCGCCCCCGGCGCCATGCGCAAGGTGACCGCGCTCGGCGAGCAGTGGCTGCTCTTCCGGCGCTCCGACGGAGCGCTCTCCATGCTCGCCGACCGCTGCCCGCACCGCGGAGCGCCGCTGTCGCTGGGCAGGCACCTCGGCGACCGGGTCGCCTGCTGGTACCACGGCGTCGAGGTCGGCGCCGACGGCACGGTGACCTCGGTGCCGGGCCTGCCCGGCTGCAACCTGGAAGGCAAGAAGCTGGTCGCCTCGCTGCCCGTACGCGAGGTCGGCGGCGCGATCCTCGCCTGGTTCGGCGACGAGGAGCACCCCGAGCCGGCCGAACTGACGCTTCCCGACCCGCTGACGGACCCTGCCGTCGACGCCTTCCTCTGCTACGCCGAGTGGGACGTGCCCTGGCGGTACGCCGTGGAGAACCTGCTCGATCCCATGCACGGGGCCTTCCTCCACCACGAGTCGCACACCATGTTCGCCGGCGACACGACCGCCAAGTTCCGCATCCGCGAGACCGATCGCGGCTACTTCTTCGAGAAGACCGACCAGCGGGGCGTCAACTTCGACTGGGTCGAGCTGTGCCGCACCGGCGTCGACTGGGTCGACCTGTCCATCCCCTACCCGCCGTCCGCCGGACCGGGCGGACCGTTCGGGATCGTGGGCATGGTCTGTCCCGTCGACGAGGGGCGCTCGGGTGTCTTCTTCTGGCGTTACCGCCGCGTCGAGGACTGGCAGCGCGCGACCTGGCGCTTCCTGTACAAGACGCTGATCGAGAAGCGCCACTGGGAGGTCCTCGAGCAGGACCGCGTGATGCTGGAGGCCATGCCCGCCGACGCGGATCAGCGGGAGAACCTGTACCAGCACGACCTGGGAGTGGTGCGGCTCCGCCGCCTGTACCGGGCGGAGGCCGAGGCGCAGTCGTCGACCTGACGTCACGTCGGCCCGGCGTCACGTGGGTCGTCAGGGAGACCGGACGTCACGGAGGCCGGACGTCGAAACCGCGGGTCGCGTTCTCCGCCTCGGGAACCATTCCCCCGGGCGTGCTCCTCCTGTGGTCGGACGCGGTGATGGCCGGGGGAGGGATTTCGCACAACTGCCCTGTGCGCGAAGGTGCATGAGACGCATCATCCACCTCCCGCAAGGATCTGACTCTGTGCGAAGCACACGAATAGCACCCCTCGTGGCCATCAGCGCGGTCGCGACCCTCGTGCCCGCTCTCACTCCCGCCGTCGCCTCCGCGGCCGCCCCGGAGGCCCGACGGACGGTCTCCGCCGATCCCTTGAGGCAGTACACCCGGCAGACCCCGCGATGGAAGCGCTGCGAGGCCGAGGCACCGGCGAACTTCGAGTGCGCGACGCTCAAGGTGCCGCTCGACTACACCCGGCCGGGCGGCAGGAAGCTCGACGTCGTCGTGTCCCGGGTCAAGGCCACCAGCCCCCAGAAGCGGCGCGGTGTCCTGCTGCTCAACCCGGGCGGCCCCGGCGGGCCGGGCCTCGACATGCCGCTGTGGATGGCCCCGGAGCTGCCGACCGCGGTGAAGGAGCAGTACGACCTCATCGGCTTCGACCCCCGCGGCGTGGGCCAGAGCTCGCCCGTGAGCTGCGGCCTGAACGAGGAGGAGCTGAACTGGCAGCGCCCGTACAAGGCCGCGACGTTCGACAAGGACGTCCGGTGGGCGCGGACCGTCGCGGAGAAGTGCCGTGCGAAGGGCGGTGACGTCCTGCCCCACCTCACCACCCGCAACACCGCACGGGACATGGACGTCATCCGCGCCGTGCTCGGCGAGAAGAAGATCTCGTATCTCGGCTACTCCTACGGCACCTACCTGGGCGCGGTCTACACGCAGATGTTCCCGAAGCGGACCGACCGGTTCGTGCTGGACAGCGCGGTCGACCCGCAGCGCATCTGGCGCGGAATGATCCAGGTGTGGGCGGAGGGCGCGGAGCCCGCGTTCAAGCGCTGGACCGAGTGGACCGCCGCGCGGCACGCCACGTACGGGCTCGGCGACACCCCGGCCGAGGTCGGCACGACCTTCTGGGACCTGGTCGCCCGGGCGGACCGCGAGCCGATCGACTTCCAGGGCACGCTCCTGACCGGCGACGACATCCGCGCAGGCCGGGCCGTGTTCTTCGACGTGAAGGGCGCCGCCGAGGCGATCGTCGAGCTCAGGAAGGCCGCCGAGGGGACTCCCGCACCGGCGCCGTCGCGGCGGAGCCAGGCGCCCCGTCACGTACCGCCGTCGTTCGCCCGTGCCGTCCCCTCGGACAACTCCGACGCGGCCTTCTGGTCCGTGGCGTGCGCCGACACCCGCTCCTGGCCGCGCGACCCCGAGCAGTACCGCCGCGACGCGATCCGCGACAAGGCCAGGTACCCGCTGTACGGCGACTTCGCGTCGAACATCAAGCCGTGCGCGTTCTGGAAGAACGGGTCCGAGCCCGCCACGAAGGTGAACAACTCCGTCGGGGCGCTCATCCTCCAGAACGAGTGGGACTCCCAGACGCCGCTGGTCAGCGGACAGGGGCTGCGCAGGACCATGAAGGGCGCCCGGATGGTCACCGTCCTCGGCGGCCAGGGCCACGGCATCTACGGCTCCAGGTCCTGCGCCGACACGACCGCCACGGCCTACCTGACGACGGGCCGACTGCCGGCCGCGGACGCGACCTGCCGGGCCACGCCGGACCAGGCGCGGAACCGTCTGGACCTCCCGCTGCCGACGCCGCCGGGCCTCCCCGGGCTGCACCGCTCCTGACCGGCACGACGTACGGCCGGTGACAGGGATCCCCCGCGCCACGAGGGCCCCCTGTCACCGGTGTTCCGGCCGCCCCGCCCGACCCCGGCATGAGGTCACGAGCCGGCCAAGTAGCCCGCGAGGGTGGTGCGACGGCGGTGGAGGTCGTCGATACGGGCGTCGGTGGCGGCCAGTTCACGGAGCATCAGCTCCCTGATGTCGGCGCACCAGTCGAAGGCCGTGCCGTCCTCACCGGTGCACGGCAGGACGACCCGGATCACCTCGGTCGGCAGTCCGGCGGCCAGCAGGGCGCGAACCTTGCGGACGGTGGTCACCGCGTCCGCGTCGTACGCGCGATAGCCGTTCGGGCCGCGCTCCGCCTCCAGCAGCCCCTGCGCCTCGTAGTAGCGCAGCAGCCGGGTGCTCACCCCGGTGTGCCGGGACAACTCCCCGATCAGCATGCGTGCTCCGCCTTCCGCCCCGTCGTGGATCGTTTGACCTTGACATCAGTGTCAACGGTTAGCGTCGAGTCATGACGAATCATTCCCCGCTCTCCGCGGACCGCTCCTTCCTGTTCGTGCTGGGCAGCTCGCGCGCCGACGGCAACACCGAGATACTCGCCAGGGCCGCCGCCGAGGCGCTGCCCGCCGGCATCCCGCAGCGCTGGATCGACCTGAACACTCTGCCGTTGCCGGACTTCCAGGACGGACGCCACGAGGAGGGCGACTGGCCCGTCTCGGAGGCCGAACGGACACTGCGGGAGGCCACGATGGAGGCCACCGACATCGTGATCGCCTCACCGCTGTACTGGTACACCCTCTCCGCCCAGACCAAGCGCTACCTCGACTACTGGTCGGGCTGGCTCGGCGTTCCCGGCCTGGACTTCAAGCAGCGCATGGCGGGACGGACCCTGTGGGCGGTGGCGGCCATGGCGGACGACGACGAGGCCGTCGCCGACGGGATGGCCACCACCCTCAACAACACGGCGGCGTACCTCCGGATGCGCTTCGGCGGAGTCCTCCTCGGCAACGGTTCCCGCCCGGGCCAGGTGCGCGGCGACGAGCGGGCGCTGATCAGGGCGAAGACGTACTTCGAGAGCGCGACCCCACGGGCGCGGTTCCCGCACGAGAAGCAGACGGGGCTCGCGGAGCGGGCGGCGGAGACGGTCGGCGCGACGGCCTGAACGGCCCGACCACGCGGAGGCGACGGAGCGGAGGGGCTGACTCGTTCGTCACACCATGGCTGCACTGTGTGACGAACGAGTCATGCGATGAGGAGCCTGACGGGCGGAAGCCGGGGTCAGGCGCCTCATCGCGGTCCTCAGGGGCGCCGCGGCACCTTGCTCTGCCCGCTGAGCGGGGCATCCGGGCCCGTGGGCAGGCCCTCGGGGGCCGCCCCGCTCCTGGCGACCGCCGCGTGCAGCGCCCGCAGGGCGATCAGGAGGACGCCGATGTCGTCCAGGTAGACGGGGTCCGGGATCAGGTCGACCGGCGAGACCGTGTACGCCACCGCCGCCCAGAACAGGGCCTTGGACTGCAGCGGCACTCCGGCGTCCACCAGCAGCCGGCGCGTCCGGAGGACACGTACGAGCAGTACGGCCGCGCATCCCGCCACCGCGAGCAGCAGCACCAGGGCCACGACGAGCCAGAGGTTGCCGTCCACGCCGCTCTCCTTCCTCCGTGAATCCCGGCCCGCACCGATGTGCGCGGATTGTCAGGGTACGACGCCGGGCCGGGTGCCCGACGTAGTCCGCCGTCCCCGCCCGGCGTACCGGCCACCCTGCGATATGCCCTGTTTAGACCCCCTTGAAGCGTGACTAGGAACACTCTCCGCAACGCATTGCGCATGGATCCGGGAACCCAGGGCAGGCGGCCGAACCGCCGGTGACACCGGCAGGGGGACTCTGAGGAACGAAAGGCCATACGCGACGTGACGGCAGCACAACAGACCATCCATGTGGGCGGAGAGTGGCGCGCAGCCCTGTCCGGCGCCACGCGCGAGATCATCGACCCCGTCGACGCGACCGCCTTCGCGGTCGTGGCGGAGGGCGGTGTCCAGGACACCGACGACGCCGTGACCGCGGCACGAGCCGCGTTCGACGACGGTTCCTGGCCGCGTACACCGGTCTCCCAGCGGGCCGCCCTGCTGCGACGGGTCGCCGACCTGCTGGAACGCGACCGCGAGCGGATCGGCGCCCTGGAGAGCCAGGACGCGGGCAAGACCCTCGAGGAGGGCCGTGTCGACGTCGACTGCGTCCGCGACGCCTTCCTCTACTTCGCCGACCTCGTCGAGAAGGAGGACGGCGGACGGGTCGTCGACGCCGGCTCGGACGACATCCGCAGCGTCGTCGTGCACGAGCCCGTCGGCGTGTGCGCCCTGATCACGCCCTGGAACTACCCGTTGCTCCAGGCCAGCTGGAAGATCGCGCCCGCCCTCGCCGCCGGCAACACGTTCGTGATCAAGCCCAGCGAGATCACCCCGCTCAGCACCGTCGTCCTGGTCGAACTGCTCCTGGAGGCCGGACTGCCGCTCGGCGCGGCCAACATCGTCACCGGCCCCGGCCACACCGTCGGCGCCCGGCTCGCCGAACACCCCGACGTCGACCTGGTCTCGTTCACCGGCGGTCTCGTCAGCGGCACGAAGGTCGCCAAGGCCGCCGCCGACAGCGTGAAGAAGGTCGCCCTCGAACTGGGCGGCAAGAACCCCAACGTCGTCTTCGCCGACGCCTGTGCGACGCCCGAGGACTTCGACACCGCCGTCGACCAGGCCCTCAACGCCGCCTTCATCCACAGCGGCCAGGTCTGCTCCGCCGGCTCCCGCCTCATCGTCGAGGAGTCGCTGCGCGCGCGTTTCGTCGCCGAGCTCGCCCGCCGGGCCGGACTGATCCGGCTCGGCCGGGGCACCGACGCGGGCGTCGAGTGCGGCCCGCTGGTCTCCGCCGCCCAGGTGGCGAGGACCGAGGAGTACGTGGCCTCCGCCCTCGGCGAGGGCGCGGTCCTGCGCGCGGGCGGCGAGCGCCCCGCCGGCCCCGGCTACTTCTACCGGCCCACCGTCCTCGACCGGTGCCACCGCCGCATGCGCGTCGTCCGCGAGGAGATCTTCGGCCCCGTCCTCACCGTGGAGACCTTCCGCACCGAGGAGGAGGCCGTCGCCCTCGCCAACGACACGGAGTACGGCCTCGCCGGAGCGGTGTGGACCTCCGACGCGGACCGCGCCCGGCGGGTCGCGGCCCGGCTGCGCCACGGCACCGTCTGGATCAACGACTTCCACCCCTACCTGCCCCAGGCGGAATGGGGCGGCTTCGGAAAGTCCGGCATCGGCCGCGAACTGGGCCCCAGTGGCCTCGCCGAGTACCGCGAGGCCAAGCACATCTACCAGAACCTCGCTCCGCGCCCCGTGCGCTGGTTCGCGGGCACGACGGCGAAGGACCAGGCATGAACGACCGGCACGTGTACGACTACGTCGTCGTCGGCGGCGGCACCGCCGGTTCGGTGATCGCCTCCCGGCTGACCGAGAACCCGGACGTCACCGTCGCCGTGATCGAGGGCGGCCCCAGCGACGTCGGCCGCGACGACGTCCTCACCCTGCGCCGCTGGATGGGCCTGCTCGGCGGCGAACTGGACTACGACTACCCCACCACCGAGCAGCCGCGCGGCAACTCGTACATCCGCCACAGCCGCGCGCGGGTCCTCGGCGGCTGCTCCTCGCACAACACTCTCATCGCCTTCAAGCCCCTGCCCTCCGACTGGGACGAGTGGGCCGAGGCCGGCGCCGAGGGCTGGGACGCGGCGGCGATGGATCCGTACTTCGCCCGGCTGCGCAACAACATCGTCCCCGTCGACGAGGCCGACCGGAACGCGATCGCCCGGGACTTCGTCGACGCGGCGCAGACCGCGCTCGGCGTCCCACGCGTCGAGGGCTTCAACCGGCAGCCGTTCCACGAGGGAGTCGGCTTCTTCGACCTCGCCTACCACCCCGAGAACAACAAGCGGTCGTCCGCCTCGGTCGCCTATCTGCACCCGTTCCTGGACCGGCCGAACCTGCACATCGCCCTGGAGACCTGGGCGTTCCGCCTCGAACTCGAGGGCACCCGCGCCACCGGCGTGCACATCCGCACCAAGGAGGGCGCGGAGCACGTCGTACGTGCCCGGCGCGAGGTCCTGGTGTGCGCGGGGGCCGTGGACACCCCGCGTCTGCTGCTGCACTCCGGCATAGGACCCCGTGCCGACCTGGAGAAGCTCGGGATCCCCGTCGTGCACGACCTGCCGGGTGTCGGCGAGAACCTCCTCGACCACCCCGAGTCGGTCATCGTGTGGGAGACGCACGGCCCCATCCCGGAGAACTCCGCGATGGACTCCGACGCCGGGCTCTTCGTCCGCCGCGACCCGGAGTCCGAGGGGCCGGACCTGATGTTCCACTTCTACCAGATCCCCTTCACCGACAACCCCGAGCGGATCGGCTACGAGCGGCCCCCGCACGGCGTGTCCATGACCCCGAACATCCCCAAGCCGCGCAGTCGCGGCCGGCTCTACCTGACGAGCGCCGATCCCGAGGTCAAGCCCGCGCTCGACTTCCGGTACTTCACCGACGAGGACGACTACGACGGCCGGACCCTCGTCGACGGGATCCGCATCGCCCGGCAGATCGCGGCGAGCGAACCGCTGGCGGGATGGCTGAAGCGGGAGGTGTGCCCGGGACCCGAGGTCACCTCCGACGAGGAACTGAGCGCCTACGCCCGCCACGTCGCGCACACCGTCTACCACCCGGCCGGCACCTGCCGGATGGGCTCCGCGGACGACGAACTCGCCGTCGTCGCGCCCGATCTGAGGATCCGGGGCCTCGACGGCATCCGGATCGCCGACGCGTCCGTCTTCCCGACCATGACCGCCGTCAACCCGATGATCGGCGTGCTCATGGTCGGCGAGAAATGTGTGGATCTGCTGGGAGGCACCCGACGATGAACGACCTGACGCAGGGAACCGCCGAGCCCGTCTTCTCCGTACGCGACCTGTGGAAGGTCTTCGGTCCGAAGGCCGACCGCGTGCCCGCCGAGAAGGAGCTCGCCTCACTCGACGCCGCGGAACTGCGCGAGCGCACCGGCTGTACCGCCGCCGTCCGCGACGTCTCCTTCGACGTCCGCAAGGGCGAGGTCTTCGTCGTCATGGGCCTGTCGGGCTCGGGCAAGTCGACGCTCGTCCGCTGTCTGACCCGGCTCATCGAACCGACCTCGGGCACGATCTCCATCGACGGCGAGGACGTGCTGTCCATGGACACCGGACGGCTCCGCGAGCTGCGCCGGCACCGGGCGGCCATGGTCTTCCAGCACTTCGGGCTGCTCCCGCACCGGACCGTGCTCGACAACGTCGCGTACGGGCTCGAGATCCAGGGCGTGGGACGCGGCGAACGGCGGCAACGAGCGGCCGGGTTCGTCACCAAGGTCGGCCTCGACGGCATGGAGCACCGCAGGCCGAGCCAGTTGTCCGGTGGCCAGCAGCAGCGGGTCGGACTGGCCCGCGCGCTCGCGGTGGACCCCGAAGTCCTGCTGTTCGACGAGCCGTTCAGCGCGCTCGACCCGCTCATCCGCCGGGACATGCAGGAGGAGGTCGTCCGCCTGCACCGGGAGGAGGGCCGCACCATGGTCTTCATCACCCACGATCTGAGCGAGGCCCTGAAGCTCGGCGACCGCATCGCGCTGATGCGCGACGGCCGGATCGTGCAACTCGGCACGCCGGAGGAGATCGTGGGCGCCCCCGCCGACGACTACGTCAGGGACTTCGTCCGGGACGTGCCGCGCGAACAGGTGCTGACCGTCCGCTCGGCGATGCGCCCCGCGCTCGCCGACGAGCACGAGGCCGGCCCCGCGCTCGCCCCGAGCGCCACCGTCCACGAGGCCATCGAGGCCGTCGCCCGTACGGGCGTCAACGCGCGGGTCGTCGAGAACGGCCGCTGCCTCGGCGTGGTCGACCACGCGGGACTCCTCGGCGTCGTCGCCGGGGTCCCGGCCGCGACGGGGAAGGCGGCGGCCTGATGTACGCCCATACGACCTGGCCGCCGCCGGGCGGCACGACCGCCCCCGCCGCCATGGGACGGTGGAGCCGATGACCGCCACCGTCACCTCCGCTCCTTCCCGCCCCCCGACCGCATCCGACACCGCATCCGACACCGCTCCCGGTGCGCTGCGCGCGCTCGCGCGCCACCGCGGCCGGCTGATCGGCGCCGGCGTGGCCGTCGCACTCGTCCTCGGAGCCGTACTCCTGGGCGGCGGAAGCTGGCCGGCGTCGCTCGCCGTCGATCTCTCCGGGCCACTGGAGCGCACCAGCGACTGGATCGTCGACAACCGTGACGGCCACCCGCTGTTCCTCTACTTCCTCGGGCACGTCAGCAACGTCGTGGTCGTGTCCGTCCGCGCGGTGTACCTGCTGCTGCTCGCCCTCGGCTGGGCCGGCGTCACCGCCGCCGCCGGGCTGGTGGCCTGGCGGGTCGCGGGCCTCCGCCTCGCGCTGACCTCCGTCGCCGCCTTCGGCGCCTGCGGACTGCTCGGCATGTGGGTGCCCACCATGCAGACGCTGGCTCTGATGGTCGTCGCCGTCGCCGCGTCCGTGCTGCTCGGAGGTCTCCTCGGCCTCGCCGCCGGCCTGTCGGACCGGATGAACAGGATCCTGCGGCCGGTCCTCGACACCATGCAGGTGCTGCCGGCCTTCGCGTACCTCCTGCCCGTCGTCCTCGTCTTCGGCATCGGCGTGCCCGCTGCCGTCCTCGCGACCGTCGTCTACGCCGCCCCGCCCATGGCCCGGCTCACCGCGCTCGGGCTGCGCGGCGCGGACGCCGGCGTCATGGAGGCCGCCGCGTCCCTGGGCGCCACCGGCCGGCAGCGACTGCTGACGGCCCGGCTGCCGCTGGCCCGCAAGGAGCTCCTGCTCGGCGTCAACCAGTCGATCATGATGGCGCTCGGCATGGCCGTCATCGCGTCCGTCATCGGCGCGGGCGGCCTCGGCGACCGCGTCTACCAGGCCCTGGCCTCCGTCGACGTCGGTGCCGCGCTCGCGGCCGGCGTGCCGATCGTGCTGCTCGCGATCGTCCTGGACCGGGTCACCGCCGCCGCCGGAGAGCGGATCGGTACGCCCCCCGCCCCCAGGTCCCGGCTCGGCTGGACCCTCGCTCTCGTGACGACCGCCGTCGTCGCCGTCGCGGGCCGCCTGACCGACCGGCTCACCTGGCCCGATGCGTGGACCGTCGACACGGCCGAGCCCGTCAACTCGGCCGTCGACTGGATGACCGCCCACCTCTACTCCGGAGTGCCCCTCGTGGGCGGCACCGCCGACTGGGCGGGCCGGTTCACCACGTGGGTCCTCAACCCCCTGCGCGACGGACTGCAGTGGCTGCCCTGGTGGGCGGTCCTGCTCACCGTCGGCGCCCTCGCCCTGTTCATCGGCACCTGGCGCACCGCCGTGACCGCCGTCCTGGCGATGGCGGCGATCGGCGTGCTCGGTGTGTGGGACCCGGCGCTCGACACCCTGTCGCAGGTCCTGGCCGCCGTCGCCGTGACGCTGCTTCTCGGCTTCGCGCTCGGGATCGCGGCGGCCCGCAGCACCCGCCTCGGACGCGCCCTGCGTCCGGTGCTCGACGTCTTCCAGACGATGCCGCAGTTCGTGTACCTGATTCCCGTGGTCGCCCTGTTCGGCGTGGGCCGCGCCCCGGCGGTCGCCGCCGCCGTGGTCTACGCGCTGCCCGCGGTCGTACGGATCACCGCCCAGGGCGTACGCGGGGTGGACCCGGCCGCCATGGAGTCCTCGCGCTCGCTCGGCGCGACCGGACGCCAGCAGCTCTTCCAGGTCCAGCTGCCGCTGGCACGGCCCGCGCTGCTGCTCGCCGTCAACCAGGGCGTCGTGCTCGTCCTCGCCGTCGTCGTCATCGGCGGCCTCGTGGGCGGCGGCGCGCTCGGCTACGACGCGGTGTTCGGCCTCGCCCAGGGCGACCTGGCCACCGGTCTGGTGGCCGGCGCGGCGATCGTCTGCCTCGGCCTGATGCTCGACCGCGTCACCCAGCCCACGCAGCGCCGTGACCTCGCGGGAAAGGGGGCCTGACATGGCTCACACACGTATCGCACTCGGTGGCTCCGCCCTCGTGACGGCCGCTGCCCTGGCGGCAGGCCTCACGGGCTGCGGCGCCGCCGACATGACCCGCCAGTCCTCCCCGTACGCCGACGCGAAGGGCTCCCGTACGGTCACCCTCTCCGTGCAGTCGTGGGTGGGCGCGCAGGCCAACGTCGCCGTCGCCCAGTACCTGCTCGAACACGAGCTCGGCTACCGGGTGGACACCGTACAGATCGACGAGGTGCCCGCCTGGGACGCGCTCAGCCAGGGCCGCGTGGACGCCATCCTGGAGGACTGGGGCCACCCGGAGCAGGAGAAGCGGTACATCGACGACAAGGGCACGATCAGACGCGGCGGTGATCTCGGCGTGACCGGCCACATCGGCTGGTTCGTGCCGACGTACTTCGCCGAGCGGCACCCGGACGTCACCGACTGGAAGAACCTGAACAAGTACGCCGAGGAGTTCCGCACGGCGGAGAGCGGCGGCAAGGGCCAGCTCCTCGACGGCTCCCCGTCGTACGTGACCAACGACAAGGCGCTGGTGGACAACCTGGACCTCGACTACCAGGTCGTGTTCGCGGGCTCGGAGGCGGCGCAGATCACGCAGATCAAGCAGTTCGCCAAGGAGAAGAAGCCCTTCCTGAGCTACTGGTACAAGCCCCAGTGGCTGTTCGAGAAGGTCCCGATGACGGAGGTGAAGCTGCCCGCCTACCAGGAGGGCTGCGACGCCGACCCGGAGAAGGTGGCCTGCGCCTACCCGCACACGCCCCTGCAGAAGTTCCTCAACGCCCGCTTCGCGGACCGCGGAGGCGACGCGGCCGCCTTCCTGAAGAAGTTCCGCTGGACGACGGACATGCAGAACGACGTCGCCCTGATGATCGCGGACCAGAAGCTGTCGCCGCAGGAGGCGGCGGGCCGCTGGGTGAAGGAGAACGAGGCCACCTGGCGGACGTGGCTCCCGTCCTGACGCGGTGCGGCGGGCCGGAGATGAACACCGGCCCGCCGCGCATCCTCATCCCCGGACCCGGGGTTGCGGCGAAGGGCGCCGCCCCCGGGCGTAGCGGCGGCCGAGGGGCTCGGCGCTCAGGCCGTGCAGCACGATGCTGACCATGACGGTGATCACCATCACCCGCGAGATGAAGTCACCGCCACCGGAGCCACGCAGTTCGATCGCGGCGAGGAGCCCGAAGACCACCGAGGCCACTCCTCTGGGCCCCATCCACCCCAGGAACAGCCTGTCGGACAGGGACAGATCCGTACCGACGAGGGCGACCATCACGGGCACCAGGCGTACCAGGGTGCAGGCGAGGACGGCGTAGAGGACGACAGACAGGTGGAAGCCGTCCCAGAACTCGTCGCTGACCAACTGGCCGAAGAGGAACCACAGGGCGAGGGTCGACAGGGTGACCAGGTCGTCCGTCATCCGCACGGTGCCCTCGGGGAGATGCCGCATCGCCGGGGCGACGCAGACGCCGGCGACGAACGAGGCGACGAAGCCGTTGCCGCCCAGGAAGACCGACAGGGAGTACGCGGCGAGGGGCACGCTCAGCACCGCGAGTCTCGCCGCGGTGGGCAGGGTCCAGCCCTTCGCCCAGGACCGGCGCAGCAGCCATCCGGCCAGATAGCCGACGAGCGATCCGGCTCCGACGGCCCAGCCCGCCGCTCCGACCGCGTCGAGGAGCGCCTCGGCGTAGTCGGAGCCCACCGTGTGGTACTCGGCTGCGGCGGCGACGCAGATCAGGAACACGGGTGAGACGATTCCGTCGCTGAGGCCGCCCTCGACGTTGAGCACCTCCCGCAGGCGCGCCGGGATGCGTTCGTCCCGCACGAGGGCCGCGGCCGGCGCCAGATCGAGGGGGACGACCACCGTCGCGAGGGTCGCGAGCACCCACCCGGGCCGGTCGGGGAAGAAGACGAGCGCGGACAGGAGGGCGGCGCCCAGGGTCAGCGGCAACGCGACGCCCAGGAGGCGGGCGACGACGCTCCTCTCCCGTCGGATGCCTCCCGCCGGAACCTCGGTCGCGTCGACGAAGAGCAGCAGGGCGAGGACGACCTCCACGGCGCGTTCGAAGCCGGCCAGGTCGCCGAAGTCGAACACGAGCGGCGGGTCCGAGCCGCTGGTGAGGGCGATGCCCGCCACCATCATGGCGATCGGTGCGGTGATGCTCCACAGCGCGAGCCTGCGCGACAGGACGCACCAGGTGAACAGAATGCCCGCGATGACGGTGACGGCAAGCAAGACATCCGCGCTTTCGGGGAGGCTCGGTCCCGGCGGGTTCGTCCCGGCGTTGCAGCGTAAGGCGCGGGCCGCGCGGTCCCGTGACAGCACGCCGACGGCGTCCCTCCTGGGGCGGTGCCCGCCGGGGAACCGGCGGTGCACACCCGCGACCCGTCACACGGACGGCTCCGTCTCCTGTCCGCGTCCCGGGAGGGCGCCGGTGCCGAACGCGCGGCGGTAGGCGGCGGGCGAGACACCGAAGGCCGTACGCATGTGCGCGCGCAGGGAGTTCCCGGAGCCGAGGCCCGCGCGGTGGGCCACGAGGTCGATCGGAAGATCGGTCGTCTCGAGAAGCTGCCTGGCCAGTTCCAGACGTTGTGCCGTGAGCCACTGCACCGGCGTCACCCCGACCTCGTCGCGGAACCGCCGGGTGAAGGACCGCAGACTCATCCGGGCGTGCTCGGCGAGCCGGGCCAGGGTGAGGGGCTCGGCGAGGTGTTCCAGGGCCCAGGCGCGGGTGTCGGTGGTGCTGGCCAGGGTGGGCTCCGGTACGGGCCGGTCGATGAACTGGGCCTGCCCGCCGTCCCGCCAGGGAGGCACCACACACATGCGGGCCGCGCGGTTGGCGACCGAGGCGCCGTGGTCGCGGCGGATCATGTGCAGGCACAGGTCGACCCCCGCGGCCACGCCCGCGGAGGTCAGCACGTCGCCGTCGTCGACGAAGAGCACGTCCTCGTCCACCTTGACCTGGGGGTAGGCCCGGCGGAACTCCGGAGCCAGGTTCCAGTGCGTGGTGGCCGGCCGGCCGTCGAGGAGCCCCGCGGCGGCGAGCACGTACGACCCGGTGCAGATGGACACGAGTCGGGTGCCGGGCCGGATGGCGTCGATGGCCGCGGCGACCTCGGGGGGCAGCGGGCCGCCCCGGCCCAGCTCGGGCATGGCGTGCGTGGGCGGGAGGACCACGGTGTCGGCGGCGGCGAGCGCCTCGGGACCGGCCGAGGGCTGCACGGTGAACCCGGCGTCGCTGAGCACCGGGGCACCGTCGGCCGTACAGATCGTGACCTCGTACAGGGGGCGGCCGTCGGCGTCCTCGGCACTGCCGAAGACCCGGGAGGGGATGCCGAGCTCGAACGGAGGCACCCCGGGCAGCGCGAGGACGGCGACCCGGTGCGGTGGCGCCGGCGTCACTTCCCGCGCGGCCCCCGTCGCCGGTTCTGATGACTTCCTCATGGCCAGATCCTGTCACATGCTGGCCAAACGGCCAACACCAGACGGGACCGAGATACCGGATCGTGGACGCATCGCCGCCGGAACGGTCCGGGGGCGCACCGATCGAGACGGAAACGAGGCGGACAGCATGCGTGCGGTGGTCGTGGAGCAGTGGGGCGGACCCGAGAACCTGGTCGAGCGCGAGATGGAGCGCCCCGAGCCCGGCCTGGGCGAGGTCCTGGTGCGGGTCCACGCGGCCGGAGTGAACCCCGTGGACTGGAAGACCCGGGCCGGCGGGGCCCTCATCGAGTGGGGTGCCGTCCCCGCCGTCGGGTGGGACGTCTCCGGCACCGTGGAGGCCGTCGGCCCCGGCGTGGGGATCCACCGCGCCGGCGACGAGGTCTACGGCATGCCGCTCTTCCCCCGGCAGGCGGGAGGATACGCCGAGTACGTGGTGGCCCCGGCGCGGCACCTCGCCCCCAAGCCCGCCTCCCTGACCCATGTGGAGGCCGCAGCGCTCCCGCTGGCGGCGCTCACCGCCTGGCAGGCCCTCGTCGACGCGGCGGACGTCCGCCCCGGGGAGCGGGTGCTGGTGCACGCGGCGGCCGGCGGAGTCGGGCACCTCGCCGTGCAGATCGCCAAGGCCCGCGGGGCCTACGTCATCGGCACGGCGAGCGCGGGCAAGCACGACCTGGTGCGTGAGCTGGGCGCGGACGAGGTGGTGGACTACCGCGAGACCCCCTTCGAGGACGTCGTCTCCGATGTGGACGTCGTCCTGGACGGTATCGGCGGAGAGACGGCGGAACGCTCCCTGAAGGTGCTCCGCGACGGGGGCAGGCTGATCACCCTGCCGGGCCCGGACGACGTCCCCGCCGCGCGGGACGGTGTGCGGGCGACCTGGGTCCTGGTGGAGCCCGACCACCTGGGCCTCCGCGAGATCGCGGCCCTGGTGGAGCAGGGGCGGCTGCGGCCGGTGGTCGACCTCGTCGTGCCGCTCGCCGAGGCGGCGAAGGCCCACACGATCGGCGAACAGGGCCGCACCACGGGCAAGATCGTTCTGTCGGTCGTCTGAGCCACGGGGCGTGGCCGGTCGTTCCGAACCGGCCGCGGTGCCGCCGTCGGGGGACGCGGGGCCGCCGGGCAGAATGACCGGCGGTACGTCCCCACGTGGAAGGCACTCTGATGAAACTGCCCGAATCCGGCCGTCGTGTCCTCGTCAGCGGTGCCTCCCGGGGACTGGGCAGGGCGGTCGCCCAGGCGTTCGCGGCCAACGGCGACCGGGTCGCCGTCCACTTCGCCTCGCGCGCCGAAGAGGCCCGCGTCACCCTGGGGTCCCTCGACGGAACGGGCCACGCCCTCGTCGGAGGCGACCTCGCGGACCCGGCGGGGGCCGTGGCCGTGGTCGACGCGGCGGCCGAGGCGCTCGGCGGGATCGACGTACTGGTCAACAACGCGGCGGTGAACCTGCGCCACCCCCTCCCCGAGACCCCGTACGAGGAGTGGGTGGCGGTCTGGCAGCGGCACGTGTCCGTGAACCTGCTCGCCACCGCGAACCTGAGCCATCTCGCGGCCCGGCGGATGATCGACCAGGGTGCGGGCGGCCGCATCGTCAACGTCGGCTCCCGCGGCGCCTTCCGCGGCGAACCCGACCACCCGGCGTACGGTGCCACCAAGGCCGCCGTCCACGCGCTCGGCCAGTCCCTGGCGGTCTCCCTCGCCCCGTACGGGATCGCCGTCGCCTCGGTCGCGCCCGGGTTCTTCGCCACGGAACGGGTCTCGTCCCGCCTGGAGGGGGCCGAGGGGGCCGCGATCCGCGCCCAGAGCCCCTTCGACCGGGTGGCCGAGCCCGCCGAGATCGCGGCGGCCGTCCTGTGGCTCGCGTCTCCCGCCGCGGAATGGTCGTCCGGAACGATCCTCGACCTCAACGGAGCCTCGCACCTGCGCAGTTGACCCCGACCTCGGACGGTGCCGGCCCGGACATGTCCCGGCCGGCACTTCCGTGTACAGGTCGCTCCTGAAGTGCCGGGAACCGAGCCCCTGTTGGCCGGCAAGCGTCAGAACTTCGAGGCTACGCTCTAGGCTTCGGTCAGTGTTTGGTAAAGCCAGGCACGGCTCGCGGGGGGAGCCCCGCACGAAACGATGGGGTAGCCAGTGCTTCTGAAGACCTTCGGCTGGTCGTTCGCGGTGACCGCGCTCGGCCTCGTCGTGGCGGTGCTGCCTTCTGGCAGAAGATCTTCCTCACCATCGGTGTGCTCATCGCCGTCTTCGATCGACATGCTGTCGGTCTGCATCGCCCTGGTCGTCCTGGCGATCAGCGCCATGACCTTCGCGACCCAGGCCCACCAGCACGGCGGCACGCACGTCGACAAGGCGTCGACGGTCCTGCTCTCGGGCGTCTTCGGCCTCATCACGTACCTCGTCGTCGGCGGTCTCTCCGGCTACTTCGAGAACAAGCTGGAGGAAGAGGAGGAGCGCGAGCACGAGGCCGAGGAAGAGGCCAGGAGGAGCGGCAAGAAGGTCCCGGCGGTCGTGATGGCCGGCAAGGCCGCGTTCTTCATGTTCCTCTACCTGGAGGTCCTGGACGCGTCGTTCTCCTTCGACGGTGTCATCGCCGCCTTCGCCATCACCAACGACATCGTCCTCATGTCGCTCGGCCTCGGTATCGGAGCCATGTACGTCCGTTCGCTGACGGTCTACCTGGTCCGCCAGGGCACCCTCGACGACTACGTCTACCTGGAGCACGGCGCGCACTACGCGATCGGCGCACTGGCCGTCATCCTCATGATCTCCATCCGCTACCAGATCCCCGAGGTGGTCACCGGTCTCATCGGTGTCGTCCTGATCGCCTGGTCCTTCTGGTCCTCCGTCCGCCGCAACCGCAGGCTGGCGGCGGACGAGGGAGAGCACGTGGGGTCCGCCGAGAAGGCCGAGGTCCCTTCCGGCGTCTGAGCCGGTCCGCCGGCGCGCGCCCAGGCGCGCGCCGGCCGGGGCCACGCGGTGCGGCGGTCAGGCGGCTGCGATGACGGTCTCGAACTCCCCGTCGTCGAGCCGCACCAGCGAGGCGTTGACGTTCTCCTGAGGGGTTCACGGGCAGGCCGCCGCCCGGGGCGCAGGTGCCGCCCCTCCGGCAGTCCACCGGTGTGGACCGACCGCCTCTACCCGGCGTCGTCCCGCATGAAGGGGGGCCGGGCCGTGAGTTCCTGCTCGGTCCACGCCAGTCGCTCCTCCAGCGGAGGGCGCAGGTGGTCGGGGGCGACGGAGAGGACGCCGGTCAGGAGCTTCCGGCAGCGCGCGAGCACCATCGGCATACCGGGTGCGATGACGAGGATGTCGTCCAGACCGACCCGCAGGAGACCGTCCCACCCGGGCACGGGCAGGATCACCCGCACGGTGCCGGATTCGTCGGCGATCGCACGGGTCTCCTGACCGATCGGCCCGGCGGCGGCATGGCGGAGCAGGTCCTCGACGGCGTCCAGGGCCTGGACGGCGGTGGCGGGGTCGTTGATCGCCGAGGAGAGCGCGCGCAGACCGATGTCCGACAGCAACCGGAAGGCGAGCGCGGGGTCCTGGTGGAAGGTGCGCTCGGCACCGGCGACGACCGCCGTGAGGACCTCGGACTCCGGGACCGTGCCGTGGTGGACGTCCGCCACGGCGTCACCGTCGTAGAGGATGTCCCCCACCTTCACCCGCAGGGCGACGGCCGCGCCCCCGCGTCGTGCCGCGGCCACCAGCGGAACCAGGTTGAACTGCTCGACCAGCACGGACGTACCCCGCCAGCGCACCGACGAGGTGACGGACCCGGGCAGCGGAACCGCCCCGGGCGGGGAGTCCCGGCCGCCCGCGGCGTCGCCCGGCGGACAGTAGACGTCGAGTACGTGGAGGCCACGGTCGCGCAACTCGTTGAGGACGTGGGAGAGCTGGATCGAGCGCAGCGCGACGAGCTGGAGGCGACGGACGAGCACGAACGCGACGGCGGCCATGACCAGGGCGGCGATCGGGACGGCCACGGACACGGTGTCACGTGAACCGATGGCCAGGACCGCGGTGACGGAATAGACCAGCACTCCGATGACGAAGGCGAAAACGCGCCACACCAGCGGGTCGGTACGGAACAGGGCGAGGCGATGGCTGAAGTTGCCCGCGGCCCACTGCACGACGAGGAACATCAACGAGAAGATCAGGGCGGTGACGCTGAGGACGCCCACTCCGAGCACGTTCAGCACGGCCACGACACGGTCCCCGGCGACCCGGGAACCGCCGTCGATCGCCGGCAGCAGGATGCCGAGCACCACCGCCACGCCGACCGCCACGGCGTGCGTGATGCCGGCGCGCAGGGCCCGCCGCGGGCGGACGACCCGCTCGGCCGAGTACCCCGCGCCCACCGTGGTCATCGGCGGCTCAGACACGACGGGGTCCGATCGCGTGCTCCCGCGAGCAGCAGCGGATCGTGTGAGTCGGCATCGCCACCTCCCCGTCTCGGCGTCGTGACCCACTCTGCGCGGCTTCCCCGGGGCGTGCCCGTGCTGGCGTACGAACGGATGACCCGCCGAGGACCGGGGCGGCACCCGGCAGCCAGGGGCGTACGGGACGGACGGCGCCGGAAGCTCCGGGTCGCGCCCGGCCGTCCCAGGCGGCTACGGCGTGGCCCGGACGAGGTGACCGCGAGTCACGAGTTCCAGGGTGACGGCCGTCGCGACGGCCTGGACCAGGAGCAGGGCGACGAGGACGAAGAGCTGCACCGCGCCTGCGTGCAGCGGCGAGGCGCCGCCGAGGAGCATGCCCACGAAGGCTCCCGGAAGGGTGACGAGGCCGACGGTACGGGTCTGGTCCATCCCCGGGAGCAGCGCGTCGGAAGCGGCCTCGCGTGCCACCTCCATGCGTGCCTCCCGGTCGGTCAGTCCGAGCGCGAGACCGGCCTCCACCTCGCCCCGGCGCGTGGCGAGCTCGTCGAGGGAGCGGCGTCCCGCGAGCACGGTGGCGGTGAGCGCGCCACCGATGAGGATGCCGGTGACGGGCACGAGCGCGATGCCCCGAGGAGGCACGACCCCCGTGAGCAGCAGGGCGACGACCACGGGAGGTACCGCCGCGGCGATCGGGACCGCCGTCCACGGCCAGGCGCGCCCGGGCGCGGGGACGACGCGGCGGCCAGCGGTGCGTACCGCCACCGCGTACATCAGCAGCAGGAAGCAGAGCAGCAGCGGCAGCACGCGGACCACCCAGCCGATCGCGAGGGAGACGGCGATGAGCTGGACGGCCGCGCGGCCGCCGGCGAAGAGGGTGTCGCGGGGGCGGCCGAGCCGGCCGACCGCGACCACACCGGCGGAGAGGGCGAGCCGCGTCGCCAGGAGTGCCGCGAAGGTCGCGTTCACATGGAGCAGCACGCGCCCACCCTAACGTCGAGACGACTCCGCGCCCTTCGGCCGGTTCAGTGCTCGCAGAGCGAGAACTCTCGTTCGTAGAGCTGCTCGTTGTGTTCGTCGACGAAGAACTTGCGCTCCCGCATGAGCTCTTCGCGGAAGTCCTTGGCCTGGTCGAGCGTCATGGTCGAGGTGTCGGACCACGGTTGCTGCGGCGGTACGTCGGATGTCGAGACGATCTTCTCCGACGGGTCGACCAGGAAGAACGCGAGGATCTTGCGATGCCCCGCCCGACTGGGATCCGCGAGACGGAACGGGCTGACGCGGTGCTGCAGGATGTTCGGGAACGCCAGGCAGCGGCCCGCCGGGGTGGAGGCCGAACCCAGTACCTGGTTCAGCGCGTCCTCGTCCTCCAGGCCGTACACGTCCCGCATGCCGTTGTCGTCGTTCTGCTCGTACTCCGGGTCGTCGAGTGCCGCCCGGAAACTCAGCCGGCTCTCGGTGATGTTCTCGCTGTCCCAGTAGTAGATGCAGGTCGAGACGATCCGCTCGTTCACCATCCCCTCGACGTGCCACGAGCCGCCGGAGTACTCGGGCTTCTCCGGGGTGAGATGGATGGTGGCGAGCTTGACGATCACCTGGAGACCGCGGCCGCGCAGATCGACCCGGGCGGACGGGTCGGGCACCTCGGGCGCGGTGAAGCCCGGGGCGTCCGGGACGACGGGGCGACGGTTCTCCCACCAGTCGTCCTCTTCCTTCCCCCACACGCGCAGGGCCTCGTTGTAGGCCCCCTCATCGCTGAAGGCGTCCTTGTCCGGACGCTGCGGCGCCGAGCCGTACCAACCCCACGGATCGGTCTCGATCCGCACGGGCCGCGGATGACGCAGGTCGGTGAGTACGTTCTCCAGCAGCGGACGCACGCGCGCGAAGAGGTCCGGCAGGACGGAGGCCAGTTCGCGATGGGCCTCGGGGTGAACGTTGTTGACGTACGAACGGAAGGTGACGTCCCCGTCGTCATCGACGTCGACATCCGTGGGCAGCCACTGGAACCTCTCCGAGAACTCGTACTTCGAGTACTGGTTCGTCGGGTTCTTCCAGGCCCGCTCGTGTGCCCCGCTCACATCCTTGACCAGGCAGAACAGTGAGGGATGAACCAGATCCAGTACCTGGCCGTCGGATCCGGGATGCCAGTCCCGATCGGCTTCGGGGACCTCCTCCAGAACCCGGACCGCCTCGCGCAGCCGGGCCGTGAGCTTGTCGTCGATCAGCGTGTCCGAGTGCCAGACCCCGTCGACGGCGGACACCTCGACGCCGGTCCGCGGGTCCCGCAGCGCGGCGTAGTGCGCGAGTTCGGCCAACACGTAGCCGACCTGCGCCTCGGTGAGGCCCTGGGCGATCGCCTCCTTCGTCCACCGGGAGACGATGTCGGCGTCGTTCATCTTGTCGAACCACTCCGGCTTCGCCCGAATGTGGGAGCTGCACTCGATCATCTCGAGTTCCCGCAGCGTCCGGGGTGTCGCGAACGAGAGGGAACGGGACGCGTGAAAGGGCAACGGGAAGGCAGACAGGCCGGTCAATTCTCTGGGTCCTCCGAGTCGGTGTGCGGTGGCGGGAAGCCTACTTCAGCGGACCGACAGCGCCCGGAGTCCCCGCACGAGTGCGAAGTCCCGGCGCCGACGAGCACATCTGGTCGCCGAAACCTAGCGTGGAGGGTGGGAACCGATGTGACGGAGGGATCGAGGGCATGAACGATGCCATGGACAAGGCCAAGGGCAAGATCAAAGAGATCACCGGAAAGATCACGGGCCACGAGCGCCTGGAGGCCGAGGGCAGAACGGACCAGGTGAAGGTCAAGATCCGTCGGAGTGCGGCGAGCCTTCGCCACCGCGCGGAAGGCATCAGGGAATCGCTCCGACGCGACCACTCGTAGCCCTTCGCGGGGCACTGGGCGCCCGGCACGTGCCGGGCGCCCAGTGCGGCGACGGGTGGCGTGGATCGCCGGCGGCTTCCTGCCGCTCTCCGCCCCCCCCGGGCGTCGGACCCGAGACCCGAGACCCGAGACCCGGGACCGCCGGGGGCGGCGCTCCTGCGGACGGGCGAGGCGGCGCCTAGTCGGCGGTGAGCGTGCAGCGGTGGGCCTCGGCCGAGCGTTCGGCGAAGGCCGACAGGGCGGTGCGGAGGCCCGGGTGGTCGAGGGTGAGGGACGAGGTGCGGCCGAGTCCGCCGCCCGCCGGCGCGACGACGTAGGCGGCCCGTTCCGCCGCGCCGCGGCAGTCGGCCCACAGCACGTAGCGGCCGTCCGGGGCATCGCCCGCCGGCCGGTCGGCCAGGTCTTCCAGGCGTTCCCGTGCGCTCCACTCCAGCGCGGGGCCGTACGACGCGGTGAACGTGTACAGCGGTGCGCCCCGCAGGCCGCCCAGCGTGCAGCCCTCGACCGGCTTCGGCCCCGGCGCGGTCTCGACCGCCGTCCGGACGCCCCAGCGGGCGGCGGTCCGCGGGTCCACGATGCCGGCGCAGCTGCCCGCCACCGACGCGAAGGGCTCGTGGTCCCAGGCGTTCACGGAGGTGCCCACCTGCCCGACCGGCTCACCCTCGGTGACCTCGCACCCCTCCTGCCGGGCGTAGGCCGTCGCCGTACGCGTCAGCACGGCGGTGAGCCCCGCCCGCGCCTCCGGGCGGCCGAAGTCGGCCCGGTCCATCCTGGCGCGGACCTCGGCGACGAAGCCGCCGTCCCGGGTGCCGCCGCAGTCGAGCAGGACACCGGCGCTCGCCTCGCCCCGCCGCTCCCGGTCGGGATCGAACGCGAAGCCGCCGGTCCATCCGTGGCCCAGGGGCGCGTCGGTGCCCGCCGCCTCCAGTGCGGGGACCCGGTCCCGTGCGTCACTCACCGTCACACGCAGGTCGATCCGGCCGTCCTCGTCGTCGGCCTCGCTCACCCGGCACTGCCAGAAGCCCCTGCCCGTCCTCGTCCCCGCCGTCACCTCTGCGCCGCCCACGAGCTCCCGCACGGGACCGGCCGCCAGAGTGCCCTCGCACGCCGAGTCGAGGGCGCGGTCATGGAGCCAGGCCTGCAGACCGCCGGACAGCCAGAACAGACCGCCCGCCACCACGGCCGCGCCGCCCGCCACCACGGCCGCGAGCCTGATCCGTCGGCGCCGGCGGAGCCGTTCCAGTTCCTGCTCCAGGCTCTCCGCGGAATTCTCGGTCATCCCCACACCTTTCCGAGCAGCTTCGTGTCACCGCAGTCGCCCGACGCGTCGAGATAGCGCGCGAGCAGCGAGTCGGCGCGGGCGAGGAGCAGATCGCGGTCGGCTCCCTCCAGGCCGAGGCGGTGCAGGGTCCGCCCGCCCGCGCACCGGGCCTCGGCCCAGACGGCGAGCTCGTACGTCTTCGCGCCGGCGGCCGGCTGTCCGCCGCGCCCAGCCAGGGAGAGCTCGCGTCCGTACTCGGTGCGCACCTCCGGCAGCACCTCGCCCCACCAGCTCGCGGAGCTCACCACCACGCCGCCTCCGGCACCCGGCTTCACGAGGGTCGTGGAACAGGCCCTGGCCCAGGCGTGCGTGGACCCGTAGGACGACTGCTCGGCGCCCTTCAGGGCGGGACCGAGCAGCGCCGGGCGGAACCAGCCGCACTCCGACGGAGGCGTCTCGGGCGCCGCGTCCTGCGGGGACGGCGACACCGGGCGTACGTCGGTGTCGCGCACCGGTGCCCCGCCGCAGCGCCCGTCGGTGCGGACGTCCTCGGCGACGGCGGCGACGAGCGAGCCGAGCCACTCGGTCGCCCGGCTGTCCGTGGACGCGTGGACACGGAAGGACGTGACAGGGCGGGCGTACCCCGGAAGGCCGTTCGGGCAGGAGACCGTGACGAGCCGGTCCGCCCGCTTGTGCTCCTCGGCCCAGTCGGGCACGTCCTCGTACGGCGTGCGGCTCACGACGTCCTCCACGCGGACGCCCTTGAGCGGCGGGTCCAGGACCGGCTCCGCCGTCACGGTGACCCACGGGTCGCCTTCGCCGTCCCCGCCGAGGGTGCACGACACGAGGCCTCGCGGCCCCGGACCGGTCCGCAGCGTCCACCAGGCGTCGTCGGCCAGCAACTCCGCCGCGTCCTTCCGGGGCAGCGCCCCGCCGCAGGCCCGGGCCAGCGCGTCCGCGTTGTGCCGGTCGCGCTGCTCGGCCCGTACCAGGAGGAAGCCCCCCGTCAGCGACACGAGCAGCAGGACCAGGGTGGCCTGCGGCAGCCACCGGTGCCGCCGGAACCGGGCCCACGCCGAATCACTCATCCCCACCCCTGTTCCCGCACTCGTGCGCGGGCATCGCACTCGCGAACCAACCACCGCACGCTATCTCACCGATCCCACCCGCCCACCGCCGGACGGCCGCACCCCGGCGACAGCGGTGCGATCCCGAGTGCCCCCGCCCGGCCGACCGCGTGCCGAACCGGGCCGAGGGGGCCCGTGGAGGCCGCACGCACGAGCGGCGCCGACCCCCCTTCCTGCCCGTTCGCATCGGCCGACCGGCCGGGGCCGGACCGGCCGACTCCCGTGCCTCTTTGCGGAAGTTCAGCCACGGGGCGGACGCGGTCCCCGCTCCCCGGAGCGGCCGAGGGAGGGAAGGGCGGCGCGCCGGCCGCCGTACGACGTGAGGTCGGCCGCGTCGCGACAGGCCCGCATGCGGATGCCTCCATCGCCGCCGGTCGCCTTGAGCATCACCGGGTAGCCGATCTCCGCGGCCGCCGCGAGCGCGGCGCCGACATCCGGGAGGAGGCCGGTGCCGGGGGCGAGCGGTACGCCCGCCGCCTGCGCGGCGGCGCGTGCGGTGTGCTCGGCCCCGAACAGCTCCGGCTGTTCGGGGGTCGGTCCGACGAAGTCGATGCCGGCACCGGCGCAGCGGCGAGCGACGCCGGCACGTCCCGACCGTGAGTGGCTCCTCTCCGGCCGGCCCGTCGTCGGCTCAGGACATGACGGCGACGGGGGCGTCCGCCTCGTCCGGATCCTGGTCCGGCCCCTCGTCGCCGAGCTGCTCCCTCAGGTAGTTCCAGAAGACCGCGATGAGCGCGGCCACCGGGACGGCGAGCAGACTGCCCACGATGCCGGCCAGGCTGCCGCCGAGCGTCACCGCGAGCAGGACGACGGCCGCGTGCAGGCCGAGTCCCCGACTCTGGATCATGGGCTGGAAGACGTTTCCCTCCACCTGCTGCACCACGACGATGATCGCCAGAACGATCAGCGCGTCGGTGAGGCCGTTCGACACGAGCGCGATGAGAACCGCGACCAGACCGGCGAACAGGGCTCCCACGATCGGCACGAACGCGGAGACGAAGGTCAGCACGGCGAGGGGGAGGACCAGGGGCACGTCGAGTATCCACAGACCCACGCCGATGAGCACGGCGTCGAGCAGGCCCACGAACGCCTGGCTGCGCACGAACGCTCCCAGGGTGTCCCAGCTCCGCTCCGCCACGATCGGGACGTCGACGGCGAGCCGCCCGGGGAGCTGACGGGTGAGCCACGGTACGAACCGGGGGCCGTCCTTGAGGAAGAAGAACATCAGGAAGAGGGCGAGGAAGGCCGTGACCACGCCGTTGAACACCGTGCCCACGCCGGTGGCGACCGCGGTGACCATGCTGCCGATGCTGTCCTGGACGCGGGCCATCGCCGTGTCGAGAGCGCCGGAGATCTCGTCTGCGCCGATGTTCAGCGGCGGCCCGGCCGCCCACTCGCGCAGTCGCTGGACTCCCTCGACCGCACCCTGGGAGAGTTCCCCGGACTGGGATGCCACGGGCACCGCGATCAGCGCGACGATGCCGGCGACGGCCAGGACGAACGAGACCGTGACGACCGCCGCCGCCAAGGCGGGAGGCCAGCCGTGGCGCCGGAGGAAACGGGCCGGCGGCCAGGTCAGCGTCGTGAGGATCAGCCCGACGACGAGAGGCCAGACGACCGACCACATGCGACCCAGGACCCACAGGGCCACCCCTGCCATCAGCAGGACCAACAACGACTCGGCGGACACACGAGCCGCTGTGCGCAGAGCGGCGGCGGCCTTCGTGGGACTCAAGGTGGCAGACATGGGTCCACCCTAGGGACCCGCCCTTCCGCGCTCCGGGCCCGCCCCCGCTGCTCGGGCAGGCGTCACAGGCGGCGTCGCACGGGGCGGCCCGTTTCCGGGCCGGGTGTGGAGTTCGACCCTGTCGTTCGCGAGATCCTGGCCGATCTCGCGAACGACGGCACCGCACATCATGCCCGTCTCGCTCTTCGCCGCGTCCCGACCGAGGCGGCCGGAGGCGCTCCGGGCCTGCCCCGGCGAGCCGACGGCCTCGGTGTCCGGCACGCTCGGTCACCTCGGTGCGGCACGCACCGTCACCGTGCAGGAGGCGTCAGGGGGGACCCGGAGTGGGTGCCCGGCGGTGTGTCCTCTCCCGACGGTGGGGACGACGGGGCACTCAGGAGCGCGGTGAGGATCAGGCCGAGCACCGCGATCAGGGCGAAGAGGATCACGGCCGGCTTGCGGCGAAGGCGTCTTCGCCCCTTACGGGCCGCCGGGCGGGTCTCTTCCGGTACAGGTGGGAACCGCTGGATCAGCGTGGCGAAGAGAGCGAAGAGCTCGGGATCGTCGCGTGCGAGGCGCTGCTCCATCTCGGCCAGCACGCGCCGGTCGTCCGTGGAGTGACTCATGGCGACCTCCTCGGTACCACGCGGAGGCGGATGGAGGTTCGGACGTTCCCTCAATCGCGCCCGCGTCTCATTGTGACGGCTCGAGCCCGGGAGGGCCTCCGCAGACGACGAGGTGCGGTCCCGCGGGCAGGTCCGCGAACGGGGACGACGCGGCGCGCGTCGCCCCCGTTCGCCTCCGGTTCTCAGTGCGGGGCGCTCACCGGGCCCGCGGCGGAGTCCTCGTGCCGGTCCGGGGCCGTGTCGGCGCGGACGGCCTCGGCGTCGGCTCCGCTGTGGCGTTCGGCCCACGTCTCGAGCGCAGCCCTGCAGGCGTGGTCCAGGTGGTGGACCCCGGTGAGGTCCAGGACCACCCGGCGGTCGCTGGGGAGGGCCTCCAGGCTGTCGAGTATCTGGGGCAGCCTCAGAAAGGTGATCGTCCCCTGGAGCCGTACGCGGACCGCGTCGCGTCCGTCCTCGCTGTGCTCGATCCGCAGGTGCGAGGCCTCCCAGGCGGCTTTCGCGACCGACAGGACGAGGCCGATCAGGACACCCTCGAACATGCCGACCGCGACGATGGCCGTCGCCGTCGCCACGAGGACGAGGGCCTCGCCCCGGTGGCGCCGCCAGAGCGTCAGGACGCCCTTGAACGGGATGAGCTTCCAGCCGGCGTGCACGAGGATCCCGGCCAGTGCGGCCAGCGGGATGTACGCGAGGACGGCGGGCAGCAGGGCGACGAAGAGCAGCAGCCAGACACCGTGGAGGACCCGGGACGCCTTCGTCCGGGCGCCCGCCTCGAGATTGGCCGAACTGCGCACGATGACCGCGGTCAGCGGCAGGGCGCCGAGCAGACCGCACAGCGTGTTGCCCGCGCCCTGTGCGACGAGTTCCTTGTCGTAGTCCGTGCGCGTTCCCGTGTGGAGCCGGTCGATTGCCGCCGCGCTGAACAGCGACTCGGCGGAGGCGATCAGGGCGAACGCGAGGACCGTGCCGAGGAGGGCCGGGTCGGCGAGGGAGGAGAGGGCTTCGGAGCCCGGCAGGTGGATGGCCTCCAGTACGCCGCTCACCCTCACGGTCGGCACCGGAAGGTCGAACAGGGCGGTCGCGAGGGCGGCCAGGAGGACCGCCACCAGGGCGCCGGGTACCGCTCGGGCCCGCCGCGGCATCCGCCGCCACCCGACGATCAGGACGACGGTACCGGCCCCGACGGCGAGCGACACGAGGGCCGTGCGGTTGCCCAGGGCGTCGGCGAGGGCGCCCGGCAGGCCGGTGAGCTTGTCGAGACCGGACTCGGGGGCGGGGATTCCCGCCGCGGCGTAGAGCTGCCCGGCGATGATGACCAGGCCGATGCCCGCGAGCATGCCCTCGACGACGGAGAGGGAGATCGCGCGGAACCAGCGGCCCCAGCGGAGGAGGCCCATGGCGATCTGCAGCAGGCCGGCCGCCAGCACGATGACGCCGAGGGCGGGGAGGCCGAAGGCGCGGACCGCTTCGAGGACGAGCACGGTGAGGCCGGCGGCGGGGCCGGAGACCTGGAGGCTGCTGCCCCGCATCAGGCCGGTGACGATGCCGCCGACGATGCCGGTGATGAGGCCCAGTTCGGCGGGGACGCCGGAGGCGACGGCGACGCCGATGCAGAGCGGGAGGGCGACGAGGAAGACGACGAGCGAGGCGGCGAAGTCCTGTCGCAGGAAGGGAAAGGAGCGCGGCGTCCGGACGTCCTTCATCAGAGCGCCTCGAAGGTGTCGGACCCGGAGCGGTACTCCAGGACGGCGCCGGTGTGCACCTCGTAGTACCAGCCGTGCAGGCGGAGGAGGCCGTCTGCCAGCCTCCGTTCGACGCACGGATAGGAGCGCAGACGGAGCAGTTGGGCGAGGACATGGCCGTGCACGGCGTCGGTGACGGCCGGGTCGTCGGGGCTGCCGGGGGCCCCGTCGGGGGCCGCGTGGGCGAGCCAGTCCCGTACGGCGGGCACGGCGCTCAGGTCCTCGCCCCGGACGAGGGCGCCCACCGCGCCGCAGTGGGAGTGGCCGCAGACGACGACGTCCTCGACGCCGAGGACCTCCACGGCGTACTCGATCGTGGCGGCCTCCCCGCTGGGGCTGCCGGTGCCGTACGGGGGCACGATGCCGCCCGCCGTGCGCAGTTCGAAGAGTTGGCCCGGTCGGGCGCCGGTGATCAGGGCGGGTACGACCCTGGAGTCGGAGCAGGTGACGAACAGGACGGCCGGGGACTGGCCCGCGGCGTGCGGGGCGAACTCCTCAGGGCGCTGTCCGAATCGGCGGGCGTGGTCGATGAGGGGCTGCATGAATGTTTCCTCCTGGCGCGCCGCGGGGGCGCGTCGGGCTGACAGGTCGGCGCAGGGTGGTGCCGCCTGTCAGCAGAGGAAGACCTGGAGGGCGGAGGAGTCGTGTGCGGCGAGCGGTCTGGGCCGGGTGTCCGGGCCGCCGGTGCGGCCGGCCGGCGGGTCCGTGAGTGGTGCGGTGCGCGTGACGAGCGGCGGGGGGCCGGGAGGGCCCGCGGCCGTGGTGCCGGACCGCCGTCGGTCACGGTGGAGGGCGGAACCCCTGGGCGCGTCGGACTCGCCACCCGAGGCGTGCGCGGACTCGTACGCCTCGGCCGGCGCGACCTGCTGGACGCGGGGCGGTTCGGGCTGGGGGCCGGCGGGGGTGGGCAGCGCGAAAGTGCCGCAGACGAGGGCGAGGACGAGAAGGAGGGTCGTGCGCAGGGCTGCGGATGTGCGGCCTGACATCAACAGGAACGCTCCTCCCTCTGGTCACACCGTCATCAGAATTAACCAAAGCAAGCCCAAGGTTGAGTCAACGAAGGGTAATACGCCCATGTGAACGGCACTCCGCGACACCCGTGCTGTACGACGGTTTTCGAAGGGAATCAGCCTGATGTTGACGCGAACGGCAGCGTCGCAACGGTCGGCGCTCGCGGAGTCCGTCAGGTCGGCCACCCCGTGTGCGCGGGCATCGACCTCGCCGGCGCGTCGGTCCTCGTGGTGGCCGCGGTCCCGACCCCGATGGCCGGCCGCACTCTGCTCGGTGCGACGGGTGCGACGTCGCCGTCCCACGCCGGGTTGTGCGACGTCTTGACGCACCTCGTGCGGCCTCCCTACTGTCACGCCAGAATTTCGAACGCCTGACGAAATATCGAACGAACGGCAAGGGGCAATCGCTGTGCGCATCACGGGTGTCGGCACGCACGGCGTCGAAACGTCCCGGCCGCTCGACCCGCCGCTCCCGGTCGCGCACGAAGGCGGCGACCCGTAGGTCGCGGGCGGCCGGTCGGGAAGCCGGGCTCCCGAACCCCCCCGTCCGTGGTCGGCGGGGGAGACCCGTACCCAGCACGTCGAACCATGTCCGATATATCGAACGTGAAGGACGGTCCGTGACCGACGACGACTCCCCGGCCTCCCGCCGGCCCGCCGAGTACGCGCTCGCCGCGCCCGGCCTCGGGGCGCCCGCCCCGGCGCCCGCCGACGCCTCTCCGCACACCTTCCCCGGTGGCGGCCGCTGGCGCACCGAGATTCCGTCCTGCGAGGGCTACGAGGCGCTGACCGTGGTCCTGGCGGAGGCCGAGCGGCTCGACGTGCCGGTGCGCCGGATCAGCCAGGGCAGCGGCGTGTGGATGCTGACCGACGCGGAGATCACCGACATGGTCGCCGCGGCCACCGAACGCGGCGTCGAGCTCTGTCTGTTCACCGGCCCGCGCGGCACCTGGGACATCGGCGGCTCGGTGCGCACCGACTCGCGGGGGGCGGGACCCCGTGCGCGTGGCCACGACGCCGTCGCCGGGTGCGTCGAGGACGCCGTCCGCGCCACCGAACTCGGCGTGCGGTGCCTGCTCGTCGCCGACGAGGGTGTGCTGTGGACGCTGCACCGGGCGCGCCTCGAAGGGCTCGTCCCGGCGGACACCACGCTCAAGGTCTCCGCGCTGATCGGCCCGGTCAACCCCGCCTCGTACGCGGTGTACGAAGGCCTCGGCGCCGACTCGATCAACGTGCCCAGTGACCTGACGCCGGATCATCTCACCGCCATCCGGCGGGTTTCCGCAGCCCCCATGGACCTGTACATCGAGGCCCCCGACGACCTCGGCGGCCCTGTGCGTATGTACGAGGTCGCCGAGCTGATCCGGCGCGGCGCACCGCTCTACCTGAGGTTCGGCCGTCCAAGGCCAGGTCCAGGGCCGGCGCGTAGGTCCCCCGCCGAACCCGGGGCGGGGATCGGCCGCGGGGAGATCGAGAGGGCGCCCACCCGGCCGGTTCGGTCGGGTGGGCGCCGTCGTCAGGTCACCGGCAGGCGTGCCGGAGGACCTCGAAGCCGGCGTGCAGGCGCCGGTGGTGGTCGACCTGCCGCACCGGACCCGTCAGCGTCACTCGGGCGGTCAGCCGCGGCTCCGTACTGGACGCGCCGAGCCGCAGCTCCAGTTCTCCCGGTTCCACGACGCGCTTCCCGGCCCTGCCGGTGAACGACGCGAGGTCCGCGGGGACGACCGAGCGGATCCGAGCCCGCTCCCCGGGGGCCAGGTCGAGACGTACGTACCCGATGAGTCTCTGCACGGGCTGGACCACGGAGGCCACCGGGTCGTGCAGATACAGCTGTACGACTTCGGTGCCGGCGCGGTCGCCGGCGTTCGCCACGGTGAGGGCGAGCCGTACCTCGCCGTCCGTGGGGACCTCGGTGTCCTCGACGACCAGGTCGCTCCATGCGAAGGAGGTGTAGGTGAGGCCGTGTCCGAAGCCGAAGGCCGGGGTGGGGTCGATGCTGGAGACCTCGCTGCTGTGGCCGAGACGGGAGGCCAGATAGGTGGACGGCTGGGCGCCGGGGTGGCGTGGCACGCTGACGGGCAGCCGGCCGCTCGGGCCGGTCCGGCCGCTGAGGACGGAGGCGATCGCGGCCGTTCCGGCCTCGCCGGGGAAGAAGGACTGCACGACGGCGGCGGACTCGTCGGCCGCGCGGCCGAGCGCGTAGGGCCGGCCGGCCAGCAGGGTCGTCACGACCGGTGTCCCGGTGTCGAGGAGGGCGTCGAGCAGTCGGCTCTGCGCGCCGGGAAGGACGAGGGACTCGGCGTCGCAGCCCTCGCCGCTGGTGCCCCGCCCGAACAGCCCCGCGCGGTCGCCGAGGGCCGCCACGACGACATCGGCGCCGCGGGCGAGGTCGAGGGCCTCGGCGAATCCCTCGGTACCGCCGTCGTCGATGCCGGTGCCCCGCGCCACGAGGACCTCGGCGCCGGGGAACTCGGCCACGAGGGCCTCCCGGAGGGTGGGCAGGGCGATGCCGACCGGGATGTCGGGGTGCTGTCCGCCCACGTGGACGGGGAAGGCGTAGCAGCCGAGGACGGCCGTGGGAGCCTCGGAGTTGGGGCCGATCAGGGCGATCCGGCGGGGAGTGCCCGGGTCCAGCGGGAGTGTCCCGTCGTTGCGGAGCAGCACGACGGCCTGTTCGGCCATGCGGCCGGCCAGCTCCCGGTTGGCGGCCGGGTCCAGGTCGATCGTGCCCCGGAGGGCGTCGGGGCCCGCCGTGGTGTCGGCATCGCGCAGTGCCGGAGGGACCGGGCTCCAGTCGGGGTCGAGCAGCCCGAGCCGGGTCTTCTGCAGCAGGACCCGCCGGACCGCGCGGTCCACGAGCTCCTCGGTCACGTGTCCCTGCCCGACCGCGTCCAGGAGCGGGGCGCCGAAGGCCTTGACGGTGGGCAGTTCCACGTCGACCCCGGCCGCGAGGGCCGCCCCGGCCGCCTCGCCGAGCGTGCCGGCGACACCGTGCAGGGTCTTCAGGAACGCGATCCCGAAGTAGTCGGCCACGACGGTGCCGGTGAAGCCCCAGGTGTCCCGGAGGAGTCCGGTGAGCAGCCGGTCGTCGGCCGCCGAGGGAACGCCGTCGGTGTCGGTGTAGGCGTGCATCACCGACCGGACGCCGCTCTCCCGGACCGCCATCTCGAACGGGGGCAGGATCACGTCGGCCAGCTCCCTGGCGCCCATGCCGACGGGGGCGAGGTTGCGGCCGGCCCGGGAGGCGGAGTAGCCGGCGAAGTGCTTGAGGGTGGCGACGACCCCGGCGGACTCGAGCCCCTGGACATAGGCGGTGGCGATCGTCCCGACGAGGTACGGGTCCTCGCCGATGGTCTCCTCGACGCGCCCCCAGCGTGCGTCGCGGACCACGTCGAGGACGGGGGCGAGCCCCTGGTGCACGCCCACGTTCCGCATGTCGCGGCCGATGGCGGCAGCCATCTCCCGCACGAGCACCGGGTCGAAGGTGGCTCCCCACGAGAGGGGGACGGGATAGGCCGTGGCGCCCCAGGCCGCGAAGCCCGCGAGGCACTCCTCGTGGGCGACGGCCGGGATGCCGAAGCGGTTCGCGGCGGTGATCCGGGCCTGCGTCCGCATCAGCGAGAGGGCGCCGACGGCGGGGTCGACGGGCACGGTCCCGAAGGGCCGGGTGAGCTGGCCGAGGCCGTCGGGCAGCAGGTCGTCGAGGTCGACCGCCGCCTCCATGTCGTGCTGGTGCGGTGCGACCTCGGCGCCCTCGTCGGAGGCGCCGACCCACACGCCGAAGAGCTGGGCCACCTTCTCCTTCAGGGTCATCTCGCGGATCAGTGCGTCGACCCGGACTTCCGCGCTCAGCGCGGGGTCGCGCCAGGCGCGGTACGGGGCTTGGGGCTGGATGGCCACGGTGCCGGTCACTTTCCTCCGACCCCCATCAGCCCCTGGACCAGGGCGCGACGGGCGAACAGATAGACGAGCAGGATGGGGAGCATGGACAGGACGACGGCCGAGAGGAGACCGGGGATGTCGACGCCGTGTTCCGTCTGGAAGTCGTAGAGGCCCATGGTGATGACCTTGTTCTCCGAGGACTGCGTGAGGACGAGCGGGAACAGGAAGCCGTTCCAGGCCTGGAGCGAGGAGAACACGACGATGGTGGAGAGACCGCTCTTCGACAGGGGCAGCACCAGCTGGACGAAGATCCTCCAGGGGGAGGCCCCGTCGACGGTCATGGCCTCGTACAGCTCGGGAGTGATGTCCCGCATGACGCCGGAGAGGATCAGGGCGCACACGGGCATGGCGAAGGCGGCGGTCGGCAGGATGACGCCGAGGAGGTTGTCGTAGAGCCCGGCCTCGTTGATGAGGTAGAACATCGGGACGATGACGGCCTGTGACGGGATGGCGAGCCCGAGCAGGAAGAGCCGGAAGACCCGGCCGGTGGCCTTGCCGTCGCTGCGCACGATGGCGTACGCGAGGGGCGGCACGAGGAGGAGGACGATGCCGACCACGCAGACGGTGACGACGACCGTGTTGAGGAAGTACTGCGCGAAGCCGTCGTCGAGGTCGTTGAGGTAGTTGTCGAGGGTGAAGCGCTCGGGGAGGGCCAGCGGGCCGTTCGCCGCGTATTCCGTACGGGACTGGAAGGTGGCGATCAGCATGACGTACAGCGGCAGGCCGACCACGAACAGCCAGACCAGCGAGCCGAGTCCGGCCAGGTAGTTGGGGCGGTTTCTCATCACACGCCCTCCATGGTGCTGCGCATCCTGTCGTAGCCGGTGAGCCGCACCATGACCAGGGAGACGAGAGTGGCGACGAGGACGAGGAGGAGCGCGATCGCGGAGGCTCCTCCGAAGTCGAAGCTCTTGAAGGCCTTCTGGTACATGTAGTAGGCGCTGTTCGTGGTGTCGGTGCCCGGCCCGCCCTGGGTGAGGATCAGTACGGTGTCGAAGGTCGTGAGCCCGCCGACCACCATCAGGATCGTCGAGGTGACGACGGTGTTGCGCAGCTGCGGCAGGGTGATGTGGAAGAACTGGCGGACCGTGCCCGCGCCGTCGATCCGGGCGGCCTCGTAGAGGACTCCGGGGACGGCCCGTGCGGCGCCCTGGTAGATGAGGGTGTGCAGGGGTGTGAACTGCCAGGTGCTGACGAAGACGAGGACACCGATGGCGCCGGCCTGCGTGCCGAACAGGTTGCCGTCGCCGAAGAGCCACTTCGCCTGTGAGGGAACACCGAAGTTGGGGTCGAGCACGGCGCGCCACAGGACGGAGACCGCGGTGATGGACAGCAGGAGCGGGACGAAGTAGACGGCGGAGAGCACGGCCCGGTTGCGCTGCCGGCCGGCGGCCCAGACGCCGAGCAGGATGCTGAGCGGCGTCTGGACGACGACGCCGAGGACGGTGAACACCAGGCTCAGCCAGAGGCTCTTCACCATCACCGGGTCGTCGAGCAACCGGCTCCAGTTGTCCAGGCCGGCGAACTCCGGGGAACCGAGGCCGTTCCAGCGGGTGAAGGAGAGGACGACGACCAGGAGGAGCGGTACGAGGGCGAAGAGGCCGAAGAAGACGGCGGCGGGCGCCGCCCAGGCGATGCCCGGGCGGCCCACACCGGTCACGGGGCCGCCGGGCCGTCCGCGCCGGGCGCTCTTCTCGGCGCTGTCCACGGTGGGGACTGCGGTAGTGGTCATGGCGGGCGTTCCGGAGGTCAGGCCGCGGGCAGGGTCTGCATGGCGGCGATGAAGGCGTCAGGACCCGTCTGTCCGCTGAAGAACTGCTGGACGGCCTGGTGGATGGTGGTCGTGGCGGCCGGGGGATAGGCCTGGTCCCAGGAGAGCTGGAAGGCGGGCGCCTTCTTCACCAGGTCGTACTGGTACGTCGAGTAGGCGGGGCTGGCGGAGCCGTCCAGGAACTTCGGGGTGTTGGCGGTGGTGGGCAGGTTGCCGATGCCGAGCTGGCCCTTGACGAACTCGTCCGAGTACATGAGCTTCAGGAACTCGGCCACGGCCTCGGGGTGCTCGGTGCTCTTCAGGACCGAGTAGAAGTTGTTGGTGTTGCCGGCGAGGTTGGCCGGGTCCCCCTTGCCGCCCTCGACGGTCGGGAAGGTGCCGTAGCCGAGGTCGCTCTTCACGAAGTCCGGGTAGGCGTCCTGCAGGGTGGAGTACTCCCAGGAGCCCATGAGTTCGAAGGCCGCCTTGCCGGTGGCGAGGAGGGCGGGGGAGCCGCCGTCGGTGAACTTGACCGAGTCGTAGTTGGTGCCGAAGGCGCCGGCGTCGATCAGCTCCTTGAGCATGCCGAGGGCCCTCTTGCTGTCGGCGCTCGCCCAGACGCTCTTGTCCCCGTTCACCGCCTTCTGGAAGTGGTCGGGGCCGGCCACCCGGTCGTAGACGTACTGGAACCACATCTGGGTCGGCCACTTGTCGCCGCCGCCGAGGGCGATGGGGGTGACGCCCTTGGCCTTGAGCGCCTTCACGGCGGCCAGGAGCTCGTCCCAGGTGCGCGGCGCGGTGACACCGGCCTCCGCCAGGGCCTTCTTGTTGCTGAACAGCAGGACGGGCTGAGTGCCGCGCATGGGTATGCCGTAGGGCTTGCCGTCGACGACCGCGGTGTTGAAGACCGACGGCAGGAACTGGGACTTCAGTCCCGGGTCCTTGGCGATGAAGTCGTCGAGCGGCATGAGCAGGCCCGCGTCGACGTAGGGCTTGATGCTGCCGCCGCCCCAGTTGAAGAAGAGGTCCGGGGCCTGCTTGCCGCTGATGATCGTCTGCAGCTTGGACTGGTAGTCGGCGCCGGGGATGGTGTCGAGGACCGCCTTGACCTTCGACGTCCTGTTGAAGGTGTCGACGAGCTGCTTCTCCACCTTGTTGGTGGCATCGCCGTACACCAGGACGTGGATCTCGCCCGAGCCGTCTCCGGCGGAGTCCCCCGAGCCGCCGCATGCTGCCAGGGCCAGTGTCATGGCCAGCGACGCTCCACCGACGACAGCAGTTCTGAGGAGCCGTACGTGACGCTTCATCGCCTCACCTTTCGAAAGAGTTTCGCTCTGGATTTCGAAACTTCGCTGCCGTCGGACGCTAAAGTTGGCGTGGTGAAGCGGTCAACCCTCCGGTGGAGGGTTATCAAAGCGTGACCATGTCGATGCGAGGGGCGGTGCTTTATGCTGATCAGATGGGAGATGGCGAGGAGAACAGGCGAATCACGCTGGCTGAGGTAGCGCAGCAGGCCGGGGTATCACTTTCGACAGTTTCGAAAGTCCTCAACGGCCGACAGGACGTCTCCTCGGCCACACGCGTCAAGGTGGAGCGGCTCCTCGAGACGCACTCGTACCGGCGGACCACCCGCGTCGCCAGAGAAGCGCCCCTCATCGAACTCGTCTTCCACGAGCTCGACAGCGTGTGGTCGATGGAGCTGATCCGCGGGGTGGAGAACCTCGCCAAGGCGCATCAGGCGAGCGTCGTACTGACCGAGAGCGGCACCCGTCACGCCCCCGCTCCGGACTGGATCGAAGGCGTGTTGCAGCGTCGGCCGATCGGCGTGGTCCTGGTGTTCTCCTCACTCCCCGACGCCGTCAAGCGGCAGCTCGACGCGCGGTCGATCCCCTTCGTGATCGTCGACCCGGCGGGCGACCCCGAACCTGACGTGCCGTCCGTCGGCTCGGCGAACTGGTCCGGCGGCGTCGCCGCGACCCGCCACCTCATCGACCTCGGGCACCGCCGCATCGGCATCATCACCGGTCCCGACGACATGCTGTGCTCCCTGGCCCGGCTCGACGGCTACCGGTCCGCGCTGAACATGGCCGGCCTCGCCCACGACCCGTCCCTCGTCCGATTCGGCGACTTCCACGTCGAGGGCGGATACGCGCGGGCCATGGAGCTGTTGCAGCTGCCGGACCGACCCACCGCCGTCTTCGCCGGAAGCGATCTGCAGGCGCTCGGCGTCATGGAGGCGGCCCGGGTGCGCGGGCTGCGCGTGCCCGAGGACCTGTCCGTCGTCGGATACGACGACGTGATGATCGCGCGCTGGTCGAGCCCACCGCTCACCACGATCCACCAGCCGCTGCGGGAGATGGGCGAGGAAGCGGTGCAGATGCTGCTCCGCCTGCGCGCCGGGGAGCCCTCGGTGACCCGCATGGAGCTCGCGACCAGCCTGGTCGTCAGGAAGAGCACCGCCCCACCGGCTGCGCGGAACCCCTGAGGGGTCGAGGCACGCTCACTCCGGGGGCGTGTCCGGTCGGACGGTGTTCCGGGCGGGTCGGCGGGGGCGTCGCTGCCGCGCCGTCCTGGCGTGCTCCCACGGCTGGTCGAAGGCGTCGGCCGCGGGAGCGGTGACGACCTTGGGGAGGGCGCCCGGGTGCTCCCGCGCGAGCCAGCCGACGAGTTCCTCCCGTACGGCGCAACGAGTCGCCCACAGGTCGTCTGCGTCCTTGGCCGTCACGATCGCCCGCACCGTGATGCCGGTCGGCGAGGTGTCGGTGACGGCGAGGTCCCAGCCCCGCCCGTCCCAGGTGTCGCACGTCGCGAGGAACTCCTGGAGATGCGCCCGTACGAGCGCGACCGGTGTCGAGTGGTCGCAGTGGACGAACACCGACCCCGTCATCTCCGCGCCGCCGCGCGACCAGTTCTCGAACGGCCGCGAGGTGAAGTACGAGACGGGGAGCGTGACGCGACGCTCGTCCCAGGTCCGGACCGTGAGGAAGGTGAGGGTCACCTCCTCCACGACACCCCATTCGCCGTCCACGACGACGGTGTCACCGATGCGGACCATGTCACCGAACGCGATCTGGAAGCCGGCGAAGAGGTTGCTCAGTGTCGACTGGGCCGCCACGCCGGCCACGATGCCGATGATGCCGGCCGAGGCGAGCAGGGACGTGCCGAGGGTACGGAAGGAGGGGAAGGTGACGAGGGCCGCGGCGGCGGCGAGCACCCCGACGGCGACGGACACCACCCGCATGATCAGCGTCACCTGGGTACGGACCCGGCGGAGCCGGGCGGCGTCGCGGGAGCGCCCGGCGTACCGCGCGTACGAGGACTCGACGACGGCCGCGACCGTCCGTACCGTCAGCCAGGCTCCGCCGCCGATCAGGCACAGCAGCAGGACGCGGCTCACCGCCTCCGCATGGTCGTCGAGCGGCCCTCGTCCAGGCGCCGCCAACGGGTAGGTCCATCGGAGCAGGGCGGCCAGGACGACGACGTACAGCGGCGTGCGGCAGCGGCGCAGCAGCCCCCACAGCGGGGTCTCCGGATGCCGCGCGTCGGCGAACCGTGCCAGCAGGTCCGCCGAACGGCAGACGACGAAGGCCGCCAGCGCCGAACCGCCGACGGAGATCGCCAGGCGGATTACGCTCTCCATGTGCTCCCCAGTGGATGAGTCGAACGGGCTCGTCCCGTTCGCCTCACCGCCCGCGAGCCCGCCAAACATCCGCCGGCCTCCGGTCTCCTGACGCCGAAGGGGTGAACGTCACGGACCGGGGTACGCGAGGACCGTCCGACCCCACAAGGGAGGAAACATGGGTCTGGGAGTCTGCATCATCCTGATCGCCGTCGGAGCCGTACTCGCCTTCGCGTCCGACTGGCAGATCGAGGGGGTCGACCTCGATCTGGTGGGGCTGATCCTCATGGCCGTCGGCATCATCGGCACCGCCGTGTACACGAGCATCCTGCGCCGCCGCAGGGTCGTCGTTCCCCCGGTCGCCCCGACGGTGACCGAGGACGAGCGGAGGGGCCTGCGCTGAGGCGGCGGAAGACGGGCGACCGTACCGGCGGGGCGGCCACGGGCCTGCGGCCCGCCGGTGCCGGCGGACGCCCGGACGTGCTCGTCCGGAGTCCGCCGCACCGTGCCACCGTCCGTGGGGAGGCCGGACTGCGACCGGCCGGCCCTCACAGGGTGCGGCAGAGGAGGGCGGCGGGCTTGTTGCCCCTCGCCCAGGCGCCGCTGTGCGCGACGCCGGCGGCGTACTCGTCGCTGCCGCACTGGCCCTTGTAGGTGCCGAGGGAGAACTCGCCGCCGGGCGCGCCGGCGGGACGGTTGTCGCCGCGGTCGAACCAGAGGGTGCGGCCGGCCTTCGGCAGGGCCCGGGCGGCCTCGGTGCACAGCACGGCGGACACGGCCCGGCCGCGGAGGCTGTAGCCGACCATGAACTGGTTCGCGGGGCACTGGAACTTGGTGTAGCCGCCGGCCCAGTCGCCGTCGGCGACGTGTCGCTCGTCGGTCACGACGGTGAACGCGCCGGTGGGCGCGGCGAGTCCGCGGGCTCCGGTGTCGGTGCACAGGCCGCGTCCGCCGTCGTGGGAGAGCCCGACGATCCGCTCGCCGTCGGGGCAGGCCGCCTTGCGGGCCCCGTTGTCCCAGTCGCCCTTCGCGCGGGCGCGGAGGGACTGGACGAAGTCGGCGTGGTCCGTGGTGAGCATGTCCCAGGAGTCGGCGACGGGCACGGTGCCTGCCCTGCCGGGGGCGCCGACGAGCCGCTGCCAGTGCGGGGTGCGCCAGTCGTCGCCGTCGAGGATGCCGGAGCGCCGGCCCTGGCTGTCGTAGTCCAGCAGCTTCCACCGTCCGTGGCCGGTGAAGCCGACCGCCGGCCAGTAGGCGAAGTCGGCGTCGTGCTCGATGAGGTAGTCGACGAAGTTCGCGAACCAGGTCCGGCCCTGCGGGTTGGTCTCGTCGGCGCCGATGCCGAACTCGCTGATCCAGACGGGCGCGGTGTAGTGGCGCCGGGTGTCGTCGGCGACGAAGAGGGCCTGGCGCTGCAGGGTCTGGAACAGCTCTTCACGGGGGAGTTCCTGGTAGCGCCAGTCGCTGGTCTCGCCCGTGCCGGTCGCGCCGGTGTGGTGGGGGCCTGTGTAGCCGTAGAAGTGGGCCGAGTAGACGAGCTTGTCCGACGCGACGAGGGTGTGGGAGAGCTCGCGAGCCGGTTCGAGGGTGGGCCGCCCGTGCGGGGTGATGTCGGTGGGTATGCCCTGCCAGTTGATGCCCTCGACGATGACGAGGAGGTCGGGGTTGGCCTCGGTGAGCAGCCGGTCGCCGACCCGCTGGGAGGCGGCCCACCAGTCGTGGTCGTTGCCCCAGCCCCAGTTGGCGTCGTCCATGACCGTGCGGCGGACCTCGTTGTAGAGGTCGGCGCCGACGACGCGCTTGTCGTTCTTGTAGCGCTTGGCGAGGAAGAGCCAGTCGGCCTCCCACTGCGCGGTGGACTGGCTGGTGTTCCAGCGCTCGTTGCCGTCCAGTCCGCAGCACCAACGCGAGGTGTTGGTGTGGTTGTTGAGGATGACCGCGAAACCCTCCGCGGTGGTCGCCGCGATCACCGCGTCGAAGACCTGGAGCGGGGTCTTGCCCTTGAGGGCCGGGTTGGCCGCGACGGCGGCGTCCGGCACGGCCCGCTGGTCGCGCAGCATCTCGTTGGAGAACGGCAGCCGGACGCTGTTGGCGCCGAGGCGGTGGAAGTCGGCGAGGATGGTCGCGAGCGGGACCCGGTCGAGGCCCAGGGGCACCTGGTCGGACTTCTCGGCGTCGTGGTGGCCGGCAGGGTCGTTCACGTCGCCGGTGCCGTTGTACGAGCCCTGGGCGCCGTGCCAGTTCACCGACTGGAGCTTGAAGCGGTCGCCGTGGGCGTCCACGACGTAGCGGCCGCGGGTGCTCAGCGGCGGCTGCCAGCTCTCGGCGAGCAGGGACCCGGCGGACGAGGGCGTGCCCGCGCCGGCGCGGGCCGGTACGGCGGTGGCCGGGGCCCCGCCGACGATGAGGGCCGCGGCGAGCGCGACACCCAGCAGTGACTTTTTCATGACGGCCTTCGGTGGGGGACGGGTGGGAGCCGTGCCGCAGCATGTTCGCGTAAACAACATGCGGCTGACAAGACTTCGTACCCACAAGTAACCGATGTCCGCGGTCCGTTGCCCTGTGGACGTCGCCGTGACCACCGTGAACAGGTTCTCGATCGCCCTATCATCTGTCGGGGCCGGCAGAGGGAACCCGCGACGAAGGGACCGGCATGTCGTCGGTGATCGAAGCACGTGCATGGCTGCTGCTGTGCCCTGGGCTCGGCCGCGGCACGGAGGGCGCCGCCGGGGGAGACCCGGGTCCGGTCACGTCCTCGCTCATGGCCTCCTTCGACGCGGAGCTCGGGCACCGGGCCGCGGTCGTCCACAGCAGTCGGCTGGTACTCGGCGTGCACGGCGGACGGCTCACACTCACCGACACCGGCGGGCAACCCGTCCCCACGCCCGCCGTGGCCTACGCCCGCCTGTCGACGCCTCGGCTGTCCGCCGACAGAGAGGTCACCCTGTTGCGGCACCTCGCCCTGATGGGCACGCAACTGATCAACCCCGCCGAAGCGGTCCTCGCGGCGGTGAACAAGTTCTGGCACCTGCAGCAGCTCGCCGCCGCGGGCATCCCCGTCCCCGACACCCGCACGCACACCGACGCGCCCCTGGAGCACGTACTCGACGCCGGTGTACCGCAGCCGTGCGTGGTGAAGGCCGTGCGCGGCCACCGCGGCCGCCGGGTCTTCCTCGCCGCCGACGACAAGGGGCTGCGAGCCGTGGCGGGCAGCCTGGACGACCGGCACCCCTATCTCCTTCAGCGGTACGTCGCCCACTCCCACGGCCGGGACCTGCGCGTCGTCGTGGTCGACGGCCGGGCCGCGGCCGCCGCCGTGCGCACGGCAGGTGACGACCGTCTCGTCTCCAACCTGGCGCAGGGCGGGACCCACACCGTCTGCACGGGCCGGTATCCGGACGCGGAGGCCCTGGCCGTCGAAGCGGCGGATGTCATCGGCCTCGGCGTCGCCGGCGTCGATCTCCTCTTCGAGGCCGACGGGTCCTTCACCGTGTGCGAGGTGAACTGCAATCCCACCTGGCGGCCCGACATGCTCGGCGTCGCCGAAGCCATCGCCGTGGCCTGCCGTCGGCGCCTCGAAGCAGCGGGCTGAGCGCCGCCGAATCCGGCGCAGGGACGCCACGGTGTCGCCGCCGCCGATGCCGGGGGAGCGCCCCTTGCCCGCCGACGGCGTGGTGCACCCGAGACCCGGAGACCCTGAGGTGAGGAGGAGCGGTGACGGCCGGTGGGACCAGCGGAGATCCGGCTCATCCGCTGCCGGCGGCGGGCGCCGCCCGGCGGCCGGGCCGCGCACGGCCGGGGGTCCACGGCACACGCCGGGCGCGTGTCAACGCCGCAGGGCTGTGCGGAGCGTGAGCCCGTGGTCGCGCCGCAGCCGGTGCAGCTCCCAGTACGACAGGGCTGTCACCGTGACGGGAGCGCCGAGGATGAAGATCACCCGGGCACCCGGCGGGACCTGCGCGTAGCTTCCGGTGATCAGGTCCAGAAGGGCCATCTCCCACACCAGGACGCCGGCGAGGATCGGCGGCAGCACCTCGTGGATGTCGGCCGTGCGGAACACGTGCACCAGGGACAGCCCGATGCCGTAGAGCGCGAAGCCGATCGACCACAGGAACAGCACGACGATGATGATCCTGCCGGGAAGCCCCACGGCGTCCCGCAGGCCCGCCAACTCGGGGGCCATGGAGAGGGCGGAGGTGCCCATGGACGCCATGATGGCCAGTACCGAACCGAGGGGACGCAGAGTCCTGCGCAGGTACACCCGGCGCAGGCCGTCCCGTGCGGCTGCCACGAAGGCGCCGACCACGACGGGGAAGGTGCAGACGAGCACCAGGACACTGGTCCAGCTCTGGTCGAGGCGTTCGCTCGCCACGCCCTGGACGTCGTCGGCGCTCGCGATGGCGTTGTAGGTGACCATCAGGCCCACCCAGGCGGCGAGGCCCAGCCCGGTCCGCCACAACTGGAGCTTGCGGACCTCCGGGTCGATGACGATCCCGGGGCGTGAGGGGCGGAACGTCCGCTGGGCGGCGTACAGGGGGTTGTAGACGCCGCGCAGAATGTTCCGGGCCCGCGAAGGCGCCGGGCGCGGCGGCGGGACCGGCGGGTAGGGGTGACCCGGCGGGGGGCCCGACGGCGGGTACGCGTATCCCGGCGGAGGGCTCGACCGCGGGTACGGATAGGCCGGCGGAGGGCCGGACTGTGCGTACGGATATCCCTGCGGGGGCACCGGAGGTGCGTAGGGGCGTCCGGGCGGTGGGTTCGCGCCGCCGCTGCCCGCCCCGTCACCGTATCCACCGCTGCCGTAACCGCTCATGCCGCGTACCCCCGATGTCCCGCACGTTCGAATCCACGCATCCTAGGTCCTGGACGTCCCGCGGCGGGTCGCGCACCGGGAGCGCGCCACCGGTGAAACGGCGCGGCAGATCATGGCACTTCGCCAGGTCGCGCATGTCCGGGTGGCGCCGGACGCGTCGGGGATGGCTTCATGAGGGATGCGGTGGCGATCGTGCTGCCGTGCTTCTCCTCCGACCCGTCGACGCGCCGAGGCGATCTCTGATGGTGACAGACCGGTACGGCAACCCCTTGCACGAGTGCACCCAGGAGACGGCCGCACACCTGGACCGAGCCGTCGAGTCCCTGCTCCACTTCAGCCCCGAGGTGGAGCAAGCGGTCGGCGATGCCCTCGACAGCGGGCCGACCTCACCCGTCGCCCAGTCCTTCGCGGGCTATCTCGGGGCGTTGGGCACGGAGCCGGGCGACGCACTCGCGGCACGGCAACGGTTCGACCGGTACACGGCCGGCGTGGACGTCGCGTCCCTGCCCGTGCGGGAGCGCTTGCACGTCGCCGCGGCCGGGGCGTGGCTGGCCGGAGACCTGCTCCGGGCCGGCAGGCTGCTCGAGGAGCTGTCGCTGGTGTGCCCGAGAGACGCGCTCGCCCTGGCCGTGGGGCACCAGCTGGACTTCTTCACCGGTGACTCGGTCCGCCTGCGTGATCGCATCGGTGGAGCCCTCTCGGCCTGGGATGCCGCCGATCCTCACCGTGGACTGGTGCTGGGCATGTACGCGTTCGGGCTGGAGGAGTCGGGCCACTACCGCCTCGCCGAGGAGGCGGGGCTCGCCGCGGTCGAGCAGAACCCCCGCGACGTCTGGGCGATCCACGCCGTGGTGCACACGTACGAGATGCAGGGACGGGTGTCGGAAGGCATCGGCTACCTCGATGCACGCCGCGACGACTGGGCGCGGGGCAACTACCTCAACGTCCACAACTGGTGGCACTACGCCTTGTACGCCTTGGAAGCGGGCGACACCGGCACCGCCCTGAGCATCTACGACGCCGCTCTCCACAACGACGCGTCGGCCGGACTGGCCATGGAACTGCTGGACGCCGCCGCGCTGTTGTGGCGGATCCGGCTCGCCGGAGGGGAGTCCGGCACCCGCTTCGAGGCGCTCGCCGACGCGTGGGCCGCGCGAGCCGATCCCCCCTTCTACGCGTTCAACGACGTGCACGCCGTCATGTCCTACGTGGGGGCCGGGCGGCTCGGGGAGGCGGCGCGGCTCATCGCCGACCGACGGCGATGGCTCGCCCAGGAGGGCCCGGACACCGTCACCAATCGGCGGATGACCGCGGACATCGGTCTGCCCGCGTGCGAAGCGCTGGTGGCGCACGGGCAGGGGAAGCACGCCACCGTCGTGGAGCTCCTGTGGCCCCTTCGCCGTGGGATGCACGCGTTCGGAGGCAGCCATGCCCAGCGCGACGCGCTTCAGAAGACCCTGCTCGACTCCGCGCTCGGCTCCGGTCGGCACGATCTGGCCCGTGCTCTCATCAGCGAGCGGATCGGGATCCGGCCGGACAGCTCGTACAACTGGGCGGCTCGGGCGCGCCTCGCCGACGCCCTGGGAGACGCCGCCCTGGCCGCAGTCGCTCGCGACCGGGAGAGGGCCGCGGCTGCGGCAGCGGCCGAAACCCTTCCGCCCCCGTCCCGGTGATCGTGGAGCCACGATCCCCATGCACCCGTGCGGGCGGCTGCGGCGGTCGCGCCACGCCGCGCGGCACGTGTGGCCCGCCGCTGGGGGTGCCCGGCCCGATCGACAGGCCCTAGAGGGCGGCGTCCGCTCGCGTCTCCTGACCGCGGGGGCTCGCGCCCGCCTCCGGCTTCTGCCGCTCGGCACCGCCCGCCGGGACGCGCACCGTCGCGAGGACGAGCAGTGAGGCCACCGCCCCCAGCGCCGCCGCCACGACCAGCACCGCGTTCAGACCGGACGCGAACGCCTCACGTACCAGTTGCCCCATCCCGGCGCGCTCGCCCTCCGGCCAGCCCGCCACGATCGACCGTGCTTGTCCGCCGCTCAGAGCGGCGGCCGTCCCGTGCGGGTCCGGGACACCGCCGTCGGCCGTGAGTACCCTCTCGATCCGCGACTGGAAGATCACTCCGAACACGGCGATCCCCAGGGCGAAGCCCAACTGGCGGAAGGTGTTGACCGCACCGCCCACCATCCCTCCGCGCTCCGGCGGCACCGTGGCCAGGGCCGCCGCCGGCAGACTCGGAGTCACGAGCCCGACCCCCAGACCGGAGACGACGAGTCCCGCCACCAGGCTGCCGCCCGTGGACCCCGCGTCGAGGGTGGCCTGCATCGCGGAGCCCAGGGCGATGAGCGCGAGTCCTCCCCCGATGGACGCCCGGGGCGGCCAGGGCCCGAAGCGGCCCGCGAGAGCCGAGACGACGAACGCGGACGCGCACATGGGCAGGATGTACAGACCCGCTTCGACGGGCTCGTACCCCAGGACGGACTGCATCCACAGCGACTCGAACAACAGGTAGGCGAACGCGGCGCCTTGCAGGAACAGGGCGCTGACCATGATGCCGGTGAACGACGGCCTGCGGAACAGCGACAGATCGAGTACCGGGTGCTCGTGCCGCGTCTCGGCCACGACGAAGAGGGTCAGGGCGACGGCCGCCACCGCGAACAGGCCGAGGGTGAAGGGTGCCGCCCAGCCGTCGGAGTGGGCTCGGATCAGCCCGAACGTGAGGGCCCCGCTCGCCACCGTGAAGGTGACCACGCCGAGGACGTCGGCACGCTGCCTGCCCTCGGCCTTGGCCTCTCGCACCGAGCGGAGCGTCAGCACGACGGCGACCAGGCAGACCGGCAGGTTGACGAAGAAGATCCATCGCCAGTCCAGGTACTGGGTGAGGAGTCCGCCGACCATCGGCCCGGCCGCCGCGGCGACCGAGTTGGTGGCGCCCCACACGGCGAACGCCACACCCCGCTCCCGGCCGCTGTAGTGCATGCCGAGCAGGGCGATCGTCGTACCGAACATCCCGGCGGCGCCCAGTCCCTGTACCGCCCGGGCGCCGATCAGCACACCCGCGTTCGGGGCGACCGCGCACGCCACCGAAGCGGCGGTGAAGACGATCAGCCCGACGAGGTACAGCTTCCTGCGGCCGATCCGGTCGGCGCGGGAACCGACGCCGAGCAACAGCGACGCCAGTGCCAGGGCGTAGATGTCGACCACCCACTCCACATCGGAGAGCGTGGTGTCGAGGTCCGCCGCCATCGCGGGCAGCGCCACGGTCACGATCGTGACGTCCACCAGAAGCATGAAGGTGCCCAGGCAGATCGCCGCCAAGGGCCACCACTTACGCATCCGAACCCCTTCCCTGCCCGCCGCACCGAAGGGGTGCCCCCGGCGGCCCCATGATCCACGGCGGAGTGGTGTTTCCGGCCAGGACCCGCGCGCCACGCCCATCGCGTGGACCGCAGGGAGGTATGCCTAGGTCCGCCTGGAGGATCAGCGGTGGCGGGCCCGGAGGCCCGCTCATAGCTTCGCCGTATGACCAAACGACAGATCGCCTACCTGGCATGCACCGTGACCCTCGTGGTCTCGGGGATGGGGGCCGCCGCTCCGACGGCCGCCCACCGGACGGTGCACCGGGTCAAACTCGGCGAATCGATCCAGAAAGCGGTGGACGCCGCGAAGCCCGGGGACACGATTGTCCTCTCTCCCGGCACCTACCGTGAGAGCGTCCGCATCACCACGTCGAACCTCACCCTGCGGGGCTCGACCGTCTTCCCCACCGTCCTCGTGCCCGGCAAGGCCGCCGCCGCCGACACCTGCGCCGGGGCCGGCCACGGCGTCTGTGTGACCGGCACGGCCGACCGTCCCGTCGAGGGTGTCACCGTGCGCTCGCTGACGCTCCAGGGCTTCACCAAGAACGGCCTGTGGGCGTCGCGGACCGACCGGCTGAAGGTCCACCGCGTCACCGCCGAGAAGAACGGCACCTGGGGCATCGCCCTGGAGCGGTCCGTCCGCAGCGTACTGACGCACAACGTCGCCCGGGACAACGCCGACGCCGGCCTGTTCGTCTCCAACACCACCGACACGGAGGCGGGCGCCGTCGACGCGCGGGGGACGGTGATCAGCCACAACCGCGTCTCCGGCAACCGGATCGGCGTCACCGTGCGGCGCCTGCGGAACCTGACCGTCGAGCGCAACGAGGCGACCGGGAACTGTGCCGCCGTGTTCGTGGTGGGCGACGAGTCCACGCCGCGCGCCGGGGCGATGACCCTGCGCAGGAACAACATCCACGACAACAGCAAGCACTGCCCCAAGACCCCCCGACTGCCGTTCCTGCAGGGTTCGGGCATCGTCCTCACCGGCGCCGAGGAGACGCTGGTGGCGGAGAACAGGATCGTGGACAACGTCGGCGCCTCGCCGCTGTCGGGCGGCATCGTGCTCTTCAAGAGCTTCGTGGGCGCCCTCAACGAGCGCAACGAGATCCGCGACAACGTCGTACTCCGCAACGGCTCGGCCGACCTCGCCAACCGCGACACCGGCAAGGGCAACACCTTCCGTGGCAACACCTGCGGGGTCTCGGAACCCGCGGGCATGTGCTGACGGACGGCTCCGCTTCCCCACCCACGGCACCACAGCACAGACAAGGCGACAGATGACGACTGTTGATCCGGTTTCCCCGACTGTCGATCCGGCTCCTCCGCCGCCCATGCGGCTCAGGGAGCTCGTGTTCGGGGCGGCCTGCGCCGCCGCCGTACGCGCGGCCGTCCGCCTCGGTGTGGCGGACGCCCTGGACGACACGCCCATGACCGTGGAGGACCTGGCGGCCGCGGTCCAGGCCCAGCCGCGGACCCTGCGGCGCCTGCTGCGGGCACTGTCCTGCCAGGGCGTCTTCACGGAGAACCCCGACGGCACGTTCGCCCACACGGAGATGTCCCGGCTGCTGCGCGAGGACGACCCGCACAGCCTGCGGTACATCGCCCTGTGGTGCACCGAACCGTGGACGTGGGACGTGTGGCCGAAGCTCGACGAGGCGGTGCGCTCCGGACGCAACGTCTTCGAGGACGTGTACGAGAAGGAGTTCTTCCCGTACCTCAACGAGGAGGCGCCCGAGTCCGCGTACGTGTTCAACCGGGCCATGACCACGTCGAGCCAGCAGTCCGCCCGGGACGTCGCCGACCTGCTCGATCTGCAGGGGGCCGCCTCCGTCGCGGACATCGGAGGCGGTCAGGGGCACGTCCTGGCGAGTCTGCTGGAGCGGCACCCCACCCTGCACGGCACACTGCTCGACCTTCCCGGAGTGGTGGAGAACGCCGACCCGCGCCTGCGGGACGGCGGCTCGCTGAGCTCCCGGGTCCGCGTCGTGGCCGGCGACTGCCGTGAGGACATCCCGGTCCAGGCAGACGTGTACATCATCAAGAACATCCTGGAGTGGGACGACGACAGCACCCGCAGGGCGCTCGCCAACGTCCTCGGGGCGGCGCGCCCCGGTGCCCGGGTCGTCGTGATCGAGAACCTCGTGGACGACACGCCGTCGATGAGGTTCACCACCGCGATGGACCTGCTGCTGCTCCTCAATGTCGGCGGTGCGAAGCACACCCGGCAGAGCATGGTCGACCGGCTGACCGACGCGGGGCTCGTCATCGGTGAGATCCGCCCGGTCAACGCGTACCTCCACGCCTTCGAGTGCACCGTTCCCGCCTGACGGGAGCGGAGGAGGGAAACCCGAGGCCGCCCGCTCCGCGTCGTTCGCGGGGCGGGCGGCCTCGGGTTTCTCCGTCGTGCGTACCGCTCGGGGGATCAGGAACCGGCGTCCCGCTCCCAGCGGTAGAAGCACTGCGCCATGGCGTCCTTGGGGCTGCGCCACGTCTTCGGGTCGTACGCGCTGACGTACGCCGACAGCTTCTCGCTCGCGTCCCGGAACTCCGGGTGCCCGGTGAGCTTCGCGATGGCCGGCGCCGGGTCCTGGTCCGACTCGATGAGGTGCAGGTACACGTCGCCGAACTGGAACAGGCGGCGCCGGGTGACGCCGACCAGGTGCGGGAGTTCACCGCGGTCGGAGGCGGCGAACACATCGGCGATCGCCGGCGCCGAATCGGGCGCCATGCGGGCGACGATCAGAGCGTGGTGCATGGACCTTCCTTCCTGGGAGTACGGGAGTACGGGAATGGGGGAGTGGGGGTGTGCGCGGCCGCGTGCGGTCAGCCGGGCAGCACCGAGGCGCTCCGGCGGTCGCGGGCGACCTGCTCGATGCGGTCCCGGATGAGGGCCATCTGTGTGCGCGAGTTGCGGTTGATGTTGTCGGTCATCCAGGCGTCGTCGACCGGAGCCTCGGGCTTCATCGCGAAGTCCTGCACCCAGCGCATGTGGACGCCGGCCGGTGTCTCCTCGTACTCCCACCGGATGTTCATGTGGTCGAACGGGCCGGTCTCGACGCGGTGGGCGCGGACGGTCCGCCCGCGGCGGTCGACGGTGCGCTCCGACACCCAGCTCCAGACCTTCCCGGACTCGTCCGGGTGCATGGTCAGGCGGAAGGTGGTGGAGTCGCCCTCTCGGGAGAGCACCTCGAGGGAGGCGTACTCGCTGAAGAGGTCGGGCCACTTCTCGATGTCGTTGGTGATGTCCCAGACGAGGTCGAGGGGGGCGTCGATCGTGATGCTGTTGTCAGTGTGACCGGACAACGTCAGACTCCCGTCTTGAGGGCGCTGTTGACCATGCCGAGGAACTCGGCGGGCGTCTTGCAGCGCTCGGCGTCGGTCGGCAGAGCCACGCCGTACCGGTTCTCCAGCTCGCCGACGATCCCGAGCAGGCCGAGCGAGTCGACGCCGAGCGTGGCGAACGGCGCGTCGGGCGCCTTCTCCAGCTCCCGGGCGTCGACGGTGACTCCGGCGGCCTGCTTCATCAGCGCGGCGAGTTCGTCGAAGGTCAGTGCGGTGGTGATCATCTGTGCTCTCCTTCCCACCCGGTCCTACCGGGTGGTGTCGTCGCCGCGGCGCACGACCAGCGCCGCGTTGGATCCCATGAGTCCCCGGCTGAGGACGAGGGCCGTGCGCAGCTCGGCGGGGCGAGCGCGGGACATCACCAGATCGAGGTCGTGGCAGATGTCGAACACGTTGGGGGTGGGGGGGACCACGCCGTGCTCCATCGCGAGGACCGCGGCGGCGGTGTCCAGGACGGGCGCCCCGCAGTAGGCACGGCCGATGCCCGTCTTGGGCGCCGTGACGGGTACGCGGGCGGCGTGTGCCCCGAGGGCGTCGGCGATCGCCAGCGCCTCGGCGCGGTCCGCCTCCGGTACGCCAAGGGCGTCGGCGAAGACGACGTCGATCTCCTCGGGGGCGCACTCGGCCTCGTCGAGGGCGACCCGGATGGCTCGGGCGAGTCCCTCCCGGGACTCCTCCCACCGGGAGGCGCCGGTGAACGTGGCGCCGTGGCCGGCCACGACGGCCCGGACGGCCGCTCCCCGGTGACGGGCGCGGGACTCGTCCTCCACGACGAGCATCGCGCCGCCCTCCGCCGGGACGAAGCCGCAGGCTCCCGCGGTGAAGGGCCGGTAGGCGCGGTCAGGGTCCTCGACGGTGCTGAGCTCCGGATAGCCGAGCTGGCACACCATCGAGTACGGGGCGAGGGGGGCCTCCGCCGCTCCGACGATCACGGCACCGGTCCCACGGCGTACGGCCCGGGCCGCATGGGCGATGCCGTCCAGGCCTCCCGCCTCGTCACTCGCGACCACACCGCACGGGCCCTTGAACCCGCTCCGGATGGAGATCTGGCCGGTGCTCGCGGCGTAGAACCAGGCGATGGACTGGTACGGGCCGACGAACTTGGATCCCTGACCCCAGAGCTTCTGGAGTTCTCGCTGGCCGAACTCGCCACCGCCGGAGCCGGCCGCGGTGACGACGCCGATCTCGAACGGCTCGTCGGGGTTCTCCCGGGCGACGCCGGCGTCGTCGAGGGCGAGCTGGGCCGCGGCCATCGCGTAGTGGCTGAAACGGTCGGTCTGGACGAGGAAGCGCTCCTCGATGAGGGCGGAGGCGTCGAAGCCCCGGACCTCGCCCGCGACCTTGAGAGGCAGGTCCTGGCACCCCTCACGGGTGATCCGGTCGAGTACGCCGAGCCCTTCCCGGACGGACTTCCAGTACGCGTCGGCACGCAATCCGTTGGGGGCGATCACACCGATGCCGGTGACGACCGCACGCCGTGGGCGCTCAGTGCTCATCGTGTCCTCCCGCCCGGCCCCGTCAGGAGGACCGCGGACTGGAAGCCGCCGAATCCGCTGCCCACGGAGAGCACGTTCCTGAGCTTCCGGGGGCGGGCGGTGCGCGGCACGTAGTCCAGGTCGCACTCGGGGTCGGGGGTCTCGTAGTTCGCCGTCGGAGGTACCACCTGGTGCTTCAGCGCGAGGACGCAGGCGGCCACTTCGATCGCACCGATCGCGCCCAGCGAGTGCCCCACCATGGATTTGATGGAGCTCATGGGGGTGTCGTAGGCGTGCGCCCCGAGGGACCGCTTCACGGCGGCGGTCTCGTGCCGGTCGTTCTGCCGGGTGCCCGAGCCGTGCGCGTTGACGTAGTCGATCAGCGTGGGGTCGATCCGGGCCTGGTCGAGCGTGGAGTCGATCGCCCGGGACATCTCAAGGCCCTCACCGGTCAGACCGGTCATGTGGTACGCGTTGCCGAAGGTGGCGTAACCGCCGATCTCGCAGTAGATGTGCGCACCGCGGGCCCTGGCGTGCTCGTACTCCTCCAGGACGAGGACGGCCGCGCCTTCGCCCATGACGAAACCGTTGCGGTTGTTGTCGAAGGGCCTGGAGGCGTGCTCCGGGTCGTCGTTGTCGGGCGACGTGGCCTTGATGGCATCGAAGCAGGCCATGGTGATCGGGGATATCGGGGAGTCCGACGCGCCCGCGATGCAGACGTCCGCCCGGCCTTCCTCGATGGTGTGGAAGGCGTAGCCGACGGCGTCGAGGCCGGAGGTGCAGCCGGTGGAGACGGTCTGCACCGGGCCACGGGCACCGAACTGTTCCGCCACGACGGAGGCGAGCGTGCTCGGCGAGAACGCCATGTGCAGCTTCGGGTCGGCCGCGCGGTGGTCCACGTCCCACCGCCGCCCGCCCTCGCTGACCAGCACGTAGTCGTGTTCGAGGCGGGTGGTGCCGCCGACGGCGCTGCCCAGGGAGACGGCGACGCGCCAGGGGTCTTCGGTGTCGGTGTCGAGTCCGGAGTCACGGACGGCTTCCCCGGCGGCGACGACGGCGAACTGGATGTACCGGTCGGCGTGCCGGCTCAGATCCGGGTCCAGGCCGTGGTCCGCCGGGTCGAAGTCGCACTCGGCGGCTATGCGGGAGCGCAGCCCGACCGGGTCGAACAGGGTGATGCCGCGGGTCGCGGTACGGCCGGCGGCGAGCAGGTCCCAGAACGCCTTCGCTCCGGTGCCGCCCGGAGCGACCACACCGATGCCGGTGACGGCCACTCGCCGGGTCACTCGATGGCCCCGCTTCGCTCGGACACCTGTCCCGGATCGCCCACGGTCAGGTGTGGGCCGGCGGCGGCGAGCTGCGCCTCGTCGGTGACCTCCGTGTCGACGTGACCGAGGCTCGGCCGCGGGGCGAGCGGACCCAGGTGGAAGACCATGCGGGCCTCCACGTCGCCCACGTTCCGGAAGCGGTGCCGCACGTCGATCGGGATCAGGAGTCCCTGATCGGGCTGGAGCGCGTACGTGTCGCCGTCCAGATCCACTTCCAGCGCGCCCGAGACGACGTACACGAACTCCTCGGAGTACGGGTGGTAGTGCTCGCCGATGCGCTCGCCCGGTTGAACGATGGCCAGCCCCATGAAGCCGCTGGTGGAACCCACCGTGGCCGGCGTGAGCATGGCCCGCAGGTCACCTCCCCGCCTGCGGTTGGGTTCCGTCTCGCTCAGGTTCACGATGCGTGGACGCTGCTTGAGCATGGTTGATACCTCCGGATGTGGCAGTGACGTGCTGGGAGCGACTGCGGCCTGGCCGCGACTGGCCGTCAGGAATCCGCCGAGCGGTCGGTGACCGGCAGCATGTCGGCGTGCGACAGAAGCCGGTTGATGTTGCGCTCCGTCTTCAGGGAGCCCTCGACGCCGATCGCGGGGCCGTCGAGGAGGAGTTCCAGCGCCGCGGCCTTCCCGGAACCCTTGAGCCCGAGGGAGGCGACGGGGTCGAGGTCGAGTTCACCCGTGAGGTCGATGAGGCGCACCACGATGTCGTCACGCTGGAACACGGTGCTGCTGTGCACCGGGCTGTCCGGATCGTCCGCCGCGGCCCGGTCCTGATCGGCGAGCAGCCGGGCCAGCTCCATCCCGCAGCCTTCCTTGGCCGGGTAGTACAGCGCGTGCCGTCGCAGGTCGGCCGGTGCCGGCCGGCTCGACGCCACGTGCTGGACGGCCGGGAGCGCGGCCCGCGTGAAGAACACACGCGCCGACTCGGGGTCCGTCAGGTCCCGGTCCTGCTCCAGGTACGGGTTGATGGCCTCCTCGACCGCTCGTACCTCGGGCTGACGGGCGACGTGCCGCAGTGCGGCGAGGAGGTCGCCCTCCACCTCCACGGCCCGCACGACGCGGTTGCCGTGCATGAACAGCGAGGTACGCCGCAGCCGCGTGGTGTCGTCGACCTGGGCCCGGGGTGACTGGTACCCGGCCAGGATCTCCGCCACCTTCGACTCGGAGCCCGGCTTGACGGTGAAGGTGAGCGCGTGGCGTGCCACACCGTCGCCCACGCGGGCGGCCACCTGCATGCCCGTCGACGCCGCGGTCCGCGAGGCCGGCTGAGCGGGACCGGTCTCCCGGAGGATGCTGTAGCGCATCGAGCGGGTGTCCCGGACACAGCTGTGCATCGGCTTGACGGTCTCGACGTGCTCCTCGCTGTTCACCCACGCGAGGAACGGCGGCGCGCTCTCCCACTCGCTGGTGATGAGCCACTGCGAGGGGTTCTCGATGGACTGGCACAGCTGGTCGCTGATGTGGCCGGGAACGGAGGCGACCTGCTTGCACATGAGTTCGTACGCGTCCAGGAACTGCTGCTGAGCTCCTTCGTACAGGTCGAGCAGGAGGATCACCCGCAGCCTGGAGCCGTCGAATGCCGACTGCGAGATGCGTCCTGAGGGGGCCATCCGGCACACCTCTTCTCTTCTCGGTGGGGGTGGGAACGACCGGCGTGACCGAAGCACCGCGGTCGTGATGTGTCGATCGTTGACAGGAGCGCCGACAGCGCGCGAGCCCGAAAGAGCGGACGAGTGAACCGCGTGTCATCCGGGTGCCTCCGGCACGCGGACCCTTCCCCGAAGGGCATGAATCTGCATCCCATCCCCGACTCGCGTCGCACATGACGCCGGAGACGAACAATGAACCGATTCGACGTGGCCGGCGAAGCAGCCGGTCATCGCACGCCCGTACTCATCGTCGGCGGCTCGCTGGTGGGCCTCTCCACCTCGCTGTTCCTGGGGCGTCTCGGAGTGCCGCACACACTGGTCGAGCGCCATGCGGGCACGTCGATCCACCCGCGCGGCCGTGGCAACAACGTGCGCACGATGGAGCTGTTCCGCGGAGCGGGGGTCGAGCGGCCCATCCAGGAGGCCGCGTCGGTCCTGGCGCCCAACAACGGCATCCTGCAGACGCCGAGTCTGGTGGGCGACGCCGGCGAGTGGCTGTTCAAGGAGATCGACCCCGGCGGCGGCCTCGCCCGCTTCAGCCCCGCCGGGTGGTGCCTGTGCAGCCAGAACGATCTCGAACCGGTGCTGCGTGAACGCGCCCGCGAGCTGGGCGGGGACCTGCGGTTCTCGACGGAGCTGATGTCCTTCGAGCAGGACGCCGAAGGAGTGACGGCGCAGGTCAAGAGCCGCGACACCGGCGAGCACACCACCATCCGCGCGGACTACCTCGTCGCGGCGGACGGCCCGCGCAGCCCGGTTCGCGAGCGGCTCGGCATCAAGCAGAGCGGCCAGGGCGACCTGTTCCACAACGTGAGCATCACCTTCGTCTCCCGCGGCCTCGCGGACGTCGTCGGCGACCGGCACTTCATCGTCTGCTACCTGACGAACCCGGAGGCCGACGGGGCCCTGCTGCCGGTCGACAACCGGGAGCGCTGGGTGTTCCACGCTCCCTGGCACCCCGAACACGGCGAGACGCTGGAGGAGTTCACCGACGAGCGGTGCAGGGAACACATCCGGCGGGCCGTGGGAGTGCCGGACCTCGATGTGGAGATCACCGGCAGAGCTCCCTGGCACGCGGCCGAGAGGATCGCCGAACGGTACGCGGACGGCCGGGTGTTCCTCGTCGGCGACTCCGCCCACGAGATGCCGCCCACCGGGGCCTTCGGCTCCAACACCGGTATCCAGGACGCGCACAACCTCGCGTGGAAGCTCTCCGCCGTCCTGGGCGGCTGGGCCGGCCCCGACCTGCTCGCGTCCTACGACGCGGAGCGCCGGCCGGTCGCGGAGGTGACGAGCGCCCGGGCCGCGGCGCGGTCGGTCGAGCACAGCCACCCCGGGTACATCCCCGTCCCCGGAGCCGGCAGCCCCCAGGGACGCAAGGGCGGCATCCTCAACGAGGTGCTGGGCTACCGCTACCCGCAGGGCGCCGTCCTGGGCGCCGACCGGACGCAGCCGGTCGTGTCCGACGGACTGCGCCTGACGGGCGAACCCGGAAGCCGGGCACCCCACGTGTGGCTGAACCGCGCCGGTACCCGGGTCTCCACCCTCGACCTCTACGAGCGGTCCCTGGTGCTCCTGAGTTCCGAGGACGGCGCCGGCGGGTGGCACTCCGCGGCGGCACGCGTCGGGCGGCAGCCGGCGGTGCCGCTCGACTCGTACCGGATCGGGGACGGCCCCGACGCGGAGCTCTCTCCCGCGAGCGACACGGACTGGGCGCAGGCCCACGGCGTCACCACGGACGGCGCGGTGCTGGTCCGCCCCGACGGATTCGTCGCGTGGCGGTCCGAAGGGGCGTCGGCGGATCCCGTGGCGGCGTTGCGGCACGCTCTCACGGCGATCCTGGGCCTCGGCTGACCGCTTTTTCGCCTGCCCGGAAGGGACGGCCCGGGGCGCGCCGGTCATCGGTCGGTGAGCCGGTCCGACGCCCGCGCCCCCGGACTCCCTGCCCGGCAATCGGGTGGCCGACGGCCTCGCCCTGGGCCGCGGTCGGCGGACGCGGGTGTTCCGGGCCGCACCGAGGTCGGCCAGGACGTGTAACCCATTCGCGCGCGGGACGCAATTCGTTCCCGAGCGCCGCACGGGCCGCCGTGACCTGCGGCGATGATCACCGGCACGACCGATCAAGCCCCCGACCGGGGGACACCGCGCGCGATCCTCGCGTTGCGGTGGTCAGCGGTCGGGGATCTTCTCGTGCACGGAGCACAGCACAGGCGCCGCGCGGCCCAGCCCGGCCAGGAAAGCTCCGCCGAAGGAGAGAAGAAGCATGCGTCTCGCACGTACGGGTACCCAGCTCGCCCTGGTCCTGAGCGTCCTCGCCCTGTCCGCACCCTCCGCCGTCGCCGCGCCCGTCGGCGACGTCCGGGTCAACCCGGGGAAGGCGGCCCCCGGCACCACCGTCACCGTCACCACCACCGCCTGCGGCAAGGAGACCTACGGCAAGGGTGAGTCGGAGGCGGGCGGGAAGTTCCACCTTCTGCCGGGTGACCGCAAGGGCGTCCTGGTGGGTCGGTTCACGCTCCCGATGGACGCCCGCTCCGGCACGGACACCGTGACCCTCAAGTGCCCGCCCCGCATCAAGCAGACCGTCACCTACCAGATCTCCGGCCGGCCGAACGGTGCCGTGGAAGCGGGCTTCGGGTGGGCGGCCGGCGCGCACGAGGAGGGCGGCGGCAGCCCGTACGCCCTCGGCGCGTTGCTCCTCGGCGGCGCCGTCGCGGGTTTCCTGGTCAGGACCCGCCGCCGCGCCGCCGCCGCCAGGGACTCCGTCTGAGCCCACGCCTCCACGCTCCATGACCCACGGTCAGGGCCCCGGATCCGCTCGTGGATCCGGGGCCCGCCCTTCAGCGGAGGCAGGACCCGCATGACGAACGGCCCCGGTCCGAAGCCCGACGGACCGCCGTCCCGGCGCGTTCCCTCGGTCGGCGCACTCGCCTGCGCGATGCTCGTCGGCATCGTCATGCTGGCCCAGGTACCGGACGGTGACGGCTCGCGGCCGCCGACGACGGCGCAGACCTCACCGCTGCCCGCCGGGCCTGCCGCCGGACCCGTCAGGGACCGCCCAGCGCCCCGGCCGCTGCCCGCGTCCGACGCGTCGCGGATCAGGATTCCGGCCATCGCGATCGACGTGTCCCTCGTCCGCCTGGAGTTGGACGGCGCCGGAGCACTGCGCCCCCCGCCCGCGTCGGCCCCGACCGTGGCCGGCTGGTACGCCGACGGCACCGCCCCCGGGGCACCGGGCACAGCCGTCGTGGCGGGACACGTGGACACCCCGCTCGGCCCCGCTGTCTTCCACCGGCTCGACACCCTCTCGCGGGGCGCCGCGATCGAGATCGACCGCGAGGACGGCCGTACGGCCCTCTTCACCGTGGACGCGGTGGAGGTCCACCCCAAGGACCGCTTCCCCGACGACAAGGTCTACGGCGGTTCGGGCCGCCCCGAGCTACGGCTGATCACCTGCGGCGGCGACTGGTCCCGAAACACCGGCTACCGGGCCAACACAGTGGTCTACGCGACCCTGACGGGGACGAGATGACACCGGGCGCACGGATGCGCGCCCGACGCCAGGGGTACTCCTTCTGCACCCGCGTGGCATGCGCGACACCGCGGACGGGCTCAGACTGGGCAGAGTGAGCAGCCGGACAGAGCCTGATCCGCAGCCGCGCCCCGCACAGCAGAAGGGCGCGCTCCCGAACCAGACGGTGGCCCTCACGGCGATGATGTTCGCCGTGGCGATGACGTTCATCGACCAGACCATCGTCTCCATCGCAGCCCCCGACATCGTGCGCGAACTGGGACTCTCCAGCTCGGGCATGCAATGGGTGGTCAACGCCTACCTCCTGGCCCTCGCCGCGTTCTTCGCCCTCGGCGGCCGCCTGGCTGACCTGTACGGGCCACGGCGGATCGTCGTCATCGGCACCCTAGTCTTCGTCATCGCGTCGGTCCTCTGCGGGTGCGTCCCCTCCGGCGACTACGCCCAGCCCTGGCTCATCACCTTCCGGGCCGTGCAGGGTCTCGGCGCGGCGCTGCTCTTCCCGGCCGCGCTGGCCGTGGTCGTGGCGGTGTTCCCCGTCGAACGGCGGGGCAGGGCCCTCGCCCTGTTCTTCGGGGTCACCGGAGCGCTCACCGCCGTGGGCCCGCTGCTCGGCGGCTGGCTCACGTCCTCGTGGACCTGGCGCGCCGTCTTCTGGGTCAACGTGCCGGTCGCGATCGTCGCCCTGATCCTCACGGCCCTCGCGCACATCGCGGACCGTCCGCGCCCCGGAACTCTCGACGTGCCCGGCGCCGCCCTCGTCGCCGCCGGCATGGGCCTGAGCGTCCTCGGCTTCCAGCAGGCGTGGTCTTGGGGATGGGGGAGCTGGGCGACCTGGTTGTGCGTCGTCGGCGGCCTCGCGATCCTGTACGTGTTCGTACGGTACGAGCGCGGTGTCCGCCACCCGCTGATCGACCTGCGGGTCTTCCAGGACAAGGCGTTCAGGGTGGACTCGGCCGTACTGTTCTTCGCGATGCTCGCGTTCGTGCCGGTGTTCTTCTTCTCCTCCGTGTACGCCCAGGTGTCCCTCAGCGCCTCTCCCAACCAGGCGGCGCTCTTCCTGCTGTACTTCTTCGTCGGCTTCGCCCTCGCCTCCCAGTGGGGCGGCCGGATCCTCGACAAACGGGGTGCGCGCCCCGCGCTGAAAGCGGGAACGATCCTGGGCGCGGTCGGCTTCGCCCTGTGGGCCAACGAACTGACCAACCTGTCCATGCACGACCAATGGCCGTACGTGGCCCTCGCGGGCGCGGGAATCGGCTTCATCCTGGCCCCGGCGTCGACGGACGCGGTCAACCGGGCCATCGGCGCCTCCTACGGCGAGGTCACCGGCATCACGCAGACCGTCCGCAACTACGCGGCGAGCATCGGCATGGCGGTGTTCGGCACCCTGCTGTCCCGGGCCATGACGGAGAACGTGACGGACACGCTGCGGGCACGGGGCATCGCACCCGCCACCGCCGACCAGGTCGCGCGCGGCATCACCGACTCCGTCTCCGGCCACGGCGACGCCACCCCGCCGACCGGCACCGGCCAGGTCGCCGAAGCCACCCGCGACGCCATGTCGGCCATCCAGATGGACTTCGCCCAGGCCAACCAGTGGGTCTTCTACGGCATGGCCGTAGCCCTCGCTCTCGGCTTCCTGTGCGCCATCCGCCATCCGGGCGACCGCGTCACCCCGAAGGACCCCGAGCCGACACCTCGGGAGTGACGGACCGACGGGGGAGTGGCGGCGAGCCGAGATCCGCTGCCCCGATCGGCCCGTCACCGACGGGCCGACCGGGCCGGGGGACCGCCTTCCGTGGCTTCCCCTCCGGCCCGGCGCCGCGGCTCGACTCGTGAGCAGGGGGCGAGGCCCCGCCGCTCACTGCCGCACGAGCTGAGCGGCTGCCTCCCTGAGCAGTGCCTCCCCGTATCGTGCGCCCGGTTCCGGCAGCGGTACATGGGCCGGCAGGAGCGTGATCGGCAGCCCGGTCGGCACCACCGCCTGGAAGACCGACTGGAGCACCAGGTACTGCTCCCTTGTCGGCTCCCATCGCGGTGCCGCCGACCCGGCCGGCGGTGTGAGGCTCACCCCGAGCCGTGCCAGTCGGTGCATCAGCGGGGCGTCCTGCACCAGATGCTCCGCGGAGGGGAGCCGGCCCACCGCGGCGAGCAGCGCCCTCGCCACCCGGCCGGCTTCGCTCTGCGGCAGACCCGCGGGGCGATCCATGACGGCCCGCGCGAACTCCTCGACGGACGCCACCTGACCGAAGGACAGCTCCCGGGCCAGATAGAGCGACCGGAGCCTGCGCCAGTCGCCGTCCAGCACATGGCGTTCCGGCCGGGTCAGCCACTCGGTCACGAGAGCCTCCGTGTGCAGTGAGCACACCGCCCGGTCCCCGACGCGGGCCAGCAGGAACGCCGGCCAGCCGTGCGGAAGCCGAGCGACCCCCTGCGGCAGCATGGCCCCGATCCGGCAGGCGGCCAGCACCGGCGCAAGGTCGACGGTCGCGTCCTCCTGGAGCACGATCGGTCGGCCGACGTCGGAGCACAGCCACTCCGCCACCGCGGCCGCCGCGGTCCGCTGCTTCTCCGCGTGTTCCTCGCCGGATGCCTGCTCCAGCGCGCCGAGCGACCAGATCACCTTCCGCCCCGTGGAGTTCCCCGCCGGCAGCGGCTCGCCCTCGACACCCGCCCGGTAGGCGTTCCGGTACTTGCCGAACCAGTTCGGAACCAGGTCCCTGACGGGCTTCGGACGCTCGGCGAACGTCCGCAGCGACAGCTTCTTGAGCCTCTCGTACATCCACTCGGGCAGGTCGACGAATGTCCGACGGCCACCTGGTTCCACCAGTCGGACGATGCCCCGGTCCGCGATCCGCTCGAGCCGGGCGACTTCGGCCATCATGTCGTCGCCGGGCCCGCGCACCGTGCGACCCCTCGCGTACTGAGCCAACAGGCCGAGAGGTGCGACGGACACGAGCAGCGGGTTCGGGGCGTGCTTGCCGACGGCCGCCGACTCACCGACCACCGTGACGCGGACCAGCTGGCCGGCGCTCAGGTTCTCGTACTCCCGAACGACAAGCGGGTGGTGGACGAGGCTGACCTGGCAGCGGTCGCGGCGCAGTACGGTCAACTGCCGCGCGGCACGCAGTCGCGCGACGAGCAGCTCGCCGGGCACACCCGTGGTCCACGCAGCGTCCCGTGCCGGGAGCCAACAGAGCGCCTGGCTGCGCTCATCCCGGCAGAGGACACCGAGGCAGTCGCCGTCCGGACCGTCGACGGCGAACAACGCCTGGACGACCGTCTCGTCGAGCCCGGTCCCACCGGTCGGCAGCCCGCTCCGCAGAATCCTCGTCGACCTGTCCCAGTGCAGCCGGAGCAGGCGCCGGTCCGCCACGAGGGCGCTCGCCGTCGCCGCCGTCGCCTCCGGCGGCAGCCCGGGCAGCAACGTCTCCACGTGCACCCGCACCAGCGCCGCACCGCTGCGCATCACGAGGTAGCCGTTCCCGAGGTCGGCCACGGGCCGGGCCAGCACCGTGCCGTCCGGCCACACGCCCCCGGGCTGATGCCTGCGGGAGATCGTGACGACCGGCTCAGGCCCGTCGTCGACCGCCTCGACCGTGACGGGCAGCACGCCCAGCTGCCGCAGGACGGCGCTGCCCGTCACGCCGGCCGCGGCCAGGTCGTCCCGCAGCCACGGCGTGAGGAACCAGTGCTCCTTGGCGAGTGGTGCCAGCTCCACCCGGGCCCGCTGCAGCCCGGCCACGCGCAGACCCCCGCCGGCCGGGTTCGCCGAGACGAGCACCACGTCGCCCGCCCGCACGGAGCCGGCGGTCGCAGGGGTCACGTCGTTGGCCTGGTCCAGCCACACGCTGCTGCCGACGGGGCACCGCGCGATCAGCTCCCGCTCCGCGGGATACGGGAACGCCGCCTCGCCTTCGCCGAGATAGAGGGCCCCGGCCACGTCGTCCGCGTGGGTGACGGGAAGCAGCACCCGGGTGCTGCCCCTGCGCCGCAAAGAGCCGCGCAATCCCGGCCGCCAGTCCTCAAGTACCAGGTGCCCGCACTCGTTCACCCCTCCGTCGACCTGCCCGTAGAGCAGGTCTCCAGGGGCGAAACGCGACCAGTCGAGGTCGGCCAGCGACTGTCCGTCGGAGAAGCGGACGAGTTCGCCCCGCACTTCGGTGACACGGCCCGGCGTCAGCTCCAGCCAGACACTGCTCCCCTCCGTCCGGGCCACCGTCCAGTGCGTGCGCCGCCCGTCGGAGAGGTCCTGGAAGGTCTCCTCCAGTAGCTCGGTCGCCGGGAAGCCGTGGTGACGCAGGGAGGCCGACTCGTGCCGGAGGGTCCAGCCGTCCCCCTTCAGGGAGAAGAAGACCGGCTCGGCGACGGCACGGGCGACCGCCGGCAGGCCACGCCGGACAGGCCCGTCGCCGTTCGTCGGCCATGTCTGAGTGCGGGAGTCGTGATACCGCCAGCCTCCGTTCTCACATGCCTCCGCGATCTGGCGCGCCGGAGCGTCCCGGAACGACAGCTGTGCCCAGGCCACGGGCCGGGCTGCGACGGGCTCCCGCCCGGTGCCGACGGGCCGCACCAGCACGCCCTCCGTCGGCGCGTCGGCGTCGAACTCCAGGATCCCGGCGCGCGGGTCGTCCATGGGAACGAGTTGGGTCTGCGGTCTCGGCAGTGCCCGGCGCGTCACGCCGGCGATCTTGGGGTGATCCGTGTGCAGCAGGGCCGCTCCCGTTCCCCGTTGGGCCGTGGCGTTGAGTCCGGGGAGCCCGGCAACGGTGAAGCGCCCGTAGGAGTCCGCGTCCCGGATGGCCTCGGCGTTCTTGAGGCTGTCCTTGGGGAAGACCACCGCGGGCCGGGGCCTGTCGTCGAGATAGCTGATGTCGGCGGGGATCGCCTGGTGGACGCGGATGACCTCCGCCTCGTCCAGGGTCAGCCGCACCACGGATCCGGGGACGATGCCGTCCGTCCCCCGCAGTCCTGAGAGCTCGAAGACGACGCCCGGCCGCAGCTCGATCTGCACGCCGTCGGAGTCGACCACTCCGAAGCAGCCTTGCGACCTGCGCCGCAGATAGCTGCGCAGGGTCTCGGTGCTCCGTGCCGGCGGCGACTTCGTGGACCCGTGCCACTGGTTGGCCGGCTGACCGGGGCTCTCGTTGTGGTTCCCGAGCCGTACGAGCATGCGCGCCCGTCCCCGGTACGCGCCGAGGCCCTCGGTCTTCGCGGCGCGACGGAGGCAGCTCTCGCGGTGTGAGAAGTCTCGCCGGGGCACGACCACCGCGAGTGGGGCGCCCTCCTGATGAAGTGCCTCGGGCAGGCCGAATCGCAGCAGGTAGTCGTTGTGCGTCTCGTGGATGACCCCCGCGTCCAGGTAGAGCCGGTCGTACCGGCGAAGCCCCGACCCCCCGTCGGCCGTGGCGTACGGCGCGACGGTGGCGAAGCGCAACGCCCGGTGCTGTCGGCCGATCGCCTCGGGAACGAGCCGGCCGAGCACGAGCCGGCGCTGCGAGCCCGACTCCACGGACGCCAGCAACGCAAGGGCGTCGCGCTCCTCGATGCGGGCGCTCACCGGCTGTTCCTTGGCGTGCGTGTCCTCCTCCGCGCCGCGGCCGAGCTCCCGTGTGCGGGTGAGGACACGGTGCACGGTCACCCGGCCGCGGTCCCTGTCCACGATCGCCTCAAGAAGGTGCACGACGTTGGCAGCCGTCGCCTCCGTACGGACCTGCCACTCCACGCCCTTGGAGATGTCGGCCAGATCGATGACCACTCGGATGCCGCCGGGAACGGCGTCCTCGTCGAGGGAGAAGGTCATCGCGTTGACACGGTCGCCGTGGAAGAGGGCGAGGCCGTCGGGATCCAGCGGCTCCCCGCCTACCACGAGCGCCTCGACAGGGATGTCCACGAACCAGCCGTGGCCGAACTCGAAACGGGCGGCGAGGCCGGCGTCGCCCTCCTCGATCCCCACGTAGTACAGCTTCCCCCGCGTGTGTCGCGGTTCGCGGAAGTCGCAGCGGCGTCCGTCCGGTGCTGCGTACGGGGCGAACGTCGTCATGAACTCGGAGACCGGCAGTGGCGTCGCCCGCAGGCACGACGCCGCGTATCCGGCACCGTTCGGAACCGGCGAGGCCCGCACCGGATCGGTCGGATAGTTTCGGCCACCCACCCAGGCCCGCGGCTCGTCGAGCAGTTCCAGCCACGGCCGGTACACGCCCTCGGAATCGGGGGCCTCGCAGACGGTCAGCGCAAGGCGGTCGTCCTCGGTGAGCCGGCCGGTGAGTGCGAGACCGGGCAGCTCGAGGAGCTGCTGCCAGGCCGCCGCAGGGTCCCGCTCCTGACGGGGCTGCGCGGTCTCCGTCGGCCGAGCGGTGCCGACGGGCGACAGATCGAACCTCCGCCGCACGCGCACGTGACGGGTGTCGTCCAGGCTCGCGGGGCCCGATGACGCGGGAGTCCTGACGTCCCACACCTCCACGAGCTCCTGCTCGACATGAACAGGACGGAACGCGTCGGCCAGCTCGATGCCGGTGGTGTGGCCGACGCGGTACGTGCCTTCGTGCTGGACCACGACCGGAAACGAGCCGTCGTTCCTCGTCCTGCCGCCCCGCCGGGCACCGGCCCGGCCGCTCGTCCCGGACTCGTCGTCCATCGGAGCGCTCGCCAGACGGGGCGGCCCGGAGGTGTCCTGTCGGACGAGGAGCAAGGTGCCGTCCCGGCCGCGGGTGTGCCCGACTGCCTTCCAGCCCGGCCCCGGCGCCTCCGCCCACTCCCACAGCGCCTCCAGGTGCAGCAGGCGTCGCTGCACGTGGAACACCCAGCCCCCGGGCGTCAGTTCCCCGATGAGGTGGTCGCCCACCGACGGCGCCTCGACGTCCAGGCATCCCACCGGCAGCACGGCCACAGCGATGTGCGTGCCCAGGTCGAACCAGGCACGCACATGACCGCCCTCCTTCGTCCGGGCGATGACCATGCCGCCGAGCGCCGGAACGTCCAGGAGCGTCGGGTCGCACGGCGTGACGCAATGGCTCGCGAGCTGTGCCGCCGTCAGGGCCGCCGTGGGCTCCCGACGGTGCTCCGCGTACGGCTGCACGACATAGTCGGACGTGACGACGGCCCGGCGCGGAGAGGTGCGGGAAAGCGAGGGGAAGTGGCCGCTCAGCGTGAGCGACTCGGTGGTGATCCGTCCCGGCAGGCCCTCCTTCGTGGCAGCTCTGTTCACCGCCGTGAAGGCCTTCCGCGTGGCCCAGACGACGTCGACGACCGTGTGGTCCGGTACCCGTGCGAACCAGGCGTACAGCTCGGGAGTCGGCTTCTCCTCGCGGATGCCCTCTTCCTCGAAGGGCTGAACGGTCACCCGTGGCCGGCGCGCGGCCGTGTCGTCCCAGGACTCGACGCTGCACACCACGTGCGCGGTTCTGGGCGTAGGACCGTCGAACCTGGCCGTGACCCAGCGGGGGAAGCCCTCGACCGCGGGAACGTCGATCCGCCATTCCGGCTGCCCGTCGGCGTCGGTCCGCAGAAACGCCTCCTCGTGGGCGGGCCGGTCCCTCGTCTGCTCCTCGTCCTCGTCCCCGGCCGTGTCGCGGGGGCCGTTCACCTGGTCGAAGATCCCGAGCCATTGCACGTTGCGCCGGTCGAACGGCCGCTCGGGTGACAGGCGGAGCCGGTTCTCCCCGGGCCGGAACTCGGCGCGGAGGATCAGTCCGGCCGGAGCGGCCAGGCACTCCTCCTCCACACGCGGCCAGTCCTCGGGGTCCCACGCGGAGGGTCCGAGGACGTAGCACTGGCCGGGCTCGGTGACGAACCGCCAGGCCGTCCCGAACCCGGACCTCTCGGTGGCGACCCCGGACAGCACCAGGCGCACCGGCGTGGCCCCGCCCCCGTCGACGGTGCCGGCCGCGACGGCCAGCTCCGGCAGACCGGCGTCGACGGGTACCCAGTGATTGAGCTCCTCGTGCCATCGGACCAGGGTCTCCACGGGCCGGGCTGTCGTGCCTCCGTCCCCGAAGGCCCGCGAAAGGTCGGGGTCCCACCTGCGGCGGGCGATCATGTCCTTCTCCCCGTCTCCCCGGGGATACGCGTCGATGGCCGCGCCGTCGACGGTCAGCCTGAGCCAGGGGAAGTCGCCCGTCCGGGCGAGTTCCGCCTCCCGCACCTCCCCGTCCTGCTGGGGAAGCCGTGCGAGACGGGTGACGCTCCAGGACCGCGGGTCGCCGGGGGTGGCGAGCCGCACCGCCACCGGCTCCCCGAGCTCCCAGTTCTTCGTCTCGTGCGCCTCCAGGCGGCACTGCACGGGCTGGTCGAGGCCGCAGTTGACCAGAAGGGTCGGCTGCTTGCCGCGACGGGGCGGCGAGGAGACGAAGCCGAGCACGTAGGCGCCCTGTTCATGGGGGCGGGTACGGGCGCCGTCCCGGAACATGTCGTACACGTACGGTCGCCCCGACCGCACCATCCCGACACTGCTGTTCTCGCTCCGCCGGTACTCGACGATCTCCCCTGCGTGCCGGACCTGGACGACCGCCTCGACGAACCGGCGGTCCCCGTCGGACCGCCCCGACGGCTGTCGCGACGCCGGATAGAGGGCGGGCCGCTGCGTGCGGTTCCACAGGGAGGACATCACCTTGTCGAGCGTGACCCCCTGCCCCTGGAGCTCCTCCGCCGCTGTCGCCCGCAGGAACCGGACCAGCGCCGCCTCGGTGCCCCGGCCGGAGACGTGGCTGAGGTACCTCGACCACGGGCTCCCGTGCGTCACGACCGGAGGGTTTCCGCCCCACTTGTGGTAGAGCGCCCGCAGCGTGCGCACCCGGAGCCGGTTCGCCATCTCCGGTGGCAGCCCGTGAGCGGTCAGCTCCTCGAACAGCCGGTCGTAGTAGAACTGCGCGGTACCGCTCAGGTCGACGATCACGTCCACCACGTGCTCCAGCACCTGCAGCAGCCGCTCCTGCGAACCGGCGCTGTCCGTCGGCGAGCGGAACATGTCGAACATCCGGGAACGCACGTAACGCGGCAGGTTCGACTTCGCGTTGAGGGACGTGACCAGGCCGCTCCATTCGGAGACCCAGTCCTCGAAGGCGCCCTCGTCGCCGAGCTCGGGCCGTCCGAGCAGCGCCGCGAGCCGCAGTGTCTTGACCGTGACCGGGGTGATGTCGTACTTGTCCGTCTCCGTGAGGAACTCGGTCACGCCCTGCGCCATCTCCCGCCACTCCTCGACGGAGAAGGAGTCGCGGCTCGGGTCGACGGGGCCGCTGAGGGCCAGTCCGACGGGAGCCAGACTCGCGAGGAGCGCCCCGTCGCTCGTCCGAGGGCCCTCCGGCGTCCAGTCCCAGCGCAGTACGTCGTATCGGGAATGCGCGTGGAGGTCACGGTGCAGCTGCGTCGCGCGGATCGCCCTCGCGGAGTGCCGGAGCGTCTCCCGCTCCCGGATCAGCGACAGCAGGGTGTCGGCCGGGGGCAGGTCGCCGGTGAACCACCGTCCGCCGGCCTCGGTCCGGTGCGGCCCGGTGCCTCCCGCCGACGCCTCCTGCGCCCAGTGCAGCGCTACGCCACGCGCGCCCCAGTCGGGCAACGGGGGATAGGGAGGGCTGCTCGGCGGAGGGGAGAGCTCGGCCACCACCCGCACGATCTCGGCAGGGTGGACGCCGCTGCGCGCACCCTTGCCGATCGAGTCGGCGGCGCTCGCCGCGTGCAGGAGAAGGGAGGACAGCTGGCCGGCGTACAGCTGGGCCTGGTGCGGCTTGCCGTGGACGACGTCCATGAGCGCGCCGAACGTCCGGTACAGGGTGTCGCGCACATGGACGAGCAGCAGCAGGAGATGGTCCCGCTGCCCGGTCGTGCCGCTCTCCGTCGTCCGGCCGGCTTCGCCCGGCACGGCGCAGGTCAGCAGCCGGGTGGCGAGGAGCCCCGCGCCGAGCAGCCGCACCAGCTGTTCGGGCTGATCGCCCCAGAGCCGCGGCGTGGGCGCCTGAGCCGTCTGGGGAGCCGACCCGGGCCGGTTGCGCGTCGGCTTGGGCGTGGGCGGCGGAGTGTGGTGGAGGAGCCAGGGCGACCACAGCCATGCCGCCGTGCCCGCATCGGTCTCCCCGGCCGGGCCCGTCGAGAACATCGGTGTGGGGCTCTGGCCGGCGGGGTGGCGCAGGGACAACAGCCGGTAGGTGTGCCGCAGGACGACGTCGTACGAGCGGTAGGGCAGCGTCACGGGGAGGTTCGCGGGGGCTCGGGTCCGTCCGCCCGGCTCACTGGTGCGCCAGGCCGGGTCGGGCGATCGCCACCACCGCGCCAGCCGTTCCACGGTCTGCTGCGGGGCGTACTCGGCCGCGGCGGACCACAGAGCCGACTGCCAGAGCACCGACGGCATGGCCGACTCCCGGGCGGCGCCCACCCCGCCGAGTCGCTGGTACGCCGACTCCCGTGCCTCGCAGTCCGCCGGCGGCGGCAGCAGGCCGTCGGCGGTCCATGTCTGCAGCCAGCCGTAGAGGGACTCGGCGGTCAACGCCTCGTGCTCCAGGGCGTCCAGGACGCCCACCGCACGAGAGGGATCCGGTCCCGCGTTCCCGCCGGACAGCGTGAAGGTGACTCGGGCCGCGGTCGCCAGCAGGTCGGGCTCCATGTCGAACGCCCCTCGCGACACCACCGCGAGGGCTGTCCGAATCCTGTCGGTGGCTTCCGGCCGTACCATCGCGATCGTCTCGGCCGCATGGAGCAGAGCAAGCCTGCCGTGGCGGCCGCGGAGCGCATCCTCTGTAAGGGACGGGTGCTCGTCGAGGAGCTCGCCGACGGCGCGCGCGTCACGGCCGGCCAGGAACCGGGCGATCACCAGGGCTGTCGTCGGGGCCAGTTGCTCGACGAGGTCGTGGTACGGGGCGATGGAGGCGTCGGCCTCGGTCGTGCTGTCGCCCGCGTCGTCCAGGAGTTCGCCCAGTGCCGCCACGGCCTGTGCGATGTCCGGACCGGCGGCCGCCCGCAAGGCGGCTCCGAGACGGGCCCGCAGCTGTTCCGGGGCCACGGACGCGATGCTCCGGTAGTGGGCCGCCGCCCGTGCGGCCACCTCGGTCACCCCCGCGAACCGACGCTGCGCGGTGAGGACATGGGGAAGGGCGTAGAGCGCGGTCGCCGTTCCGGCCCGGGCGAGGCTCTCCACCGCGGTGGAGACGATCTCCTCGGACCGCTCGGTCTCCACCGGCTCCTGGAGAGCGGTCAGGAGATCGAGCTGTATCGCGGCAGTTTGCGGGGGAAGCCCCAACGCAGCGCAGAAATACCAGTGTTCGAGCATAGGCGTCCCCTTGCCTGCGGTTCCCGGCCGCGCTGCCGGGAGGAAAGAGCGAGTGGACCAGGATACGAAGGGAGCCGGACGGATGAACGGGTTCTGGCCAACTGGTCGTGGAGAAAGGGGTGTCAGTCACCCACCTGTGTCCGGGGCAGCGGAGGGACCAGCGCGTGCCGGTACGCGGCGAGCTGGACCTCCAGCTCCCTGTCGGACCTCTCCGGGCCGGGACCGGTCGCCGGGGCGAGCCCGAGAACGCGGCGCGGAGCCTCGCGCAGGCCGTACAGCCAGTGGGCGGTCCCCTCGGTCAGCGGGCGCCTGGCCAGCAGCGCCCATGTCCCGTGCCACGTGCCGGAGGGATCCAGCCGCCCCAGGTCGACGCCGTCGAGCATCCCGGCACGGTCCAGTGCCACGGCGACGTCGGGACGGGCGAGATCCTCGCCGATGAGCGCTTCGGGTCCCCGTTTCGCCGTCGCGACGGCTTCGGCGACCTCCGGGGGCGCCTCGGCGAGCCAGTCGTCGAAGGCGTCGGTGTCCGCGTGCCCTGCTCGCAGGAGTCCCAGCACGACCGTGCCCACGAGCGCGCGTCCCCGGACCAGCGCACCGACCTCACCCGGGAGCGGCAGCTGCTCCCCGGCGGCCCGCAGCCACCGGTCCAGGTCCTCGTCGCGATGGGCCGCCAGCTGCAGGGAGAGGCCCCGTGCCGGCCGCGAGCGCGCGGACGCGTAGGCCTCCAGCAACGGGCGGTACAGCGCCGGCCAGTAGCGCCGGACGACCGCGAGCACACCCAGCTCCCCCTGCGGACCACCCCACGACGCCTCCGTGTTGAGTTCCTCGACGACGGTCCGGGGGGCGACGTCGAATAAGGGCCCCGGCCGACCCGACGCGTCCGCTTCCCGGGCCCATGCGAGGAGTTCGCCCGCTCCACGGCCGGAGGCGTCGGTACCCGTGTTCGCCGGCAGCAGGCGGCGCGGCCGTGGGGCCGTGCCGGACGACACGGCCGAGGACACGGAGGTCCGCAGCAGGTACTCGTCCAGGCCGAGCGCACGCGCCAGCTCCTCGGCGGAGTCCCGGACCCGCGCGGGGTCCTCGTCCCTGATCTGCAGGACGACCACGCGCAGGTCCCAGCCGAACCGGTACAGCTGGTCGAGCTCCTGGCGGAGGCCGTCGTGGGGAACGACGGTGCCGTCGAAGCGCAGCACGAGCCCGACGCCTCGGTCGGCGCCGGGCGCAGGCTGTCCGAATGCGGGCGAGACGCGGGCCCGGAGCTGCGACTCCGTCCGGGGCAGCCGATCGCTACTCGCGTCGTAGACGTACCACCGGCGAAGTGCCTCGCGGACGTGGCCCGCCGCGTTGCGGGCCCGTACCAGCAGCCGTTCCGCATCCAGCAGGAGCCGTGGCAGGTCGTCGGCCGTGGGATCGGCCAGGACGTCGAGCACGGGCCGCTCCGTGAGGCACCACCGGGTGTCCAGGTGCACCCGGTGCCGTTCGTCCGGTTCGGGCACCACGACACCGTCTCCGACGGGCAGACGGTGGGCCACGGGTGCCCGCTGCGTCTCCCGCAGCTCGGGAAGCAGCTCGACGGCGAGCTCGCGGGCACCGTACCGGGTGAAGAGCACGGGCACGGCGGCCGCGTCCCCGAGGCGCGCTCGGCCGGCCAGCAGCGCGCGGTCGATCTCCTCTCCCCGGGTCAGGGCGGAGAAGAAGGAACCGGAGAACCTCTTGGCCTGATCATGACTCACCTTGCCCATCACCGCGACGACATGGGGCACGCCGGCCCGCACGAGCCGCCGAGCCGCCGACTGGTCGGGCTCCTCCCCGTTCTCCGAGACCGCCGAGTCGCAGGCCATGAGCACCGCGAGCCGGACGTCGGCCTGCAGCAGCCAGCCGGCCAGCGTGTCCACGTCCAGCCACACCGGACCGGCACCGGTGTCCGCGCCCACCACGAGACCGGAGGCCACGTGGTGACCGCCGAAGTAGAAGACCTGTGTCCCCTCGGACAGGGCCTGCCAGAGCGCCCCCGGCGTCGCCGGGGCGTCCACGACTCGCGCCGAGAGCCGGGAGCCCCGCACCGCCTGCCGGACGAGCCGACCGTCGGCGTCGGTCAGTGCCTCGGGAGGGGGTTCGGGCAGGGTCAGCGGCTCCGCGAAGACGGGGACTGCGACCTCGCCGTGGATCGCGGTCGCGTCCGCGATCGTCACCCTCCCGACGGTGACGGGGGTCGACGTGGGCACCGGGGCCGTGGAGGCGACGTCACGGACGAGGGTGAACGAGGGATGGACACCCAGTGGGCAGCCGCCGTCCGCCGGTGGTGCCGAGGGCTCCGCGGCCCAGGCGTGCCATTCCCCGACCGAGGCCTCCGCGGAGGGGAGGGGCACCACTTCCCAGCGCAGGGCGGCCAGGTCGCGGGAGCCGTCGTCGGGCGTGAGCAGCCGGACCCGTGCGTACCGCCCCTCCATCTGCTCCCTGCGATGCGCGAGGTGCCGACGCACCGGCGCCGGCAGGAGAACGTCCGTCAGCATCCCGGTCACCATGGGTCCCACGGCATCCGCCCATCGCACGAACATCCCCGGACGCACGCGGACCGGTGGCGCGGGCGCGTGGACGGGGTCGCCTCGGTCGTCGAGGACGACCGCACTGACGTCTCGGCCCTGCCACGACAGCCGAATGACGATGTCCTGATCCCGGTCCACGGTTGGCCCCCGTTCCTCCGCCTGCCTCAGAATGCCATCACCAGTCGGAGACGAGGGGCGATCGGGCGTGGAGATGCGGGACTCGGTGACGTACGGATGGGCGCCGCGGTGCGAGGACGAGAGACTGTTGCGAGCTCTGCGGGACTCCGACCTCTGGCACTCGGACATGCTGGAGGAGAAGGCCCGCGACGGCTGGCTCGCCCTGCTGAACGATCCGGACCTCGACGGCGACGAGTTCACTGAGAAGTGCGAGGAGGTGTACGACAAGTACACGGGAGCCATCGAGACATGGGGCCTGTTCCTGCGACAGGAGCGGGAGGGCCTGCGCGGCGTGCCCGTGGGCGCCGTGCCGGACGGTCGGCACGTCGAGCCCGTGCCCCATGACGAGGAAGCGTCGGACGCCGTCCCCGTGACGGACGGTTCCTCCGAGCCGGACGCCACGGAGCGCTTCCTCAACGTCGCGGTCGTATGGCCTCTCTCGCGGGTGGTCATCCCCTCCGACCGTCTCCTCGCCTCCGGCAGGACGTACGAACTCCGCGTGGACATCGGAGGCCTGGAGCCCGGGAGTCTCCTTGCGGCGCAGGCCGAGGCGTTCCCCGACAACAGCCTCGACCACACGGACGACGACGGGAGCGGTGACTGGCTCCAGGTCACCGTCGTCAGCGACGACCTGCGCCTCCCCGCCGCGCAGCACTGGCTCTTCCTGCCCCGCGAGGGGGCGTCCTGGGTCTGCCACTGTCAGCCGGGAGGCCGGCACACGTGTGAGGAAGGGCACCGTGGCCGGCACCTCCACATCCCGTTCGTCGCTCCGGAGGAGCCGGGCCCTGCCCGGCTGCGGATGTTCGTCTCGTACCGCGGCAACCAGTTGCAGTCGGTCACCCTGACCACGTCCATCGCCGCCGACGAAGGGCCGGGAGGAGCCACCACGGCGGCGGTCGACTATACGCTGACCTCGGGCTTCGCGGCGCTGAGCGAGCTGCCCCGGCGCTCCGCGGCGGTGCGAGTGGGGCGACAGGACGGCGCCATGACCATCGATGTCACCGCCGGGGGCGGGCCCCTCGCCACGTTCTGGCTCAGCGAGCACCAGGTGGTCACCGCGCTGGAACAGGCGAGGGCCGCACTCTTCGCCTGTCACGCCGAGTTCCGCGTCGAGGGTGGCGCATCGCGGCCGGTGAACCTCCTCGACGCGAACCACGGCAAGGACTTCCCCGCATTGCTCCGGGACATGACCCGGCTCGCGCGGCTCGGCTGGACGCTCTACCAGATGGTCGCGCGCAGCCGCCCGGAACGGGAGGCCCTGCGTCACGTGCTGCGCGAGCCCGCGGAGATCCAGGTGTGCCGGACCGAGTTGAACGACCTCGTCTTCCCGTGGGCCCTGCTGTACGACAACGCGGTGGAGAGTGACGCCGCGCTGGAGCCGTGCGCCGCGGGATGGGAGCGGGTACGACAGGACCCCACGGCCCGCTCCTGTCCGGAGGGTGCCGTGCATCCGCTCAACACGCTCTGCCCGTACGGGTTCTGGGGATTCCGGCACATCATCGAGCAGCCCCCGTCCGTTCGAAGGGGACGCCGGATTCGCCTGCGGGCAGGCCGTGAGGGAACCCGGCCCTCCCTCACCGTGGCACGGAGTCACGCGCTTGCCGGCGATGTGGCGACCCGTCACTTGTCCGTCCTGCGGGGGAGCTTCGCGGAGCTGCGTGTCTGTGATCGGAAGCAGGCACTCCGGCAGTCCCTGACGGATACTCCCGGAGACTGTCTCTACTTCTACGGCCATGGACGCCGCCCTCAGGCCGGGGAAGTGTCGACACCCACCGTCCTGGAGATCGGCGGCACGGACCGGATCCTGCCCGAGGATCTGAACGCCTGGGGCGAGGACCCGGGCTGGGACGGCTGGGAGCGGGTCGCGCCGTTGGTCTTTCTCAACGGCTGTCACACCGCCGACCACGACGCCCGGTCCTGGCTGCCCTTCGTCACCGCCTTCGCCGGACTGCAGGCCGCCGGAGTCGTCGGTACGGAGATCACCGTGGAACAGGGGCTGGCCGGCAGGTTCGCCGAGCGGTTCTGGGAGCTCCTCCTCGCCGGCCACGACGTGGGATCCGCCCTGCACCAGGTGCGGATGGAGCTTCTGGGGCAGGGGAACGTCCTGGGGCTCGCCTATACGGCTTATTGTTCGGCCGCCTTGCGGTTGAGCTTCGCTTCCTGACGGCCCCACCCGTCGGCGCGCCGGAGCGTCAGAGGTCGCCCATCCAGGTCGAACTGTTCTGCCGTGCGCCGACCGGCTCCGTCGTCCCTGCGGGTGCCCCCTCCACCGCTTGCGTCGTCTGCGTCGCTTGCGCGGGGATCTGCGCCGCCTCGCGCTTGTCCTGGGCCTTCCGCTCCGATCGGTCGACCAGGAGTCCGATCACGAAGTAGGCGAAGAATCCGGCGAACAGCCCGATGCCGTAACAGGCGAACAGATCCGGCTCCGCGAACTGTGTGTTGATGACCGCGCCGCCACCCAATGCCGCGATCACCGTGATGAGATCGGTGATCCTGGGTGCGTTCGCAGCACGCCGCAGTGTCCGGTAGGCGATCCAGCCGATGACCGCGCCGAATGCGGCGGCACCCCAGAGGCTGAGCGTCGAAACCTGCACTTCCGTTCCTTCCGGTCGTCCCGTCCCCCGTGTGACTGTCGGCGTAAACGTACCGCCCGTGACACCGGTCACGTCACGAGACGGAGGAACCGTGGCCCCCCGCTCGTGTTCAGACGACGAGTGGACCAGGCCCCTTGCCGGATCAGGGCGTCGGCAGTTCCTCCGCGGGCAGCCGGCCCGCGCCTACGGCGTCGACGAGGGCCTGGTGGTCGCGCTCGTTCTGGTCGGCATAGGCCTCCGCGAACGTGGCGATCGCCCGGTCGAAGGAGTCGCCGCCGCCCAGGTACGCGGCGATCGCGATCCGGTCGCCGGACCGCGCGTGCGCGCGGGCCAGCGTGAGCCCGCACACTTCGCCGAACGCCTGCATGCGCCTCGGGTTCATCGTCTCGGGGAGGGCGATGCCCTTCCAGTCACGCAGTTGGCGGACGTAGAAGTCGCGCTTCTTGCCGTCGATGCCGTCCACGCGCTCCCAGCCGAGGAAGATGTCGCTGGTGGCCTGCATCAGCCGCTGGCCGGCGACCACCCGTTCGCCCTGATTGCGATACATGCTCGCGCCGACGTGCGCGGCGAGCACGGACGTGTCCGCCTCCTTGGCCTGGAGGAAGAGCGGGTCCTGGTCGTCCCGGCCGAGGAGCAGGAAGATCCAGCAGCGGGTACCGACGCTGCCGACCCCGACCACCTTGCGGGCGACATCGGCCAGACGGTAGTCCGACAGGAGCGTGCGCCGGTCGGACGCCAGCGAGTGGCCGTACCGCTCGATCAGACCGCGGAACTGGCGCTCCAGGGCGTGGCGCTCCACGTCGGGCATCAGGTCGGCCACCGGGACGAGCAGCGGGGGATCCGCCGCGATCACGGGCCGGCCGTCGACGATCTCGGTGAGCTTGTCGAAGACCTGCAGGCTGTCGCGGCTCCGGGCCTTCTCCATGGCACGGGTCAGGTTCTTCCGGCCGCGCTTGTGGAGCCGGTCCGTGGCCAGCGACTTGAGGCGCTCGTCGTCGATCTTCGCGTACCAGACGTCGATGGTGCGCATGGCAGCGAAACCGATCATCGCCTCGCGGTACGAACGGACCGTGCGCCGCACGATGCGGTCGCGCTCGTCGTCGTCGAAGCCGTTCGCCCGGCCCGCGATGACGAAACTCGTCGACAGCCGCTTGACGTCCCACTCCCACGGACCGGGCAGCGTCTCGTCGAAGTCGTTGATGTCGAACATCAGGCGCCGTTCCGGCGAGGCGAGGAGACGGAAGTTGAGCATGTGGGCGTCCCCGCACAGCTGGGCGGTGAATCCCGAGCGCGGGGTGGCGGCCAGGTCGGAGGCCATGATCGCGGCGGCGCCCCGGTAGAAGCGGAACGGGGACTCCGTCATACGGCTGTAGCGGATGGGAACGAGCTCGGGCACGCGTGTCGCGGACTGCGCCTCCAGGATCGTCAGCGGATCCGGCCTGTCGGAAGGCGGCTCGTACGCGGCGTGGCTCGATCGCGGCGAGCGGCGCCGGGCCTCCTTGCCGAGTGCCGTGCGCTCGGCGGGCGTGGCATGGGGTGCCGCACGCATCCCCGTGGTCGACTTCTGGGGCATCGAAGGCCCTCCTTGCCCGGCACTGCGGCCGTCGGGATGTCCGGCACCGGCCGGGGCGGCCAGAAGGGTTCCGCGGTCTCCTCCGATGTCGGACGGGCCGATCATCGATGCCGGGTGGGCGTGCGGGCTCACCCCACGCCCTCGCCCCCGGCATCGGCGATCGCGATGCCGGGTGCCGCGGCGATGTTGCCACCTGCTGCCGGCATGACGCGGGCGGTCCCCACGACGAGCGCCAGCTGATCGAGTCACTTCCACTGTCGACCCGCCGGGCCTGTTGCGCACCTCAGGGCTCTGCGACGTCTTTCGAGGGCGAGGGGCGCCGACTGCGACCGTTCGTGGGAGAGGGGCACCGAGGAGCCGGGTGTCGGCCCGAAGGCGACGGACGCCGAGCAGAGGGCGCCCGGGCGAGGCTCTCGGGAGCCCTGGCACGGCTGTCGGCTCGTGAGGTCGGGAGAGACATAGCAATGTGGTCTCCATGGCCCTTTACGGCGACACGACGAAGACCGACCAGGCCGGGCCCCGCGAACCGGTCGCCCGCGCCGCGGGCCCCGAGAGAGCGTTCCTCGACCCCTGCGTCGTCTCCGGCCCCACGTGCCCCCGGCCGGGGTCGCAGGGCGACCGCGCAGGCCAGGTCGGCGGCGACCCGCAGGAGCCCTTCCTCGGCCGGTCGCAGGCAGAGCTGCTCCCCGCCCTGCGGGAACCGTGAGGAGGAGAACCATGGACCGTGCCGCGCTCTTCGACGTCGACGGGACGCTCACCGACACCAACTACCTGCACGTGGTCGCCTGGTGGGAGGCGCTGCGTCAGGCCGGGCACCGGGTGCCGATGCACTCCGTCCACCGGTCGATCGGCCTGCCCGGCGAGGACCTGCTCGACCACCTCCTGGGAGGCGACCGCGACCCCGCGCAGGACGACCGCCTGAGCGCCGCGCACGACACCCTGTACGCCACCTGGTTCGATCGGTTGCCCGCCCTGGCCTCGGTCGCCGACCTGCTGCGCACCCTCGCGGGCAGCGGCTGGCTGGTCGTCCTGGTCACATCGGCGAAGGACAGAGAGCTCTCGGCCCTGCGCCGGGCCATCGACGCCGACGACGCCATCGCCGAAACCAGTACCTCGGATGACGTCGAGGAAGGCAAACCCGCACCGGAACCCGTCCGGCACGCCCTTCGGCTGGCCCGGACGCCACCCGAGCGGGCCGTGTTCGTCGGCGACACCGTGTGGGACATGAGGGCGGCCACCCGCGCGGGTGTGACCGCCGTGGGCCTCCTCTGCGGCGGAATCCCGCGGGCCGACCTGGAAGAGGCCGGTGCCGCCGCCGTGTACCGCGATCCGGCCGATCTGCTGGCCCGTCTCGGTGACAGCCCGTTCGCCGCCACGTAGGCCAGGGGCAGGCGGATCTCGTGAAACGGCGCGGCCCGTTCCGCTCGCCGGAGAGGCACTGAGGGGCTTCGACAGGTTTGCCGTTCGGAGCGTCGGTCAGGACATATATACCTTCCCGCTCAGGGAGAGCGGGCGAACGGCGGTGGCGGAATGAGAAGCGTGGGCGTGGAAGAAGAGCTGCTTCTCGTGCATGCCCGTACCGGGAAGCCCCTCGCCCTGGCCAGTGCCGTTCTCGCGGCCGCGGACCGGTCCGCGGGTCAGCGGGCCCGCGACGACTCCGCCGACGGCGCGCCGGAGCACGCCTTCGAGAAGGAACTGCAGAAGGAGCAGGTGGAGTTCGCCACGAAACCGGTGACGGAGATGGGCGAACTCGGGGACGAGGTCACCCGGTGCCGAGCCGAGGCCGGCCGGCACGCCGCGTCCGCGGGCGCCCTCGTGGCGGCCCTCGCCACCTCGCCGCTCCCCGCCCGGCCCTCGCTGAACACGGGCAAGCGATACGCCTGGCTGGGCGAACAGTTCGGCCTGACCGCGCAGGAACAACTCACCTGCGGCTGCCACGTCCACGTCTCGGTCGAGTCGGACGAGGAGGGCATCGCCGTACTCGACAGGATCCGGCCCTGGCTCTCCGTTCTGACCGCGATGAGCGCGAACTCGCCCTTCTGGCAGGGGCAGGACAGCAAGTACGCGAGCTATCGCAGTCGGGTGTGGAACAGACTGCCCTCCGCCGGCCCGATGCCGGTCTTCGGCTCCGCCGATCGCTACCACGAGCAGGTGCGTGCCATGCTCGACACCGGAGTCCTGCGAGACGAGGCGATGATCTACTTCGACGCCCGGCTTTCGGCCACCTACCCCACGGTGGAGGTCAGAGTGGCGGACGTGTGCCTCGACGCGTCGACGCCGGTACTCCTCGCCGCGCTGGTGCGCGCCCTCGTCGAGACTGCCGCCAGGGCCTGGCGCGAAGGGGATCCTCCCTCCCGCGTCGACACGGACCTCCTTCGGCTGGCGGCATGGCGGGCCGGCCGGTCAGGCCTGGACGGCCCGCTCCTGCATCCCGAGACCATGAGAGAGGCTCCGGCGGCCGCGGTCGTCCAGGCGCTGTACGCCCATGTCCAGGAGGCCCTGGTCGAGAGCGGCGACGACGCACGGGTCCGCGAAGGCATCGCCGGGCTGCTGGACCGGGGCAACGGAGCCCGCATCCAGCGCGAGCTCCTGCGTACTCACGGCAGTCTCACCTCGGTGGTCATCGAGTGCGCGCGCATCACGAGCGACTCCCGAGCCTGAGATCCCGAGCCCGAGGAACCCGACCCGGCCGGGCCCCTGGAGGTCCGCGTCCGGCCGGGGGCACACGCGGTGGCGGTCCGCGTCTTCCGCACGCCGCTGGGCAGCCGCACCGCTGTCGGGTTCACCACCGTGGAGAGGCTGACCGCCACTCCCGGCTCGGACCAGCCCTGGATCCGGCTCTCGCGGGCGGTCCTGCGCGGGACGACTCCGGCGTCAGCCGACGTGGACGCGCGGGCGGCGGTTCCGGTCGGACTCCGCCTCCCGCAGGACCTCGCGGGTGACGGGGGCGACCTCGCCCTGGCCGAGGAGGAAGAAGCGGAGGAAGTTGGCGAAGGGGTTGCCCTCGGTCCACTCGAAGTAGACGTGCGGGCTCACACCGGTGAGGTCGCGGGCGTGGAGCAGGAGGGCGGCCAGCGCGTTCGGGATGGAGGAGGACTCGACGGTGAGGACGCGATAGCGGTCGTGCATGACCTCGCCGCGTACGGTCAGGCCCGCCTCGAACTCGGAGGGGTCGGTGACCGTGACCTCGACGAAGACGAAGTCCTCGGTGGTGGGCAGATCGTTGTCGGCGCGGATCTGCTCGATCTTGTCGCGGTACTCGGCCACGTCCCGGTTGTCCGGTTCGTTGGCGATGAACCGCGGGGTACGCCGGGAGATGTCCTGGATGAAGCGCTGGGCCATCTCGTCGAGCTCGATGTGGGTGACGCGCAGTTCGAAGGCCCGCCCGAGGCGGGAGAGGAGCCGAGCGCCGCGCGCTCGGCCGACCCCTTGCGGCGTACGTACGCGGCCTGGGGACGACCGAACCCGGCACTCAGGTCACCGTTCTCATCCCGGAGGCCGAGCCCGAGCGCCTCTGGCAGCGTGCTCTGCAGAACCGGCGGGGCGCGGTCGTCGCCCACGCCGTCCGCCGCGACACCGACGCCGTCGTGTGCCGACTCCGCTTCCGCTGCTGACCCGATCCGCTGCCGCCGACCAGGCTGTCGGGGGTGTGAAGCGGGCCGGATCCTGCGAACCCCCATCGGGCGCGCAGGCAGGTCGGGCGAAGCACTCCGGGCCGGGACCGGTGGCAGGCCCACCGGTCCCGGCCCTCACGGGTGCCGGTCGGTCACATCGGCTCGGGGAAGATGTCGCTGATGCTCCAGGCGACGCTGAAGCAGGGAGGGAGGGAACAGGCCTCCGGCTCGGTGTCCAGGGTCTGGAGCGCGAGGATCTGGCTCATGGGTGCTCTCCACCTTCGTCTCGGGGTCGTGTCGGTTGGCAACTGCCTGCCTCGGCACGGAGGTGACGGCCGCCGTGCCCAGGCGTTCATGGGACGTCCGCCCGGCGCCGTCAGCGGGCTGCGGGGATCCGGGGACGCGCGTGGTGGGGCTTCGTCAGGAGCGGGCCGGACAGCAGACGGTGGAGGACCAGCAGGACCCCCGCTCCGCCACTGGACAGGTCGGCGGTGAACCGCTGCGAACCCGCTCCGAGGAAGCGGACACCGCGCCGGTAAGGAACCGCGTACTTCAGCAGGCCTGTCGCGGCGCCCACGGCGTCCGCGCGGGCGGCGTCCGTGCCGGTGAGCTCGGCGTGCTCGGTCAGGAACCAGGTCAGTCCGGCCAGCCCCCGGTACAGGCCCCCCTCCTTCGTGGCGCGGGAGACCCGGATGCCGGCCACCAGCCTCGGCAGCGCCGTGGCGCAGCGTTCGTCCGGCGCGGTGGCCACATAGCGGGTGAGCACCGCAGCGACGCCGGCCGCGCCCGTGGCCAGGTACGGCATGGCACGGCTGAGTCTTGTGTCGTCGGAGACGGACAGGGCGCCGTCGTCCAGCGGAAAGGTCCGGTCCAGCTCCTGGTGGAGCAGCATGCGCCCCGCCTCCAGGTAGCGGTCCTCGCCGGTGTCGCGGGCCAGGCGGTGGAGGAAGAGGGCGAGCCCCGAGCGGCCGTGCAGCAGACCGCGGGCGTCGTGCTCGCCGAGGGTGGCGGGCAGGTCGGGGGTGCGCAGCAGGTGCTCCCCTGCCGAGGCGGCCCGCTCCAGGTGGCTGCTCTCCCCGGTCAGCCGGTGCAGGGCGAGCCAGCCCAGGCCGACCCCGGCCCGCCCGCCGGCCAGCGTGCCGCAGGAGGCGGTGAGCGCATGGTCGTCGGCGTCCCGGAGCAGGTCGACGGCCTCGTCCAGCAGGCCGATGCCGACCAGCACCCGGGCGATGCCGGCCGAGCCGACGAGCAGTCCTGGAGGCAGCGCGTCGCGCTGCGCCAGGGTGTCGCGGCGCAGCCGTTCGCGGATCTCCTCCGGCACCGCTGCCCCGGCGCGGTGCAGGGCGTGCACCACCCCGGCCGTGCCGTGAGCCAGGCACACGTTGTTGGTCCGGAACGCCTCGGGCGAGGGCGGGAAGGCCCACTCCGGCCGGCCGGCGTCGGCCGTCTCCAGCAGCCCCGCGGCCACCTCCTCGGCCAGCCGGACGAGGCAGCCGCGCGGATCGGCGTCCAGCTCGGCGGGGGAGGGAAGGCGGCCGGGACCGCCCTGGTCAGGGGCGTGGTCCTCTGCCCGGTCCCGCACGTGATCCTGCGCGCGGTCCTCCGTCGGATGGAAGGCGGTGGCCCGCTGCCACAGGTCGGGCGGCGGAGCCACGTCCGCCAGGTCGCGGCGCAGCAGCGCGAGGTTGGCGGGGGCGTGCTCGGCGATCTCGTTGAACGGCGCCAGGAACGCGAACGCGACCGCCGACATGCCGTACCGGTCCCGCAGCAGCGGATCGGAGTCGAGCCGGAGCAGGCCGGGCGGGGGAGTGAACCCCGGGGTGCCGATCCCGGAGGGCGGCGCGGACAGGGCCGAGGCCGCCTCGAAGTCCACCAGCCGGACCCCGCCCGACGGCGTCACCATGACATTGCCCAGGCTGAGGTCGCCGAACCGGTAGCCGGCGGCGTGCATGCGCCTCAGCGAGGCGTCCAGCGCGGCCAGCAGGCGCCGGCACACCTCGTAGTACACGGCGACGGACTCGGCCGTGCGGTCGGCGCGGGCCAGCGGCGAGGACCGGCTCAGCCAGCTCACCAGCGGCTGCCCGGCGACGTGCTCGGTGACGAGGAAGTCGTGCTCCCACTCCGTGAAGTGGTCCAGCGGCTCCGGGCCCACCCCGGGGGCGGCCGCGTGCAGCTCGCGCAGCACGCCGTACTCGTGCCGCAGACGTTGCTGCGCGTCGGTCCCGTCGAAGACCAGCCCGTTGTGGGCGCGAGCCTCCTTGACGAAGACGGTGCGGCCGGTCCGCCGGTCCCGGGCCTGGTAGGTGCCACCGGCGTTGCTCAGGCGCACCGCACGGGTCACCTCGTAGTCGCGGATCAGGATCGGGCCCTCGTGCGGCTGCTCCTCCCGCTCGGCGAAGGGGTCCGTGATCCCCGCGGGCAGGTGGAAGGCGGGCAGCCGCAGATCCACGACCTCGCGGCCGGAGCCGTCGCGGACCAGCCCCTCGCGGGTGCCGTCGGCGCGCAGCCGGCTGCGGGCACCGAAGGATCCGTAGCGGTAGTGGACCGTCCGCGAGTCGCGAAAGCGCCGGTCGGTGAGGACATACGGTCCCTCCTCCCCGTCGAGCGCGTCACGCAGGCGTTCCAGGAGTCGGCGGGCGGTCGCCGTGTCCGGCGGATAGACGGCGCAGAACTTGCCCGACTGGGCTCGCGCCGCGTGCTTGTGATGGAGGAAGAGGAAGAAGAGCCGGGCGCTCAGGTGCTTGAACGGCACGCCTTCGGAGAAGCAGATCCCGGCGACCGTGTCGAGCACGTGCTGCGCCCGGTCTAGCCGCGCCGACACATGGATCTTCCAGCCCTGTTCGGCGAGCCCGGCCCGCGGACCGCCCCAGGCCGTCCAGATGCCCTGGACGGCGCCGCGCAGTCCCGGCGGCACCTCGCTGGGAGCGAAGCGCGGCCCGGGGTCGGTCACGCTGGACAGCGGTAGGAAGTACTCCCGGTCCGCGAGCGCTTCGCCGAAGCCTTCGAGCACGGAATCTCCTCGCGGGGTGGTAGCGGGCGGCCATGACGGCTGTGCCCGACGCTAGGACCGGCGGGTATGGAAACGGTTCGTGGGCGGCATGCGACCGGTATCGGGCAGGTCGTGCCCGCTGTCGACGCGGGCGGCGGCGCTCCCGCTCCCGCTCGGCGACGGCCCAGGAGCCCCCAGGTGGACGTCCACGGCCCCGGCCCCCCAGGACCGGCGGGGCGGCGGCCGTGGAGTGCGCGGTGCACTCCGGCATAGGAGCCTGGTGGTGTGGTGAAGCCAAGGAAGTCGGCGACCGGACCGCACCGGCGGAGCTGGCTGCGCGGCGCCCCGCCGCCCCGCTGGGTGCGGGTTCTTCCCGTGCTGCTGCTGGTCGGGGTCGGGGCGGCCTCCCTCACCGAGTCCGCTCCGCTGGACATCGGCTTCCTGCTCGGCGCGGTGCCTCCGCTGGCCGTCCTGGCCTACGGACCGCTGGCCACGGCCTTTCTCGGCGCCGCGACGATCGGGCTGCTGACCATTCCCTTCTTCCATCTGAACCAGCCCGGCAACACCGACCTCTTCACCCTCGGCTTCGTCGCGACCCTGAGCGTCTTCGTCTCCTTCGTCCGCGGGCGCCGGGACGAGCAGCTCGACCTGGAACGTACCGTCGCCGAGACGGCCCAGCGGGCCATCGTCCCCGACGTACAGCAGAGGGTGGGGCCCGTGCGCTGCGCGAGCCTGTACCGCGCCGCCGAGCGCGGCACGCTGGTGGGAGGCGACTTCTTCGACGTCCGGCCCGGTCCCCACGGGGTACGGGCTGTCCACGGCGACGTGCAGGGGCACGGTCTGTCGGCCGTCGCGACGGTCGCCTCCGTCCTGGGGGCGTTCCGTGAGGCCGTGCTGGACGACGTGGACGCGGAGGCGATCGCGGCGCGGCTGGACCGCAGGCTCGTCGTCGACTCGGCGCGGACGGAGCACGCGGAGCTCTTCGCCACGGCCGTCTTCCTGGACTTCATGCCGCACGGGCGGGAGGTCCGTGTCCTGGCCTGCGGCCACCCGCCGCCGGTCCTGCTGCGCGGCGGAACCGTGAGCATCCTGGAACCCGACCCCGGACCGCCCCTGGGACTGGGCCTCGCCGACGTCATGCCGGGGACCGCCGCGACGGTGTCGCTGCTGCCCGGGGACCTGTTGCTCCTGGCGTCGGACGGTGTCCTGGAGACACGGGACGCCTCGGGGGCCTTCTACCCGTTCGTCGAGCGTCTGGCCCGTATGACCGGTGTCGGTCTGGACCGGCTGCCCGACGAGATCTGGGCCGATCTGAGTCGATTCGCCCCCAAGATCCAGGACGACGTCACCCTCCTGATCCTCACCTTGGACGCCTCCGGGCCGGGCTGACGGGACGGGGGCCCTTTTTTCCGTCGTCTTCCGCGCCCTCCCCGGCCACGGCACCGGGCGGCCGGCCAGGCACCACCCACGGGGACCCACGGGGGCCTCACGCCCACGACCAGATCAGACCCGAGCCCACGACCAGACCAGACCGGGCCCCATCGCTCACTCGATCGGTCCGCCCCCGTCGCTGTGACCCTCCCGGCCCGTGAGAGTGGGCGCAGAGGGCTCGACCGAGCCGTTGGAGAGGACCGATCCCGTGGTCAGCATCGCCGTCGATCTGAACCGCTGCCAGGGGTACGCGCAGTGCGCGTTCCTCGCTCCCGAGATCTTCACCATGCACGGCGACGAGGCGCTGCTGTACGACCCGGATCCCGACGAGGCGCACCGCGAGAAGCTGGCCCAGGCCGCCGCGGCCTGCCCGGTGCAGGCCATCCTCGTCGATGCCGTGGACGAGCCGGCCGAGGCGGTGCCCGGTGGTCGGTGACGGAGTCCTGGAGCAGCTCAAACGCGAGGGCCGCATCGTCGTCGTCGGCGCCTCGCTGGCAGGCCTGCGGGCTGCCGAGACCCTGCGCGCCATGGGCTTCGCGGGGTCTCTGACCATGATCGGCGACGAGCCTTGCGAACCGTACGACCGGCCCCCGCTGTCCAAGGGAGTGCTGCTGGGCAGGGCGCGCGCCGAACGCACCGCGCTGCCCCGGCTGCGATCCGTCGACGCGACCTGGCGGCTCGGCGTTCCCGCCACCGGGCTGGACATGGCCGCGAAGAGGGTACGGCTGGCCGACGGCGACGAGGTGCCGTACGACCGACTGCTGATCGCCACCGGGGTACGGGCGCGGCCGTGGCCGCGCGAGGAGGAGGCGGAACTCGACGGCGTCTTCGTGCTGCGGACCCGTGACGAGGCCGCCGCGCTCGCCCGGCGGCTCGACGAGGGACCCCACCGGGTCCTCGTCATCGGGGGCGGATTCGCCGGTTCGGAGGTCGCCTCCGCCTGCCGCGAACGCGGCATCCCCGTCACCGTCGCCGAGCGGGGCGCCGCGCCCCTGGTCGGTGCACTCGGCGGGGTGGTGGCCGCGGTGGCCGCCGGCCTCCAGCGCGAGCACGGTGTGGACCTGCGGTGCGGGGTCATGGTGACCGCTCTCGAGGGCGACGCCTCTGGACGGGTGCGGGCCGCGCATCTGTCCGACGGCTCCACCGTGGAGACCGACGTGGTGGTCGTCTCGCTCGGCGCACTCCGTAACACCGAATGGCTGTACGGTTCCGGGCTCGGCGCCGGGCCCCGCGGCATCGCCTGCGATGCCGGCTGCCGGGCCTTCGACATCCGCGGCATCGTCACCGACGACATCTACGCCGCAGGTGATGTCGCCCGCTGTCCCCATCCCCTGTTCGGTTATCAGTTCCTGTCGCTCGAGCACTGGGGCAACGCCGTCGCCCAGGCCGGGATCGCGGCTCACAACATGGTCAGCGAGAGCGTCGACCGGCTGCCGCACATGGACGTGCCGGCCTTCTGGTCGTCCCAGTTCGGCGTCAACATCAAGTCGGTCGGAGTGCCGTCGATGGGGACGGAGATCCTGATCTCGCAGGGCTCGCTGGACAGCCGCCGGTTCGTCGGCGTCTACGGATACCAGGGGCGCGTCATCGGTGCCGTCTCCTTCGACCACGGCCGGTGGCTGCCGTTCTACCAGGAACTCATCGAGCGCACCGCGCCGTTCCCGCCGCAGTTCCCCACGGTCGACCGGCACGCGGGCGGGCAACGGCCGGTGGACGCGGACTTCCCCGACCCGTCGGTCCCCAGCCACGGCCCCACCGTGACCCTCAGCGGATACTCGCCGGCCGACCGCCGGATGACGTTCACCCCCGCGCACTGACCCGTACGGCCACAAGGACCTGCCATGACGCCCACCCTGCTGCACCAGATCCTGGACTACGCCAACCGGGCCGACCCGTACCCGATCTACGAAGAGCTGCGGAAGACACCGGTCCACCACGAGACCGACGGGGCGTACGTGATCAGCACCTACTACGAGATCCGCAGCCTTCTGCACGATCCTCGGATCAGCTCCGACGCCCGCAACGTGGCATCCGGCAACGCTGACCCGCCGGCGGAGTCCGCCCCTGAGGAGAGCGCCCTGCCGCCGAGCTTCCTGCGGCTCGACCCGCCGGAACACGACCGCTTGCGACGCATGACGAACCGGCACTTCGGCCCGCCGCACTCCCCCCACCGGGTCGACGGAATGCGCCCGGAGCTCCACGACATCGTCGGCGGCCTCATCGACGGCCTCGGTGACCCGGGCCGGATCGACCTGGTGGAGGAGTTCTCCTACCCGTTCCCGGTGACCGTGATCTGCAGGCTGCTCGGAGTGCCGCGCGAGGACGAGGCACGCTTCCACACCTGGGCGGACACCCTCGCCGCCAGCCTGGACCCCGATCCGGACGCGGATCCCGCCGAGCGCGGCAAGGACGCGCACGAGGCCCGGATGGCGCTGGGCATGTATCTGGCCGGTCTGATCGAGGAACGCCGCAAGAACCCCGGGGACGACATGCTCTCCCAGCTGGCGACGGCCAAGGGCCAGGACGGTCCGATGACCACGATGGAACTGCTCAGCACGGCGGCCCTGCTCCTGATCGCGGGGCACGAGACCACGGTCAACCTCATCAGCAACGGAATGCTGACCCTGCTGCGCCATCCCGAGGTCCTCCAGCGTCTGAGGACCGAACCGCGACTGGCCGTGCCGATCGTCGAGGAACTGCTGCGCTTCGAGCCGCCGGTGCAGCTGCTGCCGGGGCGCACCGCTCTCGCCGACATCGAGGTCCGCGGCGTCACCATCCCCGAGGGATCCGCCCTCTGGCTGGTCCTGGCGTCCGGCAACCGCGACCCCCAGCGGTTCGAGAACCCGGACCGCTTCGACCCCGACCGCCCGGACATCCAGCACCTCGGCCTGGGCAGCGGCATCCACAGCTGCTTCGGCGCACCGGTCGCCCGACTGGAAGCCCAACTCGCCCTGGCGGAGCTGGCCCGGAGACTGGAGAACCCACGCCTCCTCGACGACCCGCCCGAGTACCGCCAGAACGCCGTACTGCGCGGGCCGCGCCACCTGCGGATCGCCTGCGACGGAATCCGACCCTAGGGGGTGTGTGAGGTCCGCGGAGCCGACGCGGATCGCGCGTACCGAACTGCCGCTTCGTCAGTACCGCCCATGGGCGGGCGCGGGAGCTCTCCACCGCCTTCGAGTGCTGCCGGCGCGCCGGGGTGCGCGCTTCCCGACGCGGGCCGGCGGTCGTGCCCGCCGGTCCTGCCGTTGCCCGGCGGGGGCCGGGCGCGGGCGTGTCGTACGCGCAGAGGCTCTCCACGCGCCGCTGAAGGCTTCCTTCCCGCCCTCCGCACGGAAACCAGAGCGTCGGCCCGGCCCAGCGGGCCACGCTCTGTGACCATGACTACCGGGACGGCCTGGCGCCCCACACGAATCGGTGACCCGATGCACCTCTGAGCACCGTACGGGCCGATCCATGCCCTCCGCTCGCGCCGGATCCCCTGCTGCCGCTGCCGCGCGGGCCCGCCTCCGTCCTGGTTGATCACGGTGCCACACGTCCGTAAGGGCAGGCCGACGCCGACGGCGAACGCAGACCGACGCCGACGGCCGGGGCAGAGACGCTCGCGTCGACGGGGAGGAGCCACGCATCACCCGGGCGGGCGGCCGCCCGCCCCGCCGTGTCGGGCGGGGCCCTGCCGTCACCGGATCAGCGACAGACGTTTCGGGCCACCGGTGAGCTTCTCGGCATCTCCCGAACCGGATCCCCTTTCCGGTGGTGAGGTGTCGATTCGGCAGTCCTGTCCGGCTTTCGTCCGGGGAGCGCCTTCCGGCCAACTTCGTGACGTTTCGGCTCTCCGGACAACCGGACGTCCGATGCCTTCCTCTCACAGCGCGGGTGCACCGAGCGCCCCACACCGCATGAGCCCCGGGGCGGAGACGTCCCGCCGGGCCGCGGCCGATCCGCTTCCGCACAGCATCCGGAGGACGAGGGAACGATGAGTACGACGCGCACCAACCGGCTACGGCGGCCGCTGCTCGCCGGGGCCACGGCTGTCGCCGCCGTGGCAGTGACGGTCGGTCTCATGACCGCCGCGCCGGAGCAGGCGACGGCCGCGACGGGGCCGACGCTCAGCCTCGTCGCTGCGACCGGCTCGGTCACGCTCACCTCGTGGAAGGAGGAGCCGGGCGTCTACCTGGACCTGGGCACGTACCTCACCGCCGAGGGGAGGCCTCTGGAGCTGAAGGTGACCCGGAAGTCCTACAAGGATCCCGTGACGGTCACCCAGACCGTGTTCGAGGGCGGCGGCAGCAAGGCGAAGACGCTGCCCCTGGGTACCGTTAAGGACTTCTCCGGACTGCCGGGCTTCGCCGAGATCACCGTCACGGACAGGGACGGCAAGGTGGTCGTCAGCCGCGCGGAGAGCTTCTGCCCGAACAACGCCAGCGGACGGATCCGGCCCGACGCGCCCGCCACCTCGAAGTATCCGGAAAGCTGCCCCACCAACCCCTTCACCCTCGGCTCCGTGTGGGGCGTCGAGAAGGGGTGGGCCGCCAACACCTACGGCGGCTCCTACACCGAGCCCGTGAAGCTCGCCGCGGGCACGTACACGGCCAAGGTCAGGGTCGCCAAGAAGTACCGGGATCTCTTCGGCATCGCCGACAAGCCCGCCTCGGTGAAGCTCACCGTCGAGGAACGCAGCTGGGAGAACGGCCGGTCGGCCGCCGCCGGGGAACACGCCGGACACGGCCCCGCGCACCAGGCCCCCTCCGCCCACGCCGGGCACGGAGCGGGACACGCTCCGACCGCCGCCCAGGCCGGAGCCCCGCAGACCAGCGGCGCGGGCCCCTCCTACAACGTGGGCCACGGGCCGCTGAAGGCGGCGCCCCCGGCCCTGCCGTGGGCGCTCAAGGTGCAGCAGGCCGGTCGCGCCGGCGTCCGGGCCGCCGGTGACACCCCCGGGCAGACCGACGGTTCGCGCCAGGCCCCCGCTCTCGCCCCCCGGCCCGCACGTCCCACCGGGACCCCGTCCGTCCCGAACGTTCCCAAGCCCGACCTGCGGTCCCTGCCGGCCTATGGCATCACCATCAGCGACGGCGGCGCCCAGGACATCCCCGGCAAGGACTACCTCGCCTTCAGCGCGAACGTCTGGAACGCCGGCCCGGCCCAGCTCGTCGTGGACGGCTTCCGTTCGCCCGGCAAGGCCATGATGGACGCCTACCAGTACTTCTACGACGCCCAGGGCAAGCAGGTCGGCTACACGCCCACCGGCACCATGGAGTGGGACCCGCGTCCCGGCCACGTGCACTGGCACTTCACCGACTTCGCCAGCTACCGGCTGCTGAAGGCAGACCAGAAGGAAGCCGTCCGCAGTGGCAAGGAGGCCTTCTGCCTCGCCAACACCGACGCCGTCGACTACACCGTGAAGAACGCCAACTGGCACCCGAACAACACCGACCTGTCCACCGCCTGCGGCCAGGAGAACTCCATCTCCGTCCGCGAGGTGCTGGACGTCGGCTCCGGTGACACCTACACCCAGGACCTGCCCGGACAGTCCTTCGACATCACGGACCTGCCCAACGGCACCTACTACATCCAGGTCCTCGCCAACCCGGCCAAGCGGCTGAAGGAGACCAACCTCGACAACAACAGCGCTCTGCGCAAGGTCGTCCTCGGCGGCACCCCCGGCCGGCGGACCGTCACCGTCCCCGCCCACGACCTCGTGAACGCGAACTGACCCACACGGCGCTCCCCGCCGTATCCGCCGAGCCGGCCCCACGGGGCCGGCTCGGTCGTCATACGGAATCCCCGTGGGACGCGGACCCCGGGGCGGTCAGCGGGTGACCGGTCCGTCCTCCCGCACATCTCACTGGTCGTGCGGACGCTGCTGGACTTCCGTGTCCGGCGCTTGGGGGCTCGGGGCCCGGAAGCGGGCGAGCGTCTTCGTGAGGGTCTTCCAGGGTGAGGGATCCTCCTTGGACGACGCCGGCGATGCCGTCCGGGGGGCGCCGTCGCCGCTGTTCGCCTCGGCGAGGGCGCCGAGCGCCGACTCGGCGGCCTCCCGGTACAGGTCGCAGGATGCTGTCATGGCTTCGAGTGCCTTGGCGTACCTGGTGACCATGGCCCGTGCGTGCGCCAGTTCCTCGGCGGTGGTGAGCAGGTGCCAGCCTTCGCGCAGCCGCGTCAGGACCTGTTCGGCGTCCGCCGGCATCGGCCGGGGCAATGAGGCGAACTCTTCGATCGTGGCCAGGAGCCTGGTGGGTTCCGTGCCGTCCAGGAAGACATCACGAATCGTGAAGCGCTCCGCGTCGTAGCCGGGGACCTGCGGTGTCGGGGGCAGGATGACGGCGCCACCGCGCGGTATCCCCACACCCAGCTCACGCTTCATCACGAAGTCGGCGATCAGCGCCTGGTCCGGCGTGGCCCGGTGTTCGACCACCCGGTGCCGCAGGCTCGGTGGCAGGAACGCCGTGATCGGCCGGCGTCCCAGGGCGTCCGGCGTCATCGCCTCATGGACCACGACATGGATGAACCAGCTCTGCCGGGTGCAGGCCCGCAGCAGGCGGCGCAACTCGTCGTCGTCCTTCGGCAGGTGGTTCGTGGTCCGCAGGCGTACGTCCGGAACCGTCTCGTGGTCCCATGCGACCTGGTCGCTGTCGGGCCAGAACACGGTGGCCGGTGAGGGCCAGCTCGCCTCCCAGGCCCGTTCGGCCTCGGCGGCGAGGACCCAGGTGACACCCTCGCCCTTCGTGCGCCGGGACTCGGGCTCGTACGTGGTCAGCTGCGCGCGAACCGTGACGCCGTCGGCCACGCGCCAGCGGGCTTCGAAGAGCCGGCGGGCGGACGGGCCGGGGTCGGCGGACTCGTCCCTGGGGTACAGATCGGTGGAACGCGCCGCCTCGACGGGGTCGAGGTCCAGGAAGTCGTCGATCACCCGGGCCGCCTTGAGAGCGAGCAGGTTGCGCCGGACGTCCCGCTCGGGCTCGGGCCCGAGGTGACGCCCACGCCCGAGCCAGGTGGTGTCGGGGACGGTGGTCGATGAAATGCTGTTCTTGGCCATGGAACCGTTCGGTGGGCGATCAGGGCCCGACCAGTATGGTCCGCAGCCCGCGCGAGGCAAGCGGTACCCCACCCGCGCCGCCGCGGATCGAATACCCGGTCGACGGGGAAGCCGATCGATCCACAGGCGGCGCGGCTGTGCGATGCGGCTCGGTGCCCGCGACGTACGAGGTCCCGCTGCACTCGGCCCGGTAGCGGAGTCTCCGGGACGTCAGCACGTTCGTTCCCTTCCGCCTCGTGGCCGCTGTGGCCGTTCGTTTCGCTGACGAGGCGGTCAGGGAGTCGCAGGGACCTCGTCAGTACGAGCGACGGCCCCACTCGCAGAGGTGCGTCCCGGGACGGACGGGCCGTGGAGACGGTGGCTCATCTGGCGGGTTCCCTTCGTTCGCCCCCGGCTCGCGCGGTAAGGGCCGGGGGAGGGAATGGCGTGCTCGGGCACCGCCGCCGCGGCGGGGCAGCGTGTGACCGCACTGCCCCGGCTACGGTACGCGGAGCAGGAGCTCGACCTCTTTCTCTGCCTCGGCCGCGATCTCGGCCTCCGTCAAGAGCGCATCCGTCGCCAGCATCCTCGCGTCGTTCTCCGCGACCAGCTCGGCGACACGCACCACCAGCTGCTCGGCTTGCGGTGCCTTCTCCGGGGTGAGGAGCTGGGGTGCCACGAAGGCGGCGATCGCCGCGACGGCCAGGACACCGATGGCGATCTTCGCCTTTCGGCCGGCCGGCTCGATGCCCTCCTTCCACATCAGATAGCGTCGCTGGGCCAGGAGGAACTCCCGACGGCCCCGGACCAGGCTCGCCGTGGCGCGGAGGACGTCCCCGGTCCGCACCGAGGAGTCCACCGCCGCGAGTGAGGCGAAGGCGTTGAGCCAGATGGTCTGGGGAGGGACGGGCCCGTTGAAGAGCTGGTTGGTCCAGTAGCCCGCGAAGCCGGAAACCGATGGCCGGTCGATCAGCTCGGCCTGGACCTTGTGCTCGCCGGAATAGTGGTCGAACTGCCTTCGCAGCTTCTGCGCGCCCTCGGCCAGCGCGGCCAGCGCCTTGGCCTTCTCCGGGGACGGGGTGCTCTCCCTCTTCCGCTCCTCGCCGCTGCGACGGTAGACCTGATAGAGGATCAGGCCCTCGTTCCCTACGGGGTGTTCGGTCGCGGCGGTGCAGATCTTGCAGTCGGGGCTGCCCTCCAGCGGCCCCAGTACGTGAGGCGGGAACCACGTGGCGTGCACCCGGGTCCAAGGCCGCCCTCCGTGCTTGACCTGGAGTGCATCGGCCAGCCGGTACTCGTCCCTGAGCTGTTCCTGCCCCTCGTCCGCGTAGGCGACGGTCTTGATCTCGTAGATCGTGCGAGCGGTGAAGTCTATGATGTCGGGCGCGCGTTGACGCCTCAAGCCGCGGAGCTCCCCCAGGAAATCCTGGGCGAACTCGGCATCCTGCGCGTCCTTGGGGAGCGTGATCCCGTAGTCCGGGTTCCCGCCGTAGAGAAAGTCGGAGCCGACCAGGATCTGCTCTTTGGGCCCCGCGTGCGTGGCCCGGTAGATCCTTTCGAGAAGCCGGTTCGCCGGGCCGTAGATCGTTCGCGGCGCCGCACTCTCGGGCTGCCATTCCGGAGGTGCCGGGCACGGCTCCTCGGGGTGGAGCTGGACCGTCCCGGCCGCGGGCGCGTATCGGATCTCGGGTAGTGGTCGACCCGGGCCCCCCGAGCCGGCGGCCAGGTCGGCGACCCGGTCGGCCTCCCGCTCGGTGGCGGCGTCCGGGCTCCCCACCGACCGCGGCGGCGCGGTGCTGCCGCGCTGCTGACGCACATGGGCCAGCTCGTGGGCGAGGAGCCGACGGCCCGATGCGGTGCCGGGGGCGTAGCGTCCCGGCGCGAAGACGATCGAGGTGCCGGTCGTGTACGCGGCGGCGCCCAGCGCGGCCGTGGAGACCGGGTCGCTGTGGACCCGGATGTCGCCGAAGTCATGCCCGAAGCGGCTGTCTGCCCAGGTCCGGGTGGCCGGGTCCAGCGCCGTGCCGCTCGACGCGGCGGCATGCGCAACGGTTCGGGCCACGAGGTCGCCGGATCGTGGGACTTCGCTCGTTCCGTGCTGCCGTGCGGCGTGGCTCGACGCGGCAGGTAGCTGGTGCGAGAGCACCCTTCCATCGTCCCGCCAGTCCCGGGCGGTGGCAACGGCAGCGCCTTGGTCCGCGGGACGTTTCATGGAAGGGGCCCAGTGCTCACGCCTTCTTGAGGACGTTGCGCTTTTCGAGCTCTGTGATGATAAGGAGGTAGTTCTCTCTGATGAGAGAGACCGTGGCGTCGATCAGCGCTGCCGACTTCGGGTCCGTGCCACTCGTCACGTTCTCCTTCACTATCGTCTCGCCCCGAGTCGTGACGTGCGGCACAAGATCCCAGACGCTCCTGTAGAAGTCGGCGATGACCACTCCTTGGGCCTTGAAGGCGCTCAGCACATTGAGTTGCGATTGGGCGACTGCTTTGCGCGCCACCCTCATGCTGTCCGGGTTGAGCGAGGTGTCCCCGGACAGATTCCAGCTGTCGCCCACATTGTTCTCCACCGGAACGCCGCCCTGAAGTGTGTTCAGCCTGTCGTGGACGCCCTTGACCACCGCATTCGACAGGAGGTCCGGCTCCTTCTCGTGAATCCCTTGCAGGAGGGACGAAAATCGACTCACCGAGTCGATGTCGGGACGGAACACGTACCCTTTCATTTCGACCGTCTCGTACGCGGAGAACGCAGTCTTGACGGCGCCGACGAACGACTTGGCAGCCACGGCGTCGAAGAAGGCAACCGACTCGGCAGTGAATTTCTTGTCAGCTTTCACCGTGATGTTGCGTTTGAATGCTTCCATCACGTCCCGCTTGTTGATGAGATGTCCGGCGGCGAAGGCGTCGGTGAGGAAGTGGTCGGCAAACGCGTTGATCGCCAATGCCTTCTCCTTGTTTCCCTTCTGGGACTCGGTGACGGCTTCGGCGTGATGCCTCTCCCAAGAGGACTTGTGGTCCCCGGGCGAGCCGGCGGATGAGGCGGGGTTCGAGGGGGAGAAGTGAGATTCATTCCTGAGGGCCAGACTCGAGTATCTCCCGCCGGTCACCGCATCCCACTCCGCAGTCTTCACGGTTCCCGCGGGGCCCGCCTTGTCCTTCTTGATGAGCCGGGACAGCTCCCGCAGAGTGGCGTCCGGTGCAGTGAGCATCTCTGCCGGGTCTGCGAAGAAGTCACCCATCGCGATGCCCTCGCCGTAGTCCAGCTGCACACCCCCCACGACGATGGTCAACTCGCCGCGGCTCAAAGCGTCTTTGATCGCCTCGTTCACCGCCGGAGGGATCACGATCGTCTCTCCGGCGTTGAAGCCCTGGACCGTCTTTCCGCCCCTCTTGGCCGACTTCCAGGTCCTGATCTGCGCCGCGTTGGTCGACCGGAGCTCCGCCTCGGTGATGCCGTACCGCGCCGCGATGGAGGCGGGCGTTTCACCGCGTCTGACCTTGTGCGCAAGGGCCCGTCTGCTGACGAGTCCCTTCAGTTCCTCGCGCGCCTCACCGAACTTGGCGTGCTCTCCCGCCTCGTATCTCTGGAGTACGGGTGCGGATCCCGTTCGAACCCGCGGCGGCCCCGTGGCAGAGCCATCACGCAGCGCCTCGGACATCGCCGCCGCCTCGGCCTCGGCATCCCGCCCCGCCGCACCAGCCGCACCGACGAGTCCGTCGCCCTGCGCATCGCCGGGGACGGCCTGCTGAATCACATGAGTCAACTCGTGACCGAGGAGAATTCGCCCTTGATCTGTTCCCGGCGCGTATTGTCCTGCTGCGAACGCGATATCGCGGCCCACCGTGAATGCGGGAGCCCCGATCGCCCGCGCCGACATCGCTGCAGACTCGTCCGTGTGGATACGGACATGGCTCAAGTCGTGACCGAGGTGCGCCTCCATGTCGCCTCGGACATCCGGACCGATGGGACGTCCTGGGCCGGACACTCCCCGACTGGCGTGGGAAGGGCCACCATGGTTCCGGTGTGGGCTCCGGTCCGTGGGAGGCGTCCTTTCCGACGTACTCGACGCTGCGTGAAGAAGTGCTCGCTCGGCCATCGCCGTCACTCCCCGGGGCTCGAACGCCTCCGATGGTAGATCCCCACGATACGAGCAGGGCATTGAGCCTGACTACTCTTCAACTGTGCCCGGCCTCCGTCCGAGGGGATCGCTGTACGGATCACCACCGTGTACGGAGGCGACCGCCGGGCCACCGGCGTATCCTTGTGGTGAGCAGGCGATATGCCACGCTGCCCCTTGGGCTGGAACAACAGGGGCGGGCGGTCATGGCAACGGCGCGCACTCGGCGCTCACCGTGCGCGCTTTCCCTGACGAATCCGCTTGAAGGACGCGACAGTGACGTCCTAAACCCCGGTTCGACGCGACGAGCGACGTAGCGGTGAATTGACATGGCACTAGAGCGTATCCGGTATCAAGCTGCCGGAAATTTCTCCTACCAAGCCCAGAACCATGCGGATGTAGAAGGCTATCTGCTGCCTATCGGGCGAGTGCGGGATTCTGCGTTGCACAGCTGGGGGGTGGCCAGCGGGTTGCGGGTGACCGCGACCGCGGGGAGCACCGGGGTGAAGGTCTCCACCGGCTCGGCGTTGGACGCCGCGGGTCGCGTGATCGTGCTGGTCGACGGGGGACGGGCGGTGACGGGTCCGGAGGCGGGCGGCGAACCTGTCAAGGTGTCAGCAGACGGCCTGACGCTGGAGACCGGGGGGCTGACCCTGCTCGGTGATCAGGTGCTGACACTGACCTGGCAGGAGGTCATGGGCCATTTCGACGCGATGGGAGGTACGCAACAGCAGGGTTGGCTCCTGGCGCCGTGGCTCCGTCTGTTGCCGGCGGGTGGATTCGAGGACACAGGGCAGCAAGTGGTACTGGCACAGCTGACGTTCGGTTCCGAAGGCAAGGTGAAGACCCTGTCTCCAGGACCCCGCCGGGCAGTGGGGGTTCCGGTGGAACGGCTCGAGTTCCGCCGTCCAGCGGGGTCGAACAGTGCGACGTTGAAGGTCGAGGACGCCCCGGCTGCTGATCTCCGTGCGCGGGCGGACGGGGGCCTGGACGTGAATGTACCTTCGGCCGACGGGTCCGGGTCTCCCGCTCTCTCGGTGGAGGGCGGCACCGGGACGCTCAAGGTGCAGGGCGGGCTGCAGATCGAGGGGGGAGCGTGGGACAAGGACGGTTTGCGCCTCACCTCGTCAAGCTCCGGAAACGGGTCCGGGCTGCGACTGGAGAGCTCCGCCGCGGATGCCCGGAGCTACGTCACATACGCGGGTTCCGACGGTCGTTGGCACTTCGCGGACAGGAACGCCGACCGTGACCGGTTGTTGATCGACGGCACGGGCAACGTGGCCATCGGCTCGTCCTCGCCTCAGCGGGCCCTGCATGTGGAGGGTACCGAGGTGCACAGCGGTGGATCCGCCGGTGGTTTCTCCTTCGCCGACCGTACGGCTTCTTCGGGAGCCTTCGTCGAGAACCCGGCCGCGGGTGAGCGGTGGCGGTGGTATGCCCAGGGCGGGCAGGCGCGGCTGTGGTCCGGCACGGACCAGATCACCGTGGGCAAGGGTGCCAACGGCGACGCTCTCGATGTCCCGCGTCGCATGCGG
>NZ_JNZO01000032.1 GCF_000717595.1 Streptomyces flavochromogenes | reverse complement strand
GGCGGGGGGCGGGGCCTGGGTGTGGCTGGGGTCTCGGGACGGCAAGGACGACGGCAAGGCGGGTCCCACCGCGGGCCCCACCGCCATCCCCGCCAGCACCGCCTCGGACGGCGCACCCGCCGCGCTGTGGCGGGGGGACGCCCTGGACCGCGAGGAGAGCGTCATGCCGCTGATCGCCGGGGGTGTCGTGGGGCTCGCGGAGACGGCGTCGTTCCGTGCGCTGGACCCGCAGACCGGGTCGGTGCTGTGGGAGGAGACGATGGCGTCGGATCCGAAGCAGGTCACCACGGACGGGACGAGCTTCTACACGTCCTCCTACCCCGTCGCCGGGAAGTCCGCCCTGCAGATCCGCACGCTCGCCGCGCGCACCGGCAAGGAAGCCGCCCGGATGATCGTGCTCAACGGTTTCGAAGGCTCCCAGTTCGGAACGGAACTCCTCACCGCCGCGGACGGTGTCCTCTACGCCTCGTCCCGTCGGGGCAGCCGGGACGACGAGAACGACGACACCGGCTGGCACCTGATCGCCGTCAACCTGCGTACGGGCATGGAGATGTGGCGGCATCCGCACACGGACACCAACGCCCGCCGCTGGCTGTCCCGGATCGTCGGCGACCGGCTGGTGCTCGGCAAGAACAGCAGTGACCTGGAGTCCTTCATCGTGCAGGCGCGAGACCGCCGCACCGGCCGTCAGCTGTGGCGGCGCAGCATCCCGCTCAAGGAGTCCCAGTCCTACCTCCCGGGCCAACTGGCGACCGACGACCGGCACCTCTACCTCGGTGGTGACCGTCTCCGGGCGCTGCGCCTCACCGACGGCGGTGTCGCCTGGGAGTACGGCAAGGGATCCTTCTTCGGGGTCCCCACCGTCTCGGGGGGCCTCGTCCACGCGAACGAGGCAGGCCGCGGGCTCATCGTCGTGAGCGCCGACACGGGCGCCAAGCGCTGGGCCGAGGAGCTCTCGGGCCGCAGCCTGACCCCGGATCCTTACTCGGTCCCGGTGATCGGGAAGACGTACGTGTACGCACCCGTCCGGGGTGGTCTGAGCGCGATCGACCGGGTGACCCGTCGCTCGGCGTGGGTGTTCCCGACGGAAGCCACCCGGTACGTCGTCGACCCGCAGCGGAAGCGGATCGTCGGAGCGGGAGCGTCGTCCGTCGTGGCTCTTCCCTTCGCCTGAGCCTCGGAACGGACCCGCGTTCCCCGCCGCCCGCTTTCGTTCCCGCCGCCCGCCCCCTGTCCCGACCGACGTCGCTCCCACCGCCCCGGAGACCACCCGTGACCACGCTGCCCCTCGCCGCCGGCGACCCGCTCCGGCTCGGCCCGTACCGTCTCCTCGGCGTCCTCGGCGAGGGCGGCATGGGCAAGGTGTACGTCGGCCGGGACGGCGACGGTGCCCCCGCGGCCGTCAAGGTCCTGCGGCCCGAACTCGCCCACGACCGGCACCTCGCCCAGCGCTTCGTCCGCGAGGCCGACATGGCGCGGGCCGTCACCAGCACGGGCGTGGCCCGGGTCCTCGGGGCGCAGACCGAGGGCGGACGGCCGTGGATCGCCGCCGAGTTCCTCGCCGGTCCGACGCTCGACGAGGCGGTCCGGGCGTACGGACCGATGGAGGTGCCGGCGGTCCGCGCACTCGCGGCCCGGCTCGCTCGGACGCTGCACGACATTCACACGGCCGGTCTGATCCACCGCGACCTCAAACCCGCGAACATCGTGCTCACCTCCACCGGCCCCCGGATCATCGACTTCGGCATCGCCCGCCCCGAGCACGGCCTCACCCTGACGACGACGGGCCAGATCCCGGTCACCCCGGGATACGGGGCTCCCGAGCAGGTCCTCGGGCAGCGGGTCGGCCCGGCGTCGGACGTCTTCTCGCTCGGCGCGGTCCTCGCGTACGCGGCGAGCGGGCGGCGCGCCTTCGACGGCGCGCACGTGCCGGCCGTCCAGTACGAGGTCGTGCACGGGACACCGGACCTGAGCCTGGTCCCGCCGGAGCTGCGGGAGTTGATCGGGCCGTGCCTGGCGAAGGACCCGGCGTACCGTCCGCGGCCTCCGCAGGTCGCGGAGGCCTTCGCCCCGCCGAAGGGCGCGGAGCGGGCGTGGCGCAAGGGCCCGCTCGCCGACGACATCAAGCGGCGTGAGACGGCCACGAAGCGCCTGACCGCGCCCGCGGAGACCGCCGTTCCGTCCGGCTCGCCGTCCCGGCGTCGTTTCCTCACGACGGCGGCGGTGGGCGTCGCCGTCCTGGGCGCGGGCGGCGGGGCGGGGGCCTGGTGGCTGAGCCGGGAGGGTGAGAAGTCCCCGACGGCCGACGTGCCGGCTGCGGTGGCGGCCCCGGAGGCCGCCTACCTGTCTGTCATCGACAGCCAGGTGGGTGAGCCTCCGAAGCCGCTGTGGGGGCCCCTTGACGTCTGCGCCCCCGAGGGACTAGCGCCGCTCCCCGTAAGGGACGTGGTGCTGGCGCAGGCGAAGTCGGGCGAACTCCTCGCCCTGTCCGTCACGGACGGCAAGGAGCGGTGGCGGGGCAAGGAAGTCGAGGCCTCGGCCGGTTTCGTCTCCGTCGCCGACCGTCTCGTCGTCGGCGCCGACAAGGACGGCGCACTGCACGCCTACGTCGCTGCCACCGGCCGTCATGTCTGGCGGACGGAGGCCGGCGCCGAAACGGTCCTGGCCGCCGACGACACGAACGTCTACCTCGCGACGCCCGACAACATGCTGCGCGCCGTCAACGCCTGGACCCTCGCCACCCTGTGGACGCGCCCGATGATCTCCCCGCGCTCCGCGGAGGGGCCCGCACGTGCGGCGGCGGCCAGGAACCGTCTCGTGGTTCACGGCAGGGACGGGCAGGTCGTCGTCGTCGACGCCACGAACGGCGAGATCGTATGGAAGATCAAGGGGCAGGGCACCCGCGGCCAGGACCCTTCGATCGGCGGCACGACCGTGTACCTCGGCGGCCTCAGCCTGATGGCCCGGCGCCTCGAACAGGGGGACTTCCTCTGGGAGGAGGAGACGCTCGCATCCGGCGACAGCACGGTGGGGTGGGGCAGCCCGGCCGCCGACGGCGACTCCGTCGTCGCCGTCGACGGCTACGAGGCCCACCGGTTCAGCACCCTGGCCAAGTCCCGTCACCCGAGCACGGAGTGGATGGAGCCTCTGGACAACCGGGGCACCGGCATCTCCGCTCCTGCCGTCGCAGGCTCCACGGTCTGGGTTCCGGAAAGCGACAACGGCCTCATCCGGGTGGTACACAAGGCCACCGGCAGGCGGCTGTTCCCCGTGAAGATGCAGCGCGAGGGCACCTATCGGCTGGCGAGCAACGCCCATCGCGTCTTCGTCACTCGCGGCGGCCGGATCATGGCGATGCCGGTGTTCGGGGAGTAGCGCGGGTTCGCAGCCCCCCTCGCTCACTCGGAACGGTGCCCCGTTCGGGACAAACCTTCGTTCAGGACCGTGCTTCGGCGGGCGCGCCGTCGACGAGCCCCGTGTCCGCGCAGCCGAGCTCGCCCGCGACGCTCCGGGCGGCGGCGTTGGCCACGGTGATGAGCCTGGTCCGCTGCCTCAGGTCCGCGTCCGGAACGCCCCCGGGACCCGATACGGCCACTTCGACGACGAAGCCGTGGGCGGGTTCCTCGAGACCGCAGGAGAAGTAGAGCCTGCCGAGACCGGCGGAGGCGTAGGCCAGCCGGCCGGAGGTGTAGAGAGTCGCCTTCGAGAGCAGCCCCGGATGCATCCCCGGCGCCTTCCCGATCGGGTTCACGTTCACGGTGAGGCTGTCGCCGCCGCCCGATACGGGCAGAAGCGTGCAGTACGACTTCGGCTGCGGCCGGTAGGTGTCGGCGAGCGGTGCGGCCGTCGCGTCGCGCAGCAGGGCGAGGGCCTTCTCCGGCTCGGAGAGGCCGTCGGTGAAACGGTCGCTTCCCATGGCGGCCACGAGCGCGGCACCGGCGGGGGTGCCCTTCGCGAAGCCGCCGCAGACCTCGGCCGGCGGCAGGCCCTCCGGTCGCTTGGGGGCGTCGGCACCGGAACAGCCCGTGAGGACCGCGACGGCGGCGGCCGCTCCAAGTCTCGTCAGCGCAAACCGCATTCCCGTCCTCAGCTCCGGCGGGAGCGCAGGACGGACACGGCGACGGCGGCACCGATCAGTGCGGCGGCACCGATGCCGAGCCCGATCCACAGGCCCGTGTCGCCGCCCTCGTCGCTCTTCTCCTGCGCGGCTGGAGCCGGCGCGGGAGCCGCGGAGGAGGGCGCGGCCGAGGTGGCACCCGCCGACGGGGCTGCCGAGGGGGACGCGGACACGGTCTCGTCGAGGTCCTCGATGGGCCGGACGTCGGCGGGGCCGGGGTCGCCGGGCGTCTTCAACGCGCGAAGAGGGCGGATGGCGCCGAAGCCGATGTAGTCGTTGCGCTTGTCGCCCTCGGTGGGCGCGGCGATGGTGTTGAGCATGACCTTCAGGACCTGGTTGTTGGTCCAGTCGGGGTGCTTCGACCAGATGAGCGCGGCGGCCGCGGAGGCGAGGGCGGTGGCGTTACTGGTACCGCTGGAGGTGCAGACCTGGCCACCGCTGCAGGCGGCGACCGTGTCCTTGCCGGGGGCGACGATGTCGACCTGCGGACCGTACTGGGAGAGGGGAAGACGCGTCAGCTTCTGGTCGATGGCACCGACGCCGACGACACCGGGGGTCGCTCCCGGGTACTCCAGTCTGTTGGCCTTGTCGCCGCTGTTGCCGACGGAGGCGAAGACCAGGGCTCCCTTGTCCAGGGCGTACTTCACAGCGTCCGTGAGCTGCGTCGACCCGGCCGTGGAGCCCTGCGAGATGTTCAGGACCTTGGCACCGGAGTCGACCGCGAAGCGGATGGCTTCGGGCATGAACCTGTTGAACTCACGGTCCGCCGCGGCCTGGCTCCCCTTGCCGCCTTCCGATCCGGGCACGCGCACGGGAAGGATCTTGGCACCGGGGGCGAGGCCGAAGGCACCCTGGCCTCCGTTGGCCTTGCCCGTGCCCGCGATGAGACCGGCCATGTTCGTGCCGTGTCCGGTGTAGTCGGTGAACTCGTCGCCGGCCTCTCCCGGGGCGAGGTTCTTGCCCTTGAGCACCTGGCCCGGAAGGTCCGGGTTTCCCTTCTCCACACCGGAGTCGATGACCGCGACGGTGACACCCTTGCCGGTGCTGAGCTGCCAGATCTTCTCAGCGCCCATGGTGTCGAGGTGCCACTGCCGGTCTCGGACACCCGCTGCCTGGGCAGGGACGGAAGCGATGCCCACCAGCAGCATCCCCAAGGCGGCCGAGGCGGTGACTCGGGCACGGCTCCGACGAATACTGCTGGTACGCATCTGCTTCCTCGCGCTGATCAGTCGATGACGGGCGGCGCCACGCGGCGCCCCTGCTGCCAGGTCTCCTCGTCCTCGACCAGGTAGTCGGGACGCTCTCCGTTCGTCTCCTCGCGGTCACCGGGCCGCTGCGTGGAGCCTCCGCGCACGAGGCCGGAGCCGCCGGGCGTGAAGGGACGCGCGCCGCCGCCGGTGGCGCTGGCGCGCTGCGCCTTGCCGCCGACGATTCCGCCGGTCTCGCCGGCGAGACGGCGCCCGCCGGTGATGCCGTTCTGGCCGGCGCCCGCGCCGCCCATCGGGCCTCCCATGCCGCCGCCCATGGGCGCGCGTCCCATGCCCGTGCCGTTACGGGCGCCGGGCTCGGTGCCGATGACGGTGCTGCGCGGGAGGCCGGTCTGGGGGCGCCCCTGCGCGTTGGGCACGGCCTTGCCGCCGCTGATGCCCTCGCGGGTACCGCCGAGAGGGCCGGGTCCGGTCGGCAGGCCGCGCGGGCCGGTGGTGTTCATCGGGTTGCGCGTGCCGCCGGTGACGGGACCGGTGGGAGGCAGTGTGCCCGGGCCGCCCTTCGCGGGGAGCGGGGGCAGGCCGGTCGTCGTCACGAACGGAGGCGCGCTGCCGTCCGGCTTGGTGATCGGCGGAGGGGTGCCCGGGGTCTGCGTCGTGGGTCCGGGCGGCGTGGTCGGCGGCGTCTTGGTGTCGACGCTGTCGATGCCGAGGTCCACGGGCACGTCGGGTCGGACGTCCGGGCGGACGACGTGGGTCGGTCCCGTCGTGTCCTTGCTCGACGGCGGGAGGGGGATCGACGTGTCGGGCGTCGTCCGGCTGTCCGGCTGGGAGCGGGGGGTGGGCGTCACCGTAGTCCGCTCGGTACCCACCGCCGACCTCTCACCCTGCGAGGTGTAGCCGCCGGAGGTGGAGCCCGATCCGCGCTCGCCCGCGCTCGCCGGCACGAAGTCCCCCGGCGGCGGCGGAAACGTCGGCGGCTTGAGGCTCGTCATGTTGAAGCTCGACCACTGGTACGAGGAGGAGAGCTTCTCCATCTCGGCCGCCGCGGCCTGCTGGTTCGCCTTCTCCTTGGCCTCGATGGCCTGGAGCTCCTCGCTGGCGGCCATCTGGCTCTTGGCGTTGCGCGCGATGGTCTGCGAGTCGGGGTCGTTGCGGTACTTCTGCGCGGCCGCCAGGTTCGCCTTGGCCGACTCGTGGGAGGTGTAGCGAGGAATGGCGCTCTGCGCGGTGGCGATGGCCTCGGCGGCGTTGTCCATCCAGGTGGACGCGCCCGTGCTGTAGTCGCCGAGCGCGTGGGTCGAGCTCACGACGCTGTCGGCCCACTCGTTGAACGCCTTCTCCGCCTCGCCCTCCCATTCCACGCGGCCGGAGCGGTTCTTGAGCTGCGCGGCGATGCGGTGCATCTCCTCCGCAGCCGACTTCAACCGCCCCGCCGCGTTGCTGACGTAGAACGAACTGGCTTCGTCCAGCCATTGCAGCATCTGCTGGTGGGACATCGAGCGGAAGTCCGTTCCGCCGCCTCCGCCGCCCTCTGCTGGCCTCATCCTTCGCCTCTTCCCCGTGTCCCCGACATCTCGTCCGCACTCGCCTACTGGAGGGAGCTGTCGCCCCCGGCCGTCTGACCGGCCCCGTCGTCCGGGGCGACGCGGCCCGCTTCGCGGTCCGCCTTCGCCTTCGCTTCATCAGTCCGCTGATGAATGTTGATCATCTTCTGCTTGACGTCGTCGTCCATCTGCTCGAAGCCGTCCTTGGACGCCACGACCGCGATGCCGAGGCCCTCCAGGCAGTCCCGCAGCAGGCCGGAGAGATCCGTCAGCTGGCTGAGGACGGTGTTGTACGAGTCATAGACGCCGGACGCCTCGGCCCAGGCTCCGCCACCGCCGCCGAACTGGCCGCGTACGACCGGGTCCGACTTCATCTTGCCCTTGTCGGCCTCGGAAGAGGTGAGCATCTCGATCAGACCGTCGATGCTCGTCTTGAACTCCGACATGGACTCCGTGTTGTAGCGCACCGCCTCGGCGCTCATCGGCCGCATTCCGTACCCGCCCCCGTCCACGTAGGCTTCCATGCCCGCGCTCCTCCCCCGTCGAACAACCGTCCGCCGTACTGCCAAGTCCAGAAGTCCACTGTAGTCAGGAACGACGACAGTGCGCACCTCCGGGTTGCACAAGCAACGGACATCACAGGGTTACGAATTGGGCACGGCCACCGCTGCCTGGGGGCGGATCGGGAGGCGGTTGACCGGGCGGCCCGTCGCCGCGCGTACCGCTGAGGCCACTGCGGCGGGTGAGGTGACGACCGGGATCGCGCTCGCCGCCTTCGCGCCGAACGGCGCGACGACGTCCCGCTCTTCGACGAGTTTCACGATGCGAATGTCCGGGGCGTCCAGGGATGTCGGGAGTGCGTAGCCGGTGAAGTCAGGGTGCCGGACCAGCCCTCGGGCCGTGCGGAGGTTCTCGGTGAGGGCCGCGCCGACGCCCTGGGTGACGCCCGCCTCGATGCGGGTGGCGAGCTGGGCCGGGTTGAGGACGCGGCCGACGTCCTGGGCGACGGCCATCTCCACGACGCGTACGGCGCCGAGTTCGATGTCCACGTCGACCACCGCGCGGATCGCGCAGAACGCGAGGCCGACGAATGCGTCGCCCTGTCCCGCCTCGTCCAGCGGCTCCGTCGGGTGCGGGCGGCACTGGGCGGTGGCCCAGAGTTCCTTGCCGTCCATCGCCTCCGTGACGGTCGTCGACAGCACCCCGTCGTACGAGGTGATCTTGCCGTCGGTGATCTGGAGGAGCTCCGTCGACATGCCGAACTGGTGGGCCAGCGGCTGGAGAAGCTGCGTACGGACCATCTTCGCGGCCCGCTCCACCGCCCCGCCGGAGACCCAGGTGTGGCGGCCGTGCGCCGCGGGTCCCGCCGGCGGCTGGTCCGTGTCGACCGGAGCCACGTGGACCTCGTCGATGCCGAGCGTGTCCTGCACGATCTGGCGGGCGAGCGTCGAGAAGCCCGAACCGGTGTCCACGGCCGAGCAGATGACGGTCGCCACGCCGTCCTGGACCCGCACCGTCGCCGTCGAGACCTCGTCCGTGCCCTCGGCGCCCAGCATGTGCACCATGCCCAGCGCGTAGCCCACACCCCGTCGCACCGCGCCCGGTTCGCCCGCGCCCTCGGGGCCGCCGGGCAGCAGCCACTCACCCTCGGGGGTGTCCTTGGGCAGGGCGGGGAGCGGGAAGTCGCGTACGGCGGCCAGGAGTTCGGCCACCGGGGCCGGGCAGGTCACCGTCTGGCCCGTCGGCAGGATGTCGCCGGTCGACATCACGTTCCGCATGCGCAGCTCCGCCGGGTCCACGCCCAGCTTCGCCGCCAGCTTGTCCATCTGCGCCTCGTACGCCGCGCACACCTGCATCGCGCCCTCGCCCCGCACATGGCCGGACGGCGGGTTGTTCGTACGGACCGCCCAGCCCTCGACGAAGGCGTGCGGGACGACGTACGGGCCGCAGGCGAAGGCCACGGCCGCCGCGAGCGACTCGGACGAGGAGTCGGCGTACGCACCCGCGTCGAGCAGGATCTGCGCCTCCACCTTCACCAGGCGTCCCTCCGCGTCCGCGTGGTGCCGGTAACGCAGCAGGGTGGGGTGCCGGTGGGCGTGGCCGAGGAAGGACTCCTCGCGCGTGGCGGTGAGCTTGACCGGGCAGCCGGTACGCAGCGCCAGCAGGCCCAGCGGGATCTGGAAGCCGGGGTCCTCGCGGTCGCCGGTGGCGCCGGGCACGCCGGTCACCACCAGCTTGACCTGCTCCGGCGGAAGGCCGAAGCAGGCGGCGGCCAGGTCCCGGTCGGTGTGCGGGTCGGTCGAGGCGGTGTAGAGCTCCACCCCGCCGTCCGGGCGCGGTACGGCCAGGCCCGCCTCGGCGCCGATCGGCGCCGGGTCCTGGCGCCCGATCCGGTACAGGCCCTCGACGACGATCTCGCCCGTCACGTCCGGGTCGCCGAAGCGCAGCGGGATGTGCCGGATCAGGTTCCCGTCGGGGTGCAGCGCCTCGGCCGCGAACGCCTTCTCCGGGTCCGTCACCGGGTCGAGCACCTCGTACTCGACGGCGATCGCGGCGGCCGCGAGCCGGGCCGTGTCGGGGTGGTCGGCGGCGACGGCGGCGATCGCCTCGCCGTGGTGCCGGACGAGGTCGGCGGCGAACACCGGCCGGTCGGCGACCCGCCGGCCGTACGTCGCCGCGCCCGGCACGTCCGCGGCCGTCACAACGGCGCGTACGCCCGCCATGGCGGTGGCGGCGCTCGTGTCGACGGAGACGATGCGCGCGTGCGGGTGCGGGGAGCGCAGGATCGCGGCCCAGAGCAGCCCTTCGGCCCACAGGTCGGAGGCGTACGGGAAGGTGCCCTCGGTCTTCGCCCTCGCCTCGGCCTGCGGAAGCGAGGTGCCGAGGCCGTGGGCGGCCGGCTCCTGGCCCGGGGTCCCGGGGGTGTCGAGGACCGGGATCGTGGGAACGGCGGTGATCGCGTCGCTCACGCCATGCCTCCGTCGTGCGGGTGGGAAATCTGGTGCGGGACCCGGGGCTCTTCGGCGGCCTCGGACGCGGTGGCCGCGGCGCTCGCCTCGCGCTCGGACACGACGTCCCGTACGGCTTCGAGGACTCCCCGGTAGCCGGAACAGCGGCACAGGTTGCCCGCGAGCGCCTGGCGGGTCTCGAGTTCGGTGGGGGCGTGGTTGCCCTCCAGGAGGTCGTGCACGGTCATGCACATGCCGGGGATGCAGAAGCCGCACTGGACGGTTCCGCACGTGGCCATGGCCCGCTGCACGTCCGACGGCTCCCCGTCGACCGCGAGGCCCTCGACCGTCCGCACCTCGCTCCCGGCGGCGGTCGCCGCGGGGACCAGGCAGGAGGCGACGAGCCGGCCGTCGACCTGCACGTTGCACGCGCCGCACTCGCCCTGCGAGCAGCCGTCCTTCGCCCCTGCGAGGCCGAGGCGCTCGCGCAGGACGTAGAGCAGCGACTCGCCGATCCAGGAGCCGGTGACGGGCCGGTCGGCGCCGTTGACCCGGAGGGTGTACGAGGTGTGGGGGTGCTCGTCGCTGTCGGTGGAGGCGGCGAGGCTCGCGCCGGGCGTCGCAGGTGCGGCGGGGATCGCCGCAGCGGGCTCGGGTGCGGTGTCCGTCTCCGGCGCCCGGTCGGACGGGTCGGACGCGTTCGTCGGGTCGGCCGGGTCCGGCTCGCCGTCCGGGTCCCGCGGCTCCGTCTCGGACACCTCGACCCGCGCGGCCGTCCCGCTGTCCGGGCTCGCGCCCGGCTCCTCGGCTTCCGCGGCGGCGTCGGCGTCCGCCGCGGCCTCCATGACCGGTTCGGCGACCGGTTCGGCCGCCGGTTCCTCCTGCAGCGCCCACGGGGCCGGGGCGCCGCCCGGCAGGGTCGCCGGGGCCTCCGCGTACGGCCGGACGGCCGAGGCGGCGAAGTCGCCCGACTCCTCGGCGGAGCCCGCTTCTTCGGTCGCCTCGGGCATGCCCGGTACGACCGGAATCTCCCACTGGCCCGTGGTGCCGGACGCGGCGGGCGCCGACGCCTCCGTCGCCTCCGTGAAACGCCACTCGGACGTGGCGTGCGGGTCCTGCTCGAAGTGCTCGGCGTACTCCGTGTGACCGGCGTTCCCCGCCTGGCCGCCGGCGTACCCGGCCGGCCCCTCGGCGTACTCCGTGTGACCGGCGTGCCCGGCCTGGCCGCCGGCGTACCCGGCCGGTCCCTCGGCGTACCCGCCCTGCCCCGCCTGTTCGCCGTACCCGCCCTGCTCCGCGTACTCGGTCCCGTCGAAGTACTGCGTCTGCTCCGCCTGCGTGGGCAGGTGGACGTTCCACGTGCCCGTCGCCGACGGGTCCGTCACGGCCGGGGTGAGCGGCTGCAGCGGGGTGATCATCGGCGGTACGTAGCCGTGGCCGGGTGCTTCCAGGGGGACGCCGTCCAGCATGAAGTCGGGCGGCAGCTGGACGAACGCCGTGGCGTCCCCGTCGTACCCCTCGCTCTGCGGAATCGGCTCCCAGCCGCCGGAATCCTGCTGCTGACGCTGCTGGTCGTTGCTCACGACAGTGCCCTCCCCAGTGCCCGTCGGGCGAGTGCGGCGACGGTGCGCCGCAGGTGCAGTACGGCCGGGGGCAACACTTCGTCGCCCGGCGGGTCCGGGATGCATGCGGCGGCGACGTACTCGCCGAACGCCGCGAGCGCCTCGGGGGCGAGCCCCCGGTCGTTGTCCCAGTCGACCAGCGAGGCGATCCAGCGCTCGGCCTCCAGCGGGCGCAGCGGCATCGGCGCGACGGCGCCGACCGCGCAGCGCACCCCGCGGCGGGCCGGGTCGAGGACGACGGCGACGGATGCCGTGGCACGGGCCGGGCCGGTCCGGCCGGTGGCCTTGACGAAGACCTGGGGAGCGTGGAGCAGGGGGACGCGGACGAAGGCGACGAGTTCGCCGGGGGCCAGCAGGTCGCGGCCGGCGAGCAGGTGGGACACGGGGATCTCGCGGCTGCCGAGCGGCCCGAGGACGACCAGGTCGGCTTCGAGGGCGGCGAGGACGGGCAGCGAGTCACCGGTCGGCGCGGCGGTGACGACGTTGCCGCCGAGGGTGCCCGCGTTGCGGATCTGGGGCGGTCCGGCGGCGCGGGAGGCGGCGGCGAGGGCGGGGATGAGGGCGGCGAAGTCGGGGCGGCCCATGCGCGCGTGGGTGAGGCCCGCTCCGAGCAGTGCGTGGCCGTCCTGGTACTGCCAGCCGCGGATCTCGTTGATGCGGCTCAGGCCGACCAGTCCGGCGGGGCGGAGCTGCCCCTTGTTGACGGCTGCCATCAGGTCGGTGCCACCGGCCACGGGGACGGCTGCCGGCATGGCCGTGAGCGCTGCCACGGCCTCGTCGAGCGAGGCGGGCAGCGTCACGGACTGCGCCGTCTGTGGTGCGTGCGTGGTCAACCCGCTGCCCCTTCCCGGTGTCCCGGTGGTCCCCGAATGCGCCCGGCGGTCGCGCCTGCGTGTGGGCGTACCGTACGTGCTCACAGGCCGGACGTGGCAACTCTGGCACATCTTCCGAGCGGTCCGACGCGAGGGCCCGCGAAGGACTGTTCCGTCCGGGACGCCCCGACGAGTGACGGTAACTTCCGTTTCGCCGCTCTTGGGTGAAGGGGGATGTCGGGTCCCTCACACGATCGGGGGCGTGCCCTCCAGGGGGCGTCCCAGGACCCCGGGCCGCTGCTGCCGGGGGTGAGGTCCGGCGGGCGGGCGGTAGTCCACGCCGAGGGCGTCCAGGCGCGCGTAGTGGGTGTGCATCCGGCGCGCGAAGGCCGGGTAGTCGCGCGCCTCCGGCGCGGGAAGCGCGGACCAGGCGACCTCGGCGAAGGCGGCGAGGCGCGGGAAGACCTGGTAGTCGACGCGGGACCGGTTCTCCATCACCTCGGTCCAGACGTTGGCCTGGGTTCCCAGGATGCGGGCGGCGGCCTCCGGCGAGAGGCCCGGCGGAACGGGCTCGAAGCGGTAGACGTCCTCCAGGGTGCGGACGTACCCGATGGGCATCGGTTCGTCCTCGCCCGGCGCCTGACGGTGGTCCAGGTACACCTGCTGCTCGGGGCACATGACGACGTCGTGGCCGGCCTCGGCGGCGGCGATCCCGCCCCCGTATCCCCGCCAGGACGACACGGCCGCGCCTTCGGCGAGGCCGCCCTCCAGGATCTCGTCCCAGCCGATGAGCCGCCGGCCGCGGGCGGCGAGCCAGCGGTCGAAGTGGCGGATGAACCAGGACTGGAGCTCGTCCTCGTCCGCGAGCCCGAGTTCCTTGATGCGGGCCTGGGCGGCCGGGGAGGCCTTCCACTGGTCCTTGGGGCACTCGTCGCCGCCGACGTGGACGAAGGGTGAGGTGGCCGCCGGGAAGAGGTCGAGGACCTCCTCGAAGACGCCCTCGTAGAAGCGCAGGACGGTCTCGGTGGGTGCGAGGACGTTGGGATTGACGCCCCAGGTGTCCCAGACGGTGAGGGCGGCGGTGTCGACGACGTCGGTGTTGCCGAGCTCGGGGTAGGCGGAGATGGCGGCCTGCGAGTGTCCGGGGAGGTCGATCTCGGGGACGACGGTGATGTGCCGGTCGGCGGCGTAGGCGACGATCTCGCGGATGTCGTCCTGGGTGTAGAAACCGCCGTGCGGAGTGTCGTCCCAGAGTGGCGAGGCGCGGTGGCCCCACTTGCTGCGGGCGCGCCAGGAGCCGACCTCGGTGAGCCGGGGGTGGCGCTTGATCTCGATGCGCCAGCCCTGGTCGTCGGTGAGGTGGAAGTGGAAGACGTTGAGCTTGTGGGCGGCGAGCAGGTCGAGGTAGCGCAGGACGTCGTCCTTGGGCAGGAAGTGCCGGGAGACGTCGAGCATGAGGCCGCGCCAGCCGAAGCGGGGCCGGTCCTCGACGGTGATGTACGGGAGGTCCCGGTCGCCGCCGCTCACGGGCGCCCTGCGGTACGCCTCGGGGCCGAGCAGCTGACGGAGGCTCTGGGCGCCCCAGAACACCCCGGCCGGGCCGCCGCCCTCGATGACGACGGCGGCGTCGGGGTCCTCCGTGGTGAGGCGGTAGCCCTCGGGGCCGTACGTCCGCTCCACGTCCGCGCTGACGCGCAGCCGGATCGCGTGCGGGCCGGTGCCGTCGGCGAACGGCATGCCGGTGGCGGCGCCGAGGACGGTGCGGAGCCAGCGGGCGGTGGACTCGGTGCCGGGTCCGGCGTCGAGGGTGGTCCGCTCGTCGAGCGGGAAGTGGCCCGGGGAGTCTCCGCGTACCTCCTGGAGGAGCGGTGCAGGGATCAGGTCCGTGCCGGGGTACGGGTCGGTGGTCATCGCGTCAGTCCTTCACCGCCCCGCCCAGTCCCGAGACCAGGCGGCGCTGTACGAGTACGAAGAAGACGAGCACCGGGACGGTCATCACGGTCGAGCCGGCCATGATGCCTCCCCAGTCGTTCTCGTCGGGCTTGAAGAAGACGAGCAGGGCCATGGGGAGGGTCGACTGCGAGGTGTCGCTGATGATGAACGACTTCGCGAAGAGGAAGTCGTTCCAGGTGGAGATGAACGAGAAGACGCTGGTGGCGACGAGGCCGGGGAAGACCAGCGGAAAGAGGATCTGCCACAGGAACCGGGTCCTGCTCGCCCCGTCGATCTGGGCCTGCTCCTCCAGGGCCTCCGGGACCGCCTTGACGAAGCCGCGCAGCATCCAGATCGCGAACGGCAGCGAGAAGGCGATGTGCGGCAGGATCAGCGAGCCGAGGGTGTTGAGCTGGCCGGCGTCCCGCATGAGGAAGAACAGCGGGATGGTGAGGGCCTCGACCGGCACCATCTGGGCGACCAGGAACATGATGAGGAGGGTCGTCCGGAACCTGAAGCGGAACCGGGTGACGGCCGTCGCCGCGAGGAAGGCGATGAGCGCGGAGGCGAGGACGACCGTACCCGCCACGATCAGCGAGTTCAGGAAGTAGCGGCCGAACTCCTGCTGTTCGAAGACGCGCCGGAACGAGTCGAGGGACGGGGAGAGCGTCCACGGCCGCGGCTCGGTGGACTGGATCTCGCCGGCCGGTTTGAAGGCCGAGAGGACCATCCAGTAGAGCGGGAAGGCGACGGCGGCCGCGACGAGCAGGGTGACGGTCTCGGCGGCGAGGCGTCCGGGGCGGCGGATGCGGAAGGCGGTCGGGGCGCTCACAGTTCTTCTCCCTGACGTCGCAGCAGGCGCAGGTAGACGAGCGTCACGGCCAGCAGGATCAGCAGCATGACGACGCCGATCGCCGAGCCCAGGCTGTACTGGGACGAGGCGAAGGCCTTCTGGTAGGCGTACACGTTGAGGACGAGGTTCTGGCCGGCGATGCCGCCGCCGTTCGTCATCACGTAGATCTGGGTGAAGACCTTGAAGTCCCAGATGATCGACTGGATGGTGACGACGACCAGGATCGGCCGGAGCACCGGCGCCATGACCGAGCGCCAGATCCGCCACTGCGAGGCACCGTCGAGGGCGGCGGCCTCCAGGACCTCGGACGGGATGGCCTTGATGCCCGCGTAGACGGTGACCATCACGAAGGGGAAGGAGCACCAGACCACTTCGAGGAGGACGAGGGCGAAGGCGCTGTACCGCCCGTACGTCCAGGAGAAGTCGCCGAGCCCGAGCAGCTTGTTGACGGGGCCGAAGTCGGGGTCGAAGAGGAAGACCCAGACCGTGGAGCCGGTGATCGCGGGCGTGGCCCAGGCGCCGAGCGCGGCCATCATCAGGACGAACCGCGGCAGGGCACGCACGCGCGTGAGGAGTACGGCGAGGGCGCAGCCGACGGCGAGGGTGGTGACGACGCAGGCGGCGGCGAAGAGGACGGTGGCGAGGAGGACCTGCCAGAACTGGGGGTCGGCGAAGAGGGTCGTGTAGTTGCCGAAGCCCTTGAAGGAGGTGGGTTCGCCGCCACTGACCTGGGCCTGGGTGTACTCCAGGAAGGAGATCAGGCCGAGCTGGTAGACGGGGTAGACGAGGAGTCCGCCGAGGACGGCGAGGGCGGGCAGCAGGTACAGCCAGGGGGCCCAGGGGCGGTGGCCCCTGGGGCCGCCGCGCCGGGCCGGCCGGGGGGCCGGGGGCGTGGTCGCGGCCGGCCGCTTCCCGGTGACGGTGAGCTGGGTCGTCATGCGGCTCAGCCCGCCGGCGCGAAGGCCGCGTCCATCTTCTCCGCGGCGTCGTCGGCCGCCGCCTTGACGTCCTTACGGCCGCTGACGACCTCCTGGAACATCGTGGGCAGCACGAGGGAGGCGTCGATCCGGCCCCAGCCGGGGGACGCCGGAACGAACCGGGTGCCGGCGGCGAGGGTGTCGATGAAGGGCTTCACGAAGGGCTGCCGCTGGGCGGCGGCGGTCCGGACGTCGGTGTACGTGGGGAGGAATCCCATCGCGTCGAAGAGCTTGCCCTGGGTCTCCTTGCCGGTGAGGGACTTGAGGAGGTCGACGGCGAGGCTGCGGTGGGAGGTGCTCTTGAGGACGCCGATGTTGTTGCCGCCGGCGAACGCCGGGGCGATGGAGCCGGGGGTGGTGCCGGGCAGCGGGACGACGGCGTACTTGCCCTTCACGGTGCCCGCCTCGACGGCGGCGTGGCTGAAGTCGCCGCCGATGGCCATGGCGGCCTTGCCGGAGGCGAAGGCGGTGACGGTGGCGTTGCCGCCCATCTGGGCGCACTTGGCGGCGGGGCAGTTGTCGTCGCCGAAGAGCGAGGTGTAGGTGCCGATGCCCTTGAGGGCGGCCTCGCTGTTGACGGCGGCCTTGTACGCGTCGCCGTTCGCGGTGGCGAGTTCGCCGCCGGCCGCCCAGACGAAGGGCATGGCCCCGTAGGTGTACGCGCCGCCGACGGCGATGCCGTACAGCTCGGGCCTGGCCTTGCGGATCTTCTTGGCGGTGGAGACGAGTTCGGCCTGGCTCTTGGGGGCGGTGAGGCCGAGTTCCCCGAAGACGTCGGTGCGGTAGTAGAGGGCTCGGACGCCGACGAACAGCGGGGCGCCGTAGACCTTTCCGCCGACGGTGACGGACTGCTTGGCGGTGGGGTCGGTGTCCTTGGCCTCGTCCCAGGCGCCGAACTCGGTGCTGATGTCGGCGAGTCCGCCGTCCTTGACGTATCCGGCGGTGTCGGTGTTGCCGTACTCGATGAGGTCGGGGGCCGACCTGGGGTCGTTGAAGGCGGCCTTGACGCGCTGGGCGCGGGTCTCGACGGGTATGTACTCGACCTCGACCTTCGCGCCCTGGTGCTGCTTCTCGAAGGCGGCGACGGCCTGTGCGACGACCTGCTCCTTGGGCTTGTTGCTCACCTCCTGGAAGAGCCAGACCCGCAGGGTGCCGGTCTTCTCGTCCGTCGTGGCCTTGCCGTCGGACGTCTGGGGGGCGCAGGCCGTGGCGGTCAGGCCGGCCAGCAGCAGTGCGGCCGCGGTGGCGGTGATGGGGGTCCCCCCTGCTCGAGCGAAGCCGAGAGCTCGGGGGAGGGCAGGAAGCTTCATGACGGATCCCCTCCGGATGCGTGCGTTGCAACATACGCAATGCGCGTTTCGTTCTGCACAACACGCGTGAGGTTAGGCGCGCCTCCGGTGGCCCGACAAGAGGTCTCGACCACCTCAACCACTCCGTGACCGTCGGATGCACCCTGCGCAACGGCTCCGCGTGCCGGAAAACGAAACGGCCCCCGTCACACGTACCGAAGTACGCGTGACGGGGGCCGCCCCCGACAGTCCCGGACGTCAGGACACGACTACTTGTCCTTGCCGCCCTTGTCCTTGTCGCCACCGCCGGCGCCCATGGAGTCGTAGATCTCCTTGCACATCGGACAGACCGGGTACTTCTTGGGGTCGCGCCCCGGCACCCAGACCTTTCCGCACAGCGCCACGACGGGCGTGCCGTCGAGGGCGCTCGCCATGATCTTGTCCTTCTGGACGTAATGGGCGTAGCGCTCGTGGTCGCCGTCACCGTGGGACACCTGCGGCGTCGGCTCGACGAGGGTTCCCGTACCTGCCCCGCGCTCGGGCTCGAGAGTGCTCATGGGACCCAAGGGTACCCACGCCCGCGGCGGGACAGAGCCCTCCCCGACGGCCTTCACCGGGCGTCCGGGGCCACCGGAGCGGTGCGCCGCCAGCGGGCGGGGATCCGGCGCACGAGCCAGCGGTTGGCCGGCTCCTCGACGAAGCGGTAGAGAGCCCAGGACATCGCGAGGATGACGAGGCCCATGCCGAGCATGGTGAAGAGCGCCGAGTCCCGGTCGGGGATCCGGCCCCACTCGTAGGTGGCGAAGCGGCTGACCGAGTGGTGCAGCAGGTAGAAGCTGTACGACCAGACGCCGAGCAGGATGAGCGGCTTCTTGTTGAGGACGCCCTTGTGGCCCGCGAGCTCACGCTGCACGAACGCGATGATGATCAGCGCGGCGAGCACGGCCAGGGTGGGCCGCAGCGTGTACTCCAGCTGCGCGTCGTAGGCCGGGGACAGACGCTCCCGCAGCTCGAAGTAGGCGTAGACGTACACGCCGAGCAGGGCCAGCGGCACGATCGGGCGCAACGGCACCCGCAGGCCCCGGCGGATCAGCAGGGCGACCGTCATGCCGAGGAGGAACTGCGGCAGGTAGACGGCGGGGTGCCGCATGACCCAGCGGGCCGTCTCGGGGGTGAGGTTGTCGAAGGACCACCAGGCGACGGCCCACATCGCCAGGAGACCGGCGATGGTCACTCCGACGAGGAGCGGGGTGCGCATCCGGACGACGAAGCGGGCGAGCAGCGGGAAGAGCGCGTAGAAGAGGATCTCGACGCTGAGCGTCCAGGTGACCGGGTTGCCGGGCAGCGTCGGCGTGGCGTCCGGCAGCCAGTTCTGGACGAGGAAGAGGGAGGCGATGAACGACTTCCACTCGACGGCCTCGTGGGCACGCACGTAGAAGACGTAGTAGGCCAGCACCGCGGCGACCAGGGTCGCCGGCCAGATGCGCGCGACCCTGCGGATGTAGAAGGCGATCGGGTGCTCGTACGGCTTGTACACCCAGGTCAGCAGGAAGCCCGAGAGGACGAAGAAGAAGGTGACGCCGTGGGCGCCCATCTCCGAGAACGGGAAGATGGACGGCGCCCGCCCATAGCCCGTCTTGCCGCCGACTCCGGTGAAGTGGTGCGCGAACACCGCGAACGCCGCGAAGAACCTCAGACTCGTGAGCGAGTCGAGGCGGGCGGGAAGCGCGGATCCGACCGACTCGGCGGCCTGCTTCGGGACCCGGCCGACCCGGGCAGCGGTTATGACAGGCACTTGTCATCTCTTGATCGTCTGGGCGCGGCTGATGCGCACAATGGCTCAGGAAAGTCGGCTCATCGTACGCATCGTGTCCGCCGTCGGACACATGTGCGTCCCCGGGAGTTCACTCCCCGGCGCGCCGGACGGGACCCGCCGGGGCGGTCGCCTCAGTTCAGAGAGGGATCGTCCGGGTACGTCGCGATCATCGCGAGCTCGCCGCGCTGCCGCCTGAGCACCTGCCGCCAGAGCGTCTCGGGCTGTGGCGAGGAGACGTCACCGGGCTCCGACTCGACCACGTACCAGGCTCCGTCGCCGAGCTCGGTCTCCAGCTGGCCGGGACCCCAGCCCGCGTACCCGGCGAAGATCCGCAGCGAGCCGAGGGCCGGTCCGAGCAGCTCGGGCGGGGTCTCCAGGTCGACCAGGCCGATCGCCCCGTACACCCGCCGCCAGCCGAGCGGTCCCTCGTCGCCGGGGATCACGGCGACGCCGAGCGCGGCGTCGAGGGAGACGGGGCCGCCCTGGAAGACCACTCCGGGTTCGCCGGCGAGACCGGCCCAGGGGGCGAGGATGTCGCCGACGGTCACCGGCGTCGGCCGGTTGAGGACCACGCCGAGCGAGCCCTCGTCGTCGTGGTCGAGCAACAGCACCACCGCGCGGTCGAAATTCGGGTCCGCGAGGGCGGGGGTGGCGACGAGCAGCCGTCCTGTGAGCGAGGACACCTCGGTCATGCGACACATGATCCCGCATCTTCGGCCTTCGCGGGGGGTCTCGGACGGTACGGAGGGACCCGATGTCCGGAACTCGCCGACCGTCGCAGTTCAGAGAGGACGGGGCGGGCCCGCGACGGCTCCCGGGCGACACAAGCGGACGGTAACGCTCCGCAAGATCACGGGAACAGAGGGTGTTGTGCCGAATTCATTACATCTGACAGGCCCCCCGAGGCACCCAAGAGAGGTCTCATGGACCTTTACCCTTTTCACTGGCCACCCGACCGACCCTCCCCCTAGCTGCGCAGGGGGGACCCCCACCGGAACGCGAGATCCATGACCGGCACAGACAGCCATGATGTACTGCTCGTCCATGGCGGAACCCCGCTGGAGGGCGAGATCCGCGTCCGCGGCGCGAAGAACCTCGTGCCCAAGGCGATGGTCGCCGCCCTGCTCGGCAGCGGCCCCAGCCGCCTGCGCAATGTTCCCGACATCCGTGACGTCCGGGTGGTCCGCGGGCTGCTCCAGCTGCACGGCGTGACGGTCCGTCCGGGCGAGGAGCCCGGCGAGCTCGTCCTCGACCCGACGCACGTCGAGTCGGCGAACGTCGCAGACATCGATGCCCACGCCGGCTCGTCCCGTATCCCGATCCTCTTCTGCGGCCCGCTGCTGCACCGCCTCGGGCACGCCTTCATCCCGGGCCTGGGCGGCTGCGACATCGGCGGCCGGCCCATCGACTTCCACTTCGACGTGCTGCGCCAGTTCGGTGCCACCATCGAGAAGCGGGCGGACGGGCAGTACCTGGAGGCCCCGCAGCGTCTTCGCGGTTGCAAGATCCGGCTGCCGTACCCCTCGGTCGGTTCGACCGAGCAGGTGCTGCTGACGGCGGTGCTCGCCGAGGGCGTCACCGAGCTGTCCAACGCCGCCGTGGAGCCCGAGATCGAGGACCTCATCTGCGTGCTGCAGAAGATGGGCGCGATCATCTCCATGGACACCGACCGGACCATCCGGATCACCGGTGTCGACCGCCTCGACGGCTACACCCACCGGGCGCTCCCGGACCGCCTGGAGGCGGCCTCCTGGGCGTCGGCGGCGCTCGCGACCGAGGGCAACATCTACGTGCGCGGCGCCCAGCAGCGCTCGATGATGACCTTCCTCAACACCTACCGGAAGGTGGGTGGCGCCTTCGAGATCGACGACGAGGGCATCCGCTTCTGGCACCCGGGCGGCTCGCTCAACGCGATCCACCTGGAGACGGACGTGCACCCCGGCTTCCAGACGGACTGGCAGCAGCCGCTGGTCGTGGCCCTGACGCAGGCCTCCGGCCTCTCCATCGTCCACGAGACGGTGTACGAGTCCCGGCTCGGCTTCACCTCCGCGCTCAACCAGATGGGCGCTCACATCCAGCTGTACCGCGAGTGCCTCGGCGGCTCCGACTGCCGCTTCGGCCAGCGCAACTTCCTGCACTCGGCGGTCGTGTCCGGCCCGACGAGGCTCCAGGGCGCCGATCTGGTCATCCCCGACCTGCGCGGCGGCTTCTCGTACCTGATCGCGGCGCTCGCGGCGCAGGGCACCTCCCGGGTGCACGGCATCGAGCTGATCAACCGCGGCTACGAGAACTTCATGGAGAAGCTCGTCGAGCTCGGCGCCAAGGTCGAGCTCCCGGGCAGCGCGCTGGTCTGACCGGCCGTGCGCGCGCGGGGACCGGGTCCCCGCGCGCGCACCCGGCGTCCGACCGCGTCAACGGGCCTCTGACGGACAAACGAAAGGGCGGCCACCCTGACAGGGTGGCCGCCCTTTCTGTGCCTCCAGGCTGCCTTACGCGGCCTTGTCGGCCTTACTTGCCCTTGGCGGCTTCCTTGAGCTTCGAGCCCGCGGAGACCTTCACGCTGTAGCCGGCCGGGATGTTGATCGGGTCGCCGGTCTGCGGGTTACGAGCGGTGCGAGCGGCACGGTGGGTGCGCTCGAAGGTCAGGAAGCCGGGGATGGTGACCTTCTCGTCGCCCTTGGCGACGACCTCACCGACGGTCTCGGCGAGAGCGGCCAGCACGGCGTCGGCGTCCTTGCGGGTCACCTCGGCGCGGTCGGCCAGGGCGGCCACCAGCTCACTGCGGTTCATGTTGTTACTCCCGTGTTCTTCTTGCCTGTGAGGCGTGCCACGCGGCGGAAGCCGCGTGATTGGGTACAGCGAAGCCGATGCTGCCAGGGCCTTCGGACAGTCCCCGGACCCGGGTCTAATGACAGACCCTCGCGCCCAAACACGCATCCTGCCCCCACCAGCGGCGGGAACGCCAATCCGGCACCCCCTGGGGTCACACGAAAAGCGCCAGAGCCCCGTGGTGGTGACGTTCTGTCGACTCCGTGAAAACCATGCGGAGCCGAAAAGCCACCCTAAAGGCGGGTTTACGCCTCCGCGAATCGCGACGCGCCGTCAGCGCCCGGTCGCCGCAGGGCCGCCGGCCGCCGCCTTGGCCGCGTTGCGCACGGCTCCCGCGACCGCACCCGCGACCTTGTCGTTGAAGACCGACGGGATGATGTAGTTCGGGTTCAGCTCGTCCTCGGTGACGACATCGGCCAGGGCCGTGGCGGCCGCCAGCATCATCTCCGTGTTGACGGTACGGGACTGGGCGTCGAGGAGACCGCGGAAGACACCCGGGAACACCAGCACGTTGTTGATCTGGTTCGGGAAGTCCGAGCGGCCGGTGGCGACGACGGCGGCCGTCTGGCGCGCGGCGGCCGGGTCGACCTCCGGGTCGGGGTTCGCGAGCGCGAAGACGATCGCGCCCTCGGCCATCGCGGCGACGTCGTCCGCGCCCAGCAGGTTCGGGGCCGAGACGCCGATGAAGACGTCCGCGCCGACCACGGCCTGCTTGAGGGTGCCGGTGACGCCCTCGGGGTTGGTGTTGTCGGCGATCCAGCGCAGCGGAGTGCCGGGCGCGGCGTCGACGAGGTCCTCGCGGCCCGCGTGCACGACACCGTGGATGTCGGCGACGACGGCGTGCTTGACGCCCGCGGCGATGAGCAGTTTGAGGATGGCCGTACCGGCCGCGCCGGCACCGGACATGACGACCCGTACGTCGCCGATGCCCTTGTTGACCACGCGCAGTGCGTTGGTGAGGGCGGCGAGGACGACGATGGCGGTGCCGTGCTGGTCGTCGTGGAAGACGGGGATGTCGAGGGCCTCGCGCAGCCGGGCCTCGATCTCGAAGCAGCGGGGCGCGGAGATGTCCTCGAGGTTGATGCCCGCGAAGCCGGGGGCGATGGCCTTGACGATGGCCACGATCTCGTCGGTGTCCTGCGTGTCGAGGCAGATCGGCCAGGCGTCGATGCCGGCGAAGCGCTTGAAGAGGGCTGCCTTGCCCTCCATGACGGGCAGGGAGGCCATCGGGCCGATGTTGCCGAGGCCGAGGACGGCCGAGCCGTCGGTGACGACCGCGACGGAGTTGCGCTTGATGGTGAGGCGGCGGGCGTCCTCGGGGTTCTCGGCGATCGCCATGCACACGCGGGCCACGCCCGGGGTGTAGATCATGGAGAGATCGTCACGGTTGCGGATGGGGTGCTTGGACGCCATCTCGATCTTGCCGCCGAGGTGCATCAGGAACGTACGGTCGGAGACCTTGCCCAGGACGACGCCCTCGATGGTGCGCAGCTGCTCGACGATCTCGTCGGCGTGCGCCGTGGAGGTCGCGGCGATGGTGACGTCGATACGGAGCTTCTCGTGGCCGGAGGCGGTCACGTCGAGGCCGGTGACGGATCCGCCGTGGGACTCCACCGCCGTGGTGAGCTGGGAGACCGCGGTTCCGCTCGCGGGAACCTCCAGCCGGACCGTCATCGAGTACGAGACGCTGGGCGCCGTTGCCATGGCCGAGTTCCTCTGCTTTCCCTGAGCTTCGTTGCTACGCCGCCCCGGCTGGTTGCCCGGCGGCGCCCTCCGATGGTCGCACCTACCTGCCGGTAGCAGGTAATGCGGTCATTTTGTTTTCGGAAAGTAGTTTCCACCATACGAGAAGTTCTGGGGAAACAGAAGAGGCCCCCATCACCAGGGGTGACGAGGGCCTCGACTTCGTACGTACGTCTAAGTGGCACCGACCCGCCATGCTCGCCTCGCGGCAAGTGGTCCCTCTGAGGGACGAAGGTTGGGCCCGGGGGCTTGGATCGAGCCGGTGCCACGACAAGGCTAACAAACCACCCTGGTTGGTGATTCCAGCGCCACAGGTTGACCTGAAATCGGCGTCACCCGCTCCGTGGGATCAGTCCCTGAGCAGGTCCGGGACCCCCGCCTCGTCCGGCATGTCCGCCGCCGCCGCGACCACCGTGAGCTGCTGCGTCGCCCGGGTCAGGGCCACGTAGAGGACCCGCAGGCCGGCCGGTGACTCGTCCGCGATCTCCGCGGGCGAGACGACGACCGTGGCGTCGTACTCCAGTCCCTTCGCCTCCAGGGAGCCGAGTGCCACCACCCGGTCGCCCAGCTCGGCCAGCCAGCGGGCCGCCTCCTGGCGCCGGTTCATGGCGACGACGACACCGACGGTGCCCTCGACCCGCTCCAGGAGCAGCCGCGCCTCGGACCGAACAGTTTCAGCCAGATCGGGCTTCCCTGCCGTCTCCGCGACCCGTACGAAACGGGGCTCGACGCCCGTCGAGCGGACCGCGCGCGGCGACTCCTTGCCGGGCATGGCGAGGGCGAGCACCTTGGCCGCGAGCTCGGCGATCTCGGCCGGGTTCCGGTAGTTCACGGTCAACTCGAAACGGCGCCGCGGACGGGACCCGAGAGCCTCGTCGCGGGCCGCCGCGGCCTCGTCCGGGTCCGACCAGGAGGACTGCGCCGGGTCGCCGACGACCGTCCAGGTGGCGTGCCGGCCGCGCCGCCCGACCATCCGCCACTGCATGGGCGTGAGGTCCTGCGCCTCGTCGACGATCACGTGCGCGTACTCGGTGCGCTCCGCGGCGAGCCGCTCGGCCCGCTCGCGCTGGGTCTCCTCCCGGACGGGCATGAGCTCCTCCAGGCCCGTGAGCTGGTCGAGCGGGTCGTACTCGCGCTTCTTCCGGGGCCTGGCCGGGGCCCCGACCAGGGTGTGCAGCTCGTCGAGGAGCGCCACGTCGTGGACGGACAGCTCCGTGCGGCGCAGCGAGCGGGCGAGCCGCCGCACCTCGCCCGGGTTGAGGATGCGGCGGGCCCAGCGGCCGAGCCGGCGCTCGTCGGCCATCGCGTCGAGGACCCGGCGCGGGGTGAGTTCGGGCCACCAGGCGTCGAGGAACCCGAGGAAGGAGTCCTCCGTCGACACGTCCTCGTCGAAGGAGGAACGCAGTTCGGCGGCGAGCTCGGGGTCGCTGTGCCGGCCGACCGCGCCCGACTTGGCGTACAGCGCGTCCAGGAGCAGCCGGCGGGCGCGCGGGCGCAGCAGGTTGACGGGGGCGGTGCCGCCGAGGACGTTGTGCCGGATGCGCCGCAGCTCGTCGGCCTCCAGCTCCAGACGGCGGCCGAAGGCGACGACACGCAGCCGCGTCGGCGTGCCCGCCGGGACGGGGACGTCCTCCTCGCCCAGCTCGGGCTGGTTCCGGGGCGGCGGAGTCTCCAGGGCGCCGCGGGCGGCCTTGCGGAGCACGTGGAGCATCCGGGAGGAGCCCTTGATCCGGGCGACGGCCGGGTCGTCGTAGGCGGTGGCCTCGGCGCCGTCGACGAGACTGCCGACCGCGCGGATGGCGACCTGCCCCTCCTCGCCCAGGGAGGGCAGAACGCCCTCGGTGTAGGAGACGAGGAGCGGGGTCGGCGAGACGATCAGGATGCCGCCCGCGTACCGCCGCCGGTCCTGGTAGAGCAGGTACGCGGCCCGGTGCAGGGCCACGGCGGTCTTGCCGGTCCCCGGCCCGCCCTCGACGTACGTGACGGAGGCGGCGGGCGCGCGGATGACGAGGTCCTGCTCGGCCTGGATGGAGGACACGATGTCCCGCATGGTGTGACTGCGGGCCTGTCCGAGGGCGGCCATCAGGGCGCCGTCGCCGATGACGGGCAGCTCGCGCCCGTCCAGGGTGGCCCGGAGCTCGGGACGCATGAGGTCGTCCTCGACCCCGAGGACCTGGCGGCCCTTGGAGCGGATGACCCGGCGCCGTACGACCCGGCCCGGATCGACCGGCGTGGACCGGTAGAAGGGCGCGGCGGCCGGTGCGCGCCAGTCGATGACCAGCGGCGCGTAGTCGGAGTCGAGGACGCCGATCCGGCCGATGTGGAGGGTCTCGCCGATCTCGGCGGTGTTGTCGGGCCGTACGGCGTCCTCGGCGGGCTCGACGGAGGTGTAGGCCCCGTCCGGGCCCTTCTTCCCGTCCTTGCCGTACAGCAGATCGATCCGGCCGAAGAGGAAGTCCTCGAACTCGTTGTTGAGCCGGTTGAGGTGGATGCCGGCCCGGAAGACCTGGGCGTCGCGCTCGGCGAGCGCGCCGGGCGTGCCGACCTGGCCCCGCTGGGCGGCGTCGTTCATCAGGAACTCCGCCTCGTGGATCTTCTCCTCCAGTCGGCGGTAGACGTGATCCAGATGTTCCTGCTCGACACCGATCTCACGGTCTCTGACCGTGTCCACGGCTTCCTGCGCGGCCACCTAAGGCCCCCTTCTGACGTGCACTGGGCAGCCGTCGAGCGTACGCCACCGGAAGGCACTGTGTCAGGCGAGATCACCGTACGCCCCCGCACCCCGTGCCCGCCGGGCCACGAGTGCGGGCGCCCCCCCGGGGGCGGAGGCGCCGCCGAGGGCGCCGTCCCGTGTGCCGGCGCGGCGGGGGTGGCGGGCCGAGCCCGGCGCGGCGCGGCCCGCGCGGGAGCGAGGGCGGCACCCCCTAGTCGTCGTACTTCGCGTCCGCCGCCGCGTCCAGCGCCAGCCGATACCCCCGCTTCACCACCGTCTGGATCAGCTTCGGAGCGCCGAGGGACGTGCGGAGGCGGGCCATCGCGGTCTCGACGGCGTGTTCGTCACGCCCCGCGCCGGGCAGCGCCCGCAGCAGGTCGGCGCGGGAGACCACCCAGCCGGGACGGCGGGCGAGGAGCCCGAGGAGGGCCATCCCGGCGGGCGGTACGGGCCGCAGGGCGCCGTCGACGAGGACGGCGTGCCCTCGGACCTCCAGGCGGCGGCCCGCGACCGGCAGGACCTGTGAACGGGCGGGCAGTTCCCTGCAGAGCAGCTGGACGAGCGGGCCGAGCCGGAAGCGCTCGGGCTGGTACGTGTCGATGCCCTCCGCCTGGAGCGGGAGCGCCGTCACGGGGCCGACGCAGACCGCGAGCACCTCGTGCCGCAGCGCCTCGACGAGCCGGTCCCGTACGCCCCTCTCCCCGGCCCGGGAGAAGAGGGAGGCGGCGGCGGGGGCACTGGTGAAGGTGACGGCGTCCACGGTGCCGGCGAGGGTCGCGTCGAGGAGCCGGTCGAGCGGCCCGATGTCCTCCGGAGGCATCCACCGGTAGACGGGGACGCCGACGACCTCCGCGCCGGCGGCCGTGAGCGCCTCCACGAAGCCGGGCAGCGGTTCCCCGTGCAGCTGGAGGGCGATCCGCCGGCCCGCCACGCCCTCGGCGAGAAGCCGGTCGAGGACCTCGGCCATGGACTCCGAGCCGGGCGACCAGGACTCGGTGAGTCCGGCGGCCCGTACGGCTCCCTTGACCTTGGGTCCACGGGCGAGGAGCTCGACGTCCCGCAGGACCGCGAGGAGCTCCTCCCCGCATCCCCAGCCCTCCGCCGCCTCGACCCAGCCCCGGAAGCCGATCGCCGTCGTGGCGACGACGACGTCCGGGGCGTGGCCGATGAGTTCCTTGGTGGCGGCGAGGAGTTCGGTGTCGTCCGCGAGGGGCACGATCCGCAGGGCGGGCCCGTGGACGACGGCGGCACCGCGCCGGCGCAGCAGCGCGATGAGTTCGTCCGCGCGCCGCGCCGCGGTGACGCCGACCGTGAAGCCGGCGAGGGGGCCGGCGGGGCCGTGTTCTTGCTGCTCGTCCATGGGGTCAGAGCCTGACGGGGACGCGTGACGGTCTCGGTTCGCCCGTATTTCCTGATCGTTACGGTCCGCGCCGGGCACCGGACATCACACCTTCGCGTAGCCGGACCGGGACTCCGGCTCGGTGACGTCCCCGGCGTCCTCCGGGACCGTCGAGGGAACCGCGACCGGAGCGCGAAGGTATACCGCCCAGGTGACGACCATGCAGGCCGCGTAGAAGGCCAGGAAGGCGACGAAGGCCGCCGTGCCGGTGCCGGAGGTCTGGAAGGACTGGCGGAAGGCGAGGTTGATGCCGAGACCGCCGAGCGCGCCGACCGCTCCGATGAGGCCCATCGCGGCGCCGGAGAGCCGCCGCCCGTAGGCCTCGGCGGCCTCCCCGGCGAGGCCCTTGCGGTGCCCCTGGGCGAGGAAGATCGCCGGGATCATCTTGTACGTGGAGCCGTTGCCGAGGCCGCTGAGGACGAAGAGCCCGATGAAGCCGACGAGGAAGACGGTGAGGGACTCGATCACGGAGGCGTAGATGACGACACCGGTCGCGAGGGCCATCGCGGCGAAGGTCCCCAGGGTGATGCGGGCGCCGCCGTGACGGTCGGCGAGGGAGCCGCCGACGGGCCGGATGAGGGAGCCGAGCAGCGGGCCGATGAAGGTGAGCGAGGCGGCCTGGAGCGGGGTACGGCCGAACTGGGTCTGGAGCACGAGGCCGAAGGCGAAGCTGTAGCCGATGAAGGAGCCGAAGGTGCCGATGTACAGGAAGGCCATGATCCAGGTGTGGCGGGCCCGGACGGCCTCCTTCGCGGCGCCGGTGTCGTTCTTCACGGGGGCGAGGTTGTCCATGAAGAGCGCCGCGCACACGGCGGCGACGACGACCAGCGGCAGATAGACGCCGAGCACGATCCTCGGGTGCACGGCGCCCGCCGTACCGATGACGAGGAGGCCGACGAGCTGGACGACGGGGACGCCGATGTTGCCGCCGCCCGCGTTGAGCCCGAGCGCCCAGCCCTTCTTCCGCAGCGGGAAGAAGGCGTTGATGTTCGTCATCGAGGAGGCGAAGTTGCCGCCGCCGACGCCGGTGAGGGCCGCCACCAGGACGAAGGTGGTGTACGAGGTCCCGGGCTCCATCACCGCGAAGGCGAAGCCGGTGGGCAGCAGGAGCAGCAGGGCGCTGAAGACCGTCCAGTTACGGCCGCCGAAGCGGGCGACGGCGAAGGTGTACGGGATGCGGATCAGCGCGCCGACGAAGGTCGCGGTCCCGATCAGGAAGAACTTGCCGGCCGGGTCGATGCCGTACTGCGGGCCCATGAAGAGCACCATGACCGACCACAGGCTCCAGATCGAGAAGCCGATGTGCTCGGAGAGGACGGAGTAGAGCAGGTTCCGCCGCGCGATCCGCTCGCCCTTCTCGCGCCAGAAGGCCTCGTCCTCCGGCTCCCACTGCTCGATCCACCGGCCGCCCATGTCGTACCTCCGCGGGTGTCGGGTCCTGGGGCGTCCACAGCCCCGGTCCACCTGCCCCCGACGCTAGGGAGGCCGCGTTTCGGCCCGGTGCCGCGAGGTGACGGCGACGGAACCTTGCTCTCACCCGGGGTGCGAAGCCTCTGTGAGCGCCGGTACGCGCCCCGCCCGCGCCCGGCCCTCCTCGGGCGCCCCCTCAGGCGCCCGGCAGCCCCGGCTCGCCCTCGGGCAGCCAGGACCCGGCCGGGCGGGCGTGCCAGCCCTCCCTGGCCCCGATCTCGGCGGCCGCGGTCCGCAGCGCGTCCAGACCGGTGTGGCGCAGCCCTTTGCGCCACACCAGGCTCACGGGCGACAGGGGTACGGGGTCGACGAGCGGCCGCAGCACACATCCCGGCATGGGCGGGAAGTCGACGACGGCGAGCACCGGGTTGCGGTGCTTGGCCATGATGCGGTGGAACTCCTCCTTGCCGACGGCGAGCGGCGCGGGCGGGGCGATCTCGATGCCGCGCCCGGCGAAGAGCCGGGCGGCGAGGTCGGTCCACTCGGGTGTGCGGTCGTTCCCCGCGCCCGCGTAGATCCGTTCCCCGGCGAGAGCGGAGAGCGGCACCTCGGTCAGGCCGGCGAGCGGATGGTCGTCGGGGAGGACCACGGCCATGCGCTCGTACCGCACGAACTGGGAGTCGAGCCGCGCCCGCAGTCCGGCGTCGAGCCCGCCGTACCGGCCGAAGGAGGTGTCGAGCCGCCCGGCGAGCATCTCCCTTACGGCGCCGGTGAGTCCGCTCTCGTAGCGGGCCATCAGCTCCTGGTCCGGGGCGAGTTCACGGGCCCGGCGCAGCACGTTCTCGGGGGCGAGACCGGGGCTGTTGAGGTCGACGAGGAGCGGCCGGGGCGCGGCACGGAAGGCCTCGGTCAGCTCGTCGTGCGCGGCCAACACCCGGAGCGCGTACGGGAGGAGACGCTCGCCCTCAGGAGTGAGGGAGACCTGCCGGGTGGTCCGTACGAAGAGCTCGGCGCCCACGTCGCGCTCCAGGCGCCGGATATCGCGGCTGAGGGCCTGCTGGGCGACGTAGCGGCGGGCGGCGGCGCGGGTGAAGTGCAGCTCCTCGGCGACGGCGGTGAAGGCGCGCAGGAGACGGGGGTCGATGTCGCGCGGCACGACGGACGCCGGCCCGGGGGGCGTCGGCGCGGCGGACGCCGGCATGGGGGAAGGTACCGGGGAGGACATCGCCGCATTTAACAACACAGCCGCGTGAATGGCCACCGAACAGGTGTTGGACCCACCCCGCCCCCAACGGCGAGCCTTGGTCCATGCCGCAACCGGACCTCACCCTCACCCCGGCGGGCCCGGCCCTCGCCCCCCGCTACCGCGACCGGCGCACCGCCGTCCCCAGCCACCCCGTCCGCACCTCCCGCAACTCCTACCTCCGCCTCTTCGGCGTCCCCGGCGCCCGCGCCTTCATCGTCGGCAATCTGATCGCCCGGCTGCCCATGGGCATGTTCGGCGTCAGCGCCGTGATCATGATCGCGGCGGCCTACGACTCGTACGCCCTCGCGGGCGGCGTGACCGCCACCGGCATGGCCGCCGGGGCCCTCACCGCCCCCTGGATCGCCCGGCTCGTCGACCGGTACGGCCAGGCGCGGATCGCCGTCCCCGCCACCGTCTACGCCGTCCTCGGCCATCTGGTGCTGCTGCTCTGCGTCCACGAGAAGGCGCCCGTCTGGGCCCTGTTCGCCACCACCGCGCTCACCGCCACCTCGCCCAACACGGGGGGCATGTCCCGGGCCCGCTGGGCCCATCTCCTCAAGGACGACCGCGACGCCCTGCACACCGCCAACGCCTTCGAACAGGCCACCGACGAGCTCTGCTTCATGCTCGGCCCGGTCGTCGCCGCGCTGCTCTGCTCCACGCTCTTCCCCGAGGCGGGCACCCTCGTCGGCGCCGCGCTGTTCCTCACCGGCGTCCTGATCTTCGCCGCCCAGCGCTCCACCGAGCCGCCGGTCTCCCCCCGTGCCGCCACGGGCTCCCCGCTGCGGGTCCCCGGCATGGCCCCGCTCCTGGCGGTCTTCCTCGCCACCGGCGCGGTCTTCGGTTCCATGGAGGTGGTGACCGTGGCGTACGTGGACGGCCCCGTCGCCGGTCCGGTGCTGGCCCTCCAGGCCGCGGGCTCCTGCGCGGCGGGCCTCCTCTACGGCCGCGCCCGCCGCACCGTCCGGCTCCGCACCTGCCTGGCCGCGATGGCCGTCCTGATGACGGTGCCCCTGCTCGCCGCCTCGACCGGCTCGCTGCTCGCCCTCGCCGGCGGACTCCTCCTGGCGGGCATGGCGACGGCTCCGACGATGGTGACGGGCATGGGCCTGGTGCAGCGCCTGACGCCGGCGTCCCAGCTCAACGAGGGCATGACGCTGGCCGTGACCGCCCTCCTCGGCGGCATCGCGGCCGGCTCCGCCACCGGCGGCTGGGCCGCCGACCACGCCCCGTTCGCATCCTTCGGCTTCCTGGTCCCGGCCGTCGCGGCCGCCGTGGCACTGACGCTCCGCGCGGCGACCGAAGAGGGCGGCCGGGCATGACGAAGGCCCGGCAGTCGGATGACTGCCGGGCCTTCGCCCACATGGGATGAGGTGTCCGAGAGGGCGAGCCTCCCGGACGCTCGGTGGAGATGGCGGGAATCGAACCCGCGTCCAACGGTACGGAAACAGGGCTTCTCCGTGCGCAGTCCGCTACGAGTTTCTCAGCCCCGGAGATCACACGGACAAGTCTCCGACGGGCTCAGTCACTGTTTGATTTCCCTCCAGCCCCCGTGACCGGGGCTAGAGGTTTAGATCCCTAAATGACGCCAGGATCCGGGTCGGGACCACCCCCGGGCTGACGCTCCTCACAGAGGCTTCTTGTCGTTACCTAAAATTAGGCAGCGAGGGCGAAGCGGGAGTTATCGCTCTTGGAGTTGGCGATTATTGGTTGCGACATATGGTTAACGAGATCATTGCCGCTTCCTCGACACGCTTCCCCTGCATCGGTATCCGCTGTCGAAACCGATCATCCCCATGTTGTTTTTTCAAAGGTCGCACCCGCTGTGAGGTGCGTGACCCATCGTACGTGACCGACGGGCGCTGTCGCCAGCGTATTACCCGCGGCCGCGCCGCTAGCCGGCCTGGGCCGCCCGCTGCTTGCGCTTGGCCGCCGCGATGGCCCGGTTCGTCTCGCGGGTGTCCTGCTTCTCACGCAGGGTCTGGCGCTTGTCGAACTCCTTCTTGCCCTTGGCGAGCGCGATCTCGACCTTGACCCGGCCGTTCAGGAAGTACAGCGCAAGGGGCACGATCGTGTGACCCGTCTCCTGCGACTTCGCCTCCAGCTTGTCGATCTCCTCGCGGTGCAGCAGCAGCTTGCGCTTCCGCTTCGCCGAGTGGTTGGTCCAGCTGCCCTGCATGTACTCGGGCACATGGATGTTGTGCAGCCACGCCTCGTGCCTGTCGATCTGCACGAAGCCGTCGACCAGCGAGGCGCGGCCCATCCGCAGCGACTTCACCTCGGTGCCCATGAGCACCAGACCGCACTCGTAGGTGTCGACGATGTGGTAGTCGTGGCGCGCCTTCTTGTTCTGCGCGATGATCTTGCGCTCGGGCGCCTTGTCCTGGTTCTTCTTCGCAGGCTTGCCCTGCACGTTCACGAGTCCCTTTGCCATAGTGCGGTCATTTTCGCACTACGAGCCCCCTCCGAGGCCACTCAATACCGTCTTCGCCTGTTCTTCCGCCCGTTCCCCTGCGGTCAGGTCGGGGGTGATGCCCCGGCCGTCGACGGCGTGACCGGCCGGGGTGCGGTAGTGGCCGACGGTCAGCTCGGCGACGGAGCCGTCCGGCAGGGCGCTGGGCATCTGGACCGAACCCTTGCCGAAGGTGCGCGAGCCGACCGTGACGGCCCGGCCCCGGTCCTGGAGGGCCCCGGTGAGCAGCTCGGCCGCGCTCATCGTGCCCCCGTCGATCAGCGCCACCAACGGCCTGCCGGTGTCACCGCCGCCCTCCGCGTACACGGCGCGCTGCTCGCCCTCCACGTCGTACGTGGCGACCAGACCGCCGTCGAGGAAGGCGGAGGCGGCCACGGCGGCCTCGGCGACCAGGCCTCCGGCGTTGCCCCGCAGGTCCAGGAGGACGCCGGCACCGGCCGGCGCGGCCCGTACCGCGTCCCGCACACGCGCGCCCGCGCCCTTGGTGAAGGCGGCGACCCGGATCAGCAGGGTCCCGTCGTCGAGACGGCGGACGGTGACCGGGTCCGTGGCGAGCCTGGCCCGGTGCAGTGTCTGCGTCCAGGCCGCGCGGCCCCGCTCGACCCGGAGGGCGACGCTGGAGCCCGGTACGCCGTCGCCGCGCAGGAGGGCGACGACCTCGGAGACCGAGAGCCCGTCGACCGGGCGGCCGTCGACGGAGACCAGCCGGTCGTCGGCCCGGAGTCCGGCCCGCTCGGCGGGGCCGCCGCTCTGCACCCGGGTCACCCGGACCCTGCCCCCGGCGGCCCGGCCGGCGGAGAGCCCCACGCCGGTGTAGGCGCCGTCGAGGGCCTGCTCGAACTCGGCGTACTCCCTCTTGTCGTACACCGCGCCCCAGCGGTCCCCGCTGCGGCTGACGAACTCCTCGGCCGCCTGCTTGCCCGACTTGCCGTCCGCCATGGCGTCGGCGGCGGCCCGGTTCAGGGCTGCGCTGTCGACCGTCGCGGAGTCCCGGGACCCCTCCCCCGCGCGCAGGGTCGCCGTCGTGCGCCCGGCGGCGGACTCCTGCCGGGGCAGCGAGCCGGTGGCGGCGGCGGTGGCCAGGACCCCGGTGAAGACCAACGTCAGAACGGCCCCACGGAGCACTCCGCGGGGCCGGATACAGAGATGGTCGGTGCCGGCCGGCATGGCGCCCACTCTAGGACAAGGCAAGGGCGCCGCACGGGCTTTGCCCGTACGACGCCCTCCGCCGTCAGTGGTGTCTTCTCACACCTTCAGGTACTTGCGCAGCGCGATGAAAGCCGCCACCGCGGGCATCAGCAGCCCGATGGCGATCACCAGAGGCAGCTTGGCGAAGACGGCGTCCCAGCCGATGAAGTTGACGAGCTGCATCTTCTCCGCGAGCGCGATGCCGTGGTCGATGAGGAAGTACCGGCCGACGAGCAGCAGCACACAGGCGACCGCGCCACCGAGGAGTCCGGCGAACGCCGCCTCCATGATGAACGGCATCTGGATGTAGAAGCTGGACGCGCCGACGAGCCGCATGATCCCGGTCTCGCGGCGGCGGCTGAAGGCCGAGACGCGGACCGTGTTGACGATCAGCATCAGCGCGATGACCAGCATCAGCCCCATGACGCCGAGGGCGGCGATGTTCATGCCGTTCATCAGGTCGAAGAGGTTCTGCAGGATGCCCCGCTGGTCCGCGACCGACTCGACGCCGTCACGGCCGGCGAAGGCCGTGGCGACCACCTTGTACTTCTCCGGGTCCTTGAGCTTGACCCGGAACGACTCCTGCATCTGGTCCGGCGTCACGACGGAGGCGATGGCGGTGTCGCCGTACTGCTCCTTGTACCGCTTGAACGCCTCGTCGGCCGTCTCGTGCAGGACGGTGTCGACGATCTCCATCTTCTTCAGATCGGCCTCGATCTGCTCCTTCTGCTGCGCCGTGACCGCGCCCTTGGCGCACTTGGCCGCGGAAGCCGCGTCGGCCTTGTTGCAGAGGAAGATGGAGACGTTGACCTTGTCGTACCAGTAGTCCTTCATCGTGCTGACCTGCTCGCGCATGAGCAGCGCACCGCCGAACAGGGCGAGTGAGAGGGCCACGGAGACGATGACGGCGAACGTCATCGTGAGATTGCGCCGGAGACCGACGCCGATCTCGGAGAGCACGAACTGAGCGCGCATGGTGTGTTGAGTCCCCTACCTGCTCAGTGCTGGTAACCGTAGACGCCGCGGGCCTGGTCGCGGACGAGGCGGCCCTTCTCCAGCTCGATGACGCGCTTGCGCATCTGGTCGACGATGTTCTGGTCGTGGGTCGCCATGACGACGGTGGTCCCTGTCCTGTTGATGCGGTCGAGCAGCTTCATGATGCCGACCGAGGTCTGCGGGTCGAGGTTGCCGGTGGGCTCGTCGGCGATCAGCAGCATCGGGCGGTTGACGAAGGCCCGGGCGATGGCGACGCGCTGCTGCTCACCACCGGAGAGCTCGCCCGGCATCCGGTCCTCCTTGCCGCCGAGCCCGACCAGGTCGAGCACCTGCGGCACGGCCTTGCGGATCTCGCCGCGCGGCTTGCCGATGACCTCCTGGGCGAAGGCCACGTTCTCGGCGACGGTCTTGTTGGGAAGGAGGCGGAAGTCCTGGAAGACGGTGCCGAGCTGACGCCGCATGTGCGGCACCTTCCAGTTGGAGAGCCGGGCCAGGTCCTTGCCGAGGACGTGCACCTGGCCTTGGCTGGCGCGCTCCTCACGGAGGAGCAGCCGCAGGAAAGTCGACTTTCCGGAGCCGGACGAACCGACGAGGAAGACGAACTCCCCCTTCTCGATCTCCAGGGATACATCCCGGAGCGCGGGGCGGTTCTGCTTCGGATAGGACTTGGAGACGTTGTCGAATCGGATCACGGATGCACCACGGTCGGCCGGGAGTAGGTGTGCGTGACCTTACGCGACCGGGGAAGACCCGCGCAGTCGCGGTTCCGGCTTGCGACGTTTATCCTTTTCGCCCTTGCGGACGGGGCGGTCGCGATCCGGTGGGGCGCGCCGAAACGCCGTCGAGCTGGCAGAGTGGTAGGGGGAACGTCCGGACACCCTCGGACGTTGTCCTGGTGTGAAACCCAGTGCGGGAGGAGGAGAGCGCATGACCTACGACCGACTGGTGTGCGCCAACTGCGCGGCCCCGGTCGCCGAGGGCCGCTGCCCCGTCTGCCGCGCGAACCGGGAGCGACTGACCCCGCAGGGTGGTCTCTCGCCCGCGATGCTGCTGACGCTGGCGATCGCCCTGCTGGCTGCGATCGCCCTGCTCGCGGCGGTCCGTACGGTCTAGCGGACCGCACGGCGTCCACACGAGCCGGAACCATGGAGAAGGGCCGGGGAGCATCTCCCCGGCCCTTCCTCATGCTCTGTACGTCATGCGCCGTACGGATCCATCCTCGCGGCCGGATCAGACGGCGGCGCGGCCACCGCCGACGAGACGCGGCAGCATGCGGAAGCCGATGCCACCGGCGATCATGGTCGCGGCACCGATGATCAGGAACGAGGTCTCGGCCGCACCGGTCTCGGCGAGCTCCTCCTTCGCCTGACCCTGCTGCACGGGCTGCGAGCCGGCGTTGTTGGTGTCGGTGTTGCTGTTGCCGCTGTCCACGCACTCGGCGCCGTCGAGGTCGACGGTGCAGGTGCCGGCGTCACCGTTGTCGGTGCCGCCGTCAGCCGGGCCGGTCGTCTCGACCGGGCCGGGCTCCGTGGTCTCGCCCGGACCCGGCTCCGTGGTCTCGCCCGTGCCCGGCTCCGTGGTCTCGACCGGCGGGGTGGTCACCGGCGGAGTCGTCTCCGGCGGGGTGGTCACCGGCGGCGTGGTCACCGGCGGGGTCGTCTCCGGCGGCGTCGTCACCGGCGGAGTGGTCACCGGCGGCGTCGTCACCGGCGGAGTGGTCACCGGCGGCGTCGTCTCCGGCGGAGTGGTCACCGGCGGAGTGGTCTCCGGCGGCGTGGTCTCCTGGCACCCGGCGGTTCCCGGGATGCAGGTGGGCGTCGGCGTCGGGTCGTTCTCACCGAAGGCGCCCACGGCCTGCGCCGCACCCGCCGCCGTCAGCGACGCACCGGCCGCGATCACCGCACCCGCGGCGATGCGCGCGATACGGATTCGCATCTGCTTGGTCATCTGGCTGCTACCCCCAGTAGCTCATCTCGTCATGGGGCAGCGCTCGGGGCACGCGACAGAGGCGGCTCACTGCTGGGCCCGCCCCCGTTCGCACGCGCCCCAGAAATGCGCATGCCAGTACGCCACCCTTCCGAGTTTCCGATGAAGCGTCAAGGTCGTTGCGCGTGCGATGCCCGAAAGATCACGACGTGTCCCACATACGACGATGCAACTGTGACGTAAACCCAGAACTCCGGGTCCCGCACCGCCAGTTCCCTTGTCGACAAAGCTCCCCAGCGGCCTCGTTTCCGCTTGCGTCAGCGAATCCGCTGAGCGGACGGATGCCGCCGCGCAGAACGACGACGGGCCCCGCACCATGACGGTGCGGGGCCCGAACGTGCCGTGTTCCCGGGTTACTTCTCCTGCTGCTTGCGCCAGCGGATGCCCGCCTCAAGGAAGCCGTCGATCTCGCCGTCCAGGACGGACTGCGGGTTGCCGACCTCGAACTCCGTACGGAGGTCCTTGACCATCTGGTACGGGTGCAGGACGTACGAGCGCATCTGGTTGCCCCAGGAGCTGCCGCTGTCCTTCAGGGCGTCCATCTTGGCCCGCTCCTCCTGGCGCTGGCGCTCGAGGAGCTTGGCCTGGAGGACGTTCATGGCGCTCGCCTTGTTCTGGATCTGCGAGCGCTCGTTCTGGCAGGAGACCACGATGCCGGTCGGGAGGTGCGTGATGCGCACGGCCGAGTCGGTCGTGTTGACGCCCTGGCCACCGGGGCCCGAGGCGCGGTAGACGTCGACGCGCAGCTCGGACTCGTCGATCTCGACGTGGTCGGAGGACTCGACGACCGGCAGGATCTCGACACCGGCGAAGGAGGTCTGGCGACGCCCCTGGTTGTCGAAGGGCGAGATACGGACCAGGCGGTGGGTGCCCTGCTCGACGGAGAGCGTGCCGTAGGCGTACGGCGCCTTCACCACGAAGGTGGTCGACTTGATGCCGGCCTCCTCCGCGTACGAGGTCTCGTAGATCTCGGTCGAGTAGCCGTGGCGCTCCGCCCAGCGCAGGTACATGCGCTGGAGCCGCTCGGCGAAGTCGGAGGCGTCGACGCCACCGGCCTCGGCGCGGATGTTGACCAGGGCCTCGCGCTCGTCGTACTCGCCGGAGAGGAGGGTGCGGACCTCCATCTCGTCGAGGGCCTTGCGGACGGAGGTGAGCTCCGTCTCGGCCTCGGCGAGGGTGTCCGGGTCGTCCATCTCCTCCGCGAGCTCGAAGAGCACCGCGAGGTCGTCGATGCGCCCGCGCAGGGTCTCGGCCTTGCGGACCTCGGCCTGCAGGTGCGAAAGCTTGCTCGTGATCTTCTGCGCCGCCTCCGGGTCGTCCCACAGGGACGGGGCCGCGGCCTGCTCTTCGAGCACGGCGATGTCGGCCCTCAGCTTCTCGAGGTCCAGGACGGCCTCGATCGACCCCATGGTCGAGGAGAGGGACTTCAGCTCTTCGGATACATCGACGACTGCCACGCGTCCAGCGTAACGGCTCGCCGCCGCTGTTACGGCAGGGAGGACTGCTTGGAGTCCTGCGGCGGGGTGTCGGCGTCCCCGGAGGACGCCAGGTAGCCGCCCGCGCCGAGGGCGCCCGCGACCACCACCGCGGCGATGGTGAGGGTGATCCGGCGCTTGCGGACCGCCTCGGCCTTGTGGCGGGCCGAGCCGGGTCTGCGGGCCCCCGCGGGGCGCGGGGCGCGGGCCGTGCCCAGCGGGCCGCCGGAGAGCTCGTCGGGGGCCGGGACGCGCATCGAGGTGTGGGTGTCCCGGTTGGAGTCGGCGGAGGCGCCGGGGACGAGCGGGACGGCCGCCCGGCGCGGACCGGGCTCCCCCGCACCCGCACCGGTCGCGTACGCCTCCTCCTCGTACGTCTCCGGCGCAGGCTCCGCGTCCGGCTCGTCCACGTCGAGCGGCGGGATGCCCTTGAGCAGCGGCAGGACGTCCTTGAGGCGGGCGGCGAGCTCGGAGGCGCGCAGCCGGGAGGCCGGGGCCTTCGCCAGGCACTGCACGATCAGCTGCCACAGCTCCTCGGGGATGCCGGGCAGCGGGACGACGGTCTCGGTGACGTGGCGGCGCAGCACGGCGCCGGGGTGGCCGCCACCGAAGGGGGTGAAGCCGGCGAGCAGCTCGTACAGGACCGTCGCGAGGGCGTAGATGTCGACGGCCGCGCGCGGCGGGAGGCCCTCGACGATCTCGGGGGCGAGGTAGTCGGGGGTGCCGATGATCCGGGTGGCCTTGGTGCGGCCCGGCGTGTCGATCAGCTTGGCGACGCCGAAGTCGGTGAGCAGGGCGGGATGCGCGCCGCCGGGCCCGAGCGGCCCTTCCATGTCGAGCAGGATGTTCTCCGGCTTGACGTCCCGGTGGACGATCCCGGCTGCGTGCGCGGCCGCGAGTGCGTCGGCGACGTCGGCGACGATCGCGACGGCGGCCTCGGGGGCGAGCCGGCGTTCCCGGTCGAGGCGGGTGCGCAGGTCGGTGCCGCGCACGAGGTCCATGACGAGGGCCAGGTCGTTGCCGTCGACGACGAGGTCGCGGACCTTGACCACGCGGGGGTGGTCGAGACCGAGCAGGGCGGTCCGCTCCTGGACGAAGCGGCCGACGAGCTCCTGGTCGGAGGCCAGGTCCTCGCGCAGCAGTTTGACGGCGACGGGACCCTCGGGCCCCTCGCCGAGCCACACCGTTCCTGCACTGCCCCGCCCCAGGATCTGGTGGGTGGTGTAGCGGCTGCCGATGTTCCGTGCCAAGACTGCTCCCTCAGCGGCTGCGGTTCGCGTGCAAAGTTACGCGTCCGCAGCCGCCGGACGTCACTTCCGAGGGGAAATCACCCCTCGGAAGTCGATAAATCGGCAGTATTGCGTCGTCCTACGGGGTCACTGCCCGGTCGTACCGCCGGTAGCACCGGTGGAGTCGGTGGCCTCGCCGATCTTGGAGAACCAGTCGGTCACCTTCGAGATGCCGTCGCCGATGGCCTCCCAGTAGCTCTTGCCCTCGGCGATCCAGTCCTGGAGCGGGGTCAGCTCCCAGACCAGCCAGCCCGCGACCACGAACAGCACGATCATGACCAGGCAGCCCTTGAGGCAGCCGAGGCCGGGGATCCGCACCGGGTTGGCGCTGCGCTGACGCGGCGGACGCGGCTCGCGCGGGGCCGGCGCCTGGGGCGGCGGCTGCGGCGGGGTGTACTGCTGCTGGGGCTGCGCGTACTGCTGCGGGGCGGGCGGCGGCGCGTACTGCTGCGGCTGGTGCTGCTGCTGGTGCTGCGGCGGGTACGGCTGCTGCGGCCGCTGCTGCGCGGGACGCTGCTGCTGGTACGGCTGAGGCGGCTGCTGTCCGTACTGGCCCTGCTGGCCCTGCTGGCCGTACTGGCCGGGCCGCTGGTCCTGCGGAGGCTGCTGCCGCTGCGGACGGCGGCGCAGCGGGTCCTGGCTCGGGTCCAGGTACTGCACCTGCGTCTGCTCGTTGCGGTCGCGGGCCGCGCGGAGCTGGCTCTGCCAGGGGTGCGGCTCCTCGGACTGCGCGCCCTGCGGCGGCCGCGGCGGTACGGGGGGCATGACGGCGGTCGGGTCGGCGGCGCCCGCCGGGCCGCTGGTCGGCATGACGCTGGTCGCGCCGGCGGGGTCGTACTGCGGCGCCGTCCCGGCGCCGCTGGGCAGCACCTGGGTGGGGTCGGCGGCCCCGGCCTCGGGGGTCTGCGGGACGGGCGCGGGCGCCGGGTCCGGGGCGAGGAGCGCGCCGACGCCCTCGGCCGCCTCGATCTGGGCGGGCGTGGAGTGCACGCCGATGCCGGCGGCGACCGCGCGCAGACCTCGCGCGAGGTTCACCGCGCTCGGCCGCCGGTCCGGGTCCTTGCTGAGGCAGCGCTCTATGACCGTCCACAGGGGCCCGGGCACGGTCGACGGCCTGCGGGGCTCCTCGCTGAGGTGCCGGTGGAGGACCTCCAGGGCGGTGCCGCCCGCGAACGGAGGCCGGCCGGTGACCAGCTCGTAGAGCAGGATGCCGGCGCCGTAGATGTCGACGGCGGAGGTCTGCGGGCGGCCTTCGGCGGACTCCGGCGCCACGTACGCGGGCGTGCCGACGAATTCGTGGGTGCGGGTGAGGCCCGGGGAGTCCGCGAGGCGCGCGATGCCGAAGTCGGTGAGCATCGGGTGCATCTGGCCGCCCTGCTCGGCGAGCAGGACGTTGGCCGGCTTCAGGTCGCGGTGGACGACGCCGTCGGCGTGGCTGGCGGCGAGCGCGTCGGCGATCTGGGCGGTCAGGAGGGCTGCGGCGACCGGGGTCAGCGGGCCGCTGTCCCGGATGTACCGGTGCAGGTCGGGGCCCTCGACCAGGTCCATGACGAGCGCGAGGACATCGCCCTCGACGACCAGGTCGCGGGTGCGCACGATGTTGGGGTGAGTGAGCCGGAGCAGCACGGACCGCTCGCGCAGGAAGCGCATCACGATGTCCGCGTCGTTGGCCAGCTCCTCCTTGAGGACCTTGATCGCGACGGTCTCGCCGGGCTGGCCGGGCACGGCCGCCTCGGCGCCCGCCGTCTCCCGCTGGCGGGCTCGCCAGACGGTGCCCGTGGCGCCGCGGCCGAGCGGCTCCTCGAGCAGGTACTTGCTGCCGATAGGCCGCACGTCACGCGCTCCCTGCTGATCGTGGTCCTGGGGTGCTCCGGTGATGTTCCCGGGGTCCCTGTCCTCTGTTGTGACCCGTCCGGGTGTCCGACCCACTTTAGTGCCGCCGAACGGGGTACAGGCCGGTCGTCCACAGGCCGATTCCGATTCCGCCGGCCTGCCCGGGGCGGGCCGGCGCCGCGCCGACGTCGGTGCCGGCGTGTGCCTTCGCCGGACCGGCCCGGATGGGGCCGGGTGGGTCCGGTCTGTCCGAAAGAAGACGCTTCCGGAAGCGAGACGGTTGCCGGGCATGTTCCGAAGGCAAGCCCAACCAGGCACTTTTGCGTCCACAGCCGACCATTCAAGATCACTTCCGGCCGACCCGGGGGCGGGTTGTCGGTGGCAGGTGCGAGGATGCCTCCAGCACGTCGCATCGGTGGGGTCGGGAGCCCCCGCGCCGTGCCGACCTGTACCGGGCGACGCGTCCGTGCCGGGTGGGGGGAGTCACAGGGCGGTCCCCCTGCCGGGCATCACGCAGAAGGGACCGCTGACGGCGATGCAGATCCGGCTGACCGTCCTCGCGCCGTACGCCGGCCATGGCGCCGGACGTACCTGCGACGTGCTCGTCACGGCCCCCGCCGGGACGGCCCTGGCCGCCGTGGCCTCGAACCTCGCCGCCGCCGTCACCGGCCCCGACACCTCCGCCTCGGGCACCACCGTGCTCTACGCGGGCGCGGAGCGGCTCGACGGCCGCCGGTGCGTGCTCGGCGAGCCCCCGCTGGTCGACGGCGCGGTCCTCTCCCTCCAGGTCCCCGGCCCCGACGACCGCGTCGGCGAGGCCGCCGCGGCCCGGCTGCACGTGGTGGCGGGCCCGGACGCGGGCGGAGTGCACCTGCTGCACGGCGGAGCGATCAGAATCGGCCGTTCCGTGGACGCCGACGTACCGCTCGACGACCCGGACGTCTCCCGCGCGCACTGCACGGTGACCGTCGGCGAGGACGGCCGGGTCACGGTCGCCGACCGGGGCTCGACGAACGGCACGACCCTCGACGGCACACCGGTCGGCGACCGCCCGGTCGCCTTCCGGCCGGGCGCGCTGCTGCGCCTCGGCGAGTCCGCCCTCCGGCTGACCGGCCCCGGCGACGACCTCGGCACGGAGACGAGGGCGACCGCCCCGGACGGCGAGGGCCACCTGCGCGTGGCACCGCCCGGAGCCGACGGACGGGCTCCGGCGGACGACCGGCCCGCCCACACGGGCGTGCCCCGCACGGCGGTCGGCGGCCGGGTGGACGACACCACCCACGGCGGGGCGCGCGGCGTCCCGCTCGGCGGGGCCCCCGGGGACGCGTACGACGACCCGTACGGTCCGGGCGGCGCCCGCGATCGCGGTACGGGTTCCCCCGGCGCGGGCCACGCCCGCGCGGGCGACCACCCCGACGGTCACGACGGGCCCGACGACGACGGCGGCGAGGCTCACAGCAGGACCCACCCGTACCGCGGCGACACTCCCCCGGCCCCGGCCGGTTCCCCGCGCGCGGGGAGCGGTGGCAAGCGGGGCCTCGGCGCCTGGGCCCGGCGGCTGGCCGGCGGACGCGAGGAACTCCCGGCGCCCGCCACCGGCCCCCGTACGGCTCCGGACACCCACGCGGGCGCCCGCCTCGGCGCCGGGGCCCGGGACGGCTCCCCCGCGCCCGTGCCGATGGCCGACACCTGGCCCGACCCGGCCACCGTCCTGCTCACCGCCCTCGGTCCCGGCCCCCGGCTCTGGGAGCGCGGCCAGGACCACCCCGAATCGCTCGTGGTCCGGCTCGGCACCACGGACCGCGCCGACCTCTCCGGCGTCCCGGTCACCGTGGGCCTGCGGGAGGCCGGTTCGCTGGGCCTCGCCGGCCCCGCCGACCGGCTCGCCGGTCTCGCCCGCTCGGTCGTCGCCCAGCTCGCCGCCCTGCACTCCCCCTCCGACCTGGAGATCGTGCTGATCAGCGCCGACCGGAACCGCTCCCTCGAGGAGCGGCGCCGGTCCTGGGGCTGGCTCGGCTGGCTCCCGCACGTCCGGCCGGCCCACGGCCAGGACTGCCGGCTGCTCCTGGCGTACGACCGTGAGCAGGCCCAGGCCCGTACGGCGGAGCTGACCCGGCGGCTCGACGACGGTCCCCTCGGCCCCGGCTGGCCCAGCGCCGACCGCGCGTCCGTCGCGGAGGCGGCGGCCCGGCACGAGGGTCCGACGACGGTCGTGGTCGTCGACGGCGACCCCGGTTCGGCGGCCCTGCGCGAGACCGTCGCACGGCTGGCCGGCGCCGGAGCGGCAGCGGGGATCCATCTCCTGTGCCTCGCCGAGGCGCCCTCGGCCTCCCCGGTCTCCCCGGTGGCCGCCACCTACGAGACGGCGTGCGCCGCGTCCCTCGCGTTCCGCGAGTGCGGGGCCGCCGCGCTCCTCAGCGGTGATGTGGCGACGGCGCTGCGGCTGCTCAGGACCTCCGGCGGACGCGTCGCCGGCCACGGCACCGTCGGCGTGGTCGACGCGGTCTCCGTCGCCTGGGCCGAGCGCTTCGGCCGCGCGCTCGCCCCCTTGCGTACGGACACGACGGCGACGCCCGGCGCGCGTGCCGCCGCGCTGCCCCCGTCGGCCCGCCTCCTCGACGAGCTCGGGCTCGCCCGCGCCACCCCCGCCTCCCTGATGGCCCGCTGGGCCTCCGCCGCGGACGGCACCGCCGTCCTGGGCGCCGGACCGCGCGGCCCGCTGGCCGTGGACCTCACCCGCGAGGGCCCCCACCTGCTGATCGAGGGACCCGCGGGCAGCGGGCGGACGGAGCTGCTCCGTTCGATCGCCGCCTCGCTCGCGGCCGGCGGCCGCCCCGACCGGCTCGGCCTGCTCCTGGTGGACGGAGCGGGTGGCGACCGCGGCGAAGGACTCGCGGTCTGCACGGAGCTTCCGCACGTCACGGAGCACCTGGTCGCCTCGGACCCGGTGCGGATGCGGGAGTTCGCGCAGGCTCTGGGCGCGGAGCTGAAGCGCCGGGCGGAGCTGCTCGGCGACAGCCACTTCGCCGACCGCCGGGGGACGCGCGCGGCGCCCGCGGCGACCGCCGCCGACCGGCTGATCGGCCAGCGTTCGCCGAGCGCGGCGGAGTCCGTGCCCCAGGGCGCCCGCGCCACCGTCCGCCTCCAGGACTCCGGCGACCTCACGGACCGCCCGAGCGGCCGTACTCTGCGCACGGGCGACGGCACCATCGGCGCCCTCCCGAGCACCCGAAGCGGCCGCACGGACGGCCCGTACCCCACGCCGGAGGACCTCGGCGGCCGCCCGAGCGGCCGGATCACGTACACGGGCGACCTCGACAGCCGGCCGAGCGGCCGGAGCGCGTACCCCGGAGACCTGGACAGCCGGCCGAGCGGCCGGAGCGCGTACCCCGGTGCCGATGACCTCGGCGGCCGGGTCACGTACCCCGGGTCCGAGGACCCCACCGGGCGTCCCAGCAGCCGCACCCTGCGCACGGGCGACGACGACCTCGCCGACCACCCGAGCGGCCGCGTGGCCCGCACGGGTGCGGAGGACCTGGGCGGCCACGGCAGTGGGCGCGTGTCGCGCCGCGGGGCCGAGGACCTGGGCGGCCACGGCAGCGGACGAGTACCCCGTCCCGGGGCCGAGGACCGCGGCGGACCCGGCGGCGGGCGCGTGCCCAGGCCCGGCGACGGTTCGTTCGACGAGCGGTCCGGTTCCCGCACCCGGGCGGGTTCCGACGCCTTCCTGACCGATACGCCCAGCGGGCGGCTGCCGCGCCGGGACGGCGACGACCGTTTCGGCGGCCGCACTCTCCGCACCGGCGACGGCGACCTCACGGACCGCCCGAGCGGGCGGGTGCCCCGCACCGGGGCGGAGGACGTCGTCGGCCACGGCAGCGGGCGCGTGTCCCGGCCCGGGGACGGTGACCTCGGCGGCTACCCGAGCGGCCGCGTGCCCCGCCCCGGCGACGGCGACCTCGCCGACCGCCGCGCGCCCCGGCCCTCCGGCGAGGAGGCGGCCGGGCGGATTCCCCGGCCAGCCGACGGCGAGCAGGGGCCCGGACGGCCCTGGGGCGGACCCGCCCACCTCCCCCGGCTCATCGTTCTCGTCGACGACTTCGACGCCCTCGTCGCCCCCGCGCTCGGCGCCTCCGGGCGCCCCGCCGCCGGATCCGTCGTGCGGGCCCTGGAGGCCGTCGCGCGGAACGGCGAGCGGCTCGGTGTGCACCTCGTCGCGACCTCCGCGCGTCCCGACCGGACCGCCGACACGGAGCTGGCCCACGGGGCCCGGCTGCGGATCGTGCTCGACGCGCCCCCGGTGACCGCGGGACCGGACGTACCGGCCGCCGGGCGCGGTCGCCTCGGCCATCCGGACGGCCGGGTGACGCCCTTCCAGGCGGGTCGCGTCACCGGCCGGATCCCCCGGACGGCGACGCTCCGCCCCACCGTGGTGCCTCTGGAGTGGGAGCGGATGGGCGATCCGCCGACCCGCCGCCCGGTCCGCGAGCTGGGCAACGGGCCGACCGATCTGGCCCTCCTCGCGAGCGCCCTCGACCGTGCCGCCCGCTCGGTCGAGGCGACACCCGTGCCCCCGCTGACCCCCGCGACCCACAGCTGACATCACGTCACGAGGGCGTCACGATCGCCCACTTGACACGGAAGGCGGTATTGCGGGGCCCCGTCACCGGGCGTAGACCTGTCGGCACGGGACAGCGAAGCGCACGGGAGAGACGGGGCAGCGATGCGTACAACTCTTCGTCCACGCAAGACCGCGGTGGCCATCACGGCGTTCACCGCCATCACCGCACTCACCCTCGCGGCCTGCGGTGGCGGCGGATCCGACAAGGACCCGGGGGAAGCCGGGCCCAGCGGCGGCGCCCTTCCCCTCAAGGGCGAGAAGATCGAGGTCGCCGCCGTCTGGACGGGGCCCGAGCAGGAGAACTTCACCAAGGTCCTGAAGGAGTTCGAGAAGCGCACGGGCGCAACGGTCACCTTCGTGCCCGCCCAGGACCCGATCGTGAACTTCCTCGGCACGAAGATCGCGGGCGGCTCACCCCCGGACGTGGCGATGCTCCCCCAGGTCGGCGCGATCCAGCAGGCCGCGACGCAGAAGTGGCTGAAGCCGGTCGGCCCGGAGGGCAAGGCCCAGCTGGCCGCCAACTACTCGCGCGGCTGGCAGGAGCTCGGCGCGGTCGACGGCACCCAGTACGGGGTCTACTTCAAGGCCGCCAACAAGTCCCTGGTCTGGTACAACTCCGCGGTCTTCGAGAGCGCCGGCGCGACCGAGCCGAAGACCTGGAAGGAGTTCCTCACGACCGCCGAGACGATCTCGGCGTACGGCGTCACCCCGGTGTCGGTCGGCGGCGCGGACGGCTGGACGCTCACCGACTGGTTCGAGAACATCTACCTCTCCCAGGCGGGCCCGGCCAAGTACGACCAGCTGGCGAAGCACACGATCAAGTGGACCGACCCGTCCGTCACGGCGGCCCTGACCACGCTCGGCGAACTCTTCGGCAAACCCGCACTGCTCGCGGGCGGCACGAGCGGCGCGCTGCAGACGGAGTACCCGGTGTCGGTCACCCAGACCTTCACGGGCGGCGACACACCCAAGGGCGCGATGGTCTTCGAGGGCGACTTCGCGGCCGTCAACATCGCCCAGACGAAGGCCAGGATCGGGACGGACGCGAAGGTCTTCCCGTTCCCCACCGTCGGCACGGGCACCACCCCCGTGGTGACGGCCGGCGACGCGGCCGTGGCCCTCAAGGACACCAAGGGCGCACAGGCGCTGCTCGCCTTCCTCGCCTCCCCGGACGCGGCGAAGATCTGGGCGGCCGAGGGCGGCTTCGTCTCCCCCAACAAGAACCTGGACCCGTCGGCGTACCCGAACGACGTCCAGCGTGAGATCGCCAAGGCGCTGATCGGCGCCGGTGACGACTTCCGCTTCGACATGTCGGACCAGATGCCGCAGTCCTTCGGCGGGACGCCGGGCAAGGGCGAGTGGAAGGCGCTCCAGGACTTCCTGAAGAACCCGAAGGACATCGCGGGGACCCAGGCGCGCCTGGAGAAGGACGCGGAGAAGGCGTACCGGGCCGCGGCGAAGAGCTGAGGCCCCGGCATGCCGAGGCACAACACGCTCCGGAACACCGGAAACAGGAACAGGACGGTCGCGGCGGGGTTCCTGCTCCCGGCCCTGATCCTGCTGGGAGCGCTCGTCGTCTACCCCATCGGGTACTCCGTCCAGCGCTCGTTCTTCGACAGCTCCGGCTCCTCCTTCGTCGGCCTGGACAACTACCTCGCCCTGGTCACCGACGACTCGCTCCGCACCGCCGCCCGCAACAACGTGATCTGGCTGGTCGTCGCCCCGGTGGTCGCGACCGCCCTCGGCCTGATCTTCGCCGTGCTCACCGAACGGGTGCGCTGGGGCACGGCGTTCAAGCTGATCGTCTTCATGCCGATGGCGATCTCGATGCTCGCCGCCGGGATCATCTTCCGGCTGGTCTACGAGCAGGACCCGGACCGCGGGGTCGCCAACGCCGTCTGGGTCGGGGTCCACGACACCTTCGCCGAGTCGTCCGGGTTCCCACGGGCCCGGCCGCTGCCCGTCCATCCGCTGGAGGCGGCCGGCGGCGGCGCGTTCGTCACGAAGGAGCCGGTGCGCGCCGGGGAGCCCGTACGGCTTCCGCTGATCGGGGTGGCGCCGGGTCAGATGCCGGAGGAGGCCCGCCCGGCGCGGGCACCGGGCGCGGCGCCGGGGACGCCGGACACGATCACGGGCACCGCCTGGCTGGACTTCACCCGGGGCGGCGGCGGCCGGCAGAACGCCGTCGACCCGGCCGAACTGGGCCTCGCGGGGCTGCGGATCGAGGCCGTACGGGACGGCAAGGTGGTCGCCCGGGCCACGGCGGCGGCCGACGGCACCTTCACGCTGCCCGCCGACCGCGCCGACGGAGCCGTGCTGCGGCTGCCCGCGAGCAACTTCCGGGAGCAGTACAACGGCGTGGAGTGGCTCGGCCCCCGGCTCGTCACCCCGGCCGTGATCGGCGCCTACGTGTGGATGTGGGCCGGGTTCGCCATGGTGCTGATCGGCGCCGGGCTCGCCGCCGTCCCCCGCGAGCTGCTGGAGGCCGCGCGGGTGGACGGGGCGAACGAATGGCAGGTGTTCCGCCGGATCACGGTGCCGCTGCTCGCCCCGGTCCTCGCGGTCGTCCTCGTCACCCTGATGATCAATGTGCTCAAGGTCTTCGACCTGGTCTTCGTCATCGCGCCGGGCTCGGCCCAGGACGACGCGAACGTGCTCGCGCTCCAGCTGTACCGCTCGTCGTTCGGTACGGACGCCGATCTCGGGGTCGGCTCGGCCATCGCCGTCCTGCTGCTGCTCCTGGTGGTCCCCGTGATGGTCGTCAACATCCGCCGCATGCGCCGGGAGGCCCGCCGATGAGTTCCTCCGCCACCCGCACGCGCGCGCGTACCGACGTCTCCGCACCGCTCGCGGGTTCCCCCGCGCCCCGGAGCTTCGCGGCGCGGGCCGGCGCCCGTGCCGCCGGGGGCGCGGTCCGGGTGTTCCTCGTCCTGGCGGGCCTGTTCTGGCTGCTGCCGACGATCGGACTGCTGCTGTCCTCGCTCCGCTCCCCCTCCGACATCGCGGCGAGCGGCTGGTGGCAGGTGTTCACGGCCCCGGCCCAGCTGACCACCGAGAACTACAGCCGTCTCCTCGCCAACGACACGATCACCGACTCCCTGCTCTCCACGGTCCTGATCACCGTCCCGTCCACGCTCCTCGTCCTCCTCCTCGGCTCGTTCGCCGGGTACGCGTTCGCGTGGCTGGAGTTCCCGGGCAGGGACTGGTGGTTCCTCGGGGTGGTCGCGCTGCTCGTGGTCCCGGTGCAGGTGGCACTCGTCCCGGTGTCGAAGCTCTTCGGCGCGGTCGGTCTCTTCGAGACGACGCTCGGGGTGGTCCTCTTCCACACGGCCTTCGGCCTGCCGTTCGCGATCTTCCTGCTGCGGAACTTCTTCGCGGAGATCCCGCGCGAGCTCCTGGAGGCGGCGCGGCTCGACGGGGCGGGCGAGGTGCGGCTGTTCACCCGGGTGGTGCTGCCGCTCGGCGGTCCCGCGATCGCCTCGCTGGGGATCTTCCAGTTCCTGTGGGTGTGGAACGACATGCTGATCGCGCTGATCTTCGCGGACTCGCAGTCGCCGCCGATCACGGTGGCGCTGCAGCAGCAGGTACGGCAGTTCGGCAACAACGTCGACGTGCTGGCGCCGGGGGCGTTCGTGTCGATGGTGGTACCCCTGGTGGTCTTCTTCGCGTTCCAGCGCCAGTTCGCCACGGGGGTGATGGCGGGCGCGGTGAAGTAGCCGGTCGTACGCGGGCGGGGGCGCGGGGAGCGGTCGTACGCGGGCGGGGGCGCGGGGAGCGGTCGTACGCGGGCGGGGGCGCGGGGTTCGTGATCGCGACCCGCGACTTCCTAGGCCTTGAGCGCCGCCACCGCCGACCGCGCCAGGTCGTCCACGTACCCCTGGGGCAGCGGCGTACGGACCACGACGAGCCGCCAGTAGAGGGGCCCGACGACCAGGTCGAGGGCGCGGCCCGGGTCGGTGCCCTCGGGGAGTTCGCCGCGGGCGACGGCCTCGCGGACGACCTGGCTCATGACGCCGCGCTGGCCGTCGAGCAGCGCGGCCGTGACGGCCTCGGCGATCTCGGGCTGCCGGGCCGCCTCGACGAGCAGGTCCGGGATGACCTGCGAGGCGACGGGGTGGCGCAGCGCGTGCGAGGCCACCTGGAGGAGCGCGCGCACGTCCCCGTGCAGGGAGCCGGTGGCGGGCGCGGGCAGGCCCTGGGCTGCGAAGGCCCCGACGAGGTCGAGGACGAGGGCGAGTTTGGACTTCCAGCGCCGGTAGACGGCGGTCTTGCCGACTCCCGCGCGGCGCGCGATGCCCTCGATGGACATCCGGGCGAAGCCGACGGCCGCGAGTTCCTCGAAGACGGCGGCACGGATGGCCTCGGTCACGTCCTCGCGGAGTACGGCCGCTCCGGCGGGGGCGCGGCGGGGGGTCGGATCGGTCATGAACGGCATCCTAACCAACGGCGACGCCCCGAGCACGTCACGACGATACGGTTGCGTTCCGACGCAGGAGCGCTTTAGTCTCCCCGTAGCGACGATACGGACCCGTTCCATCGCCGAGGCTGCCCGCACCCTTCGTCGAAAGCGCCCACCCGTGACCACCCAGACGCTTCCCCCGCCCCTGCGGAAACCCCCTCCCGGGGCCATGCCTCCCCACGAGGCCCCTCTCCGGGAGGCCTCCACCGAGGACCTGCGCGAACTCGCCCTGCGCCATGGCCTCACCGTCAGCGGCGCCCGCCCCTCGCTGCCCGCCTACGCCCGGCAGATCTGGTCCCGCCGCGACTTCATCACCGCCTTCGCGACCGCCCGGCTGACCGCCCAGTACAGCCAGGCGCGGCTCGGCCAGGTCTGGCAGGTGATGACCCCGCTGCTCAACGCCGCCGTCTACTACCTGATCTTCGGCGTCCTCATGGACGCCAAGGAGGGCGTCGCCGACTACGTGCCCTTCCTGATCACCGGCATCTTCGTGTGGACGTTCACCTCGAACACGATCCTGGCCGGCACCCGCGCGATCAGCGGCAACCTGGGTCTCGTCCGCGCGCTGCACTTCCCCCGCGCCAGCCTGCCGATCTCCCTGTCGCTCCAGCAGCTCCAGCAGCTGCTGCTCTCACTCGCCGCACTGGTCATGATCCTGCTCGGGCTCGGCGAGTTCCCCGCCTGGAGCTGGTTCCTCGCCGTTCCCGCGCTGCTCTGCCAGGCCCTGTTCAACACGGGCGTGGCGCTCGTCCTCGCCCGGCTCGCGGCCCGCACCCCGGACATCTCCCAGCTCATGCCGTTCGTGCTCCGCACCTGGATGTACGCCTCGGGCGCGATGTGGTCGATCCAGCACCTGGCGGCGAGCGGACGCTTCCCCGACGGCGTGGTGCTCGCCCTCCAGTGCAACCCGGCGGCGGTCTACATCGACCTGATGCGCTTCGCACTCATCGGGAGCTACACCTCGGCGCAGTTGCCGCCGCACGTCTGGGCACTCGCCGCCGGCTGGGCCCTGCTGGCCTTCGGGGGCGGTTTCATCTGGTTCTGGAAGGCGGAGGAGACGTACGGCCGTGGCTGACCCGCAGAGCACCCCCGCACCCGCCCACCCGCCCACGCCCACCCCGACCGTCGTGGTCGACGAAGTCCACGTCACCTACACGGTCGGCGGCGGCAGCGCCGGCGGCCGAGGTGCCGCGACGGCCGCACTGAGCCGCATGCTCCGACGCGGCGAGAAGCGGCCGACCGGCCGCCGGGTCCACGCCGTGAAGGGCGTCAGCTTCGTCGCGTACCGGGGCGAGGCAATTGGCCTGATCGGTTCGAACGGATCTGGGAAATCCACCCTCCTGAAGGCCATCGCGGGGCTTCAGCCCGTCGAGCGGGGCCAGGTGTACACCGACGGGCAGCCCTCGCTCCTCGGCGTCAACGCGGCCCTCATGAACGACCTCACCGGCGAGCGGAACGTGATCCTGGGCGGTCTCGCGATGGGCATGAGCCGCACGGAGGTCCGCGAGCGCTACGACGAGATCGTGGACTTCTCCGGCATCAACGAGAAGGACGACGCGATCTCCCGCCCCATGGGGACGTACTCCTCCGGCATGGGGGCGCGACTGCGCTTCTCCATCGCCGCCGCGAAGAGCCATGACGTCCTGCTCATCGACGAGGCCCTGTCCACCGGCGACGCGCGTTTCCGCCGCCGGAGCCAGCAGCGGATCGACGAACTGCGGGCGGCGGCGGGGACGGTCTTCCTGGTCAGCCACTCGAACTCGACGATCACGGAGACCTGCGAGCGGGCCCTGTGGCTGGAGGCGGGCACGCTGCGGAGGGACGGCCCGGCGAAGGAGGTGGTGGCGGCGTACGAGGAGTTCACCGCGACAGGAGCCACAACAGGGGCCAAGTAAAGGGGCAAATAAGACATTAAGGACTACAGTGCGGAGGGATGACGAACGATCACCCCCAGTCGCCACCAGGGACCCGCGCCGAGCCTCCCCACCTCACCGGGTCCCCCTTCGACTCGGACACCTTCACCTCCGCCACCTTCGTCACGGTCGGCCGCGGCCCCTACCTCGCCGTCGCCTCCGTCTGGCTGATCACCCGCGTCGGCATGGTGCTGCTGCTCCTCCGCGACACCCTCGGCATCGGCGGCGTCCGCCGCGAGGTGGACCTCTACCGGTACTGGTACGAGCAGTTCGCCCAGGGCACCTTCCCGCCCGGCGACGTCACCTGGCAGTACCCGCCCGGCGCGGGACTCGTGATCATGTCGCCGGGCATCCTCCCCTGGCTGACGTACGTCCAGGCGTTCGTCGCCCTCACCCTCCTGGCCGACGCCGTCGTCACCGCCGCACTCGCCCGCGCCGACAGCGTCCGGCTCACCCACGGCACCTGGATCTGGGTCTGCGGACTGCCGCTGCTCCTGCATCTGCCGCTCGCGCGGTACGACGTCCAGACCACCGCCCTCGCCGTCCTCGCGCTGCTCGCGCTCACCGCCCGCTCGACCGCCGCCCACCAGCTCGGCGGGGCGCTCGCGGGCATCGGCGCGATGGTCAAGGTCTGGCCGGCGCTCGCCCTGATCGGCACTCCCCGGGGCCGCACCACCCGCGAGGCCTGGACCGCCGCGGTCGTCGCGGCCCTCGCCCTCCTCGCCACTCTCGCGCTGTTCTTCTCCGACTCCCTCGGCTTCCTGCGCCAGCAGGGCAGCCGCGGCATCCAGATCGAGTCGCTCGGCGGCACCGCCCTCGCGCTGGCCAAGGCCGGCGGCAGCTGGCCGGGCAGGGTCGAATTCCGCTACGGGGCCTTCGAGTACGTCGGCCCGTACGTCTCCAGCCTCGGCCACCTCGCCCTGCTGCTCACCGTCATCGCCTTCGGCTGGCTGCTCCTGTGGCGCGTCCGGGCCCACCGCTGGACCGCCGCCACCCCGCTCGACGCGGCCCTCACCGCCGTACTGCTGTTCACCGTCACCAGCCGGGTGATCAGCCCCCAGTACATGATCTGGCTGCTGGGTCTCGCCGCCGTCTGTCTGACCTCGCGCAGCACCGTGATGCGCCCGGTGGCGCTGCTGCTCCTCCCGGCGGCCGCCCTCAGCTCCCTCGCGTACCCCGTCCTGTACGACCACGTCGTCGCCGGCACCCCTCAGGGGCTGACCGTCATGGCCCTCCGCAACGGCCTGCTGCTCGCCGCGACCCTGCTCGCCGCCCGCCGCCTGTGGACGTCGACGGTCACCGGACCGCCCGAGGAAGCCGCGTAGAACAGACAGGGGAAGGGCCCCACCGGTCGTCCGGTGGGGCCCCTTCTCACTCCACTGCTTCAGCGGCTAGCTGTGCGTACGAAGCAGCGTGCGCATCGTCCGCATCGCCACCGACAGGTTCGCCAGGTCGAAGGTGTCCGAGCCCTGGATCTCCTCCAGGGTCGTCCGCGCGCGGCCCAGGATGGCCGCGTTCTTCTCCTCCCAGTCCTTGAACCGCTGCTCCGGGCTCGACGTGCCGTTCCCGGCCGCCAGGACGTCCGCGGTCAGCGCCGAGTGCGCCGCGAACAGGTCCTCACGGATCGACGCACGGGCCATCGACTGCCACCGGTCGTCGCGCGGCAGCTCGATGATCCGGTCCATCAGGTCGGTGATCCGCAGCCGGTCGGCCAGGTCGTAGTAGACCTCGGCCACCGCCAGCGAGTCCTTGCCCGTCCGGTCCGCGATCCCCACGATGTCGAGGATCGGGAAGGCGGAGGAGAAGCCGGCCACCCGCAGCGCGAGCTCCTCCGGCACGCCGACCTCGGTCAGCTCCTCCACGATCGACTGGTACCACTCCAGGTCCGCGCCGCGCAGCAGGTTCGGCAGCTGCGCCCAGACCTGCTCGACGCGCTCGGCGAAGAACTCGATGGTCTCGGTGAGCTGGAGCGGCTGCGGCCGGTTGTTGAGCAGCCAGCGCGTGCCGCGCTCGACGAGCCGACGGGAGTGCAGCCGCATCCGGGTCTGGACGTCGGCCGGCACCTGGTTGTCGAGGGCCTCGACGGCGTCCCAGACCTGGCCGAGGCGGAAGACGAACCGGGCCGCGGTCTGCGCCCGGACGATCTCCTCGATCGACGCGCCCGTCTCCTCGCGGAGGCGGTGCAGGAAGGTCGAGCCACCGGCGTTGACGGTGTCGTTGACCAGGACGGTGGTGATGATCTCGCGACGCAGGGGGTGGTTGTCGACGGCCTCGGTGAACTTCTCGCGCAGCAGCGTCGGGAAGTACGCGTGGAGCAGCCCCCGCAGGTACGGGTCGTCCGGCAGCTCCGTGCCGATGAGCTCGTCGGCCACCGTGATCTTGGTGTACGCGAGGAGGACGGCGAGCTCCGGCTGGCTCAGACCGCGGCCGTTGTTGAGCAGGTCGCGGATCTGCCGGTCGTTGGGCAGGAACTCCAGGGACCGGTCGAGGGCCCCGTCGCGGCCCAGACGGCGCATGAACCGCTGGTGGGCGTGGAGCAGGGACGGCGACTGGGCGACGGCGTTGGCGAGGGCCGTGTTCTGCGCGTAGTTGTTGCGCAGGACGAGCTTGCCGACCTCGTCGGTCATCTCCGCGAGGATCTTGTTGCGCTGCTTGACGGTCATGTCGCCCTCGGCGACGAGCCCGTTGAGCAGGATCTTGATGTTGACCTCGTGGTCGGAGGTGTCGACGCCGGCGCTGTTGTCGATGGCGTCGGTGTTGACCTTGCCGCCCTGGCCCTCGGGGCCGCCGGTGCGGGCGAACTCGATACGGCCCAGCTGGGTCGCGCCGAGGTTGCCGCCCTCACCGATGACCTGGGCTCGGACGTCCTGGCCGTCGACGCGGATGGCGTCGTTGGCCTTGTCGCCGACGTCGGCGTTCGACTCGGCCGAGGACTTGACGTACGTACCGATGCCGCCGTTCCACAGCAGGTCGACGGGCGCGTGGAGCACGGCCTTCATCAGCTCGGCCGGGGTCATCTTGGTGATGCCGTCCTCGATGCCGAGGGCAGCCCTGACCTGCGCGTTGACCGGGATCGACTTGGCGCTGCGGGGGTGGATGCCACCGCCCGCGGAGAGCAGCGAGGTGTCGTAGTCGGCCCACGAGGAGCGGGGCAGCTCGAAGAGCCGGCGGCGCTCGGCGTACGAGACGGCCGCGTCCGGGTTCGGGTCGATGAAGATGTGCCGGTGGTCGAACGCGGCGACGAGCCTGATGTGCTCGCTCAGCAGCATGCCGTTGCCGAAGACGTCGCCGGACATGTCGCCCACGCCGACGACCGTGAAGTCCTCGGTCTGGGTGTCGTGGCCCAGCTCGCGGAAGTGCCGCTTGACGGACTCCCAGGCGCCGCGGGCTGTGATGCCCATGCCCTTGTGGTCGTATCCGGCGGAGCCGCCGGAGGCGAACGCGTCGCCGAGCCAGAAGCCGTACGACTCGGCGACCCCGTTGGCGATGTCGGAGAAGGTCGCGGTGCCCTTGTCGGCGGCGACCACCAGGTAGGTGTCGTCCTCGTCGTGGCGGACCACGTCGAGGGGCGGCACGACCTCGCCCGCGACCAGGTTGTCGGTGATGTCGAGCAGCGCCGAGATGAAGGTCTTGTACGAGGCGATGCCCTCGGCCAGCCAGGCGTCACGGTCCACGGACGGGTCCGGGAGCTGCTTGGCGACGAAGCCGCCCTTGGCGCCGACGGGCACGATGACGGTGTTCTTCACCATCTGCGCCTTGACCAGGCCGAGGATCTCCGTACGGAAGTCCTCGCGGCGGTCGGACCAGCGCAGACCGCCTCGGGCGACCTTGCCGAAGCGCAGGTGGACACCCTCGACGCGCGGGGAGTACACCCAGATCTCGAAAGCCGGGCGGGGCGCGGGAAGGTCCGGGATGGCCTGCGGGTCGAACTTCATCGACACGTACGAGTGCGGCGTACCGTCCGCCGTCACCTGGAAGAAGTTCGTCCGCAGCGTGGCCTTGATGACGGTCAGGAAGGACCGCAGGATCCGGTCCTCGTCCAGGCTCGCGACCTGGTCGAGGGCGGCGTCCAGCTCCTCCATGAGGGCGTCGATCAGCTCGGTGCCGGCGCGCTGGCGCTCCGGGGCCATCCGGGCCTCGAAGAGGTTGACGAGCAGCCGGGTGGTGTGGACGTTGTTGCGGAGGGTGTCCTCCATGTAGTCCTGGCTGAACGTCGAACCGGCCTGGCGCAGGTACTTGGCGTAGGCGCGCAGCACCATCGCCTCGCGCCAGTTGAGGCCGGCGGAGAGGACGAGCGAGTTGAAGTTGTCGTTCTCGGCCTCGCCGGTCCAGGTGGCGGCGAAGGCCTCCTGGAAACGCTCGCGGGCGTCGTCGCCGAGGTAGTCGCCGCCGTTGCCGGTCGCGACGGGCATCCGCAGACCGAAGTCGTAGACCCAGGCGTGCGTGCGGTCGGCGCAGCGCAGCTCGTACGGCCGCTCGTCGGTCACCTCGACGCCGAGCCGGTTGAGCACCGGGAGCACGGCGGACAGGGAGATCGGGTCGCCCGTCTTGTAGATCTTGAAGCGGCGCTCGCCGGGGCCCGCGCCGACCGGCTCGTAGAGCGAGAGAGCGAAGTCCTTGCCGCCGCCGGTCCGGGCGAGGGCCTCCAGGTGCACCAGGTCGGCGACGGCCGCGCGCGGCGAGTGGTCGGCCTTGTAGCCCTCGGGGAAGGCGTTGCCGTAACGGCGGAGCAGCTCCGCGGCACGCTCCTCGCCGCACTCGGCGTTGAGCGCCTCGGCGAAGCCGTCGGACCAGGAGCGGGCGGCCTCGACGAGCCGGGCCTCGATGCGGTCGACGTCGGCGTCGGTGAGCTTCGCCAGCTCGGTGCCGGGCTGGACGCGGACGACGAAGTGCAGCCGGGACAGGATCGACTCGGTGTTCCAGGCGGTGAAGTCGACGCTGGTGCCGTCGAGCTCCTCCTTCAGGATGTCGATGATCCGCAGCCGGACACGGGTCGTGTAGCGGTCCCGCGGCAGGTAGACGAGGGCCGAGTAGTAGCGGCCGTACTCGTCCTGGCGCAGGTACAGGCGCAGCCGGCGCCGCTCCTGGAGGTACAGGACGCTGGTGACGACGGACCGGAGCTGGTCGGCCGGGGTCTGGAACAGCTCGTCGCGCGGGTACGTCTCCAGGATCTGGAGCAGGTCGCGGCCGTCGTGGCTGTTCGGCGAGAAGCCCGCGCCCGCCAGGACCTCCTGGACCTTGCGCTTGACGACGGGAACACGGCGCACGGACTCGGTGTAGGCGGCCGAGGAGAACAGGCCGAGGAAGCGGCGCTCACCGATGACGTTGCCGTCGGCGTCGAACTTCTTCACACCGACGTAGTCGAGGTACGAGGGGCGGTGCACGGTCGAGCGGCTGTTGGCCTTCGTCAGGATCAGCAGCTTGTGCTCGCGCGCCTTGGCGCGGACGTCCTCGGGCAGCCTGCTGAAGGACGGCGAGACGGGGTGGGCGTGGTGGCCCTGGTCGTCGCCCGAGTGCTGCGGGTCGGAACGCAGGATGCCGAGGCCGGTGCCGGGCACGGCGGACAGGGCGTCACCGTTGACCAGCTGGTACTCGCGGTAGCCGAGGAAGGTGAAGTGGTCGTCGGCGAGCCAGCGCAGCAGCTCGCGGGCCTCCTCCACCTCGGTCGGACGCAGGTCGGAGGCGGTGGGCTCGGCCGGGAGGCCCTCGGCGATCCGCAGGGCGGTGTCGCGCATCTTCTCCCAGTCCTCGACCGTCTCACGGACGTCGGACAGGACGCGCAGCAGATCGGCGGTGATCTGCTTGAGATCGGCGCGGTCGGTCTCCCGGTCGATCTCGACGTGGATCCACGACTCGGTGAGCGCGTCGTGCGGCAGCTCGCCCTGGATCTGCGCCGACAGGACCTCGATGAGCTTGCCCGTGAGGTCGCGGCGGACGAGGACCTGCGGGTGGATCACGACATGGATGCCGCGGCCCTGGCGCGAGAGCTCGTTGGTGACCGAGTCCACCAGGAACGGCATGTCGTCGGTGACGACCTCGACGACGGAGTGGCTGCTCGTCCAGCCGTTCTCCTCGACCGTCGGAGTGTGGACGCGCACGTTCGCCGTGCCCTGCGGACGGTTCTCCGCGAGGCGGTAGTGAGAGAGCGCCGCGCCGAACACGTCGACCGGGTCCCGGTCGCCGAGGTCCTCCGGCGCGGTGTGCAGGTAGTAGCGCTGGAGGTACTCGAGCACGGTGTCCCGGTCCGGGTGCTTCCCGGCACCCTCAGGGCCCGTCGGAAGTCGCCCCCCGACCGGGCTGTGCTCAGCTACCCGAGCGGCCCTTTCGAGCAGCTCGGCCTTGGCTTCGTCCAGCTTGGTCTGCATGTCCTCTGACTCCTGTCGCGCGCCGTTGCGTGACGTCGGTGGAAGAAAGGACAGAACGACGCCTCGACGCGGTGATTCCGGTCGAAGACGACGTTATGCCCGAATGAGAGATGCCCGGGTCGTTATCGGCCACGGAGAGCGGCGCGCCCGGACGGAGAGGATCGGCGAACGCACTGTCGGCCCGGCCGCTGTCGCGGACCGGGCGGCAGCCGGGGGCTTCACTGCCCCCTCGGCGTATCGCGCTGATCACGGCAAAAGCCTATCGCCCTCGCCCCCCGAACCGTCATGGTCCGTATGTGTACAAAAGCGGGGGTGGAAGTTTGACGTTCTGGACAGCGACACATGTCCTCTTGGCAAAGCACCCCGCCGCGGGCAGCGTGTACGCGAGCATGGGCGCAGCACGGCAGACCGACCATCTGTGATCTGGGAGAGCCATGGCGAAGATCCTGATCGTGACCGGGGACGCGGCGGAATCGCTGGAGGTGATGTACCCCTACCAGCGGCTACTGGAAGAGGGCTACGAGGTCGACATCGCCGCCCCCGCCCGCAAGCAGCTCCGCTTCGTCGTCCACGACTTCGAGCCGGGCTTCGACACGTACACCGAGAAGCCCGGCTACACCTGGCCCGCCGACCTGGCCTTCTCCGAGGTCGACCCGGGCGCGTACGCGGCGGTGGTGATCCCGGGCGGCCGGGCGCCGGAGTACCTGCGCAACGACCCGGAGCTGCGCAAGATCCTGAAGGCCTTCTTCGACGCGGACAAGCCGGTGGCCCAGATCTGCCACGGCCCGCTCCTGACGGCGGCGGTCGGCGGCCTGGAGGGCCGCAGGGTCACGGCGTACCCGGCCCTGGAACTGGACATGCAGGCGGCCGGCGCGACCTTCCAGGACAGCGCGGCGGTGGTGGACGGTCTCCTGGTCTCCTCAAGGGCCTGGCCGGACCACCCCACCTGGATGCGTGAATTCCTGAAGGTCCTCCGCGCCAAGGCCTGACGCCGGGCTGACGCCGGCCCGGTGGTGGGCGGCACCCGGCCCTCAGGCCCCGCCCCCGGGCGGAACCCGGCCCTCAGGCCCCCTCCCCGCCACCGGGCGGAACCCGTCAGACCAGCTCCTCCGCGACAGCCACGGCCTCCTCCAGGGTGTCGACCACCGGCACCCCGACCCGTGAGAGCGAGGCCCGGCTGTGCGACCCCCCGGTGTACAGCACCGCCCGAGCCCCGACATGCCGCGCCGCGATCGCGTCGTCCGCCGCGTCACCGATGACGACGACCCGCTCGGCGAGCACCCCTTCGAGCGCGGCCAGGTGCCGGACCATGTGCCCCGACTTCCCGTCCGTGGACGCGTCGACCCGCCCGTCCATCCGTACGAACCGCTCCGCGATCCCGTGCCTCCGCACCAGCGGCACCAACTCCGCGTGCGGCGCGAGCGACAGCAGTGACTGGGTGAAGCCGGACGCCTGCCGCGCCGCGAGCAGCTCCGCGGCCCCGGCGGTCAGCCCGCAGGCTTCGGCCCGCTCCCAGTAGTGCCGATGGAAGGCGCCGTCCATGACGGACCACTCGGCGTCGGTGGGCAACCGTCCCATGAGCCGCTCGTAGAACTTGGGCACGGGCACCGTGTAGAGCTCCCGGTACCGCTCAAGAGTGATCGATTCGAGCCCCAGCTCGGCGAACGCCGCGTTGGTCGCCCCGATGACCGCACTGATGTCGTCGAGCAGTGTGCCGTTCCAGTCCCAGACCAGATGCTTGCCGCGCAAGCCGTCGCGCTTCCCCATGGGGAGACGGTACCCGGCCCCACCGACAGCCATCCGACCGGCGGCCGCCATGAGCGGCCAGGACCGCCGGCCACGCCCCGGGACCCGACGACGTCAGCCCAGCAGCCCGGGGATCTCCTGCACCCCGAACCACAGCAGCTCGTGGTCCTCGGCCCCGTCGACGACGAACTGCGCGTCGTCGTCCCCCTGGTCCGCCGCGCCCAGCGCCTCCGCCGCCGCCGTCACGTCCGCCTCCGCGTCGTCCGCGTCGGCGTGCACGGCCGCCGCCTTGGCGAGGCGTACGGGCCCGGCGATCCGGACCTCGCCGATGGAGCTCACGGTCAGCGCCCCGTCGGGGTCCGTGGCCGCGTCCTTGTCGGCGACGTCGACGGCGACGACGATCCGGCGCCGGGGCGCCTCGGGGTCCCCGGCGAGCAGCCGCAGGGAGGCGGACGCGGCCCGGTTGAGCGCCGCGTACTCCAGCTCCTCGATGTCGTCGGAGACGTACCACTCGCGCAGGGCGGGGGTGACGGCGTAGGCGGTCAGCGGACCGGGGCCCAGCTCGCCCGCCTTGTGCGCCTGTGCGAGACCGGGGAGGGTCAGGGGGACGTACACGCGCATGGCTGGCCGCTTTCGTAGACGGAGAGGCCCTCAGGATACGTGCGGAGTCCCCCTTCGGGGTGGACGGCCGGAGTCGGCGTACGTCCACTCCGACGGGCCCTTCTCAGGACCCCCGGGAGCCGATTTTCCTCCGCGTCACCCGGATAGGTGATTCCGTTTTCGAGCCGCCGCGCGGCGGCGGACTCCTTGCGGCCCCTCCGAGCCCACCCGTACAAGATCCCCAACGGAAAGTTACCGACCAGTACCTCTCGGTGACGCGACGACAGGGGCAGGCCCACCATGACCACCACCACCCTCACCACGACCGGCACCCCGCGCCCCCGCAGGGTGCCCGGCGGCCCCGCGGGCACCCGCCCCCGCGGCCCGGCGGGCACCCACCCCCGCGCGAGCCACCCCCGTGCCCTCCCCCCGCACACCGTCTTCGCCGAGCGCCTCCTCGCCGTACTGAGCGGCGAACGCCCGGTCCACTGGATGCTCGGCCACACCGTCGGCGAGGCCTACGAACAGCTCGTCCGGATCGCCCCCGAGACGCCCCTGCGCTCCCTCGGCCCCCGCCCGGTCCTGCGCCGCTGCTCGGTCCAGGTGGACACCGACCGGACCGCGGTCGAGGCCTTCGCGACGATCGCCACCGGCGCCCGCGTACGGGCCATGGCGTTCCGCCTCGAACGCGGCGAGGACCAGCGCTGGCGCTGCGCCGCGGTGGAACTCGACGGCCTGGGCGCGACGGCCCGCCCCGCGCCCCACCCGGCATGACGAAGGGGCCGGCCGCCCACCGGGCAACCGACCCCTCCGCGACGAACTCACCGCGCCGGCGGCACCGCCTCAGCGGCGCCGCACGAGCGGCTCCACGTCACTTCTTGCGACGACGCCCGCCGCCACCCGCGTTCTTCTGCGCCTTGCGGCGCTCCGCCCGCGTCATCCCGTCACCGGCATCGACGTCGTCCGAGGCGAAGTCGCCCTCGACGACACCGCCGTCACCGTCCACGGTCGGCGCGGAGAAGTGCAGCCGGTCCGGCCGCTGCGGGGCGTCGAGCCCCTTGGCGCGGATCTCCGGACGCCCGGCACCGGCCGGCACCGCGTCCTCCTTGGCGAGCGACGGACCGCTCGCCTGCACCGGGACCTCCTCGACCTGCTGCTCGACCTGGACCTCCAGGTTGAACAGGTAGCCGACGGACTCCTCCTTGATGCCCTCCATCATGGCGGTGAACATGTCGAAGCCCTCGCGCTGGTACTCGACCAGCGGGTCCTTCTGCGCCATGGCGCGCAGGCCGATGCCCTCCTGGAGGTAGTCCATCTCGTAGAGGTGCTCGCGCCACTTGCGGTCCAGGACGGACAGGACCACGCGGCGCTCCAGCTCACGCATGATCTCCGAGCCGAGCTGCTTCTCCCGCGAGTCGTACTGCTCGTGGATGTCGTCCTTGATGGACTCGGCGATGAACTCGGCGGTGATGCCCGCCCGGTCCCCGGCCGCGTCCTCCAGCTCGTCCACGGTCACCTTCACCGGGTAGAGCTGCTTGAAGGCGTTCCACAGACGGTCGAGGTCCCACTCCTCCGCGAAGCCCTCGGCGGTCTCCTGACGGATGTAGTCGTCGATCGTGTCGTCCATGAAGTGCTGGATCTGCTCGTGCAGGTCCTCGCCCTCCAGGACGCGGCGGCGCTCGCCGTAGATGACCTGACGCTGCCGGTTGAGGACGTCGTCGTACTTCAGGACGTTCTTACGCGTCTCGAAGTTCTGCGTCTCGACCTGCGACTGGGCGGAGGCGATCGCCCGGGTGACCATCTTGTTCTCGATCGGCACGTCGTCCGGCACGTTGGCCATGGCCATCACGCGCTCGACCATCTGCGCCTTGAACAGACGCATCAGGTCGTCGCCGAGCGAGAGGTAGAACCGGGACTCGCCCGGGTCGCCCTGACGGCCCGAACGACCGCGCAGCTGGTTGTCGATACGGCGCGACTCGTGGCGCTCGGTACCGAGGACGTACAGCCCGCCGAGGTCCTTGACCTCCTCGAACTCCGCCTTCACGGCCTTCACGGCGCGCTCCAGGGCGGCGGGAAGGGCCGCGGCCCACTCCTCGACGTGGTCGACCGGGTCGAGACCCGCCTGGCGCAGCTCGGCCTCGGCGAGGTCGTCCGGGTTGCCGCCGAGCTTGATGTCCGTACCGCGACCGGCCATGTTCGTGGCGACGGTGACGGCGCCGCGGCGACCGGCCTGGGCGACGATGCTCGCCTCGCGGTCGTGGTGCTTGGCGTTGAGGACCTCGTGCTGGACACCGCGCTTGGAGAGCTGCTGCGAGAGGTACTCGGACTTCTCGACGGAGGTCGTGCCGACGAGGATCGGCTGACCCTTCTCGTGCTTCTCCGCGATGTCGTCGACGACGGCCGCGAACTTGGCGACCTCGGTCCGGTAGATCAGGTCGGACTGGTCCTTGCGGATCATCGGCCTGTTCGTCGGGATCGGGACGACGCCCAGCTTGTAGATCTGGTGGAACTCGGCGGCCTCGGTCATGGCCGTACCGGTCATGCCGGAGAGCTTCGAGTACAGGAGGAAGAAGTTCTGCAGGGTGATCGTGGCGAGGGTCTGGTTCTCGTCCTTGATCGCCACCCCTTCCTTCGCCTCGATCGCCTGGTGCATGCCCTCGTTGTAGCGGCGGCCGGCGAGGATACGGCCGGTGTGCTCGTCGACGATCATGACTTCGCCGTCCATGACGACGTAGTCCTTGTCCTTCTTGAACAGTTCCTTCGCCTTGATGGCGTTGTTCAAGTAGCCCACGAGCGGGGTGTTCACCGACTCGTAGAGGTTGTCGATGCCAAGCCAGTCCTCGACCTTGGCGACACCGGCCTCGTGGATGGCGACGGTGCGCTTCTTCTCGTCGACCTCGTAGTCGCCGGTCTCCTCGATGCCCTTGAGCTGGTTGCCGGGCTCGCCCTTGGACAGGCGGGTGACGAGCTTGGCGAAGTCGCCGTACCACTTCGTCGCCTGGTCGGCCGGGCCGGAGATGATCAGCGGCGTACGGGCCTCGTCGACGAGGATGGAGTCGACCTCGTCGACACAGGCGAAGTTGTGGCCGCGCTGGACGAGCTCGTCCTGGGACCACGCCATGTTGTCGCGGAGGTAGTCGAAGCCGAACTCGTTGTTCGTGCCGTACGTGATGTCGCAGTTGTACTGCTCACGGCGCTGGGCCGGCGTCATGTTGGCGAGGATGCAGCCGATGGACAGACCCAGGAAGCGGTGGACCCGGCCCATGAGCTCGGAGTCCCGCTCGGCCAGGTAGTCGTTGACCGTGATCAGGTGCACGCCCTTGCCGGAGAGCGCGTTGAGGTACGCCGGGAGGGTACCCACGAGGGTCTTGCCCTCACCGGTCTTCATCTCGGCGACATAGCCGAGGTGGAGCGCGGCACCACCCATCAGCTGGACGTCGTAGTGGCGCTGACCGAGGACACGCTTGGCGGCCTCGCGGACCGTCGCGAACGCTTCGGGCATCAGGTCGTCGAGGCTCTCGCCGTCGGCGTACCGCTGCTTGTACTCATCGGTGAGCGCCCGCAACTCGGCGTCGGAGAGGTTGACGAAGTCCTCTTCGATGGAGTTGACCTGGTCCGCGATGCGGTGCAGTTTGCGCAGGATCTTTCCTTCGCCTGCACGCATGAGCTTGTTGAAGACGGACACTGAGGCTGGTCTCCTTGCCGGTCGGGCCTGGCACTGGGTCTTGTCATGGACGCGAGCGCGGGCACGGCAGGTGGTCCCCACCGCAACGGCCATCGTAAGCGAGACCGCCCTCGCGAAGGGAGGCCCACAGTGCCGGAGCCGTACGTCCGCCCGGAAAGAGAACGCACGAGGTGGGCGGAAGGTGCCGCCCCACCCGAAAAGTGTTCGCTTCCGGTCCGGCGGCTCACCACAATCCCGGCATGGATCCGATCACCCTCACCACCGACCGCCTGCGCCTGCGGAACTTCGTCCCCGAGGACGTCGACGCGGTGTACGCCATCTGTCAGGACCCGGACATCCGACGCTGGACCGTCGTCCCCGACCCCTATACGCGGCAGGACGCCGAGCTCTTCCTGAACCGGCTCGTGCCCGACGGCTGGCGCGAGGACACCGAGTACGCCTTCGCCGTCGAGCCACTGGCCGGCGGCCCGCTGCTCGCCGCCGTCTCCCTGACCAGTCGCGGCATGGGCGTCTGGGAGGTCGGCTACTGGCTGGCCGGCGAACACCGCGGCAGCGGCTACATGACGGAGACCGTCCGGGCCGTCGCCCACTGGGCCTTCACCGGGCTCGGCTGCACCCGCCTGGTCTGGCGCGCCGAGGTGGGCAACACCGGCTCGCGCGCGGTGGCCGAGCGGGTCGGCTTCGTCGTCGAGGGCGCTCAGCGCGCCGGACTCACCAACAAGGGCACGCTCCGGGACAGCTGGATCGCCGCCCTGCTCCCCTCCGACTTCGGCCTCCCGAGCCCCCTGCCGTACCTCCCCGCCCGCGACCTGCCGGCCGACGACCTGCCGAGCCCGCTCTGACCGCCGGACCCGGCAGGTCCGCCGAGGGGAACTGTCAGTGCCGGGGCCTAGGGTGCGGTCCATGACGACTGTGCCGCGCCCCGCCGCCGAACTGTCCGCCGACGACGCCCGCCGGATCGCGCTGCGCGCCCAGGGCTTCCTGGGTGCGCCCGACCGCCGCGCCGGGGTGCGCGGCGTGCTGCGCGGGCTCGGCCAGGTCCAGCTCGACACGATCTCCGTCCTCGCCCGCTCGCACGAGCTCATTCCGTACGCGCGCCTGGGCGCCGTCGGCCGTACGACGGTCGAGGACGCCTACTGGACCGGCTCGCACGCCTTCGAGTACTGGTCGCACGCGGCCTGCGTGCTGCCCGTCGAGGAGTGGCCGCACTTCGCCTTCCGCAGGCGCGCCTACCGCGGACGCCCGCACTGGGGCCACGAGCTGTCGGCGGAGGCGTACGACAAGGTGATCGCCCAGCTGCGGGCCGAGGGGCCGCGGACGGCGACCGAGCTGGGCGGCGCGAAGAACAAGGGCGAGTGGTGGGACTGGTCGGACGCCAAGATCGCCGTCGAGCGGGCGCTGATGTACGGCGAGGTGGTCGTGGTCGAGCGGCGCGGCTGGAAGCGGGTGTACGACCTGGCGGAGCGGGCGATCCCGCAGACGCTGCTCCACGACGACCTGGACGACACCGAGTGCGTGCGGCGGCTCGTCCGGCAGGCGGGCGAGGCGCTGGGCGTGGGCACGCGCGCGGACATCGCCGACTACCACCGGCTCAAGGGGGAGCAGTTCGACGCGGTGGTCGAGGCGGCGGGCCTGGTGCCGGTCACGGTGGCCGGCTGGGGGAAGCCCGCCTGGGCGGACCCGGCCGCGCTGGCCTCGGAGCCGCGCGGTCGGCACCGTACGACCCTGCTGTCGCCGTTCGACTCGCTGATCTGGGAGCGGGCCCGCACGGAGCGGATCTTCGGCTTCACGCACCGCCTGGAGGCGTACGTGCCGAAGCAGAAGCGGATCCACGGCTACTTCGCGATGCCGGTCCTGGCCGGCGGCCGTCTGGTCGGCCGGGTGGACCCCGCGCGGGAGGGCGGGACGCTCGTCGCCCGCCAGGTGACGCTCGACGGCCCGAAGGCCGTTCCCGCGGTGGCGCGGGCGCTGCGCGAGGCGGCCGAATGGGTCGGCTGCGACGCGGTGAGGGTGGAGCGGGTGGACACCCCGGGACTGGCGAAGGACCTGGTGGCTGCGCTGGGCTAGCCGCGGCCGTCTACCGGATCTCGAGGATCTTCTCCCGCATCGCGTAGACCACGGCCTCCATCCGGGAGTGCAGCTGAAGCTTCTCCAGGATGTTGCGGACGTGGTTCTTCACCGTGTTCTCGGAGATGAACAACTCCTTGGCGATGTCACGGTTGTTCATCCCGGTCGCCACGAGCTTGAGGACCTCGAGCTCACGGTCGGTCAGCCGGGGCGCGGGCACGAGCCTGCGCTCGTCGGTGCGCTGGATCATCGACTTGAACTCGGTGAGGAGCTTCGAGGCCATCGAGGGGCTGATCTGCGACTGGCCGTCGGCGACCGCGCGGATCGCCGTCGCGACCTCGTCGGTGGAGATCTCCTTGAGGAGGTAGCCGGTGGCCCCCGCCTTGATCGCGTCGTAGAGGTCGGCCTCCTCGTCGCTGATCGTCAGCATGATGATCTTCGCGCTGGGGGCCACCTCCTTGATGGAGGTGCACGCCTCGATGCCGCCGCGCCGGGGCATCCGTACGTCCATCAGGACGATGTCCGGCAGCAGATCGGCCGCCTTGTCGACAGCCTCCGCCCCGTCGCCGGCCTCGCCGACGACCTGGATGTCCTCCTCCTGCGCGAGGACGATCTCGAGTCCGCGGCGGAAGAGAGCATGGTCGTCCACGACTAGGACTCGGATCGGCTCCTTGCGGAATGCGTCGCTGTCCGATTCCGATCCGTCCGGGACCGGACCACTGTGCTCGCGCCCGCTGAGCACCGGCCCGAAGCTGTCCGCCATCGTTCCTCCCCCTGAAGGCCGTGGCCTGAATTCGTTTCCGGTCCTCCAACCGCTACTCAGGGAGCAGCGGTTGGCGTGCACGCCATGCTTTCATGCTCCGGCGGCAACGGGGTGATCCGCGGGCGCACGGGGGTGCCCCTGGGGGCGCGAAGGGCGCTCCAGGGGCACCGTGAGGGGCACTTGGGGTGTGGGGGCGCGAGACGGCGGTCAGCCGCCGAGCGCACCACCGGCGCCGCCACCCTCGGCGAGCGGGTCGCTCTCCACATGGATGACGCCGTAGTCGTACGCGTGCCGGCGGTAGACGACGCTCGGCTGCTTCGTGTCGGAGTCGACGAAGAGATAGAAGTCGTGTCCGACCAGCTCCATCTCGTAGAGAGCCTGGTCGAGCGTCATCGGTGCGGCACGGTGGGTCTTCTCGCGGACCACCAGCGGGCCTTCGCCTTGGACTTCGATCGAGCCCATCATCGTGGTGGGCACCTTGTCGGTCTCGTCGGCGACGAGCTGGCCGTCTCCGTTGAGCTGGGCGGCGCCGGGCACCACGTCCCCGACCTCCGCCGCCGAAAGCCTGCCGTTTCCACGGCGGGTGTACCGCTTGTCGTGCTGCTTGCGCAGTCGTGCCTCGAGCTTGTCGCTAGCGAGGTCGAGGGCCGCGTACGGGTCCGCCGCCGCGGCTTCCGCCCGGATCACCGGGCCTCGGGAGTGGAGGGTGATCTCCACGCGGTCGGACCTGTCGGCCTGCCGCGGGTTGTGTTCCTTGGACACCTCGACGTCGAGGCTGATCACCTTGCCGTCGAGCTTCTGGATCTTCTCCAGCTTCAGCTTCTCGGCCACGTGCTTGCGGAACCGCTCGGGCACCTCGGTCTTGCGGCCCTTGACGACGATGTCCACGCAGAACTCCGTTCCCGGATCGCCCTGGTCGGCTCTCTCGGCCGCCGGGCATCTCCCTTTGCACCACACTCCGGTGGATTACCGGAGCTCGGACTTGGCGACTTCACCTCTCCTCCCCAGTCGACAAGATCCCCACCCCATCGACAAGAGGTTAATTCGCCCTGAACTCCTGTCCCTAGGCGCAACCATGTATTCGGCTAGGCGATGGCTTTCACCATTCCTCACAACCGAACATAGCCCCTTCGGACGGGTGTCGGCACCCGCTACCGCGACATACCTCCGTTCGGATGCCTTCACCTCTCACCACCTGCAACGTTCCAAGTTCCTTGCGAGTTCCGGTTTATTTCGAACGAAGCGGGAGAGGATGCGATCACAGCCGCCGCCCGCTGTTCGAATCCGCGCTGCGCCGAACCGACCGGTAAGCCGTGCGGTATTCCATGAATGAACGGAAGGTTTCCACCTCCGAGGGCGCGCGCCGCCTCCGCCAGTGAGGCGCCCGTGGTCATCAGATCGTCGACGAGCACCACCTTTCCCGCCCGGAGCAGCCGCCCGCCGCCGGGCACGACCTCCAGCGCACCGGAGAGGTTCGCGAGCCGTCCGCGCGCCCCGAGACCCGCCTGGTCCGCCACGTACCGCCGCTGCCGCAGCACCGGCACGACCCGCGCCTGTCGCCCGGCGCCCCGCAGCCGGGCCGCCGCCGCCAGCGCGATCCGGCGGGTCGGATCGTGGCCACGCGCCCGCACGGAGCGCCGCGAGGAGGGCACCGGTACAAGGAGCAGCGGTCGCGCCGCGAGGCCCTCGGTGCCCCCGGCAGCGGCCTCCACGGCGACGGCGAGCGCGCCGCCCAGGGGGCGGGCGAGGGGGAGCGCCCCGCGTTCCTTGTGGGCGATGAGCAGTTCGCGTACGGCATCGGCGTACGGCGCGACGGCATGGACGACGGGCAGCCCGGCCGGCTCGGGCGAGGGCCGCACCCTGCGCGGCCCCTCCCCCGCCCCGGTCAACGCCGCCTCGCACGACGGGCACAGCTCGGTGCGCGGCCTGCCGCAGCCTCCGCAGGCGACCGGCAGCACCAGCCCGGCGATCTCGCGCCACCACCCCCGCATGGCTCCACTGTGCGCCTTCCCGGGCGCCTCGGCCACCCCTGTGGAAAACCCCCACGGGTGCCCCCGGAGTACGTCAGGTACCCGGAGACGGGCGACGGCGGCCGCTACCCCGGATAGACGGGCGAGGTACCGGTCTTGACCACGGGCTGCCAGTTCGTGCCCGGCACGAGCCGCACGATGCCGTCGTTGCCGGAGTCGGCGATCAGCGGCACGGAGCCCTTGTACGGCGCGGCCACCGAGGTCACCCCGTTCAGGCCGGGGAGCACCGAGGTCGCCGAGGTCGAGCCGTCGGTCTGCAGGTAGCGGATCTGCTGGACGCCGCCCGCCTCCTTGCCGACCACGACGAGCCGGCTCGGCCCGGCCCAGGAGACGGCCGTGACCGACTCCATCCGGGGCGCGGCGGGCTTGAGGTCGAGCACGGAGACGACCGGCTCGTCGCCCGACGTCTGCCGCTGGACCCGGCCGATCTGCAGAGTGGTGTCCCCGCCCCGGCTGACCACGAGCGCGATCCGGACCCCGTCGGCGGAGACCCGCAGCGACTCGATCCTCGCGTCGTCCGTCAGCCACGGCGCACGCACCCTGACGGGGTCACCGGTGCCGTCCGGCACCATCCACAGCTGGGGGGCGGCGGGGTCGCGGTCGGCGATCCACAGGTTGCCCCGGCCGTCCCAGCTGGGCGCGGACAGCCGGTCGGTGGGCTTGACCGCCTTGCTGCGCAGGATCGCCGGCGCCGGCTCCTCCTCGGTGGTGATGGAGGAGACGAACAGATCGCGGCCGCTCTCCCCGACCCCGGCGGCCCGGGTCTCGCCCCGGTCGACGGCGACCGAACCGAGCCGCAGGGTGCCCTTGCCGAGCGGTCCGGGCACCTGCTCGACGGGCGCCCTGGCCTCCTTGCCCGCGCCGACCAGCATCATCAGCTTGTGGTGCTCGTCCACGAAGTACGGGTTCTCGTCCCGCTCCGCGTTCCGCACGGGGGCGAACTCGTCGGTCGCCTGTCCCTTGCCGAGACGGCACAGCGACTGGCCCTTCGACCCCTGGAGCTCCACCTGCTCGGCGTTCACCGAGGTCAGGTCGCGCAGCGTGAACAGCAGCTGCGCCGCCATCCGCCGGCACGGCTCCGCGCCCACCAGGTCCGCCTTTCCGTTCAGCGGCACCTTGAGCGTGGACTGGTCGTCGGGCGTGAGGGTGGTGACGCCCTTCCGCAGCTCCGCACCGGAGGGGAAGCTGGAGTCGACGGCCGGCTTCAGCCAGTCCGTGGGGCCTTCGAGGAGCGCCCTGACCGTCTGCGTCACCGGGTCCATCCGGGTGACGGGGTCCTGGCGCTGCCGGATGTAGACCGGGTCGGCGACGACCCAGTCCTGCCCGGAGGCGAAGTAGTACTTGTTGACCGACCGGTAGTTGCGCAGGAAATCGGCCTCGCCGAGCACCAGGCCGGGCGGCAGGCTGTCGATGCGCCACTCCTTGCCCTTGCCGTTGCCCGAGGGCTGCTGCACGACGTGGATCGACTGGAGGTACGCGGCCGGGCTGAACGGCTGGTACGCGTGCCGGGCGTCCACGGTCGCGATCTTGCGGCCGGAGAGCGGATAGGAACGGCCCTGGTTGTCGGGGTCGGCGTTGCGGTCGGCCAGATCGCGGTTCGGCGCGGTGGTGAGCACGGTGATGCTCTGCTCCGGCTTCCAGGTCCGCGCGGCCTCGTTCGTCAGGTACTTGCGGGCGGTGGCGAAGCCGGGGTCGTCACTCGTCATGGCCTCGAGGAAGCCGTCGACGATCTCGTCCGGGTCCGCGTTCTCCCGGGGCGCAACCGCGTAGACCCGCACCTGCGAGTCGCCCTGGTTGGCCCCCCGGACCGCCTGGACGTCGCCGCTGTCGGGCATGGTCGCGCACCCGGTCACCAGGAGCCCGCCGCACGCGGCGAGCACCACCGCGCGCGCACTCCGGCCCTGCCCCGGGCCCTGCCCCGGAGGAAGGTCCGGATCGGCGTTCCCCACGCGGAAGCCTGGGAAGCGCCACACCACGTGCCCCTTTCGGAAGCCCCGCCCCGCGTGCCCCTCTGAGGAGTCAGCGCCCACGTGTCCCGTCCCCCCGCTCCGCGTTCCCGTGTGCGTCGGCCGTGGCCGAACCCGCCCCACCACCGTCGTTCTCCGCCGCCGCGCGCGCCACGACCCGGGCGCCGCTGCCGGGCAGGGCCGTCGGGTCGACGGTCGCCCGCGACGGCGCGGGCAGCCTCGGCGGTACGGCGAGCTGCGGCCGGTCGCCGACGGGCTGCGCCGGGACCGCCGTGAGGCGGGCGCTCTCCTGGGCTCGTCCGGCGGCCGCCTGCTCGCGGTTGCGCCGTGAGTCCTCGGGCTCCAGGGGGATCGGCGAGCCCCGCAGCGGCTCGTCCGCGGTCCGCGGCAGGGTGAGCCGGAACTGCGAACCTCCACCGGGCTCGCCCCAGGCCTGGAGCCAGCCGCCGTGCAGCCGGGCGTCCTCCACCGCGATCGACAGGCCGAGGCCGGTGCCGCCGGTGGTCCGCGCGCGGGCCGGGTCGGCGCGCCAGAAGCGGTTGAAGACCCGGGTCGCCTCGCCCGGCTTGAGTCCGACGCCGTAGTCGCGTACCGCGACGGCGACGGCCCCGCCGGCGGCGGCCAGCTTCACCACCACGTCCCGGCCCTCGCCGTGCTCGACGGCGTTGACGACGAGGTTGCGCAGCACCCGCTCGACCCGGCGGGCGTCCGCCTCGGCCACCACGGGCTGCTTGTCGCCCACGACCACGATCCGGGTGCCCTTGCGCTCGGCGAGGGGTTCGGCGCCGCCGATGACCCGGCGCACGACCTGCCGCAGGTCTATCGGCTCGGCCTCCAGGGCGGCCGCTCCCGCGTCGAAGCGGCTGATCTCCAGAAGGTCGGAGAGCAGCGACTCGAAGCGGTCGAGCTGGTCGCCGAGGAGTTCGGCGGAGCGGGCGGTGATCGGGTCGAAGTCCACCCGGGCCTCGTGGATGACGTCGGCGGCCATCCGGACCGTGGTGAGCGGGGTGCGCAGCTCGTGCGAGACGTCGGAGACGAACCGCCGCTGCATCCGCGACAGCTCCTCCAGCTGCTGGATCTTGAGCTGGAGGTTCTGGGCCATCTTGTTGAAGGCCTCGCCCAGCCGGGCGATGTCGTCCTCGCCGGTGACCTTCATGCGTTCCTGGAGGCGGCCCGCCGAGAGCCGCTCGGCGATCCCGGCGGCCATCCGTACGGGGGTGACCACCTGGCGCACCATGAGCCAGGCGATGGCGCCGAGCAGCACCATGACGAAGAGCCCGGCGGTCGCGAGGGTGCCCTTGACCAGGGTGAGGGAGTCCTCCTCCTGGGTCAGCGGGAAGAGGTAGTACAGCTCGTACTGGGTGCCCTCGGCGTCGTTCAGCCGCTTGCCGATCACCAGACCGGCCTCGGACGCCTTGCCGTTGGTGTAGTGGATGCGGGTGAATTTCTGGAGGGTGTCCGTGCCCTGGGCCACCGAGTGCCGCAGTTCCGCGGGGATGCTGGTGGTCGGGTCGACCTCCCCTGAGGCACGGGCGCCGCGGCTCGCGGCATCACCGGTGTCGAGGGAGAGCGCGACCACGTTGTAGGCGCTCTGGCCACCGCTGGCGAGCTGCTCGACCAGCGTGGAGCGCCAGTTCACGGAGGCACCGGCCCGCGCACCGTCCTGCTGACCGGGAGCGGAGGGCGTCGTCGCCGCCCGGTCCTGGGCGGCGGAGAACCCGCCGGCGGCCTGGCTCTGGGCGGCCTTCTCCTTCGCGTCGAGCAGTCCGTTGCGGACCTGGCCGATCACGACCAGGCCGAGCAGCAGCACCACTCCGAGCGACATCAGCAGGGTGCCCGCGACGATCCGCAGCTGGATGTTGCGCCGCCACAGCCGCACGGCGGGCAGCAACGGCCGTCGCACCCAGCGTACGAAGAGCCGGAGGACAGGTCCGCCCGGCGTCCCTTCCCGGAACAGCCGTCCACCCCGCGGCGGACGGCCGGAACGCGAGCCCCCCCGCCTCGGTCCGGCAGCCCGCCCCGTACGGTCTCCCGGGTCCCCGGGCTTGGGAGCAGTACTGCCTGTACTCATGTCAGCTCGGTCCCGCCTTGTATCCGACGCCACGGACGGTCACTACGATCTCCGGCCGCTCGGGGTCCTTCTCGACCTTCGAGCGCAGCCGCTGTACGTGCACGTTCACCAGCCGGGTGTCGGCCGCGTGTCGGTAGCCCCAGACCTGCTCCAGGAGCACCTCACGGGTGAACACCTGCCACGGCTTGCGCGCCAGCGCGACGAGCAGGTCGAACTCCAGCGGGGTCAGGGCGATGGACTGCCCGTCCCGCTTCACGGAGTGCCCTGCCACGTCGATGACGAGGTCACCGATGGTGAGCTGTTCGGGTGCCGGCTCCTCGGACCTCCGCAGCCGCGCCCGGATACGGGCCACGAGCTCCTTCGGCTTGAACGGCTTGACGATGTAGTCGTCGGCCCCGGACTCCAGACCCACGACCACGTCGACCGTGTCGCTCTTCGCGGTGAGCATGACGATCGGCACACCCGACTCGGCCCTGATCAGGCGGCACACCTCGATGCCGTCCCTTCCGGGCAGCATCAGGTCGAGCAGCACCAGGTCAGGCTTGGCCTCCCGGAATGCGGCAAGCGCCTTGTCACCGTCCGCGACGAACGACGGCTCGAACCCTTCACCCCGCAGCACGATGCCGAGCATCTCGGCCAGTGCGGTGTCGTCGTCGACGACAAGAACGCGTCCCTTCATATCGACATCATCCCATTTCCGTATCAGTCTCAAGGCGGCTGGTGAGATACCTCACTGACCTGCGGCATCGTCCCGGATCGATACTGATGACCGTCCGTGTCCGTGGGTGTTGATGTCAGTCATGGATGTCACCCCCGTGGCCCCCGTGGCCGCCCAGAACCGTACCCCGCGCCACTGGCTTCGGCCTACGGTCGAGAGCGCCCACATCGGCCCGCCGAGAACCACGGCGCCGAAGCGTCTGCGAGCACTCCACTCGCCCCGGCGCGTCGCTCGACAACAGGGCCTCGCTGAAGCACCCATCGAGTGGCTGGGACGCTCGTCTATTCGGGGCTCGACCCACACGTGCGTGAAGGGGGGCGGCGCCGGGCGTCCAGGTGGAGAGCGCCATTCGTCGGCCGCGAGCCCTTCGACCGCGCCCCGCTCGGTCCGACACCGCACGGTTCGCACGTGATGAGCGGGTATCCGCGCGGCGCACCGTCTGCCGCTCGCACACTGAAGGTCCGGACAAAGGTACGAAGGTCGCGGCCGCTCCCGCCCACGGGCGGGTCCCGCGTGGCACGATGGCACCCGGCCCGCCGCCGTGTCAGGTGTCGGCCGCCGTGACCGAGCCGGTTCGCCGATCCGGCACCGCGACCATTCCTCCGAGGTGGACGACCGTGAACGACACTCCGGGCTGGACCTCGCCCGGATCCGCCCCCTCCGACGACCCGAACGGCTCCGGGGTCCCCCGGCCCGCCGATCCGGCCGACGCGAACGGCTCCACCCCTCAGTGGTCCAAGGACCAGCCGCCCGCCGGCCAGTGGTCCCCGCCGACCGGCCAGACCCCGCCCCCGGCCCCCGGCCAGGGCCAGGGCTGGGGAGCGCCTCCCCCGAACGCCCACTGGGGCCGCCCGCCGGCCGCGAAGCCCGGAGTGATCCCGCTGCGCCCGCTGGGCATGGGCGAGATCCTCGACGGCGCGGTGAAGACCCTCCGGACCTACTGGCGCACCGTGCTGGCCATCACGGTCACGGTCGCGGTGATCTCCCAGATCGCCAACATCCTGGCCCAGCAGTACCTCGCCCCCGACGTTCCGTCCCCGAGCCCGGACGCCACCCCGGCCGAAGCGCTCGAGCAGTCCCTCGACGCGGCCCAGTCGTCCCTGATCGGCCTGGGCCCCGCCCTCCTCGTGACGCTGATGGCATCCCTGGTCAGCGCCGCCCTGCTGACCGTCGTCATCAGCCGCGCGGTCCTCGGCCGCCCGGTCTCGCTCGGCGCCGCATGGCAGGAGGCCCGCCCGCGGCTCCTCCAGCTCATCGGCCTGACCCTGCTGCTCGCCGCGATGAGCTCCGCCATCGTCATGGTCGGCCTGCTCCCCGGTCTTCTGATCGGCGGCGCCGCAGGCGTGGCCCTGACCCTCCTCGGCGGTCTCGGCGCACTGGTGGCGGCCGTCTGGCTGATGATCCGCTTCAGCCTCGCCTCCCCCGCCCTGATGCTGGAACGCGGCGGCGTGATCACGTCGCTGAAGCGCTCGGCGAAGCTGGTTCAGGGCACGTGGTGGCGCATCTTCGGCATCACGATCCTCACCCAGCTGCTGATCTTCATCTTCTCCATGATCATCGCGATCCCGTTCACCATCATCGGCATCGCGGTCGACGGAGACGGCTTCTCCGACATGCTCTCCGGCACGTCCACCACCTTCGGCTGGCCGTTCCTGATCATCACGGGCATCGGCGGTGTGATCACCAGCGCGATCACCTACCCGATCTCGGCCGGTGTCACAGTCCTCCTCTACGTGGACCAGCGCATCCGCCGCGAAGCCCTGGACCTCGAACTGGGACGGGCCGCGGGCGTCCCCGGCTACGGCCCCGCCCCGGACACCCAGACCGTCGGAGGCTGATGCCGTGACGGTCACGGGGGGAACGACCACGGCACTGGCGCGGCTCCGCGCCGACGACGACATCCCGGTGGACATCTCCCGCGTCCCCGCCCAGGAGGCGGCGGAACGGGAGCTGTCCAAGCCGATGTACCACGAGAACGATCCGAACCTCCTCCAGCGCGGCCTCGACCGCTTCTGGGAGTGGGTCGGCGACCTCTTCGACGCCGCGTCGAGTGCCACACCCGGCGGGGTGATCGGCCTCGTCGTGGTCGTCCTGTTCGTGATCGCCGCGGTCGCCGCCCTCTGGTGGCGCCTCGGCACCCCCCGCCGCGCACCGGGCACCACCGGCGACTCCCTCTTCGCGGACGGCCCCCGAACCGCCCGCGACCACCGGGCGGCCGCCGCCCGCCACGCCTCCGCCGGCCGCTGGAACCAAGCCGTCCAGGAACGCACCCGGGCCATCGTCCGCTCCCTCGAGGAACGCGCCCTGCTCGACCCCCGCCCCGGCCGCACCGCCGACGAGGCCGCCGCCGAAGCGAGCCGCTCCCTCCCCGCCCACGCGGACGACCTGCGCCTCGCCGTCCGCGTCTTCGACGACGTCACATACGGCGGCCGCACCGCCGACGAGCCCGCGTACCGCCGCATCGAGGAACTGGACACCGCCCTGGAGCGCACCCGTCCCACCCTCGACACCGCCTCCACGGGGACGCCCGCATGAGCCGCCCGGCCACCAGCACCACGTCGACCGCCCCCTCCGCCCGCCGGCTCTGGACCCGAGCCCGCGGCGCGGCCCTCGTCCTCGCCCTGATCCTCATCGGCGGCCTGGCCCTCGCAACGCTGCGGTCCTCCGACGCCCACGGCACCCTCGACCCCCGCTCCGCCGACCCGAACGGCAGCCGGGCCATCGCCGAACTCCTCACGTCCCGCGGCATCGAACTCACCCTCGTCACCACCCTCGACGAGGCCACCGCCGCGACCGACCACGACGCGACACTCCTGGTCACCACACCCGACCTGCTGACACCGTCTCAGCAGTCCACGCTCCACCGCACCATGACGAGCTCCACCGGCCGCACGGTCCTCGTAGGCCCGGGCCTGCCCTCGCTCGACACCCTCGCCCCGGGAGTCACCAGCTCCACCAGCACCCCCGTGGAGAACCGCGCCCCCTCCTGCACTCTGGCGGAGGCCAGCCGCGCCGGCAGCGCCGACCTCGGCGGCGAGCGCTACCTCACCGCTCCCGGCACCACCGCGGACTCCTGCTACCTCTCCGACGGCCTGCCGACCCTGCTCCGCCTCCCCGGGCAGGCCTCCACCGACACCGTCCTCCTCGGCTCGCCCGACATCCTCTACAACGAGCGACTCGACCAGCAGGGCAACGCCTCGCTCGCCCTGCAACTCCTCGGCTCCCGGCCCCATCTCGTCTGGTACCTCCCCTCCCTGACCGATGCCTCCGCCACCGCCGACGCACCCGACGACGGCACCACGGGCGACTTCCTCTCCCTCATCCCCTCCGGCTGGCTGTGGGGCACTCTCCAGCTCGCGATCGCGGCCCTGTTCGCCGCCGTCTGGCGCGCCCGCCGCCTCGGCCCCCTGGTGACCGAACGCCTCCCCGTCGCCCTCCGCGCCTCCGAGGCCACCGAGGGCCGCGCCCGCCTCTACCGCAAGGCGAACGCCCGCGACCGCGCCGCCTCGGTGCTGCGCACCGCGACCCGCACCCGGATCGCCCCGCTGCTCGGCGTCCCCGTCCAGGACGCCCACTCCGCCGATCGTCTCCTCCCCGCTCTCTCCGCCCGTCTCCCCGAGACCACCGCGGACCCCCGGCACCTCCTCTTCGGCCCGGCTCCCGCCGACGACGCCACTCTCATCCGCCTCGCGGACCAACTCGACGCCCTCGAAAGAGAGGTACGCACCTCATGAGCGCCCCGACCCCCGAGACCGTTACGACCTCGGACAGCGCCCGCGCCTCCCTGGAGGCCCTGCGCACCGAGATCGGAAAGGCCGTGGTCGGCCAGGACCCCGCCGTCACCGGTCTCGTCGTCGCCTTGCTCTGCCGCGGGCACGTCCTCCTCGAAGGCGTACCCGGCGTCGCGAAGACCCTGCTGGTCCGCTCGCTCGCCGCCGCACTCGAACTCGACACCAAGCGCGTCCAGTTCACCCCCGACCTGATGCCGAGCGACGTGACCGGCTCCCTGGTCTACGACACCCGGACCTCCGAGTTCTCCTTCCAGCCCGGCCCGGTCTTCACGAATCTCCTGCTCGCCGACGAGATCAACCGCACGCCCCCGAAGACCCAGGCCTCCCTCCTGGAGGCGATGGAGGAGCGTCAGGTCACGGTCGACGGCACTCCGCGCGCCCTGCCCGACCCCTTCCTGGTGGCCGCGACTCAGAACCCCGTCGAGTACGAGGGCACCTACCCTCTGCCCGAGGCCCAACTGGACCGCTTCCTGCTGAAGCTGACGGTTCCTCTACCCTCCCGCGCGGACGAGATCCAGGTCCTCACCCGTCACGCAGAGGGCTTCGACCCCCGCGACCTCAAGGCCGCCGGTGTCCGTCCCGTCGCGGGCCCCGCCGAGCTCGAAGCCGCCCGGGCCGCCGTCGCCAAGGTCTCGGTCTCCGCCGAGATCGCCGGCTATGTCGTCGATATCTGTCGTGCCACGCGTGAATCCCCCTCACTCACTCTCGGGGTCTCCCCCCGAGGCGCCACCTCCCTGCTCTCCACCGCTCGCGCCTGGGCCTGGCTCACCGGCCGGGACTACGTCACCCCGGACGATGTGAAGGCCCTCGCTCTCCCCACCCTGCGTCATCGCATCCACCTGCGGCCCGAGGCCGAGATGGAAGGAGTCACCCCCGACTCCGTCATCAACTCGATCCTCGCCCACGTCCCCGTCCCCCGCTGAGAACGGCGCCCCATGGCCCTCACCGGACGAACAGCGCTGCTCGCCGCCCTCGGATCGATCCCCGTCGGCATCCTCGCCCCCAGCTGGGCGGGGATGCTCGCGGTGAACGCGCCCCTCTGCTTCGCAATTCTGTGCGACTACGCCCTGGCAGCGCCAGTACGAACGCTCCAATTCACCCGAAGTGGTGATACATCCGTTCGACTCGGTGACGCGGCAGACGTCCAGCTCACCGTCACCAACCGGTCCCACCGCCCCCTCCGCGCCCAGCTCCGCGACGCCTGGCCACCCAGCAGCTGGCTGCCCGGCACCGAACAGGCCTCCTCGCGCCACCGCCTGACAGTCCCCGCCGGCGAACGCCGCCGCCTCACCACGAGCCTGCGCCCCACCCGCCGCGGCGACCGCCGGGCCGAGCGGGTCACGGTCCGCTCGTACGGCCCCCTGGGCCTGGCAGCCCGTCAGGGCAACCACGAGGTTCCCTGGGCCGTCCGCGTCCTGCCCCCGTTCGCCAGCCGCAAGCACCTGCCGTCCCGCCTGACCCGCCTCCGTGAACTCGACGGCCGCACCAGCGTCCTGACACGCGGTGAGGGCACGGAGTTCGACAGCCTCCGCGAGTACGTCCCCGGCGACGACACCCGCTCGATCGACTGGCGGGCCACCGCCCGCCAGTCGGCGGTCGCCGTCCGCACCTGGCGCCCCGAGCGCGACCGCCACATCCTGATCGTCCTCGACACCGGCCGCACCTCGGCCGGCCGCGTCGGCGACATCCCCCGCCTGGACGCCTCCATGGACGCGGCACTCCTGCTCACCGCGCTCGCGTCGCGTGCCGGTGACCGCGTGGACCTCCTCGCCTACGACCGGCGCCTCCGCGCCCAGGTCCAGGGCCGCTCCGCCGGCGACGTCCTCCCCGCCGTGGTCAACGCCCTCGCCCCGCTCGAACCCGAGCTGGTGGAGACCGACGCCCGCGGCCTGGCGTCGACGGCCCTCGCGCGGGCTCCCCGCCGCTCACTGATCGTGCTCCTGACGAGCCTCGACGCCGCTCCGATCAAGGAGGGCCTGCTCCCGGTTCTACCGCAGCTCGCCCAGCGCCACACGGTCCTGCTGGCCTCGGTCTCCGATCCGCACATCGCCCGCATGGCGACGACCCGCGGCACGATCGAGGGCGTCTACGAGGCCGCGGCGGCCACTCAGACCCAGTCCCAGCGCTCCCGCACCGCGGACCAGCTCCGTCGCCACGGCGTCACGGTCGTCGACGCCTCCCCCGATACGCTCGCCCCCGCCCTGGCCGACGCGTACCTCACCCTGAAGGCAGCCGGCCGCCTCTAGAGCCTCACGCACCGACGGCCGGCACGGCGAACAACGCCGCACCGGCCATCGATCACATGGCGCCCCGCATCAGCGGAACACGACGGAGGCCTCCCCGGCCGCGGCGCTGAAGGACCCCGGGCACAGGAAGGAGCCCGAGACCTTGGTGGCCGTGAAGGGGGTGTTCACGTACTTCCTGGTGGCCCCGTCGCGATTCCAGACGATGTTCGTCACCTTGTAGCGGCAGGAGACGAACGACTGCTTGCCCGTGAGGTCGATGACGTCCGTCGTCGCCGTACCGGCGGCGTCGTCGAAGGTGAAGGCCGGGTTGTTGTTGAGCGAGGCGGTGATTCCTCCGCCGCAGGTCAGATTCCCGCCCGGCTTGTTGATCGTGGACCGGTCGACGGTGAGAGCGCTCGGCGGAGTGGCACTGGCGTCGGCGCCGGTCCAGCTACAGGTGTTCCCGGAGACGACGATCACGCCGTCGACCTCCGCGCCGGCAACGGTGCCGCTCGCATAGGCAGTCGCAGGAACACCGATGCCGACCGCCATCACCAGCGCGGCCAAGCCAGTCAGGGTGGGGGTGAACTTCATGTCGCTCTCCTTGCCACAGCTTGTGGGTGGGGGGAACCCAAGCCGCTCGGCGGAGCCGCCCGGGTTCGGAGTGCGCACGGAGCGTGTCACAACCGGCATGAGATGTCATGCGCGCATCAATCTTTGGCTGAAAGTAGCCGGACGCAAAAATGCCTCAACCCCCGGACATAGTCCGGGGGTTGAGGCTAAAAATTGTTCGGCGGCGTCCTACTCTCCCACAGGGTCCCCCCTGCAGTACCATCGGCGCTGAAAGGCTTAGCTTCCGGGTT
>NZ_JNZO01000031.1 GCF_000717595.1 Streptomyces flavochromogenes | reverse complement strand
CCGGTCGGCGGCGATGAGCTGGATACGGCCGGCCGGGATGTCGAGGACGGCGGCGATGGCGGAGGCGGTGGCGAACTTCTGCACGGTGCTTCTCCTTCTTGGGGGCGGACCCACTCGCGGGCCCGCCGTTTCCGATGAGGGAAAAGCTACGTTGCATTCATAGATTCGACAACACACTCATTGCGCGAAATCCCTATAACCGCAGGCTAAAGCGGGGAAATCGTTGCAGTGACACTGAAGGCTAATGCAACAACACCCCCTTTTTCGTTGCAATGAACAGAAGGTGAACGCACTCATCGCCTGCTCAGCCGGAAGAGTCTGATCTCGCGCTCGATCCGCGCCTGGTACGTGGCGTACGGCGGCCAGAACTCGAGCGCCGCCCGCCACGCCTCCGCGCGTTCCTCCCCCGCGAGCAGCCGTGCCCGTACGGGGATGTCCTCACCCTTCCAGTTCACCTCGACGTCCGGATGGGCGAGCAGGTTCGCCGTCCAGGCCGGGTGTCCGGGGCGGCCGAAGTTGGAGCCGATGAGGAGCCAGCCGCCGTCCGGCTCCGGCATGCAGGCGAGCGGGGTGACCCGGGGCAGCCCACTCCTCGCGCCCCGGGCGGTGAGCACGACCCCGGGCAGCATCTGGGCACTGAGCAGCACCTTTCCCCTGGTCAGCCGGTGCACGGCCTTGTCCATGGCGGGAACGACGTGCGGTCCGATCCGGGCGAAGGTCCTGGTCGAGGACATCTTCTGCATCAGCGTGCGTCCGACGGGCATTACGCCGCCACCTCTCCGAAGAGTCCGGTCCGTTCCGCCGCGCGGGCGCGCAGCCGCCGCACGGGGCCGAAGAGCAGTTCGTCCGAGGCGGCCCGCTTGAAGAAGAGGTGCGCCTCGTGCTCCCAGGTGAAGCCGATGCCGCCGTGGAGCTGGATGGACTCGCCCGCGGTGGCCCGGAGCGCCTCCAGGGCGTGGGCGAGGGCGAGCGGCCCGCTGTCGGGCCCGGGCCCGGGTTCCCTGGCCGCGCAGGAGGTGAGGGAGTGGGCGGCCTCGACCTGGACGTACAGGTCGGCGAGACGGTGTTTGACCGCCTGGAAGGAGCCGACGGGCCGGCCGAACTGTTCGCGCGCGCCGACGTGGGCGACGGTCCGGTCGAGGGCCTCCCGTGCCGAGCCGACGGCCTCGGCGGCCAGCATGACGGCGGCGTCGCGGCCGGTGACGGCGAGCGCGCCGAGGACGTCGGCCGGTTCCTCCCCGAGGAGTTCGGCCTCGGTGTCCCTGAACTGGACGGTGGCCTGGGTCCGGGTGGAGTCCAGGGTGGTCTGCCGGGTGCGGACCAGTCCGTCGGCCTCCGGGGCCCCTGCCCGTACGAGGAAGAGCAGGGTGCGGCTGCGGGCGAAGCCGCCGGCGTGGGCGGCGACGAGCAGCAGTCCGGCGCTGTGTCCGTCGAGGACCTGGGCGGCCTCGCCGTAGAGCCGCCAGCCACCGTCGACGGCTCGGGCCTGGACGCCGCCCGCGCGGCCGCCGCCGGACCAGCCCTCGGCGGTGTTGTCGCCGGTGAGGCCGAGGGCGAGCGCGAGCGAGCCGCCGGGGACGGCGAGGGCGCAGGTCAGGCTGCCGTCGGCGAGCCTGGGGAGGAGCGCGGCGCGCTGCTCGGGGGTGCCGAGGGCGGCGAGGAGCGGGGCGGCGAGGACGCTGGTCGCGAGGAGCGGGGAGGGGGCGAGGGCGCGGCCGGCCTCCTCGCAGGCGAGGGCGAGTTCGGCGGGGCCGCAGCCGACTCCTCCGTACTCCTCGGGGAGGGCGAGCCCGGCGACGCCGAGGGTGCCGGACATCCGGGCCCAGAGGTCGGGGTCGTACCCCTGGGGGGTGGCGGTCGCAGCGCGGTTCTCCTGCGGTCCGGCCCGTTCGGCGAGCAGGTCGCGCAGGGTGCGGCGGATCTCCTGCTGCTCCTCGGTGAGCGGGGCGGCGAGCGAAGCGTCCATGAGGCTCCCTCCGTTTCTGACGGTGCGTCATGCTAGGCCCGTGCCGGACCGGTTGCCAGAGTCGCGCCGGTTCCGTTCGCATTAATCTGATGTACCGTCAGATTCATGCCGACCACCGTGCCGACCACCGTGCCGACCGACGCGCCCGCCACCGTGCCGACCACCGCCGGCGCCACCGCACGCACCACCGTCCGCGGCCCCCGCCGGGTCGCCGTCGCCGGCGTCGCCCTCGCCGACTGCGGCCGGGTCGACGAGGCCACCCCCTACGCCCTGCACGCCCAGGCCGCCCGGCGCGCGCTGGCGGACAGCGGCCTGGACCGCTCACTGATCGACGGCCTCGCCTCGGCGGGGCTCGGCACCCTCGCCCCGGTCGAGGTCGCCGAATACCTCGGACTCCGGCCCCGCTGGGTGGACTCGACCGCCGTCGGCGGTGCCACCTGGGAGGTCATGGCCGCGCACGCCGCCGACGCGATCGCCGCCGGCCACGCGAACGCGGTCCTCCTCGTGTACGGCTCCACCGCGCGCGCCGACATCCGCGCCCGGCGGCGCACCGCGAACCTGTCGTTCGGCTCGCGCGGCCCGCTCCAGTTCGAGGTGCCGTACGGGCACACCCTGATCGCCAAGTACGCGATGGCCGCCCGTCGTCACATGCACGAGTACGGGACCACTCTGGAGCAGCTCGCCGAAGTGGCCGTCCGGGCGCGGGCGAACGCGGCGCTCAACCCCGAGGCGATGTTCCGCGACCCGATCACCGTCGACGACGTCCTGGCCGGGCCGATGATCGCGGACCCGTTCACCAAACTGCACTGCTGCCTGCGCTCCGACGGCGGCTGCGCGGTGCTGCTGGTCGCGGAGGAGTACGTCCAGGACTGCCGCAAGGCCCCGGTCTGGGTGCTCGGCACGGGCGAGCACGCCTCCCACACCACGATGTCGGAGTGGGAGGACTTCACGGTCTCCCCCGCGGCGGTCAGCGGCCGGCTCGCCTTCGAGCGCGCGGGTGTGACCCCGGCGGACGTGGACCTCGCCGAGGTCTATGACGCCTTCACCTACATGACCCTGGTGACCCTGGAGGACCTGGGCTTCTGCGCGAAGGGCGAGGGAGGGGCGTTCGTCCAGGAGAAGGACCGGCTGCCGGTGAACACGGACGGCGGCGGGCTCTCGGCCTGCCATCCGGGGATGCGGGGGCTCTTCCTGCTGGTGGAGGCGGTACGGCAGTTGCGCGGGGAGGCTCCGGGGCTCCAGGTGCGGCGGCCGGACGGAAGCCTGCCGGAGGTGGCGGTGGCGTCGGGCACGGGGGGCTGGTTCTGCTCGTCGGGGACGGTGGTCCTCGGCCGGGCGTGACCCGCACCCAAGGATCCATACAAGCGTCATAGACAAGCGTGTAGGACATCCGTATAGTCATGTCCGCGGGCAGGAGAACGGCCCGCAGCCACCGACAAGGAGTCCTCCCGTGAACAGCACCGCGCACACCGCCGCACACACCGCCGCGAAGACCGTCCTCATCTCCGGCGCCTCGGTCGCCGGCCCCGCCCTCGCCCTCTGGCTGCACCGCTACGGCTTCGCCCCCACCGTCGTCGAACGCGCCCCCGAACTCCGCACCGGCGGCTACAAGGTGGACATCCGCGGCACCGCGATCGAGATCTGCCGCCGGATGGGAATCCTCGACGAGATCCGCGCCCACTCCACGGACATGCGCGGCGGCTCCTACGTCGACGACCGCGGCCGCACCATCGGCGAACTGTCCGCCGACATCTTCGGCGGGCGCGTCGAGGAGGACGACGAGATCATGCGCGGCGAGCTGGCCCGCATCCTCCACGAGCGGACCCGCGACGACGTCGAGTACCTCTTCGACGACTCGATCGCCACCCTCGTCGAGGACGCCGACGGCGTCACCGTCACCTTCGAGAGCGGCACCGTCCGCCGCTTCGACCTGGTGGTCGGCGCCGACGGACTGCACTCCCACACGAGGCGACTGGTCTTCGGCGAGGAGAACCGCTTCAAGCGCCACCTCGGCGCGTACGTCTCCATCTTCACCGCCCCCAACCACCTGGGCCTCGACCGCTGGGAGACGTACCACGCGCTGCCCGGGAAGCTGGTCTGCGTCTACAGCTCCGCCGGCGAGACCGACGCGAAGAACCTCTTCATCTTCTCCTCGCCCGAGGAACTCCCGTACCACCACCGGGACATCACCGCCCAGCGGCACCACCTCGCCGAGACCTTCGCCGGCGACGGCTGGGAGATCCCCCGGCTCCTCGGCCACGCCGCCGACGCCGACGACCTCTACTTCGACTCCATCTCCCTCATCGAGATGGACCGCTGGTCGAAGGGCCGCGTCGTCCTCCTCGGCGACGCCGCCCACTGCTCCTCCCCCGCCTCCGGCCAGGGCACCGGACTCGCCCTCACCGGCGCGTACGTCCTGGCGGGCGAACTGGCCCGGGCCGGCGGCGACCACCGCGTCGCCTTCGAGCGCTACGAGGCGCACATGCGGCCCGGCGTGGAACGGAACCAGAGGATGGCGGAGAGCTTCGTCAAGGAGATGACTGTCGGCTCCAGGTGGAAGATCGCCCTGCGGATGTTCATGGTGCGGACCCTGCCGAGGACGCCGTGGAAGAACCTCATCGCGAAGAAGATCCGCGACGAGATCCAGGCGGCGGCGAACGCGGTCCCGCTGGTGGACTACCCGACGCCGCTCACGGGCGGCGCCCCCGTCGCCACCGCCCCGCGCTCTACCGTGGCCTCATGACCGACTTCCACCACGCCCTGCACTCCCTGAAGGTCTGGGACACCGAGCTGCCCGCCTTCGACCCGACGGGCGCCCCGCCCGAGCCGCTCCCCCTCTTCCACGACTGGTTCACCGCGGCGGTCGCCGCCGGCCAGACCGAACCCCACACCCTCTCCCTGGCCACCGTGGACGAGGACGGCAGGCCCGACGTCCGTACGGTGATGCTGCACGACGCCGACGCGCGCGGCTGGCACTTCGCCTCCCACGTCACCAGCGCCAAGGGCCGCCAGCTCGCCGCCCGCCCCGAGGCCGCACTCGGTTTCTACTGGCCGGTCCAGGGCCGCCAGGTCCGGATCCGGGGCCATGTCACCACCGGGACGCCCGAGGAGGCCTACGAGGACCTCCACGCCCGCTCCACCGGCGCCCTCGCCTCGGCCCTGGTCGGACGGCAGAGCGAGCTCCTCGACTCCCCCGAGGCCCTCGCCGAGGCGAGCGCCCGGGCCTGGCGCCGGGCACAGGCGGAACCGGACGCCCACGCACCCACCTGGACGCGCTACCTCGTCGAGCCGGCCGAGGTCGAGTTCTTCCAGGGGGACGCACAGCGCCGCCACCTCCGCCTCCGCTACCGCCGCACGGACGAGGGCTGGACCCGCGAACTCCTCTGGCCGTGAGGGGAGTCCGGCCGACAGGGCCCGCACCCGCCGCTACGCGTCCACCCCCGAGTCGTACATCTCGTCGACCTCCCGGGCGAAGTCCCGCAGCACCGCTCGTCGTTTGAGCTTGAGGGACGGGGTCAGATGGCCGGAGCTCTCCGAGAACTCGGCGTTCAGGACCCGGAAGTCACGGATCGACTCCGCCCGTGAGACAAGCCGGTTGGCATCGTCCACCGCACGCCCGAGGGCGGCGAGCAGCTCCTCGTCCCGGATCAGCTCCCACAGCGCCAGGTGGTCCTTGTGCCGCATCCGGCGCCAGTGCGTCAGGCCCTCGTGGTCGAGGGTGATCAGGGCCGTGACGTACGGCCGGTTGTCGCCGAGAACCACGCACTGGGCGACCAGCGGATGCGCGCGCAGCCAGTCCTCCAGCGGGGCCGGAGCGACGTTCTTCCCCGCCGAGGTGATGAGGATGTCCTTCTTGCGGCCGGTGATCCGCAGATAGCCGTCGGCGTCGAGGGAGCCGAGGTCCCCGGTGGGGAACCAGCCGTCGTCCGTGTACGGCACGGCCGCCCCGCGCTGGGCGTCCCAGTACCCGGCGAAGACATGGCCGCCCTTGAGCCAGACCTCGCCGTCACCGGCGATCCGGACCGACGTGCCGGGCAGCGGCCAGCCGACCGTGCCGGTACGGGGCCGCCGGGGCGGGGTGACCGTCGACGCGGCCGTGGTCTCCGTCAGGCCGTACCCCTCGAAGACCTCCACCCCCGCCCCGGCGAAGAACTCGGCCAGCCGCGCGCCGAGCGGGGAGCCGCCGGAGATCACGTACTTCACCCGGCCGCCGAGCGCGGCCCGGATGCGCCGGTAGACGAGTGGGTCGTAGAGCGCCCGCGCGGCCCGCAGCGAAAGCGAGGGAGCGGCCTCCTGGCCGTACCGCCGGGCGACCCGGGCGGCGCGGTCGAAGGAGGCGGCCTTGCCGCCGCGTTCGGCGGTGGCGCGTGCCGAGTTGAAGACCTTCTCCAGGACGTAGGGGATGGCGAGGAGGAACGTGGGACGGAACCCGGCGAGATCGTCGAGGAGCTCCTGGCCCTCCACCGAGGGGGCGTGCCCGACGCGGACCCGGGCCCGCATGCAGCCGATGGCCACCATCCGCCCGAAGACATGGGAGAGCGGCAGGAAGAGCAGGGTGGCGGCCGGGTCCTTGTGCTCGGAGACGAAGACCGGGTGGAGGAGCCGGACGGCGTTGTCGACCTCGGCGAAGAAGTTGGCGTGGGTGAGGGCGCAGCCCTTGGGACGGCCGGTGGTGCCCGAGGTGTAGATGAGGGTGGCGAGGGTCTCCGGGGTGAGCAGTCCCCGCCGGGCGGTGACGGCCTCGTCGGCGGTCCGGGCGCCCGCCGTACGGAGCTGGTCGACGGCGCCGGCGTCCAGGACCCAGAGATGGGCGAGGCCGGGCAGCTGCCGCCGCTCCGCGGAGACGAGCCGCGCCTGGGCCGGGTCCTCGACGACGCAGGCGGCGGCGCCGGAGTCCTGGAGGATCCAGCGGGTCTGGAACGCGGAGGAGGTCGGGTAGACGGGGACGGTGACGAGCCCGGCGGCCCAGGCGGCGAAGTCGAGCAGCGTCCACTCGTAGGTGGTCCGCGCCATGAGGGCGAGCCGGTCACCGGGCCGCAGGCCGTGCGCGATGAGCCCCTTGGCGACGGAGTGGACCTGGGCGGCGAAGGCGGAGGCGGTGACATCGGTCCACTCGCCGTCCGGACCCTTGCGGGAGAAGAGCACCGCCTCGGGGTCCTGACGGGCGTTGTCGTACGGCAGGTCGGCGAGCGAGCCGCGGCGGATCACGGGGACGAGCGGGGGCACGGAGACCTCGCGGACCACCCCGTCCACCAGGGTCTTGTGCGGCTCGACCGGTTCGCTCTCGGACAGTGCGGTGACGACGGACACGTGCGGCTCCTCGGTCTGCGCGATGAACTGAGGTCGTGCGTCGATGAACTGCTACCGCGCGACGGCGAACCACCGCCGTACACCGGTACGCTGCATGCCCTGCAACTGCCTTGACTAGCCGGTAACCTTACTGCGAGGTAAGCGTCAACGGGGAGACCAGCGCTCGCTTTTCATGAGGTTCCCCAGACCCGACCACGCGAAGTTCATCAGCGTCGCGGCCGCCTCCTTCGCCGTCACCCCCGGAGTCTCGTTGGCCCAGCTCGCCAGCGACTCGGCGGACCCGACGAGCGCCTGCGCGAGCGCGTCGACGTCCCGCCCGGTGATCCCGGCACCGCCCGGCGCCTCCAGCGCCGCCTCGCCGATCAGCCCCGAGACGAACGCCGTGATCTCGTCCCGCATGCGCGCCGCCTCCCCGGCGAACGGCTCCCCCTGCGTCCGCGCCTGCCGGCTCAGCACCGCCCAGGAGTCCGGGTGTTCGGCGGCGAAGGTGAAGAAGGCCATCAGGCCCGCCCACAACCGCTCGTCGGGCGGTGCGCTCCGATCGACGACCGCCTCGGCCACGCCCCCGAGCAATGCCTGTGCCTCCCGCCGGATCACCGCGGTGAAGAGCTCCTCCTTGGAGTTCAGATACAGGTAGACGAGCGGCTTCGACACCCCGGCCGACTCGGCGATCTCGTCCATGGAAGCCGCCTGGTACCCGTTCCGCGCGAAGCACCGCACGGCCGCGTCCACCATCTGCCGCTCCCGCACGGCCCGCGGCAACCGCCGCGCCTTGGGGAGCGCCCGCTCAGCACCGGCCATGGCTCCCACCCCTGCTCCCAAGATCCACTGCTCACCCCGCCGAAAGCCTACGTGCCCCCTGCCCGACGGGGGCAGGGGGCACGGAGGGTGTGCGCGGTGCGTGCGACGAGGGTCAGGCCGCGACGGCGACCTTCTCCTGGGTCTCGCGGGTCTCGACCAGGTCGTCGATCGGGGACGCCGAGGCGTTCCCGTACGCCGTGTGGTCGAGGATCTTCTCGCGGGCGGAGACGATCACCGGGACGAGCGCCTGGCCGGCGACGTTCGTGGCCGTGCGCATCATGTCCAGGATCGGGTCGATCGCCATCAGGAGGCCGACGCCCTCCAGGGGGAGGCCCAGGGTGGAGAGGGTGAGGGTCAGCATGACCGTCGCGCCCGTCAGGCCGGCGGTGGCCGCCGAGCCGATGACCGAGACGAAGGCGATCAGCAGGTAGTCGCCGATGCCGAGCTGCACGTCGAAGATCTGCGCGATGAAGATCGCGGCGAGCGCCGGGTAGATCGCGGCGCAGCCGTCCATCTTGGTCGTCGCGCCGAACGGGACGGCGAAGGAGGCGTACTCCTTCGGGACGCCGAGGCGCTCGGTGACCTTCTGGGTGACCGGCATCGTGCCGACCGAGGAGCGGGAGACGAAGGCCAGCTGGATGGCCGGCCAGGCGCCCTTGTAGAACTGGATCGGGTTGACCTTGGCGACCGTCGCGAGCAGCAGCGGGTAGACGCCGAACATGACCAGGGCGCAGCCGATGTAGACGTCGGCGGTGAAGGTCGCGTACTTGCCGATCAGGTCCCAGCCGTAGTCGGCGATGGCGAAGCCGATGAGGCCGACGGTGCCGAGCGGGGCCAGGCGGATGACCCACCACAGGGCCTTCTGGAGGAGCTCCAGGACCGACTCGGAGAGCGTGAGGATCGGCTTGGCCTTGTCGCCGAGCTTGAGGGCGGCGATGCCGGCGACGGCGGCCATGAAGACGATCTGAAGGACGTTCAGCTCGGTGAACGGCGTGATGACGTCCGTCGGGATGATGCCGGTCAGGAAGTCGATCCAGGAGCCCTCGCGCTTCGGCAGCTTGCCGTCCTGCGGGGTGAGGCCGGTGCCGGCGCCCGGGTTGGTGATCAGGCCGATGGCGAGGCCGATGGCCACCGCGATCAGCGAGGTGATCATGAACCAGAGCAGGGTGCGGGTGGCGAGCCTGGCGGCGTTGTTCACCTTCCGCAGGTTGGTGATCGAGACCAGGATCGCGAAGAAGACGAGCGGGGCGACGGCCAGCTTCAGGAGCTGGACGAAGATGTCGCCGACCTGACCGAGGGTCTCCTTCAGCCAGGAGACGTCCTGACTGCGGGCGATCCAGCCGAGCAGGGCGCCGAGGACGAGACCGGCGATGATCTGGGCCCAGAAGGGGATCTTCGGTATGCGCGAGGAAGCCGGGGACTGCTTCTCGGGTGTGGTCGCGGACGCGGACACAGACACACTCCACAGGTGCGTATCGGGAAATACGGGACGGGGGTGCGGCACACACGCGTTTTCACGCGGGCCGCTGCATGATGCCGGGTCAGACCCCGCGGCAACAGACCGCGGACATACAGCGGCACAGATCGACGTGCAGGCGCGCCACGAGCGGGGTGCTCGCGGCATGAGAGGGGCGCACAGCTGTCGTCATGTCGAACACGTTAACACTTGAACTTTGAGAACCTCAAAGCCCTTCTTTGGGGTACGCGAACCCCCCTTTCGCCTCCGAAACGCAGAACGCCCCAGGCGGGAGCCTTGGAAGCTCCTGCCCGGGGCGGATGATCTGTGAGCAAGCTTACGCAGCCTTTACGGGCCGCGTGCGGGGTCGGCTAGTCCTCCTGGGACCGGTTCGCCGCCAGACGGCCCTTCGCGCGGTCGACCTTCGCCACGACCTCGGCGCTCGCCTCGTCGCGCACCTTGCGCAGCAGGACGAAGCTGAGCGGGGCGGAGATGACGATGGCGAGGACGAGGACCCAGAGCAGATTCGAGTCGCCGAGGCCGCGCGGCAGCACCTCGAGGTAGACGAGACCCCACAGGGCGAGGAAGCATCCGGCGAAGATGCCGAGACGCATCAGCGTGTAGCGGAGCATGTCAGCCCACTCTTCCGTTCCGATGTTCCGAAAAGTTCCCAAGATCCCATACGGGACAAGAGCCCCTCCAGTGAAGCACGACCGTGAAGGCGCCCCGGGGCCGGGCCTCCCGGACGCCCGGGCGCTCCTCTTGAGCCCCTCGCAAGTAATAGCTAAGCTCGCTTCATGACCCTTACGTTCGAGGTGGATCCGGCGATCGACCCCGCCCTGCGCGACGGCGTGCTCTCCCTCTGGGCCGACGTCTCCAACGCCGACGGCGCGGTCGGCTTCGTCCCGCCCGTCACCCCCGACGACATCCGGCCCTCGCTGCTCAAGCACCTCGTCGCGATGAGCGAGGGCGGTACGCGGCTGCTCGTCGGCCGCGACGAGAACGGCGCGGTCGCCGCCACCGCGTTCTTCACCTTCAACACCCATCACCTGATGACGCACTGGGTGTGGCTCTACACGGTCATGGTCGACCCCCGGCACCAGGGCAGGGGATACGGCCGCGACCTCATGGCGGCGGTCGAGCACACCGCCCGTACCGCCGAGGGCTTCGAGCACATCGAGGCGATCCGGCTGACCTGCCGGGGCGGCACCGGCGTCGACGGCTTCTACGCCAAGTGCGGCTACAAGGAGGTCGGCCGCGTCCCCGACGCGATCCGGGTCGCTCCCGGAGACGACCGCGACGACATCATCATGCTGCTGCCGCTGACCTGACCGGATCGGGCACAGGATGTCGGGTCCGGGCTCCTGACCCCTTCCTACGGTGAGGACAAGGAAAGGGAAGGACGGACCACGTGCTGGAGCGGCTCAACCAGGCACTCGACCACATCGAGGAGCACCTCGTCACCGAGCTCCACGGCGACCTCGACCCGGCCGCGCTCGCCCGGATCGCGACGACCTCGGAGCACCACTTCCGGCGCATGTTCTCGGCGCTCGCCGGCATGCCCCTGTCCGAGTACGTACGGCGCCGGCGGCTCACCGTCGCGGGTGCCGAGGTGCTCGCCGGGGAACGGACGCTCCTGGAGATCGCGGTGCGCCACGGTTACGGCTCCGGGGAGGCCTTCGCCCGCGCGTTCCGCGCGGTGCACGGCGTCGGCCCCGGCGAGGCCCGCCGCACGGGGGCCGCGCTCAACGCCCAGCCGCGGATGTCCTTCCGGCTCGTCGTCGAAGGGAACAGCAGCATGCGATACAGGGTCGTGGAGAAGAAGGACCTCCGGGTCGTCGGGCGCAAGGCCCGCGTCCCCCTGGTCCACGAGGGGGAGAACCCGGCGATCGCCGCGCACATCCGGTCTCTCGGCCAGGAGACGATCGAGCGGCTCGGGCGGCTCTCCGACCAGGAGCCCCGGGGGGTCGTCTCGGCGGTCGTGCACCTGACCGACAGCCGGGAGGAGGGCGCCCAGCTGGACTACTGGCACGCGGTGGTGAGCGACGCCGCGGTCCCGGCGGAGTTCGAGGTGCTCGACGTGCCGGCCGGCACCTGGGCGGTCTTCGAGAACGAAGGCCCGTTGCCGGAGGCCGTGCAGTACCTGTGGCGGGACATCTTCACCCAGTGGTTCCCGTCCAACCCGTACGCGATCAGGCCGGGCCCCGAGATCATGAGCCTCCGGCCGTCGGAGGACTGGAAGACGGCACGGGCGGAGCTGTGGATCCCGGTGGAACACACGACGGGATGAGAGAAGGGCCGGTGGGAGTCCCCACCGGCCCTTCCTCCGCTCTTCCTCAGAACCGCATCGCCTGCGGCGTCTCGCGCCGCTCCGCGTCCGGGCCCGGGTACTCGCGGATGATCTCGTACCGGGTGTTCCGCTCGACCGGCCGGAAGCCGGCGTCGCGGATCAGCTCGAGCAGGTCCTCGCGACCCAGCTTGTTCGGCGTGCCGTAGTTGTCGGCGTCGTGCGTGATCTTGTACTCGACGACCGAGCCGTCCATGTCGTCGGCGCCGTGCTGGAGCGCGAGCTGCGCCGTCTGGACGCCGTGCATGACCCAGAAGACCTTGACGTGCGGCACGTTGTCGAAGAGGAGCCGGGAGACCGCGAAGGTCTTCAGGGCTTCGGCGCCGGTCGCCATGGTGGTGCGCGCCTGGAGCTTGTTGCGGACCTTGCCGTCCTGCATGTCGACGAAGTCGTGCTGGTAGCGCAGCGGGATGAAGACCTGGAAGCCGCCGGTCTCGTCCTGGAGCTCACGCAGCCGCAGCACGTGGTCCACGCGGTGACGGGGCTCCTCGATGTGCCCGTACAGCATGGTGCTGGGAGTCTTGAGCCCCTTCTCGTGCGCGAGGCGGTGGATCCGGGACCAGTCCTCCCAGTGGGTGCGGTGGTCCACGATGTGCTGGCGGACCTCCCAGTCGAAGATCTCGGCGCCGCCGCCGGTCAGGGACTCGAGACCGGCCTCGATGAGCTCGTCGAGGATGTCGGAGGCGGACATGCCCGAGATGGTCTCGAAGTGGTGGATCTCGGTGGCGGTGAACGCCTTGAGGGAGACGTTCGGCAGGGCCTTCTTGAGCTCGGAGAGGGAGCGCGGGTAGTACCGCCAGGGCAGGTTGGGGTGCAGCCCGTTGACGATGTGCAGCTCGGTGAGGTTCTCGTTCTCCATCGCCTTCGCGAGGCGCACGGCCTCCTCGATGCGCATGGTGTACGCGTCCTTCTCGCCCGGCTTGCGCTGGAACGAGCAGTAGGCGCAGGAGGCGGTGCAGACGTTGGTCATGTTCAGATGCCGGTTGACATTGAAATGCACCACGTCGCCGTTCTTGCGGGTCCGGACCTCGTGGGCCAGACCGCCGAGCCAGGCGAGGTCGTCGGACTCGTACAGGGCGATGCCGTCCTCACGGCTCAGCCGCTCACCGTCCCGGACCTTCTGCTCAAGTTCGCGCTTGAGGCCCACATCCATGTACGGCCGCCTCCCTTTTCTCCGAATTACGCCGTGCCAACCGTACTCTCAGCCCTCTTCGGGCAGTTCTCCGACCCGGTTCTCCCACTTCGTGGAGAGCACGATCGTCGTACGGGTGCGGGAGACGCCCTTGGTGCCGCTGAGGCGGCGGATCGTCTTCTCCAGGCCGTCGACGTCGCTGACGCGGACCTTGAGCATGAACGAGTCGTCGCCGGCGATGAACCAGCAGTCCTCGATCTCGGCCAGGTCCTTGAGCCGGCGGGCCACGTCCTCGTGGTCGGCCGCGTCGGAGAGGGAGATGCCGATGAGGGCGGTGACGCCGAGGCCGAGCGAGGCGGCGTCGACGGTGGCGCGGTAGCCGGTGATGACTCCGGCCGCCTCAAGTCGGTTGATGCGGTCGGTGACAGAGGGGCCGGAGAGCCCGACGAGCCGGCCGAGCTCGGCGTACGAGGCACGACCGTTCTCGCGCAGAGCCTGGATGAGCTGCCTGTCCACGGCGTCCATAGGTATGAAGCCTTCCATTGTCCAGCGATACCGCGAGTTTAGGTATAGAATCTAAGGTACACAGGGGAGACGCCCTGTGAATCTTTCAGCTGATCAAAGACGATCTTTCAGGAGTGGTGTTCACCGTGTACACGATCGAGATGGCCTACGCACGCATGCGCGAGCTGCAGGACCTGGCCAACCGCTCGCGTGCCCACCAGCCGACCGCCGCCTCGAAGCGTGCCGACAAGAAGCACGCCAAGAAGCGCTAATCCGACCGGGGGGTCGCTCCACCGAGCTCTCCCTCCCACCGGCGGTACAGCCGATGCGGCACCCCTGCCGCGTCGAGCACCCGCCCGGCGACGAAGTCCACCAGATCCTGGATGTGCGTCGCCCCCGCGTAGAACGCCGGAGAGGCGGGCAGCACCACGGCTCCCGCCTCGTCCAGCGCCACCATGTGCTTGAGCGTCTGTCCGTTCAGCGGGGTCTCCCGCACGGCGACGACCAGCGGCCGCCGCTCCTTCAGCGTCACGCTCGCGGTCCGCTGGAGCAGGTCCTTCGAAAGCCCCAGTGCCACTCCCGCCACCGCCGCGGTCGAGGCCGGCACGACCAGCATCCCCTTCGCCGGGTACGACCCCGAGGACGGACCCGCGGCCAGATCACCGGCCGCCCAGTACCGCACGTCGTCGAGGGCGTCCGACACGTCGAAGGTGTCCGGCTTCCCGTCCGCACCCCGCGCCAGCCAGGCCGCCAGGTCCTCGCGCCAGTGCGCGTCGCGGAAGGAGATGCCCGTCTCGTCGAGCAGCGTGAGCCGCGAGGCCCGCGACACGACGAGGTCGACGCTCTCCCCGGCGGCGAGGAGGCCCCGCAGCACGGCGGCGGCATACGGCGTACCCGACGCCCCGGAAACCCCCACCACCCAGGGCTGACGACTCTTCATCTCCTGCGACTCCACGACAGAGAGCCTATCCGGCCGGGAAAAGCCAGGCCTGGGCGCGGCTCACTCAGGCGTCCCGGAAGCGCAGCAGGCGTTTGGCCGTCGTCCTCATGAAGCGGTCCGCCTCCGTGAGGGGAAGGCGCTCGCGGCGGTAGCGGAGCGAGGGGAGCCCCTCGGCCCCGAACCCCTCCTTGAAAAACGCGAGCGAGGACCCCGGGCGGGAGTCGCCCATGACGTAGGCCGTTCGGCCCTCGGCACACGCGTCCTCGATCGCGAGCCGTTGGAGCAGGGAGTTCGCGTGCACAGGATGAGCCAGGTCCCGGTCCATGGCACCGCGCCAGTTCTTGGCCCGGTCCCCGAACGACACCACCACCACGCCCGCGGCCGGCTCCCCGCCGACCCGGGCGAGGTAGACGGCGCACGAGGTTCCGAACCGGTCGGCGACCGCCTCCAGGTACCGCCGCGGAAACGCCCGGGACCGGCGCATACGGGCGAGCGCCCTCGGTTCGTGCTGCTGCCGGGCCCACCGCAGCATGGACGTCTCGTACAGTCCGTAGAACTCCTCCACCAACCGGCCCTCTCGGTCGACCTCCACCTCGACCGACGACCGCTCCGCCTTGCGCGCCTCCCGCCTGGCCCGCCCGTGGAAGCGGTTGTCCCAGACGGCACCGAAGCCACCGCTCAGGTCCAGCACGTGCGTCGTCAGGGTCTCGGCGGCGAAGTCGGGCGGCGCGGCGGACGCCCACACCGGGTCGGCGTCCGGGCCGAACCGCACGCCGACCCGCAGCGCCGGGCGCCGGGCCAGGTCCTGGAAGACGACCGATGCCTCCTCCTCGCCGGGCGTGCCCGGGGATGCCAGAGGTCCTCCGATCCCCCAGCCGGACGGCAAGGACTCCTCGGTGGTCAGACGCCCCGGCAACCGGCGCCGTCGGGCCAGCGGGACGAGGAGACAGCCGCCGCCGCCGAAGGAGTACAACCGGCTGGCGTCCTCGAACGGTCCCGTCGCACAGACGGAGTCGAGCCATGACGGGGTCTGGGTCACCAGGGTGGCCCCGTCCTCCTCGGCCAGCCGCCACCAGACCTCGCGTGGCGCCGGCGACGTCACCCGCACCGGGCCCGACGCGGTGGTCTGCGCGAGTACCTCCACCGTGGTCATCGGCGTACCTCCGCCATGGTCATCGTCGTACCTCCACCGTGGTCATCGCCGCGCCACCTCGGTGAGGACCGGCACCACGTTGCCGGTCACCCAGCGCCGGCTGCGTCCGTAGCGGGCGGACTTGGCCGCGTTCCCGGCCACGTGCCACAGCCAGGTGAGCAGCGGCATCAGGGCCTCGTCGGGCTCCTGCCCCGGGGGCGGGACGTCCGCGTGGCCGAGCAGGGCGCGGTCCTCGGGCAGCAGACCGCCGCGGCGGACGGCATCGGCCACGATCTGTCCGAGCTCCCGCCGCTCGCGCTGCTGCCGCAGGGTGAGGACGAACAGGTAGGAGTCGACGGCGCACGGACCGTCGGGGAGCGAGTCCGCCCAGTCGATCACTCCCGACAGCGTTCCGCTCTCCTCGTTCACCAGGATGTTCCCGGGGTGGTAGTCGCCGTGGGTCCGGGCGGCGGTCAGGGTCCGGCCGGCCAGACCGCCGTTGAGGCGTTCCCGCAGGGCGCGCACGGCGGCCGCGCCGCGGGGCCCGCCGCACCAGGGGATCTGATCGGTCAGGACCGCGAGGCGGGTGTCCACCCAGTCGGCGGTCCTGCGCTCGGCACGCTCCGGGCGGCCGGTCGCCCGGTGCAGGGCGGCGACGGCGCCGAGTGCCGCGACGGCCAGGGGCCAGGCCCTGCCGGGTGCGCGGCGGAGCAGTGCGTCCCCCTCGACTCCCGGCAGGCAGCGTTCCGCGACGAGCAGCAGCCGGCCGTCGTACCGCAGCTCCTCGGCCGACGGCAGCAGCCGGCGCCACTCGCCGACCCGGTCGTCCTCGGCCAGTTCGCGGAGGGCCGCGCAGCCGTGGGTGAGGGATCCGGCCGCGCGGCCACTGCGCGGATGCTTGATCACGAGCGGTTCGGCGGTGTGGTCCTCCAGTCGGAAGACCAGCAGGTCGGAGACGGTCCGTTCCAGCCGGTGCAGATCACGGAAGCGGACGTGCCCGCCGCGCAGCAGGCCGGCCAGCCGTCGGGCCCGCACCAGGTCGGACGGCCTGGTCAGCAGAGGGCTCGGATCGAGGGGAAGGAGACTGCTCCATCCCGGTCGTCCGGTGCCGGGCCGCTCCCCCGGTACGGCCCGGGGGAACGCGGTGTCCACAGGTCCTCCCGGCGAACCGTCGAGCCGTCGCACCATCGAACGCGTGCGTACATTTCACCCTAACAAGGGCATTACACCCTTCGCGCGCCACCCGGTGCCCGCACGGCCCGGCCGACGCGACGGGCGACGGCGCCGAGGAACCGGACCGTCTCGGCCGCGGCCGGCAGCGGATCCTCGGCGCTGAGCCAGGCGCGCTCGGTCTCCGGTCCCGGCAGCAGGCCGGGCGGGAGGCGGCGCTCCTCGCGCAGCCACGCCATCACCGACGGCAGGTCGAGCTGTCCCGCCACGAAGACCCGCCCCTCGGCCTGCGGACCCGAGGGCACGTCACGACCTGTCAGGTCGAGGTGCATGGCCCGTACGACGTCCACACCGTCGACGTTCTCGAACAGCCGGAACTGGGCGCCGGTCCGCGGGTTGAAGTCGACCAGCTTGTAGCGCTCGTCCCGACGGTCGTAGCGCCAGTCGAGGTCCGCCGCGCCGCTGTAGCCGATCCGGCGGCACAGGTCGGCGGCCAGCTTGGCGAGGGTGGGGTTGGTCAGCGCCACGGCCCGTGTCGTCACCCCGGCGTGCGGCGGCCAGGACCGCAGCTTCAGACCGGTGAACGCGACCCGCGGCTCGCCCCCGTCCCCGCAGTACAGGTGGGTGATCCAGTCCTCCGCCCACTCCCTGGGGATGTACTCCTGCACCAGGAGCGGGGGCAGGACGCCCGGGGCGAAGCGGTCGAGAAGGCCGCGTTCGTCGCGGACGGCGGTCGTGCCGCCCACGGCCGGGTCGCGCAGCCTGGTCCACGGGTCGCGGTTCTTCAGCACGACGGGGAACCCCAGCTCCCTGCCCGCGTCCACGAGTTCGTCGCGGGTGACGGGCGCCCTGGTGCGCGGCGAGGCGACCCCCAGCTGCTCGCAGAGCGCGTGCAGGCTCGCCTTTCCGGCCAGCAGCCGCGGCAGTCCCGGGGACACCCGGGGCAGCAGGAAGCACTCGGACAGGGCCTCGGCGTGCTCGGCGAGCAGGATCGCGGCCTCGTCGTCCGTCGGGACGGGGACACAGGGCGCTCCGACGGCCCGGCCGATGCCGAGCAGGGCGGCGACGAGCACGTCCTGCCGCTCCAGACCGGTCGTCGGCCGGACGAAGGCGCGGGACAGATGGCGGGAGAGGGCGACGGGGGTGAACCGGTCCTCGACGACGGCGTGGACCGTGACGCCCGCCCTGCCGAGGCTGCGCACCACGCCGAGCCCGCCGTGGTGCTGGGGGTAGCCGCCCACCTTGGCGAGGAGGGCGGGCACCGTGGGATCGAGGAGCGGGTCGTCCGGCGCGCGCCGCCTCACGGCTCTCCCTTCGACTGCCCTCCCAGGACCCGACGTCCCATCAGGCCCCACAGCAGGGGACGTTCTAGAATCACACCATAATGTCCCTTTTGAGGCTTAACGGAAGGTGTGGTCCCGCCGAACAGGTCATGGACGTGTTCCGGTGAGCGGGCCCCATCGCCCGGCCCACACCTCGGGCGGCGCTCCGACGGGCGACACGGACACGCCGAACGGCGCGGCCCGTCCCGGTGACACCACTGGGACGCAAGCCCCCGAAACGTCCGGCACCCGCACCCGGCCCGACGCCCCGGCCCGTACCCGGTCCGACGTCGTCCGCGTCTGGGCGGCCCGCCTGGTGCTGCCCCTCTCGATCGCCCTCTGGCTGCTGTCGCTGCGCTCGGTCCCCATCGACCGGATGCGCGACCTCGGACTGCTCCAGGTCATGCCCCCGCTCTTCTGGGTGGCGACGGCCCTGCTCACACTGGGCTTCTGCCTGACCCTCAGCGACCGCCGCACCCACGGCGCCTGGCTGACCGGCTACGTCCTCGCCCTCATCGCTCTGATCCACGCCACCCCCACCCTGCTGTACCCGACCCTGCGCTACTCCTGGGCCTGGAAACACCTGGCGGTCATCGACGCGATGATCCGGCACGGCGGAGAGGTACCGAACGCGGACAAGTTCTCCGTCTACAACGACTGGCCGGGCTTCTTCCAGCTCCACGCGCTGTTCCTGCGGACCACGGGCCTGGATTCGGCCGTCGGGTACGCCTCCTGGACACCTCCGATCGCCAACGTCCTGCTGCTCGCCCCGCTGCTCCTGCTGTACCGGTCCGTGACCCGCGACCGGCGGCTCGTGTGGGGCGCGGTCTGGATCTTCTACAGCTGCTCCTGGGTGGGCCAGGACTACTTCGCGCCGCAGTCCTTCGCCTTCCTCCTCTTCATGACCGTGGTGGCCCTCCTCTTCCGGCAACTGCGGTCGTCGGCGCTCCCCCGCCCCGATCCGCGCCGGCGGGACGGCTGGCCGCCGGGGCTCCTCGTAGCGGTCGTGGTGATCGTGGCCGCGATCGTGGTCTCCCACCCGCTCACGCCGCTGATGCTGATCAGCGCCATGGCGCTGCTGTCCCTGCCCCGCCGTAGCCGGCGGCTGGCGCTGCCGGTACTGATCGCCGCGGTCGTCCTCACCGCCGCCTGGGACGCCACCGTGGCCCGGTCGTACATCTCCGTCAACATCAGCAACCTCATCGATTCCCTCACCCAGCCCGACAAGAACGTCTCCTCCGGCCTTGCCGCCCTGGGCGACGCCGCCCCGGGGCAGATCCTGCTGTCCTGGGTCGACCGTGGGCTGTCGGCCGCGGTCGCCCTCCTGGCGATCGCCGGCCTCCTGGTCCGCCGGTGGACCCGGCGCACCGGCCTGCCGCTGCTGGCCGCGGCCCCGCTGCCGCTGCTCGCCGTCAACGCCTACGGCGGCGAGATGCTCTTCCGGGCCTACCTCTTCTCGCTGCCCGCCGCCGCGTTCCTGGTGGCCGCTCTCGTGCTGCCGCCGAACCCCCGGCGCCGCGTCCCGTACACGCTCGCCGTCTACCCCCTCCTCCTCGTCATGATCGGCGCGCTCTTCTTCGGCTACTACGGCAAGGAGATCGTGAACCAGTACACGCTCAAGGAGGTCGCCGCCGCCCGCTATGTGATCGAGCACGCCCCACCGGGCTCGACGATCGTCACGCTCACGGCCGACGTGCCCGACCTCGACCTCGACTACGAGAAACACCGCAGGGTACAGCTGGCCTACCAGGACCCCGACGACCAGCGGCTGCTGGTGAGGGACCCCCTGGAGGGGGTGACCGGCTTCGTCTACGGCGCGACCACCGAGCGGCCCGCGTACGTCGTGCTCACCCGGGCCCAGGAGAAGAACCTCTACCTCACAGGAGCACTGCCGGCCGACGTCCCGGGGCGGCTGGAGTCCGCGCTTTCGGGCGCGGAGGGCTTCACGCGCGTCTACGACAACGGCGACGCGGTCGTCTACCGCTACGTGACACCGCCGCCCTGAGGAGACACCCGTGATCTTCCTACGTCTGGGACTCGCCGCCTCCGGCTGGCTCGCGCTCCTCGCCACGGCCCTGCCGGACGCCTCCCCGGTGCGGGTGGCCGCCGTCACCGTGTTCCTGCTGGTCTGCCCGGGTCTCGCGGCCCAGCTCGCGCTGCGGCCCTCCGGGCTGCTGCGACGGGCCGGGCACCCGGCCGCGGCCCTGGAGGCCGCCCTCCTCACCCTGGTGCTCGGGCTCGCCCTGACGACCCTCGTGGCCGTCGTGCTCTTTCTCGGCGGCGTCTTCACCGCCACCCGGTCCCTGCTCGTGCTCGCCACCCTGACCGCGGTCCTCGCCCTGCTGCCCCGCCGCTCCCGCGCGCGGAACCGGGGCCCCCAGGTGCACGCTGGTTGAGAGGAGAGGAGACGCGCGATGGCCCAGGGCTCACCCCCACGGCCCGGAACCACCGCTCGCCGACGACTTCCCGTCGTGGTCGTCGGAGCCGGTCCGTTCGGACTCGCCACCGCCGCCTGGCTGACCGCGACGGGCGCGTCCCCCCGGGTGTTCGGCGAACCGATGGAGACCTGGCGGACCCATATGCCCGACGGCATGTTCCTCAAGTCGGTCCCGGCCGCGTCCTCGATCTCCGCGCCCGAGGACGGGCACCGGTTCGCGGACTTCCGCGCCGCCCTCGGACGGCGGCCGGTCGGCGACACCTACCCGATCCCGGTCGACGAGTTCATCGCGTACGGCCACTGGTTCCAGGAGCGCCTGGTGCCCGACGTCGAACGCACGGCGGTACGCGACGTGCGGCGGGCCGACGGCGGGTTCGGCGTGACCCTCGACTCCGGCGAGGAGATCGAGGCGAGGGCCGTGGTGGTGGCCACCGGACTGGTGGCCTACGCCTTCCGGCCGGCCGGCCTGGCGCCGCTCGTCGCGGCCGGCCGCGCGTCCCACTCGTGCGACCACCCGGACCTGGCCGGTTTCGCCGGCCGGCGCGTCGCCGTCGTCGGCGCCGGGCAGTCCGCCCTGGAGAGCGCCGCACTGCTGCACGAGGCGGGCGCCCGGCCCGTCGTGATCGCCCGGACCGGGTCGCTGCTCTTCGGCGACCCGCCCCCGACGGACCGGCCGTCCGCCCGGCCGGGGCCGACCCGGCTGCGCAAACCCGGCTCGGCGCTGGGCCCCGGCTGGTCGCTGTTCGCGGTCAGCCGCGGCCCCGCCGCCTACCGCCATCTGCCGCTCCCGGTGCGCACGCGCCTCCTGCGTACCGTGCTCGGGCCGTCCGGCGCGTGGTGGCTGCGCGACCGGGTGAACGGACACGTGCCGGTGCTGTGCGGCCGCCGGCTCGTCGCGGCCCGGCTCCAGGACGGCGCGGACGGTGCCGTACGCCTGGAGATGGAGGACACGGCGGGGCGGAAGGACGTCCTCGACACCGACCACGTCCTCGCGGCCACCGGCTACCGGGTGGACGTCGGGAGGATCCCCGTCCTGGACCCGGCCCTGCGTACGGCGGTACGCACCTGGCCCGGCGGCCCGCCCGTGCTGTCGGCGGGTTGCGAGTCCTCGGTCCCCGGCCTGTACTTCACCGGTCTGGCCGCCGCCCCCACGTTCGGCCCCCTCCTGCGGTTCGTCCACGGCACGACGTTCGCCGCCCACCGGGTCGCGGCCTCGGTCGCGGGCGGGAACCGGTGAACGCGCGGGACACCCGCCGGTCCCTTCGGCGGGCGGCACTGGCACTGGCGTCCGCCCTGCTGATGGCGGCCACCGCCTGCCTCGGACCGGCCGACGGCCCACGGGCCGCCGAGGAGAGGCCGGCCGCCCCCATGCCGACGCCGTCCGACGCGTGGCGGCTCGTCCTGAGCGACGACTTCGACGGCACGGAGCTCGACAGCCGGACGTGGACCACCTGCTACGACTGGAACAAGGACGGCTGCACCAACAGCGGCAACGACGAACTGCAGTGGTACCTGCCGCAGCAGGTCTCGGTGGGGAACGGCGAGCTGACCCTCACCGCCGAGCGGCGCGAGACCCGCGGGAGCGACGACCGGACCTACCCGTGGACCTCCGGGATGATCTCCACCGGCCGGGACGACTGGTACGCCGAGCCCCGGCGCACGTTCACGTACGGCTACTTCGAGGCGGCGATCAGGATCCCGTCCGAGCAGGGCATGTTCCCGGCGTTCTGGATGATGCCCGACTCGCGCTACACACCGCCGGAGATCGACATCATGGAATTCCTGGACACCACCCAGGAGGTCAGCTTCTACGTGCACTGGCGCGAGCCCGACGACGACGAGGAGCGGCAGAAGGGCACGTACGGCCCGGTCGACTTCCCGGCGGAGTACCACGTGTTCGGCCTCCTGTGGGAGCCCGACAAGCTGGTCTGGTACGTGGACAACGTCGAACGCCTCCGGGTGACGGACACCGAACGGATCCCGGACGTGCCCATGGAGGTGCTGATCAACCTGGCGGTCGGGGTGCCGAAGGAGCCTCCGGACTCGGTCGATGCGGCCCGGATGCGCGTCGACTGGGTACGGGTGTGGCAGCAGCGGTGAGCGTCTCCGGGCTTCGGGTCACGCCTCAGGAGACCGCCCTGTACGGCAGGTTCAGCCGGGCCCTCATCCGGCGGTAGGCGCGCCACCCCTTGGTCCGGGCCCCCTCGGGGAACGGCGCGACCGGCGCCGCGGCCCCAATGGTCCACTGCCGGAACCGGTCCCGGTCCGTGTCGGCGCGCACCATCAGCCGGGCGATGCGCAGCGGATCGTCACCCGCCGAACTGAACGCGTCCCGCACCGCCGTGGCCGACGTCCACCCCGCCGCGCGCACCTGGTCGCGCACCGCGGGACTGGAGTAGCCGTGCGGATAGGCGAACGAGTCGACTGGGTGGCCGAGGAAGTCCTCCAGCTCTCCCGCGCACCCGGCCACCTCGTCCCACACCCGGTGGGCGGGCAGCGTGTCGAGCTGCGGATGCGTCCTCGTGTGGCCGCCGATCTCGACACCGGAGGAGTCCAGGGCGACGAGCTGGCGCCAGCTCAGCATCCGTGACCCCGGCGGGAAGACCCCGTCGGCCGGAGCACCGGCCCGGCCGCGCAGCGCCCCGGTGGTGACGTACAGGGTGGCCGGCAGGCCGAGGCGCACGAGCAGGGGCAGCACGGTCGAGTGGAAGTCCGCGAAACCGTCGTCGAAGGTGAGGACCGCGGACCGGGCGGGGAGCGGCGGGCCGCCGCGCTGGGCCGCCACCAGCCGGCGCAGCGGCACGAGCCGGAGACCGCTGTCGGCGATCGTCTCCAGCTGCTCGGCGAAGACCCGCGGGCTGACGGTGAACGGCGCGATCCAGGACGGCGGGTCGGACGACACCGAGTGGTACAGGAAGACGGGCACGGCTGTCATGCCAGGCCCCCGCCCGTTCCTCCGGCCCGCCCCGCCGCAGGTGCGGCGGCCGGAGTCCCGGCGGCGGACCGGTCCCCTCCGGACGCCGGCGCGGGACGCCGGACCCGGCCCACGACATAGCCCGCGACGGTCACCCCGACCCCTCCCACCAGCGCCGAGGCCGTACGCAGCCCGCCCGGACGGCCGGACGTCAACGCCCGTACGAACGCCCGGGGGACGGTCGACCTCAGGTAGGCGCGCTCACTGGACAGGGCCGCACGGGTGCTGCCGAGCCGGGCGACATGGGCCTTGGACAGACCTTCGGCGTAGCACCGCGCGACGAAGTACGCCCAGGTGGTGCGGGCCTCGGGCACACGGTGCCGGACCGCCGCCGCGGGCTCGTGGAGCAGGACGGCGTCCGGGCTGCGGGCCGCGATGCGCAGACACAGCTCGGTCTCCTCGCAGCCGAGCGGCCGCTTCCCCACCCGCCCGAGGTCGTTGCGGAAGCCTCCGGCGGCGATCACCTCGGACAGCCGGAAGGACATGTTGGCGCCGATGAAGTTCCTTACCGGGGCCGTCTGTTCCGGCAGTCCCCGGTAGGAGCAGCCGACGACCCAGTCGAACTCGCGTGGGAACCACACCGGCCGCCGGGTGACCCACCACGGCCGGACCAGGCCCCCGACGCCCATGACGGCGCGGTCGGCATAGCGTGCGAGAAGCCGGGCGGACCAGTCCGGATCGGCCGCCGCGTCGTCGTCGAGGAAGGCCACGACCTCGCAACGGGCGGCCGCCACACCGGTGTTGCGGGCGCCGGACAGCCCCTGGCGCTCGCTGTTCTCGAGCACGCGTACACCGGGGAACGCGGCGGACGACCGCTCGTACAGCTCACGGCAGTGGTCGACGACCAGGACGGTCTCCGTCACGGGGATCCGCTGGGCGCGCAGCGACCCGATGGCCGCCCGCACGTCGTCCCAGCGGTCGAGGGTGTAGGCGCAGACGACGACGGTCAGGGTGGGTGCGGGGCGGGAACCGGAGCCGGGGCCGTTCGCGGTCCCGGGCTCGGGCTCGGGCTCGGGCTCGGGCTCGGCCGCGGTCGCGGCAGCCGTCGAGGTGTCGGCGGCCGCGGTCGCGGCAGCCGTCGAGGTGTCGGCGGCCGTCTCGGTCTCGGTGTCGGTGTTCACGGGGACCTCCTGGGATCCGGTCGTGAGCCAGCGCGACCGCCAGATCAGCAGCGGCGCGGCGAGCAGGCACATGGTCACCAGCCAGGCGACGCCCGCCCCGGTGATCCCCAGCGTCGGCAGCAGCGTCTTGGTGAGCCCCAGGACCATCACGCACATCACGATCTGCACCCCGACCGCCCACCGCAGCCGCCGCCGCGCCCGCCACACGTCGATGGCCATGCTGACCAGGATGTTCGGCAGGGCGGACAGGGCGAGGAGCCGCAGCAGGGTGCTTCCGTGCTCGGCGTACTCGGGGCCGAAGAAGTGGAGGATCTGCGGTGCCAGCGCGGCGACGAAGACGATGCCGGCGCCGAGCAGCAGACCCGTGTGGCGCAGCATCCGCACCGCGTGCTCGACGAGCCGCTCCGGGCTGCGCACGGCCTCCACCACGAGGGAGCTGCCCAGGTTGCGGGCCACCAGGTAGAGCGTGTAGCCGACGATCCAGGCGAGCGAGAAGTAGGCGCTCTGGTCGGCGCCCAGGTTGTTCAGGACCATCAGCGGGGGCACGGTGTACGCCGCCATCCGGAACAGCGAGCCGAAGTAGTCGGCGGCCGCGTACCGCAGCGGCTGGTCCGGTCGCTCCGCCTCCTTCGACACCCGTACGTGTTCGGGTACGGCCCGCCGCAGCAGGACGAAGTTGGCGACGACGAGGGAGACCGCGAGCGCCCCGACCCAGGAGAGCAGGATGCCGGAGAACAGCGCCAGGGCCGCGCCCATGCCGAGCAGGCCGATCTTCACGCAGGCGAAGATCACGTTCTCGCCCACCACCCAGCCGGGCCGCCGCACCGCGGTCAGCGCACCGTCCTGCATCACGAAGACGGCGTATCCGGCGGTGGCGGCGACGAAGCAGGTGGCGGTCACCGGGGTCAGCAGGAAGCCGAGGCCCGGGGCGACCACGGGGACGAGCAGCAGGAAGGCCATGGCCACCAGCGCGCTGACGACGGCGCTCACGGCGTAGCAGAGGAGGATCAGCCGGCGGGTGTGGTGGCCGGCTGAGGGCACGAAGCGGACGAGGAAGTCGGACAGGTTGAGCTGGCCGATGCTGGCGAGCAGCAGGGTCATGGAGAGCGCGGAGTAGCTGACGCCCACCACGTCGTCGTCGTACCAGTGCGTGGCCAGGAGCCAGAAGATCGACCCCAGCGCGGCGCTGACGAGGGAGCTGATCGCGAGGAGGTGCCCGTTGCGCAGCAGCGGGTCACGGGGGAAGAGGGCGGTGACACCGGAGCGGACCGCCGCGCCGAGCGAGCGCCGGGCGCCGGGGGGAGGCGGGTCCCCTTCGGTCGTGGGGTCGGCGACCAGGGACGCTCGGCCGTGGAATGCTGCCCGCAGCTCGGTCATCGTCGTGTCCGCCGTTCGATCCGGCGGCTACGGAGGTAGCCGTACGGCCCGTACAGCAGGCCCCGCAGCTCCAGGCGGGCGAGCGCGGACGGTGTGGCGGCCGATCCGACGCCCGTTCCGGCACCGGGGCCAGGTCCGGCGCGTTCGCGGTTTCTGGCGATCATGTACCGGACGCCGCCGAACAGCCGCCGCAGCAGCGCGGGCAGCATGCGGGGTTCGTGGGCGAGTGCCGCGGCCAGGAAGGCACCGAACCCGGCCCCGTAGCCGTACGCCTGCGCGGCGAGTGCTTCGTGGGTGCGCCGGTGGCGGTGCCAGACGATCGCGGCGGGCTCGTAGGCGAGGGAGCGGCCGTGGGCCAGCACCCGGAAGAAGGCGAGCAGATCGTCGCCGCCGCGCGCGGGTGTGCCGGTGCCGGTGGCGGGGTCGAATCCGCCGAGTCCGTGCAGGAGCTCCGTGCGGAAGGCCATGTTCGCGCCGGAGCCGAAGCGGCCGGCAGTGAACGGGAACAGCGGGTCCGAGGGCGGATCCCGCAGCGACCAGGTGAGGGGGGCGTACCCCTTGCCGAACGCGCCGTGCCGCTCCAGCGCGATCTGCGCCTCGGTGTCCAGCTCGGCGGGGACGATGAGGCCGGTGACGCAGCCCGTCCGGGGGTCGGCGGCGAAGGGCGCGGCGAGCGCGGTCAGCCATCGCGGATCGACCAGGGTGTCGTCGTCGGTGAAGGCGGCGATGTCGCCGCCCGCCACGGCGAGCCCCCGGTTGTGGGCGCGGGCGAGACCGGGCACGGGCTCCCGCAGGTAGCGGACCGCGGGACCGCCGTTCCGCCGGCCGGCGTACTCCCGCCGGACGAGTTCCTCGGTGGAGGTGTCCGCCGGAGCGTTGTCCACGACGATCACCTCGTACCGCGGGTACTCCAGGACGAGCAGCGAGTCCAGGCAGTCGCGCAGCATGCCGGCGCGGTTGCGCGTGGCCACGATCACACTGATCGCGGGCGCCCCGACCCGCCCCCGCCCCCACGCGGAACGCGCCCCGCGGGGCCTCCCGCCGAGGCGGGGCCTCCCACCGAGGCCGCGGGCCCCGCCCGGGCCTGGGTTCCCGTCGAGGCCGGGGGTCTCACCGGGACGGGGGCTCCCGCCCAGGCCGCGGGTCCCGCCGAAGCCGGGGCTCCCGCCTGGGCCGGGGCTCCCACACGGACCGGTGCTCTCCCCCGCGGTCGGGAAGTCCCGCCGCGCCGTCTCCGCGAGTGCCTGCCACAGCTCCTCGGGCCCCCGGCCGTACCCCTCGGCCATTCCCAGCGGACGGCCGTGGAGGCGTACGAGACCGAGCGCGCGGCCGGTGGGGCCGGTCCGCGCCCCGCCCCCCGGGCGCCGGAACACCCCGGGCTCGGCGAGGTCGATGTCCACCACCGGCAGCGGCGCGGACAGCGCGGGCGGGCGGGGGACCGCACCGGGCGGCGCCGGCGGCGCGGTGGCAGGCGGGCCGCCGCCGGTCACGACGTGCTCCGCTCCTGCGGGGCGGACGCCAGGCGGCCGCCGGGACGCTCGGACAGGAGCGTCCGCAGCACCCGGCGCCCGTCGGATATCGCGTGGAGGTTGGACCGTCCGTTGCGGCGGGGCAGTTCGAGGCTCGGGACCTCGGCGATCCGGAGGCCGGAGCGCAGCGCGTGGACGATCATCTCGGCCTCGATCTCGAAGCCGGTGGCGTGCAGGTCCAGCTGGTCGAGGAAGCTGCGCCGGAAGGCGCAGAAGCCGTAGCAGAGGTCGGTCAGCGTGGCGTCGTAGAGGCGGTTCACGAGGGCGAGCAGGGCGTGGTTGCCGAGCTTGCGGAAGGTGGTGATGTCGAGGGAGCCGCCGCCCTCCACGAAGCGGGAGCCCTTGACGAAGTCGTAGCCGTTCTCGAGGAAGTGCACGAAGTGCGGGATCTCGGCCGGGGACATGCTGCCGTCGGCGTCCATCATCACCACGTAGTCGCCGCGCGCCTCGAGGAAGCCGGTGCGCAGGGCGTTGCCCTTGCCCTTGCCGCTCTGCCGCAGACTGCGGACCGTCGGCAGGATCCGGGTCGCCACGGGGACCGTGGCGTCGTGGGAGTCGCCGTCGATCAGCAGGACCTCGCCGACGCAGTCCGGGATCTGTTCGAAGACCCAGGGGATGTTGCGTGCCTCGTTGAGGGCCGGGATCACCAGACTCACCGCGGGCCGGGTCGGCGTCCTGTCCCCGGCGCGCCGCATCGGATGCGGGGGCGGGTCGGTCGAGCGGCGGAGCGGGTGGTCGGCGAGCTCGGATTCGGTGCTGCGCGGCAGAGTCGGGTGCGTGGTCATGATGGCTCCGAGAGGGATGCGGCGCACGGTCGTGTCGTGCTTCGGAGGCCGTCCGCCGGAGTGCGGTGCGCGAGGGGTACACCCTGACGATGCACCATACGTTTACGACGTATATGTACACTTTATCCCTAGATGTCCCACGGTCAAGGCGGGCAGATGGCGATCGAGAAGGACCCCACCGCAGGGCCCCCGGCGGAGCGCCGGGCACCCGGCCGGCGCGCGGGTGACCACGGGCGCTACGGCCGCCTGAGCCGCGAGCTCGTGCTCACCGCCGCCCTGGGGCTGGTCGACCGCGAAGGGCTCTCCGCGCTGAGCATGCGCCGCACCGGCGCGGAGCTCGGGGTCGAGGCCATGGCGCTGTACCGGTACGCCGCCGGGAAGGACGCGCTGCTCGACGGACTGGTGGAGGCGCTCTACGCCGAGCTGGAGGAGGAGCTGGCCGCCTCCGAGGAGTCACCCGAATGGCGGGACGAGCTCCACCGCATCGCCGCCGCGACCTACCGGGTCGCTCTCGGTCACCCCCATGTGGCCCCGCTCCTGGCCACCCGCATGCTGGCGGTCCCGCTCGCGCGCCGTCCGCTCGCCGTCCTGAGGGACCACGAACGCGTCCTGGCGCTCCTGAACCGGGCGGGTCTCGACGAGGAGGCCACGGTGACGGCCTTCCGGGCCGTCAGCGGCTGGATCCTGGGCTGCATCCTCGGAGACCTGCGGGCCATGGTCGACAACCCCGACGAGCCCGATCCGGCCTTCCGTCTCGGGCTGCACCGCATGCCGGCGCGCGAGCTGCCGTCTCTGCGCGCCGCCGCCCCGACGCTCGCCCGGCGCGGCGGCCCGGAGGTCATGGCCGCGGGACTCGACGCGCTCCTCGACCACTTCGCCCCCGGGGCGGGTGTTACGGAGTGAGTCCGCGGACCAGCAGGTCGAGGAGGGCGCACACGAACAGCGCCATGCCGATGAAACCGTTCACCGTGAAGAACGCGCGGTTCAGGCGCGACAGGTCGTGCGGCTTCACGATCGAGTGCTCGTAGCAGAACGCGGCCACCACGATCACGAGGCCGGCCCAGAAGAAGACACCGGCGCCGGTGGCGAGGGCGTACCAGACGAGCAGTCCCGTGGTGACGACCGCGGAGGCGCGTGCCCCCCAGAGGGCCGCCGGGATCCCGAAGCGCGCCGGTACGGACAGGACACCGTGCGCCCGGTCCGCCTGCACGTCCTGGCAGGCGAAGATCAGGTCGAAGCCGCCGATCCAGACGCCCACCGCGAGGCCCAGGATGACCGCGTCCCAGGACCATGCGCCGGTCACCGCGAGCCAGGCCCCGATGGGTCCGATGGCCTGGGCGAGGCCCAGGATGGCGTGCGGGAAGTTGGTGAACCGCTTGCCGTACGGATAGACGACCATCGGGATGACGGCGAGCGGCGCGAGGGCCAGACAGAGCGGGTTGAGCAGGGCGGCGGCGCCGAGGAAGACGAAGACGGCGATCCCGGCCCCGGTCCACGCCGACCGCACCGACACGGCACCGGTCACCAGCTCGCGGTTGGCCGTCCGCGGATTGCGCGCGTCGATCTCGCGGTCGATGATCCGGTTGCAGGCCATGGCGAAGGTCCGCAGACCCACCATGCAGACGGTGACGAGGAAGAGCGTCCACCAGTGGATGTTCTTGTCGACCTGGTACATCGCGGTGAGCGCGGCGGTGTAGGCGAAGGGCAGCGCGAACACCGAGTGCTCGATCATCACGAGGCGCAGGAAGGACTTCACCTTCCCGTCGGAGTCGGGCGCGGGCCCCTGGCCGAGGACGCCTTCGGCGGCCGATGTCATACGAGGGACCTCCGGAACTCTTCGATTCGACCGCGCAGCTCGGCCCGGTCCATCGGGTCGAGCTCCAGGTCGAGGTGCACAGCCGTGTCGTGCCCCTTGGGCGTGAGCCGCACGAGGAAGGCGAGGCCGTCGCCCGCCAGGATCGACTGGAGGAGCAGCGGGTTGCTCCTGCTCGCCGTCACCTCCAGGCGGAACGAACCCCCGCTGTCGACCCCGGCCAGCAGCGCGTCCGCGAAGGCGGCGACCTCCTCGGCCCGGAGATGGGCGTCGAAGTCGGCCGTGAAGGCGCTGTCCCAGTCGGCCGTCACCCGCCACAGGTCCGGCCCCTCCTGGTCGGGCGCCAGCTCGACCCAGGCCAGGTCGTCCCCGATGCGGAGCCCCGCGGCCGTGGTCACAGCCCGTACTCCTTCCAGCGGCGGTCCACGAGGGCCGCCGTCGCCGGGTCCGACTCGACCATGTCCGGCCAGCCGCCGTCCCGGGTGTAGCCCTCCTCGGGCAGCTTCTTCGTGGCGTCGATGCCCGCCTTGCCGCCCCAGAACTGCTGGTAGGAGGCGTGGTCGAGGTGGTCGACCGGCCCCTCGACGACCGTGAGGTCACGGGAGTAGTCGGTGTTGCCGAGGGCCCGCCAGGACACCTCGTGCAGGTCGTGGACGTCGCAGTCCTTGTCGACCACGATGATCAGCTTGGTCAGCGACATCATGTGCGCGCCCCAGATGGCGTGCATGACCTTCTGCGCGTGCTTCGGGTACTTCTTGTCGATCGAGACGATCGCGCAGTTGTGGAAGCCGCCCGACTCCGGCAGGTGGTAGTCGACGATGTCCGGCACGATGATCTTGAGGAGCGGCAGGAAGAAACGCTCCGTCGCACGGCCCAGCGGACCGTCCTCGGTCGGCGGCCGGCCGACGACGATCGACTGCAGCAGCGGACGCTTCCGCATCGTGATGCAGTCGATCTTCAGCGCGGGGAAGGGCTCCTGCGGCGTGTAGAAGCCGGTGTGGTCGCCGAAGGGCCCCTCCGGCAGCATCTCGCCCGGCTCCAGCCAGCCCTCGACGACGACCTCGGCATGTGCCGGGACCTGGAGCGGAACGGTCTTGCAGTCGACCATCTCGATCCGCTTGCCCTGCACGAAGCCGGCGAACAGGTACTCGTCGATGTCACCGGGCAGCGGGGCGGTGGAGGCGTACGTGACGGCCGGCGGGCAGCCGAAGGCGATGGCGACCGGCAGCCGCTCGCCCTTCGCCGCCGCGACGGCGTAGTGGTTGCGGCTGTCCTTGTGGATCTGCCAGTGCATGCCGATGGTGCGCTTGTCGTGCCGCTGGAGCCGGTAGAGGCCGAGGTTCCGGACGCCGGTCTCCGGATGCTTCGTGTGCGTGAGGCCCAGATTGAAGAAGGAGCCGCCGTCCTTGGGCCAGGTGAAGAGCGCGGGAAGAAGATCGAGATCGACGTCGTCCCCGGTGAGCACGACCTCCTGCACGGGCGCGGAGTCCGACTTCACCTTCTTCGGCGGCACGTGGACCATGGAGCCGAGCTTGCCGAAGGCCTCGCGGACACCGACGAAACCGTGCGGAAGCTCGGGCTTGAGCAGCCCGCCGATCTTCTCGCTGATCTCGCCGTACGACTTCAGGCCGAGGGCCTTGAGGAGCCGGCGGTCGGTCCCGAAGACGTTCATCGCGAGCGGCATCGAGGAGCCCTTGACCTTCTCGAAGAGAAGCGCCGGACCCCCCGCCTTGTTCACCCGGTCGACGATCTCCCCGACCTCCAGGTACGGGTCGACTTCGGCCTTGATGCGCTTGAGGTCGCCTTCGCGCTCGAGGGCCCTGAGCAGCGAGCGGAGATCGTCGTAAGCCATAGGGGCCAGTATCCGCCACGGGCTACGCTGGGCCTGTCACCGGGGCGGTCGAAACGAGCCCCATCACTGCTTCCAGGGGGCTGTCCCACATGCTCAGGGCGCTGCTGTTCATCGTCCCGCTGGCGCTGATGATCTATGCCTTCATCGACTGCCTGAACACCCCGGAAGAAGAGGTCAAGCACCTTCCGAAGCCGGTCTGGGCCATCGTCGTCCTGCTGTTCTCGGTGGTCGGGGCGATCGGCTGGATCGTGGCGGGCAAGGAACGGAGCCCACGGACCGGGCGCGGAGCGGGAACGGGCGGCTGGGTCGCCCCCGACGACAACCCCGAGTTCCTGAAGTCCCTGAGGGACGAGAAGCGGGAGGACGACCCCGCCCCCGATCCGCGTGCGGACGAGGACCCGAAGAAGCGCGAGCGCGGCGAGGACACCGAGAGCTGATGGAGCTCCGGCTCCTGGCCACCTTCGAGAAGGTCGCCACCGTCCTCTCCTTCACCCGGGCCGCCGCCGAACTCGGTTACGCGCAGTCCAGCGTCACCGGCCAGATCCGGTCCCTGGAGTCCTCGCTCGGCGTGGAACTCTTCGAGCGCCTCGGCAGCCGCATCCGCCTCACCGAGGCCGGCGAGCGGCTGCTGCCGTACGCCCGGGGAATGGCGGAGCTGGCGGAGGAGGCCCGTACGGCGGTGGCGGCCACGGCGGACCCCACGGGCACGATCGCCGTCGGCACGATGGAGTCCCTCACCTCCTACCGGCTGCCGCCGCTCCTGGAGTACTTCCACCACCGCTACCCGGCGGTGCGGCTGACGCTGCGGCCCACGCTCGGCGACGAGACCCGGCAGGCGCTGCGGCAGGGCACGTACGACGTCGGTTTCCTGATGGAACCGGACACGGAGCACGAGGGCCTGGAGTCGGAGGTGCTCGCGCCCGAGCCGCTGGTCCTGGTGGCGGGTCCCGGACATCCCCTGGTGGGGCGTACGGGGCTGACCGCCGCGGATCTGGCCGGGGCGCAGCTGGTGGGCACCGAGCCGGGCTGTCCGTACCGCGACCTCTTCGAGGCGGAGCTGCGGGAGTGGGCGCCGCCGTTCATGGAGTTCGGCACGATCGAGGCGACCAAGCGGGGGGTGGCCGCGGGCCTCGGGGTGGCGCTGCTTCCCCGGGTGGCCGTCGCGGCGGAGCTGACGTCCGGGACGCTCGTCGCGCTGGACTGGGAGGCCCCGTTCACCCTGTTCACACAGCTCGCGTGGCGGCGGGGGAAGCGGCTTCCCGCTCATGTCCGGCTGTTCGTGGAGCAGGCGCGACGACTCGTGCGGGAGCAGAGCCCGACAGGGTGACCTTGAGGCTCGCGAGGACGATCAGCGGGACACCGAGCGCCTGGACGAGCCCGATGTGGTGCCCGTACACCGCCCAGTCGACGCCCATCGCGACCGCCGGGTAGGTGAAGGCCAGGACCGCGATCTTGGCGGTGGGCAGCTTGGCGTAGGCGGCGTACATCAGCACGTACATCAGCCCGGTGTGGATGATCCCGAGCCCCACGAGCCACAGCCAGCCGGTGCCGGGCCCGCCCACCGCCCCGAAGTCGGCGAACGGCAGCAGCAGCGGCAGACCGGTCACGACCTGCACGAGGGCGATCAGATGCGGCCGTACGCCGGCGATCCGCTTGGTCACGAAGGTCGCGAGGGCGTAGAGCACGGCGGCGGCGAGCGCGAACCCCAGCCCCTTGAGGGACGCCGTCTCCCCGGGCCGTACCCCGGACACGAGGACGAGTCCGGCGAAGGCCAGCGCGAGCCATCCGAGCTTCCCCGCGGAGATCCGCTCCCGCAGGAAGACCGCCCCGAGCAGCACCAGGAAGAAGGGCTGGGTGTGGTAGACGACGGTGGCCAGCGAGATCGAGGTGGCCTCGTACGCCTCGAAGAGGAACACCCAGTTGAAGACGATGAACACCCCGCCGAGCGCCGCCAGTCCCAGCTTCCGCCCGGTGAACCCGTGTCCGGTGAAGAACCCCCGCGCCAGGCTGTACGCCCCGAGCGCGACGGCCCCGAACAGGCACCGGAAGAACACCACCTCGAAGGGTGAGGCCCCGGACTCGACGACGAAGACGCCGAGGGTGCCGGAGAGCACCATGGCGAGGGTGAGTTCGACGGTTCCCCGCGTTTCGTTTCTCATGGGAACGACGCTACGAAGCGGGCCCGGAGCGGTCCACGGGCCAGTGGGGGAGGCTCCCGATACCCCCGATCGGCACAGCCGATCGCTCCGCCTCCCGGGGGCGGCGGAGCGATCGGTGGATGTCAGTTGTCCGAGCCGACGGTGTTGTCGTGGCCGGCGTTGAAGACGTCGTCGTGGGCGAACTGGAGCCAGTCGCCGAACACGATGGTGTGCGAGGTCTCCGGCTCGTATTCGACGTACACGTCGGCACTCGCGGCACCGGCGGCGCCGAGGACGAGGGCACCGGTGGCGAGGACGGTCAGCAGGGCACGCATGGAGGACCTCTCGGTAGAACGACGGAAGCGCCCCGCGCGACGGCGGAGCACCCGCACGCTAAGGCCACCCGCCGCCCGTCCCCCGCGCACCCGGCCGGTGCGGCCCCGGGCCTCAGCCGATCGGCGGCGAAGTGGTCCGTTCCTCCGACGCACGAATGGGCCAGAGCCTTGGGACACCTGGCGCGGAGGCGGCAGGACACTCGCCACCGCCCAGCTGAGCAACTCCGTCGGGGACGGCCTGCACCCGCACTACACCTGCTCGGCGCTGGACTTCACCCCCATCGTCCGCCTGGCGCCGACCCGGGTCGGGCTCGGTCCGACGCTCGCATGGGCCGTCGGCTCCCTGGCCGGAGTGCCGCTCGGCCACCTCGCCGACCGGCGGGGACCACGCGACCCCGCGGTTCTCCTCAGCCTGTCCACCGGGGCGGTCGTCGCGTCCTTCCTCGTCATCGGCTCCTTCGCACCGTTCGTCGCGCAGGTGCCGTCCGGGGTCAGGACGAGCTGACGCCGGATCCAGGACCACCGGGCGGCGACGGGACGCCGCAGGCCGTGAACATCCCGGTGAGAGAGGTGTACTGATCGGTGGTCAGCCGGTCACGCTTCCAGATCGCCTGTGCGGTCCGGGTCACCCGGGAGATGGCGGACCGCAGCCCGCCCGGGCGTCCGGCGCGGAGCTCCTCGGCCCGCGGGGCGAAGGCGTCACGGACCTGCTTGTTCAGTGCGCTGAACTCTGAGGCGGAGAGCTTGGGCACGGCCGAATCGTCGTACGTGCCGGATGCCACCGCTGCGGCGGTGGCCTGCCGGATCGCGTCCAGCGTCTGTTCGGACAGCCGGGACGCCGCGGCGACGAAGGCCGTCACCTCGGGCGGAACCATGGACATACGAGAACGGTAGCCGGTGGAACGACCGGCCCGGCCTGCCGGCCGGAGGTCCGTGGACCCGGCAGGCCGGGTCCACGGACGTGACGGCTGAGGCGACCGCGCCCCCGGAAGGGAAGCGGACGGGGACTCTGCTCGCCCGAGGCGTCAGGGCAGGGTGGGCGGCACCTGATGGCAAGGGCACGCGCACACGAGATGGCGGACCCCCTGTACGCCGCTGTCACGGGGCACGTGGTCCCGGCAGCGGTCGTGGCGGCCGACGACGCAGCGCGGCGAGGTGAACTCCGGCGGCTCGGGCACAGCCCTGAGCGCATGGGTCAGCAGCGACAGACTCACGGCGTCGGCGATCTCCGGCGTCACCCACCAGCCGTCACCGGCCCGGTCGCGGTGGTGGCCGTCGTGCCCCACCGTGAGCACGCAGACCGAACCGCCCCACACCGCCCGCACCACCTCCGCGACGGCGAACACGGACCTCCGCGCCCCGCAGCGGCTCATCGGACACACCCGGCGTGGATGTTCCGCTGGTCGACGTCGACACCCACCGTCGCGAACCACAACGCCCGCCGCCGCCGTCGCTGCTCGGCCCGCGCCGAGGCCGCCGCGAGGTAGGGCCGTTCCAGGGGCGACCGAGCACCGTCGAGGAGCAGCGCCTGCTCCCTGGCGTACGGGGATCGCCGGGTCGGGACGCGATGGCGCGGCGCGGGGGCCACGGCGCGCCGGGGCCGGGGTGAGCGGTGGGCGACCGGCCGGGGCCGGTGCCGGCCGGTGGGCGGCAGGGTGAGCATGAGCAGCCAGAGGAGGAGCGGGATCCAGGCCCGGCCCAGTACGCGCGCGATAGGGTTCCGCACGTCATCAACTCCGTTGGTAGTTGGTGGCCATGCCCCGGGAGGTCTAGCCACCTCGCCGGGGTCTTCGTGTCTGACGACCCTATGAGGGCATGTATAGCTCTGCATAGCTCAACACTGGTTAGCACAGGTCTTCGATGCCTACGTTGGTCGTGTGAACGACCACGTCGAGATCCCCGAGTTCAACCCGCAGGGCCCCCAGCTGATTTACGTCGCGGTGGCCGACCACATCGCGGCTCGCATCTCGGCGGGAGAGCTGCCCCCGGGTGCTCGTCTGCCCGCCGAACGCGACCTGGCCGAGGAGTACGGGGTCGCCTACCTCACGGTCCGCCGCGCCGCCCGCGTCCTGCGCGAACGCGGTCTGATCCTGACCGTTCACGGCAAGGGGACCTTCGTCGCCGATCCGCTGCCGACGGACGAGGGCCACCAGCAGGTGTGACACCCCGGGCCCGGCGGGGAAGGCTCCCCGCATGGACCAGGAACAAGCCCACCGGTGGCTCGCCACCGCCCTCGCCGAGGCCCGGGACGGACGGGAAGAGGGCGGGATCCCCATCGGGGCCGCGCTGTACGGGGCGGACGGCGCGCTGCTCGGGCGCGGCCGCAACCGGCGCGTGCAGGACGGGGACCCGTCGACGCACGCGGAGACCGCCGCCTTCCGGGCCGCCGGCCGGCAGCGCTCGTACCGGGGTACGACGATGGTGACGACCCTCTCGCCCTGCTGGTACTGCTCGGGTCTCGTCCGGCAGTTCGGGATCTCGCGGGTGGTCGTCGGGGAGGCGGAGACCTTCCACGGCGGGCACGACTGGCTGGCGGAGCACGGGGTCGAGGTCCTCGTGCTCGACGATCCCGAATGCACCGCGCTGATGAGGAAGTTCATCGCCGAACAGCCGGCCCTGTGGAACGAGGACATCGGCGATGAGTGAAGGGACGAGCGCGGAGGGGTCGCGCGGGGCGAGCCTCCCCACGATCGACCTGGCCCGCGACGCGGCCCCGCAGCTCCCCGCCGTCGACCGCGCCCTGCGCGAGGCCGGCTTCCTGCTGGTGACCGGGCACGGTGTCGCCCCGGGAATCCGGGCCGAGATCCGGTCGGCGGCCCGCCGCTTCTTCCACCTCCCGCCCGCCGTGAAGGAGCCGTACGCCGTGCGGGTCGGCGGCCGGGGCTGGCTCGGGCCGGGCGCGGAGGCCAACGGGTACGCGGAGGGTACGGCGACGCCGCCCGATCTGAAGGAGTCGCTGTCCTTCGCGGCGGACGAGCCGACCGGCGACCCGACCGTGGACGCCGAATGGTTCCTGCCGAACACCTGGCCGGCCGAGGTGCCCGAGCTGAAGCCGCTGGTGGAGACGTATCTGGCGCAGATGAAGACGCTCTCGGACCGGGTCCTGGACCTGCTCGGCGTGGCGCTCGGCGAGGAGCGGGACTTCTTCACCCGGCACACCGGACACCCCACCTTCGGCTTCAACATCAACTGGTATCCGGGGCGGGAGCGGACGGGCGAGCCGGAGCCGGGCCAGTTCCGGATCGGCCCGCACACGGACTTCGGCACGGTCACCGTCCTGGACCGGGAGGCCGGCAAAGGCGGCCTGCAGGTCTTCACCGACGCCGGGGGCTGGCAGGACGCCCCCTTCGACCCGACGGCGTTCACCGTCAACATCGGTGACCTGATGGCGGGTTGGACCGGCGGGCGGTGGCGTTCGGGGCGCCACCGGGTGCTGCCGCCACCGGCCGACGTCCCCACGGAGGAGCTGATGTCGCTCGTGTACTTCTACGAGTGCACGCCCGGGACGACGATCCACGGCATCGAGTCGCACGGCTACCTGCGGGCCCAGCTCGACGCGATCGCCACAGACTGACAACAGGTGCGGAACAGACTCGAAAAGCCGACCGCTTTCCCAACACACCGTCGATATCCTTGAGTTGACTGTGACGGGGGTGACGGTTCGTGGACAGGGAGCTGTACGGCCGCGAGGCGGCCTTGCACGATGCCGGACTGGTCGCGCGCCTCAGCGGCCTCACGAAGCACGGCGCCTCGCGGGTGCCGTTCGAGCACGGTGACGATCCGCCGGTCACCGTCTTCACCGGCGGGCGCGGCACGGGGAAGACCGCCCTGCTCAAGGAGGTCCGCAACCGGTACAGGGGGTACACGCCGCTGGCCCTCCTCGACTGCGCGCACATCGAGCCGCCCGCCGACCACGGCCCCGGCTGGACCCCGCTCACCGGGGCGCTCGCCGAGCTCGCCGTACAGCTGTCGCCGAAGGTGCTCGGCGCCCGGCCGGTGAAGTTCCCGCGGGTCTCGCTCGGACTCGTCGCGGTCGCCTCGCTCGGCTGGTCGCAGGAGGACGACGAGCGGGCCCGCCGCGACCTCCAGCGGCTCGGGCCGCTGCTCGCGACCGTCGACCCGACCAGGGGCGCGGCCACCCACTGGGTCGGCAAGGTGCTCGCCAAGCTGGCCGCCACGTTCGCCGAGGCCACCGTCCCGCTCGCCGGGCTGCTGGCCGAGGCGACCGTGGAGACCGTCCTGGAGGAGGTGTTCGGCCGCCTCCAGCGCACCTCGGAAAGCTGGTACGGCACCTATCGCAACGCCGGCGGACGCGGCAAGGCGGGGCTCCAGCAGCTCGCGATCGACTTCGAGCAGGGCGGCCGGCGCCGCGCCGAGGCCGAGGGCTTCCTCGTCGGCGCGCTGACCGAGGACCTCCTCCATCCGTACGTGGGGATCCGGCGCGGCGGCCGGATCGGCCGCCCGCTGGTCCTCCTCGACAACGCCCACGAACCGCTCGGCCGGCAGCTCGTCGAACCGGTCCTGCGCGCCCGCTCCGAGGGGCGCCGCGACCGGGTCGTCGTCCTCGCCACCTCCCGGGTCCGCGAGCACGAGGGACTGCGCAACGCCACCAGGACCCGGCTGCCGGAGACAGCGCACCGGGCGCCGAGCCCGCGCGACACCCGCGTCGGCTCCGGCATCCTCGCGGTGGAGCTCACACCGCTCTCCCCCGCCCAGACCCGCTCCGCCTTCGACCACCACGACCCGGCAGGCCGGACAACCACCGAACTCGCGCGCGCCGTCCACCGGTTGACCGGTGGCCGCCCCCTCGGCGTCGCCCTCCTCGGCCGGGCCGCAGGAGAGGCACCGGAGCATCTGCGGGCAGGCCTCACCCCGGGCGGGCTGCTCGACCTGACCGTGGAACTCCGCGAGGACACCCCGCCGGTGCCCGTCGCCCCCACCCTCCTCGCCGAGCTCCTCCCGGTGCGGCGGCCCGGCCCGTACGCCGTGCTCGCCGCCGCCCACGACGAGGAGTCCGCCCGGATGCTCGCCCACGCCCGGCTCCAGGGCGAGTCCCTGGACGGGGACGTGGCGCTGCGCGTCCGCGACCGGCTGCGCTCCGAGGACTGGGCCGCCTCCGAACCGGGCTCGGGCCACTTCGTCGCCGACCCGCTCCTGCGCGCCCTGCTCCTGCACCGCCTCCGCTTCGAGGACGGCGACCATCCCCGGTACGCGGCCTGGCACGCCGTCCACGAGACGCTGCACCGGCACTACGGCCCCGAGCCCGGCCCGTACCGCCTCCATCACGACCTGGCGCTCGGCCGCACCGAGGAGGCCGTCACCCAGCTGCGGCTCACCTTCCCGGAGCAGGACGTCCTCGGCTGGCTGAGGCGGCTGCGGTTCATCGGCTCCGCCCCGTACCCCCGCGAGCACGGCCGGACCGGGCCGGACCCGCGCCGGGCGATCGCCCTCGGCCGACGGCCGCCGGGCGGAGCGAGAGGCGCAACGGCCGACGACCTCCCTCCCGGACTCGACCACGACACCACCGAACTCCACCTGTCCGTACGGCGACTGCTGCACGCCGTATGGCTGCTGACCGATCCGCTCGCGCTGCCCGACGACGAGGTGGCCGACCGCCTCGCGCACGAACTGCGCCGGCTCTCCGGCCGTCATCTGACGGGCAGCGGTTCGCTCTGGGACGCGGCCACCCACTGGCCGCGCGACATCCGTGCCTGGCGGGAGCCGTCGCTGCCGCCGGGCCGCGAGGACGGAGTCTGACGCCATGCCCGACCGCCCGACCGCCCCGCGCATCGGCCGACCGCTCGACCGGCTGCGGCGCCGCGTCCGCACCCCCCGCCAGAAGCTCGTCACGTCCGTCGTCACCGCCGCCGTCGTCCTCGGCCTGGGCGGATACGCCGTCGCCCGGCTCAACACCCCGGAGGACCGTTCCTGCGCCGCGGGCGTCGAAAGACCGGAGGGCAGCGGCGAATGCGTCGGCGTCAACGGCGACGGCCACGCCTTCGGCGTACCCGAACTCGCCGAGGTCGCCCGGGCCATCGGCGCCGAGAACGCCGCCCTCAAGCCCGGCGAGTACGCCACCGTCGCCGTCCTCCTGCCGCTGACCTCCACCGACAGCGGCATGCGGGTCAAGGTGCTGCACGAGGTCCAGGGCGCGTACGCCTACCAGTACCGGGCCAACCACGAGTCCAACAGCGAGACCCCGAAGATCCGCCTCGTCCTCGCCAACACCGGCAAGGGCAACGCCCACTGGCGCGGCACCGTCGACCGGCTGATCGCCATGACCGGCGCCCCCGACCGGCTGCGGGCCGTCTCCGGCGTCGCCACCTCCTCCACGGAGGTACGCGAGTCGGTGACCGCCCTCACCGGCGCCGGGATCGCCGTCGTCGGCACCACCATCACCGCCGACGACATCGCCAACGGCCCGGGCCCCGGACACAACCGCTACCCCGGCCTCGCCCGCGTCTCCCCCACCAACAACGACGAGGCCAAGGCCCTCGCGAACTTCGGCCGCGTCGACGCCGCCAAGGCCCTCCTCGTCCAGGACACCCGCAGCGGCGACCACTACACCGACACCCTCAAGTCCGCCTTCGCCGCGTCCCTCAAGGGCGCGCCCTACGAGCCACAGCTCTTCACCTCGCCCGCCGACCCCACCGACGAGGGCACCACCTCCAACACCTTCCGCCAGATCACCCATCTGATCTGCGACACCCGCGCCGAGACGGTCTTCTTCGCGGGCCGCCACACCCAGCTGCGCCAGTTCATCAACGCACTCGGCTCGCGCGGCTGCCTCGACCGCGCCTTCACGATCCTGACCGGCGACGAGGGCTCGTACCTGGGCGCGGACGAGCAGCTCGACCGGAACGCCCTGAAGGCGAAGCTGACCGTGCGGTACGCGGCGCTCGCCCACCCCGACGCGTGGAAGCCGGCGGCGGGGCGGAAGGTCCCGGCGACGGGCGGTTCGGTGGTGGCCTACTCGACCTTCGTGACGGACATCGCCCGCGCCTCGAAGGAGCCGGTGCCGCTCGCGGACGGCCAGGCGATCGTCGCGTACGACGCGATGGCGACGGCGGTGCACGCGATCCGCCAGGCCACCCCGCAGGGCTCCCAGTACCCGGAACTCGCGGACGTCGTCACCCAGTGGCCGCAGGTCAAGGGCTCACTGCGGGTGCAGGGCGCGAGCGGCTGGATCTGCCTGGACAACTACGGGAACCCGTACAACAAGGCGGTCCCGATCGTGGAACTGGCCCAGGACGGCACCCAGCGCTTCGTCCAGATCGCCTGGCCGGAGGGCACACCGCCGTCCACGTCCTGCCTGCCCCCGAAGCGGGGGTGACGACGCCTACGGCACCCACTTCGGCCAGGGTGCCTCATCCCGCTCGTAGAGGTCACGCAGGTGCTGCCACCGCTCGGGCGACCAGGCGGCCCAGTCGGACGGGCGCCCGTCCAGCGCGGCGGCGAGCCGCTCGAAGTGATCGTGCCACCCCGCCAGGCAGTCCAGCCGGTACTCCCGGTCCGCCCGCAGTTCGTTCGTGAAACGCAGCACGGTCGACCCGCCGCCCCCGGACGCCCCCGGTTCCAGATGGAACCGGATGCGTCCGTGCGTCGGATCGACCGTGTACTCGACCACGTACTCGGGGTCCCAGGCGGTCACCCGCCCCGACACCACCGTGTCCCCGTTCTGCCAGCGGAGGGTGACCCGGCCGCCGAGCCGGGGTTCCAGCGGGTCCGCCGCGCAGAGCCAGCCCTCCAGGCCCCCGGGGGTGGCGACAGCCTCCCAGACCTCGGACGGCGGATGGGACAGCTCGACGGCGAACCGCAGCAGCTGCGCTTCCCCGTCGTGGGTCTCGCACCTGCCCCGGGGTATCTCGCTCATACCTCAAGCGTCGCCCAGGGGCAGGCACGATGCCAGCTCAGACGCCCCGGTGCCGGATCAGACGCCCGCGTACGAGTGCTTGCTGTTCACAAAGATGTTCACGCCGTAGTAGTTGAACAGGAAGCAGGCGAAGGCGATGAGCGCGATGTACGCGGCCTTCCGCCCCTTCCATCCGGCCGTCGCACGCGCGTGCAGGTACGCGGCGTAGCCGACCCAGGTGATGAAGGACCAGACCTCCTTGGCGTCCCAGCCCCAGTAACGGCCCCACGCGTCGCCGGCCCAGATCGCGCCCGCGATGATCGTGAAGGTCCAGAGCGGGAAGACCGCCGCGTTGACCCGGTACGAGAACTTGTCCAGCGAGGCCGCCGAGGGCAGCCGCTCCATGACGGAGCGGGCGAAGGCGCCGGGGTTCCCGCCACTGGCCAGCTTGTTCTCGTACGAGTCGCGGAAGAGGTACAGCAGGGTGGCGGTGGCGCCCAGGTAGAAGACCGCGCCGCAGAAGATCGCGGTGGAGACGTGGATCCACAGCCAGTACGAGTCGAGCGCGGGGACCAGCTGGTCACTGGGGGTCTTCAGCCAGGTGGTCGCCATGCCGAGGTCGAGCAGGACCGTGGTGACCAGCGGCAGGCCGAGCCAGCGCACGTTCTTCTTGGCGACGAGGAAGCCGAGGTACGCGCCGACCGCCACCGTCGAGAAGGTGGTGGAGAACTCGTACATGTTGCCCCAGGGGGCCCGCTGCACGGACAGCGCCCGGGTGACCACGCCCGACGCCTCGACCAGGAAGGCGAGGACGGTGAGCGAGACCGCGATACGGCCGTACAGATCGCCCTTGACGGTGCCGCCGGCGGCACCGGGGCCGTCCGGGACGTCACGGGTGCCGGCCGCGGAACGGGTGACGACCTTCGGCTTCTCCAGGACGGCCGTGCCACCGGCCGCCTGCTTGACCTGGACGGTCACGGCGGAGGTGGCGGCCGAGGCCTGGGAGGTGAGCGCGGCGGCGGTACGGCCGACCTTGCTCCGGCTGCCCAGCACCCACTCGGCGATGTGGGCGAAGAAGGCCAGGGTGTAGACGGCCATCGAGGAGTAGATGAGCAGGTCGCTCATCCGCGCCAGGCTCTCGTTGGTCGTGGCGGCGAGGATCACTTGTCGGCCTCTCCAGAAGGGGCGGGGTCTTCTGCGGGTTCTTCCGCGGGTTCCGGTACGTCTTCCGGATCGGCGTCGGGTACGGCTTGCCTCTCGGCTCCGGGCGGCACGTCGTCGCGGACGTCCTCGGGTACGGCGTCCGGCGCCGGCGGCGCGTCCGCGGTGAGCGCGACCGCGAGGTCGCCCAGCTCCTCCGGCAGCTTCGCGGACTCGCTGCGGCCCAGGCCCGCCATCTCGACGACGGTCACGCCGTCCTCACCGCGCACGGCCCGGACCCAGACGCGGCGCCGCTGGATGAAGAGCGAACCGGTCAGACCGGCGATCGCGGCGATCGCGCCGGCGAGGGCGAGCCCGTTGCCGGGCTGCTGCGAGATCTGGAAGCTCGCCCACTCCTTGACGCCCTTCTCGAAGGTGATCGAGCCGGCGCCGTCGGGCAGCGTCATGGTCTCGCCGGGCAGCAGCCGCTCGGCGAACCCGGTCCCCTTCTCGATCTTGAACTGGGTCATCTTGGAGGTGTCGAGCTGGTACACGTTCTGCGGCAGACCGGAGTCCACGCCCAGACTGCCCCGGTAGCCCGTGAGCGCGAGGACCGGGTAGTCGAGCCCCGGGAACTGCGAGAACATCGTGCCCTTGCCCTCGCCCGCGAAGGTCGGCACGAAGAGGGCGCTGAAGCCCAGCTGGTCCTTGTCGCCCTTCTTGTCGCGGTACCCGTCCATGACCTTGATGGCGCCGGTGGACGTGATGTTGTTGTCGATGGGGAGCAGCGGCACGGCACCGTGGAAGACGACCTTGCCGCGGCCGTCCTTGACGGTGACGACGGGCGCGTAGCCGTGGGCGATCAGATAGACCTTGGAGTCGCCCACCTTGAGCGGTTCGTTGACCCGGATGACGGCCTTCTTGTCCGTGCCGCCCTGCGTGTAGGACACCTTCGCCTCGAAGGTGCGGGGCGTGCCGCGCTGGGGGCCGCTCTTCTCGTACGTGCCGTCGAAGGCGTCGAGCCGGAAGCTGAACGGCTCCAGCTCGTCGATGCCGAACTGGGAACCGGACTTGAAGTCGTCGTACTGGGTGAGCGTGTTGGAGAAGCCGTCGCCCTCGACGACCAGCTTGCCGCCCTCGGACTTGAAGAGCTGGCCCCAGGCGAAGGCGACGAGCATGACGATCAGGGCGACGTGGAAGGCCAGGTTGCCGGCCTCGCGCAGGTAGCCCTTCTCGGCCGCGATCGCGTTCCCGGCCGTATGGGCGCGGAAGCGGTGCCCCTTGAGGAGGGTGAGCGCGGCCGCACGGACCTGCTCGGGCTCGGCCCCGGTGCGCCACGTGGTGTACGCGGGGAGCCGGTCGAGGCGCTTGGGGGCGCCCGGCGGGCGGCTGCGGAGCTGGCCGACGAACTGCCAGCTGCGGGGCACGATGCAGCCGATGAGGGAGACGAACAGCAGTATGTAGATCGCGGAGAACCACACGGAGCTGTAGACGTCGAAGAACTGGAGCTTCTCGTACAGCGGCGTCAGCGTCTTGTGGGCGTCCTTGAAGGCCTGCGCCTTCAGCTCGTCCACGCTGGTCTGCGGGACGAGGGAGCCGGGGACGGCGCCGAGGGAGAGCATGAAGAGCAGGATCAGCGCGACCCTCATGGAGGTCAGCTGCCGCCAGAACCAGCGGATCCAGCCGATGACACCGAGAGTGGGGCCGCCGACGACGGTCGTCTCGGCGCGGTCGTCGATGGGGGCGGTGGACAACTGGGCCCCGGCCTCACCGAGGCTCTCCTGCTGCTCCGTCGTACCGGAGGTGTCCGTCGTACCGGACGTGTCGGTCGTGCTCATGGAACTCAGATCCCCACCGTGAAACCGCTGGACCAGCCCTGCATCGTGGCGACCATGCTGTCCCACGCGCCTGTGAGGAGCAGGACACCGGTGACGAGCATCATGCCGCCGCCGATCCGCATGACCCACACATAGTGCTTCTTGACCCACCCGAACGCCCCGAGCGCCTTGCGGAAGGCTATGGCGGCGAGCACGAACGGCACGCCGAGGCCGAGGCAGTACGCGAAGGCGAGCAGCGCGCCGCGGCCGGCGCTGGCCTGCTCCAGGGCGAGCGCGTTGACCGAGGCGAGCGTCGGGCCGATGCACGGGGTCCATCCGATGCCGAAGAGCGCGCCGAGCAGCGGCGCGCCGACCAGACCGGCGACGGGCTTCTTGTGGAAGCGGAACTCGCGCTGGGTGAACCAGGGCATCAGACCGAGGAAGAACACGCCCATGAGGATCATGAGCACGCCGAGGATCGTGGTGAGCGTCTCGCGGTACTCCTGGAGGGTCGACCCGAAGTAGCCGAAGAGCGCCCCGCCGGACACGAACACGGCGGTGAAGCCGAGGACGAAGAGGACGGCCCCCGCGGTCATCCGGCCGCGGCGGCTCTCGGCGAGGTCGGTGCCGGAGACGCCGGTCACGTACGACAGGTAGCCGGGGACCAGCGGGAGGACGCAGGGCGAGAAGAAGGAGACCAGTCCGGCGAGGAGGGCGACGGGCAGCGCGAGGAGCAGGGCTCCGCTGGTGACGGTCTCGTTCACCGGCTCACTTCTCCTTGAGGAGGGGGTCGATCATCGACCGCAGCTTCTCCTCGTTGAGCGCCATGAGCGAGCGGGCCGCGATCCGGCCCTCCTTGTCGAGGACGACGGTGGAGGGGATGGACTGCGGGGAGAGCGTGCCCTTGGGGAAGCCGAAGAGGATCAGCTTCCCCTGAGGGTCGTAGAGGCTCGGGTAGGTGACCCCGTAGTCCTCCTCGAAGGCGAGGGCGGGCTGCTTGTTGGGGTCGCGGGTGTTGAGTCCGACGAACTCGACGCCCTTGCCCTCCAGGTCCTTGGCGACCTTCGCGAAGTGGGGGGCCTCGGCGCGGCACGGGGCGCACCAGGAGCCCCACACGTTGAGGACGACGACCTTGCCCTTGAGGTCCGCGACGTCGAGCTGCTCGCCGTCGAGGGTCTCGCCCGCGAGCTTGCCGGTGGCCGCGCGCTCGCCCTTGGGCGCGGTGGCGATCCCACCCGTGTTGGTCACGAAGTTGGTGTTGCCACCGCCGCCGGACTTGCCGTTGCTGTCGCCGCCGCAGGCCGAGAGCGTGAGGGCGGCGGACAGCACTCCGACGGCGAGCAGGGTGCGTCGAGGGGCACGGCTAAGGCTCATGTGAAAAGTTTCGCATGGGCGTTTGGGGGATCTTGGGCACCCCCCTACGTGCCCGGAAAGCCCCTTGTCAAGATCGCCTAAGCGAACACGGGGGACGACTATGCGGACGGGGTCGACGAGGCCGTCGCACCGTCCGTCGCGGGCTTGAGGAAAGTATTCCAGCCGCCGGCCGGCTTCTGTCCCACCTCCAGCGAGCGCAGCCTCTGGAGGATCTTCGGGTCCTGGACGTCGAGCCAGTCGACGAACTGCCGGAAGGAGACGAGCCGGACGTCCTTCTTGCCGGCCATGCCCTTGAGCGCGTCCTCGACGGCGTCCATGTAGATGCCGCCGTTCCACTGCTCGAAGTGGTTGCCGACGAAGAAGGGCGCACGGTTCGACTCGTACGCGCGCGTGAAGCCGCCGAGGAGCGCTTCGGTGGCCTGCTTGCGCCAGCCCGGGTAGCGCGAGGGCATGCCCTTCGTCGTGTTCTTCGACTGGTTGGCGAGCATGTTGTAGTCCATCGACAGGACCTCGAAGGAGTGCCCGGGGAAGGGCACCGCCTGCAGCGGGAGGTCCCAGATGCCCTGGCGCTTGGTGGGCCACATCTGCCGGCCGCCGGGCGAACTGGCGTCGTAGCGCCAGTTGAGCCTCTTGGCGGTGGGCAGCAGGTTGTCCTGGCCGAGGAGGCAGGGCGTACGGCCGCCGACGAGCTCCTTGGAGTAGTCGAAGGGCAGCGGGTCGAGGTCGGTCCAGCCGCTGTTCGTCTTCCACTCGGTGACGAACTTCATGGCCTGGTCGATCTCGCTCTGCCACTGGGCCGGGGTCCAGTTGCCGACGGAGCCGGAGCCGCCGCAGAAGTGCCCGTTGAAGTGGGTGCCGATCTCGTGGCCTTCGAGCCAGGCCTGCCGGACGTACTTCAGGGTGTCCTTGATGTGGCCGTCGGTGAGGTAGCCGATGTCCGAGGCGCCGACGCGGTTGTTCGGCGGGCGGTAGAGGTCCTTCTTCGACTCGGGGAGGAGGTAGATCCCGGAGAGGAAGAAGGTCATCGCCGCGTCGTGGTTCTTGGCGAGTTCGAGGAAGCGCGGGAACAGGCCGTTGCCGACCTCGCCGGCACCGTCCCAGGAGAAGATCACGAACTGGGGCGGGGTCTGGCCGGGTTCGAGCGGGACGGGGGCGTCGGGCTGGTGCGGCTGCTTCCCCGTGTCGGCGGTGGAACCGTCGCCGATGAGCTTGGCGTGGTCCTTGGTCGGGGTGTTCGTGCTCGGCTCCGCCGAGACGTCGCCCCCCTTGCCCGGCCCGGAACGTCCCGACTTGTCCTGGTTGCCGTTGCTGCACGCCGCGATGCCCATCGCCGCCGCGGCACCAACGCCCGCTCCGAGCAGCCCCCTTCGACTGATCCCACTGATCCCGCGCATGACATCCCCATTCGCGCTGACGTATTAACGAAACGTCATCCAAACCGACAATGAGTGAGATGCCAGGAGGAACACGGAGGTTCCGGAAAATCGCACAAAAATTTTAGGGCGATCGGTTGGCATGAACACCACCCGACCGCCCTGAACTGTGGACCGCGGACTCCCGCGCTGTCCAGCGGGGACGCAATCCTTCACCGAAGGACTACATGTGGCTCCGGAAGATCCACCGTCCCGCTTCGGAAGAACTGCGTCCCGCTTACGTGCCGCTCAAGAGGGCTTACGCCCCGAAGGCCTTCGACTTCCCCTTGACCGGCTTCGCGCCGGCGAGCAGATGCGCCGGAACGAGGTCCCGGGCCGGCTCGCTGTATCCGACCGAGACGATCTTGTCGCCCTTGTACGTGAACGAGGTCAGCGAGGCGAGCGTGCACTGGCGCCGCCGCGGATCGTGCCAGAGCCGGCGCTTCTCCACGAAGCTGCGGACGATCCAGATCGGCAGCTGGTGACTGACCAGGACCGCCTCGTGCCCCCGGGCCGCGTCCTTCGCCGCGTCGAGCGCCCCCATCATGCGGACGACCTGCTCGACGTACGGCTCGCCCCAGGACGGTTGGAACGGGTTCGTCAGGTGCTTCCAGTTCGCCGGCTTGCGCAGCGCCCCGTCACCGACACCGAACGTCTTGCCCTCGAACACGTTCGCCGCCTCGATGAGCCGCTCGTCCGTGGCCAGGTCCAGACCGTGCGCCTTGGCGACCGGCGTCGCCGTCTCCTGCGCCCGCTCCAGCGGCGAGGCGACGACATGGGTGATGTCCCGGTCGGCCAGGCTCTCGGCGACCCGGTCCGCCATCTGCCGGCCGAGCTCGGAGAGGTGGTAGCCGGTGCGGCGCCCGTAGAGGACACCGTCGGGGTTGTGCACCTCGCCGTGCCGCATCAGATGGACGACGGTGATGTCCTGATCGGCGCCATGGGTGCCGTTGCCGCTCTCGCTCATGCCGTCGCCTCCGCGGCGGCGCGGGCGGCGGCCGGCAGGGCGGCGGCGATCCGCTCGATCGCCCGCTCGTCGTGGGCGGCCGACACGAACCAGGACTCGAAGGCGGACGGCGGCAGGTAGACGCCGTCGGCCAGCATCGAGTGGAAGAAGGCGTTGAAGCGGAAGGCCTCCTGCTGCTTCGCCTCGTCGTAGTTCCGCACCTCGTCGGCGGTGAAGAAGACCGAGAACATGTTGGACGCGGTCTGCAGCCGGTGCGCCACGCCCTCCTTGCCGAGCGCGTCGGTGACCAGGCCCTGGATCGTCTCCGAGACGGCGTTCACCCTGGCGTACGCCGCGTCGTCGAGCAGCCGCAGCTGCGCCAGCCCGGCGGCCGTCGCGATGGGGTTACCGGAGAGGGTGCCCGCCTGGTAGACCGGCCCGGCCGGGGCGAGGTGCCCCATGACGTCGGCGCGGCCACCGAACGCGGCGGCCGGGAAGCCGCCGCCCATGACCTTGCCGAAGGTCAGCAGGTCGGCCTTGACGCCGTCGACGCCGTACCAGCCGGCCTTCGACGTACGGAAACCGGTCATCACCTCGTCGGAGATGTACAGCGCGCCGTTCTCCCGGCACAGGTCCGCGAGGCCCTGGTTGAAGCCCTCGGCCGGCGGCACGACGCCCATGTTGCCGGGCGAGGCCTCGGTGATGACACAGGCGATCTCGCCCGGGTGCGCGGCGAACGCGGCCCGGACGGCCTCCAGGTCGTTGTAGGGGAGCACGATCGTGTCCCCGGCCTGGGCGCCCGTCACACCGGGCGTGTCGGGAAGCCCCAGGGTGGCGACACCGGAACCGGCCGCGGCGAGCAGCGCGTCCACGTGGCCGTGGTAGCAGCCGGCGAACTTGACGACCTTGGCGCGCCCGGTGAACCCGCGGGCGAGCCGGATCGCGGACATCGTGGCCTCGGTGCCCGAGGAGACGAGCCGAACCTGCTCGACGGGCTCGACGCGCGCCACGATCTCCTCGGCGAGCGCGACCTCGCCCTCGCCGGGCGTACCGAAGGAGGTGCCGCGGGCGACGGCCTGCTGCACCGCGGCGGTGACCTCGGGGTGCGCGTGGCCGAGGATCATCGGCCCCCACGAGCACACCAGGTCGACGTACTCACGACCGTCCGCGTCGGTGAGGTAGGGACCGGAACCGGACACCATGAACCGGGGCGTTCCGCCCACGGCCCGGAAGGCACGTACCGGTGAGTTCACGCCGCCGGGCGTCACGAGGGAAGCGCGGTCGAAAAGCGTCTGTGAGACTGGGGCTTCGTATGAATACGGCACTGTGATCCTGACCTGCGAGAACGACTTCGGGCACGACATCGGGGACGAAGGGAGGGTGTGAACATCCTGAGTATTACGCCGGGGCGTCCGCCCTCAGCGTCTGCGAAACTGGGGCGTCAAAGGGATGGCTCACGGAATCCATGGTGTCAGAGGCCACGGCGTTCTTGCGGACAGGTGTTTCACCGTACGAACGCGGGGGAGGTCACTGACACGATGATCGGGTTGCGCGGCGGGGTCGTGTTGCCGAGAAAAAGCAGTCGGGTGGAGATATGCATCGCGGTGGCGGACCGGGCGAGGGGACGGACGATCTGGGTCCGGAGTCTGCCCGCCGGGGGAGGCACCGGCGCCGGCGGGGCGAGGACTCGACCTCCGGAACCCCGAGCACTCCAGGCATTCCCGGCATCCCTGACACATCGGGCCCTCCGGGAGATCCGGCCAAGGGAAGCGCGAGCGGGAGTGGCCGGTTGGGGGTGACGTACAAGTACTTCGGGGCGCCCGACGGCGCCACGGCGGCCCGCGTCCCGATCTCGATGCGCCCGGAGGAACTCGGCGGCGACGAGCTCGGCATGGGCGGCATGTTCACCAAGATCAAGCCGGAGACCATAGCGGCCATGGTCCTGACCGGCATCCAGGGCATGCCCCTGAACAAGGTGCCGCCGCTTGAGCTGGTGGTCCTGCACCCGGACTACGCCGTGGTGAAGCTGCCGATGACCGTGGTCGACCCGCTGCGCGCGATCGGCGAGGAGTCGGTCGGCGCGGCCGCCTTCATCTGGTCCACGGTCCCGGACCGCGGCGGCCCGCGCGACGCCTTCGACGTCTACCAGCTGCTCCACGAGTGGCAGGACTTCTCGGTCCGCCTCCACGAGGCGGGTCACCAGCCGTACTGCCTGGTGTGGCCGTAGGGACGACGGCTGCACGGCGCCTGTGACGGGGAGGCTCCGTGACGGCGAGGGACGACCGGGCCGTCAGGTCCCGTCCCCGGGGCGCTTCGCGTCCCCGGCCGCCTTCGCCGCCTCCGCGGCCCGCGCGGCGTCCGCCGCCCTCGCGCGCTCGGCGGCCAGCTCGCGGGCCGAGGCGAGGCGGTACGGCACGTCGATGACGACGACGTTCTTCATGAACAGCAGCCGGGTCTTGAGACGCAGCGCGCTCTGGTTGTGAAGCGGCTGCTCCCACCAGTGGCCCACCACGTACTCGGGGATGACCACCGAGATCACCGCGTCCCCTGCCCGCTCGGGCGCCTCCCGGACGTGCCGCAGGACCGGCTGGACGATCGAGCGGTACGGGGAGCTGAGCACCCGAAGCGGTACGTCGATGCCATGGGCCTCCCAGGTCGCGCGGAGCACCTCCGCCTCGGCCGGGTCCTCGGCGACGGTGACCGCCGTGAGCGAGGCGGGGTGCAGGGTCTTCGCGTACGACAGGGCCCGGAGGCTGGGCGCGTTCACCGAGGCCACCAGGACGAGGACGTGGTTCTCGGCGAGGGCGTGGGGCCGCTGCCCGGGGGCGACGGCCACCTCGGCGGAGACGGCGTCGTAATGCCGCCTCACCCCCTTCATCCCGGCGAAGAGCACCGGCATCGCGATGACGACGATCCAGGCGCCGTGGGTGAACTTGGTGATGAGGACGATGACGAGGACGACCGCCGTCAGACAGGCGCCGAAGGCGTTGATCGCGAGACGGCGGTGGATGTTGTGACGGTCGGCGGCGCCCGCGGGTGTGGCGAGTTCTCGCCGCCAGTGCTTGACCATGCCGGCCTGGGAGAGGGTGAAGGAGACGAAGACGCCGAGGATGTACAGCTGGATGAGGCGGGTCAGCTGCGCGTCGAAGGCGACGATGAGGACGATCGCGGCGAGCGCGAGGAGCACGATGCCGTTGGAGTAGACGAGCCGGTCGCCGCGGTGGAAGAGCTGGCGGGGCGCGTAGCGGTCGCGGCCCAGGACGGAGGCGAGCATGGGGAAGCCGTTGAAGGCGGTGTTGGCCGCCAGGATCAGGACGCCCGCGGTGACGGCCTGGAGCGCGTAGAAGAGGATGTGCCAGTCGCCGAAGGTGGCCCGTCCGATCTGCGCGAGCGCGGTGGACGTCGGGGTGCCGGGCGCGAGCCCGAGTTCGGTGGGGTCCTCGGCGACGTGGACCTCGTAGACCATCGCGAGCACGGTGATCCCGAAGAACATGGTCACGGACAGCCCGCCCATGATCGCGAGCGTCATCGCCGCGTTGCGGCTCTTGGGCTTGGCGAACGCCGGTACGCCGTTGCTGACGGCCTCGACACCGGTCAGCGCGGTACAGCCGGAGGCGAAGGCGCGCAGCGCGAGCAGCACGAGCGCGATCCCCGAATAGGTGGAGACCGCCTCGACGGGCAGATCGGCGGACTCGGCCCGGATCGTCGCACCGGTCGCCATCCGCACCGCGGCCACCGCGAACATCAGATAGATGACCGCGATGAAGGCGTACGTCGGGACGGCGAACCAGCGCCCCGACTCCCGCACTCCGCGCAGGTTCAGCCAGGCCAGCACGGCCACGAAGAACACCGACATGGCCACGGCGTGCCCGTCGAGCGAGGGCACGGCCGAGGTGATGGCGGCGACCCCGGAGACGACGGAGACGGCGACGGTCATCACGTAGTCGATCAGCAGCGCGGAGGCGGCGGTGAGCGCGGCGGTCTGCCCGAGGTTCTCGGCGGAGACGACATAAGCCCCGCCGCCGCCCGGATAGGCGTAGCAGGTCTGCCGGTAGGAGGCGACGACGACCAGGAGCAGGATCACGATGCCGACCGCCGCGTACCAGGCCAGATGGAGCACGGCGAGGCCGCCGAGGGCCAGGATCAGCAGGATCTCCTCGGTGGCGTACGCGACCGAGGAGAGCGGGTCGCTGCAGAAGATCGGCAGGGCGACCCGCTTCGGCAGCAGGGTCTCCCCGAGCCGCCCGCTGTCCAACGGACGACCTACGAGCAGGCGTTTCGCCGCACTTCCAGCTCTCATAAGTGCTGAAGTTAGGACGAATGGTATGTAATGCGCGGAAGCCGCGCCCTGTGGGGACCCCGTACGCCCGGTGGGAACCCCGTACGAGGAAGGACCTGACGCGTGAGCGGAGTACGAGGAATGCGTATGGCCGGCGAGCCCATGCAGATCGGCGAGGTCGCCGCACGGACCGAGCTGTCCCTGCGCACGATCCGGCAGTACGAGGACAACGGACTCGTCGTCCCGTCCGCGGCCTCGCCCGGCGGCTTCCCGCTCTACACGGACGCGGACGTGTCCCGGCTGATGGTCGTCCGCCGGATGAAGCCGCTCGGCTTCACCCTCGACGAGACCCGCGAACTCCTCACGGCCGTGGACCTGCTGGCCGCCGAGCGCGCGGGCACGGACACCGAGCTCGACCCGGACGAGCGGGCCGCGCTCGTGGCCCGCGTCCGCGGCTACGAGCGGGCCGCCGCCGAGCGGGTCGCCGAGCTGCGGGCCCAGCTCTCCCGCGCGGAGGAGTTCGCCGACTCGCTCCGCCGGACCCGCCTCACGGCGGCCCCGGCCTGAGCGGCCCCGGCTTCGCGTCGACGCCCTCGCCGGTTCAGCCGGCGAGCGCCCCGGCCAGTGCGCGGAAGAAGCGCGCGTACGCCGCCGGGCTGGGCGGGGTCTCCGGGTTCCACGGCGAGAACCGGACGCCGGACAGGGCCGCGTCCGGCGCCGTGGCGTGCGCCCGGCTGTCGAAGAGGACCAGGCCGGGCCGGAGCTCGGAGGCCCGGCCCCAGTCACCGGTGAGCCAGTTGGCCCCGGGCCCCGGGCCCGGGTCCACGAGCCGTACGCCGAGCTCGGCGAGCCTCGCCAGCTCGGGCCAGGCCGACGGCCGGGCGAGGTGCACCTGGTCGGGACCGGCCCCGGAGAGGGCGAGCACTGCGAGCCGGGTCCGCGCGGCGACCTCCCGGAGCTCGTCCTCGGCGGCCCCGAGATCGCCCGGGGAATCCTCGGCGGTCGTCCCGTCGTCCGGCGCCGCCCCCAGACTCACCGCCAGCGCGCCGAACCGGTCGAGGATCGCCGGCAGGGTGAGCTCGTTGCCGACGGAGAGCGCGACGAGCGGAACCCCGAGCCGTTCGGCGACCGCCTCGTCGAGCGCGTAGGGGCTCTTCCCGTCGTAGGTCACGTCGACGATCACGTCCGGCCGCAGCTCCCGCAGCAGCCCCTCGTCGAGGACCCGGCCCGGCCCGAGGTAGGTCACCGCGGCCGCCGTCAGCCCGCCGTCCTTCGCCGGGTCGAGGACGTCCCCGTCATGCCCGGAGCCGTACACCGCGACCGGCGTCACGCCCAGGTCGCACAGGGCGGCCCCGGCCCGCACATACGCGATCACCCGCCGCGGCACGCGGGCCGCCCCCAGCTCCGCGCCTCTGTCGTCCGTGAATCCCCATGCCTGCGTCCCGGACATACGGCTGCTCCCTCCCCGGCCGGAAATATGCCTCTTCCGAGCACCTTGGAGCGGTTCCCCGGCCCGCACAAGAGGGCCTGTCGGCGGCGCGGGCCCCCGGGGCGGCCGGGTCCGGGACCAAGGTCCCGGACCCCCTGCCGAAAGTCCCCCAGGGTGGTGTTAACTGAACAGGTCGGGAGGAAGCAGTAGGAATCGTCGGGCCCTCGTGCCCACGCGCCACCTGCCGGGGCGCGCGGTGCCGGGCGGCCCTCCCGCCCTGGAGTGAGTCATGTCCTTGCCCGGCCAGTTCTCCGATCCCCGTGTGATCACGCTCTTCGGCCTGCTCGCCGTATCGACGGTGGTGTGGCTGTCGCTCGGCCTGCGCGCCCGCGCCCGCGACCGCCGCGACCCGGCGCACACCCCACTGGAGCGGATCTGGCATCCGCAGGAGTCGATACCGCTGACGCCCGCGGAGGAGCACGCCTTCGGCCAGGTCGTCTCCCGGCTCTCCCCGGGCTCGGCGGGCCGCCTGCGCTGAGCCGGGCCCCCGGGTCGGCACCCGGTCTGCCGGCAGGGTCCCGGACCGCCGGCCCAGGGCCTGAGGGCTCTGGGACCGCCGGCCCAGGCCTCCAGGGCCTCAGGCCTCCCAGGCGCGCGGATCGCGGCCCGTCGTCGCGAGCAGCCGCTCGAAGACGCTGGCATCGCCGGGCAGGTCGACGGCCTCCCCGAAGACACCCGTCTTCCGGGCCATCGGCGCCATCCGCTCCACCTCCTCGACGAGCCCGTCGACCACGCCCGGATCGGGTGTGAAGCTCCGCCCGGTGGCGCGGGCCAGGTCCCAGGCGTGCACGGTGAGGTCGAGCAGCACCATGGACCCGACGGTCCGCGCCGGCAGCGCCATGCCCCCGGTGGTGCCCTCCTCGGCACCGGGCGCCGACCAGGCCTCGACGAGCTTCCCGGTCTCGGCCTCGAAGCGGTCCCGCCAGTCGGCGTCGGCGAGCCAGTCCGTGGTGGTGGAGAGATCGGCGGGCCGCTTGGCGGCGAGCGCCTGGAAGTGCACGACGACGCCGAGAAGATGGTTCAGCAGGGCACGCACGTCGTACTCGGCGCAGGGCGTGGGCGCGCCGAGCGAGGCGTCGGCGATGTCCCTGACCAGGGGCGTGGCCTGCGCGGCGGCGCTACGGAGGAGGTCACGGATGCGGGGCGGGGCACCGGTGCGAAGCGGGTCCTCGTTCGTCATGAGGGTGACGTTAGGAGACGCTGCCCACCCCCGTCTTGAAGAAACACGCCAGGCCGGAAACGCGTCCCGGCCTAGCATCGGAGTATGTCCGACTCCGCTCCCCGCGAGGACACCCGCGGCATCGTCGACCCCGCCGAACTGCTCTCCCGCGTCCGCTTCCGCCGCCACACCCCGGCACCGGAGCTGCGGCCCTATCTGGAGCACTACTGGCTGATCGACTGGGAGCTGCCGGAGCCGTACGCGACCCATGTCGTCCCGCACCCGTCGGTGAACATCGTCTTCCAGCGGTACGGGGCGCTCGGCGCCCCTGCGGCGGAGGCGCGCGCGTCCGCCGAGGTCTCCGGGATCGGGCTCGGCCTGTTCACCCAGAAGCTGACGGAGGCGGGCCGGGTCTGCGGGGTCCAGTTCCGCCCGGGCGGTTTCCGTCCCTTCGCGCCCGCGTGGCCGGTGTCGACCTGGACGGGCCGCCGGGTCCCCCTGACGGAGGTCTTCCCGGACGCGGGCACGGCGTCGGGCGTCGGGACGGGCCCGGAGCCGAGCCTCGGGACGGGTGGGGAGGAGGACCGCGCGGCTACGGGCGCCGGCCTCCTGTCCGCCGTCCTCTCCCCCGACACCGACCACGCGCGCGTGGCGGCGCTCGACGCCTTCCTGCTCGCCCACGGCCCCGCACCCGATCCGGCCGCCGCCCGGGCCATGGAGCTGGTGGACCTGATCCGAGGGGACCGTACGGTCCGCAAGGTGACCCAACTGGTCTCGGCGACGGGCCTGTCGGCACGCTCGCTCCAGCGTCTCTTCGCGACCCACGTCGGCGTCGGCCCGAAGTGGGTGATCCTGCGCTACCGCATCCACGAGGCCCTGGAGCGCGCCGAGGCCGCGGGCGCGGCGGGCGGCCCGGACTGGGCGGCCCTGGCGGTGGAGCTGGGCTACAGCGACCAGGCCCATCTCGTACGGGAGTTCACGGCGACGATCGGGGTGTCGCCGACGGTGTACGCCCGGGGAGTGTCGGCGCCCTGACCTACCGTACGGAGATGGACACCGACACCACCTCGCCCGTACGGATCGAGCCCTGGTCCGAGACCGACGCCGGCCTGCTGCGCGCCCTGAACGCACCGGACTTGATGGATCACCTCGGCGGCCCGGAGACGGAGGAGCAGCTCGTCCGGCGCCACCGGCGGTACGTGGAGCTGAGCGCCGGCGAGCCGGGCGCGGGGTGCATGTACCGGATCGTGCTGCTGCCGGAGGAGGCCGTCGTCGGCAGCATCGGATTCTGGGTGCGGACCGGCGACGGCGAGCCGGTCTACGAGACCGGGTGGGCCGTGCTGCCGGGCTTCCAGGGCCGGGGCGTGGCGAGCGCCGCCACGCGCGCGGTGGCCGAGGAGGCCCGGGCGGCGGGCCTCCATCCCTTCCTCCACGCGTTCCCGTCGACGGAGAACGCCGCGTCGAACGCGGTGTGCCGCAAAGCCGGGTTCGAGCTGCTCGGCGAGCGGGACTTCGAATACCCGCCGGGCCAGCGGATGCGCTGCAACGACTGGCGCCTCGACCTGGGAAAGCCGGCCCGGGAGGCTCCTTAGGGCCTGTCGTCAGGAGGCGTCTTCGGGTCCCGTGAGCGCCCGGGTGAAGTGGAAGGCCACGATGTCGAAGCGCTCACGCAGGTAGAAGCGGTGGGCTCCGGTGCGGTGGGTGCCGGAGTCCAGGTTGAGCTCGTGGCAGCCGGCCGCGCGGGCGTGGCTCTCCAGATGGGCGATGAGCGCGTGGCCCACCCCGGTGGACCGGGTGGCGGCCGCGGTCACCAGGTCGTCGACGTAGAGCTTGCGCAGGGAGCTGGTGTTGATGACGATCCGCCAGCCGGCGGCGCCGACGCAGCGGCCCTCGTCGGTGTAGGCGGCGCTGAACCGCAGCCCCTGGGAGTGCCCCGTCTCGTAGACCTCCCGGAAGAGGTCCGGGGTGAGGTGCGGGCGGAGTTCGGAGAGGACGGGCAGGAGGTCGTTCTCCAGCCGGGGATCGCCGGGCTCAAGGTCGATGATCTTCATGCCGGGACGGTACCTCAGGGTTTCATCCGGGTTGACGCACACGGCACGACCCTGGATATTTATCTGCGTGGCGCAGATGATGCGTCGCGAAGGAAATCGTGCACCGCTCCGGAAGGACCCCCTCATGACCGTTCTCGTCACCGGCAGCCGCGGCCGCGTCGCCTCCACCCTGCTCGGCCTCCTCGACACCGCCGGCATCAAGGCGAAAGCCGCCTCCAAGAACCCCACGGACCTCTCCCCACCGCCCGGGGTCGACACCGTGCGCTGCGACCTCACCGACCCGGCCACCTTCGACACCGCCCTGACCGGCGTCGACTCCGTCTTCCTGTACGCCGAGGCCACCCACGCCGAGGCCTTCGCCGACCGGGCCCGCGCCGCCGGCGTCGAGCACGTCGTCCTGCTCTCCTCCAGCTCCGTCCTCGCCCCGGACGCCGCCGAGAACCCGATCGCCGCCTCCCACCTCGCCGCCGAGCGCGCCCTCTCCGCCGCCGCGGACGCCGGGGCCTTCGAGGCCACCCACCTCCAGCCGGGCGCCTTCGCCACCAACGCCCTGCAGTGGGCCGGAGCCCTCCGGAGCGGGCGGGGCCCCGCCCTGCCCCACCCTGACTCGTACGGCGACCCGATCCATGAGCGCGATGTCGCCGAGGCGGCCTTCGCGGTCCTCACCGAGCCCCGGCTGCGCGGCTCCTCGTACCTCCTGACGGGCCCCGAGTCGCTGACCTTCGTCGAGCAGCTGGCGATACTCGCCGAGGTGACGGGACGGCCCGCACCCCACACGGTCGTGACGCCCGAGGAGTGGAAGGAGTCGGTCGCCGGCTTCATGCCGGAGCTCTTCGTCGACGCCCTGCTCTCCTACTGGGCCACGCACGACGGCCGGCCGACACCGCTGACCCGCACGGTCGAGGAACTGACCGGCCGTCCGGCCCGCACGTTCGCCGCCTGGGCCGCCGACCACGAGGCGGACTTCCGCCCCTGACGGCGACGAATTCCCTGGCCGCCCACCCCGCCCCGGTGCGATCCTGTCCCCGTGAACGGACCGGAGATCCACATCAGCTTCGCCCCCGACCTGGGGCTCTTCGTCTCGGCCGACCGCCGCTCGGGCCGCACGCCCGTGACCACGGACGGCGCCTCCTCGCTCGGCCACGTCGTGGAATCCCTCGGCGTACCGCTCACCGAGGCCGGCCGGCTGCTGGTCGACGGACGGCCCGTCGACGTCTCCTACGTCCCCGCGGCGGGCGAGACCGTCGAGGTGGAGGGCGTCGCCCGCCCGCAGCCGACGCGACCGGGCGCGCCCCTCCGGTTCCTGCTCGACGTACACCTCGGCACGCTGGCCCGGCGGCTCCGGCTGCTCGGGGTGGACGCGGCCTACGAGAGCGAGGACATCGGCGACCCCGCCCTGGCCGCGCTCTCCGCGCGCGAGCGGCGCGTCATGCTCTCGCGGGACCGCGGCCTGCTCCGCCGCCGCGAACTGTGGGCGGGGGCCTACGTCTACAGCGACCGCCCGGAGGACCAGCTCCGCGACGTCCTGGAGCGCTTCGCACCGCCGCTCATGCCCTGGACGCGGTGCACGGCGTGCAACGGGCGGCTGAGCGACGCCGACAAGGACACGGTGCGCGAGCGTCTGGAGCAGGGCACGGAGAAGTCGTACGACGTGTTCGCCGAGTGCGTGGAGTGCGGCCGGGTCTACTGGCGCGGCGCCCACCACGCCCGCCTGGAGGCGATCGTCTCCGACGCGGTACGCGAGTTCGGCGGCGCGACCGCCGGCTGAGCTCCCGCGCTCCGTCCCCGGGCCCGCCGCCGACGGGCGACCGCCGAACGGCAGCGCGCCGTCCGGCCCCCGGTCAGTCCAGGTCGCCGCCGCGCAGCCGCTCGATCTGCGCGGCGCTGATCTCGACGGTGCGCCGCATATGGGCGATGAGCAGGGCGAGCTCGGCGTCGCTGTAGACGTCGAACATCGTGCCCCAGGTGCTGTTGAGCTTGCGCCACAGGGCGCCGAGTTCGGCGATGCGCTCGGGTACGAGGGCCACCAGGACCCGGCGCCGGTCCTCGGTGTCCCGTTCCCTCGTGACATGGCCGGACCGCTCGAGCCGGTCGACGAGCCGGGTCGCGGAGCCCGTGGTGAGCCCGGTCAGCTCGGCGACCCGCCCGGTGGTCACCGGACCGTCCTCCAGACTGAGCAGGTTCAGGCACTGCACATCGGTCGGGTGGAGCCCCAGACGGTCGGCGACGGCCTGGTTGAACAGGGCGTACGCCGCCATGTAGCGGCGGGCCTCCCCGTACAGCTCGGTCATCAGCGCCTCGCGCCGACCTGAACTCTTCTGCGTCATGCAGAGATTGTACGAACCAGGCACCCGGCCCGCACCGGCCCGGACCAGGGTCACCCTCAGGGCGCCTCGGCGGTCAGATAACGCTGCACGGTCGGGCCCAGCCAGGCCACGATCTCCTCGGGCGTCATCTCGACGACCGGCGGCAGCCGCAGCACATAGCGGGTGAGCGCCATGCCGAGGATCTGGGACGCGACGAGCGCCGCCCGCCGCGGCGCCTCCGCCGGGTCGGGGCATACGCCCCGGGTGACGGGCCCGAGCTGCTGGGCGAAGATCGCCCGCATCCGTTCCGCCCCGGCCTCGTTGGTGACCCCCACCCGCAGCAGCCCGGTGAGGACGTCGTCCCGCTCCCAGCGCTCCAGGAAGTGGGTGACCAGGACGGCCCCGACGTGCCGGGCGGGCAGGCCGCCCAGCTCGGGCAGGTTCAGCTCGATCTCCGAGGCGGCGGCGAACAGGCCCTCCTTGTTGCCGTAGTAGCGCATGACCATCGACGGATCGATCCCGGCGTCCCGGGCGATGGACCGGATGGTGGCGCGGTCGTATCCGTCGGAGGCGAAGCGCTCGCGGGCGGCCTCCAGGATCGCGGCTCTGGTGGCGTCGGAACGGCGGGCGGTCGTCATACCAACAACTGTAGGCCAACGGGCGTTGACATTCCATCAGCGCCACCTCTACAGTCGCCAACAAGCGTTGACCAACAGCCGTTGGCAAACGACCGTGGGCACCCCGGAGGCAGCCATGAGCACCGCGGAGACACCGAAGACCACCACGACCACCGACCCGACGGACACCCAGGTCCTCGTCATCGGCGCCGGCCCCACCGGCCTGCTCCTCGCCGGCGACCTCGCCACCGCCGGCGTGGACGTCACCCTCGTCGAGCGCCGCGCACACGGCTTCGCCAACATGACCCGCGCCTTCGGCGTCCACGCCCGCACCCTGGAGCAGCTCGACGCCCGCGGTCTCGCGGACGAACTCGTCGCCACCGGCACGACCCTCGGCACCGCACGGCTCTTCGGCCGGCTGGACCTCGACCTCACCCGGCTGCCCAGCCGCTTCAACCACCTGCTCGTCACCCCGCAGTACGAGGTCGAGCGCCTCCTGGAGCGCCGGGCGGTCGCCGCCGGGGTCACCTTCCGGTACGGCACGGAGCTGCGCGGCCTGCGCCAGGACGCCGACACGGTGACGGCGGAGTTCACCGACCCCGACGGAGCCCCCCTCACCCTCACCGCCCGCCACCTGGTCGGCACGGACGGCGTCCGCAGCGCCGTCCGCACCGCCCTGGGCCTGCCCTTCCCCGGCGGATCCGTGATCCGCTCCCTCGTCCTCGCCGACGTGCGTCTCGCGGAGGAACCCACCGACGCGTTCAGCGTCAGCGGCTCCGGCGACACCTTCGCCTTCCTCGCCCCCTTCGGCGACGGCTGGTACCGGGTGATGGGCTGGAGCCGCACCCGCCAGGTCCCCGACACCGAACCCGTCGACCTGGACGAGGTCCGCGAGATCACCCGTCGCGCCCTGGGCACCGACCTCGGCATGCACGACCCCCGCTGGATCTCCCGCTTCCACAGCGACGAGCGCCAGGCCCCCTCGTACCGCGTGGGCCGGGTCTTCCTCGCCGGCGACGCCGCCCACGTCCACTCCCCCGCCGGCGGCCAGGGCATGAACACCGGCCTCCAGGACGCCGCCAACCTCTCCTGGAAGCTCGCCGCCGTCCTGCGCGGCGACGCACCCGCCCCCGAAGCCCTCCTCGACAGCTACCAGTCCGAGCGCCACCCCGTCGGCGCCGCCGTGCTCCGCACCAGCGGCGCACTCGTGCGCCTCGCGATGGCCCACACCCCGCTCACCCGCGCCGCCCGCTCCCTCGCCGCCCGGCTCCTCAGCGCGGTACGGCCCGCCTCCGCCCGCGCCATGGGCATGATCAGCGGACTCGGCATCGCGTACGCGCCCCCGGCGGGCTCCAGGCGCCCCGCGGGCCGCCGCGCACCGGATGCGCGCCTGCGCGAAGGCCGTCTCTACGAGCTGCTGCGAGCGGGCGAGTTCGTGCTGATCACCCCGGAGGGCGGGATCCCGGCCCTGCCTCCGACCGCCCCGGTCTCCCCCGAGCGCCTCGTTCGGGCCACCTGGACGGATCCGACACGGAGGACCGCGGTGCTGGTCCGCCCCGACGGCTACGTCCACTGGACGAGCCGCTGAACCCTTCAGACTCAGAAGACGTAAGGATCGCCGGTGGCGAGCACGAGCACCCGGTGCCGGTCGTTCCGCGGATTCCGGTCGGCCACGCCGTCCCGCCAGGCGGTGCTGATCTCCACCGTCAGCTCGTCCGGAAGGCCCGCGGTCCGCAGATCGAGCGCCAGCTCACCGGCACCCCCCGCGGCCGGCAGCTCGCCCGTCCGGCAGGAGACCACCCGGTCACTGCTCCACAGACAGGCCTCCGGCAGCTCGTGGCCGCCCGCCATCGGCACGGAGAACGCGAGCCGGACCGTCGCCTGGGAGAGATCGGTGGGACCGAAGTTCTCGCTGACCAGCCAGACCCCGACCCGCCCGTCCCAGAGGGAGACATGACCGTGATGGGACAGGTCCGCCTCGGGCCCCACCACCGGCCCCACGGCACCGGCACCGGTGCCCGCGCCCATCACCACCGCGGCCGCGAGAGCGACCCCGAGCACAGCCTTCCGCAATCCACGCATAAGGCCAAAATACCCATAGACCTTCAGATCTCCTGATAATCCATCAGCCGGCGTGTCCCCTCCGGCGGGCCGCCCCCCACACGCACCGCGCCCTCCGAGATCGACGCCGCCTATCCTTGGCCGGGCGATCGACGTAATCGACCACCTGCGCGAGGAGCACGACGTCATGACTGCCCCCGGTACCCCCATCGCCGTCATCACCGGAGCGAGCAGCGGAATCGGCGCCGCCACGGCCAGGCAGCTCGCCGCCGCCGGCTACCGCGTGGTCCTCACCGCCCGGCGCAAGGACCGCATCGAGGAACTGGCCGCCGAGATCAACGAGGCCGGCCACCAGGCCACCGCCTACGCCCTCGACGTCACCGACCGCGCCGCCGTCGACGAGTTCGCCACGGCCTTCCAGACCCTCGCCGTCCTGGTCAACAACGCCGGCGGCGCCCTCGGCGCCGACCCCGTCGCCACCGGCGACCCGGCCGACTGGCGCCAGATGTACGAGGTCAACGTCATCGGCACGCTGAACCTGACCCAGGCCCTGCTCCCGGCCCTCACCGCCAGCGGCGACGGCACGGTCGTCGTCCTCTCCTCGACCGCCGGCCACTCCACCTACGAGGGCGGCGCCGGCTACGTCGTCGCGAAGAACGGCGCGCGCGTCCTCGCCGAGACCCTCCGCCTGGAGATCGTCGGCACCCCGGTCCGCGTCATCGAGATCGCCCCCGGCATGGTCAAGACGGACGAGTTCGCCACCACCCGCTTCCGCGGCGACACCGAGAAGGCCGCCAAGGTCTACGCCGGCGTGGCCGAACCCCTCACCGCCGACGACGTGGCCGACACCATCACCTGGGCCTGCACCCGCCCCCCGCACGTCAACATCGACCTCCTGGTCGTCCGCCCCCGCGCCCAGGCCTCCAACACGAAGGTCCACCGCGAGCTCTGAGCAGACCCAGCCGTTCGAGCGGACCGAGCGGACAGACGGGAGGGGCCTGCGCACCGCGCAGGCCCCTCCCGCTGACTCTCCCTGCTCGCCCCGCCCGGACCGCGCCCCTTTCGGGAACGACTCAGCCCTTCACACAGATGACCTGCTTCAGCTTGGCGACGACCTCCACCAGGTCCCGCTGCTGGTCGATGACCTTCTCGATCGACTTGTACGCACCCGGGATCTCGTCCACGACGCCGGAGTCCTTGCGGCACTCCACACCCCGCGTCTGCTCCTCCAGGTCGTGCGTCGAGAAGCGCCGCTTCGCCGCGCTCCGGCTCATCTTCCGGCCCGCACCGTGCGAGGCGGAGTTGAAGGACGACGCGTTCCCCAGGCCCTTCACGATGTACGAGCCCGTGCCCATCGAACCCGGGATGATCCCGAACTCCCCGGATCCTGCCCGGATCGCACCCTTCCGCGTGACCAGCAGGTCCATGCCGTCGTACCGCTCCTCCGCCACGTAGTTGTGGTGGCAGGAGATCACCTGGTCGAAGGTCACCCGGGCCTTGCGGAACTCCCGGCGGACGACCTCCTGGAAGAGCGCCATCATGATCGCGCGGTTGTACTTCGCGTACTCCTGGGCCCAGAACAGGTCGTTCCGGTAGGACGCCATCTGCGGGGTCTCCGCGACGAAGACCGCCAGGTCACGATCGACGAGCCCCTGGTTGTGCGGCAGCTTCTGCGCCTCGCCGATGTGGTGCTCGGCGAGCTCCTTGCCGATGTTCCGGGATCCGGAGTGCAGCATCAGCCAGACCGCGCCCGACTCGTCGAGACAGAACTCGATGAAATGGTTGCCGCCTCCGAGCGTTCCCATCTGCTGCCGCGCCCGCTCCTGACGGAACTTGACCGCGTCGGCGACCCCGTCGAACCGCGACCAGAAGTCGTCCCAGCCCGACGTCGGGAACTGGTAGAGCCGCCCCGGGTCCACCTCCGACCGGTGCAGACCCCGGCCCACCGGAATCGCCTGCTCGATCTTCGAGCGGAGCCTCGACAGGTCACCCGGCAGGTCGTTCGCCGTCAGCGAGGACTTGACCGCCGACATGCCGCAGCCGATGTCCACACCGACCGCCGCGGGACAGACCGCCCCCTGCATCGCGATCACCGACCCGACCGTCGCGCCCTTGCCGTAATGCACGTCCGGCATCACGGCGAGGCCCTTGATCCACGGCAGCGTCGCCACGTTCTGCAGCTGCTGCATGGCACCGCCCTCCACCGTGGCGGGGTCGGCCCACATCCGGATGGGGACTTTCGCCCCAGGTACCTCTACGTACGACATACTTCCTCGATTCCCCCGAAAAGTCTGATAACGCAAAAACCGGAGCCAAAGCCCGTACAGGTGACAGCGGACCGGCATCAACAGCTGCGTGTGCGATAGACATTGTGTCCATCGGCCGGGTTCGCGCGGCAAACAGTTTTCGGGAAAGACCTTGGGAGAAGGGAGCCTGGGAGCGTGCAGCGAAAGAGGTACACCCCCGGTCGCACCGGGTCCACGGCTCGCACCGCCGTCGTCCTCACACTCGGCCTCGGCCTCGGAATCGGCCTCACGGGCTGCTCGTCCGGCACCCCGGCCGACGACATCGCCGTCGACGCCAAGGCCGGCCCCGCCGCGCCCGTCGCACCCCCGGGCCGCTACCGCACGCTCTTCGAGCCCTGCGGCGCCGTCCCCCAGGCGACGCTCAAGGACCTGCTCCCGGGCGCCGCCGCCCTCGCCGACGCCGAGCGCGACAAGGCGTACCGCGGCGTCGCGTCCGTGACGTACGACACCGACCGGCGGGTCGGGTGCACCTGGAAGGCCGACACCCCGGACATCTCGCACCGGCTGGCGCTCGACATCGAGCGGGTGGTCTCGTACGACACCGCCGTCAGCGACGACGACCGGGCGCAGGAGGTGTTCGTCCGCAAGCAGCTCGCGGCCGGTATCCCGCTGCCCCCGACCGCGCCGCCGACGACCGCCCCGCCCGCGACGACGACGCCCTCGGCCACCGCGACACCCCAGGGCACCTCCACGGCGAGCGGTCGGCCTCCCGGCGCGACACAGGGCGCGGCCGCGCCGGGTGCCACGACGGGTGCCGGCAAGCCCGGCGACGCCCCGGCGGGCAAGCCTCCCGCCGGCGCCACCCCGCCCTCGTCCGGGGCCACCCCGTCGAGCCCCTCGCCCACCGGGCTCGAACCCCGTGTCCTCGGGGGCCTCGGGAACGTCGCGTACCTCGACGACACCCTGAGCACGGTCGGCGCGAACGGCCATCAGCGTGCCGTCAGCGTGGTGTTCCGCACATCCAACGTCATCGTGACGGTCTCCTACCGGGAGCAGACGACCGGTTCGGCCGAGGCCCCCGACAGCACGGAGCTGCAGGAAAAGGCCCGGAACCTGGCCCGGCTGCTCGCCGAACGCCTGGAGGAGTAGCGGTCCGCATCCGCTCCGTGAGCGGACGGACACCACGTAACGTGTCGGCGTACCGGCCGGACCCGTACGACAAGCGACTGAAGGAACCATGCAGCGAACAGCCCCGCGACTCACCCGCATACTCGCCTGCGCCGCCGTCCCGGTGATGCTCGTCGTCGCAGGCTGCTCCTCGGACTCCGGTGACGGTGGCTCCGGCTCGACGGGTTCCAAGGACAAGGCGGCCTCGTCGGCCTCCGCCGCTCCCTCGCCCTCGCAGACGACGAAGACGGTCGAGCCGGCGAAGTTCGCGAAGCTGCCGGAGGCCTGCAAGGCGATCGCCGCGGCGACGACGTCCTCGCTCGTGCCCAAGGCGAAGACCAAGAACGGCACGCCGGCCGTCTCCAGCGACCTCGGCAGCCGCAGCGGCTGCTCGTGGAACGGCCTGGACGACAAGGGCGTGAAGGGCTCGCAGTACCGCTGGCTCGACGTGTCCTTCTACCGGTACGAGTCGGACGCCGCGCTCGGCAGCGGCCAGGAGCGCGCGCAGGAGAACCTGGCGAAGGAGCTCGCCAAGGTCGAGGAGACCCCGGGCGCGACGAAGGTCCGCACCACCACGGCCACGGGCATCGGCGACGAGGCGAAGTCCGTCGCGTACCAGCTGCGCAAGACGAACGAGGACTTCGTCTACGGCTCGATCGTGGCGCGTACGGGCAATGTGCTGGTGCTGCTCTCGTACAACGGCGCCGGGTACGCGGGCGCGACCACCCCGTCGGACCCGACGATCATGAACGGTGCGGTGAAGGCGGCCAAGGAGGCCGTCGCCGCGGTCGCCGCCGCGAACAAGTAGGCGACCGAAGGCCGACAACCAGTCGCAAACCGGCCCAGAGTGGCACGTCGATGTGGAGCCCGTCCCTCCCCCGGGGGCCGGGCTTCGCGCACATGTGCCAGTCTGTGCGCGCGAGATGTCGATTGACGGGGAGGGGATCGCGGGTGGCCGCGATGCAGCTGACACGCACACACCGGATACTCATCGGCCTCGTCATCGCCGGTGCGCTGATCATCGCGGGGATCGGTTTCGCGGGTTCGTACGCCGCCGTGCGCGAGCTCGCCGTACAGAAGGGCTTCGGCACCTTCTCGTACTTCTTCCCGATCGGCATCGACGCGGGCATCTGTGTGCTGCTCGCCCTGGATCTGCTGCTGACGTGGCTGCGGATCCCGTTCCCGCTGTTGCGGCAGACCGCGTGGGTGCTGACGGCGGCGACGATCGCGTTCAACGGCGCGGCCGCCTGGCCCGACCCGCTCGGCGTCGGGATGCACGCCGTGATCCCGATCCTGTTCGTCGTGGCCGTCGAGGCCGCGCGGCACGCGGTGGGCCGGATCGCGGACATCACCGCGGACAAGCACATGGAGGGCGTCCGGCTGACCCGCTGGCTGCTGTCCCCGGTGCCGACGTTCCGGCTGTGGCGCCGGATGAAGCTGTGGGAGCTCCGCTCGTACGAGCAGGTGATCAAGCTGGAGCAGGAGCGGCTGATCTACCAGGCGCGTCTCCAGGCCCGTTTCGGCCGGAGCTGGCGCCGCAAGGCGCCGGTGGAGGCGCTGATGCCTCTGCGTCTCGCGCGGTACGGGGTGCCGCTCGCGGAGACGGCGGCCGCGGGTCTCGCGGCGGCCGGCATCGAACCGGCCGTGCTGCCCCCGCAGCCGCAGGGCACGTCGCCGCTGCTGCCCCAGCAGCCCCAGCCGCTTCAGCCGGCCCAGCAGCCTCAGCAGGTGCAGCTCGCGCCCACGCCGCAGCCGCTTCCCGACGCGCCGGAGGATGCCGAGGGCAGCCCCTGGTTCGCCGGCCAGGCGCGGCCTGACGGCTACCAGGGCTCGTACAACCCGCAGATCGTGGACGGCCTGGAGCCGATCCCGGTGCCGGTGCCGCTCGGCCCGGAGGACGTGCCCCCGCCGGGGCCGGAGGAGTTCGTCGAGTACCCCGAGTACGTGGAGGAGCAGCCGGAACCGCAGGAGGTCGAGGAGTTCCGCGAGGTCGTCTACAAGCAGACCTGGGCGTACGCCGTGGAGAACGACCGCTTCCCGGAGACCCAGGAGCTCGAACGGCTGGTGGCCGACCACTACGGCGTCGAGCAGCTCCGCAACCCCGAGCTGCTCCACCAGGTGATCCCCGAGGTCCAGCAGCGGATCCAGCAGGACATGCAGGAGTACCGCACCCCCTGACCCGCACGGAGGTACGTGAAAGGGCCGCCGCCCGGATGCCGGGCGGCGGCCCTTTCGCGTAGTCAGCTCACCCGGGCGCTCACGCGCCGAGCAGCTTCCTCACCCGGTCCGCGCCCACGGCGAGCAGCAGCGTGGGCAGTCGCGGCCCGGTCTCGCGGCTGACGAGGAGCTTGTAGAGCAGGGCGAAGAACGCGCGCTGCGCGAGCTTCAGCTCGGGCGTCGGCTTGGCCTCGGCGTCGAGACCGGCCATGACCTTCGGGACGCCGTAGACGAGGGTGGTGAGCCCGTCGAGCGACCAGTGGCTGTCGAGGCCCTCCAGGAGCCGGCGGAGCGACTCGCGGCCCTCGTCGTCCAGGGAGCCGAGGAGCTCGGTGTCGGGCTCCTCGCGGACGATGGTGCGCTGGTCGGCCGGGACCTGGCTGGTGATCCAGTTCTCGGCGCGGTCGAGGCGCGGCCGGACCTCGTCGAGGGACGCGACCGGGTTCTCGGGGTCGAGCTCGGTCAGGATCCGCAGGGTCTGCTCGTCGTGGCCGGCGGTGATGTCCATGACCGAGGCGAGCGTGCGGTACGGGAGCGGGCGCGGGGTGCGCGGAAGCTCACCGGCGGCCGTACGGGCGGCGCGGGTGTGGGCGGCGGCGTCGGCGGGCAGCACGCTGCCGTCGGCGACCTTGGCCTCCAGCTTGTCCCACTCGTCGTAGAGCCGCTGGATCTCCTGGTCGAAGGCGATCTTGAAGGACTGGTTGGGGCGGCGGCGCGCGTACAGCCAGCGCAGCAGCGGCGCCTCCATGATCTTCAGCGCGTCGGCGGCGGTCGGGACACCACCGCGCGAGGAGGACATCTTGGCCATGCCGCTGATGCCGACGAAGGCGTACATCGGGCCGATCGGCTGGACGCCGTCGAAGATCTCGCGGACGATCTGGCCGCCGACGACGAAGGACGAGCCGGGCGAGGAGTGGTCGACGCCGGAGGGCTCGAAGATGACGCCCTCGTACGCCCAGCGCATCGGCCAGTCGACCTTCCAGACCAGCTTGCCGCGGTTGAACTCGCTGAGCTTCACGGTTTCGGAGAAGCCGCAGTTGGTGCAGGCGTAGGCGAGCTCGGTGGTGTCGTCGTCGTACGAGGTGACCGTGGTCAGGTCCTTCTCGCACTGACTGCAGTACGGCTTGTACGGGAAGTAGCCCGAGGAGCCGCCGGAGCCGTCGTCCTCGCTCGCCGCGCCGGAGCCCTCCTCGGCCTCCAGCTCGGCCTCGTCGAGGGGCTTCTGCGACTGCTTCTTCGGCGTCTTCTTCGTCCGGTACTGGTCGAGGATGGCGTCGATGTCGCCGCGGTGCTTCATGGCGTGCAGGATCTGCTCGCGGTAGGTGCCCGCGGTGTACTGCTCGGTCTGGCTGATCGGGTCGTACTCGACGCCGAGCTCGGCCAGCGACTCGACCATGGCGGCCTTGAAGTGCTCGGCCCAGTTGGGGTGGGGCGAGCCGGCGGGGGCCGGGACCGAGGTCAGCGGCTTGCCGATGTGCTCGGCCCAGGACTCGTCGATGCCCTCGATGCCGTTCGGCACCTTGCGGTAGCGGTCGTAGTCGTCCCAGGAGATCAGGTGCCTGACCTCGTGCCCCCGGCGGCGGATCTCGTCGGCGACCAGGTGCGGGGTCATGACCTCGCGGAGGTTGCCCAGGTGGATCGGGCCGGACGGGGAGAGACCGGAGGCGACGACGACCGGTTTGCCAGGCGCACGTCGCTCCGACTCGGCGATGACCTCGTCCGCGAAACGGGAGACCCAGTCGGTCTCGGTGCTGCTCTGAGCCACGGTCGGTACGTCCTTCTTCCTGGGTGGGATGCTGCCTGAGGGGCCTACGTGAGCCATTCTCCCAGACGGAAGAGCGCTCCCCGAGGTTGTCCACAGGCGGAGATCGCCCGCGCCCTCCGGTCGTCCACAGGCGGGGAAATCACGTTGCGCTCCCATGGGACACTTGACAAGCGATTTGGACGCACAGAACTCCCCGAACTCAACAGGAACGGAAGCTCATGGCCTCGGTCCCTTCCCTCGCTTCGACCGTGCAGCAGCGCCTCGCGGACGGCCTCTCGGCAGCTCTGCCGGACGCCGCGTCCGCCGACCCGCTGCTGCGACGAAGCGACCGGGCCGACTTCCAGGCCAACGGCATCCTGGCGCTCGCCAAGCAGCTCAAGGGCAACCCGCGTGAGCTGGCCACCCAGGTCGTCGCCGCGATCCCGGAGAACGACGTCCTGAAGGAGATCGAGGTCTCGGGCCCCGGCTTCCTGAACATCACGGTGACGGACGCGGCGATCGTGCGGACCCTCGCGGCCCGCGCCGCCGACGCCCGGCTCGGCGTGCCGTTCAACGAGTCGGCAGGCACGACGGTCATCGACTACGCCCAGCCGAACGTGGCGAAGGAGATGCACGTCGGTCACCTGCGCTCCGCCGTGATCGGCGCCGCGATGGTCGAGATCCTGGAGTTCACCGGCGAGAGCGTGGTCCGCCGCCACCACATCGGCGACTGGGGCACCCAGTTCGGCATGCTCATCCAGTACCTGATCGAGCACCCGCACGAGCTGGACCACACGGCCGAGGACGGCGCCGAGGTCTCCGGTGAGGAGGCCATGTCGAACCTGAACCGGCTCTACAAGGCCTCGCGCGCGCTCTTCGACTCCGACGAGGAGTTCAAGACGAGGGCCCGGGCTCGGGTCGTCGACCTCCAGGCCGGCGACGAGCGGACCCTCGCGCTCTGGCAGCGGTTCGTCGACGAGTCGAAGATCTACTTCTACTCGGTCTTCGACAAGCTCGACATGGACATCCGGGACGCCGACGTCGTCGGCGAGTCCGGCTACAACGACATGCTGGTGGAGACCTGCCGCATCCTCGAGGAGTCGGGCGTCGCCGTCCGCTCCGAGGGTGCGCTGTGCGTCTTCTTCGACGACGTGAAGGGCCCGGACGGCAACCCGACCCCGCTGATCGTCCAGAAGTCCGACGGCGGCTTCGGCTACGCGGCGACGGACCTGTCCGCGATCCGTGACCGCGTGCAGAACCTCAAGGCGACGTCCCTGGTGTACGTGGTCGACGCCCGCCAGTCGCTGCACTTCAAGATGGTCTTCGAGACCGCTCGCCGGGCCGGCTGGCTGAACGAGGACGTGAAGGCGGTCCAGCTGGCCTTCGGCACGGTCCTGGGCAAGGACGGCAAGCCGTTCAAGACCCGTGAGGGCGAGACGGTCCGGCTGGTGGACCTGCTGGACGAGGCCGTGGACCGCGCGACGACGGTCGTGCGCGAGAAGGCCGAGAAGGTGGGCCTGACCGAGTCGGAGATCGTCGAGAACGGCCAGTACGTGGGCATCGGCGCGGTGAAGTACGCCGACCTGTCGACGTCGGCCGCCCGCGACTACAAGTTCGACCTGGACCAGATGGTGTCGCTGAACGGCGACACCTCGGTGTACCTGCAGTACGCCTACGCACGGATCAGGTCGATCTTCGGGAAGGCCGGCGACCGCACGCCGCTCGCCCACCCGGAGCTGGAGCTGGCACCGGCCGAGCGCGCGCTGGGTCTGCACCTGGACCAGTTCGGCGAGGTGATCGCCGAGACGGCCGCGGAGCACGCCCCGCACAAGCTGGCCGCGTACCTGTACCAGCTGGCGTCGCTGTACACGACGTTCTACGACCAGTGCCCCGTCATCAAGCCGGAACCGGCGCAGGAGGTCGCGGAGAACCGCCTCTTCCTCTGTGACCTGACCGCCCGCACCCTGCACCAGGGCATGGCTCTGCTGGGCATCCGGACGCCCGAGCGCCTCTGACGGTCCCGGAGCGACATCCGAAGGCGAAGCCCCCGGTACGGATCACCGTGCCGGGGGCTTCGTCGTCAACGGATGGTGTGCGAGGTCCGGCCCGAGACCTCGTCGATCTCCGTGTGGGCCTTCTGGAGCAACTGAGAGGCGAGATCCATCAGCGCGCGTGCGCCGGCGATCTCCTCGCCCACCCTGAGCTGGTCCGGGTCGGAAGGGTGGCGGTTGGCCGTGCCGTGGGCCCGGAACTCGGTGCCGTCGGTCAGCCGCACCATGGCCGCGGCCCGCGTCCGGTCACCCTCCTCCTGGAACTCCATCTCCACATGCCATCCGACGAGCGTGTGCATCATGAGGACCACCTCCAGCGAGGACCTGTCGGCTACCTCTCCAGGGTGCGCCGACGCGTGCCGCACCACCACTCGCTCCGTTGTCAGTGGCGCCCCGTACGTTCTGCGCATGGCGATGATCCCGAACCAGCTGCCCCGGCTCGCAGCCGACCCGACCGGCCGTTCACTCGGCCTCGACCTGCCGCCCGGCGCCCTCACCGGCCCGGCGGACGCCCCGTACATCTGGTCGGGACACGGCGCGGCGGGGCCCGCCGCCTGGAGCGCGCTGCGGCCGGCGGCCCGCTCGGCGGGCCTGCTGCCGGTGCTGCTGGGCGGTGACTGGAGCCTGGACCAGTGGGAGCTGGAGCCCGGGCGGATGAGCGACCCGGCGGACCATGACGCGGACGAGGTCCTCGCCGAGTTCTGGGACGCGAACGCGTCCGACGAGATACCCGAAAGCGCCGGCTGGCCGGGCCTGGCCCCGGCGCAGCCGTGCGACACGGACCCGGACAAGGCGGCGGCCGCCGTCGCCGAGATGCTGACGGAGCCGGGCTTCTGGCTTGAGGACGCCCGCCCGGCCCTGGTTCCGGCGCGGCGCAGCGCGGACATACCGGCGGTGATCGGCTGGAGCGGGCCGCTGAACCACGAGAACGACGTGGCCCGGCTGTGTGCGGTGCTGCGGTCCTGGGAGGACCGTTTCGGGGCCCGTGTCGTCGCGCTCACCTTCGACCAGCTGGTGGTCTCGGTCGGGTCCCCTCCCCAGACCCTGGAGGAGGCCGAGGCGCTGGCGGCGGAACACTTCGCGTTCTGCCCGGACAACATCGACCAGGGCCCCCGCGGCGGCCTGCGCGCCTACGCGCGGACGGGGCTGCTGGACAGCCCCGTCTGGACCTTCTGGTGGGACTGAGCCCCGGCTAGACGCGCGCGGCGGACAGCTTCTGGGCGACCTCGGTGGCCCAGTAGGTGAGGATCATCTGCGCGCCGGCCCGCCGGATACCGGTCAGGGTCTCGAAGATCGCCCTGTCGCGGTCGATCCAGCCCTTCTCCGCGGCGGCCTCGACCATCGAGTACTCACCACTGATCTGGTACGCGGCGACGGGCACGTCCACGGACTCGGCGACCTTGGCGACGACGTCGAGGTACGGCCCCGCCGGCTTGACCATCACCATGTCGGCGCCCTCCTCCAGGTCGAGGGCGAGCTCGCGCAGGGACTCCCGCAGGTTGGCGGGGTCCTGCTGGTAGGTCTTGCGGTCGCCCCGGAGGGAGGAGCCGACGGCCTCGCGGAAGGGGCCGTAGAAGGCGGAGGAGTACTTCGCGGTGTAGGCGAGGATCGACACGTCCTCCCTGCCGATGGTGTCCAGGGCGTCCCGTACGACGCCGACCTGGCCGTCCATCATCCCGGAGGGGCCGACGACGTGGACGCCGGCGTCCGCCTGGACCTGGGCCATCTCGGCGTAACGTTCCAGCGTGGCGTCGTTGTCGACGCGGCCGTCGGCGTCGAGGACGCCGCAGTGGCCGTGGTCGGTGTACTCGTCGAGACAGAGGTCCGACATGATCACGAGCTCGTCGCCGACCTCGGCGCGGACGTCCCGGATGGCGACCTGAAGGATCCCGTCGGGGTCGGTCCCGGCCGTCCCCGCCGCGTCCTTCTTCTCGTCCTCGGGCACGCCGAAGAGCATGATCCCGGAGACCCCGGCCTCCACGGCCTCGGCCGCGGCCTTCCGCAGGGTGTCGCGCGTGTGCTGGACGACACCGGGCATGGCCTGGATCGGCACGGGCTCGGTGATCCCCTCGCGCACGAACGCGGGAAGGATCAGATCGGCGGGATGCAGCCGCGTCTCGGCCACCATCCGCCGCATGGCAGGCGTCGTCCGCAGCCGCCGCGGCCGCGCCCCGGGAAAGGATCCGTACGAGTTCATAGCCCCGAGGCTACGCCCGCCCAAAGAGTGCTTTTACCGACACGGCGTCCGCGTCATCGGCATGCGCCCCGCCCCGTTGTGGGCAATCGTTGCGCAGGGCGGAACGGGTGGGGCAACGCCGACAGAGCCGGCGCAGCGCCCCGTAGCCCGCACCACCAGGGCCCACGAGAGGAAAAGGGCGGGGCCGAATAGAGGCCCCGCCCCACACCACCTACGTGGTCCGCCGCCTCCGGGCACCCGGTCGCCGCTCGGAAGGCCGCGTCACCGGATCCCCGGCTTCCAGCGCGGCCTCCCGCCGCCGCAGCCCGAAGTCCGCCAGCGCCTCCGCCAGCTTGTGCACCGACGGCTCGGGCGACAGCACGTCCACCCGCAGCCCGTGCTCCTCGGCGGTCTTCGCCGTGGCGGGACCGATGCACGCGATGACGGTCACGTTGTGCGGCTTCCCGGCGATACCGACCAGGTTGCGCACCGTCGACGACGACGTGAAGAGCACGGCGTCGAACCCGCCGCCCTTGATCGCCTCCCGCGTGTCGGCCGGCGGCGGCGAAGCGCGTACGGTCCGGTACGCGGTGACGTCGTCCACCTCCCACCCGAGCTCGATGAGGCCGGCGACCAGCGTCTCCGTCGCGATGTCGGCCCGCGGCAGGAAGACACGGTCGATCGGGTCGAAGACCGGGTCGTACGGCGGCCAGTCCTCCAGCAGACCCGCCGCGGACTGCTCCCCGCTCGGCACCAGGTCCGGCTTCACACCGAAGTCGACCAGCGCCGCGGCCGTCTGCTCGCCCACCGCCGCGACCTTGATCCCGGCGAAGGCACGCGCGTCGAGCCCGTACTCCTCGAACTTCTCCCGTACGGCCTTCACCGCGTTGACCGACGTGAAGGCGATCCACTCGTAGCGCCCGGTCACGAGCCCCTTGACCGCACGCTCCATCTGCTGGGGCGTGCGCGGCGGCTCGACGGCGATGGTCGGCACCTCGTGCGGCACCGCGCCGTACGAACGCAGCTGGTCGGAGAGCGACGCGGCCTGCTCCTTGGTACGCGGCACGAGCACCCGCCAGCCGAACAGCGGCTTCGACTCGAACCACGACAGCTGGTCCCGCTGCGCCGGGGCGCTGCGCTCGCCGACCACGGCTATGACCGGCCGGTGGCCCTCGGGCGAGGGGAGGACCTTGCCCTGCTTGAAGACCTGGGCGATGGTGCCGAGCGTGGCGTTCCAGGTCCGCTGCCGGGTGGTGGTACCGGCGATGGTGACGGTGAGCGGGGTGTCCGGCTTACGGCCTGCCGCCACCAGTTCACCGGCGGCCGCGGCCACCGAGTCGAGCGAGGTGGACACGACGACGGTGCCGTCGGAGGCACCGACCTCGGTCCAGCACCGCTCGTCGGCGGTGCGGGCGTCGACGAAGCGCACGTCGGTGCCCTGGGCGTCGCGGAGCGGGACGCCGGCGTACGCGGGTACGCCGACGGCCGTGGCGACGCCGGGGACGACCTCGAAGGGGATGCCCTCGGCGGCGCAGACGAGCATCTCTGCTCCCGCGTTGCCGTCGAGGCCGGGGTCGCCGGTCACCGCACGGACGACCCGCCTGCCGCCCCTCGCGGCCTCCATGACAAGATTGGCCGCGTCCCTCAACACGGGGACACCGGCGGTTGTTGACGCCTCGTCAACAACCGTCAGCTCCGGCGTGCTCACCCCCGCCCGAGCGTGGCCGCGAACGACCTCGAGCACCTCCGGCTCGGCGATCAGGACATCCGCTCCGGCGAGGGCCTCCACGGCCCTGAGGGTCAGGAGTCCGGGGTCACCGGGACCTGCGCCGAGGAATGTGACGTGTCCATGGCCCGCGAAGGCCGGGGACAGCGGGCTGGTGGTCGGGCTGGTGGGGTTCAAAGTGCTCGCTCCCCCATAAGACCGGCCGCACCCTTGGCGAGCATCTCGTCCGCGAGTTCGCGTCCGAGCGCCATGGCCTCGTCGTGCGAGGTGGGTACGGGTCCGGTGGTGGACAGCTGCACCAGCGTCGAGCCGTCGGTGGTGCCGACGACGCCGCGCAGGCGCATCTCGGTGACAACCTGCCCGTGACCGGGGTCGTCGGCCAGCAGGTCGGCCAGCGCACCCACGGGTGCGGAGCAGCCGGCCTCCAGGGCGGCGAGCAGGGATCGCTCGGCGGTCACGGCGGCCCGGGTGAGCGGGTCGTCGAGCTCGGCGAGCATGGTGACGAGTTCGGCGTTCGACGCCGGGCACTCGATCGCCAGGGCCCCCTGGCCGGGGGCGGGCAGGACGGAGTCGACCGACAGGTGGTCGAGCGACAGGGAGCCGGTGAGCTCCGCCGTCCCGCCGATGCGGTTGAGGCCTGCCGCGGCGAGAACCACCGCGTCCAGTTCCCCGCTGCGTACGTAGCCGACCCGGGTGTCGATGTTCCCCCGGATCGGGACGCAGGTGATCTCCAGGCCGTGGTTGCGCGCGTACGCGTGGAGCTGGGCCATGCGCCGCGGCGAGCCGGTGCCGACCCGGGCGCCCTGGGGCAGCCGGTCCAGCGTCAGTCCGTCGCGGGCGATCAGCACGTCGCGCGGGTCCTCGCGCTCCGGGATCGCGGCCAGCACCAGGTCCGGGTGCTGCGCGGTCGGCAGGTCCTTCAGGGAGTGGACGGCGAAGTCCACCTCGTCCGCGAGCAGCGCGTCACGCAGGGCGGCGACGAAGACGCCGGTGCCGCCGATCTGCGCGAGGTGCTCCCGGGAGGTGTCCCCGTACGTCGTGATCTCCACGAGCTCGACGGGCCGGCCGGTCAGCTGCCGGACCGCGTCGGCCACGTGCCCGGACTGGGCCATGGCGAGCTTGCTGCGCCTGGTCCCGAGCCTCAGTGCCCTCTCGGTCATACTCGCCCTCGGTTCTTGACGTCGGCGTCATTCAGGTCGGCCCGGCTGACAGAAGCCACCGTCTCCGGGTCGAGGTCGAAGAGTGTCCGCAGCGCGTCCGCGTACCCGGCACCGCCGGGCTCGCTCGCCAGCTGCTTGACCCGCACGGTCGGCGCGTGCAGGAGCTTGTCGACCACGCGGCGCACGGTCTGGGTGATCTCGGCGCGCTGCTTGTCGTCGAGGCCGGGCAGCCGGCCCTCGAGCCGGGCGACCTCGCCGGCCACCACGTCGGCGGCCATGGTGCGCAGGGCGACGACGGTGGGGGTGATGTGGGCGGCGCGCTGGGCGGCGCCGAAGGCCGCGACCTCGTCGGAGACGATGCCGCGCACCTGGTCGACGTCGGCGGCCATCGGCGCGTCGGCGGAGGCCTCGGCGAGCGACTCGATGTCGACGAGCCGGACACCGGGGATGCGGTGGGCGGCGGCGTCGATGTCGCGGGGCATGGCGAGGTCGAGCAGGGCGAGCGGGGTGCGTCGGCCCTGGACGGCGGTCTCGATGTCGTCCCCGGTGAGGACGAGTCCGGTGGCGCCGGTGCAGGAGACGACGACGTCGGCACGTGTCAGTTCGTCGCCGACGGCAACCATCTCGACCGCGTGCGCGGCCACTCCCGTACCCCCGGGCTCGTTCAGGATCTGCGCGAGCCGCTCGGCACGGGCCAGGGTGCGGTTGGCGATGACGATCTCGGAGACACCGGACCGCGCGAGCGTGGCGGCGGCCAGCGAGGACATCGAGCCGGCGCCGATGACGAGCGCCTTCTTGCCCTTGGCCCAGGTGTCGACGTCGGTGCCGTCGGCCAGCTGCTCCAGGCCGAAGGTGACGAGCGACTGTCCGGCCCGGTCGATCCCGGTCTCGCTGTGGGCGCGCTTGCCGACCCTCAGGGCCTGCTGGAACAGGTCGTTGAGGAGACGGCCGGCGGTGTGCAGCTCCTGGCCGAGGGCCAGGGCGTCCTTGATCTGGCCGAGGATCTGCCCCTCGCCGACGACCATCGAGTCGAGCCCGCAGGCCACCGAGAAGAGGTGGTGGACGGCCCGGTCCTCGTAGTGCACATAGAGATAGGGGGTGAGCTCGTCCAGGCCGACGCCGCTGTGCTGCGCGAGCAGCGTGGACAGCTCGGCGACACCGGCGTGGAACTTGTCCACGTCGGCGTAGAGCTCGATGCGGTTGCAGGTGGCCAGGACGGTGCCCTCGGCGGCCGGTTCGGCGGCGAGGGTGTCCTGGAGGAGCTTGGCCTGGGTGTCCGCCGCGAGTGCCGCCCGCTCCAGGATGGAGACGGGGGCGCTGCGGTGGCTGAGGCCGACGACGAGGAGGCTCATGCCGGCATCACGGCGGGGACGTCCCCGTCGGGTCCCTTGCGGCTGCCGCCCGTCGCGCCCCGGGGGGCCGGCGGCGCGACGGCCGTGGCGGTCTCCTCGTCGACGGCCGCGTCGGCCTCGGCGTTCGACTCCTCGCCGGCCTTGCGCTGCTCGTGGAAGGCGAGGATCTGCAGCTCGATGGAGAGGTCGACCTTGCGCACGTCCACGCCGTCGGGCACGGAGAGCACGGTCGGGGCGAAGTTCAGGATGGAGGTGACTCCGGCGGCCACGAGCCGGTCGCAGACCTGCTGGGCGACACCGGCCGGGGTCGCGATGACGCCGATGGAGACGCCGTCCTCCTCGATGATCTTCTCGAGGTCGTCGCTGTGCTGGACGGGGATCCCGGCGACCGGCTTGCCGGTCATGGCGGGGTCGGCGTCGATCAGCGCGGCGACGCGGAAACCGCGGGACGCGAAACCGCCGTAGCCGGCGAGCGCGGCACCGAGGTTACCGATACCGACGATGACGACCGGCCAGTCCTGGGTGAGCCCCAGCTCGCGGGAGATCTGGTAGACGAGGTACTCGACGTCGTAGCCGACCCCGCGGGTGCCGTAGGAACCCAGGTAGCTGAAGTCCTTGCGCAGCTTCGCGGAGTTGACCCCCGCCGCGGCGGCGAGCTCTTCGGAGGAGACCGTGGGTACGGAGCGCTCCGAGAGCGCGGTGAGTGCGCGCAGATACAGCGGAAGCCGGGCGACGGTGGCCTCGGGAATTCCTCGGCTACGGGTCGCCGGTCGGTGAGTTCGGCCAGTTGCCACGGTGCTCCTGCGGGATGAGCGGGGCTGCAGGCGGCCATATGTCCCAAGACCGCCCCGTCGAATGCAGGCTATGTCTTTGTGAACGCGTGCACAAAGATGGTGTCCGTTTTGTCCGCCCAAAGTGACCGGGGTCACGCGGCTGGTTCGTATCGTCACGGAACCGCGCGGCGTGTCAGCGCGTTGAGAACCCGAAGGGGGCAAAACCGCACACACTCCTCACGACCCCGCCCCCGAAACCCAACAAAACGTCCATGATGGTAGCCGTCTTTCGGTCACGCACCCAGTTCGCGCCGGAGCCGCCCGGCGTCCACGCGCCAGAAGGTGTGCTGCTCGCCGTCGACCAGGACGACGGGAATCTGCTCCCAGTACGCCCGGTGGAGCTCCTCGTCCTGGGTGATGTCCTTCTCCTCCCAGCGCGCCCCCGTCTCCGCGCACACGGCCTCGATCACCGCGCGGGCGTCGTCGCAGAGATGACAGCCCGGCTTGCCGATCAGCGTCACCGTGCGCGAAGCGGCGTCCGTCTTCTTCTTCGTCCGTCCGAACATGACGTCCATTCTGTCCCTGATTAACAGGGGAGCCCCACAGTGTTCACGCCGCGGCATCGTCACAAGTCGGGAAGTACCGAACAGACTGGCTATGCTCACCGCATGGCCGCTCTGGGATGGCTCACCCCCCGTAGGCGCTCCGCCACCGCGCGCAGCGTGCTCGCAGGCGAGGCCGCTGCCGAGGCAGCGCGCAAGTCCTCGCTCCAGCTGGAACGGGAGCGGGAGGAGGCGGCGGCCCATGAACCCGCGGAGGCCGAGACCCCGCCCGAGCCCGAGTTCCCGGTCGTCGGCGACGTACGGGCGGCCGCGTTCTTCGATCTCGACAACACCGTGATGCAGGGCGCGTCGATCTTCCACTTCGGCCGCGGCCTGTACAAGCGGAAGTTCTTCCAGCGGCGTGAACTCGCCCGCTTCGCCTGGGCACAGGCCTGGTTCCGGATCGCCGGCGTCGAAGACCCCGAGCACATCCAGGAGGCCCGCGACAGCGCCCTGTCCATCGTCAAGGGCCATCGCGTCTCCGAACTGATGTCGATCGGCGAGGAGATCTACGACGAGTACATGGCCGACCGCATCTGGCCCGGCACCCGCGACCTCGCCCAGGCGCACCTGGACGCGGGCCAGAAGGTCTGGCTGGTCACGGCCGCCCCGGTCGAGACGGCCACGATCATCGCCCGCAGGCTCGGCCTGACCGGCGCGCTCGGCACGGTCGCCGAGTCCGTCGACGGCGTCTACACCGGCAAGCTGGTCGGCGAGCCCCTGCACGGCCCGGCGAAGGCCGAGGCGGTACGGGCCCTCGCCGCCGCCGAGGGCCTCGACCTGAACCGCTGCGCCGCCTACAGCGACTCGCACAACGACATCCCGATGCTCTCGCTCGTCGGCCACCCGTACGCGATCAACCCGGACACCAAGCTCCGCAAGTACGCGAAGGCCCGGGACTGGCGACTGCGCGACTACCGGACGGGCCGCAAGGCCGCCAAGGTCGGCATCCCCGCCGCCGCGGGTCTGGGCGCCCTGGCCGGCGGCACGGCGGCCGCGGTCGCCCTGCACCGCCGCCGCCACTGAGGCCCGGTTCCCCGCTTCTCTCCCGGCCCGCCCGATCGGTCTGCCGATACGTTTCGGCCGCGATCATCTGCGACAACCCCGGACCAGGCGCCCTCACCCGTCCGTGGTCGAACACCACCGCACAGGTCGACTCCCAGGCATTCGGGGCTCCTTACCCCGCAGCGGCCTCGATCACTCACCGGTCCTGCACTTGAGCACAACGCAACGCCCGCGCAGTCACACTCGGAAGCAAACCGATCAACAATCGGTCACCAATCGCACCTTGATCCGACTGCAAGCAGTAACAGAACCGACGGAACCGGTGATTTGAGCAACTGGGTGTAGCGCTGCCTGTACGAAGCGTTATTCTCCTGGGACGCACAAAGGACCCCTCACGTCGCTACGACGGGTGAACGGTCCCGCACTGCACGTGATGGAAGCTCTGCCTCTGGGAGTCCCGTGTACCCACACGTCGGGGTTGACACCTCGGGCCTGGCTACGCTGCGCGCAACGGTCCTCGACCGTTTGCGCGGCTTCGTCCCCACCGCGTACGCCGGCCCTGTCCCCGCCTTCGCCTTCGCCGCACCGGCACCCGCCGGCCCTTGTTATGCCCTGGCCGACGGCGGCGCCGCCGTGGGCAGACGCGGTGCCCGGTCCGGAACCTCGACCACCGCCCCCCGCCGCCCCACCGCCGACAGCGACAGCGCTCGCATGATGGATCTGGTCGAGCGCGCCCAGGCGGGCGAGGCCGAGGCCTTCGGCCGGCTGTACGACCAGTACAGCGACACCGTCTACCGCTACATCTACTACCGCGTCGGCGGGAAGGCGACGGCGGAGGACCTCACAAGCGAGACGTTCCTGCGCGCCCTGCGCCGGATCTCCACCTTCACCTGGCAGGGCCGCGACTTCGGCGCCTGGCTCGTCACCATCGCCAGGAACCTGGTCGCCGACCACTTCAAGTCCAGCCGCTTCCGCCTGGAAGTGACCACCGGCGAGATGCTCGACGCCAACGAGGTCGAGCGCAGCCCCGAGGACTCCGTCCTGGAGTCCCTCTCCAACGCCGCACTCCTCGACGCGGTCCGCCGCCTCAACCCCCAGCAGCAGGAGTGCGTCACCCTGCGCTTCCTCCAGGGCCTCTCGGTCGCCGAGACCGCCCGGGTCATGGGGAAGAACGAGGGGGCGATCAAGACCCTCCAGTACCGGGCCGTCCGCACCCTGGCCCGCCTTCTCCCGGACGACGCCCGCTGACCGGTCCGCTCCCCCCACACACGCCCCTGCGGACCGGACCGCGCCCCCGTCCCCGTATCTCCCCCCACACCCCCACGACCCCCGCCCAACTCACAGTCGGTGACGCCTCGATGACGCACTGGTCCGATCATCTTTCGCGCGTAACCCAAGTGCCGCGCCGCTCGTTGTGCGGGATGCAGGCTCCCTGTGGACACGCCATGTCCGCAGCCACTCACTCTTTCGTGTGGATGCGCTCAAGGTGTGCAACCTTCCGGACACTCCGGGGAGTCGACCGTCATGACGAGAGGAGGTGCCGCCAGTGATCGCGAACGTATCGGCGCACCGGCGGGCGAACGCCTTCGCCCAGGCCCTGGAGGACCGGGAGTCCGAGGGCGCGGCGGCCGAGCAGCCGGAGACTCCGGCAGAACCGGCCGAACAGGGGCGGCTGTTGGCCGTGGCGAACGGCCTCGGCGAACTGCCGAAGCCACAGCTGGATCCCGAGGTCAAGGTGGTGCAGCGAGCCCAGCTCGTCGCCGCCATGGAAGCGATGCTCATGGAAGGGAGCGCGGCCGGGGGCCCCACGGTGCCCGAGCAGCGCACCGCCGGCGGCAAGGGCGCCCACCGGGCGTCCCCACTGCGGAAGCTGCGGCCCCGCTCCCGCTGGTCCAAGGGCCTCGCCGCCGGCGGCCTCACGGTGGGTGTGGCGGCGGGCGCCTTCAGCGGCGTCGCTGCCGCCAGCTCCGACGCGCTCCCCGGTGACTCGCTCTACGGGCTCAAGCGAGGCATGGAGGACATCAAGCTGGGCATGGCGGACGACGACGCGGACCGCGGCGGCATCTACCTCGACCAGGCGTCCACCCGGCTCAGCGAGGCCCGCAGACTCATGGAGCGCGGCCGCGTCGGCGACCTCGACCACGAGTCGCTCACCGAGATCCGCAGGGTCCTGGGCGGGATGAAGCACGACGCCACCGAAGGCCACCGGCTGCTCCGCCAGGCGTACGAGCGGGACGGCGAGATCGCCCCGATGGCCCGGCTCAATTCCTTCGCGCAGGCCCACCGGGACACCTGGAACGGCCTTCGCGACCGGCTCCCCGTCCAGCTGTCGGACGTGGGAAGCGAGGTCACGCACGTCTTCGACGCCATGGACGAAGACGTCGAGCCCCTCCAGTCGGTGCTCCCCCGCACCCCCGAGAAGGGCGCGATCGGCACGGAGAGCCCCAGCGGCCGCCCGAGCACGCCGCAGAACCCCCAGGGCACGGACACCCAGCGTCCGCCGTCCACCCACGACTCCCCGTCCTCGGGCAGCCACTCCGCACCGCCCCGCCCGTCGGGCCCCAGCACGGGCACCAGCCCGAGCGCCGACAGCGGCACCGAATCGCCGGAGGACGACGGTCTCCTCGGCGGCAACACCGGCGGACTGCTCAAGCCCCCCGCCTCCCCGACCGGCACACCGACCGCCCCCACGGTCGGCCAGCCGCCGACCGAGATGCCGGACGTCACCATTCCGCCCATCCTGCCGGGCCTGCTTCCAGGCCTCGGCATCGACAGCGAGGACGCTCGCTAGCAAGGAAGGAGGGGCGCCCCCACGGACGGGGGGCGCCCCTTCTTCCTTGCTCCGAACGGACGGCACGTGGTCAGAAGAAGACCGACCGCCTCTGCACCAGCAACTTGTAGAGCGTGTGCTGGATCTGCTCCCGCACCTGATCCGTCAGGTTGAACATCAGCATCGGGTCCTCCGCCGCCTCCGGCGCGTACGAGTCCGTCGGGATCGGCTCACCGAACTGGATCGTCCACTTCGTCGGCAGCGGCAGCGCCCCGAGCGGCCCCAGCCAGGGGAAGGTCGGCGTGAGCGGGAAGTACGGGAAGCCGAGCACCCGCGCCAGCGTCTTGGCGTTCCCGATCATCGGGTATATCTCCTCGGCCCCGACGATCGAGCAGGGCACGATCGGCACCCCGGCCCTAAGCGCCGTCGACACGAAGCCGCCCCGCCCGAACCGCTGGAGCTTGTACCGCTCCCCGAAGGGCTTCCCGATCCCCTTGAAGCCCTCCGGCATCACGCCGACGATCTCGCCGGAGCGCAGCAGCCGCTCCGCGTCCTCCGCGCAGGCCAGGGTGTGCCCCGCCTTGCGGGCCAGCTCGTTGACGACCGGCAGCACGAACACCAGATCGGCGGCGAGCAGCCGCAGATGCCGCCCGGCCGGATGGTGGTCGTGGACGGCGACCTGCATCATCAGTCCGTCCAGCGGCAGGGTCCCCGAGTGGTTCGCGACGATGAGCGCCCCGCCCTCGGCCGGGATGTTCTCGACGCCCTTCACCTCGACCCGGAAGTACTTCTCGTACAGCGGGCGGAGCAGCGACATCAGGACCTGGTCGGTGAGCTCCTCGTCGTAGCCGAACTCGTCGACCTCGTAATCGCCGGTGATCCGGCGCCGCAGGAACGCGAGCCCGCCCGCGAGCCGCCGCTCCCAGCCGCCGGCCACGGGCCCGGCTCCGGCCGCGGCCTCACCGACGCCCCCTGTGTCGGCACCGACGGCCTCCCCGGCCTCGCCGGGAGCCGGGCCCTCCTGGCTCCCCTCCGGCTCCTGGGGGCCCTGCTGGGGCCCCGGCAGGGCCCGTACGGCCGCCGCCTCGCCGTCGGCGCGGCCGCCGGGCCGTCGCCGGGCCCGCGACCGGTCGTCGTCGAACGGAATGACCTTGGCGTCCGCCATCGCTGTCCGGTCTCCTCAGGCGCCGTCGTGAACAGAGTGAACAGAGCGCACCTCGTGCGCAGGGGGTACGGCGGCCACGGGGTCGCCCGGCCGCGCGGCCGACGAGCCCAGCCGCCCCGCGATCCGGTCCACCGCCCCCGCCAGCGTCTCCGGCGGCAGCAGCCCCGGCCCCCGGCCCCGCGCGAAGTCCGCAAGGGTCTCCGCCGTGGTGTAGCGCGGCGAGAAACCGAGCACCTCGCGCGTCTGCAGCGTCGACACGACCCGGCCGTGGGTGAGCAGCCGGATCTGCTCGGGAGCGAAGTCGGTGATCCCTACGGTCCGCAGCGCCGTCCCCACCCAGGTGACGGCCGGCAGCAGCACCGGCACGGTGGGCCGTCCGAGCCGCCGCGCGCACTGCGAGAGCAGGAGAACCCCGTCGCCGGCGATGTTGAAGGTGCCGCTGTTCAGGGTGGCCCTGCGGGGCTCGTGCGCCGACAGACGCAGCACATCGATGACATCGTCCTCGTGGACGAACTGCAGCCGCGGGTCGTAGCCGAGGACGGTCGGCAGCACCGGCAGCGCGAGGTACTCGGCGAGCGGCGAGTCGATCCTGGGCCCGAGGATGTTCGCGAACCGCAGCACGCACACGGCCACGTCGGGGCGGCGCCGGGCGAACCCCCGCACGTACCCCTCGACCTCGACGGCGTCCTTCGCGAAGCCCCCGCTGGGCAAGGACTTCGCAGCCGTCGTCTCGGTGAAGACGGCCGGGTCGCGCGGAGCGGAGCCGTAGACACTGGTACTGGACTTGATCACGAGCCGGCTGATCCGCGGCGACTTCTGGCAGGCGCCGAGCAGCTGCATCGTGCCGATGACGTTGGTCTCCTTGACCGACGTACGGCCGCCTCCGCCGAGCGTCGTACCGGTGACGTCCAGATGGACCACCGTGTCGACGTCGTGCTCGGCGAGAACCTTCGCGATCTCCGGCCGGCGGATGTCCGCCCGTACGAACTCTGCGGCGCCGAGCTGGTGCGCCGGGTCGACCGCGTCCACCGCGATCACCCGGTCCACCTCCGGATCCCGCTGGATCCGCCGCACGAAGCGGCCCCCGAGATGCCGGGCGGCACCGGTGACGAGCACGACCTTGCCCAAGATCAGCGCCTTCCGTCCGTTTTCCGTTGGTCGCCACCGTAGCGCCTCAAGATTTCCGCGCAAATAAAACGTGGCCCTCCACCGCGAACGGTGAAGGGCCACGCCTGACGCACTGAACGCTGCGAAGCAGCTGTCGCCTTACTTCTTGTTGCGACGCTGAACGCGCGTGCGCTTGAGCAGCTTGCGGTGCTTCTTCTTGGCCATCCGCTTACGCCGCTTCTTGATAACAGAGCCCACGACTACCCTCGCTCACTTCTCGGAACATCCCCGCCTCCCGGCGGGGATCGGTGCGGGGCGTCTGGGCCCACACGACCTACGTCGGCCTAGCCTACCGTCCCGAGCACCGCGCTTGTAATCCGAGGGACATACGGAGCTTTCCCGGCGTTGTCGCCGCGCTCGCGCTACGCGGTCCCCACCCCCACGAAGGACTCCCGCAGGTACTCGTGAACCGCCTGTTCCGGCACCCGGAAGGACCTGCCCACCCGGATCGCCGGCAGATGACCGCTGTGCACCAAGCGGTACACGGTCATCTTGGACACGCGCATCACCGAGGCGACTTCCGCCACGGTCAGAAACTTGACCTCGTTGAGAGGTCGTTCGCCAGCAGCCATGACCCACCTGTACCTTCCGCCGCGACGCCCACCGGCTTCCCCTCCGGTGACTCTTCGTCGCCGAGCGCTCACGCTCCAGACTAGGGGCGGGTGGTACGAGTGGGGAAGAGGAGCTACCACCTGCCGTTTACCGTGACAGACACGCTCGATTGAGTACATAGCGCGTCAGCGGACGGTAGTAGTCGGAGCGCACGCCGTCATCAAGCGGAACGGCCACCGACACCTGCCCCTCCGCCTCACCGACGAACAGCGCGGGATCATCCGTATCGGCGAGACCGATGGCCTCGATACCCAGCTGACCAGCCCCGCAGACCCAGCCGTGGTCGCCGACGACGAGCGCCGGCAGCGGCCCGCCTGCCTCGGCCGCACTCTCCAGAGCCGCCCTAACCGGCAGCGGAGAGTGGGAGTGCGCCCCCGGCTCGCGCCCGCCCCCCGACGGCCCCGGCTCTCGCACCAGTGCGACCCCCCGTACGTAGTCGAGGAGGTACGTGCGTACGCCGAACCGGGTCGTTATGTCGACACATCGCCCCTGCGCCGGTGTGAGAACAAGACATCCCGCCGCCGACAAGGCGTCTGCGAGAGCGACGTAGAAACCAAGCAGCCGGTGCGGATGGCCCGTCCCGAGGAGCACCGGAACCCGCCGCGCGGCCGCCGCACCCAACCGCGCCGCGAAGGCGTCGAGCCCCCTCAGCGTCCGCTCGGGATCGATCACGTCGGGCCCCGACCGATGCTCCGGATCGTCGGACACCCCGCACTTGTCGGCCATCAGCCGCAGCAGATCGGCCTCACCCCACCCCCAGGCGGGATCCAGCCCCAGCAGCACCCGCGGATCCCGCGCCGCGAAGAGCCGATAGCTCCGCAGGCTCTCCTCCCGCGACGTCGCCACCGTTCCCGCCAACCCCGCCGCCAACAGATGCGCCCGCAGCGCCCCGGTACTCAACACCCTCCCGATGCTGCCGGAACACCCCTCCCCCGGAGCCGAAACCCCCGGGACACCCCACCGTCGGCGTAACGCCCGCCAGAACGTTCCGGCTGATACCTACGCGAGCATCCCCCGCAGCGGAAATGCCGCCTTCCGGGTCGCGAGCACCGCCTGGTCCAGCCGGTCCGCCGGGTCGTATCCCCCGGACCAGTCCCGGAAGCCCACCGGCCACAGCCCGTCCGTCATCCGCCCGGGCCCCGGCTGCCGGGTCCGCGCGTACACCTCGTCCCGCCAGGACGACGGGATGACCGACTCCGGATCCACCGGGGCATGCGCCGCGATCCCCACCAGATGCGTCCACGACCGCGGTACGACGTCGACCACCGCGTATCCGCCCCCGCCCAGGGCCAGCCAGCGACCCTCGGCGTATGTGTGCGCCAGCTCGTGACAGGACTCCTGCACCGCCCGCTGCGCGTCGAGCGACACCGCGAGATGGGCCAGCGGATCCTCGAAGTGCGTGTCCGCCCCGTGCTGGGTGACGAGAACCTGCGGCCGGAAGTCCGCGAGCAGCTCCGGCACCACCGCGTGGAACGCCCGCAGCCACCCCGCGTCGCCCGTCCCGGCCGGCAGCGCCACGTTCACGGCCCCGCCCTCACCGGGCCCGGCCGCCCCGGTCTCCTCCGGCCAGCCCGTCTGCGGGAACAGCGTCCGGGGATGCTCGTGCAGCGACACGGTCAGCACCCGGGGATCCTCCCAGAACGCCGCCTGCACCCCGTCCCCGTGATGGACGTCCACATCCACGTACGCGACCCGCTCCGCGCCCAGCTCGAGCAGCCTCGCGATCGCCAGCGACGCGTCGTTGTAGATACAGAACCCCGACGCGGCCCCCGGCATCGCGTGATGCAGACCGCCCGCGAAGTTCACGGCGTGCGCGGCCTCCCCGCGCCACACCGCCTCCGCCGCGCCCACCGACTGCCCGGCGATCAGCGCCGACGCCTCGTGCATCCCGGTGAACGCCGGATCGTCGACCGTACCGAGCCCGTACGACTGGTCGGCGTGCCGCGGGTCGGCCGACGCCGCCCGCACCGCCGCCACATAGTCCTCACGGTGGACGAGACGCAGCGTCGAGTCCCCGGCCGGCTTCGCCGCGACCACGTCCACGGCCCGGTCGAGCCCGTACGCCCGCACCAACGACATCGTCAGCGCGAGCCGTACCGGATCCATCGGATGCTCGGACCCGAAGTCGTACTGCGTGACAGCTTCATCCCACATCAACAGTGCGCGGCCGCTCATGCCCGCCACCGTATCGGGCCGGTCGCGAACCGAACGACGTGGCATACACCACCGTCACCAGGACAAGCACCATCGGCACCAGCATGGCTCCCCGGTAGCTCCACGCGTCACCCAGCGCCCCCACCAACGGGGAGCCGATCAGGAACCCGACGTAGTTGAAGACATTGAGCCGCGCCACCGCCGCGTCACTCGCCCCCGGGAACAACCGCCCGGCCGCCGCGAACGTCTGCGGCACGATCACGCTCAGCCCGAGCCCCAGCACGGTGAACCCGAAGATCCCGATCCACGCCCCCGGCGACACCGCCACCACCGCGAACCCCAGCGCCCCCAGCACGGCGCCGGCCCGCACGACCGTCGCCGCCCCGAACCGCCGCACCCCGAAGTCCCCCACGGCCCGCCCGAGGAGCGTCGTGACCATGTACGCGTTGTACGGCACGGTCGCCAGCTCCTCCGAGCCGCCCAGCACGTCCTGGAGGTACTTGGCGCTCCAGTTGGAGACCGTCGAGTCCCCGATGTACGCGAAGGTCATCACCAGGCACAGCGGCAGCAGCAGCGTGAAGGCGACTCCGCTCCTCTTGCCGTCCCCCGCCTCCGCCGCGACGCCGACCCCGTCGCCCCCGGCCACGTACCAGCGGCTCCCGACGAAGGCGAGGGGCAGCAGCACCGCCACGACCGGCAGGTAGGAGACGAAGAGCGACAGATGCCAGTGCGCCCCCACCCAGGCCAGCGAGGCTCCCGCGATCCCGCCGAGGCTGTACGAGGCGTGGAAGCCGAGCATGATGCTCCGCCCGTACGCCCGCTGGAGGCTGACCCCCAGCATGTTCATGGAGGCGTCGAGCGCACCGACCGCGAGCCCGAAGAGCCCCAGGGCCAGGGCCGCGTGCCACAGCCGGTCCCCCACTCCCACGGCGAGCAGCGCCAGGAGCACGAACGGCTGAGCCCATCGCAGCACCACCGCGGGCCCCACCCGGGCGACGACCTTCTCGGTCATCACACTCGCGACACCGGCCAGGATCGGCACGGCGGCGAGGAAGGCCGGCAGCAGCGCGTCCGAGATCCCGTACCGGTCCTGGATCGCCGGTATTCGGGTCACGAGCAGGGCGAAGGTCACCCCCTGCACAAAGAAGCTGACCGCCAGGGATCCCCGCCCACGCCGCAACCGCGCATCCGTCATGGCGGCACAGCGTAGGGCCGGAACCTACCCGGGGGTAGATGGATCACAGTCCCAATATCGCCGGCAGTTCGTCCATGGCCCCGAAGAACCCCTTGGCGCCGGCGAGCTTCTCCTCGGGCGTCATCGCGGTGAACCCGTACACGTCCATCCCGGCCGCCACGGCCGCCTGCACCCCGAGCCTGCTGTCCTCGACCACCACACACCGCTCGGGCGCCACCCCCATCCGCGAGGCGGCGTGGAGAAAGAGATCGGGCGCCGGCTTCCCCCTGCCGACGTCCTCGGCGCTGAAGACGAGCTCGTCCGGGAACCATGCGTCGAGCCCGGTCTTCCGGTGCCCCACCCGGATCCGCTCATGACTCCCCGAGGAGGCCACACAGTACGGAACCTCCGCCTCGGCCAGCTGCTTGAGCACCTCTCCAGCCCCGGGCACGGCCTCGAGCTCGGCCTGGAAGGCAGCGAAGACCCGCGCGTGGAACGTCTCGTCGAACCCGTCCGGCAACCGCTGCCCGCTCCGCTCCTCGACGAGTTCGTGAATGCGGTGCATGGCGGATCCCATGTAGTCGCGTACGGATTCCTCGTACGTGGTGGGATGCCCGAGCTCCGTCAGATAGCCGGCCAACAGCGTGTTGGAAATCGGCTCACTGTCCACGAGCACACCGTCGTTGTCGAAGATGACCAGGTCGTAGCGCATGAACCCAGCTTAGAACGCAAAAATGCCTCAACCCCCGGACATGGTCCGGGGGTTGAGGCTAAAAATTGTTCGGCGGCGTCCTACTCTCCCACAGGGTCCCCCCTGCAGTAC
>NZ_JNZO01000030.1 GCF_000717595.1 Streptomyces flavochromogenes | reverse complement strand
TATCAGATCTTTCCGACCCGATTTCCTCGGCGCTTTCCGGTCCCATTCGCTTTCGCTCCGGGCCCTTCCTGCGTTTCCGACTCTACCAGATCCTTTCGGTGTCTGATTCCCAGTCAGTGGGGTTTGTCTTTCCGGCTGTTGGGCCGTTCCGACGAGTGAAACTTTAGCGGATTCCCTGCCTCCGACGCTAATCGGCGGCTGCGCTCGGGTTTCGAACGCGGATTCCTCATTTCGCAAAAACACACGGAAAGCAGGACGGCACGGCAAAGCACCATCAGGCTCTGTGGATCTTGCGGAATGGTTGTCCGGGGCCGACCGGGGTCGGTGCTCACGTCGGACAACTCGGAGAACCTTACGGATCCGTCAATCCCGTGTCAACCCCGGTCTCCGGGCGTAGTCTCTGCCCATGACTACGCGTGCGCACACCACCCAGTGGTGGGCCGCCTGACGGCGGCCCACCACTCGCGCATGCAGCAAGCGGCCGCCGACTCGGCGGCCGTTCGCGTATCCCCCTCCGGGTGCCGGCCGTCGGGTCGGCGCTCAGGAGAAGAGGGAGAACGAACGCGATGACGAGGATCTTCAGCGGGGTCAAGCCGACCGGGCATCTGACGCTGGGCAACTACCTCGGGGCCGTACGACGGTGGGTCGAGGTCGATCAGTACCGGGCGGAGGCGCTGTTCAGCGTCGTCGATCTGCACGCGCTGACCGTGGAGCACGATCCGGCGCGGGTGCGGCGGCTCAGTCGGCAGGCGGCCACGCTGCTGCTGGCGGCGGGGCTCGATCCGAAGCGGTGCACCTTGTTCGTACAGAGTCATGTGGACGAGCACGCGCGGCTGTCGTACCTGCTCGAGTGCACCGCCACGGACGGCGAGCTGCGGCGGATGATCCAGTACAAGGAGAAGAGCGTCCAGGCGCGGGCCGCGGGCCAGAGCGTGCGGCTGTCGCTGCTGACGTATCCGGTGCTGATGGCGGCGGACATCCTGGCCTACGGGACCGACGAGGTGCCGGTGGGTGAGGACCAGACGCAGCACGTGGAGCTCACCCGGGATCTGGCCGTGCGGTTCAACCAGCGGTACGGACACACGTTCACCGTGCCGCGGGCGACGCGGCCCGAGGTGGCGGCGCGGGTCATGGACCTTCAGGACCCCACGTCGAAGATGGGGAAGTCGCACGCGAACGGATCCGGGATCGTCTATCTGCTCGACGACGCGGAGACCGTGCGGCGGAAGGTCATGCGGGCCGTGACCGACAGCGGGCGGGACGTGGAGTACGACCGGGAGGGCAGGCCGGGCGTCGCGAATCTCCTCGATCTGATGGCCGCCGCGACGGGTGGGAACCCCGAGGCTCTGGCCGGTGTATATGAAACGTACGGATCGTTGAAGAAGGACACGGCGGACGCGGTCGTCGAGCTGCTGAGGCCCGTGCGGGAGCGGCATGCCGAGCTCGCGGCGGACCCCGGTTATGTGGATCAGGTGCTACGGGACGGGGCCCTGCGGGCCCGGGAGACGGCGCGGCCCTTGGTGGACCGGGCCTATCGGGCGATCGGGCTGCTGCCCGCCGGGTGACGGAACGCGTTGCGGTAGTCGCGTGGGCTGGTGGCGAGGTGCGAGGCGAAGTGCTGGCGCATCGTGACCTCGCTGCCGAAGCCCGCGCGGCGGGCCACCTCGGGGAGGGGGTGGTCGGTGAGTTCGAGGAGTTTCTGGGCGGCGGCGACGCGCTGGGCGATGAGCCAGTGCAGGGGGGTGGTTCCGGTGGTGGCCTGGAAGTGGCGGGCGAAGGAGCGGGGCGACATGCCGGCGCGGGCGGCCAGGGTCGCGATGGTGTGGGGCTCGTCGAGGTGGGCGAGGGCGTGGGCGCGGATGTCGGCGAGGGCGTCGGCGTCGCGGTCGGCTCGGGGGGTGGGGTGCTCGATGAACTGGGCCTGGGTGCCGGTGCGGAAGGGGGCGGTGACCATCGCGCGGGCGATGGCGGCGGCGGCTTCGGCTCCGTGGGCGGTGCGGACGAGGTGGAGGCAGAGGTCGATACCGGCTGCGGTGCCTGCGGAGGTCCAGACGCCGGTGTCCTCGACGAAGAGGGCGTCGGGTTCGACCTGGATCGCCGGGTGGCGGTCGGCGAGGGTCGTGGCCAGGTGCCAGTGGGTGACGGCGCGGCGGCCGTCGAGGAGCCCGGCGCGGGCGAGGACGAACGCGCCGGCGCAGAGCGAGGCGACCGGGGTGCCCGCGGTGTGGGCGCGGCGGAGGGCGTCGAGCACGGGGTCCGGGACGTCGGCGTCGGGGTCCTCGATGCCGGGGACGAGGACCAGGTCGGTGGGGGTGAGCTCGTCGAGCCAGGTGAGCGGGCGGTCGGGGGTGAGGGAGAGACCGCCGCGCAGGGGGATGGGGGTGTCCGGGTCGGCGGCCGCCCTGCGAAGTTCGAAGGGTGGGACGCCGCGGAGGGTGCGGTCGCTGCCCCAGACCTCGGTGATGACGGAGATGTCGAAGGCGCGGATGCCCGGGAAGGAGAGGAGGGCGATGCGCTGGGGGCGGGGTGCGGGGGTCTGCGGCATGGACGGCACGATTGGCAGTAAACCATCGATCGCTGTCATTCGCCCCTCTGGGAGAGAGCCTCGGCCGGCGGCAGGATCGTGGACATGGAGATCACGGAGAACGCGGCGCTGGTTGTCATCGACGTACAGAAGGGCTTCGAGGAGGAGTTCTGGGGGAAGCGGAACAACCCGGCCGCCGAGGAGAACATCGCGGCTCTGATCGACCTGTGGCAGGAGACGGGGCGGCCGGTCGTGTTCGTGCGGCACGACTCGGTGGAGGGGTCGCGTTCACCGCTGCGGGTGGGGTACGAGGGGAACGCGTTCAAGGACTTCGTCGAGGAGCGGCGCGGGAAGGGCAATGGTCCTGAGCTGCTGGTGACGAAGAGCGTGAATTCCGCCTTCTACGGGGAGCCGTCGCTGGACGGGTGGCTGTCCGGGCGGGAGATCGGGCAGATCGTGATCGTCGGGATCCAGACGAACATGTGCAACGAGACCACGGCGCGGATGGGCGGGAACCTCGGGTACGAGGTGGTGTTCCCGCTGGACGCGATGCACACGTTCGATCTGGAGGGGCCGTTCGGCTGGTCGAGGAGCGCGGATGAGCTGTCGCAGGCGACGGCCGTGTCCCTGCACGGGGGGCGGTTCGCGAAGGTCGTGACGACGGAGGACGTCGTGAAGGGGGCGTCCGTCGGGGTCCGGTGACCCCCGGGCGTCAGCTGGTGCCGGAGGCGAGTTCGCGGCTGCGGTCGCGGGCGGCTTCGAGGGCGGCGATGAGGGCGGCGCGGACGCCGTGGTTCTCGAGCTCGCGGATGGCGCTGATGGTGGTGCCGGCCGGGGAGGTGACTGCCTCGCGGAGCTTGACGGGGTGTTCGCCGCTGTCGCGGAGCATCACGGCGGCGCCGATGGCGGCCTGGACGATCAGGTCGTGGGCCTGGGCACGGGGCAGGCCGAGGAGGATGCCGGCGTCGGTCATGGCCTCGACGAGGAAGTAGAAGTACGCCGGTCCGGAGCCGGAGAGGGCGGTGGCCGCGTCCTGCTGGGACTCGGGGACGCGGAGGGTCTTGCCGACTCCGCCGAAGATCTCCTCGGTGTGGGCGAGGTGCGCGGGGGTGGCGTGGCTGCCGGCCGAGATGACGGACATGCCCTCGTCGACCAGGACGGGGGTGTTGGGCATGACGCGGACGACGGGGGTGCCGGTGGTGAGACGGTCCTCGATGAACGAGGTGGGGATACCGGCGGCGGCGCTGATGACCAGGCGGTCGGCGGCGACGTGGGGGGCCAGCTCGTCGAGGAGTCGGCCCATGTCCTGGGGCTTGACGGCCAGGATGAGGGTATCGGCGCGCTTGGCGGCCTCGGCGTTGGTGACGGTCTCGACGCCGTAGCGGGCGCGGAGCTCCTCGGCGCGTTCGGAGCGGCGGGCGGTGACCAGGAGGTTCGCGGGGCGCCAGCCGGCGCGGATCATGCCGCTGAGGAGCGCTTCACCGATCTTGCCGGTGCCGAGGACTGCGACGGTCTGGGTCATGGCTCTGTTCACCTCGCCGGAGGGGGGTACGTGTCGTCATCCTCGCACCGGCGGGCCGGGTGGTGTGCGGGTGTCCGAGGGGCGGTCACGCGGTGCGGCGGCGGAGGGTGGCCGCGCCGAGGCCGAGGACGAGGAGTGCGCAGCCCGCGACGACGAGGGCGTCGCGGACGAAGTCGCCGGTGACGTCGGGGTGCCGGAGGACCTGGTTCATGCCGTCGACGGCGTACGACATGGGCAGGACGTCGGAGATCGCTTCGAGGGCGGGGGCCATGCGGTCGCGTGGGGTGAAGAGTCCGCAGAGGAGCAGCTGGGGGAAGATCACGGCCGGCATGAACTGGACGGCCTGGAACTCGGAGGCGGCGAAGGCGGAGACGAAGAGGCCGAGGGCGGTGCCGAGGAGGGAGTCGAGGAGGGCGACCAGGAGGAGGAGCCAGGGGGAGCCGATGACGTCGAGGCCGAGGAACCAGACGGCGAGGCCGGTGGCGAGGGCGGACTGGACGACGGCGAGGAGTCCGAAGGCGAGGGCGTAGCCGGCGATGAGGTCGGCCTTGCCGAGGGGCATGGCGAGGAGGCGTTCGAGGGTGCCGGAGGTGCGTTCGCGGAGGGTCGCGATGGAGGTCACCAGGAACATCGTGATGAGCGGGAAGATGCCGAGCAGTGAGGCGCCGATGTTGTCGAAGGTGCCCGGGCTTCCGTCGAAGACGAACCGCAGCAGGAAGAGCATCACGCAGGGCACGAGGAGCATCAGGGCGATCGAGCGCGGGTCGTGGCGCAGCTGACGCAGGACGCGGGCGGCGGTGGCGAGGGTGCGGGCGGGGCTCATGACCGGGGCTCCTCGGGGGCGTGGGCGGCTCGGGCTGCGGCGGCGTCGACGAGGCGGAGGAAGGCTTCTTCGACGGTGGCGGTGTCGTTGCGGTGACGGAGGGCCTCGGGGGTGTCGTCGGCGAGGATCTCGCCCTCGCGCATGAGGAGGAGCCGGTGGCAGCGTTCGGCCTCGTCCATCACGTGGGAGGAGACGAGGAGGGTCGTGCCGCGGTCGGCGGCGATCTGGTGGAAGAGGTTCCACAGGTCGCGGCGGAGGACGGGGTCGAGGCCGACGGTGGGTTCGTCGAGGACGAGGAGTTCCGGGGTGCCGAGGAGGGCGACGGCGAGGGAGACGCGGCTGCGCTGGCCGCCGGAGAGCCGGCCGGCGAGGGAGTCGGCGTGCGAGGCGAGGTCGACGTCGTCGATGGCCCGGTCGACGGTGGTGCGGCGTTCCTGGCGGTGGGCGCGGCCGGGGAACAGGACGGCGGCGAAGTAGTCGAGGTTCTGTCGGACGGTGAGGTCGTCGTAGACGGAGGGGGCCTGGGTGACGTAGCCGATGCGGGAGCGGAGGGTGGGGTCGCCGGCGGGGTGGCCGAGGACCTGGAGGGTGCCGTCGACCTTGGCCTGGGTGCCGACGATCGCGCGCATCAGGGTGGTTTTTCCGCAGCCCGAGGGGCCGAGGAGGCCGGTGATGCGGCCGGCCCGGACGGTGAAGTCGAGGCCGCGCAGGACGGTGCGGTCGCCTCGGACGGTGGTGAGTCCCTGTGCGGCGATCGCTGCGGCGGGTGGGACGGCCGGGTGGGCCGGGGGTGACCCGGGCGTGGTGCTGTCGGTGTCGGACCTGGCTGTGGCCTGGTCGGCGGCCTCACCCGCCGGGTAATTCATCATGCGATGAATAGTCCTCCCGGCGGTACCGGTCGTCAAGCATCCGGCGGGCTTCGGTCGGGGGGCTCGGGAGGGAACGACGAAGCCCCCGCGAGAAGGGATCTCGCGGGGGCGGGGGCCGGCGCCGTCCTGTTACCTGCGCTTGGGCTTCTTGCGGGCGGCCGGGTTGCCCGTACGGGTGCCGCGGCGCTTCTCGTACTGCGCGCGGGCCGTGTCGTACTCGGCGCGGCGGAGCTTCTCGCCCGGGGCCTCGACGAAGCAGCGGGCGCAGTAGGCGAGGAGCGAGCCGATGAAGCCGATCGCCTTCAGGCTGCGCAGGGACTCCTCGCGGGCCGGGTCGGTGGGCCTGCGGCCGAAGCCCTCCCAGGTCTTGCGGAAGGCGATGGCGCTGCAGACCGCGAACATGAGGACGACCAGCATGTTGACGATGCCGCCGACGTTCGCGATCGCCAGGCCCTGGTACGCGAAGCGCAGCACGAAGCAGGCCGCGACGGCCGCGGCCAGCGAGCCGACGGCCAGGCCGATGCGGCGCAGCGTGTAGGTGCCGCTGTGGTCGGCCCAGCTCGTGCCGAAGAAACGGATCTCTTCGGGCTGAGGCCCGGCAGGAGTCCCGCCGGTCGGGCCGCCGGCCGGGCCGCCGGTGGTGCTGGGGGTCTGCTCGTCGTCGCTCACGATGTCGATTATCCCCGGGGCGACGAAGGAGGCCCTCAGGCGCAGCGCGGTGCGACGAACCCGTCGCTGCCCGTGCGGACGTACGCGTCGGAGATGTACTCGCCCGGCGCGATGTTGTCCCAGATCTTCGTGGTGCCGTACGGGCCGCTGATCCACTCGCCGTACTTCTGGCAGGAGATCGCCACCGTGGCGCCGAGCGGCAGCGCCCGGACGATCGGGTACTGGGTGCTCGGGCCCGAGCGCACGTTGACCCGGTAGCCGGGTGCGACCGTGTAGTGGGTGGCCGTGGTAGCCATCGTGGTGGTCTTGTTCTCGTCCGTGCTCATGGTGTCCTCCCCCTTGGCGCAAAAGCGCTCCGCCGAGTTTCACTCTCCGCGACGCGCAGGCTAGCAAGCCCCGCCGACTTCGGGGGGCCCATGGACTAGGCTCCGTCGGGTTCGCGCGGGTGCGCGCGAGTGACGGGGAATCACACGGGGGTGGGCGATGCCGCCGTTGCGCAATACCGGTGCCGACCGGAATGCGGAGCAGCCCGAGTACGCGGGCGACTACCGCCTCCAGGCATGTCTGGGTGCCGGCGGCATGGGGGTCGTGCACCTCGCGGCCTCCGCCTCGGGGCTGCGGCTCGCGGTCAAGGTCGTACACGCACGGTATGCGGAGGACCCCGAGTTCAGGGCGCGTTTCCGCCAGGAGGTCGCGGCCGCCCGCCGGGTCAGCGGGGCCTTCACGGCGCCGGTCGTCGACGCCGACCCCGATGCCGTACGCCCCTGGATGGCCACCCTCTACGTCCCCGGGCCCACCCTCGCCGACCAGGTGAAGCGGAACGGCCCGCTGGCCCCGGCCGAACTGCGCCGGCTCACCGCCGGCCTCGCCGAGGCCCTGCGCGACATCCACCGCGCCGGTGTCGTCCACCGCGACCTCAAGCCCAGCAACGTCCTGCTCACCGACACCGGCCCCAAGGTCATCGACTTCGGCATCTCGCGGCCCGTCGACAGCGATCTGCACACCGAGACGGGCAAGCTCATCGGCTCGCCGCCGTTCATGGCGCCCGAGCAGTTCCAGCGGCCGCGCGAGGTCGGGCCCGCCGCGGACGTCTTCGCGCTCGGCTCGGTCCTCGTCCACGCGGCCACCGGGCACGGCCCGTTCGACTCCGACAGCCCGTACATCGTGGCGTACCAGGTCGTCCACGACGAGCCCGATCTGACGGGGGTGCCGGCGGAGCTGGCGCCGCTCGTCGCGCGCTGCCTCGCCAAGGAGCCCGGCGAGCGCCCGACTCCCGCCCAGATCATGTCGGCGCTGCTGCCGCCCTCGTACGCGGCGGAGGCCTTCATACCGGCGCAGCGGCGCCGGCCCGCGCTGCCGCACGGCGAGGAGCGGGCCCACGGCGAGCCCGGCCCCACGCCCGCGTGGGACGCGGACACTCCCGTACGAGCCCCCGCGCCGGCGCCGCCCCGCCGCGGCCCGCGCCTCGGCCGGGTGCGTCTCAGGCCGCGCCTCACGCTCGCCGTCGCCGCCGCGCTCGCGCTCACCGGAGCCGGTCTGTACGCCGCCATGAGCCCCCCGGCCGGCGGCGGATCCGAGCCCCCCGCCCGCCCCGACGAGGTGGCCACCGCCTTCACCGGCTGGCACACCACCCTCCAGATGCACGGCCCCACCGCCGCGCCCGCGTGCACCCACGGCGGCGGCGCGCTGTACTGCGCGGCCCGCGGCGTGGGCCTCGCCCGGCTCGACCCCGTCACGGGGAAGGTCGTCTGGTCGCTCACGGGGCCCGTCGAGGCGGAGTCACCGGTCGCGCCCTTCCTCCTCGCGGACGGCCTGGTCGGCGCGGCCGCCCCGGCGGACCCGCTGCGGGCGTACGCGGCCGCCGACGGCGCCCCCGGCTGGGCCGCCGGACCGGTGAAGCCCCCCGAGCTGTACGTGCCGGCCGGTTCCGCCGTCGTCCTGACCGACGGGCGGGGCGGGGTACGAGCCGTCGGCAGCCAGGACGGGAAGGAACTCTGGCGGCACGGGCTGGACGGCTTCCAGGCCCCGCGCCCGGGACCGTACGACGCCCCGTCCGGCCTCCTCACCGTCTCCGAGACCTCGGCCGACGGGACGCACACGCGCGTGGCCGAGATCCGTCCCCGGACGGGCGAGCAGGCCTGGCAGCGGAACATGCCGGGCGACCTCGACCCGCTGGGCCGTACCGGCGACGGCGCGCTGCTCCTCGCCTCCCGCTACCAGGCCTCCCTCTTCGACCGCCTGGTCGTGCTCGATCCCGGCCGCGGCTCCGTGCGCGAGCTGCCCCTGCCCCACCGGCTCGACGTCCGGGGCGTCGCCGTGCGCGGCGCGGTCGTCCACATCCTCGAAGCCGACGGGCACCTCACCGCCTTCGACACCGCGGCGCCCAAGGGGCGGGTGCTGTGGGAGCTGGAGACGGGCGCGGGAAACGTGTCCACGCCGGTCACGGGCCCCGGCGACCGGCTCTACTTCTCCGTCCAGGACGGGCGGCTGCTCGCCGTCGACACCGTGCGCGGGGCGCTGATCGGCCAGACCCGGCCGCGGCTGCTCAACGGCCGGCTGGAGTACGCGCCGCTGGTGCCGCCCCCGGTGGTCGCCGGTGACCGGGTGTTCGGCACGGCCCCGGACGGATCGGTGTTCGCCGTGGACGCACGCGATCCCGCCTCCTGGTGAACCGCACCTGAGGAAGACGGCGGGGAGCGGGCGTCGCCGCCCGCTCCCCGCCGTCTCAGGTCCTGCGCGCCGGACTCAGCCCAGCTTCGACACGTCCCGGACCGCGCCCTTGTCGGCGCTCGTCGCCATCGCCGCGTACGCGCGCAGGGCTGCCGACACCTTGCGCTGCCGGTTCTTCGGCTCGTACACGCCGTTCAGCGCCTCGCGGCGGGCGGCCAGGGTGTCCTCGTCGACGAGGAGCTCGATGGAGCGGTTCGGGATGTCGATGCGGATCCGGTCGCCGTCCTCGACGAGGGCGATCGTGCCGCCCGAGGCCGCCTCCGGCGACGCGTGGCCGATCGACAGGCCGGACGTGCCGCCCGAGAAGCGTCCGTCGGTGACCAGCGCGCAGGTCTTGCCCAGGCCCCGGCCCTTGAGGAAGGAGGTCGGGTAGAGCATCTCCTGCATGCCGGGGCCGCCGCGCGGGCCCTCGTAGCGGATGACGACCACGTCGCCGTCCGTGACCTGCTTGTTCAGGATCTTCTCGACCGCCTCGTCCTGCGATTCGCAGACCACGGCCGGGCCCTCGAAGGTCCAGATCGACTCGTCGACACCGGCCGTCTTCACGACGCAGCCGTCGGCGGCGAGGTTGCCGTGCAGGACGGCGAGACCGCCGTCCTTGGAGTACGCGTGGGCCGCGTCGCGGATGCAGCCGCCGGCCGCGTCCACGTCGAGCGCCTCCCAGCGCTCGGACTGCGAGAAGGCGGTCGCCGAGCGGACGCAGCCGGGGGCCGCGTGCCACATCTCGACGGACTCGTCGGTCGGGGAGCCGCCGCGCACGTCCCAGGCGTCCAGCCACTCCTTGATGGAGCGGGAGTGGACGGAGTGGACGTCCTCGTTGAGCAGGCCGGCGCGGTAGAGCTCGCCGAGGATGGCCGGGATGCCGCCCGCCCGGTGCACGTCCTCCATGTAGTACGTGCGGTCCTTGGCGACGTTGGGGGCGACCTTGGCCAGGCAGGGCACCCGGCGCGAGACCTCGTCCATGTCCGGCAGGCCGTAGTCGAGCTCGGCCTCCTGGGCGGCGGCGAGCAGGTGGAGGATCGTGTTCGTCGAGCCGCCCATGGCGATGTCGAGGGCCATGGCGTTCTCGAAGGCCGCGCGGGTCGCGATCGAGCGCGGCAGGACGGAGGCGTCGTCCTCGTCGTAGTAGCGCCGGGTGATCTCGACGACCGTGCGGGCGGCGTTCTCGTACAGCGCCTTGCGGCCGGTGTGGGTGGCGAGCATCGAGCCGTTGCCCGGGAGGGAGAGGCCGATGGCCTCGGTCAGGCAGTTCATCGAGTTGGCGGTGAACATGCCGGAACAGGAGCCGCAGGTCGGGCAGGCGTTCTCCTCGATGCGGGCGATGTCCTCGTCCGAGATCTTCGGGTTCACGGCGTCGGAGATCGCGTCGACCAGGTCGAGCGTGCGGACCGTGCCGTCGACGAGGGTTGCCCGGCCGGACTCCATCGGGCCGCCGGAGACGAAGACCGTCGGGATGTTGAGGCGCAGGGCGGCCATCAGCATGCCGGGGGTGATCTTGTCGCAGTTGGAGATGCAGATCAGGGCGTCGGCGCAGTGCGCCTCGACCATGTACTCCACGCTGTCCGCGATCAGGTCGCGGGAGGGCAGCGAGTAGAGCATGCCGCCGTGGCCCATGGCGATGCCGTCGTCGACGGCGATCGTGTTGAACTCGCGCGGGATGGCCCCCGCGGCCGTGATGGCCTCGGAGACGATCCGGCCGACGGGCTGCAGGTGGGTGTGGCCCGGGACGAACTCCGTGAAGGAGTTGGCGACCGCGATGATCGGCTTCCGGCCGATGTCCGCGCCGGGTACACCGGAGGCGCGCATAAGGGCGCGTGCGCCCGCCATGTTGCGGCCGTGGGTGACTGTGCGGGACCTCAGCTCGGGCATCGTCGCTCGCTCCTCGTGATGGGGGTGCTTGCTTTCGAGCGTACGCCGACGGACCAAGATCTGGACAGCGCGTCCGCATGGCGGACGGGCTGTTCAGCTTTCGGTCAGCGGCCGCCCGGTGGCTCAGGCCTCGGTCAGATAGCGCTGGAGGGTCGGGGCCACCATGGCCACGATCTCCTCCGGGTCCACCGAGGCCATCGGCTCGACCTGGATCACATACCGCAGGATCGCGATCCCGATCATGTGGGAGGCGGCCAGCTCCGCGCGGAACCTGGGGTCCGGTACGTCGAGCTCGTCCGCGATCCGCTCCAGGAGCCGCCGCAGCACGAAGGTCCTGAGCACCTTGGCCGCCGCCTCGTGGGTGAGCGCGGAGCGGACGATCGCGAGGAGCGGGGCCCGGCTGACCGGGTTCTCCCAGACGCCGATGAAGAACCGGGCGAGCCGTTCCCCGATGGTCTCGCGCGGGCCGCCGACGATCGCCGGAACGACCGCCGCGGGCTCGAAGGAGACCTCGATCGCCGCCGCGAAGACCTCGTCCTTCGTCCCGAAGTAGTGGTGGACGAGGGCCGCGTCGACGCCGGCCGCCTTGGCGATGCCGCGTACCGAGGTCTTGTCGTAGCCGCGCTCCGCGAACTGGGCGCGGGCCGCCTCCAGGATCCGTTCCCGCGCGCCCGGTCCGCTCTCCTCCTCGGTGCGGGACGGGCGGCCGCGCCTGCGGGGGGCGGGTTCGGTCACGAGCGCGGGACTCGGGGCGAGCGGGTGGCCGCGGAAGCGAGGTGGAGCCGGGTGAAGGCCAGGGCCTCGGCGAGGTCGGCCTCGCGTTCGGCGGCTGACATCGCGCGGCGGGTGTTGACCTCGATGACGACGTGGCCGTCGAACCCGGTGCGCGCGAGGCGCTCCAGGAGCTCGGCGCAGGGCTGCGTGCCGCGCCCCGGGACCAGGTGCTCGTCCTTGGCGGAGCCCTTGCCGTCGGCGAGGTGGACGTGGCCGAGCCGGTCGCCCATGCGGTCGATCATCGCGAGGGCGTCGGTGCGGGCGGTCGCGGTGTGCGAGAGGTCGACGGTGAAGTGCCGGTAATCGTCCTTGGTGACGTCCCACTCGGGGGCGTACGCGAGCATCTCGCGGTCCTTGTACCGCCACGGGTACATGTTCTCGACGGCGAACCGCACGTCGGTCTCGTCCGCCATCCGCCAGATGCCGGTGACGAAGTCCTTGGCGTACTGGCGCTGCCAGCGGAACGGCGGGTGCACGACGACCGTCGACGCGCCGAGGCGCTCGGCCGCGGCCTGCGCGCGCTGGAGCTTGACCCACGGGTCGGTGGACCAGACGCGCTGGGTGATGAGGAGGCAGGGGGCGTGCACGGCCAGGATCGGGACCTGGTGGTAGTCGGAGAGCCGGCGCAGTGCCTCGACGTCCTGGCTGACCGGATCGGTCCACACCATGACCTCGACACCGTCGTAGCCGAGGCGCGCGGCGATCTCGAAGGCCGTCGCCGTCGACTCCGGATAGACCGAGGCCGTCGACAGGGCGACCTTCGCATCCGGGATGCGCACCACTGGTTCTGCCACGGGGACAGGGTACGGGGCCCGTCGGGGGGCCGGGGGGTGGTTCCGGTCACGCCCGGCCGGGCGTGACCGTTCGTCCTACGCCTCCGGCAGGTGGTCCAGGCGACGCAGGATCACGCCCTCGCGCAGCGCCCAGGGGCAGATCTCCAGCTCCTCCACGCCGAGGAGGTCCATCGCGCCCTCCGCCACCATCGCGCCCGCGAGGAGCTGTCCGGCGCGGCCCTCCGAGACGCCCGGCAGCGCCGCGCGCTCGGGAACGGTCATGCCGGCGAGGCGCGGGACCCACTCCTCCAGGGACGTGCGGGTCAGGATCCGCTCGACGTAGAGCCCCTCCCCCGAGCCGGGGGCGCCGGCGATCCTCGCCAGCTGCTTGAAGGTCTTGGAGGTGGCCACGACGTGGTCGGGCCGGCCGGAGCGGCTGAACTCGCCGACCGTACGGGCGATCTGCGCGCGCACATGGCGGCGGAGCGCCTTCACGTCGGCGGAGTCGGCCGGGTCGCCCGGCAGCCAGCCGGCGGTCAGCCGGCCCGCGCCGAGCGGCAGGGAGACCGCCGTGTCGGGGTCCTCGTCGATGCCGTACGCGACTTCGAGGGAGCCTCCCCCGATGTCGAGGAGGAGCAGTTTGCCCGCGGACCAGCCGAACCAGCGGCGGGCTGCGAGGAACGTGAGCCGGGCCTCCTCCCCGCCGGTGAGGACCTGGAGGTCGACGCCCGTCTCGTCCTTCACGCGCGCGAGGACGGCGTCCGCGTTGGTCGCCTCGCGGACCGCGGAGGTCGCGAACGGGAGCACCTCCTCGCAGCCCTTGTCCTCGGCGGCGAGCAGTGCGTCCCGGACGGTCGCGATGAGCCGCTCGACGCCGAAGGGCGCGATCGCGCCCCGTTCGTCGAGAAGTTCGGCGAGCCGGAGCTCCGCCTTGTGGGAATGGGCGGGCAGCGGCCGGGCGCCGGGGTGGGCGTCCACCACCAGGAAGTGCACCGTGTTCGAACCGACGTCGAGGACTCCGAGTCTCATGGGCGGAACGCTACTGCGCCGACCCGCATACGCTTGGACTTGTGCCAAAGACGAAAAAGGCGAAACCGGGCAAAGACAGTGCGGTCAAAAGCGCCAGGAAGCAGGGCAAGAGCGTGGAGCCGGACGAGAAGGGCCTCGACTTCGCGCGGGCGTGGGTCGAGTTTCCCGACCCGGCCGACGAGGAGCAGATCTTCCGCTGCGACCTGACCTGGCTGACCTCGCGCTGGTCCTGCGTCTTCGGCAGCGGCTGCCAGGGGATCCAGGCGGGCCGGGCCGACGACGGCTGCTGCACGCTGGGCGCGCACTTCTCCGACGAGGACGACGAGAAGCGGGTGGCCACGCACGTGGCACGCCTCACGCCCGAGCTGTGGCAGTTCCACGACGTCGGTACGGACTCGGGCTGGACCCAGCTCGACGAGGACGGCGACCGGCAGACCCGCCGCTGGGAGGGCTCCTGCATCTTCCAGAACCGTCCGGGGTTCGCGGGCGGTGCGGGCTGCTCGCTGCACATCCTGGCCCTGAAGGAGGGCAGGGAGCCGCTGGAGACCAAGCCCGACGTCTGCTGGCAGCTGCCGGTGCGGCGCACGTACGACTGGATCGAGCGGCCCGACGACACGAAGGTCCTCCAGGTGTCGATCGGTGAGTACGACCGGCGGGGCTGGGGCCCGGGCGGTCACGACCTGCACTGGTGGTGCACGTCGGCGACGTCGGCGCACGGCGCCGGGGAGCCGGTCTACGTCACGTACCGGCCCGAGCTCACCGAGATGATGGGCGAGGAGGCGTACGAGGTCCTGGTCGGGCTGTGCGAGGCGCGGCTCTCCTCGCAGCTGCCGCTGGTGGCGCCGCACCCGGCCGACCCGAAGCGCTAGCGCCGGGCCGGGCCGGCCCTGACGTTCGGCTCGCCTCCGTGGCCGACGGCCCGGCCGGTGATCAGGACGACGACGGGGGTGGTTCCTCCGTCGTCGGGGGCGGCGTGGTCGGCTCCGACGGGCCCGGTTCCGTCGTCGTCGGGGGCGGTTCCTCCGTCGTCGGCGGCGGCGTGGTCGGCTCCGTGGTCGGCGGGCTCGTCGGCGGGTCGGTCGGCTCGGTCGTCGGGGGCGGTTCCTCCGTCGTCGGCGGCGGCGTGGTCGGCTCCGTCGTGGGCGGGCTCGTCGGCGGCGTGGTGGGCTCGGTCGTCGTCGGCGGGGGTGTCACCGGGTCGATCACCGGCGGCGGCGCGGTCTGTCCGCGTCCGTCGATCCTGACCACCGCGCCGGAGGGGTTCACCCCGATCCGGGCACTCCACGCGCCCCGCGGTTCACGGCCGTGGTCGACGCGGACGGTGACCGTGACCGTCTCGCCCGGGCGGAGGATGCCGGAGGCCCGGCTCACGTACAGCCAGGGGGCGTCGGTCCACAGCGACCAGTCGACGGGGGAACCGCCGGCGGCGGTGAGCGTGAGCAGCGTCAGATCGCCGTGGCCGCGCGCGGAGACCGTGATCCAGCCGGCGGCGGGCTCACCCGGTGCACCGGGGCCTGCGGGGCCGGTGGGACCACCGGGGCTGAGCACCTCGACGGAGACGTCGGGGGCGCGGCTGCCCCGGGTGAAGCGGGGCTCGGGAGTGGTGCGGGCGTTGCCCGCGTTCTCGTAGCGGTCGTACGGGCGTCCGTCGGGGCCGTCCGGTTCGTCCGCCTCGCGCGCGCTGATCCGGGATCCGTCGCGGGCGCTCGTGTCGGCGACCGGGGTACCCCGGTAGGAGGTCCACAGCGCGAGGACGGGCGCGGCCACCACGGCCGCGACGACGGTGGTGGTCACCGCGCGGGCCCGCAGCCGGTCGCGGCGGGCCACATGGTCCTTCGGGTCCATCGGGAAGCCGGTCGGCGAGAAGCGCGGGGCGCCGGCACGCGCGCGCGGGACGTGCAGCATCGCCATGTACGCGGCGGCCCGGGGCGCCTCGACGAGGGGCAGGCGGGCCTGCGGCAGCGATCCGGCGCCGGGCCACGGACCGGCGGCACCCACCCGCTCGGCGGCCTTCCGGCAGCGGGGGCAGTCGTCGACGTGCCGGACGAGTTCCGCGCGCAGGGCGGCCGAGAGCAGCACCTGGTGGTCGCCGGTGAGCCGGGCCACGGTGGGGCAGCTGCCGGTCTCCACGACGGCGAGCGCGGCCCGGGTGCGCTCGACCTCGCAGCCGGCGGTGGCGAGGAGCTCGCGGGCGGCGAGCGGGTCGAGGGAGAGCACGGCGGCGACCTGACGGTGGCTGAGTCCGTGCCGTACGGCCAGCTCCAGGGCCTCGCGCTGCTCGGGTGTGGTGCCGGCGGCCTCGGGCCAGGCGAGCCGGGCGAGTTCGGCGCGGCGCCGCTCGGCGGTCTCCTCGGGGACCCTGGGCGGCTCGGGGGCGGTGACGGCGGGGCGCCCCGTGTGGGCGCCCTGGCGTCGGCGGCGCTGCTCACCGAGGCTGCGCAGGCACGCCCAGCGGGCGAGGGCGTACAGCCAGGCCGTACGGCCGTCCTCGTCCGAGGGGCAGCGGCCGTGGTGGCGCTCGGCGACGGCGAGGACGTCGCCGAGGACGGCGGTGGCCGTGTCGTGGTCGCAGAGCACGGAGAGGCAGTACGTGAAGAGGCCGTCGAGGGCGGCCTCGTAACGGGCGGGGGGCCTCCGGCCGAGCGTGCGCGATCCCTCATCCGTGGCGGCTCGGTGCGCCCGGTGTGCGCCGGTGGTGCGTGCGGGGGAATCCAGCCTGCTGCTCGTCACCGGTCGACCGTAGGCAGCACAGGGGGCGCTTTTCGTACCGGTTGCGTTGTTCTCATTCTTACGGGTGAAGGTATCGCTCGAAAGGGGACAGGAATCAAACATTCCGGGGCCCTGTGGAAACGCGGCGTCGGCTGTCGGTGGGGGCGGCTACGGTGGCGACATGGCTGCCCGTACGAAAACGACCAAGGACCGGCCGTCCTACCGCTGCACCGAGTGCGGCTGGCAGACGGCCAAGTGGCTCGGCCGCTGCCCCGAGTGCCAGGCCTGGGGGACGGTCGAGGAGTACGGCGCGCCCGCCGTCCGGACGACCGCGGCCGGCCGGGTCTCCACCGCCGCGCTCCCCATCGGGCAGATCGACGGCCGGCAGGCGACCGCCCGCTCGACCGGCGTCGACGAGCTGGACCGGGTCCTCGGCGGGGGTCTGGTGCCGGGCGCCGTCGTGCTGCTCGCGGGCGAGCCGGGCGTCGGCAAGTCCACGCTGCTGCTCGACGTGGCGGCCAAGGCGGCCAGCGACGAGCACCGCACGCTCTACGTCACCGGCGAGGAGTCCGCCAGCCAGGTCCGGCTGCGCGCCGACCGGATCAACGCCCTCAGCGACCACCTGTACCTCGCCGCCGAGACCGACCTGTCGGCCGTCCTCGGACACCTCGACGCCGTGAAGCCCTCACTGCTGATCATGGACTCGGTGCAGACCGTCGCCTCCCCCGAGATCGACGGCGCTCCCGGCGGCATGGCCCAGGTCCGCGAGGTCGCCGGCGCACTCATCCGGGCCTCCAAGGAGCGCGGCATGTCCACGCTCCTCGTCGGCCACGTCACCAAGGACGGGGCCATCGCCGGCCCCCGGCTCCTGGAGCACCTGGTCGACGTCGTGCTGAGCTTCGAGGGCGACCGGCACGCGCGCCTGCGGCTGGTCCGCGGCGTGAAGAACCGGTACGGGGCGACCGACGAGGTCGGCTGCTTCGAACTCCACGACGAGGGCATCACGGGTCTGGCCGACCCCTCCGGGCTCTTCCTGACCCGGCGTGACGTGGCCGTGCCGGGCACCTGTCTGACGGTCACCCTGGAGGGCCGCCGCCCGCTGGTCGCCGAGGTCCAGTCGCTGACCGTGGACAGCCAGATCCCGTCCCCGCGCCGGACCGTCTCCGGTCTGGAGACCTCCCGGGTCTCGATGATGCTGGCGGTCCTGGAGCAGCGCGGCAGGATCAGCGCGCTGGGCAAGCGGGACATCTACAGCGCGACCGTGGGCGGCGTGAAGCTCACCGAGCCCGCCGCCGACCTGGCGATCGCACTCGCGCTCGCCTCCGCGGCGAGCGACACCCCGCTGCCGAAGAACCTGGTCGCGATCGGCGAGGTCGGCCTCGCCGGCGAGGTCCGGCGGGTGACCGGCGTGCAGCGCCGGCTCGCCGAGGCACACCGGCTGGGCTTCACGCACGCGCTGGTCCCCACGGACCCGGGCAAGGTGCCGCCCGGCATGAAGGTGACGGAGGTCGCGGACATGGGCGACGCGCTGCGGGTGCTCCCTCGCAGCCGGCGCGCGAAGGCGCCGGAGGGGGCGGAGAAGTAGGAGAGGCGGCGGGAGGCTTGTCCTCGCCGCTGCGGGGAGGCCCGCACTCCGGCTGCGGAGAGGCCCGCACTCCCCGCCGCCGGCCGCGGGCCGGGGGCGGGGGGCGTGAGCGGGTGGCCGACCGGTCGCGGGAGGCCTCGGCCGGAGTGATCCGGAGCGGTCGACGCCGCATGTTCACACCGCGCCGACGGTTCGCTCCGTACGCTTCGCAAAGACGCGGAGGGTTAGGTCCGTGTCGGGGCGGGGACCCCTTTCGGACCACCGTGATCGGTCGGGGGCGGAGGGCGGCGGGGTGGTGTCGCTAGACTTTGCCCTGGTCTCGCCCATCCGTACGAGCCGGAGGAGTGCAGTGGCAGCCAAGGACGGGGCAGCAGCTCCTGGAAAGTCCGGCGCGGGCTCCGGCAACGAAGCGCTGATGCGCGCCGCCCTGAGCGCCGTCGCGCCGGGCACCGCGCTGCGTGACGGCCTGGAGCGGATCCTCCGCGGCAACACGGGCGGTCTCATCGTGCTCGGCCTCGACAAGACGGTCGATTCGATGTGCACCGGCGGTTTCGTGCTGGACGTCGAGTTCGCCGCCACGCGCCTGCGTGAGCTGTGCAAGCTCGACGGCGCGCTCGTCCTCGACAAGGACATCACCAAGATCCACCGCGCGGGCGTGCAGCTGGTTCCGGACGCCTCCATCCCCACCGAGGAGACCGGCACCCGGCACCGCACCGCGGACCGGGTCTCCAAGCAGTGCAACTTCCCGGTCGTCTCCGTCTCCCAGTCGATGCGGCTGATCGCGCTGTACGTGGACGGTGAGCGCCGGGTCCTGGAGGAGTCGGCCGCGATCCTGTCCCGCGCCAACCAGGCGCTCGCGACCCTGGAGCGGTACAAGCTCCGGCTCGACGAGGTGGCCGGCACGCTCTCAGCGCTGGAGATCGAGGACCTGGTCACGGTCCGGGACGTCACCGCCGTCGCGCAGCGGCTGGAGATGGTCCGCAGGATCGCCACCGAGATCGCCGAGTACGTGGTCGAGCTGGGCACGGACGGGCGGCTCCTCTCGCTCCAGCTGGACGAGTTGATCGCGGGCGTGGAGCCGGAGCGCGAGCTGGTCATCCGGGACTACGTGCCGGAGCCGACGGCCAAGCGCTCGCGGACGGTCGCGGAGGCGCTCACCGAGCTGGACGCGCTGACCCACACCGAGCTGCTCGAACTGCCGGTCGTGGCGCGGGCGCTGGGCTACAGCGGCTCGCCCGAGACCCTCGACTCGGCCGTCTCGCCGCGCGGCTACCGGCTCCTGGCCAAGGTGCCGCGGCTGCCGGGCGCGATCATCGAGCGGCTCGTGGAGCACTTCGGCGGGCTGCAGAAGCTGCTCGCGGCCAGTGTGGACGACCTCCAGACCGTGGACGGCGTCGGCGAGGCCCGCGCCCGCAGCGTGCGCGAGGGCCTGTCCCGGCTGGCGGAGTCCTCGATCCTCGAGCGCTACGTCTAGGGGGTGTCGTGTCGATCACGCCGGAGCCCGGCCTGATCGGCACGACACCCCCAGGGCGTACGGCTGAGCGACACGTACTGGACGTACCGCTCCCGGCGCCGGGGCCCTTGCCTCCGGCCGATCAGTCCCTGGCGAGCGTGAACGAGGCAGGGAGAACCTTCGCACCCGGCATCGTCGCCTCCACGAGGTAGGTGCCGGGGGCGGCCTGGCCCGCCGGGGCGGTGGCGCACTGCGGGGCGCTGCGTCCGCGGTCCCACTCCACGGTGTGGGTGACGGTGGCGCCCGCGGGGACGCGCAGCAGGATCGGGTTCCCGGGGCGCGGGCAGTCCGCGGAGGACCAGACCTCGTCGTCCTGCTTGTCGCTGATCGTCAGAACCGCGGCGCGGGGCCCGAAGTCGGCCTTGCAGGCGGTCTTCGAGGTGTTCTTGGCGACGAGGTGGAAGCGGGGCTTCTCTCCCGCCTCGTAGCTGACCTTGGCGCTGCGGAGCGTCAACTGCAGGGCTTCCGCAGAGCAGTTGGGAAGCGGGGAATCGGCCGGGACCTGCTGTCCCGCACCGGTGCCCGCGCCTCCGTCGCCGCCCGCGCCGTCGGTGTCGCCGTTCTTGCCGCCGCCGTCGGTTCCGGCGGCCGTACCCGCGTCCGCGCCGGCGTCGGTGCCCGTTCCCGGATCCGCACCGGAGCCGCCCGGGCCGCCGTTGCCTCCGGTGGTGTCGCCGGAGTCGCCCGACTCGTCGCGTCCGCCCGGCTGTTGGCTGATCGCCTCCCCGGTGCCCGAGGGGCCCGGAGTGATGGAGGGAGGGGTGGGGGAGGCGCCGTTGGCCCCGTCGTTCGTCTTCTTCCCGCCCCCGTCACCGGAGGTGACGGCCCAGACGGCGAGGAGTGCGAGAAGCGCCACCAGGCACGCCGCCACCGCCCTCCGTCGCCAGTAGATGGTGGAGGGAAGCGGCCCGACCGGATTGCGCAAAGATCCCACGACCCGAACCTTACGAGAGATCCGGCCCAACTCCCGCCCCACCCGCCGCCCGAGACATCAAGTTTTGCCGATGATCACATCCGTCGGTTCCGGGAACTTTTCCCGGAACGGAGCTCCGGAGCTCGCACGCCCCACCCGAAACCGGCGGGAACCGGAGCGAATCGCGAGCACCCCCACTTTCGTCGGGGGTCGTTCTGGCCGTTGGCCCGGGGCGGCGGACTCCGGATTCCGGTTAGCGTCTTTCACCATGAACACCCTCCTCGACCTCTCCGACCGGCTCTATCTCGATGTCGCCGACTTCGCCCACGCGACCCCCCACTGGTTCCAGTGGCTCGCCGAGGTCTGGACCGAGGCCGGACTGCTGTTGTTCGGCGCGTTGTTCCTGGCCGGCTGGTGGCGCTCCCGCGAAGGTTCGAGCCGGGCGATGGCGCTCGCGCTGCTCGCCCCCCTCGCCACGGCCTTCGGGTACGTGGTGAGCGAGGCGCTGAAGTCGCTGGTCGACGAGGACCGTCCGTGCCGTGCCGTCGTCGGGGCGCCCGACTCGCTCATCACCTGCCCGCCGTACGGCGACTGGTCCTTCCCCAGCAACCACTCGGCCATCGCCGGCGCGGCCGCGATCGCGCTCGCCCTCTCCTGGCGCGGGATCGTCTGGCTGACCGTGCCGATGGCGCTGCTCATGGCCTTCTCGCGGGTCTTCGTCGGCGTGCACTACCCGCACGACGTGACCGTCGGCCTGCTCCTGGGCGGTCTGGTCGCCTTCCTCCTCATGCGGGCGGCGGTCCGGCCGGTGGGCGCTCTGGTGGAGACGGCCCGGTCGAGCCGGAGCTCGGCCGTGGTGTGGTGCGCGGGGCGCGGGCCCCGGGCTCACGCCCCCGCGCGCGCCGAGGACCTCCCGCGCGCCCGCCACGGCGCGTACTGATCGCGTCGGGGACGTGCCAGGATCGGTGGTGCCATGACTTCCATCGACGCTCCCCTCACGCCTGCCGCCCCCGCCGCCGAAGCCCCCGGGGCCCTGGATGCCGCCGAGGCCCCCGAGGCCTCCGCGGCCTTCGAGGCGCCCGCCCTCCCGACGCCCCCCGCCGAGTTGCACGGGCCCGTCCTCGCCTGGTTCGACCGGCACGCCCGCGACCTGCCCTGGCGCCACCCCGAGGCCGGGGCCTGGGGCGTCATGGTCAGCGAGTTCATGCTCCAGCAGACACCCGTCGTCCGGGTGCTCCCGGTGTACGAGCAGTGGCTCGCGCGCTGGCCGCGCCCGGCCGATCTGGCCGCCGACGCGCCCGGTGAGGCGGTCCGCGCCTGGGGCCGGCTCGGCTATCCGCGCCGGGCCCTGCGGCTGCACGCGGCGGCCGTGGCCATAAAGGAACGGCACGGCGGCGACGTGCCGAGCGATCACGGGCAGCTGCTCGCGCTGCCCGGCATCGGCGAGTACACGGCGGCCGCGGTGGCCTCCTTCGCGTACGGCCAGCGGCACGCCGTCCTGGACACCAATGTGCGCCGGGTCTTCGCTCGGGCGGCGACGGGCGTCCAGTACCCGCCGAACGCGACGACGGCCGCGGAGCGCCGGCTCGCCCGCGCACTGCTGCCGGCGGACGAGGCGACGGCCTCCCGCTGGGCCGCCGCCTCGATGGAACTGGGCGCGCTCGTCTGCACGGCGAAGAACGAGGACTGCGGGCGCTGCCCGATCTCCGGGCAGTGCGCCTGGCGGCTCTCGGGGAAGCCCGCGCACGACGGCCCGCCGCGGCGCGGCCAGACGTACGCGGGGACCGACCGTCAGGTCCGGGGCCGGCTCCTGGCGGTGCTGCGGGAGTCGACCGAACCGGTGGCGCAGGCGGTCCTGGACAAGGTCTGGGACGAGCCGGTGCAGCGGGCCAGGGCCCTGGACGGACTGGTCGCCGACGGCCTGGTGGAACCGCTGGACGGCGGGCTCTACCGGCTGCCCGTGGCCTGAGCCGGGCGCCGCCCGCCCCTCGTCCCGCTGTTACACAACCGATGGGTAGCCGTGCGTCCACCGACGGCTGCCCCGCACAGCCCCGTGACAACCGCTCCGTAGCGTCATCGACGACACGAGGAACGAAGCAGGTCACGGGGTTCGGAGGCGGTTCGGATGAGGCATGGCGAGGTGCTCGATTTCGAGGAGTACGTACGCACGCGGCAGGACGCGCTGCTGCGCAGTGCACGTCGTCTCGTGGCCGACCCCGTCGACGCCCAGGACCTCCTGCAGACGGCCCTCGCCCGTACGTACGGCCGCTGGGACGGCATCGCCGACAAGTCCCTGGCCGACGCCTACCTCCGCCGGGTCATGATCAACACCCGGACCGAGTGGTGGCGCTCCCGCAAGCTCGAAGAGGTGCCCACCGAGCAGCTGCCGGACGCCTCCGTCGACGACCCGACCGAGCAGCACGCCGACCGTGCCCTCCTCATGGACATCCTGAAGGTCCTCGCGCCGAAGCAGCGCAGCGTCGTCGTCCTGCGGCACTGGGAACAGATGAGCACCGAGGAGACGGCGGCGGCGCTCGGCATGTCGACCGGTACGGTGAAGTCGACGCTCCACCGGGCGCTCGCCCGGCTGCGCCAGGAGCTGGAGAGCCGTGATCTCGACGCCCGCGCCCTGGGGCGGACCGGAGAGCGGGCGACCGTACGAGGCGACGAACGGGGGCGGGAGCGGTGCGCGGCCTAGACGGCGAAGCCGACGGCAGAAGACACGACGGCGAAGACGACATCGACAGCGGTGGCGGCCCCGGCGGCGACGACCGGTACGGAACCGGGCGGCGCCGCCGGCGCCGTACCACCAAGGCGGCGAGCATCACGGCGACGGCCGGGCTCGTCGCCGTCGGGCTGTCCATGGCCGCCTGTTCCACCGGCGGCACCGGCTCCCGGGACGAGGGAGCGGCCGCCACCAGGGACGTGGCCGCGGCGGCGCCCACCCCCTCGCCCTCGGCCGACGGCGACCTCCGGTCCGCCGAGCGGGTCGATCCGATCCAGCTGCTGAAGGCCGACCCGAAGATCGAGGAGCGGTTCAAGACCGATCTGAAACCCTGCGTCGCGGACGCGTACCCGGTGGACGCCTCGTACGGGAACCTCACGAACGCTCCCGCGCCCGACGTCGTCGTCAACGTGATGACCTGCGGTGATGCCGTCGGCATCGGCACGTACGTCTACCGGAAGCAGAGCGACGGGTACGAGAACGTGTTCATGGCGGAGGACGCCGCCGTCTACGCCACGATCGACCGGGGCGAACTCGTCGTCACCAAGCAGGTGTACGCGAAGGGCGACCCGGTCGCCTACCCCTCGGGCGAGGACGTGATCACGTACCGCTGGTCGGGGAACAGGTTCACCCAGCACGACTGGGTGCACAACGACTACAGCCGGGCCGTCGGCGACGGCGAGGTCGTCGAACCCGCGCCGAGCGAACCCCCCGCCAACTGAGCCGCACCCCCCCACCCGCAGAGAGATCCGAAGGGCACGCACGATGGCCGAGACCCATGTCCTGTTCGTCGAGGACGACGACGTCATCCGCGAGGCCACCCAGCTCGCCCTCGAACGGGACGGCTTCCGGGTCACGTCCATGCCCGACGGCCTCTCCGGTCTGGACGCCTTCCGGGCGCAGCGGCCGGACATCGCCCTGCTCGACGTGATGCTGCCGGGCATGGACGGGGTCAGCCTCTGCCGCCGGATCCGCGACGAGTCGACGGTGCCGGTGATCATGCTGTCGGCGCGCGCCGACTCGATCGACGTCGTCCTCGGTCTGGAGGCCGGGGCCGACGACTACGTCACCAAGCCGTTCGACGGCTCCGTGCTGATGGCCCGGATCCGCGCCGTCCTCCGCCGCTTCGGGCACGCGGGCGGTCCCGGCACCGGTGAGCGCGGGGAGGAGGGGCCGGACGGCGGCGGACTCCTCGCCTTCGGCGATCTGGAGGTCGACACCGACGGCATGGAGGTCCGCAAGGGCGGGGCCCCGGTCGGGCTGACGCCGACCGAGATGCGGCTGCTCCTGGAGTTCTCGTCGGCGCCGGGCACCGTGCTGTCCCGGGACAAGCTCCTGGAGCGGGTCTGGGACTACGGCTGGGGCGGCGACACCCGGGTCGTGGACGTCCACGTCCAGAGGCTGCGCGCCAAGATCGGCCAGGACAGGATCGAGACGGTCCGCGGCTTCGGCTACAAGCTCAAGAGCTAGGGCGGCATGATCCACACGACACCCCCCGAGACGGGCACGCACCGGTGAAGCTGCGCCCCCTCCGTACCGGCGTCCGCTGGAAGATCGCCGTGGCCATCGCGGCGGTCGGCGCGCTGATCGCGGTCACCCTGAGCGTGGTCGTGCACAACGCCGCCCGGATCTCGATGCTCGACAACGCGCGCGACGTGCAGATGGAGCGCCTGCTCTTCGCCCAGCGGATGTACGAGACGTCGAAGCCGAAGGAACCGCGCTTCGGCACCAAGATCAACGACCCGTCGCTGCCCACTCAGCTCGATCAGCTGATGCAGGACAAGCGGCGCGGCACGTATGTGCAGGAGCACCGGCACGGCGGGCCGCCCGACGTGTGGGCGGCGGTGCCGCTCGCCAACGGCGACGTGCTCTCGCTGCACATCCCCTTCGCCGACCGCAGCGCGACGATCATGAACGATCTGGACCGTGCCCTCGTCATCGGCTCGGTCTCGGTGGTCTTCGGCGGCTGCGCCCTCGGCGTGCTCATCGGCGGCCAGCTCTCGCGGCGGCTGCGGAAGGCCGCCGTCGCGGCCGGACGGGTCGCCCAGGGGAACACGGACGTCCGGGTCAGGGAGGCCGTCGGCGGGGTCGTACGGGACGAGACCGACGACCTGGCGTGGGCGGTCGACGCCCTCACCGACGCCCTCAACGAGCGGATCGAGGCCGAGCGGCGGGTCACCGCGGACATCGCGCACGAGCTGCGCACCCCGGTGACCGGGCTGCTCACGGCGGCCGAGCTGCTGCCGCCGGGGCGTCCGACCGAGCTCGTACGGGACCGGGCGCAGGCGATGCGGACGCTGGTCGAGGACGTGCTGGAGGTGGCCCGGCTCGACAGTGCGTCGGAGCGGGCGGAACTCCAGGAGATCGCGCTCGGGGAGTTCGTGGAGCGGCGGGTGCGGACGCTCGATCCCGGCGTGGTGGTCCGGGTCGTCCACGACTCCTGGGTGAACACCGACCCGCGGCGCCTGGAGCGCGTCCTCGGCAATCTCCTCGCGAACGCCGCCAAGCACGGCAAGCCGCCGGTGGAGGTCACCGTGGAGGGCCGCGTCGTGCGGGTCCGCGACCACGGTCCCGGCTTCCCCGAGGCGCTGCTCAAGGAGGGCCCGAGCCGGTTCCGTACGGGGACGAGCGACCGCGCGGGCCAGGGCCACGGCCTGGGCCTGACGATCGCGTCCGGCCAGGCGCGGGTCCTGGGCGCCCGGCTGACCTTCCGGAACGTGGCCTCCGAGGCGGCGCCGAACGGGGTGGGCGGGGCGATCGCGGTGCTGTGGCTGCCGGACCACGCGCCGACGAACACCGGCAGCTTCCCGATCCTGCGGCCGGCCGACTGACGGTCCCCGCGGGCACGGCCGGTCTACCGACGGTTCCTGTGGGCACCGCCGCCCGACCGACGGTTCTTTCGGGCACGGCCGGCCTACTGACCTCTGCCGCTTGTGGCGTGTGAGAGGTACGGCGGTGGGGCCGGTCCTGTGTCAGGACCGGCCCCACCGCCGTACGCACGTACCTCTCACGAGGCGATCAGACGGTCTCGGCGACCTTCACCTTGTCGTCGCCTTCTGCCGCCGTCGGGGCCGGCGCCGGACCGGCACCGCGCAGCGCCACCTCCTTGACGAAGAAGGCGAGGGCCAGGCCGAGGACGGAGACCGCGGCGGCGACCAGGAAGGCGCCGTGCGTGCCCGTCGAGACCGCGTGCTGGTAGGCCTCGCGGAGCGCCTCCGGCAGCTTGGCCAGGCTGGCCGCGTCGAGCTGGGCCGTCCGCTCGGTGAGGCCGGATCCGCCGCGTGCCGCCATCTCGTCCTGGACGCGACTCGTGAAGAGCGCGCCCATGATCGCGACGCCGAAGGAGGAGCCGAGCGTCCGGAAGAGGGTGGTGGAGGACGAGGCGACGCCCATGTCCTTCATCTCGACGCTGTTCTGGGCGACCAGCATGGTGATCTGCATCAGGAAGCCCATGCCGGCACCGAGGACCGCCATGTAGACGCCGGAGATCAGCCGCGAGGTGTCGGTGTCCATCGTGGAGAGCAGGAACAGACCGACCGTCATGAGCGCGCCGCCCAGGATCGGGAAGATCTTGTACTTGCCGGTGCTGGTGGTGAAGCGGCCCACGACCAGCGAGATGACCATCATCGACAGCAGCATCGGCAGGAGCAGCAGGCCGGAGTTGGTCGCCGAGGCGCCCTGGACGGACTGCTGGAAGATCGGCAGGTAGAGGACCGCGCCGAACATCACGAAACCGGTGATGAAGCCGATCAGGGACATCAGCGTGAAGTTGCGGCTGCGGAAGATGTGCAGCGGCATGATCGGGTCGCTCGCGCGGGTCTCCACCCAGAGGAAGGCCGCGAGCGAGAGCGCTCCGCCGACCGCCAGGCCGACGATGGTGGCCGAGCCCCAGGCGTACTCCGTACCGCCCCAGGTGGTGACCAGGACGATCGCGGTGATGCCGACGGTCAGCAGCGCGGCGCCGAGGAAGTCGATCCGGGTGCCCGTGGCGCGCTTCTTCTTCGGCAGGTGCAGGACGGCGGTGACCATGGCGAGGGCGACGGCGCCGAGCGGCAGGTTGATGTAGAAGGACCAGCGCCAGCCCCAGTGGTCGGTGATGGTGCCGCCGACCAGCGGTCCGCCGATCATGGCGAGGGCCATCACGCCGGCCATCATGCCCTGGTACTTGCCGCGCTCGCGGGGCGGGATGAGGTCGCCGATGATCGCCATGACGCCGACCATGAGGCCGCCGGCGCCGAGGCCCTGGATCGTACGGAAGCCGATGAGCTGGCCCATGTCCTGGGCCATGCCGCTGAGCGCCGAACCGATCAGGAAGATCACGATCGAGGTGAGGAAGACGCCCTTGCGGCCGAACATGTCGCCGACCTTGCCCCACAGAGGGGTGGAGGCGGCGGTGGCCAGGGTGTAGGCGGTGACGACCCAGGAGAGGTGCTCCAGGCCGCCGAGCTCGCCGACGATGGTCGGCATCGCGGTGCCGATGATCATGTTGTCCAGCATCGCGAGGAGCATCGCGATCATCAGGGCGAGCAGGACGACGCGGACGCTGCGCGGCTGCGGTTCCGTCTCCCCCTGTGCCGGTGTCGCTGTGGCTTGCGTCGTCATCTTCATCCCTTACTTGCCGCCCGGCTAGTTACTACACTGGGGAAGGTAGACCCGTAACTTGCCGGTCGTCAAGTAAGTTCTTTGGAAAGTGGAGGGCAGTCATGGCCCGAGGCAACACCCGCCAGCGCATCCAGGACGTGGCCCTCGATCTCTTCGCCGAGCAGGGCTACGAGAAGACCTCCCTGCGCGAGATCGCGGAACGCCTCGACGTCACGAAAGCGGCGCTCTACTACCACTTCAAGACCAAGGAAGACATCCTCGTCGGGATCTTCGAGGACCTCACCCGGCCCATGGACGACCTGATCACCTGGGCCCAGGAACAGCCCCGGACCCTGGAGACCCGGCAGGAGGTGCTGCGCCGCTACCAGGTGGCACTGCGCGCGGCGGCCCCGCTCTTCCGCTTCATGCAGGAGAACCAGGCGACGGTCCGCGAGCTGAGCGTCGGCCTCACCTTCAAGGAGCGGATGCTCGCGCTGACCGGACTGATCCAGGAACCGGACTTCGCGATGGTGGACCAGGTGCGCTGCGTCAGCGCGATCTTCACACTGCACGCGGGCACGTTCTTCATGCAGAACCTCGAAGGCGACCCCGAGGAGAAGCACAGGGCCACCCTCGAGGTCGCCCTCGATCTGCTCAACCAGGCCCACCGGGCCTCATGAGGTCTGTTCGTACGGCTCAGATGGAGACGCCGTGGGACCGCAGGAAGGCGGCCGGGTTCACGGCGGAGCCGTAGTTCGGGGTCGTACGGATCTCGAAGTGCAGGTGGGGGCCGGAGGAGTTGCCGGTGTTGCCCGAGAGGGCGATCTGCTGACCGACGAGGACCTTCTGGCCGATGTGCACCTTGATCTTCGACAGGTGGGCGTACTGCGAGTACGTGCCGTTGGCGTGCTTGACGACGATCGCGTTGCCGTACGCGGGGCCGTCGCCGCCGCCGTTCGGGCCGGCCTTCACGACGGTGCCGGTGCCCGCGGCCTTGACCGGGGTGCCGACCGGAACGGCGAAGTCCTGGCCGGAGTGCTTGTGGGCCCACATGGCGCCGCCCTGGTTGTAGCTGGCGCTCAGCGTGTACGCGGCGACCGGCTTGACCCAGGACGCGGCCTTCTTGGCGGCGACCGGCTTCACGGTGACGGCCTTCTTGACCGCGGCGGCCTTCTTGACGGCTGCGGCCTTCGCGGCGGCCGCCTTCACCTGGGCGGCGACGTGCGCCTGGGCGTCGGCCTGAGCGGCGACGGCGGCAGACGCGGTGACCGCGACCGGGGCGGTGACGGCCTTGCCCTCGGCGGCGAAGGCGGACCCAGCTCCGGTCACCATCGTCGCTCCCAGGCCGGCGGCGGCAAGAGCGACGACGGTGACACGGGCGGCGGGGTTCATGCGCTTCGACATACGGGGGAAACCTCCGGGAAGTACGGGACCCGACGCGAACGGTGCTCTGCGTCGGGCTTGCTCATCCTTGGTAACCCGGACCCCCATCCAGCCCAAAACACCCCATCTACGACATCAGGTCGTAGCGATCTCCAGGGAAGATCCGCCCTTGACGGCCTCCGGAGCCACCTTCGAAATCGGACATACCGGCACAAGAGAACCGGTTTATCCGCATGTCACGGGAACCGGAACCGTGCAAAACGCCGTCTGGCGTCCGGTTCGGGACCCTCGGGGACCAAAGTCCTGGTGGTTCACTCCTGAACGTCCCGAATCGACACCAAAGGTCGCCACTATTCCGGCTAGTACCCCTCGAAACCCCTGTGCGCCTTGTCACCAGGCACCGGCCGCCAATGGGACCTGGGTCACGCGACCGAGCCGTTCGGAGGACCGTCCCGCACTACGCTGACCGCTTCGGGAACCCACGGGGGGACACACATGGAACCGGCGCTCATCGGCACGCGCCTCGCCTCGGCCGCGATCGGCCCGATCCTGAGAAAACTGCTGGTCAGCGATGGTCCAGGGGCGGGCCTCACGAGCCGGTCGGAGAAGGTCAGACTCTCCGCCCTCGTCTCCTTCCGCGGAGAGAAGCGCACGCTGACGGAGAAGGACGTACGGAAGCTGGCGGGAACACTGGTGGGCCGGTCCGTGGACGGGGCCGGGGCGGGGACCGGGGAGCGGCCCTTCCCCGCCGACGAGACCGAGGCGGTCACCGACACCCTCGCCTCGACGCTCCTGGCCCTGGGCGGCCTCGACATGGACGACGTCCAGGCCGTCCGCCTCGGCCACACCGCCCTCGCCCGCCGCCTGCGCACGGCTGCCCCGGCCCCGGACGGCCTGTCGACGGACTCCGTCCGCTACCTGGAGTCGATGACGGAGTGGGCCTGCCTCCACATCCTCGACTTCTTCACCCAGCGCTCCACGTTCGTGGCCCGCAGCCTGGTGGAACAGGCCCGAGGACAGAGCGAGCTCATCGCCAAGCTGGACGAGGTGGTCCGCCGGGTGCCCCGGGCGGACGGCCGGGACGCCGAGTTCGAGCGGCGCTACCTGACCCACCTGGCCAGGAAGCACGGCCGCCTGACGATCTACGGCGTGGACCTGCGGGACGCACCGGAGAAGTGGCCGCTGGACGTGGCGTACCTGTCGCTGGAGGCGACGCGAGGTCCGGAGGACACCTGGTCGGCCGCGCCCCGGACGCGGACGCCCGACGAGGAGACGGACCCCGCCGCCAGGGCGGCCCGGGCGGCGGCGGCCGGAGCCACGAGCGTCTCCCGGCGCTTCGCCCCGGCCGACCGTGCCGACCAGATCCTCGCCCACCACGACAAGGTGCTCCTGCGCGGGGCGGCCGGCTCCGGCAAGACGACGCTCATCCAGTGGCTGGCGGTGTCGGCCACCCGCGAGGACCTCGCGGACGACATGGCGTACCTCCACGGCCGGATCCCCTTCGTCCTCCCCCTCCGCGCCCTCACCCGCCACGGCGAGCGCCTCCCCGCCCCCGACCGCTTCCTCTCCGCCGTCGACTGCCCGCTCTCCCCGCCCGACGGCTGGGCCGACCGCGTCCTCGCCACCGGGCGCGGCCTGGTCCTCGTCGACGGCATCGACGAGATCCCCGAGGCCGAGCGCGACCGCGCGCGCCGCTGGCTCCGCGACCTCCTCGACACCTACGACGGCAACCGCTGGCTCGTGACCTCCCGCCCCACCGCCGTGAGCGACGACTGGCTCGCGTCGGACGGCTTCGCCGAGCTCACCCTCGCCCCCATGTCCACCCCCGAGGTCGCCACCTTCGTCCGCCGCTGGCACCGGGCCGCCGGGCCGGCGGCAGCGCCGTACGAGCAGCCGCTCCTCGACGCCCTGCGCACGACGGCGGACGTCGCCCAGCTCGCCACCAGCCCTCTGATGTGCGGCCTGATCTGCGCTCTGCACCACGGGAGGCGCGGCTTCCTGCCCCGTGGCCGCAAGGCGTTGTACGACGCGGCGCTGGCGATGCTGCTCTCGCGCCGGGACCGCGAGCGGGACATGGGGACGCCGTACGGGATCGAGCTCGGCGAGAGCCCGCAGATCCAGCTGATCCAGCGGATCGCGTACTGGCTGACGCTCAACGGCCGCACGACGATGGACCGCGCGCACGCGGAGTCGGTGGTGCGGGAGGCCGTCCCGGCGATCACGGAGGCGTCGGGATACGACCCCGGCCCGGTCTTCACCCACCTCCTCCACCGCAGCGGCCTGCTGCGCGAGCCGACCGCCGACACGGTCGACTTCATCCACCGCACCTTCCAGGACTACCTGGCGGCGAAGGCCCTCGTGGACCGCTGGGACATCGGAGTCCTCGTCCGGCACGCGGCGGACGACCAGTGGGAGGACGTCATCCGCATGGCCGTCGGGCACGCGCGCCCGCGCGAGTGCGCGGAGATCTTCGAGGAACTCCTGAAGGCGGCGGACGCGGCACCCGACCGCCGTACGGAGCTCCGCGTGGTGGTGGTGGCGGCAACCGCGCTGGACCACGCGACGGAGGTGGCGCCCGAGGTACGGGAACGGATCCTGGCGCGGACGGCGGAGGTGATCCCCCCGCGCAGCTCTGCGGAGGCGCGGGAGCTGGCGTCGGTGGGACGGGTGGTCCTGGATCTGTTGCCGGGACCTGAGGGCCTGGACGACGAGGCGGCGCTGGCTGTGACGATCACGGCGACCCACATCACGGACGACGCCGCACTGCCCTATCTCGCCCGGTTCACGGAGCACACCTCCGTGAGCGTCCACTCGCAGCTGATGTGGGGGTGGTCGCGGTTCGACCCGACGCGGTACGCCGAGGAGGTCATCGCCCGGCTCGACCAGGACCGGATCGACTTCACTCTCGGGTCGGACGAACAAGCCGCCGAGGTCGTGCGCCTCGGCATGCGCCCCGCAACGCTGGACCTGCGTGCCGGCCTGACCTCCCACGGAATGGCCCTCCTGCACGGGACGCTCGACGGCGTGGCACACCTCCGGCTTCAGGGACTGCCCGCCGGATTCCTGAGTGCCTTCCCCGCCGAGAACAGGCTGAGGAGCCTCTCCCTGCTCGGGTACCCCGAGGGAGGGCTGACCTTCCTCGGCAGCCTGCGCTTCCTGACGTCGGTGAACCTCCACGGCCTGAAGGACCTGTCCGAGGAGGACTGGGGTGCTCTGGCCGCCCTGGACGGGCTCCTCTACCTCCTGACGGACGCGGAGACCTTGAGGGGCGCCCCGGAGTCGCTGCGGCTTCCGTCGGCGGAGGTGCTGACCCTCCTCGTCCCCGACGGCCGCTACGCACTCCTGGACACCGTCACACGGGTCTTCCCGGGCCTGCGACATCTGATCCTCATGGGCGGCTCCGGCTCGTTCCACGACCTCGCGCCGCTGGCGTCCCTGCCGCAGCTCGATTCGGTCAGCGCACTCGGCGCCCGGCTCACCGGCGCCGAGCGCCTCGCCCCCACCGTCACGATCACCACCTGACCCGCACCCGCACACGAAAGGGGCGGCCCCGGAACCATCAGGTTCCGGGGCCGCCCCTTCGTGCTCAGGCGCTGAGCCTTACGCGTCCTTCGACAGGTTCGGGCCCGTGCCGCCCGTCGCCTCGATCGGCGGGGCGTCCGGCAGAGCCGTCTTCTCCTCGCCGCGGAAGGTGAAGGTGCGCTCGTCGCCCTCGCCTTCCGTGTCCACGACCACGATGTGACCGGGGCGCAGCTCGCCGAAGAGGATCTTCTCCGACAGCGAGTCCTCGATCTCGCGCTGGATCGTCCGGCGCAGCGGCCGGGCGCCCATCACGGGGTCGTAGCCCTTCTTGGCGAGCAGCTCCTTCGCGGACTGGGAGAGCTCGATGCCCATGTCCCGGTCCTTGAGGCGCTCGTCGACGCGGCCGATCATCAGGTCGACGATCTGGAGGATGTCCTCCTGCGTCAGCTGCGGGAAGACGATGATGTCGTCCACACGGTTGAGGAACTCCGGGCGGAAGTGCTGCTTCAGCTCGTCGCTGACCTTGGCCTTCATCCGCTCGTAGTTGGACTTCGTGTCGCCCTGGGCGGCGAAGCCCAGGTTGAAGCCCTTCGAGATGTCCCTGGTCCCGAGGTTGGTGGTCATGATGATGACCGTGTTCTTGAAGTCCACGACCCGGCCCTGGGAGTCGGTCAGGCGGCCGTCCTCCAGGATCTGGAGAAGGGAATTGAAGATATCGGGGTGGGCCTTCTCGACCTCGTCGAAGAGGACGACGGAGAACGGCTTGCGGCGCACCTTCTCGGTGAGCTGGCCGCCCTCTTCGTAGCCGACGTATCCGGGCGGCGAACCGAAGAGACGGGAAACCGTGTGCTTCTCGCTGAACTCCGACATGTCGAGGGAGATCATCGCGTCCTCGTCGCCGAAGAGGAATTCGGCGAGAGCCTTCGAAAGCTCGGTCTTACCGACACCGGACGGACCGGCGAAGATGAACGAGCCACCGGGGCGCTTCGGGTCCTTCAGACCGGCACGCGTACGGCGGATGGCCCGCGAGAGGCCGATGACGGCGTCCTTCTGCCCGATGACGCGCTTGTGGAGCTCGTCCTCCATGCGGAGCAGGCGGCTGGACTCCTCCTCGGTCAGCTTGAAGACCGGGATGCCCGTGGCGGTCGCGAGGACCTCGGCGATCAGATCGCCGTCGACCTCGGCCACGACGTCCATGTCGCCGGCCTTCCACTCCTTCTCGCGCTTGGCCTTCGCGGCGAGGAGCTGCTTCTCCTTGTCACGGAGCGAGGCGGCCTTCTCGAAGTCCTGCGAGTCGATCGCGGACTCCTTGTCGCGGCGGACGCCGGCGATCTTCTCGTCGAACTCGCGGAGGTCCGGCGGCGCGGTCATCCGGCGGATGCGCATCCGGGAGCCGGCCTCGTCGATCAGGTCGATCGCCTTGTCCGGGAGGAAGCGGTCCGAGATGTACCGGTCGGCCAGGGTCGCGGCCTGGACGAGGGCCTCGTCGGTGATGGAGACCCGGTGATGGGCCTCGTACCGGTCGCGCAGACCCTTGAGGATCTCGATGGTGTGCGGCAGCGACGGCTCGGCGACCTGGATGGGCTGGAAGCGGCGCTCGAGGGCCGCGTCCTTCTCCAGGTACTTCCGGTACTCGTCCAGCGTGGTGGCACCGATGGTCTGGAGCTCACCGCGGGCCAGCATCGGCTTGAGGATGCTGGCGGCGTCGATCGCGCCCTCGGCGGCACCCGCACCCACGAGGGTGTGGAGCTCGTCGATGAACAGGATGATGTCGCCGCGGGTGCGGATCTCCTTGAGGACCTTCTTCAGGCGCTCCTCGAAGTCACCGCGGTAGCGGGAGCCGGCGACCAGCGCACCGAGGTCGAGGGTGTAGAGGTGCTTGTCCTTGAGGGTCTCGGGCACCTCGCCCTTGACGATGGCCTGCGCCAGGCCCTCGACGACGGCGGTCTTGCCGACGCCGGGCTCGCCGATGAGGACCGGGTTGTTCTTGGTGCGGCGGGACAGCACCTGCATGACCCGCTCGATCTCCTTCTCGCGCCCGATGACCGGGTCGAGCTTGGATTCGCGGGCCGCCTGGGTGAGGTTGCGCCCGAACTGGTCGAGGACCAGGGACGTCGAGGGGGTGCCCTCGGCAGGACCGCCGGCCGTGGCGGCTTCCTTGCCCTGGTAGCCGGAGAGCAGCTGGATGACCTGCTGCCGCACCCGGTTGAGGTCGGCGCCCAGCTTCACGAGGACCTGGGCGGCGACGCCCTCGCCCTCGCGGATCAGGCCGAGCAGGATGTGCTCGGTGCCGATGTAGTTGTGGCCGAGCTGGAGGGCCTCACGGAGCGAGAGCTCCAGGACCTTCTTGGCGCGAGGGGTGAAGGGGATGTGCCCGGACGGGGCCTGCTGCCCCTGCCCGATGATCTCCTCCACCTGCTGGCGGACCGCCTCGAGCGAAATCCCGAGGCTCTCCAGGGCCTTAGCGGCGACACCCTCACCCTCGTGGATAAGGCCCAGAAGGATGTGCTCGGTGCCGATGTAGTTGTGGTTGAGCATCCGGGCTTCTTCCTGAGCCAGGACGACAACCCGCCGCGCGCGGTCGGTGAACCTCTCGAACATCGTTAATCGCTCCTCAGAGCGGTCAGTCAGTTAGGGGTCGATCCCCTCCCTGTCCTTCCGCAGCTTAGTCCCGCAAGCGGGGACCGCTCATTCCAACTGCCGACATCCGTCCGGATCACCCCCTCTTCCGCGGGGAGACCTGCTGCCGAACAGCCGACAAATGCTCCAACCCGATGGTGCGAGACGATGTTCCCGCAGGCCAAGTAGTTACCCGCGTCATCAGTACGCCGATGGCGAACGTGAGACGCCGAAGCCCGCGAGTCGCCCCTCTCCACTAGGAATGTCTTACCCGTAAGGACTGACACTCCATGCGGCGCACCCCGGTTCCCTCCGCTACCAGCGAACACCCTTGCGCTGCCGAATGCACTCGTACGCCCCATCACGGACACCTTGCGCGTTCGGAGGGGGACCGTGCGTCACCGGGGACGGGGAGTCGGGCGGCCGTCGCGCCCTCTCGGGCGTAACCAACGTGCCCCTCCGGGAGTTCCCCGGACATGCCCTTCACCGTCCCGCTTCCCCGTACGCCGATCGACGGCGGTCTCGCACGGTGGTACGAGCACGAGCTCGGCTGGGCGACGGTGGCCGGCCCGCCGGTGCAGCTGGTCACGGGGCTGCGCTTCGACGTCCTGGAGCTGCCCGCGACGGCCGGACGCGGTGTACTGCGCAGGATGGGTCCGGCGACGGGTCCGGTGGCCCTGCTGGGGCGCCGGATGAGGCTGCTCGTGGCCGCGGGGAGCGCGGAGGAGCTGCCGGGACTGCTCGACTGGCTCGAGTGGGGCGGGATCTCGCTGGATCTCGCCGCGCTGGGCACCGACGGCCGGATGACCGCGCCCCTTCCCCCGGGGCGGGGCGGATCCGGCGCGCCGGGCGCCGCCGTGTGGCTGCGGGCCCCGGCACCGGGCCGCGAGGTCGAGTCCTCGCTGCCGGCGCTGCGGTCCACGCCGTGGGGCGATGGGACCGCCCCGTGCTTGGTGCGTCTCGTGGCCGCCGCCGCCGCGGAGTGCCACCGGGTGCGGCTGCTGAGTGCCCGGGCCCTGGGGCCGGCGGCTCAGCAGCTGCCGCCTCAGCGGTTCGCGTCCTCGTAGGCAGCCTTGATGTCGGCGGGAACGCGACCGCGGTCGTTCACGTTCATGCCGTTCTCCTTGGCCCACGCGCGGATCTTCGCGGTGTCCTGGCTGCCCGTCGCCACGGCGCGGCCCTTGCCGCGTCCGCCGGTGGTGCGACCACCGGTACGACGGCCACTCGTGGTGTACGGCTCGAGCAGGCCACGGAGCTTTTCCGCGTTGGCGGTGGTGAGGTCGATCTCGTAGGTCTTGCCGTCCAGCGCGAACGTCACGGTCTCGTCCGCCTCGACGCCGTCGAGGTCGTCGACAAGAAGGACCTGAACCTTCTGTGCCACCGGATTTCCTTTCATCGAAAATGCAGTACGCGGAAAGGAAACCGCTTTTCCCGGAAAAACACAAACCCCTGGCAGAGGTTCAGAACCTCGGCAACGCGGGAAACGTGCGCGATTCGGACATAGGGTTCCGTCGGGGTTCCACCGGGGTTCCCCGCGGGGTTCCGTCCCGCGTTCCGCGTCACAGGTGCAGAAGCATCCGGCTGTTGCCCAAGGTGTTCGGCTTCACTCGTTCGAGACCGAGGAACTCGGCGACTCCCTCGTCATAGGAACGGAGGAGCTCGCTGTAGACATCTCCGTCGACCGGGGTCTCGCCGATCTCGACGAAGCCGTGCTTCACGAAGAAGTCGACTTCGAAGGTCAGGCAGAATACCCGCCGCACCCCGAGCCATCGGGCGGTGTGCAACAACTTGTCCAGCACCTGATGTCCTACGCCGGCGCCCTTGAAGTCGGGATCGACGGCGAGAGTACGGACTTCCGCGAGGTCTTCCCACATCACATGGAGAGCGCCGCAGCCGACGACGGTGGCGTCCTCGTCGCGTTCCGCCACCCAGAACTCCTGGATGGACTCGTAAAGGGTGACGGTCGCCTTGTCGAGCAGGATCCCGCGCTGGACGAAGGGATCGACGAGACGGCGGACCGCGGCGACATCTCCGGTACGTGCCCTGCGTACGGTGACGGCTTTGGCGGAGGCCGCGGAGGCGGCCGGGGAAGCGGACGGCGACATGGGGGGACGCTATCGCCCCGGGGGTGCGGTTATCGCTCTCGGGCCCCGGTTGCACCGGTTCCGCCGGTCTCCTCGGTTCCCTGCTCGGGCGCGGCGGGAGCGGAAGCGGGGGTGGGGTCGGGAAGCGGGTTGTCGCGCTGGACGATGCGGATGGCGTCGTTCAGGGCCTCACGCTGGTCCTGCGACATCATCCCGAAGAAGGCGACGAGCGCGGCGGCGGGGTTGTCGCTCTGGGCCCATCCCTCGTTCATCAACGCGGCCGCGTATGCGGCGCGGGTGGAGACCGCCGTATATCGATAGGCGCGGCCTTCGACTTCTCGGCGGACCCAGCCCTTCTGATGGAGATTGTCCATGACGGTCATGACGGTGGTGTAGGCGATGGACCGTTCCTGCTGAAGGTCCTCGAGAACTTCTCGGACGGTCACCGGACGGTTCCATTGCCAGACGCGCGTCATGACGGCGTCTTCGAGCTCTCCCAAAGGACGGGGCACAACGCCACTTTAGTGCGCAAAGCGCCGGTAGCGTGTCATTCAAGGAAGGAAACGCAACAAAAAGGACGTACGACCTCAAAGGGTCGTACGTCCCCGGTACCGCGGTGCTTCGTGGGCCGCGCCGGACCTCAGTCCTTGGCGCCGTTGTCCGCCGGCTGGCGCACGGCCTCGGCGCGGGCGATCGCGGCGTCCACGATCGCGTCCTCCTTGGCCTTGTTCGGCCCGCCCTGGCTCTTGATGATGATCGCGACGACACCGAAGAAGAAGACGGCCATCACGATGGGCGGCACGAGCGCGGATACGTAGTCCATGGCGACCAGACTAGCTATCCGGCGACCCGCTCCTCCGGCGGGGGCGGAGGTACGGGCCTCCGGCGTGGCGGGAAGACCTCGGACGGCTTGGGCACCGGACGCTCGGCCGGCGCCGGCGGTGTCGGCTTGGGCTCGTCGGCCGCCGCACGCCCGCCGGGGAGGGCCAGCAGCCGGGTTCTGGGACCCGGGGTGGCGGCCACGGGGGTGGTGGTGGCCTGGGAGACCCGGGCCAGGCGGGCGCGCACCGAGCGCTCGGCGAGGATCTGGCAGCGGGCGAGCAGCGCGGCGGCCGCGGGGTTGCGGCGCAGCGCGCGCAGGGCGGCGAGGTCGTCGGCCGCGGGGTCGTACCCGGCGGCGAGGGCGTCCTGGAGGAGCTCCAGATAGCCGCCGAGCGACCCGGGCAGCGCCTCGCGATAGCGGGCCAGGTCGTCGAGGAGGAAGGCGCGCAGCCGGCCGGCCTCGCGCACGGCCTCGTCCACGGATTCGGCCAGGAGCAGTGTGTCCTGGACGTCCTCGTCCTGGAGGGGGGCGGGGTGGAGGGCGACGGCGAGGGCACGGCGGAGCACACGCAGCTCGTCCGCGCTGAACGCCATGCCGCCGCGGGATCCGTATGGCGTGGGCATGGGCCGACGATACGCGCTAATCGGACAATTTCCTCTTAGCGATCATTCCGGCGCGCCGACGACAGCCGGGCCGGGGACGACGGGGCGCCGACCGGGGACGGGGCGCCGCAGAGCGGGGCCGGAGACCGGGGCCGGAGACCGGGGGCCGCGAGGCCGCCCCCGGCTCTCACATGCGGGAGACGTTCCGCTCGTACACCAGGCGCAGGCCGATCAGGGTCAGCCAGGGCTCGTGCTCGTCGATCTCCTTGGAGTCGGCGAGGACCATCGGCGCCAGGCCGCCGGTCGCGATCACGGTCACGTCCGACGGGTCGCCGGCGGGGCCGACGAGCTCCCGCTTCATGCGGGCGACGACGCCGTCGACCTGGCCCGCGTAGCCGTAGACGATGCCGGACTGCATCGCCTCGACCGTGTTCTTGCCGATGACGCTGCGCGGCCTGGCCAGCTCGATCTTGCGGAGCATGGCGCCCTTGACCCCGAGGGCCTCGACCGAGATCTCGATGCCCGGCGCGATCGCCCCGCCCGCGTACTCCCCGCGCGTGGTGATCGCGTCGTACGTCGTCGCCGTACCGAAGTCGACGACGATCGCCGGACCGCCGTAGAGCTCGACGGCGGCGACCGCGTTGATCACGCGGTCCGCGCCGACCTCCTTGGGGTTGTCCGTGAGGATCGGGACGCCCGTCTTGACGCCGGGCTCCACCAGGACCGCCGGAACGTCCCCGTAGTACCGCCGCGTGACCTCGCGCAGCTCGTGCAGCACCGAGGGGACCGTCGCGCAGATGGCGATCCCCTCGATGCCGTCGCTCAGCTCGACGCCGAGCAGCGGGTGCATGCCCATGAGGCCCTGGAGCAGGACCGCCATCTCGTCGGCGGTGCGGCTCGGATCGGTGGAGATCCGCCAGTGCTCGACGATCTCGTCACCGTCGAAGAGACCGAGGACCGTGTGCGTGTTGCCGACGTCGATGGTGAGCAGCATCAGGCCCGCACCTCGCGCAGGTCCAGGCCGATGTCGAGGATCGGGGAGGAGTGGGTGAGGCCGCCGACCGCCAGGTAGTCCACGCCGGTCGCGGCGTACGCGGCCGCGTTCTCCAGGGTCAGCCGGCCCGAGGACTCCAGGGCGGCGCGGCCCGCGACGAGGGCGACGGCCTCCTCGGTCTCCCCCGGGGTGAAGTTGTCGAGCAGGATCAGGTCGGCGCCCGCGTCCAGGACCTCGCGGACCTGGTGCATCGTGTCGACCTCGACCTCGATGGGCAGCTCGGGGAACAGCTCGCGCACGGCCTTGAAGGCCTCGGCCACGCCGCCGGCCGCCACCACGTGGTTGTCCTTCACCAGGGCCGCGTCGGAGAGCGACATGCGGTGGTTGACGCCGCCGCCGCAGCGGACCGCGTACTTCTCCAGGGCGCGCAGCCCCGGCGTCGTCTTGCGGGTGTCACGGACCTTGGCCTTCGTGCCCTCCAGGACGTCCGCCCACGCGCGCGTGGCGGTGGCGATGCCGGAGAGGCGGCACAGGATGTTGAGCGCGCTGCGCTCGCCGGTGAGCAGGTCGCGGGTGCGGGCGGTGACGCTGAGGAGCACCTGCCCGGCCTCGACGCGCTCGCCGTCCTCGACGTGCCGCTCGACCTCGAACTCGTCGTCGCAGACGATCGAGAGCACGGCCTCGGCCACGCGCAGACCGGCCACGACACCGGCCTCGCGGGCGGTGAAGTCGGCGGTGGCGACGGCGTCCTCGGGGACGGTCGCCACGGTCGTCACGTCCACGCCGCCGTCGAGGTCCTCGGCGATCGCTAGGTGGGCGATGTCCTCGACCTGTACGGGGTCGAGACCGGCGTCCGCGAGGAGCTCGGCGAGCGCGGGGTCGAGCCCGCACTCGAACTCCTCGCCGCCGCCGCAGCCACAGCCGTCGCCGCAGCCACCGGCCTCCTCGTCGGAGGAGACCGAGTTGATCTGGATGAGAGGGACGTCCACGGGCTTCGGACGGGCTTCCTCGGGCGTGGTCACTTACGGCTCCCTGGGGGCTTCGGAGGTGGGGGGAAAGTCATGCGTGCCGGTCGTGCGGACGTCGAGGGTCCGCTCCGGGGTGAGGCGTACGACGAGATGCCGGCGCCAGTCCGTGTCGTCGCGGTCCGGGTGGTCCTCGCGCCAGTGGCAGCCGCGGGTCTCCTCGCGGCGGCGGGCGGCGGCGACCAGGACCCGGGAGACGCAGAGCAGGTTGGTGGTCTCCCAGGCGTCCACGCCCGGCTCGCCCGCCTTGGTGTCGTCGGTGCCGCCCGCGACGGCGTCGCTGTGCAGCGCGTCGAGGGCCTCGGCGGCCTCCCGCAGGCTGGCCTCGGAGCGCAGCACCCCGGCGCCGGCCGTCATGATCCGCTGGATACGGGTCCGGGCGCCGGCCACGGGCAGCGGCAGGGTCACCGGGGTCGCGTGCGGCACCGGGGCGCCCGGCACGCGCGGGGCGGAGGCGATGACGTCGTCGGCGATCCGCTCGGCGAAGACGAGGCCCTCGAGGAGCGAGTTCGAGGCGAGCCGGTTGGCGCCGTGGACGCCCGTGCAGGCCACCTCACCGCACGCGTACAGGCCCGGGACGGTCGTCCGGCCCCGCAGGTCGGTGCGGACGCCGCCGGAGGCGTAGTGGGCGGCAGGGGCGACCGGGATGGGCTCCGTGACCGGGTCGATGCCGTGCGAGCGGCAGGCCGCGAGGATCGTGGGGAAGCGCTCCTCCCACATCTCGGCGCCGAAGTGGCGGGCGTCGAGGTACATGTTCTCGGTGCCGTGCTCCTGCATGCGGCGCGTGATCGCCTTGGCGACGATGTCCCGGGGCGCCAGCTCGGCCAGCTCGTGCTGCCCGGTCATGAAGCGGACCCCGTCGGCGTCGACCAGGTGGGCGCCCTCGCCCCGTACCGCCTCGGAGACCAGCGGCTGCTGGCCCTCGGAGCCGGCGCCGAGGAAGAGCACCGTCGGGTGGAACTGGACGAACTCCAGGTCGGAGACCTCGGCCCCGGCGCGGAGCGCGAGCGCGACGCCGTCGCCGGTGGAGACCGCCGGGTTGGTCGTGGCGGAGAAGACCTGGCCCATGCCGCCGGTGGCGAGGACCACCGCGGGCGCGTGGACGGCGCCGACGCCGTCGTGCTGGCCCTCGCCCATCACGTGCAGGGTCACGCCCGCCGTACGGCCCTCGGCGTCCCTCAGGAGGTCGAGGACGAGGGCGTGCTCGATGGTGCGCACACCCCGGTCCCGTATCGCCTCGACCAGCGCGCGGGAGATCTCGGCGCCGGTCGCGTCGCCGCCCGCGTGCGCGATGCGGCGGCGGTGGTGGCCGCCCTCGCGGGTCAGCGCGATCTCGCCGTCGGCCGTCTTGTCGAAGTCGGCGCCGGTCGCGATCAGCCGGCGGACGGCGTCGGGGCCCTCGGTGACGAGGACGTGAACGGCCCGCTCGTCGCAGAGCCCGGCGCCGGCGACCAGGGTGTCGTCGAGGTGCTGCTCGGGGGTGTCGCCCTCGCCGAGGGCGGCCGCGATGCCGCCCTGGGCCCAGCGCGTGGAGCCGTCGTCGAGCCGGGCCTTGGTGACGACGACCGCACGGAGCCCGGCGGCGGTGCAGCGCAGGGCGGCGGTGAGGCCCGCGACGCCGGAGCCGACCACGACGACGTCGGCGTCGATGGCCCAGCCGGGCGCGGGGGCGTGCAGCCGTATTCCGGTCACTGGGTGGCTCCGAACATGGTGGACATGGTGGCTCCGAGAAGGAGGGGGATGTTGTCGATCAGCCGAGTGGCGCCCACGCGCGCCGCGACGGCGAGGATCGCCTCCCCGTCGTGGTCGTCGGCCACCTCGGTGAAGTCGGCCGGGTCGACGAGGGCCAGGTAGTCGAGGACCAGCGGCGGCTCGGCCCTCGACGCGTCGTCGAGCACCGTACGGGCCGCGGCCCGTACAGCCTCGGCGCCGCAGCCCTCGGCCGCCTGCGCGACCGCGTGGGCGTCGGCGGCGGCCCGTGCCTCGCCGAGCCTGGAGAGGGCCTCGGCGCGGTTCTGGGTGCCGGGCAGGGCCGCCGCACGCGCGCGCAGCGCCTCCTGGGCGGCGAGCCGGTCACGGGCGGCGAACAGCGCGCCGGACAGCGCGAGGGCGGTGCGGCGCTCGTCGGCCGACAGGTAGCGGTTGCGGCTGGAGAGGGCGAGGCCGTCCGTCTCGCGGACCGTCGGCACGCCGACGATCTCGACCGGGAAGTTCAGGTCGCGGGCCATCCGGCGGATCAGGGCCAGCTGCTGGGCGTCCTTCTGGCCGAAGAAGGCCAGGTCGGGGGCGGTGAGGTGGAGCAGCTTGGCGACGACGGTCAGCATCCCGTCGAAGTGCCCGGGCCGGGAGGCGCCTTCGAGGAGCTCGCCCATGGGGCCCGCGGCGATCCGGACCTGGGGCTCCCCGCCCGGGTAGACCTCGTCGACGGAGGGCGCGAAGACGGCGCTCGCGCCCGCGTCGAAGGCCACCTCCAGGTCGGCGTCGAGGGTGCGGGGGTAGCGGTCGAGGTCCTCGCCCGCGCCGAACTGGAGCGGGTTGACGAAGACGGTGACGATGACGAAGCCCTTGTCGCCGACGCGCTCGCGCGCGGCTCTGACCAGGGAGGCGTGGCCTTCGTGGAGGGCGCCCATGGTCATGACCACGGCGTTCCCGCCGGGGGCCCCGAAGTGCGCCGCGGCGTCGTGGAGGTCCTCGACCGTGCGGAGGAGTTCGGCCGGCTGGTGGCGGACGGGCCGGCCGCTCGCGGTGCGGTCACGGGCGAACAGGCTCATCGGTCGTCTCCTTGCGGCCCGTCGGCCGCTCCGGCGGCTCCGGTGGTGCCGGTCGCGCCCGCCGAGGGGTCGGCGAGCACGCCCAGCAGGTCCTCGGCCAGCTCGGGCTTGAGCAGGCCGTGCGCGAGTGCGCGGTCGGCGGTCGTGCGGGCCATCGCGAGATAGCCGGCGACCGTCCCGGGCGCGTGCTTGCGCAGCTCGGCGACGTGGGCGGCGACCGTGCCGGCGTCACCGCGCGCGACGGGGCCGGTGAGGGCCGCGTCGCCGGACCGCAGCGCGTTGTCCAGGGCGGCGCCGAGGAGGGGGCCCAGCATCCGGTCCGGGGCGGCGACCCCGGCCTTGTGCAGCAGCTCCATCGACTGGGCCACCAGGGTGACCAGGTGGTTCGCGCCGAGTGCCAGCGCCGCGTGGTAGAGCGGGCGGGCGTCCTCGGCGATCCACTCGGGCTCGCCGCCCATCTCGATCACCAGGGCCTCGGCCGCCAGCCGCAGCTCCTCCGGCGCGGTGACCCCGAAGGAGCAGCCGGCCAGGCGCTGGACGTCGACGGGGGTGCCGGTGAAGGTCATCGCGGGGTGCAGGGCGAGCGGCAGGGCGCCCGCGCGCCGGACGGGATCCAGGACCCGGGCCCCGTACCGCCCGGAGGTGTGCACGATCAGCTGTCCCGGCCGTACGGCTCCGGTGTCGGCGAGGCCCTCGACCAGACCGGGCAGCGCGTCGTCCGGCACGGTCAGCAGGACCAGGTCGGCGAGGGCGAGGACGCGGGCGGGCTCCACGACGGGGACGTCGGGCAGGAGCTCCGCGGCACGGCGCCGGGAGGCGTCGGAGACCGCGGAGACGGCGACGGGGCGATGTCCGGCGAGCCGGAGGGCGGCGGCGAGGGCGGGGCCCACGCGGCCGGCGCCGACGACTCCGACGGTGAGCCGGGCGGGTCGGTCCTCGGCTCGGGGCTCTGGCGCTGCTGATGCGTTCACGGTGGGGACGGCCTTCCGTTCCAGTCCTCGGCGGGTACCGGACGATTTCTGGTCATGCTACGCCAGCGTTTCGCGGTGCTCCGTGGCTGTCCACAGGGTGTGGGCGGTGGTGTGATGATCGCTGCATGGATCCTGTTGACCCTGTGGACGAGGAAGCGGCCCGGCTCTACCGGGCGAAGGTCTGGGGCGGCGCCGACCGCACGCTGTGGCGCACCCAGGTGGACGGCACGGTGGGCACGCGGCTGCGTGAACTCGCCGACTGGGCCGAGTCCTCCGGCCACGGCGAGGGACCGCTCGACACCTACGGGGACGGGCTCGTCGAAGAGCTGGAGCGACGCGTCGCCGAGGAGCTCGGCCTCCCCGCCGCCGTCTTCTTCCCCACCGGCACGATGGCGCAACAGGTCGCCCTGCGCTGCTGGGCCGGGCGGACCGGCAGCCCCGTCGTCGCCCTCCACCCGCTCGCCCACCCCGAGGTCCACGAGGGCGGCGCGCTCGCGGCCGTCTCCGGGCTCCGCACCGTCCACCCCACCGACGCGCCCCGGCTGCCGACGGCCGAGGAGGTTCGGGACCATCCGGAACCCTTCGGAACGCTGATGCTGGAGCTGCCGCTGCGGGACGCCGGCTTCGTGCTGCCGTCCTGGGAGGAGCTGACCGCGGTGGTGGAGGCGGCCCGCGAGCGCGACGCCGTGGTCCATTTCGACGGGGCGCGGCTCTGGGAGTGTCCGACGCATTTCGGCCGTACGCTCGCGGAGATCGCGGGGCTCGCCGACAGCGTCTACGTCTCGTTCTACAAGTCGCTCGGCGGGCATTCGGGCGCCGTGCTCGCCGGGCCCGAGGACGTCATGGCCGAGGCGAGGGTGTGGCGGCACCGGTACGGGGGCCAGGTCTTCCAGCAGTACCCGGCGGCCCTCTCCGCGCTCCGGGGCCTGGACGAGCAGCTGCCCCGGCTGCCCTCGTACGTGACCCACGCGCGCGTGGTGGCCGCCGCGGTCCGGGAGGCGCTCGCGGAGGCGGGCACGGGGTGGTTCCGGGTCCACCCCGAGACCCCGCACACCCACCAGTTCCAGGTCTGGCTGCCGTACGACGCCGACAGGCTGACGGCGGCGTCCCTGGCCCAGGCCGAGGCCACGGGCACGGTCCTCTTCCGCCGCTGGTTCACCCCGGGCGCGGGCGGCCCGCCCGGGGTCGCCGTGACGGAGCTGACGGTGGCGGGACCGGGCCTCGAGTGGACGACGGAGGACGTGAGGGCGGCGGTACGCGAGTTCATGTCCCGACTGGACTGAGGCTCGGGGACGGGGCTCAGAGGTGCGCCGGGCGCTGACAGGTGCCCGGAAGCTCAGGGCGTGCGCGGGCGCATCCGGCGGCGCAGGGCGGTCCGGAGGCCGCCCCGCGCCGGGCGTCCCGCCAGGACCCGTTCGAAGCGGCGCCGGTCGCGGACCGACCGCAGGACGGCGACGTCGTGGGTGCCGGGCGCCGGCGGCACAGGCTCACCGGTCCGGGCGGCGCGGTACGTGTCGAAGAGGTACTGATGCAGCGCGTTCATGTCCTCACCGTGCGCCGTGTCCCGACGCCTCGGCACGACGATTGACGGCACCCGTCAAACGGCGGCCCGGCCCGCCCGGAGCGACGATTGACGGCACCCGTCAAACGACGCGACAGCGGCCCCGTCCCACCCCGCACCATGGACGGGTGAGCGTGACCATCGACATCACCGGACTGCCGCACGAGCGGATCGCCTTCTGCCCCTCGCCGCTGGGCGAGCTGGGCGCCGCCCTGCACGCCCTCGCCGAGCCCGCGCACCATGCCAGGCTCCACGCCTGGACCACCACGACCTCCGCCGCCCTCAAGCCCGAGCTCGCCGACCGGCTCCACGAGGCCGACTTCATGTGGCGCTCCACCCGCTCCGACATCCTGCTGCCCGCCCGGCCCCGGGAGACCCTCGCCGAGGAGCTGGACGACCTCGACCGCATGGACGACGAGAAATACGTCGCGTCGGCCCTGGAGATCTCCTGCGCCAGCCACTACGCGGACGGCGCCCCCTCCCCGCTCGTCGACGAACGGATGCGGCGCCGCGCCCTCGACCTGGCCGCCGCGCGGGGGCCGCGGCAGGCCGCGTTCGTCGAACGGATGCTCGCCGACCCACCTGGTACGCGCGCGTGGATCCGGCGACTCCTGGAAGACTGCGACGAGGCCTTCTTCGCCGACACCTGGCAGCGCGTCCGGGTCCAGCTCGCCGCCGACGCCCGCCACAAGACGGAACTGATGCGCCGCAAGGGGCTGGCCGAGGCCGTCGCGGACGCCTCCGCCGCGATGGTCCTGGAAGAGGACGCGGCGGGCTCCCGCATCGTCGTCGACAAACTGGGTCACGCCCGCACCAGCGCCGAGGGCTCCGGAGTGACGCTCCTGCCGACGGCCTTCGGCTGGCCTCACCTCATCGCCCTGCACGCCCCGGGCTGGCAGCCGGTCATCCAGTACCCCGTCCCCACCCGGGACCTCGGCGGCGGCGTCCCGGTCGGCACGGTCACCCTGCGGATGGAGGCGGTCGCCCACCCGATGCGGATGCGGCTGAGCCGCAGCCTCGCCCGGGGCGCGTACACGACGGGCGAGCTGGCCGCCATCTACGGCATCTCCGCCCCCGAGGTCTCCCGCCACCTCGCCGTCATGAAGAAGGCGGGCCTGATCTCCACCCAGCGCCGTGGCCGGTACGTCCTCCACCAGCTGGACGTCACGGTCGTCGCCCGCCTCGGCAGCGACTTCCTGGAGAGCGTGCTGCGGTAGGAATCGGCCCGGCCCGATCCGACCCGGCGGCCCGGCCGTTCACGCCGGGGCAGGCCGTTCACGCCGAGGCCCGGCCGGCCCCTCAGTCGAAACGGATGTGGGAGAGACCCACCCGGAGCCGCCGCAGCCGGTGCCGCAGCGGCCCGTCCGTGTTCGGTTCGGGCCGCAGTCCGGCCAGCTCCGCGACCCGGTCGGCCACCTCAGGGACCGTCAGCCGGTCCGTACGGAGGTGGTGGGCGAACTCGGGGCCCGCCAAGCGCCCCAGACACTCGTCCAGCTTGGCCACGGCGAAGCTCTCCCGCTTCAGCCCCCGCCCGAGACCCCGCTCCGCCAGCCGCCCCAGGACCGTCTCCCGCTCGGCGAGCAGCGCGACGTGGCGCACCCGGTCCGCGCCGTGGTCCGCGCGCAGCCTGCCGACGATCTCGGCGAAGTACGCCGGGTCGGTGAGCGTCATCGGCACGATCACGGGCCCGTGCCCGTACCGCCGGAGCGCCAGGTCCAGCACCTCGTGCACACCCTGCCGCCAGGCCCGTAGGTCCTGGAAGTCGCCTCTGAGCGCGGACGGCAGCGTCCGGTGCAGCCCGAAGCCGATGTGCTCCGGGTCGCACACCACGCCGCCCGGCAACCGGCGCCGGAGCTCGTACGCGGTCTGCGTCTTGCCCCCGCCGAAGGGACCGTTGATCCACAGCAGCATCGCCGGCGCCCCTCCCGCTCAGCCCGCCGCGCCGCCGCCCGCCCGGACCAGGCCCGTCTCGTACGCGAGGACGACGACCTGGACACGGTCGCGCAGGCCCAGCTTGGTCAGGATGCGGCCCACATGGGTCTTCACGGTCGCCTCGGAGAGGACGAGCCGGGCGGCGATCTCGCCGTTCGACAGGCCTTGCGCGACCAGCATCATCACCTCGCGCTCCCGGTCCGTGAGCCGTCCCAGCTCCTTGCGCTCGGGCTCCCGGCCCGAGGACGGCAGCATCGGCGAGAAGCGGTCGAGGAGCCGGCGGGTGGTCGAGGGCGCCACCACCGCGTCACCGCTGTGCACCGAGCGGATCGCGCCGAGCAGCTCCGCCGGCGGCACGTCCTTCAGCATGAAGCCGCTCGCACCCGCCTTCAGCCCCGAGAACGCGTACTCGTCGAGGTCGAAGGTCGTCAGGATCAGCACCTTCGGCGCGTCCGGCTGGGAGCAGATCCGCCGGGTCGTCTCCACCCCGTCGAGCTTGGGCATGCGCACATCCATCAGCACGACGTCGACCGCCGTCGAGCGCAGCACCTCCAGCGCCTCGACCCCGTCGCCCGCCTCCGCCACGACCTCCATGTCCGGCTGGGCGGCGAGCACCATGCGGAAACCGGTGCGCAGCAGCACCTGGTCGTCGACAAGCATCACGCGGATGGACATCAGATTCCTTCGGGGTCGTCAGTGAGCGGGCTTGAGAGGGAGAAGGGCGCTGATCCGGAAGCCTCCACCGGGACGCGGGCCCGCGTCCAGCGTGCCGCCGACCATGCCGACCCGCTCCCGCATGCCGATCAGACCGTGGCCCCGGCCGTCGGCTCCCCCGTCCTCGTACATCTCCTGCGGCGCTCCCCGGCCGTCGTCCTCGACGAGCAGTCCGAGGCCGTCGTCGAAGTACACCAGCCGGACGCTGGCGCCGACGTCAGGACCGCCGTGCTTGCGTGTGTTGGTCAAGGCCTCCTGCACGATCCGGTACGCGGTGAGCTCCACGCCGCTGGGCAGCGGGCGCGGGCTCCCCTCGATCGCGAAGTCCACCGTCAGACCGGCTCCCCGCACCTGCTCGACCAGGTCCTCGATCTGCTTCACATCGGGTTGCGGCACGTACTCCCCGGCCTCCTGGTGCTCACCGGTCCGCAGGATGCCGAGCAGCCTGCGCATCTCGGCGAGCGCCTGCCGGCCGGTGGTGGAGATGGTGTCCAGGGCCTGCTTGGCGGTCTCCGGGGAGGAGTCCATGACGTACGCGGCGCCGTCGGCCTGCACCACCATCACCGACACGTTGTGCGCGACGACGTCGTGCAGCTCGCGGGCGATCCGGGCCCGCTCGGCGGCGACCGCGACCTTGGCCTGGGCCTCGCGCTCCTGCTCCAGGCGGGAGGCCCGCTCCTCCAGCTGCGCGAAGTAGGCGCGGCGGGTGCGGAGCGAGTCGCCGAGGACCCAGGCGAGCGCGAACGGCACGGTCATGATGACCGTGAAGAAGACCTGGGCCGCGCCCGACTGCGGGCCGTCCACCGGCCATCTCACCTGCGAGAGCGTCGCGGCGGAGAGCCCTCCGGCCAGCGCGAGCCGGGACGCCCAGCGGGGCCCGTCGTGCGCGGCGACGGTGTAGATGATCACGAGCATGGCGAAGTCGGCCATGAACGGCGTCAGGCCGAAGGCGAGCTGCGCCAGCCCGAGGCCGACGGAGAGGACCAGCATCTTCTCCGGGGCGCGGCGCCGCAGGGCCACGACCAGGGAGAAGAGCACGGCGACGAGGGCGTACCCGACGGGGTGGCCCTCCACCGAGCCCGTGCCCGCCGACACCACCCACAGCATGGAGAACCCCAGGAGGACGACCGCCCAGAAGGTGTCGACGCCCGTGGGGTGTCTGCGGATGAAGTCGTAAAGGCGCTGCACGTCACCCAGAGTAGGGAAGGGAGATAGGTGCAGGGATCAACCGTGGGATCGATCCTTGGCGCGGGACCCGTACTCCCCGAGGTGGAGACTGGGGCGCGTGACGGATGAGACGTGTCAGTGGCAGGGGTGGCGGCAGGCCGCGGAACGGGCGCTGTACGGCCCCGGAGGCTTCTATCTGCGGCCCGAGGGGCCGGCGGGGCACTTCCGCACCTCGGTGCACGCCTCCCCGCTCTTCGCGACGGCGGTGGCCCGGCTGCTCGCCGAGGTCGCGGAGGAACTGGGAACGTCCGAGGTCGACCTCGTCGACGTGGGCGCGGGGCGGGGGGAGCTGCTCACGGGAGTACTCACCGCGATCGGGAGCGGCGGCGACTCCCCGGGCGGGCTCACGGGCGGCATCGCGGACGGCGCCATGGGCAGCATCCCGGGCGGCATCGCCGGCGACAGCGCGGGCGGCATCCCCAGGGGCCTGACGGTCCGGGCGTACGCCGTCGAGCGAGCGGACCGGCCCGCCGGGCTCGATCCCCGGATCGAGTGGACCGACCGGCTGCCCCGGGGCGTGCGCGGGCTGGTCTTCGCGAACGAGTGGCTCGACAACGTGCCGGTCGACGTCGCCGAGGCGGACGCGGAGGGCACGGCCCGGTACGTGGAGGTCCGCGCGGACGGCACGGAGCGGCTCGGCGGTCCCGTGTCCGGCGCGGACGCGGAGTGGCTGGCCCGCTGGTGGCCGCTGCGGGAGCCGGGCGCGCGGGCCGAGATCGGCCGGCCTCGTGACGAGGCCTGGGCGTCGGCGGTGGCCTCGCTGGCGGCGGGCCGCGCGGTGGCCGTGGACTACGCGCACGTACGGGACGCCCGGCCGCCCTTCGGCTCGCTGACCGGCTTCCGGGCGGGCCGGGAGGTCCCGCCGGTCCCGGACGGCAGCTGCGACCTGACCGCGCACGTGGCGCTGGACGCGTGCGCGGCGGCGGTCGGCGACGGTGGGGGTGGTGGCGAGGGCGGGCCTCGCGGGGCCGAGCTGGTCACACAGCGGGAGGCGCTGGGGCGGCTCGGGGTGTCCGGCGGGCGGCCGCCGCTCTCGCTCGCCTCGACCGATCCCGTCGCGTACGTCCGTGCCCTCTCCTCCGCCGGGGAGGCCGCCGAGCTCACCGCCCGCGGCGGTCTCGGCGACTTCCTCTGGCTGACCCGGCGGGTCCCGGGCGGGGCTACGACGCCTCCGGGGCAGGGGGGATACTGACCGCATGACGGAGACGACGGTCGGCATCGGCGGCGCGGCGGAGAGCACCGACATGGTGCTGAACATCGGGCCGCAGCATCCCTCGACCCACGGAGTGCTCCGGCTCCGGCTCGTGCTCGACGGCGAGGTCGTGCGGGAGGCCGAGCCGGTGATCGGCTATATGCACCGCGGTGCGGAGAAGCTCTTCGAGGCGCGGGACTACCGGCAGATCATCATGCTGGCCAACCGTCACGACTGGCTCTCCGCCTTCTCGAACGAGCTCGGCGTGGTCATGGCCGTCGAGCGGATGCTGGGCATGGAGGTCCCGGAGCGCGCGGTGTGGACCCGTACGCTCCTCGCCGAGCTGAACCGGGTCCTCAACCATTTGATGTTCCTCGGCTCCTACCCCCTCGAACTGGGCGGCATCACCCCTGTCTTCCACGCCTTCCGGGAGCGGGAGGAGCTCCAGGCCGTGATGGAGGAGGTCTCCGGCGGCCGGATGCACTACATGTTCAACCGGGTCGGGGGCCTCAAGGAGGACCTGCCCGCCGGCTGGCTGGGCCGGGCCCGCCAGGCCGTCGCCGACGTCCGCTCGCGGATGGACGTGTACGACCGGCTCGTCCTCGGCAACGAGATCTTCCGGGGCCGTACGCGGGGGGTCGGCGTGCTGTCCCCGGCGGCGGTCCACGCGTACGGGGTGTCGGGGCCCATCGCCCGCGCCTCGGGCGTCGACTTCGACCTGCGCCGCGACGAGCCGTACCTGGCCTACGGGGAGCTCCAGGACACCCTGCGGGTCGCGGTGCGCGAGGAGGGCGACTGCCTGGCCCGGTTCGAGTGCCTGCTGGAGCAGACGCACAACTCCCTGGACCTCGCGGACGCGTGCCTGGACCGGATGGCGGAGCTGCCGCCGGGGCCGATCAACCAGCGGCTGCCGAAGGTGCTGAAGGCGCCCGAGGGCCACACGTACGCGTGGACCGAGAATCCGCTCGGCGTGAACGGCTACTACCTGGTGTCCAAGGGCGAGAAGACCCCGTACCGGCTGAAGCTGCGCTCGGCGTCGTTCAACAACATCCAGGCGCTGGTGGAACTGCTGCCGGGGACGCTGGTCGCGGACATGGTGGCGATCCTGGGGTCGCTGTTCTTCGTCGTCGGCGACATCGACAAGTAGCGGGGATCTGGCTGTGCTGCCCTGACCCCGGCCCGGCGCTGTCTCCCTGACCCCGGCCCGGCGCTGTCTCCCTGACTCGGGCCCTGTGCTGTCTCCCTGACTCGGGCCCTGTGCTGTCTCCCTGACCGGGGAGCCGGGGCTGCGTCCCGGCCCTGGGCCCGGGGTTGCGGCCGACCGGGTCAGTGCTCCCGGCGCATCACCACGTAGTCCCGCTCCTCCTTGCCGGGGCGGCGCCGGTCGGCCACCGTCCAGCCCCAGCGCGCGTACCGGTCCGTCAGTTCCGGTACGTCGAGGGTCATGAGGAGGGACGGCCCGGGCTTCACGGCCGCGAGCAGGGCGTCGTGGAGGCCGCGGCCGATTCCCCGTCCCTGCTGACCCGGGACGACGACGAGTTCGGCGAGTTCGAAGGCGGTCTCGCCGCCGGTCAGGACGGTGTCGGTCCAGCCGGCCGCGAACCCCAGCAGGGCGCCGTCGGCGTCGAGCGCGACCACCGCGGTGAAGTCGTCCCTCCGCGCGGCCGAGTCGACAGCCGGTTCACGGTGCGCACGGCGCCGAGCGGCGGCTCGTGCCAGGGAGCGCCGCAGAAGGCCTGGGCGCACAGGGCGAGCAGTTCGTCACGGCGCCCGGCGGCCTCACCGGCCGGGAGGTCGGTGAGGCGGTACGTCACGAGTTCACCGCTCCGCGCAGTTCGGCCACATCGAGCTGCTCGGTCTCGTCGTGGGCCGTCAGGTCGATGACCTGGCCGACCGCCTGCGCCTGCGCCGGCGTCAGCGGGTTCACCGGCGTCCCCGTGGGGCTGACCGGGGTGAGCAGCGGGGCGCCGAGCGCCGTCTGCGCCGCCAGGGCCTCCTCGAGGACCTCTTCCCCGACGACGTCGGCGAGGTCCGTGTGCTGCACCGCTTCGATGGCGGCCGCCGCCTTCTGCGTACCGAAGAAGTCGAAGCCGCCCTCGGGACGCGGGACGGGCCTGCGGGCCGCGTACGGGACGATCGCGGACGCGGTCGGCACCGCCGGGACCTTCGTGGACGCGGACGGGAGCGCGAGGGCGGCGGCCGGTCGGCTGTGCTCGGTTCCGGCGGCCGCCGCGTGCTTCCCCTGCGGCTCCTCCGTCTCACGGGCCCGCTCGGCGAGGTCGCGCGCGCGGGCGGCCTCGGTGGTGCGACGGGCCTGCTGGGCCGCGGCGTTGCGCGGGAGGTCCCGCAGCGCCTGGGCGGCGAGACGGTAGGCCTCGGGGGTGGGCGCGGAGCCCCCGGCGGGCAGTGCCTTGACGTCGCCGGCCGTGCCGGACGTCGACTCCAGCGCCAGGACGCGGGCGCCTTCCAGCGCACTGGCCCGCTCGGTCTCGGCCGTGGCGTACCGGCGGAGCAGATCGGCGTGCTCGCCACGGAGCCCGGCCAGCTCCACCCGCTTGGCGCGGAGCTTCGCGTCGAGCCGGGAGCGGAGCGCGCGGGCCTCCTCGAGGTCGGACTCCAGCTCGGCGACCCGTTCCTCGGACTTCCACTGGTCGGCGGTGCGGGCCCGGTCGAGCTCGGCGACCCGGAGTCCGGCGCTCCGGTCCCAACTGCGCATGAGGACGGCACCGGTGACGGCGGCGGCCGCCGCGGCGGCCGCGAGCAACCGTACGACGATCAGGTCACCGGGCAGCCAGGCGGCCGCGGCACACACGACCGCGGCGCCGGCGACCGCGGAGGGCGGCAGCAGCTTGTGCAGAGGCGGGGAATGGCGGTGGCGTCCACGTGGCATGGCCTGAAATTTACCGTGCGTAGGCGCCGTGTGGGGCGTCGGCCCGGCAATCTCTTGGCCACTTCTCGTCACCAGAAGTGGATATCCACCGTTCCGGTTCCGTTTCGCGCCGACGCCCCTCACCCGACGCCTACTTCTTGAGCAGCCCCTTCGTCTCCAGATACTCCTTGGCGACGTCCTCGGGCTTCGCCCGCTCGGCGTCGACCTTGCGGTTGAGTTCGGCGAGATCCGCTGTGGTCAGCACCTTGGTGATCTTGTCCAGGGCGGCGGCTATCTCAGGAGAACCGGCGTCCCTGGCGTTGACCACGGGCAGCACGTTGTCGGCGTTCTGCAGCTTCTTGTCGTCCTCGAGGAAGACCAGGCCGTAGCTGTCGACGGTGGCGTCCGTGGTGGTCGTCAGGACCAGCTGGTCCACCCCGTCCTTCACCGCCTGCTTGGCCTGCGGGGTGCCGACGCCCTTGGGGTCGATCCCCGTCACGTCGATCCCGTACGTCTTCTTCAGACCGGGCGCGCAGAACGGCCGCACCGCGCATTCGTCACCGGCGGCGATCTTCACCTTCAGCTTCGAACCGCCGAGATCGGAAAGCGTCTTCAGCTTGTTCTTCTCGGCGAATTCCTTCGTCACCGCGAAGGCGTTCTGATCGACCGCCTCTCCGACCGCGAGCACCTTCAGGCCGCGCGGTTCGGCGAGCTTCCGCAGCGCCTCGACCGTGGCCGTCGCGTCACCGGAGGCGACCGGCTTGTCCTCGGGCGCCTTCGGCCCGTTCACCTTCGCGTTGAGGAATTCCGCGATGGTCGCCGCGTATTCGGGGACGACGTCGATCTCGCCCTTCTCCAGCGAGGGCTCGTACAGCTCGCGATTCTTCACGGTGGTGACGGATACGGAGTATCCGGCGTCCCGCAGCGCCTGGGCGTACAGCTCGGCGAGCACCTTGGCCTCGGTGAAGGCCGCCGCGCCGACGACCAGCGAGCCCTTCTCCGCGCCGCCGGAGTTCCCGGCGTCCCCGGAGCTTCCCGAGCCCTTCTTCCTGCCCTCCTCCAGGCTGTCACCTCCGCACGCGGCCAGCGCGACGGTCAGCGCCGCCGTCCCCAGCACCGCGCCCGCGATACGCGAGACCCTGTTCACGAGATCACCCATCCCCAGTCAGCGTTTGCCCAGTTGATCGAATCGTTGATCGAGTCGTTGCCCGAAACGTGGAGAGAGCAGCCGGTCCGCGCCCACCAGGACGCCCTCCACCAGGAGAGCCAGCAGGGCCACGAGGACCGCGCCCGCGACGACCTGCGCCGTGTCGTAGGTGGCGAAGCCGGCCGTGATGATCCGGCCCAGGCCGCCCTGGCCGACCATCGCCGCGACCGTCGCCGTGGCCACCACCTGCACCGCGGCCGAGCGCACTCCGGTCATCACCACCGGCCGGGCCAGCGGGAGTTCGACCTGCCGGAACAGCTGCCCACCGGTCATGCCCATGCCCCGCGCGGCCCGTACCGCGGCCGCGTCCACCTCCCGCATCCCCACGTACGCGTTGGTGAGGAGCGGGGGTGTCGCGAACAGCACGAGGGCCACGACGGTCGGCACGTATCCGGCGTTCCGCAGGGGGGACACCATGAACAGGGCGAGGACCGCGAAGACGGGGATCGCCCGCCCGACGTTCGACACGTTCACCGCCAGGGCCCCGCCCCGGCCGAGGTGGCCGAGCCAGAGGCCCAGCGGCAGCGCGAGCGCCGCGGCGATCAGCAACGCCGCCCCGCTCACGTACACGTGCTCGGCGAGCCGCTGCCCGATGCCCTCCTCACCCGTCCAGTGCGCGCCGGTGGTGAGCCAGCCCCAGGCATCCGTCACTACGCCCATCTCACCCACCTCCCGGCGCGGTCCGTATCCGGGTCCACGGCGTGAGCAGCCGCTGGAGTCCCAGGAGCGACAGGTCGGCGGCGACGGCGAGCAGGACGCACAGCACCGAGGCGGCGAGCATCTGCGCCTTGAAGAAGGTGGGCAGCGCGTCCTCGATGAGGTTGCCGAGGCCGCCGCGGCCGACGACCGAACCGACCGTCGTCAGCGCGATCGTGGAGACCGTCGCCATCCGTATCCCCGCCATCAGCACCGGAAGCGCCAGCGGCAGTTCGACCTGCCACAGGAGGCGCAGCGAGCCGTACCCCATGCCCCGGGCGGCCTCCCTGGTCTCGGCGGGCACGGCGGCCAGTCCCGCGAGGGTGTTCCGCACGAGGATCGTCAGCGCGTACAGCACGAGGCCGGTGACCACGAGCGCCGACGAGAGCCCGAAGAGGGGCAGCAGCAGGGAGAACATGGCGAGCGACGGCACCGTGTAGAGCAGGGTGGTCAGTCCGAGGACGGGGCCCGCGAAGCGGGGTCGGGCCCGGACGAGCAGCGCGAGCGGCACCGCGACGGCGAGCGCGATCAGCACGGACACGACCGTGATTCCCACATGCTGGAGCGTGGCCTCGGTCAACTCCTGGGAGCGGGTCCGCAGATACTCACCGCAGATCCAGTCGTTGGTGACCAGACAGTTCGGCGCGCTCATCCGTCCCTCCCCCCGGGTCGTCGATCTTCCGAACGCATGTCTGACGACCCTAACCCCCGCCACCGACAATCCCCGAGACCCGCCACAATGCGGCAACACGCCCTTCACACACCCCCGGCATCCAGGGGTAAGAATGGGGAACCATGATCCGGTTCGAGCACGTGACCAAGCGGTATCCGGACGGCACCACCGCCGTCGACGACCTCTCCTTCGAGGTGGCGGAGGGTGAACTCGTCACCCTGGTCGGGCCGTCCGGCTGCGGGAAGACGACCACGATGATGATGGTGAACCGGCTGGTCGAGCCGACCTCCGGACGCGTCCTCGTCGACGGACAGGACATCGCCGACGTCGACCCCGTCGCACTGCGCCGCAAGATCGGCTACGTCATCCAGCAGGTCGGGCTCTTCCCCCATCGCACGGTCCTCGACAACACCGCGACCGTCCCCGCGCTCCTCGGCTGGAAGAAGGCGGCGGCACGCGCGCGTGCCGCCGAACTCCTCGACCTCGTCGGCCTCGACCCGGCCGTCTACGGCTCCCGCTACCCCGCGCAGCTCTCCGGCGGTCAGCGCCAGCGCGTCGGCGTGGCCCGCGCCCTCGCCGCTGACCCGCCGGTCCTCCTCATGGACGAACCGTTCGGCGCCGTCGACCCGGTGGTACGCGAGCGCCTCCAGAACGAGTTCCTCGCCCTCCAGGCCACCGTCCGCAAGACAGTCCTCCTCGTCACCCACGACATCGAGGAGGCCGTCCGCATGGGCGACCGCATGGCGGTCTACGGGCAGGGCCGCATCGAGCAGTTCGACGCGCCCGCGACCGTCCTCGGCGCCCCCGCCACCCCGTACGTCGCGGACTTCGTCGGCAGCGACCGAGGCCTGAAGCGGCTCGCGGTGACCCCTGTCACGGAGGCCGACCTCGAACCCGTACCCGCGGGAGGTCCCGCTGCGACGGACACGCCCGGGAGCCGGGACGGCGCCCCCGACCCCGTCCCGCTCGGGACCTCGCTCAAGGACGCCCTCGCCGTGCTCCTCCAGCACGACAAGGGCCGGCTCATGGTCACCGGCGACGACGGCCGGCCGCTCGGCGTCCTCACCCCCGAGGGCGTTCACCGCGCCCTGCGCCGGGCGTCGGCCCCGGCCCCTGCCCCGGCTTCCTGAGGGGGCTCAGGTCGCGCTGAGCTTGCCGCTCATCCAGACCAGCCCCGGCGGGATCTCGCGGTTCCACGTGTTGAAGTTGTGGCCGCCGCTCTCCAGCGTGATCGACGAGACCTTCGCCGGGCTCTTCACCTTCTTGATGAAGTCGAGCGTGGCCTGCCGGTTGCCCTCGCCCTTCCTCGACGTCGTCACCAGGAACGACGACGAACCCTGCGGCCGGTGGTCCAGGCTCCACAACAGGTCGCCCCGCTTGCGCAGGCTGTCGTCCCCGTGGAAGAGGTCGCCGGTCGTCACGTCCTCCGCCGCCCGGTAGTACGCGGAGAATCCCGCCCCGGCGGCGAACCGGCCGGGATGGTGCAGGGCGATCTTCAGCGCGCAGTACCCACCGGTGGAGTTCCCCATGAAGCCCCAGTTGCGGGGCTTCGTGCCCACCCGGTACGTCTCCGAGACCGCCTTCGGCACGTCCTCGGCGAAGAACGTCTCCGTCTTCGGGCCGCCCGGCACGTCCACGCACTCGGTGTCCCGCGGCGGCGCCACCGTCGGGCGGAGCATCACCAGGATCATCGGCTGCATCCGGCCCTCCTTCGCCTGGAGGTAGGCCGTCTTCGGGTACTTCAGCCCTTTGATCAGGTTCTCGGCCGTGCCCGGATACCCCGTCAGCACCACCGAGGCGGGAAAGGTGCGCTTGGCGTACTTCGCCTGGAAGTACTCCGGCGGCAGGTAGACATACGCCTGCGAGACGATCCCGGACCGCTCCCCCGCCACGACGACCTTCTGTATCTGGCCGGCGGTCGCCGGACGGCCGCCGCCCGGCACGTCGAGCCCCTGGGTACCGACCACCCTGAGGTCCTTCGAACCGGCCGCGTGGTCGACGACCACACCCATGTCCTGCTCCTGCCCGAACAGGTCGGCCCACGAGCCGTAGAAGAGGAAGGAACGGTTCGCCGCAAGGCCCACCGCCGCGAACAGCGCCACCTGCGTCACCAGCAGCAGCCCGATCCGGCCCACCACCGCCCGCCAGCCCCGACGCGCGAACCGCGGCCAGAACCAGACCGTGACGAGGAACAGCGCCACGGCCAGCACGACCGCCACCACGAGGACTTTGTTGCTGGTGAGACCCATGGGACGACCGAGCCTTCTTTCTTGAGAATTTCCTGTGAACCGATGAACCCGACCCCGCACGGCTCCGTCCTAGAAGGCGCACCAACCGGGACGGCCCGCCGAACGCGCCGCAGGGCCCGACCGGAGTCAAGGACCCTTCGCAGGACCACGGGAAGCACGGGAAGCCATGTCTGTCACAGTAGATGGGGACAAATCAGGATTGGTTCCGGGTCGAGTACGCCGGATTCTCCGCGGCCCCCGCCCCGAGAAGGTCCCCGCACTCGTCGGCACCGCCTGCACCCTGATCGGCCTCATCGACATCGCCGCCGGCGTCTTCCCCCGCTTCCGCGCCAGCCGCATGCACGCCATGGCAGAGGTCCTCCCCGGCACCCTCGGCCCCCTCTCCGCCGCCCTCTCCCTCAGCGCCGGCGTCCTCCTGCTGCTCCTCGCCCACGGACTCAAGCGACACAAGCGCCGCGCCTGGCGCGCCGCCGTCGTCCTCCTCCCCCTCGGCGCCGCCGCCCAGTTCGTCTGGCGCCACTCCGTCCTCGGCGCCCTCCTCTCCCTCGTACTCCTCACACTCCTCCTGCGCCACCGCAGCGAGTTCGCCGCCCTGCCCGACCCCCGCAGCCGCTGGCGCGCACTCGCCAACTTCGTCCTCATGGGCGCCGGATCCATCGCCCTCGGCCTCGTCATCGTCAGCGCCCACCCGCGCCGCGTCATCGGCGACCCCAGCCTCGCCGACCGCCTCGAACACGTCCTCTACGGACTCTTCGGCATCGAAGGCCCCGTCGGCTACAGCAACGGCGTCGACTGGACCGTCGGCTACTCCCTCGGCGCCCTCGGCATGCTCACCGCCCTGACCACCATCTACCTCGCCTTCCGCCCCGAGCACCCCGCCGCCCGCCTCACCGACGAGGACGAACTCCGGCTCCGCGCCCTCCTCGACCAGCACGGCGGCCGCGACTCCCTCGGCCACTTCGCACTCCGCCGCGACAAGGGCGTCGTCTTCTCACCCAGCGGAAAGGCCGCCGTCTGCTACCGCGTCGTCTCCGGCGTCATGCTCGCCAGCGGCGACCCCATCGGCGACGTCGAGGCCTGGCCCGGCGCCATCGAACGCTTCATGGACGAGGCCAAAGCCCACTCGTGGACCCCCGCCGTCATGGGCTGCTCCGAGACCGGCGGACAGGTCTGGACCCGCGAGACCGGCCTCGACGCCCTCGAACTCGGCGACGAGGCGGTCGTCGACGTCGCGGATTTCTCGCTCTCCGGACGCGCGATGCGCAACGTCCGCCAGATGGTCAAGCGCATCGAACGCAACGGCTACACCACCCGGGTCCGCCGCGTCCGTGACCTCGACGACGCCGAACTCGAACAGGTCCGCCGTGCCGCCGCCGACTGGCGCGGCACCGACACCGAGCGCGGCTTCTCCATGGCCCTCGGCCGCATCGGCGCACCCGGCGACGGCGACGCCGTGATAGCGACCGCCCACAAGACCGACGCGGGCGACGACCCGGACTCCGTCTACGGCGACCTCAAGGCGATCATCCACTTCGTCCCCTGGGGCCCCGACGGCATGTCCCTCGAACTCATGCGCCGCGACCGCTCCGCCGACCCCGGCATGAACGAGCTCCTCATCGTCGCCGCCCTCCAGGCCTCCCCCGCCCTCGGCATCGCGCGCGTGTCCCTCAACTTCGCCATGTTCCGCTCGGCCCTCGCCCGCGGCGAGAAGATCGGCGCCGGACCCGTCCTGCGCGTCTGGCGCGGACTCCTCGTCTTCCTCTCCCGCTGGTTCCAGATCGAGTCGCTGTACAAGTTCAACGCCAAGTTCCAGCCCCGCTGGGAACCCCGCTTCGTCGTCTACCGCAACAGCCGCGACCTCCCCCGCATCGGCTTCGCCGCCATGCAGGCCGAGGGCTTCGTGAACCTCGCACTGCCCCGCCCCTTCACCCGCAGGCGCCCCGCCCCGGCCCCGCGCCCCTGCGCCCACATCGTCCCCACCCCCTCCGAGCGCGAGGTCCGAGCGGCCTGATGCCGCCCCTGGGCCCTACGCTGGACACATGAGGACGACGATCGACCGGGGTACGGCCCGGGGCCTGCCGGAGTGGGACCGCTGCGCGGTCATGGGCGTGGTCAACGTGACCCCCGACTCCTTCTCCGACGGCGGCCGCTGGTTCGACACCACGGCCGCCGTCAAACACGGCCTCGACCTCGTCGCCGAAGGCGCCGACCTCGTCGACGTCGGCGGCGAGTCCACCCGGCCCGGTGCCAGCCGCGTCGACGAGGACGAAGAACTCCGCCGCGTCGTCCCCGTCGTCCGCGGCCTCGCCGCCGAAGGCGTCACCGTCTCCGTCGACACCATGCGCGCCCGCGTCGCCGCCCGCGCGGTCGAAGCCGGCGCCCTCCTCGTCAACGACGTCAGCGGCGGCCTCGCCGACCCCGGCATGGTCCCCGCCGTCGCCGCCGCCGAAGTCCCCTTCGTCGTCATGCACTGGCGCGGATTCAGCCAGGACATGAACAGCCTCGCCGTGTACGACGACGTCGTCACCGAAGTCGTCGGCGAACTCCGCACCCGCCTGGAGGCCGTCGTCGACGGCGGCCTCGACCCCGAACGCATCGTCGTCGACCCCGGCCTCGGCTTCGCCAAGCTCGCCCCCCACGACCTCGCCCTCGTCGCCCACCTCCCCGAGCTCCGCGCCCTCGGCCGCCCCCTCCTCGTCGCCGCCTCCCGCAAGCGATTCCTCGGCCACGTCCTCACCCGCGAAGGCGCCGCACCGCCCCCCGCACGCGAACGCGACGCCGCCACCGCCGCCGTCTCCGCCCTCGCCGCCCATGCGGGCGCGTGGGCCGTCCGCGTCCACGAGGTCAGGGCCACCGCCGACGCCGTACGGGTCGCGCGGGCCGTCGAGGGAGCCGCGTGAGCCTCAGCACCGACGAGGCGGCCGTCGAAGCCGCCAACACCGCCTTCTACGAGGCGATGGAGACCGGCGACTTCGACGGCGTCTCCGCACTCTGGCTCGACGACGGAGCCACCCCCATCACCTGCGTCCACCCCGGCTGGCCCGTCCTCGCCGGCCGCGGCGAAGTACTCCGCTCGTACGCCCTGATCATGGCGAACACCGAGTACATCCAGTTCTTCCTCACCGACCTCAAGATCTCCCTCGCCGGCCAGACCGCCGTCGTCACCTGCACCGAGAACATCCTGAGCGGCGGCCCGGCCGAGGACGGTGCCGAGCTGGGCCCCCTCGTCGGACAGCTCGTCGTCGCCACCAATGTGTTCCGCCACACACCCGACGGCTGGAGAATCTGGTCCCACCACGCCTCCCCGGTCCTCACGGACACCGAGGAAACACCGGACGAAGAGCCCGGCGGCGACACCCCGTGACCACCCCGCCACCCGCCCTCCGGACCCGCCCACAGCCCCCGTGGGCAAGCTCTGTCGGTCCCCGCAGGTAGATTCGAGGCTGGACACCCGGCCGTCCGCACCCGGCTGCGTGGCCACCGAACTACGACAGCAGGAGTGATTCGCGTGGATCGTGTCGCGCTGCGCGGCCTCAAGGCCCGGGGCCACCACGGCGTCTTCCCCAAGGAGCGCGAGGAGGGCCAGACCTTCATCGTGGACCTGGTCCTCGGCCTGGACACCCGCCCGGCGGCCGCCGACGACGACCTGTCCAAGACCGTGCACTACGGGATCGTCGCCGAAGAGGTCGTCGACGTCGTCCAGGGCGAGCCCGTCGACCTCATCGAAACGCTCGCCGAGCGCATCGCACAGCAATGCCTCAGCCACGCCGGGGTACAAGAGGTGGAGGTCGTCGTCCACAAGCCGGACGCGCCCATCACCGTGCCGTTCGACGACGTGACCATCACGATCACCCGGAGCCGACGATGAAGCCGATGCAGAGCGACCCCACCGTCCAGCCCGTACCGGCCTCCGTCGTCGCCACCGTCGACGCCGCCGACACGACGCTGTCCAACCCGCGCTGGGCCGTCGTGGCCCTCGGCGCCAACCTCGGCAACCGCCTGGAGACCCTCCAGGGGGCCGTCGACGCCCTCGCGGACACCCCCGGCCTCCGGGTCAAGGCCGTCTCCCCCGTGTACGAGACGGAGCCCTGGGGCGTCGAGCCCGACACCCAGCCCTCGTACTTCAACGCCGTCGCGCTCGTGAAGACGACACTGCCGCCCTCCTCCCTCCTGGAGCGGGCCCACGCCGTCGAGGAAGCCTTCCACCGCGTCCGCGAGGAGCGCTGGGGCGCCCGCACCATCGACGTCGACATCGTCGCCTACGCGGACGTGATCTCCGAGGACCCCGTCCTCACCCTCCCCCACCCCCGCGCCCACCAGCGCACCTTCGTCCTCGCCCCCTGGCACGACGTGGACCCCGAGGCCCAGCTCCCCGGCCACGGCACCGTCGCCGCGCTCCTCACCGCCCTCGGCGACGAAGGCATCGCCCGACGCACCGATCTGGAACTCCGTCTGCCCGAGTAGTCGTTACGCTTCGTGACAGACCACACAGCGGACCACGACCGACGACCAGGAGAAGGACACCCGGTGAAACAACTGCGGCTGAAGGTGCTCGCCGGACTGTTCCTCGTGGCCGGAATCCTCTCCTGGGGCGCCGCGCGGCTCTGGGACGCGGTCGGCACCCTGCCCAGCGTGCCGATCGCCGCGCCCATCGTCCTCACCGTGATCGCGGCCGTCCTCACCGCGACCGCCCTCTCGATCCGCGTCCGCCTCAAGGCCCAGCGCGAGCGCCGCCCCGGCGCCAAGGGCGTCGAACCCCTGATGGCGGCCCGCGCGGTGGTCTTCGGCCAGGCCAGCGCCCTGGTGGCCGCCCTCGTCGCCGGCATGTACGGCGGCACGGGCGTCTTCCTCCTCGGCTCCCTCGACGTCCCGGCCCGCCGCGACCAGGCCCTCTACGCGGCCTTCTCGGTCGTGGCGGGCATCGCCGTCATCGCGGCCGCCCTCTTCCTGGAGCGCGTCTGCAAGCTCCCGGAGGACGACGACGAGGGCCCGGGCAAGGCCCGCGTCTAGAGTTCCCCGTCCGGCCCGCTCTCCCCCGCCCGGCGCACAGGCCGCGGTGGTCACGCCGCCGAGCGCGCCCCATACCGATCCCCTGTGGTCAGCGATCTCCACTGATCGGGACCGGTATGGAGCAAGGCGGCCAGTCCGCTCCTAACGGGCCATTATCAGGGACATGGCCTCGGCACGGGTGGTCGCGTCACGAAGTTGCCCGCGTACCGCCGAGGTCGTCGTCTTGGCGCCCGGCTTGCGGACACCACGCAGCGTCATGCACATGTGCTCGGCCTCGATGACGACGATCGCGCCGCGCGCCTCCAGGATCTCCATGAGCGAATCGGCGATCTGCGTCGTCAGGCGCTCCTGAACCTGCGGGCGGCGGGCGAAAACGTCGACGAGGCGAGCCAGCTTCGACAACCCGGTGATCTTGCCCGATTCGGCAGGAATGTACCCGATGTGAGCCACACCATGGAAGGGCAGCAAATGGTGCTCACAGGTGGCCATCAGCTCGATGTCCTTCACCAGGACCATCTCGTCGTGCCCGAGGTCGAACGTCGTCGTGAGGACCTCTTCGGGCGTCTGCCACAGCCCTGCGAACAGCTCTTTGTACGCGCGCGCCACGCGCGCCGGCGTCTCCTTGAGCCCCTCGCGGTCCGGGTCCTCACCGACCGCGATGAGGAGCTCCCGTACGGCGTTCTCGGCGCGCTTCTCGTCGTACTCGCCGATCGTGCCCTCGCCGTCCAGCGTCACCGGGTCGGTCATCTGTGCCTCGTTCCGTCTGAACCGATACGCGAAATGCCGCGCCCTCACAGGCTAAAACCTGTGAGGGCGCGGCATCCATTCCGGGTCGACCGAGAGGTCAGTCCTCCGGGGTGTCCACCGGGGCGATCTCGATGCCCTTCGTGGTGTCGACCGCAGGGGCCGCCGAGCCGTTCGCCGTGTTCGTCAGGGCGAGCTCCTTGGGGGAGAGCACCGGCGGACGCGTGGACGGGGTACGGCGGGAGGAGCCGGTCCAGGCCGGGCGGGCCGGGCGCTTGACGATGGGGGTGAAGATCTCGGCGATCTCCTCCTTGCCCAGCGTCTCCTTCTCCAGGAGGGCGAGGACCAGGTTGTCGAGGACGTCACGGTTCTCGACGAGGATCTCCCAGGCCTCGTTGTGCGCGGTCTCGATGAGCTTCTTGACCTCTTCGTCGACCAGCGCCGCGACCTCTTCCGAGTAGTCGCGCTGGTGCGCCATCTCACGGCCGAGGAAGGGCTCGGTGTTGTCGCCACCGAACTTGATCGCGCCGAGACGCTCGGTCATGCCGTACTGGGTGACCATCGCGCGGGCCGTGGCCGTGGCCTTCTCGATGTCGTTGGCGGCGCCGGTGGTCGGGTCGTGGAAGACCAGTTCCTCCGCCGCACGGCCGCCCAGCATGTACGCCAGCTGGTCGAGCATCTCGTTGCGGGTGGTCGAGTACTTGTCCTCGTCCGGCAGGACCATCGTGTAGCCCAGGGCGCGGCCGCGGGACAGGATGGTGATCTTGTGGACGGGGTCGGAGTTCGGCGAGGCCGCGGCGACGAGGGCGTGGCCGCCCTCGTGGTACGCGGTGATCTTCTTCTCCTTGTCCGACATGATCCGGGTCCGCTTCTGCGGGCCCGCGACCACTCGGTCGATCGCCTCGTCCAGTGCCGAGTTGTCGATCAGCTTCTGGTCGCTGCGGGCGGTGAGGAGCGCCGCCTCGTTGAGGACGTTGGAAAGGTCCGCGCCGGTGAAGCCGGGGGTGCGTCGGGCGACGGCGCCGAGGTCGACGTCCGGTGCGACCGGCTTGCCCTTCTGGTGGACCTTGAGGATCTCCAGGCGGCCCTGCATGTCCGGGCGGTCGACGGCGATCTGCCGGTCGAAGCGTCCGGGACGCAGGAGGGCGGGGTCGAGGATGTCCGGGCGGTTCGTGGCGGCGATCAGGATGACGCCGCCCTTCACGTCGAAGCCGTCCATCTCGACGAGCAGCTGGTTGAGCGTCTGCTCGCGCTCGTCGTGGCCGCCGCCGAGGCCGGCACCGCGGTGGCGTCCGACGGCGTCGATCTCGTCGACGAAGACGATGGCGGGCGCGTTGGCCTTGGCCTGCTCGAAGAGGTCGCGGACCCGGGAGGCGCCGACACCGACGAACATCTCGACGAAGTCGGAGCCGGAGATCGAGTAGAACGGGACCCCGGCTTCGCCGGCGACGGCGCGCGCGAGGAGCGTCTTGCCGGTTCCGGGCGGGCCGTAGAGCAGGACGCCCTTGGGGATCTTGGCGCCGACGGCCTGGAACTTCGCCGGCTCCTGGAGGAACTCCTTGATCTCGTGGAGTTCCTCGACGGCCTCGTCCGAGCCCGCGACGTCGGCGAAGGTGGTCTTCGGCGTGTCCTTGGTGATGAGCTTGGCCTTGGACTTGCCGAACTGCATGACGCGGGAGCCGCCGCCCTGCATCTGGTTCATCAGGAAGAGGAAGACGACCACGATGAGGACGAAGGGGAGGAGGGAGAGCAGGATCGAGACGAAGGGCGACTGCTTCGTCGGGGAGACGGTGTAGCCCTTCTCGATCTGCCCGGCCTCGAACTTCTCCTGCAGCTTGTCCGCGACGTCGACGCCCTGGGAGCCGATGTAGCTGGCCTGGACCTTGCTGCTGTTGTCGATCTTCTGACCGTCGACGAGCTCGATCTTGATGATCTGCTCGTCACCGGTGGTGACCTTTGCCTGCTTGACCTGGTTCTTGTCGATCGCCTGGACGACCTTGCCGGTGTCCACCGTCTTGTAGCCCTCGGACGAGCCGACGACCTGCATCAGCACGACCACGGCGAGGACGGCCAGCACGATCCACATGACCGGCCCACGGAAGTATCGCTTCACGTCCATCCATACGGAGCGAGAACGCCCCGTCCCTCCTGCCCGTAGGAAAATGCTGCTGTGAGAGCTGCTGTGTGAAAAAGCTGTTCTTCGGACGGTACCTCAGCATCGTCGCCCGCGACCGCCTTCCCGTGGTTCAACGGGGGGAAGGCGGTGCGGGTTCCCCGTACGGCTCGGGTGTTCAGCCGCCGTAGACGTGCGGGGCGAGCGTGCCGACGAACGGAAGGTTCCGGTACTTCTCGGCGTAGTCGAGGCCGTAGCCCACGACGAACTCGTTGGGGATGTCGAAACCGATCCACTTGACGTCGATCGCGACCTTCGCGGCCTCGGGCTTGCGCAGCAGGGTGCAGACCTCGAGCGAGGCGGGCTCGCGCGAGCCGAGGTTCGACAGCAGCCAGGACAGCGTCAGGCCGGAGTCGATGATGTCCTCGACGATCAGGACGTGCTTGCCCTTGATGTCGGTGTCGAGGTCCTTGAGGATTCTGACGACGCCCGAGGACTGGGTGCCGGCGCCGTAGGAGGACACGGCCATCCAGTCCATGGTGACGGGGGTGGAAAGGGCGCGAGCCAGATCCGCCATCACCATCACCGCGCCCTTGAGGACGCCGACGATGAGCAGGTCCTTGCCCGCGTATTCCGCGTCGATCTTCGCGGCCAGCTCTGCCAGCTTGGCGTCGATCTCTTCCTTGGTGATGAGCACCGACTGGAGGTCGGTGCCCATGTCCTTCTCGTTCACCCGGGTCACTTTCGTTGCAGCGTGCGTCAGCCTTGCCGGATGACCAGTCTGCCACCCTGGCGGCGCGCTTCGACGCGGCCGGGCAGGTTGATGGCCCCCTGGCCGCGCCAGCCGGTGATGAGCCGGTCGACTTCTTCGATGTGGCGGGCGAAGAGCGAGCCGGCGGGTGCGCCCTCGGCGATGACGGCGCGGCGCAGGACGCGGCGGCGTACGGCGGGGGGCAGTCCGTGGAGCTTGGCGCACTCCAGGGCGCCCGCCTCGTCGCGTACGCGGGTCTCGGCGTCGGCGGCCCAGGTGTCGAGGGCGTCGGCGTCGTCGCGGGAGAGCTGGGCCGTTCGGGCGAGGGCTTCGACGACGCCTTTGCCGAGGGCTTTCTCGAGGGCGGGGAGGCCCTCGTGGCGGAGCCTGGAGCGGGTGTAGGCGGGGTCGCTGTTGTGAGGGTCGTCCCAGACGGCGAGTTCTTGTGCGACGCAGGCCTTGCGGACGGTCTGGCGGTCGAGCTGGAGGAAGGGGCGCCGGTAGCGGCCGGAGGCGCCGGAGATCGCGGCCATGCCGGAGAGCGAGCGGATGCCGGAGCCGCGGGCGAGCCCGAGCAGGACGGTTTCCGCTTGGTCGTCGCGGGTGTGGCCGAGGAGGATCGCGGCGGCTCCGTGGCGTTCGGCGGCGGCGTCGAGGGCCGTGTACCGCGCGTCGCGTGCGGCGGCCTCGGGGCCTCCTTCGCGGCCGACGGTGACGGCGACGGCCTCGGAGGGGGTGAGGCCGAGGGCGGTCATGCGCGCGACGACCTCGCCCGCGCGGGTGTCGGAGCCGTTCTGGAGTCCGTGGTCGACGGTGATGCCGCCGGCGCGCACGGGAAGCTTGCGGGCCTCGAAGGCGAGGGCGGAGGCGAGCGCCATGGAGTCGGCGCCTCCGGAGCAGGCGACGAGCACGAGGGGGGTGTGTGCGTCGCGTGCGGGGGCGGGGTCGGTCTGGTGCTCGGTGAGGACGTCGTGGAGTACGCGGCGGACCGCCAGGCGTATCGCCGCGACCGCAGGATGGGGACCCATGTCCGGTGCCCTTCGTGAATGGGGTGGGGTGCCTCGGTCGGAGTCTTAACGGTCGGAAAGGGGGTTTCGGTCACTCAGAGTGCGTCGATGGTGACAGAAACCCGGCCGTTACCCGAGCATTGCACGCCTCACCCCATGCCCAGGGTCCCTCGGATGGGTGATTGGTGGGGTGTTCCGACGTGTTCCTGTGCCGTGTGCCGCACCTGTCTCACGAGTCTGCCTTACGGTGCACCCTCGCGATCCAGTCGGCGGGGGCGGCGATCTCGGTCTTGGTGGGGAGCGTGTTGGGCGAGGTCCAGACGCGGTTGAAACCGTCCATGCCGACCTGGTCGACGACGGCGCGGACGAAGCGCTCGCCGTCGCGGTACTGGCGGAGCTTGGCGTCGAGGCCGAGCAGTTTGCGCAGGGCGAGGTCGAGGCGGGAGGCGCCGCGGGCGCGGCGCTCCTTGAACTTCTCGCGGATCTCGGCGACGGAGGGGACGACCTGGGGTCCTACGCCGTCCATGACGTAGTCGGCGTGGCCTTCGAGGAGGGACATGACGGCGGTGAGGCGGCCGAGGATCTCGCGCTGTTCGGGGGTCTGGACGAGTTCGACGAGGGAGGGGGTGGGTTCGCCCTCCTCGCCTTCGGGGCGGCCGCCGGCGAGGGTCTGGGCTGCCTCGCGGAGGCGTTCGACGACGGTGCCGGGGTCGACGTCGGTGGCGGCGAGGAACGACTGGATTTCGCCCTGGAGGTGGTCGCGGAGCCAGGGGACGCCGGTGAACTGGGTGCGGTGGGTCTCCTCGTGGAGGCAGACCCAGAGCCGGAAGTCGTGCGGGGAGACTTCGAGTTCGCGTTCGACGTGGACGATGTTGGGCGCGACCAGGAGGAGGCGTCCGCCGCCGTTGCTGCCGGCGGGGAGGTCGCGGGTGGCGGGGGCGAAGGTCTCGTACTGGCCGAGGATGCGGGAGGCGAGGAAGGACAGCAGCATGCCGAGTTCGACACCGGTGACCTTGCCGCCGACGGCGCCGAGGACGGCGTTGCCGGGGGTGGTGGAGCGGCGGTCCTGCATCTTGCCGAGGAGCGGGGTGAGGAGCTCGCGGAAGCCGGCGACGTTGGCCTTGATCCAGCCGGCGCGGTCGACGACGAGGACGGGTGTGTCGTGGGGCTCCACGCCTTCGGGGATCATCCGGGTGTAGGCCCGGACGTGTTCCTCCGAGGCCTTGGCGTGCTTGCGGAGTTCGGCGACGACCTCGCGGGCCTCGTCGCGGCTGACTTCGGGTCCGGGCCGCACGAGGCGGGTCGCGGTCGCGACCGCGAGGTTCCAGTCGACCATCCCGGATGTGCCTGCGCCACCGATGCTCGTCATGCGTCAACCGTACGGTCTCGAAGGCTGTTCGGGGTGGGTTCGGGACGGCTTCCGTGCGGGTCGGGGCGGTGTCGGTGCCGGGAGGGGTGGTGGTCAGCCCTGTGAGGCGAGGGCCGCGGAGAGCCGGTCGAGGGCGGGCTGTGCCTCGTACGGGGAGAGGGTGCTGCCGGCGAGGAACGCGAAGGCGAGGAGGCGTCCGTCGGCGGTGACGACGGTCCCGGCGAGGGTGTTGACGCCCGTCAGGGTGCCCGTCTTGGCGCGGACGAGTCCGGCGCCCTCGGTGGCGGGTGCGGTGTCGAAGCGGCCGGCGAGGGTGCCGGTGAAGCCGCCGACGGGCAGTCCGGTGAGGAGGGGGCGCAGGGCGGGGCGGGCGGGGTCGGCCGCTCGGGTGAGGAGTCCGGTGAGCAGAGTGGCGGAGACGCGGTCGCGGCGGTCGAGTCCGCTGCCGTCGGCGAAGCGGGCGCCGACGACGGGGAGGCCGAGTCGGGCGAGTTCGTCCCGGACGGCCTGGGCGGCGCCCTCGAAGCTCGCGGGCTTCTTGCGGGCGAGGGCGGTCTGCCGGGCGAGGGCTTCGGCGAGGTCGTTGTCGCTGTGGGTGAGGGTGTGCTCGACGAGGTCGGAGAGGGGGGCGGAGTACGTGCGGGCGAGGGGGGCGGCCTTGGGGGTGCGGCCGGGGGCCGGGTCGCCGGTGATCTTGATGCCGGCCGCGGTGAGGTGGCCGGCGAAGGCGGTGGCGGTGTCGCCCGCGGGGTCGCCGGTGCGGGGCGCGGGTCCGCTCGCGCTGTCGTCGAGGCGTCCTTCGTCGGTCATGAGGGCGACGACGGGGGCGATGTTCTCGTTGGGGCCGATGGGGTGGATCGAGGGGCCCTGGTAGAGGTTCGTGTCGTAGGTGAGGCGGACGGAGGTGTGGCCGTGCGCGGTGAGGGCGCGGGCGGTGTCGGCGGCGAGGGTCTTGAGGCGGGCCGGGTCGAGTGTGGGGTCGCCGCCGCCGGTGAGGGTGACGGTGCGCCCGTCGGGGGCGGCGGTGACGGTGGTGGCGATGCGGTGGTCGGGGCCGAGGGCGGAGAGCGCCGCCGCGGAGGTGGCGATCTTGACCGTGGACGCGGGGGTCATGGGGGTGCCGGCGCCCTCGCCGTACAGCTGCTTGCCGGTGGCGGTGTCGACGACGGACGCGGTGCGCAGCGGACCGAGGCCGGGGTCGGCGAGGAGCGGTACGAGGAGGGCGGCGAGGTCCGCGGGGCGGCCGGCGGGGGCCGGGGCGTGCAGGGCGGTGAGGACGCCGGGGGCGCTCGGGGCGGGCGCGGGGGGTGGGGCGTGACGCGCGCCACCCGCCGCCGGGGCGGCGGCGCGGGCCCGCTCCGCCGTACGCTGACCCGAGTCCCACGGCCCGGCCGCGGTCACCGCCACGGCGGCCAGGGCCAGTCCGAGGGCGGCGGAGCCCGCCGTGAGCTGCCACATCCTCGGCTCGGGCATTGCTGACCAGCCCCTTTCGCGATCACACACGTGCGTGAGGGACACTTAATCACCGCGCGTCGTCGCGAGCATTCAGTTGTGTTGATTCAGGAGGAGCCACCCGTGGAGTTCGACGTTCTCATCGAGATCCCCAAGGGATCGCGTAACAAGTACGAGGTCGACCACGAGACGGGTCGCATCCGTCTGGACCGTCGTCTGTTCACGTCGACGGCCTACCCGACCGACTACGGCTACGTCGAGAACACCCTCGGGGAGGACGGCGACCCGCTGGACGCGCTCGTCATCCTCGACGAGCCCACCTTCCCGGGCTGCCTGATCAAGTGCCGTGCGATCGGCATGTTCCGTATGACGGACGAGGCGGGCGGCGACGACAAGCTGCTGTGCGTTCCGGCGACGGACCCGCGCATGGAGCACCTGCGGGACATCCACCACGTGGCGGAGTTCGACCGCCTGGAGATCCAGCACTTCTTCGAGGTCTACAAGGACCTGGAGCCGGGCAAGTCGGTCGAGGGCGCCGACTGGGTCGGTCGCGCCGAGGCCGAGGAAGAGATCGAGAAGTCGTACGCGCGCGCCAAGGAGCAGGGCGGCCACTGAGCCGGTTCTGGTGTGAGCGTGTGAAGGCGGTGCACCCGTTGGGTGCACCGCCTTTCGCACATCCATCGCACGCTCATACTGGAATTCACGGTTCCCAGGGAGTGAGGCGGACAGAGTGGTGGCGGAGCCGGACGGCTCGAAGGACGATCCGGAGGACGGCACGGCGGACGGTTCGGAGGACGGCACGGCGGACGGTTCGGCAGCGGTCCCCGAGGACGCTCCGGCGGACTCTCCGGAGGATCGGAAGCCGGTGTCGGACGAGGCGCGGAGCGCTTTCGTGCCGCCGGTCGGGGTGGAGCAGCCCGCGCCGCCGGAGGAGGAGCACCCGACCTCCGAGTTCGCCCTTCCCCCGGGGCTGACGACGGAGCCGCCGGCCGAGCCGGAGGGTTCGGCGTTCGCTCCGCCCGCCACGTACTCGGTCAAGAACTCGCCGCCCGCCTTCACTCCGGCGTACGGGGTGCCCCTGGTGCGGCTCTCGCAGAACGCGCCGTGGCAGGACCGGATGCGGACCATGCTGCGGCTGCCGGTGGGTGAGCGGCCGGTGCCGGAGGCGCCGCGCAAGGAGGACGAGAGCGGTCCCTCTGTGCCGCGTGTGCTCGACCTGACCCTGCGTATCGGCGAGCTGCTGCTCGCGGGCGGGGAGGGCGCCGAGGACGTCGAGGCGGCGATGTTCGCGATCTGCCGCTCGTACGGTCTGGACCGGGTCGAGCCGACGGTGACGTTCACCCTGTTGTCCGTCACGTACCAGCCGTCGCTCGTGGACGACCCGATCACGGCGAACCGGACGGTACGGCGCCGGGGCACGGACTACACGCGGCTCGCGGCGGTGTACACGCTGCTCGCGGACATCAACGCTCGGGCGCACGAGGTGACGCCCGAGGAGGCGTACGGGCGGCTCGCGGAGATACGGCGCAACCGGCACCCGTATCCCGGCTGGGTCCTGACGGGGGCGGCGGGCGTGCTCGCCGGCGCGGCCTCGGTGCTTCTGGGCGGCGGCCCGACGGTGTTCTTCGTGGCGGCGCTGGGCGCGGTGCTCGGCGACAGGCTGGCGTGGCTGTTCGCCGGGCGCGGGATGCCGGAGTTCTACCAGTTCCTGGTGGCGGCGATGCCGCCGGCGGCGATGGGGGTGCTCCTGACGATGCTGCACGCCGATCTGCGGCCGTCGGCGGTGATCACCGGTGGTCTGTTCGCGCTGATCCCGGGGCGGGCGCTCGTGGCGGCGGTGCAGGACGGTCTGACCGGCTTCTACATCACGGCCTCGGCCCGGCTCCTGGAGGTCGCGTACTTCTTCGTCGCGATCGTGGTGGGCGTGCTGTCGGTCCTGTACATCGCCGTGCAGTTCGACGCGCAGCTGAACCCCGAGGGCGCGCTGCAGGCGGTGGAGCGGCCGGTGACGCAGATCCTGGCGTCGATGGTGCTGTGCGCGACCTTCGCGATCCTGTTGCAGCAGTCGCGGGCGACGGTGCTCTTCGCGACGCTGAACGGCGGGGTGGCGTGGGTGATCTACGCGTCGATAGCGGTGACCGCGGAGGGGTCGACGGTCATGGCGACGGCGGTGGCCGCGGGTCTGGTGGGCCTCTTCGGCCAGCTGATCGCCCGCTACGAGCACACCTCGTCGCTGCCGTACGTGACGGCGGCGATCGGCCCGCTGCTGCCCGGTTCGGCGACGTACTTCGGGGTGCTCGCCATTGCCCAGAACAACCTGGACCAGGGCTTCGCCTCGCTGGCGAAGGCGGCGGCCCTGGCACTGGCGATCGCGATCGGGGTGAACCTGGGAGGCGAGCTCGCCCGCCTCTTCATGCAGGCGCCCGGCGCCGCCGCGGCCCGTCGTGCGGCCAAGCGGACCAGGGGCTTCTAGCGGGGCGGGGCCGGGGTCTCCGGCCGGACACGGGAAGGGCCCCGCACGGTGTGCGGGGCCCTTCCGGCGCTTCGAACGGGTCCGGGTCAGCGCTTGGCGTGCCGGCCGCGGGGCGGGTTGGGGGTGCCGGGGGCGTCGTGGTCACCAGGGGTGTGGTGGTCGTCGTGGTCGCCGCCCGCGGCCTGTGCCTTCTTCGACTGGGAGCGGGCCCGGAGGTACTCGATCACGATCGGGACCACGGAGAGGAGGACGATCCCGACGAGAATCATCTCGATGTGCTTGTGCACGAATTCGATCTTGCCGAGGGAGGCGCCGAGCAGGGTCACGCCCGCGCCCCAGAGCACACCGCCGATGATGTTGTACGTGATGAAAAGGCGGTAGTTCATGCGGCTGACGCCGGCGATGATCGGCGTGAACGTCCGCACGATGGGGACGAAGCGGGCCAGGATCAGCGACTTCGGGCCGTGCTTCTCGAAGAACTCGTGCGCCTTCTCGACGTTCTCCTGCTTGAAGAGCTTCGAGTCGGGGCGCTTGAAGAGGGACGGGCCGACCTTGCGTCCGAAGAGGTACCCGACCTGGTCGCCGAGGACCGCCGCGGCCACGATCAGCGTGCACATCAGCCACAGCGGCATGTCCAGCTTGCCGGTCGTGATCAGCAGGCCGGTGGTGAAGAGCAGTGAGTCGCCGGGCAGGAAGAACCCGATGAGGAGGCCGGACTCGGCGAAGACAATGGCCAGGACACCGATCGGACCAAAGGTCTGAATCAGATAGTCCGGGTCCAACCAGCTCGGTCCGAGGGCAAGCGTGTTCACGGGTTCCGGGCTCCTGCGGTCGGGGGGGACATGGGGGACGGCTGGCCCCAAGCTATCAACGTGAGTCGAACGCGCCCGGTTCCACCCGGGGTCCACAGGATGCGGAGAGGGCCCGCGCCCCCGAGGCTGGGGGCCAGGAGGTGTATGCCGATGGGCATCGAGGAGTACGGAGGCGGCCAGGGGTCGCACCCCGACGTACTGGTCGTGACGACGAACGACGTGCCGGGCTTCGAGGTCCGGCAGGTCATCGGTGAGGTCTTCGGGCTCACCGTCCGCTCCCGACATCTGGGCAGCCAGATCGGCGCGGGCCTCAAGTCGATGGTCGGAGGCGAGCTGAAGGGTCTGACGAAGACCCTCGTGCAGACCCGGAACCAGGCCATGGAACGCCTGGTGGAGCAGGCCCGGGCGCGCGGCGCGAACGCCGTGCTGATGTTCCGCTTCGACGTCACGGACGCGGCGGACGTGGGCACGGAGGTGTGCGCGTACGGCACGGCGGTGGTGATCGCACAGCAGGCCTGAAGGCTGCGGGGGCCCTCGGGCCGCGCCTGAGGCTGCGGCGGGGCCCTCGGGCCGCGCCGGACGTGCGGCGGGGGCCCTCGGGCGGGACCCCGGGCCCGGCCCGGGGAGGCCGATGCCCCAGAGGCCCGGCCCGAGCAGCCCGAGCCCCAGAGGCCCGGCCCGAGGACTCCGAGGTCCCTGCCGAGGGGCCCGGGGTCAGCTTGCGGGGCAGCCCCCGGGTGTCGTGTGTTCGCCCGGATGGCGGCGTGGAGGTCCTCCGGCAGGCCCTCGTGGATCGAGGCGTAGAAGGCGTGGAAGTTCTCGTCGGCGAGATACGTCCCGGCGAGACCCACAGGGGCCTTCGGGTGGCACTCGAAGAACCAGGTGGTGATGTGGCGGCGATGGGCCTCGGCGAGGTCCATCGCCTCCTCGGACCCGGGGGCCAGGCGCTCGTCCACGAGGTCGGCGCAGGCGGCGCCCCAGACTCCCACCTCGTCCTTCATCCCCTGCCGGTCCCCGCGTACCGCTCTGGGATCCGCCCGGTCAGCAGCGCGTGCTGCCGACACTTGGAGAGAGCACCCGACCGCGTCGTAGTGGTGCAGGGTGCGCACCGTGACCCCGGCGAAGCCGGATACCCGTCCTACCGAGCAGCCCATCGGCCGTCCGCCTCCTTCTCCGTCGGTACGCGTGTCGGCCTCGGACCTGACGCGACGTGAGGTGCAAGTCCGTTCGACCCGAATTTCGGGGAGGTTATGCGGCATTTGCTCACTTATGGTGGGGCGGTGACCACCGATCACGTTCCGCCCGGCCCCTCGCCCTCCGCCGACAAGACCCCTTTGCAGGTCCTGCTGCCGCAAGTGCTGCCCGCCCTCGTCATCGGGGTGGCGGCGAGCCTGCTGTACCTGGGCATCAGCGCCCTCGCCGAGGAGTTCGAGCACGTGCTCTGGGACGACCTGCCCGACGCCCTCGGCATCGGCGGCCACTCCTCCCTCTGGATCATCATCATGCTCACGGCGACCGGCATCGCCGTGGGACTCGTCGTCTGGAAGGTGCCCGGCCACGCCGGCCCCGACCCGGCGTCCATGGGCCTCGGCGGGGTGCCGCTCGCCCTCGTCGTCGTACCGGGGCTCCTCCTCGCGAGCATGCTCGCGCTCGCCGGCGGTGTCAGCCTCGGCCCCGAGAACCCGATCATCGCGAGCAACATCGCCCTCACCTACTGGCTCGGCCGCAGGGTGGCGCCTACGGTTCCGGGCGCCGCCTGGGTCGCCCTCGCCTCGTCCGCCACCATCGGCGCCCTCTTCGGCACCCCGGTGGCCGCCGCCCTGGTCATCTCCGAGGCCCTCGTCGGCCAGCCGGGACGCGGCTCCCTCTGGGATCGGCTCTTCGCCCCGCTCGTCGCCGCCGGCGCCGGCGCCATGACCACCCAGCTGCTCGCCGATCCCAGCTTCGACATGGGCCTCCCGCCGCTCACCGACCCGGGCTGGGCCGACCTGCTCGCCGCCCTGGTGATCGCCTCCGCCGCGGCCGTCTTCGGCCTCGCGTCCTGCTACCTCTTCCCCTACGTCCACGCCGCCTTCCGGCGGCTGCGCCACCCCATGGTGATGCTGCCCCTCGGCGGTCTCGCCCTCGGCCTCCTGGGCGCCCTCGGTGGGCCCCTGACCCTCTTCAAGGGCCTGGACCAGACCAGGGAACTGACCTCCTCGGTCGGCAGCTGGTCCTCCGGCGAACTCGCCAAACTGGCCGCGGTCAAACTCGTGGCCCTCCTCGTCGCCGCATCCTGCGGCTTCCGGGGCGGCCGGATCTTTCCCGCCGTCTTCATCGGGGCCGCCTTCGGGCTGTTCGCCCAGGCCCTCGTCCCCGAAGTCCATCCGGCGGTCGCCGTCTCCTCCGCCGTCCTCGGCGTCCTGCTCGCCACCACCCGGCAGGGCTGGATCAGCCTCTTCACCGGCGCCGTCCTCGCCTCCTCGCCCGCGATGCTCGCCCTGCTCTGCCTTGCCTCCCTGCCCGCCTGGCTGATCGTCACCGGCCGCCCCCAGCTCGAACTCGACCATCAGGGCCGTGCCCTGCACTGACCCCCTTCCCACCGGACAGAAGGAGTCCCCCATGCCGCTGCACAAGGGTTCCCCCTCCTCTCCCGCCCAGCCCGAACGCCGGCTCGCCCTCAACCCCTTCTTCGGCGAGGCCAACCCGGTCGGCGGCATGACCGAGGCGCCGCCCCACCACCAGTTGCCCGAAGGCCCGCTGCCCCCGTCGAGCGCCTACCAGCTCGTCCACGACGAGCTGATGCTCGACGGCAACTCCCGGCTCAACCTCGCCACCTTCGTCACCACCTGGATGGAACCCCAGGCCGGCGTCCTCATGGCCGAGTGCCGCGACAAGAACATGATCGACAAGGACGAGTACCCGCGCACCGCCGAACTGGAGCGCCGCTGCGTCGCCATGCTCGCCCAGCTGTGGCACGCCCCCGACCCGGCCACGGCCGTCGGCTGCTCCACCACCGGGTCCAGCGAGGCCTGCATGCTCGCCGGCATGGCCCTCAAGCGGCGCTGGGCCAAACGGAACGCCGACCGCTACCCCGGCAGCGCCCGCCCCAACCTGGTCATGGGCGTCAACGTCCAGGTCTGCTGGGACAAGTTCTGCAACTTCTGGGAGGTCGAGCCCCGCCTCGTCCCCATGGAGGGCGACCGCTTCCACCTCGACGCCGAGACCGCCGCCGCCCTCTGCGACGAGAACACCATCGGGGTCGTCGCCGTCCTCGGCTCGACCTTCGACGGCTCCTACGAGCCCGTCGCCGAGATCTGCGCCGCTCTGGACGCCCTCCAGGAACGCACCGGCCTCGACATCCCCGTCCACGTGGACGGGGCCTCCGGTGCCATGATCGCCCCCTTCCTCGACGAGGACCTGGTCTGGGACTTCCGGCTCCCCCGGGTCTCCTCCATCAACACCTCCGGTCACAAGTACGGCCTGGTCTACCCGGGCGTCGGCTGGGCCCTGTGGCGCTCCCCCGAAGAACTCCCCGAGGAGCTCGTCTTCCGCGTCAACTACCTGGGCGGCGACATGCCCACCTTCGCCCTCAACTTCTCCCGTCCGGGAGCCCAGGTCGTCGCGCAGTACTACACCTTCCTCAGGCTCGGCCGGGAGGGCTACCGGGTGGTGCAGCAGACCTCCCGCGACATCGCGCGCGGCCTCGCCGAACGGATCGAGGCCATGGGCGACTTCCGGCTTCTCACCCGTGGCAACCAGCTACCCGTCTTCGCCTTCACCACCGCTCCCGACGTCACCTCCTTCGACGTCTTCGACGTCTCCCGGCGCCTCCGCGAACAGGGCTGGCTGGTCCCGGCCTACACCTTCCCCGCCAACCGCGAGGACCTGTCCGTGCTGCGCGTGGTCTGCCGCAACGGCTTCTCCGCCGACCTGGCCACGCTCTTCATCGAGGACCTGATCCGGCTCCTGCCCGAACTTCGGCGCCAGCCGCACCCGTTCACCGACGACCGCAGCAGCGCGACCTCCTTCCACCACTAGGGACGCGCCCGGCCGGCCCACGCTGAGCAGGGTGGTCCGGCCGTGGTCCGGCCGTCCCCCTTCCCCGTCAACCGCCCGCGGGGTCCTCGCAGGCCAGCTGGAACTCCGACCACCGCACCCCGTCCGCGCTCAGCGCGTACCGGCAGCGGGACCCCTCGCGCAGCAGCCCGAGCGGGGTGCGGCGGGTGTGGTGCGTGCCGTCGTCGAGCCGGACGAACGTACGGCCGCCGTCCACGCTGCCGTACCCCGAGAGCTCCGCGCCGATCTCCACCCGGCCGCCGGGCCCCGGGACCGGCAGGCCGAGCAGCGTGCGGGGCTGTTCGCTCGGCCCCGTCGTCCACATCCGCTGCCACGTCCTCCCTCCGTCCACCGAACGGTGCAACGCCCGCAGCGGGTTCTTGACCGGCTCACCGCCCGCCAGTTCCCCCATCTCCGCCGCGTACACCGCGTCCCTGCCGACCGCCACCGCCGTGTGCCACCCGGGGCTCGCGACGGGACTCGGCAGCCGGCTGACCGTCCAGCCACGACCCCCGTCCCGGGAAACGGCGACCGCCGCCCGCCCCGACAGCGGGTCCGTGCCCGAGACCCACCAGGACCCGTCGGGCTCCGGCTGCTCCTGCGGGCGGGGATGCGCCCCCAGAAGCGGCACCCGGGCCAGCGCCCGGCGCCGCCCGTCCTGCGGCGAGATCACCACGAGACGCTGCCGCTCGCAGTCGTCCGGCAGGGCCCCGGGAGGCACGGCGCAGTCGGTGCCTAGCACCGCCCCCTCGGGTATCTCCTGGGTCGTCCCGACCGTGCGCCGGTCGCCCGCCCGCCAGTTGCGCCCGCCGTCCTCGGTGAACCACGTCCGCGAGCCCGGCTCGGCGCCGCCCTCCTCGACGAGCGCCCGGCCGGGGCCGAGGGGCACCAGGTTCGCCGAAACGCCGTCCGTCCCCGACACCCTCGGCAGCGGGGACCGCCGGAGCACCCATTCCTTCGCCCCGGCGTCCCGCACGGCCACGTGCTGCCTGCAGAAGCCGTTCTCCGGGGCGGCCGGGTCACTCACGCACGAGGCGAGCAGCGCGAACCCGCTGCCGTCCCGCGCGAAGCCCGGACTGTGCGCCCAGCCGGGCAGCGCCGGAGCCGACGGAATCCGGGGCGGTGCCCCGAACAGCCCCGGATCCGGACGCGTCACCGGCCCCTTGCCGACCGGACCCGAAGCACCGGGCCCCCCGGAAGCACCCGGAGTCCCCGAGGTTCCCGGGCTCCCCGAACCGCCCTGCTCCACAGCCGACCTCGGCCCCGTACACCCGCTCAACACCACCAACACCAGCGCCACGACGGCGCCCGCCACTCCTCCCACGAGCCTGCGCATCGCACGTCCCCCTGTCCTCCCTCGGGCGGTCCGCGGTGAACCGCTGCTTTCAATACACCGCTCACCGCCCTCGGGTTCCCCTCTCCGCGCCGCCTCTTGCCGGCTACTTCCCGAGCCGCCCGAACTTCCTTACCGCCAGCGGGAAGAAGACCGCGAGCAGTACCAGCGGCCACACCACCGCCGCCCAGACGTGCCCGGGCTCGCCGCCCGGATTGCCGAAGAGGTCACGGACCGCCGTCGCGGTCGCCGACATCGGGTTCCACTCCACGAACGTGCCGAGCCAGCCCGGCATCGAGTCCGGCGAGGCGAAGGCGTTGGAGAGGAAGCCGATCGGCCAGACCAGGATCTGCACTGCCTGCACCAGCTCGGCCCGCCCCGCGACCAGTGCGAGGAAGATCCCGATCCACAGCATCGCGAACCGCAGCAGGAGCAGCAGCCCCAGCGCCCCCAGAGCGTTCCCCGGACCGCCGTCGGCCCGCCAGCCGATCGCGTACCCGACGCCGACCATCACGAGCAGCCCCACCGCCGACTGGAGCATGTCGGCGGCCGCCCGCCCCACGAGCACCGCGCCGTCGGTCATCGGCATCGCCCGGAACCGGTCGATCACGCCCTTGTTCAGGTCCTGCGTCACCGCCGTCATGGTGCCTTCGAGCCCGAACACCATGGTCAGCGTGAGCATCCCGGGCACCAGGAAGTCGACGTAGTCGCCGTCGACACTCCGGCCGCCGCCGACCAGATAGCCGAACATCAGCAGCATCATCACCGGGAACACGAGCCCGACCAGGACCTGCACCGGCTGCCGCGCCCAGTGCGCGAGCTCCCGGCGGGTCATCGTCCAGCAGTCGCTCACCACGTACGCCGCACTCATGCCGCCACCTCCCTCTCCTGACGCGCATCCGTGTCCGACCCGTCCGACCCGTCCGACCCGTCCGAGGCGCCCGCCCCGTCCGACGCCGCCGTCAGATGCAGGAAGACCTCGTCCAGCGTCGGGCGCCGCAGGGCGATGTCCTCCGCGTCGATCCCGGCCGCCGCCAGCACCCGTACGGTCTCGGTGAGCGAGGCCATCCGGTCCGCCACCGGGGCGCTGAGCAGCCGCCGGTCCGCGTCCACGCTCACCTCGGCCCGCGGCACGGGCAGCAGCCCGGCCGCCTCGTCGAGCCGCGCCCCGTCCCGTACGACCACGTGGATGCGGTCCACGCCGACCCGCGCCTTGAGCTCGTCGGCCGTGCCGTCGGCCACGACCCGCCCTTGGTCCACGACCGAGATCCGGTCGGCGAGCTGGTCGGCCTCCTCCAGGTACTGCGTGGTCAGCAGCACCGTGGTGCCCCCGCCGACGAGCGAGCGCACCGACTCCCAGACCTCGCCACGCCCGCGTGGGTCGAGTCCCGTCGTCGGCTCGTCGAGGAAGAGCACCTCGGGTTCCGTGATCAGCGAGGCAGCCAGGTCGAGCCGCCGCCGCATGCCGCCGCTGTACTGCTTGACCGGCTTGCGGCCGGTGTCGGCGAGACCGAAGCGCTCCAGGAGCTCGTCGGCCCGCGTGCCCGCGCGTCGCGCGCCCAGGTGGTGGAGCCGGCCGAACATCTCCAGGTTCTGCCGACCGCCCAGCTCCTCGTCGAGGGCCGCGTGCTGCCCGAGCAGCCCGATCCGCCGCCGTACCTCCCGGGCCTCGGTCCTCACGTCGTGCCCCGCCACCCGCACCAGGCCCTCGTCGTGGCGGAGCAGGGTGGCCAGGATCCGTACGGTCGTCGTCTTGCCCGCGCCGTTGGGGCCGAGCAGGCCGTGGACCGTGCCGCGCCGGACCGTGAGGTCGAGGCCGGCCAGGGCGTCCTTCTCCCCGTACCGCTTGCGCGCGCCCTCCACAAGGATCGCGTCCCCAGTCGTCGCCATGCCGATTTCCTCCGGAATTCGTCGTAGTCAAATTTGACCAGTCGCCACCGACGGAGCAAGGTATGCCCATCGCGGGGGTTAGTCAAACTTGATCAGCCTGTCGGGGGCGGCAGTGCTCGATCAGGTGGCGAAGGGGTTCTCCTCACCCTCCGCGAGCACGCCCACGAAGGGTTCGCCCTCGCCCGCGAACACATACGCCCCGCCCTCGATCCGCTCGATCAGGCCGAGCGTCCACTCCTTGCCGGCGTCCGCCGAGTGGACCCACATGTGCATGATCTCGCCGATGTGCCCGAGCTGACCGGGGCCGCCCTCCGGCGTGTAGTACTCCGTGACCGCGGTCCGCCACTCGTCGAGCGCCCGCACCCGCTGCCGCAGCAGCTCCGCGGCCTCCTCGCGGGGCAGGTCCACGATGAAGCCGATGCCCGCCGACAGGACGTCCATCTTCTGGTCGTACGTGGTCAGCGCCTCACGCAGCAGGGCGAAGTACTCCTCAAGGCCGCTTTCCGTCAGCTCGTACTCGACGCGCGGCGGCCCGCCCACCGCGCTCGGCGCCACCTCGTGCGCGCGCAGCAGTCCCTGCTTCGCCATCTGCTTCAGCGCGTGGTAGATCGAGCCCGGCTTGGCATGGGACCACTCGTGCGCGCCCCAGAACTCCAGGTCGTTGCGGACCTGGTAGCCGTGGGCGCGGCCGTGCTGCTTCACCGCGCCCAGGACGAGAAGACGGATCGCCGACATCCCACGTGCCTCCTAGTCAATTTTGACCAGGGTACGCGCGCGGGGTCACCCCGCCTGCTCCGCCGCGATCAGTTCGAAGGAGCCCTTGCCGTCCAGGGACTCGCGGATGACGTCCGCGTGCCCGGCGTGCCGGCCGGCCTCCTGCACCAGGTGGAGCAGCATCCAGCGGACCGAGACCCGCCCGTCCTCGGGGAACCAGGGCGCCCTGGGCAGCGGGAAGGTGTCGTCCAGGCTCGGCACCGAGCGGATGTACTCCTCGGTCTCCTTCGCCACGCCCGCCCAGAACTCCACGATCTCCGGGATCGTCTCCCCGTCCACGAGCCGGAAGCCCTCGCCCCACGTCTCCTGGGTGCGCTGCCGCTCGTTCGGCAGCTGCTGGGCCAGCCGGAGCCAGTTCAGCTCGACCTCGGCGACGTGCTTGAGCAGCCCGGAGAGGCTGAGCTCGCTGGCGCTGGGTCGACTCGCCGCCTGCTCCTCGGTGAGGCCGTGGAGCGCGCGGCGGATCGCGGCGCGCTGGGCCTCGACGAAATTGAGGAGCGCGCCGCGCTCGTCGCCGTGAGCCTCCGTGGGAACCAGAGCCACCATGATGTCCGCCTTCCGTACGCCTACGCCGATGGGTGCCGGGGGAGGCTCGGCGCCCCTTTCCCGACACCCCTCACGTTACGAACCCTTGCGGACAAGTACTGTCCGCAAGGAGAAATCAGCGGGCCCGGACCCGGGAATCAGAAGGGGAAACGGCTGCGGCCGTGCTGGATCGAGATCCACTTCTGGGTGGTGAAGCTCTCCACCATCGCCTCACCGTTGAGCCGCCCGACGCCCGAGTGCTTCTCGCCGCCGAAGGGCACGATCGGCTCGTCGTGCACGGTGCCGTCGTTGATGTGGATCATGCCGGTGTGGATGCGCTTGGCGACCCGTACCCCCCGCTCGACGTTCCCCGTGTGGACGGCGCCGCTGAGCCCGTACGGCGTGTCGTTGGCGATCCGTACGGCCTCCTCCTCGCCGTCGAACGGGACGATCAGGGCGACCGGGCCGAAGATCTCCTGACCCAGGATCGGGGCGTCCGGGGCGAAGCCGGTGAGGACGGACGGGGAGACGAGGTTGCCGTCGACCGCGCCGTGCAGGAGTGCCGTGGCGCCGGCCTCGACCGTCTGGTCGACGAGCGAGGAGACGGCCTCCGCCTGCTGGGAGTTGATGAGCGGACCGATGTGGGTGGCGGGGTCGGCGGGGTCGCCGACGCGCAGGGTCTTCACCTTCGCCACGAACTTCTCGGTGAACTCCTCCTCCAGCGTCCGGTCCACCAGGATCCGGTTGGCGGCCATGCAGACCTGACCCTGGTGCACGAAACGGCTGAAGACGGCCGCGTCGACCGCGTAGTCCACATCGGCGTCGTCGAGCACGATCAGGGCGCTGTTGCCGCCGAGTTCGAGGACGGCGTGCTTGAAGTTCTGGGCGCAGACCGTGGCGACGTGGCGGCCGACCTTGTCGGAGCCGGTGAAGGAGATGACCTTCGGGACGGGGTGGGTCAGGAGCGCGTCGCCGATCTCGGCGATGTCGGTGACGACGACGTTCAGCAGACCGGCCGGCAGGCCGGCCTCCTCCAGGACCTTGGCGACGAGGGTGCCGCCGCAGATCGGGGTGTTCTGGTGCGGCTTGAGGACGACGGCGTTGCCGAGGGCCAGCGCGGGCGCGACCGACTTGATCGACAGGAGGAAGGGGAAGTTGAAGGGGGAGATGACACCGACGACGCCGACCGGGACGCGGTAGACGCGGTTCTCCTTGCCGTCGACCGGGGACGGCAGGATGCGCCCCTCGGGGCGCAGCGCCAGCTGTACCGCCTCGCGCAGGAACTCCTTGGCGAGGTGCAGCTCGAAGGCCGCCTTGAGGCGCGTGCCGCCGAGCTCGGCGACGATCGTCTCGGCGATCTCCTCCTCGCGGTCCTCGACGATCCGCAGCGCACGTTCGAAGACGAGCCGGCGGGTGTACGGGTTGGTCTCGGCCCACTCGGCCTGGGCGCGCTCAGCGGCGCGGTAGGCGCGGTCGACCTCGGCGGCGGTGGCGACCGTGATCGACGCGAGCTTCTCCCCCGTGTACGGGTTGAAGTCGATGATGTCCCACGAGCCGCTGCCGGGCTTCCACTCGCCGTCGATGTACTGGTGGGCCAGGTCGGTGAAGTGCGACATGGATCGAGACCCCTCTACCCGCTCTACTTCCGCACGGATGACAGAAGTGACGTCGGAACTGATGTCACGTCATCGTACTGATGTGTCAGGTGAGTTGGAGGAGTCCCCGCAGAAGATCACGGCTTTCGGCCGGATCCGGGCCTTCCTTCTGCAGCCGCTCCATCACGCGCTGGTACTGGGCGACCTCCTCGCGCTTGTCGAGGTAGAGGGCGCTGGTGAGTTGCTCCAGGTAGACGATGTCGGAGAGGTCGGACTCGGGGAAGCTCAGCATCGTGAAGGCGCCGCTCTCGCCGGCGTGGCCGCCGAAGCTGAAGGGCATGATCTGGAGCGTGACGCCCGGGTGCTCGGAGACCTCGATCAGATGCCTCAACTGGCCCCGCATGACGGACCGGTCGCCGTAGGGGCGGCGCAGCGCGGCCTCGTCGAGGACGGCGTGGAACTGCGGGGCGCGCTCGGAGACGAGGACCTTCTGCCGTTCGAGGCGGAGCGCGACGCGGCGGTCGATCTCGGCGGCGGGGGCGCCGGGCATGCCGCGGGTGACGACGGCCTGGGCGTACGCCTCGGTCTGCAACAGGCCGTGGACGAACTGCACTTCGTAGACGCGGATGAGGGAGGCGGCGCCTTCCAGGCCGATGTACGTCTGGAACCAGCCCGGCAGGACGTCGCCGAAGCTGTGCCACCAGCCGGCGACGTTGGCCTCTCGGGCGAGCCCGAGGAGCGAGCCGCGCTCGGCCTCGTCCCCGACTCCGTACAGCGTGAGGAGGTCCTCGACGTCCCTGGCCTTGAAGCTCACCCGTCCCAACTCCATACGGCTGATCTTTGATTCGGACGCACGGATCGAGTAACCGGCCGCCTCGCGGGTGATCCCGCGCGACTCGCGCAACCGCCTCAGCTGTGAGCCCAGCAGGATGCGCCGCACCACACTCCCGCTCGCTCCGCCCGATTCGCCTGCGGTCACGGCTCCCAGCCTCCCCTTTACGGTGTCGAGCCCCCGTCGAGCCCCGGATTCTGCCACCAAACGCTTCAGCGCGTACACATTCGATTACGGAAAGACGGCGAGTTCCGGGCAGTCGCGGAAAGTTCGCCTCCAGCGGCGGACGACTTATGCACAGATTACGCACGGGGACGGACAGGTCCGGCGCGTGCACGTGCATCTGCCCTTGCATCCAGTGGTCGCATTCGGAACCATGGACCCCGCGCAGCCGCGTACTCGTTCGTGTTGTCGTGTTGTCGCACCACAGTCGCGATTCCCGGGAGTGCCTCGCATGGGGACGAATGGATCGACCGTGCTCGAGCCGTTACGGCAGGGCCTTCCGCCGATCGATCCCGGCGCCGTCTCCACCTCCGCCTCGTGCGCGCTGCCCGCGCGGTACGAAGCCGTGCGCGGAGCACGGAAGTTCACCAGTGCGACGCTCGACCGCTGGGAGCTGACCGAGCGCTTCGACGACGTGGCCCTGGTCGTCTCCGAGCTCGTCACCAACGCGCTGCGCCATGCGGTGCCCGCCGACGCGCCCCAGGAAGAAGGCCAGAACCCACCGGTTCGCCTGCATTTGATGCGCTGGTCCTCGCGCCTGGTGTGCGCCGTGCGCGACCCCAGCCGGGAGAGCCCGGAGGCACGGGGCGGCGAGGAGGACTTCGCCGCGGAGTCGGGACGCGGACTGTTCCTGGTGGACTCGTTCAGCGACAGCTGGGGGTGGCACCCGCTCGCCGGCACACTGCGGGGCAAGGTGGTGTGGGCGCTGTTCCGGATCGGTCCGGAGTAGCCGCGCCGCGCACCGTACAGACGCATGAAGGGCCCCGGCCGCATCCGCCGGGGCCCTTCTTCGTACGTCCGCCGCATGCCCGCGGTCCGCGCACCCTCGTCGACGCGGCCCACGCATCCGCGTGGCGCTCACACCAAGTGGTCGAACTCGCCGTCCTTGACGCCGAGGAGGAGCGCCTCTATCTCCGCGGGCGTGTAGACGAGGGCGGGGCCTTCGGGGTGGCGCGAGTTGCGGACGGCAACGTTTCCCCCCGGCAGTTTGGCGAACTCCACGCAGGACCCCTGGGAGTTGCTGTGCCTGCTCTTCTGCCACACGACGCCTCGCAGCTCCGCGGCCGCCATGCCGTTGTACGCGCGATGCGCATGATGCACTGGTAGCTCCCCGAGTTGCTTGGTGCAGGTGTCAACTTCCTCGGATCATAGCTGTGTTCATATGCCCATGCATGAGCAGATGCACGTGCACGGGGGGTGGCGTAGCGGCTACGCGACAGAGCGTGCTACCAGCGAGTACAGCGCCCCCGCCACCCTCACCCTACGGGTCCCGATCTTCGATCGGCGGCCCCGGAGGACACCGTCCCCGCTCACGAGGGATAGCCCCTCGGGATCAGAGGCAGCTCCGAGAGGAGTCTCCCCGCCCGGTCGTAGAGCGCCGTGCCGACCTCACCCATTCCCGGCCCGGTGTGCACGTACCAGACGCCCCAGCCCGGGTTGCCCGGCAGTTCGAGCAGGGTGGCGACGACCTTGCGACCCTCCGCGTTCCTCAGCTCGACGCGGCCCGCCGCGCGGGTCCCGGTGTAGAGCCCCGAGTGGAAGGCCCCCTTCGGGTTCCCCTCGCTCTGATGACTGACGCCCGGCGCCCTCACGTCGATGTTGCCGTCGGTGACGCTGCGGACGTTCTCGTACCCGTCCGGCCCGGCCCAGTGCTTGCCCTCCGCCGTCAGCCAGACCTTCCAGCCCTTCCCGGCGTTCACCCGCTCGCCCGAGTCCACGACCCTGACCGGGGTCGGGTCCGGCGGCGCCTCGCTCGCGCGTACGGGCGGCGCCGAGGTCGGGACGACGGGCGGCGGAACGGCGACGGGGGCCGGTCCCGAGGCCGGCGGGGACGGGCGTACGGGAGTCAGGGCGACGACGACGGCCACCACGACCGTCGCGGCCGCGAGCACCGAGAGCGCCGACAGCGCGGTCGTACGACGACGCCGGTGCGCCCGGCCCGCCCGCCGGACGGCTTCCAGCGGGAGCGGGCCCGGAGTGACGTCGGAGGCGGCCCGCGCGAACACCGCGCGCAGGTCGGACTCGGGACGGGACCCGGCACCGCGGTGCGGACGGCGATCGGGGTCGGGTTGCGGATCGGGCTGGGGATCGGGGGGTGTCGTCGGCCGTGCGGGGGTCATCGTCGGGCTCCGGTAGGGGCGGGGAGAGGCGGGGCGGGGACGGTGACGAGCCCCGGATGGGCGCGCAGCGCGGCCAGACCGCGTCGGGCGTGGGTCTTGACCGTGCCGATCGAGCAGTTGAGCACGCTCGCGATCTCCAGCTCGGTCAGATCCTCCCAGTAGCGGAGCACCATGACCGCACGTTGACGGGCGGTCAGATCCGCTAAGGCGGCCAGGAGCGCGGTGCGTTGTTCGACCGCCTCCGCATGACCCGCGGAGGTGTGGCGCAGCGACTCCGGCAGGACCGGCGTCAGGAGATGGACGACGCGCTTCCGACGGATGCGGCTGAGGTTGTTGTTGATCAGCGCCCGGCGCACATAGAGGTCGATCTCCCCGCGCGGAACCCGCCGCCACCGCGCGTACACCTTGGCGAGCGTCGTCTGCACCAGGTCCTCGGCCTCGTGGAAGTCCCCGGTCAGGAGCTGCGCCGTACGCACCAGACGCGGCCAGGCGGCGACGGCGAACTCGGTGAAGCCGTCGTCCTCGGAGGGCCCGGTCGTCCTGACGGTCCTGACGGTCCCGGTCGTGCCGACGGCTCCGGTCGTCCCGGTGGCCCCGGTGGACGCCCTGACCTCGGCGACCTCGGTGACGGACTCGTGCGGCACGGTGTCGGACCTCGCGTTCGGTCGGTGGATCGATGGTGCCGTGGAGAGCGGCGGGGCCCGCCCCGTGCCGGGCCCCGCCACGTTTCTGCCACGGGTCAGCCGCGGCCGGCCGGGAAGTCGAAGCCCGGAAGCTCGGCCAGAAGCCTGCCCGTGCGGTCGTAGAGGGTGACGCCGAGGCTGCTGCCGCCGTTCCCGTCCGCCGGCCCGGTGTGGGCGTACCAGACACCCCAGTCGGGGCGGCCGGGCAGGGCGATGAGGGTGGCGACGGTCTTGTGGCCCTCGGTGTCGCTCAGTTCGACACGCCCGGCCTTGCGGGTCCCGTAGTAGAGGCCGGAGTGGAAGACGCCCGTCCCGTCGCCCTCGCTCTGGTGGCTCACGCCGGGCTCGGAGCGGTCGATGTTTCCGTCGACGACACTGCGGAAGTTCTCGTAACCGTCCGGGCCCGTCCAGTGCTTGCCGTCACGGGTCAGCCACACCGTGAAGCCCCGGCCGGCGTCCACGCGCTCGCCGGGACGGACGGTACGGACCGGGTTCGGGGCGGGAACGGCGGCCTTGGCCGGGGTGACCTCGGCGGGCTCGGTCCGGGCCGCGGTGCCGGTCGCGACGGATGTGGCGGAGGTCGCGGAGATCGTGGAGATCGTGGAGGTCTCCGTGGGCGCTCCGACGGCCGACGGTGCCGCGATCGCCACGGCGGCCACGACGCCGGCGGCCGCCGGCCAGTACTTCTTCATGCGGTTGCTCCTGGATGGATGTCGGTGGAGGACCGCGTCACATCCACGCCCCTCTTCCCGTACCAACTCCTCCCGGCCGCATGCCGGATGACATGCTCGCGAAATTCGTACGGACGGCGTCCCTGCCGTGCGGGAGGAGCGGGCGGCGCTACCGCGCACGCGCCCGCGTGGAGTCCGTCAGGGCCGTCGTGACCTCGTCCAGGGCATCCAGGAGGAGGACCGCGCCCTTGTGCAGCAGGAAGTGGTCCGGTGCGTCGTCGGACCAGCCGTCGACCGTCTCGCGCAGGTCGTCCCAGTCGGGCTCCTTGCGTTCCCGTACGTCCTTGGCGCCCCGTTCCGTCGCCCGGCGAAGGGACTCCGCGAGGGTCGCCGCGGCGGGGACGGGCTCGGCGCCGCGTTCCGGCAGGTGCGCCTCCATGAGCATCGCCACCCGCCCGAACTCCGCGAGCGCGTGGTCGGCCTGTTCGGTCGCCGCGTGCGAGAGGCCCCGGTGCCGTACCGGCTCGTGCGTCGCCCTCTCCACGGCCTCCTGCCAGGCGACGCGGGCCGCCCGGGTGTCCAGGAGCGCCTCTCGTACGTCGGGGCTGGCGGGCCCGGCCGGATCGGCGTACCGCGCGGTGACGACCGCCGCGTACCGGCCGACCGACGCGATCCAGTCCGCGAGCCGGCCGCGCAGCCGAGGCGTCTCCCACGCCGGGTAGACGGCGTACGCGAGCATCGCGAGGAGCCCGCCGATCAGGGTCAGCGTCACCCGGTCCCGCACGGTCTGGGTGACCCCCACACCCTCCATTCCGAGCAGGAACACGACATACGCGGCGACGAAGACCTGGCCGGCCGCGTACCCCGAGCGCACCAGCAGGTACACCGCGAAGGCGCACAGCACCGCGAGGCCGGCCGACGGATACACGCCCGGATGGGCCGACTGGACGACCGCCGTCGCGAGGGCCACTCCGACGAGAGTGCCGCCGAAGCGGGCCACCGAGCGCGCGTACGTCTGCGAGAAGTCCGGGCGCATCACCATCACCGAGGCCATCGGCGCCCAGTAGCCGTGCCCGAGGGGGAGCACCGTGCCCAGCAGATAGCCGGCGGCCGTGACCGCCGAGACGCGGATCGCGTGGCGCAGGATCGGCGAGTCCCGGCGCAGCTCGGCGCGCGCCTTCGCGACGACGATCGGGGTCAGACGGACGAGGGTGGGCCGCTCCCGGGGCGTGGCGCCACGGCCCGAGGTCTCCGTCCTCGGCTCGGCCGTCTCCACGACGTCGCCGAGCAGCGCGACGAGCCGGAGGGCGGCCCGGCGGGACGGGCCGTGGAGGATCGCGTCGGTGTCGGGGGTGCGGAGGGCGGCGACGGCCGGTGGCGGGAGGGTGACGGGTTCGCCGTGCCGGATGGCGTGGGCGGCGGCGTCCAGGACGGAGGCCGCGGCCGCGAGCAGCTCCTGTACGCGCGCGCGTGCCGGGCCTTCCTCCGGGACGCCGACGGCCGGGTCGGCGAGGGAGGCGAGGACCGGGCGGATGCGCTCGGCGAGGCCGCGGGCCCCGTGGAGCTCCGCCGGGCGGCGACGGGCCTGGCCGGGTGTCACGGCGGCCGCGCTGCGGGCCGTCATGAGCGGCAGGGGGTCGAAGGGAGCGACCGGGTCGTGGCGGAGTCGGCGGGCGTAGTCCGCCTCCGCGGCGAGCGCGTCCGCGAGGGCGTCGCGTTGGGCGCCCCAGGGGCGGACCGGGAGGAGGACGACCAGGCCGGCCTGGACGACACCGCCCGCGAAGATCATGGCGGCATGGCCGGCGGCGGTGGCGACGGAGGTGGGGAGGGTGACGGTCACCAGCATGATCGCCACGTTGGAGGACGCGATGATGCCGGCGGTGGGGCCGGCGGCCCAGGCGAGGCCCGAGAGGAACGTCCAGAGGATCAGCAGGGCGAGGAAGAGGGCCTCGTGGGAGACCGTGAGATAGCCGACGAAGGTGGACACGGCGAGGCTGGCGCCGGAGGCGAGGGCGAGGGTGGGGCGGGGGCGCCAGGAACGCTGGAAGGTCGCGATGGCCGCCTGGAAGGCGCCGAACGCGGAGGCGGCGGCGACGGCGGGGCCGAAGACGGCGAGCGAGAAGCCCACGACGAGGGCGAGCCCGAGGGCGGCGCGGGCCGCGATGACGGGGTCGAGCCGCCGCCGCTCGACGGTGAGCCCGGAGCGGGCGGTCTCCTTCAGCGCCCGGAGCCAGCTCATGCCCCGAGCGTATCCGCGATCACCTCAGAACAGGACTTTTCACCCACTCCGCCCTTCCCGAGACCCCGGCTCTCCCGACCCCGCCCCGCCTCTGCCCGAGACCCCGGCTCTCCCGAACCCCGGCTCTCCCGAACCCGCCCCCCTCTGCCCGAGACCCCGCCCGCTCAGCCCTGCCCTCGCC
>NZ_JNZO01000029.1 GCF_000717595.1 Streptomyces flavochromogenes | reverse complement strand
GGTGTACGAGGAGGACGGGGGCGCCGGGTGGGCCGGGTGCCCGGCCTGGTACTGAACCGGGTGCGCGTCGCCGGACTGTCGGGCCGGGAGCCCGCCCGTCTGCTGGGTCGCGTGCGCTCCTGGTCCGAGTGCGCGGGCGCCGTCGTCGCGCCGGCCCCCGGCCGGGCCGCCGTTCAGCGCGCGGCCGCCCTGTTCCGGCACCGCTCCGGCCTGGAGGGGTGCCCCGCAGAAGCCGCAGCGGTCGCCGATGAGTTCCATCGCGCACCAGTGGCAGGTCTCGCGCCGTACGGAGGAGACGAGCTGGTAGAGGACGGGCAGGTCGGGCAGGTAAGCGGCGAACTCGACGAGCTTTCCGGTCCCCCACCAGCGGGGTGAGGCCTCGGGCAGCGGAGTCTCCAGGACGGCGCCGTGGATCCGCCACCCGGGCACGAGGGTGGTCGTGGGCCAGTCGGTCTGGAGCTGGCCGCGGGCGATCAGGAGTTCGGTGGTGAACTCCGGTCCGGGCAGGGTCGCCTCGCCGCTGCCGACGCGGGTGATCTGGGCGGTGGGTCCGGCGAGTACGGCGAAGTGGGCGCCGGGCAGCCAGCCCTTGAGGTGGGAGCCGAGGCTGACGGGGACGCGGTCGAGGCGGGAGACGGAGCCGAGGACGGCGCCGGCGTAGATGTAGTGGGCGAGCAGCCGGGCGGCGGAGGCGAGGACTCCGGGGCTGAAGTCGCAGCCCGCCAACTGCCGGAGCTGGCGAACGAGTACGGCCGCTCCGAGGGGTGGCAGGTCGGTCATGACCAGCGCGATCCGGTCGCTTTCGAGCAGGGCGCGGACGGCGCGCAGGCGTTGCTCGACGGCGGCCGGGGCGGAGGTGGGGCAGACGACGATCACGTGTCCGTATCGCGCGATGAGCTGCTGCATGTCGGCGATCGAGGCGTCGAGCGACTGGGTGTCGGGGGCCGGGAGAACGGTGGCGTGCGGGGTCCCGGGATCGGTCGGCGGCAGTGCCAGGTCGGCACTGGTGACCGCGATCGCTGTCGGCACGTCGGACCCCCCGTCCCCTCCGGCCTCCGGTGGTCCCGGGGGCCGCGGATCACTTACCGCGTTCACGGCATCACCGCAGGGTGCTGCCGCCTCTGCACCTTATCCACGACCCCCGGGGTGGTGAACACACAATCCGCCAAGCCGGCCCGCTTTCTTGGGGGTCCGGAGCGCGAACCCGTCGGCCCGCTCCGGGCAGCCGTCACCCGCTCCGAACAGGGCTTGCTGCCAGAGGTCTTGACAACGCGATTGGTCTGGACCAACTTGTCCCCACAGCGGTGGCCACCGCCCGCACTGCTCGTACCGCCGGCACCTTCCGCACCCCCCTACCCCCCGCACCGCCTCGTACCCCCGTACGAGCCCCTCCGTACGACGACGTACGGCACCTCCACATCCCCCACATCCCCAACTCCCCTCCGGAGGATGCACGTGGACCGCACCACCACCCGCCCGCACGGACGCCGCTGGCTCGGCGGAGCGCTCGCGCTCGCCGTCGGCTCCGGGCTCGTCCTCGTCGGCGGAGCCGGCACCGCGCAGGCGGCCGACGTCAACGTCGCCAAGAACGCCGGTTTCGAGAACGGCCTCGCCAACTGGTCCTGTTCCGCCGGGAGCGGCGCCGCCGTCTCCTCCCCGGTCCGCACCGGCGCCGGCGCGCTCCGGGCGACCCCGGCCGGGCTCGACAACGCCAAGTGCGTGCAGACCGTGGCCGTGAAGCCCAACTCGACGTACACCCTGAGCGCCTGGGTCCAGGGCGGTTACGCCTACCTCGGGGCGAACAACACCGGGACCGGCTCCGGCAGCGTCTCCACCTGGACGCCCGACAGCGCCGCCTGGAAGCAGCTCACCACCACCTTCACCACCGGGGCGAGCACCACCTCCGTCGAGATCTACACCCACGGCTGGTACGGGACCTCCCCGTACTCCGTCGACGACGTCAGCGTCTTCGGCCCCGACGGGGGCGGCGGCCAGGACCCCGATCCGGTGGTCCCGTCCACCCCGACCGGCCTCGCCGCGGGCACCGTCACCTCCTCCTCGGTCGACCTGAGCTGGGGCACGGTCTCCGGCGCCACGGGCTACAAGGTGTACCGGGACGGTGGCAACCCGCAGACGGTGAGCGGCACTTCGGCCACGATCACCGGCCTCACGGCCGACACGGCGTACCAGTTCCAGGTCTCCGCGACGAACTCCGCGGGCGAGTCCGCGAAGTCCGGCGCCGTCACGGCCAGGACCGCCAAGGTCACCGACCCGGGCCCCGGCCCGGCCGTGCCCAAGCACGCCCTCACCGGCTACTGGCAGAACTTCGACAACGGCGCCACGGTCCAGAAGCTGCGGGACGTGCAGTCGCAGTACGACATCATCGCCGTCTCGTTCGCCGACTCGACGACCACGGCGGGCCAGATCGTCTTCAACCTCGACCCGGCCGTCGGCTACGCCTCGGTCGCCGACTTCAAGGCGGACATCGCCGCGAAGAAGGCAGCCGGCAAGTCCGTCATCATCTCGGTCGGCGGCGAGAAGGGGAACGTCACGATCAACAGCGACGCCTCCGCGACCGCCTTCGCGAACAGCGCTTACGCCCTCATGCAGGAGTACGGCTTCAGCGGCGTCGACATCGACCTCGAGCACGGCATCAACTCGACCTACCTGACCAAGGCGCTGCGTCAGCTGTCCGCCAAGGCCGGTTCGTCGCTCGTCCTGACGATGGCCCCGCAGACCATCGACATGCAGAACACGGGCACGGAGTACTTCAAGACCGCGCTCGCCGTGAAGGACATCCTCACGGTCGTCAACATGCAGTACTACAACAGCGGTTCGATGCTCGGCTGCGACGGCAAGGTCTACAGCCAGGGCTCGGTGGACTTCCTCACCGCGCTCGCCTGCATCCAGATCCAGGGCGGTCTCTCCCCGTCGCAGGTCGGCCTGGGCGTCCCGGCCTCCTCGCGGGGCGCGGGCAGCGGCTATGTCGACCCGCAGATCGTGAAGAACGCGCTCGACTGCCTGACCAAGCTCACGAGCTGCGGCACGTTCAAGCCGGCCCAGGCCTGGCCGACGCTGCGCGGCGCCATGACCTGGTCGACCAACTGGGACGCGACGGCCGGCAACGCCTGGTCGAACGCGGTGGGCCCGCACGTCCACAACCTGCCGTAACGCATCCGTCCCGCACCACCCGCGGCGCCGCCGGTCTCCCGGCGGCGTCGCGTCGTTCTTCGAGCCGAAGGCTCCGACCTCACCGGGGCAGGAACCGGGCCAGGACCCGGTCCAGTCCGGTGACCCACTCCCCGACCCTGGCCGCCCGGCGCCCGTCGATCTCGCAGACGTAGCTGGTGCCGTCGTAGAGGTCGACGGCGATCCGCAGCCACCGGCCGCGCCGGGTCCGCTCGTACCGCACGGCTCCGATCTCGGGCCAGGTGAACTCCGCTTCCTCGTCGAGCAACTGGAGGCAGATCCCGGCGCCGTCCACGACGATCCCGTACACATGGTCGGCGGCCACGAAATCCGCCACGGGCTGCGGGGGCGCGACGGGCGGCGGCGGGACGAAGAAGGCGGGGGTCGGCGGCCCGAACCCCGGCGGGACCGAGTCGTGCGGAGGCGGGGGTGCGTACGCCGACGGAACCACGGCCTGCGGCGGAACGGGGGTGGACGGGACCACGGCCTGCGGCGGCACCGGCGTCGACGGGACCACGGCCTGCGGCGGAACGGGGGTGGACGGGACCACGGCCTGCGGCGGCACCGGCGTCGACGGGGCCACGGCCTGCGGCGGAACGGGGGTGGACGGGACCACGGCCTGCGGCGGCACCGGCGTCGACGGGACCACGGCCTGCGGCGGTCCGTACGACGGCGGGATCGAGTCCTGCGGCGGCCCGAACCCCTGCGGGACCGGATGCCGCGGCGTCGCGGGCGCGTCGAGGAACGTCGGCGAGGGCGTCACCCCCGCCCCGTCCCGCGTCGCCCCCTCCCCCAGCACGTCCAGGATCTCCTCCGGCGTCGGCCGTCCGGCCGGGTCCTTCGCGAGGCAGCGGCCGACGAGCCCGCGCAGGGGCTCCGGTACGGCGGTGAGGTCCGGGGCCTCGTGGACCGCGCGGTACATGAGGCCCATCGGCGTCCCGCCCCCGAAGGGGCGCCCGCCCGCCGCGGCGACCAGCACCGCACCCAGCGCGAAGACGTCCGCCGCGCCCGTGACCTCATCGCCGAGGGCCTGTTCGGGGGCGAGATAGCCGGGGGTGCCGAAGGCGGAGCCGGTGGCGGTGAGCCGGGTCGACTCCAGCGCGCGGGCGATGCCGAAGTCGAGGACGCGGGGCCCGTCGGGGGCCATGACGATGTTGCCGGGCTTGAGGTCGCGGTGGACGAGCCCGCAGGCGTGGATGGCCTCCAGGGCCTCGGCGAGCGCGGCGCCGAGCGAGCGCAGCCGTCCCTCGTCCATCGGGCCCTGTGCGGTGACGAACGCCGCGAGGGTGGGGCCGGGGATGTAGGCGGTGGCGAGCCAGGGCGCCTCGGCGTCGGGGTCGGCGTCGACGACCTGGGCGGTGTGGAAGCCACCGACCTGCCGGGCCGCGGCGACCTCGGCGCGGAAGCGCGCGCGGAACGAGGGATCGGAGGCGAGTTCCGGCCGCGCCACCTTGACGGCCACGGCGCGCCCGCCCCGCGATCGGGCCAAATAGACGGTGCCCATGCCGCCTTCGCCTAGCTTGTGCTCGATGACGTATCTACCGATGAGGGTCCCCACCGGGACAGTATGGCCGAACTCACCGTCTTGACCGGTCCATGACACAGGCTCACCATGTGGCCGAACACCGAACACCCGCACGCGCTTGTCGCACCCCCCACCCTCCCCACCCAGGAGACAGCATGCGACGTTCCCTCCGCGGCAGAAGGTCCGCCACCCTCGCGGCCCTCTTGGCGCTCGCCCTCGCGGCGCCCGTATCCGCTCTCACGACACCCGCCGGGGCCGACCCGTCGTCGGCCGCCGCCCGGATCGCCGTCGGCGCCGACGAGGTGATCCGGCAGTACGAGGTCGCCGGCCCCTCCACCCCGGCCGCCCGGAGCGCGCTGACCGCCACCGGCGTCTCGATCGACGAGGTCGACGCCCGGTCGGTCGTGGTCAGCGCCAACACCGAACAGCTGAGGAATCTCAAGGCGCTCGGCTACAAGCCGGTCGCCCTGCCCGGCCCGCCGGACCGGACGGCCGAGGGCGGCAAGACGGCCGGCCCGCTCGACTTCCCCTCCGCCGACGCGAGGTACCACAACTACGCGGAGATGAACGCGGAGATCGACCAGCGCCTCGCCGCCCACCCCTCGATCATGCGCAAGCAGGTGATCGGGAAGTCGTACCAGGGCCGGGACATCGTCGCCATCAAGATCAGCGACAACGTCGCCACCGACGAGGCCGAGCCCGAGGTCCTCTTCACCCACCACCAGCACGCCCGCGAACACCTCACCGTCGAGATGGCGCTGTACCTCCTCCGTGAGCTCGGCGCGGGGTACGGCAGCGACTCCAGGATCACCAGCGCCGTGAACGGCCGCGAGATCTGGATCGTCCCGGACCTCAACCCGGACGGCGGCGAGTACGACATCGCGAGCGGCTCCTACCGCAGCTGGCGCAAGAACCGCCAGCCCAACTCCGGCTCCTCGTACATCGGTACGGACATGAACCGGAACTGGGACTACAAGTGGGGCTGCTGCGGCGGCTCTTCGGGCTCCAAGAGCTCCGAGACGTACCGCGGCGCCGCCCCCGAGTCCGCCCCCGAGGTCAAGGTCGTCGCCGACTTCGTCCGCTCCCGGGTGGTCGGCGGCAAGCAGCAGATCACCGCGGCCATCGACTTCCACACGTACAGCGAGCTCGTGCTCTGGCCCTTCGGCTGGACCACGGCCAACACCGCGCCGGGCATGACGCTCGACGACCGGAACGCCTTCGCCGCGGTCGGCGGCAAGATGGCGGCCAGCAACGGCTACACGCCCGAGCAGTCCAGCGACCTCTACATCACGGACGGGTCGATCGACGACTATCTGTGGGGATCGCAGCGGATCTTCGCGTACACCTTCGAGATGTACCCGTCCTCGTCCGGCGGCGGCGGCTTCTACCCGCCCGACGAGGTCATCGAGCGCGAGACGAGCCGCAACCGCGACGCCGTCCTCCAGCTCCTGGAGAACGCCGACTGCATGTACCGCTCGATCGGCAAGCAGGCGCAGTACTGCGCGGCCTGACGCCCCGTAGGCACCACGGACGCCCCGGCGGAACTCCGCCGGGGCGCCTCCGCCGTCGCGGTCCGGTCGCTCAGACGAACAGACTCAGCACGGCCGCCGCCGCGAAACCGGCCAGCGAGAGCACCGACTCCAGCACCGTCCAGGACTTGAGGGTGTCCCGCTCCGTGATGCCGAAGTACTTGGAGACGATCCAGAATCCGCCGTCGTTGACGTGCGACGCGAAGATCGAGCCGGCCGAGATCGCCATGATGACGAGGGCCAGGAAGGCCTGCGAGTGACCGCCGCCCTCGACCAGGGGCAGCACGATGCCGGCCGTGGTGACGATGGCGACCGTCGCCGAGCCCTGGGCGACGCGCAGCACCAGGGAGATGAGGTAGGCGAGCACGATGACGGGGAGCCCGACGTCGTGGAAGGTGTCGGAGAGCGCCTGGGCGACGCCGCTCACCTTGAGGACCGCGCCGAAGACCCCGCCCGCGCCGACGACGAGCAGGATGTTGCCGACCGGCTTGAGGGAGGAGGTGGACACCTGCTCCAGGGACTTCCGGGACCAGCCGCGCCGGATGCCGAGCAGCCAGTACGCGAGGAAGAGGGCGAGCGTCAGCGCGACGAAGGGGCTGCCGAAGAACTCGATGACCGAGCGGAGGGTGGACTCGTCCAGGGCGATGGAGGAGAAGGTCGCGGCGAGGATGAGGACCAGCGGCGTGCCGATGATGAGGAGCACGGTGGAGAGCGCCACGGGCGCCTCGGTGCCGCCGGACCGCTCGGCGGCGACCTTGGCCCGGGCCTCCTCGGCCGCCTCGACCATGTCCTGCGGGACCGCGACGAAGAGCCGTCGGCCGATCCAGCCGGCGTACGCCCAGGCCGCGAGCACGGCGGGGAGGCCGACGAGGACACCCATCAGGATGACCCAGCCGAGCGAGACGTGCAGAAGGCCGGCGGCGGCGACCGGGCCGGGGTGCGGCGGCAGGAAGGCGTGGGTCATGGAGAGGCCCGCGAGCAGCGGCATGGCGTAGAGCAGGATCGACTTGCCGGACCGCTTGGCGGCGGCGTAGACGATCGGCGCGAGGACGAAGATGCCGACGTCGAAGAAGACCGGGATGCCGAAGATGAGGCCGGTGAGGCCCATCGCGAGGGGGGCGCGCTTCTCGCCGAAGAGGCCGAGGAGACGGCTGCTCAGCACCTCGGCGCCGCCCGAGACCTCCAGGATCGCGCCGAGCATGGTGCCGAGGCCGATGATGATCGCGACATGGCCGAGGATGCCGCCCATGCCGGTCTCGATGACGGAGGTGGCGGCGGACTTCTGGACGGTGCCGAAGAGTTCGGTGACGGAGAGGCCGGCGGCGAGGCCGACGCCGATGGAGACGGCGAGCAGTGCGACGAAGGGCTGGAGCCGGACCTTGATGATCAGCAGGAGCAGGACGGCGATGCCGAGGGCGGCGACGGTGAGCAGCCCGGCGGTGCCGGGTATCAGGTGGAGCAGTCCACCGGTGTGCGGGGGTGCGACGGGGTTCATGGCGGGGGGAGACCTCGCTTGGGGGAGGGCGTGCGGGCAGGGCGGAGCGCGGCACGGCGTTCGCGGGGTGAACGCCGTGCCGTGGGGCGACTGGCTCAGGAGGATCGGTCCAGGTCCGTTCGGGCCGGGGTGCTCGGGTGCTCGGGACCCGGTTCAGCCGAGGACGGCGAGGGCGTCGATCTCGATGAGGAGACCGGCGGGCAGGCCGACGTAGACCGTGGTGCGGGCGGAGGCGGGGGCCTTGAGGCCCTGCTCCTCGAAGTACTGGTTGTAGATCGCGTTCATCTCGGCGAAGTGGTCCACGTCCGTCAGGTAGACGCGCATCATCATCACGTCGTCCCAGCTCGCGCCGCCCTCCTCCAGGATCGCCTTGACGTTGGCGAAGGTCTGGAGGGTCTGCTCGCGCAGGGTCGGGCCCGCGACGGTCGGCGCCTGGCCCTCGACGGCGGGCAGGAAGCCGACCTGGCCCGCCACCTGCAGGATGTTGCCCTTCTTCACGCCGTGCGAGAACTTCGCGGGCGGGGTGGTGTGGGTGGCGGGGGTGAGGGCGATCTTCTCGGTCGACTGCTCGAGGTTCTGGTCGGTCATGCGCTGTCCTTGTTCGGGGAGGTGCCGGAGTACTCCCGGCTGATGGTGTCCGCGGTGCGGCGCACCTGCGGGAGGAGGGAGAGGAGTTCCTCGGCCGTGACGACCACGTTGGGCGCCGAGACCGACATGGCGGCGACGACTCGCCCGTCGGCGCCGCGGATGGGCGCGCCGACGCAGTTGATGGACTCCTCGTGGCCGCCGAGGTCGGTGGCCCAGCCCTGTTCGCGTACGGTCGCCAGCTCCTTGAGGAAGGCGGCGGCGTTCGGGGTCGAACGGGGCGTGTACGGGGGGTAGTCGAGCTTGCCGGCGAGGGCGCGGCGCTCGGGTTCGGGCAGGTCGGCGAGGAGCAGCTTGGCGACGGCGGCGACGGTGATCGCGACGGGCTTTCCGATGCGCGAGTACATGCGGACCGGGTAGCGGCTCTCGACCTTGTCGATGTAGAGGACCTCGCCCTCCTCGTAGACGGCGAGGTGGATCGTGTGCCCGATCCGCTCGTTGAGCGCGGCGAGGTGGGGGTGCGCGATCTCGCGGATGTCGAGGTTCTCGACGGCCTCCTGCGCGAGCGCGAAGAGGCGGGCGCCGAGTCGGTACCGCTGGTCCTGCTGGCGGTAGACGAGGCCGTGCTCGTGCAGGGTGCGCAGCAGCCGGAGGGCGGTGGACTTGTGGACTCCGAGCCGGTCGGCGACCTGTCCGAGGTCGGCGGGACCCTGCGCGAGCAAGGGCAGGATGCTGAGCGCCCGGTCGACGGTCTGGCTCATGGTGTACGTCCCTCCTGGTCGTCCCCCGTCCAGCCGGGGCCGAGCTGAAGTGTGCCCCAGGCGGCAGGGGCGAGGGCGGCGAGTCGGTCGGCGTGGGCGCGGCGGGGAGGTGCGGCCAGGTCGCCGGGAACGGTGAGGGCGGCGGCGGCGAGCAGATGGCCGTGCCGGAGGCGGGCGGTGGCGTCGAGCCCGCGGAGGGTGGCGGAGAGGAATCCCGCGGCGAAGGCGTCTCCGGCGCCCACGGCGGCGACGACGTCGACGCGGGGGGCGGGCACGTGCACGACGGTGTCGGTTCCGGGGCCCGTGCGTTCGTGGACGGTCGCGCCGTCGGCGCCCCGTTTCACGACGAGGACGGCGGGTTCGGGGAGGGCCGCGCGGATCCCGGCGGGGTCGCCGAGGCCCCAGGCCTGTTCGGCCTCGTCGGCGCCGACGAAGACGAGGTCGGCCCGGCGGGCGAGCTCCAGGAGGACGGGGCCGGCGCCGGCGGCGCCGTCGCGCCACAGTCCGGGGCGGCAGTTGACGTCGAAGGAGACGAGGGGGCGGCCCGCCCGGGGCGCGGTGAGCGTGCGCATGAGGGCGAGGCAGTCGTCGGAGAGGGCTGCGGTGATGCCGGTGAGGTGGAGGACGCGGGCGTCGGCGACGGTCTCGTACGGCACGGTCGCGGGCGACATGGCGGAGGCGGCCGACCCGGCGCGGTAGTAGACGACCTCGTGGGCGTCGGTGGCGCGGTCGGCGGCGGTGCGGAAGTAGACGCCGGTGGGGCGCCGCGGGTCGCGGTCGACGGCGGTGACGTCGACGCCGTGGGCTCCGATGGTCTCGACGAGGTGGTCGCCGAATCCGTCCCTGCCGACCCTGCCGACCCAGCGGGTGCGGTGGCCGGAGGCGGCCAGGGCGCAGGCGACGTTGGACTCGGCGCCGCCGATCGCGCGCTCGAAGGCCGGTACGTCGGCGAGGCGGCCCGGTCGGGAGGGAAGGAAGGTGACCATGGACTCGCCGAGGCACACGACATCCACGGGCGGTTCTCCGGCCACTCTGGCGCTCCCTTGCGACTCTCGCGGGGTCCATTGACCCGGCCTTGGCCCGGATGCTAGACAGCATCGAGCGACATACGCAATGACTGTTGCACCCTTCGCAACGCTTCGATGAGGAGGCCTCATGCCCGACCTGGCGAACGAGCGCGTCGACCACCGCTTCAAGGCCCTGCCCCCGGACGCCGAGGGCCTGACCGTCGGCGAGCTCGCCGCCCAGCGGCGCAACCTCTTCACCGGCGGCTTCACCACACCCGTCCTCGCCCTCTCCGCCGAGTCCGTCGAGCACAATCTCCGCCTCCTGGAGACGTACGCCGAGCGCCACGGCCTTGCCTTCGCCCCGCACGGCAAGACCTCCATGGCCCCCCAGCTCTTCGACCGGCAGCTGGAGCACGGGGCCTGGGGCATCACCGCCGCCGTGCCCCACCAGGCCCGTGTCTACCGGGCCCACGGCATCGCCCGGATCTTCCTCGCGAACGAGGTCGTCGACCCGGTCGCGCTCCGCTGGGTGGCCGGCGAACTCGACGCCGACCCCGACTTCCGCTTCCTCTGCTACGTCGACTCCGTGCGCGGCGTCGAGCTGATGGACGGGGCCCTGCGCGCCGCGGGCGCCAACCGCCCCGTGGACGTCGTCGTCGAGCTGGCGGCCGGCGCGACGGGGCGTACGGGCGTCCGGACGGAGGGGGAGTGCGCGGCCGTCGCCGACGCGGTCGCGGCCGCCCCCACCCTGCGGCTCGTGGGCGTCGCCGGCTACGAGGGCACGATGCCGGGTGCCGACGGCGAGCGGGTCCGCGCATGGCTGCACCGGCTCGTCGGGCTCGCGGCCGAGTTCGACAAGTCCGGCCGCTTCGACCCCGCCATCGGCGAGATCGTGGTGAGCGCGGGCGGCAGCGAGTGGTTCGACGCGGTCGCGGACGTGTTCGCGGAGATCCCCGGGCTCTCCCTGCCCGTCCTGAAGCTGCTGCGCTCCGGCGCGTACGTCTCGCACGACGACGGGCAGTACCGCGAGCGGACCCCCTTCAACCGGGTCCCGGAGGAGGGCACCCTGGAGCCCGCGTTCCGCCTCTGGTCGCAGGTCGTCTCCCGCCCCACCCCGGAGCAGGCCTTCACCAACGCCGGCAAGCGCGACGCCGCCCACGACCTGCACCTCCCCGAGGCGCAGGTGGTCCACGACGCCCGCACCGGCGAGATCCGTCCCGCCGACGGCCTGACCGTCACCGGCCTCTCCGACCAGCACGCCTGGGTACGGACGGAGGAGGGCGCCGATCTGGAGGTCGGCGACTGGCTCGGCATGGGCCTGTCCCACCCGTGCACGATCTTCGACAAGTGGCAGCTGATCCCGCTGGTCGAGGCGGACGGCACGGTCGTCGACTACATCCGCACGTTCTTCTAGAAGGAGTCGGCATGGACCTCGTCTTCCGCGACGCGGAGGTCGTCGACGGCACCGGCGGCGCCTCCTACCGCGCCGACGTGGCGATAGACGGCGGCCGGATCGCCGCGATCGTCAAGGAGGGCGCGGCGGCCGGCTGCCAGCGCCCCACCGCCCGCCGCGTCGTGGACGCCGAGGGTCTGGCCCTCTCCCCCGGCTTCATCGACATGCACGCCCACAGCGACCTCGCACTGCTCCGCGACCCGGACCACAGCGCGAAGGCCGCGCAGGGCGTGACGCTGGAGGTCCTGGGCCAGGACGGCCTGTCGTACGCCCCGGTCGACGACCGTACGCTCGCCGAGGTACGGAAGGCGATCACCGGCTGGAACGGATCCGGCGACGACATCGACTTCGACTGGCGCACGGTCGGCGAGTACCTGGACCGGCTGGACCGGGGCATCGCCGTCAACGCCGCGTATCTGGTCCCCCAGGGCACGGTGCGGATGTACGCCGTCGGCTGGGACGACCGCCCGGCGACGGAGTCCGAGCTGGACCACATGCGCCGGCTGGTCGCGGAGGGCATGGAGCAGGGCGCGGTCGGCATGTCCTCCGGCCTGACCTACACGCCCGGGATGTACGCGAAGGACGCCGAGCTCTCGGAGCTCTGCCGGGTCGTGGCGGGGTACGGCGGCTACTACTGCCCGCACCACCGCTCGTACGGGGCCGGCGCCCTGGAGGCGTACGAGGAGATGGTGCGGCTCACCCGGGAGGCGGGCTGCGCCCTCCACCTCGCCCACGCCACGATGAACTTCGGCGTGAACGAGGGCAGGGCCCCCGAACTCCTCGCCCTCCTGGACGAGGCCCTGGACGCGGGTGCGGACATCAGCCTCGACACGTACCCGTACACACCCGGCTGTACGACCCTGGTGGCCGTGCTGCCGAGCTGGGCGAGCGAGGGCGGCCCGGAGGCCGTGCTCGCCCGCCTCCGGGACGACGAGACGGCGGAGCGCATCCGGCACCACCTGGAGGTCATCGGCTCGGACGGCTGCCACGGCGTGCCGATGGACTGGGACACGATCGAGATCTCGGGAGTGGCGGAGGCGGGGCTCGCGGACTGGGTCGGCCGCCGGGTGGACGGCTGGGCGACGGCCCGCCGCCTCCTCCTGGAGGACCGGCTCGGCACGACGATCCTCCAGCACGTGGGCCACGAGGAGAACGTCCGGACGATCATGCGGCACCGGGTGCACACGGGCGGCTCGGACGGCATCCTCCAGGGCATGAAGCCGCACCCGCGCGCGTACGGCACGTTTCCGCAGTACCTGGGCCGGTACGTACGGGACCTCGGCGTCCTCACCCTGGAGGAGTGCGTGGCCCACCTGACGTCCCGCCCGGCGGCCCGCCTGGGCCTGACCGACCGGGGCCGCATCCGCGAGGGCTACCGGGCGGATCTGGTCCTGTTCGACCCGCAGACGGTCGGAGCGGGAGCGACGTACGAGTCCCCGCGCACCCTGCCGACGGGAATCCCGCACGTCCTGGTCGACGGCGAGTTCGTGATGGAGGACGGCAGGCGGACGTCGGCCCTGGCGGGCAGATCAGTCCGCCGCACGCGCTAGCGGGCGAAGGGGCGGCGGCGCCCCTTCGCCCCACGGGTCCCGCCGCATCCACACCAGCCCCAGCGCCAGCACCACCCCGGCCGCGACGAACCCGTACCAGGGCGTCCGCCCGTCCAACGCCGTCTCGTACACCAGCGCCGCCGAGAGCACCGCAAGCACCTGCCCCGTCCGCCCCCGCCAGGCGACCGCCGCCACCACGGCCGTCCCCCACAGCAGGTACCAGGGCTGCACCATCGGCGACAGCGCGACGAGCGCGACGAGCGACAGGCCCAATCCGAGCACCGGGTCGAGAAGCCCCCGCCAGGCCCGCCACCCCAGCCCCAGGATGACCACCACGGCGACGAGCAGCCCGAGGTTCTGCACGACCGCCTTGACCGGGTCGGGGTCGTCCCCGAAGAGCAGCCCCAGCCCGAGCCCGAGATCACTGCTCACGGACAGCGCCGTGTGGATCGTCCCGGCCACACTCTGCGTCCGCAGCCACCCGAACCCGGTCCCGGCGAGCACCGTCGCCCCCGCGGCCACCGCCCCGGCCACCAGCCCCGGCAGCACGAGCCCCTTCACCAGGCCCCGCACACCGCCGCCGTCCCGCCGCGCGATCAGCACGCCGATGAAGAGCAGCGCGACCGCCGCCGGCGACTTCACCATCATCGCGAGACCCACGAGGACGCACCCGAGCACCCACCGGCCCCGCACGGCGAGCAGCACGCCCGCCAGCATGAGTCCGATCATCAGGCCGTCGTTGTGCATACCTCCCACGACGTGGATGAGCAGCAGCGGGTTGAGGGCGGCCAGCCACAGCGCGCCGTCGGGCCCCCCGCGTCCGCCACCCAGTCCCCGTACGGCCCAGACGATCAGCGCGAGCGCACCGACCGCGAGCAGCCGCATCCCGAGCACGGCGGGGACGATCTCGCCCCCGGTCAGTTTCACGACCAGCTGCGCCAGGACCAGGAAGGCGGGTCCGTACGGAGCGGGGGTGTCGGTCCAGTGCCCGCCGACGCTCGCGGCCGCGTCCGCCCCGAGGTCCCCGGGCCCGAGGACGGAGGGCCCGCCGCCGTACACGTCGTGCCCTTCGAGGACCATGGCGCCCTGCGCGATGTAGCTGTAGACGTCCTTGCTGTAGAGCGGCGGGGCGAGGAGCAGCGGCCCGGTCCACCAGGCCAGGGTGGCGAGCACCCCGTCCCGTGCCCCGCGTGCGAGAAGCACGCCGTACCGCCACCAGGCGGCGACGAGCACCGTCAGGCCGAGGTACGCGAGGAGCGCGCCGGCGAGGGTGAGCGCGGAGCCGCGCGGCTCCCACAGCCCCCAGCCGCCGCGCACCGGCAGCGTCCCGGCGGCCCAGCCGCCCACGGCGACGGCGAGCGACCCGGCCGCGCCGAGCCACCGGCATCCGGAAGCACTGAGAACCCACATGACGGGCCAACCTACCCCGCGGGCCGCACCGCGGATCCGGCGCCGGTCCGCTCCAGGGTCTCGGTGGCCGTGCCTGTGCGCTGCATCCGGTGCCAGCGCAGCCGGCTGCCGAGAAGGGCGGTGACCACCGACTGGACGACGACCAGATACATCAGCTGGCGGTAGACGACGATCTGCAGCGGAAGTGTCCAGATCGGCTCGAACCTCTCCCGGTCCAGGCGGAGCGCGTAGACGGCCGTCCCGACCTGTACCACCGTGAATCCGAGCCACACCCCGAGCGCCTGCCCGGGGTCCTGGAAGAACAGCCCATAGACGGCGAAGACGTCGACCAGCGGGGCGAGCAGGGGCAGCACCGTCTGGAAGAGCAGCAGGTAGAGAAGACCGCGGCGGCCGAGCTTGCCCGACTGGCCGCGCTCGACGACCGCACTGCGGTGCTTCCACATCGCCTGGAGGGTCCCGTAGCACCAGCGGTAGCGCTGCTTCCAGAGTTGCCGGACCGTGGACGGGGCCTCCGTCCACGCGATGGCGGACTCCTCGTACACGACGCGCCAGCCGGCCCGGCACAGCGCCATCGTGAGGTCGGTGTCCTCGGCGAGGGTGTCCTCGCTGACCCCGCCGACACCGGCCAGCGCGTCCCTGCGGAAGGCGCCGATGGCACCGGGGACGGTGGGCATGCACTCCAGGACGTCGTACATGCGCCGGTCGAGGTTGAAGCCGATCACGTACTCCAGGTGCTGCCACCGGCCGAGGACGCCCTGCCGGTTGCCGACCTTGGTGTTGCCGCTGACCGCGCCGACGCGGGGGTCGGCGAGGGGCTGGACGAGGCGGCGGACCGCTTCCGGCTCGAAGACGGTGTCACCGTCGATCATCACGACGATGTCGTGATGGGCACGGGCAAGGCCGGTGTTGAGGGCGGCCGCCTTGCCCGCGTTGGGCTGGCGCACCACCAACACCCGCGGGTCGTCGATGGACTCGGCGATCTCGAAGGTGCGGTCGGAGGAGCCGTCGTCGACGACGACGATCTGGATCGCCTCGTACGTGGAGGCGAGCAGGGAACGGACGGTCGCCTCGATCCCGGCCTCCTCGTTGTAGGCGGGGACGAGGATCGAGACCGGCGCGGTGACGGGCGGCAGTCGGGGCGCGCCGCGGCGGCGGCGGAATCGGGTGCGACGGACGTGGATGCGGGCGACGCCGAGGAGCAGGGCGAGCCGGACGGCGGTGATGACACCGGCGACGACAAGCAGCCAGGTCATGGCGTCGGCGAAGCCCCGGGACGCATCCTGGGCCTTGACGAAGGCGGCGCCCTTCCATTCGGCAAGAACGGACACGCGGTATGTGGTGTCGCCGAGTCCGAGGGCTTGGCCGACCGTGGTGTAACGGGTGCTGCCGGGGCGCGCGAGGAGCTTCTCGGTCTCGTCGGCGGCCTGGGGGGAGCCGGTGAGCTGGAGGACGGACTTGCCGTCCGCGGCCACCAGGACGTAGCCGGACCCGGCGGCCCGACGGCCGGCCTCCCACTGGTCGGCGCAGAGCGTCGCGAGGCCGCTGGTGTGGGGCAGCCGCAGCAGGCGGGTGCCGAGGCCGGTGCTCGCGGCGAGCGCGTTCTGGGTGAAGGAGAGCTCCAGGTCGGCGCGCGTGGCCGAGACCTGGGCGAGGTCGACGTCGGTGTACGTGTGCGATCCGAGCTCGTGTCCGTCGGAGACGATGCGGCGGACGAGCTCGGGATGGGCGGCCGCCTCGGAACCGGTGAGGAAGAACGTCGCCTTCGCGTGGCGTGCGGCGAGGACGTCGAGGAGGCGTGGGGTCCACTCCGGGCTCGGCCCGCCGTCGTAGGTGAGGGCCACGGTGCCTTGGGGCGGGGTGGCGCTCTGTACGGCGCCGTCGCGGTCCACCTGGGCGACCGGGCCCTCGCCGCGCGTCGCGGGGGCGGTGGGGCAGTGGGGCCGCGGCTCGGCGGTGGCGGCTATCTCGTGGCGGCCGTAACCGGCGAAGACGAGCGCGGTGGCGGCGACGAGGAGCAGGAGGCAGAGCATGGCCCAGTGGGCCCGGGGGTCGCGGCGCAGCGCATGCCGCGTGCGGGGTGCGCCGCGCGGGGAGGGCGGGGAGGGCGTGACGGGCGGCACGGGGACGTCGCCGGTCTCGTACCCTCCGTCAGCGGCATACGGGGTGTACGGCTCGTACGGGGTGTACGGCTCGTACGGGGTGTACGAGGTGTACGGATCCGGGGCGGCGGTCGGCGCGTCCGTGTAGGCGGACGCGTCTCCACGGCCGCGGTCGAGGCCGTGGCCGTGGTCGTGGTCGTGGCCGTGGCCGTGGTCGTGGCCGTGGCCGTGGTCGTATGCGTACACCTGCCCCGTGTCGGGGCTCCCGGGGTACCCGGAGCCGCCGTACCCGGGAGCGTCGTAGCTCCCGCCGTACGGGGGAGCTCCGTAGCCATTCCCGCCGTGCCCGGGACCGTCGTACCCGCCGCCCGTCACTTGGGACGCTTCGTGGCGCCCGGCGCCTCGTCGGCCTTGCCGGGGCCCGAGTCGGTCCTGTCGCCGCCACCCGAGCCGCCCCCTCCGGGAGTGGTCTCGGGCGACGGGGTCGTCGCGGTCGGGGCGGAGCTGGCTTCGGGCGACGGGGCCGCGGTGGCGGCCCCGTTCGTGGGCGTCGGCGTCGGTGTGGCCGGCGCGTCGGAGGTGTCGACCGTGGCGCGCGGAGTGGAAGAGCTCGCCGGCGCGCCGTCGGATGTGCCGGAGTCACCGGAGTCGCCCGACGCGGCGGGGTCCGGCTGGATGAGTGCGGGAGCGTCCTGCCGCTCGTCGTCCGCCCAGGGCAGCGGCCCTCCCGCGGGTCCGGCGCCGAAGGATCCGGCGACGACGATGCCGAGGAATCCGAGGCAGGCGAGGCCCACCCCTGCAGCGCCCCACCGCACCACGCGGCCGCGTCGCCCCGAGGCGTCGACGAAGACGCTGTTGTCCTGGTGACTCATGGGCGCGAAGTGTAGGGAGCACGACACCACAGCGCGAGTCCACACACATTTCGGACAGATCCAGGAAGCTTTCGTCGACATACCCGGTGTCCGACGTGTCCCAAAACACGAAGCGTCCCGGCCGACCCCGCCGTAAGCTCTCGGCATGCAGGTGATCCAGTCCACGAAGCTCGCCAACGTCTGTTACGAAATCCGGGGTCCGGTGCTCGAAGAGGCGATGCGGCTTGAGGCCGCGGGTCATCGCATCCTCAAGCTCAACACGGGAAACCCGGCCGCCTTCGGCTTCGAGTGCCCGCCCGCCATCCTCGAGGACGTGCTGCGCAACCTCTCCGAGGCGCACGGTTACGGCGACGCGAAGGGGCTCCTCTCGGCCCGCCGCGCGGTGATGAGCCACTACGAGACCAAGGGCATCCCGCTCTCCGTCGAGGACATCTATCTCGGCAACGGCGTCTCGGAGCTGATCCAGATGTCGATGCAGGCGCTGCTGGACGACGGTGACGAGGTCCTCGTCCCCGCACCGGACTATCCGCTGTGGACGGCGTCCGTCTCGCTCGCGGGCGGTACGGCCGTGCACTACCGCTGCGACGAGCAGGCGGACTGGATGCCGGACCTGGCGGACATCGAGCGGAAGATCACCGATCGCACGAAGGCGATCGTGATCATCAACCCGAACAATCCGACGGGCGCCGTCTACGACGACGAGATGCTCCGCTCCCTCACGGAGATCGCCCGCCGCCACAACCTGGTCATCTGTTCGGACGAGATCTACGACAAGATCCTCTACGACGGTGCCACGCACACCCCCACCGCCGCGATCGCCCCCGACCTGCTCGTCCTGACCTTCAACGGGATGAGCAAGAACTACCGGGTGGCCGGCTTCCGCTCGGGCTGGCTGGCGGTCTGCGGCCCGAAGCACCACGCATCCTCGTACATCGAGGGCCTCACGATCCTCGCGAACATGCGCCTCTGCGCGAACATGCCGGCGCAGCACGCGGTGGCCGCCGCGCTCCAGGGCCGGCAGTCGATCGAGGACCTCGTGCTGCCGGGCGGGCGGCTCCTGGAGCAGCGGGACACGGCGTACGAGCTGCTGACGCAGATCCCGGGCGTGACGTGCGTGAAGCCGAAGGGCGCCCTGTACCTGTTCCCGCGGCTCGATCCGAACGTCTACAAGATCAAGGACGACCGGCAGATGGTCCTGGACCTGCTGCGGGCCGAGAAGATCATGGTGGTGCACGGGACGGGCTTCAACTGGCGCGAGCCCGATCACTTCCGGATCGTCACGCTGCCGGCCGCGGCGGACCTGGCGGACGCGGTGACACGGATCGGCCGCTTCCTGGACGGCTACAGCCAGCCGTAGCGCGCCATGGCCGGACCTCACTCAACTTTAGACTGAATCTAAGCTAGGATGGTTCCAGAGCACTCAGGAGGCCGTCCCATGTACGAACCGATCCGCACCAAGTCGGTCCACCGGATGGCCGACGACGCCCACGACGCGTACCCGCACCGCTCCCGCGAGGAAGAGCTGGACATCCAGCTCGCCGGACACCTCTCCGCCCTGCTCGCCGTCACCGACGAGCTCGGCGACACCGAGGCCGGCGAACTCATCGCCCGGCAGGTGGCGCGGCTGCGCGGCGCACCGCCCGCACGGCACGCGGGTCTGAGCGGCGCGTCCGCTCCGGACCTGCACCGCAGGGCCCACGCCCTCGCGGGCCGCGCCCTGGTCGTCGCCGCCTCCCGGGCCGACACCGCCGCCGCGATCCTCGCCGCCGAGCGCATGGACGCGCACACCGCGGCACTGGCCGGGGAACCCGCCCTGGCCACGGCCGGCACCCCCTGACGGCCCCGGTCCGCGCGGCACGAACCGCGCGGACCGGGCGCCACCCACCGGCACACCCCCGTACCGCCGCCGGCCCCTCCTTCCCTCACTCCACACCCCTCCCACACCCCGAGACCGCGGGGATACGGCAGTCCACGCTCCGGTTCGGTACCGGGATCGCCCCTTCACCTCTCGTACACCCGACTCCCCCTGGAACGTGGGTTTCCGTGAGCACGCTGCCCACGTGAGACGCATTCTGGGAATCGTCCTGGCCGTCCTTCTCCTCGGCGGCGTGGCCGCCGTCCTCGTGACGGGCGGCGACAAGGACACGGGCACGGCAACGAAGACCGTGCGAGGAGTCATCGGGTCGGAGAAGGCGGAGTTCTTCACCGACCCTCAGGTGGTGAAGGCCCTCGCCGCGAAGGGCTTCACCGTGGGCACCGAGACCTCCGGGTCCTGGGACATGGAGGAACTGCCCCTCGACGGTTACGACTTCGCCTTCCCGTCCTCCAAGGCCCCGGCCGACGGGCTGCGCGCGAAGGCCGCGCAGAAGACGAAGGCGACGACCGCCCCGCTGCGGCCCTTCTACTCGCCGCTCGTCGTCGTCGCGCACAGCGCCGCCGCCCGGGTCCTCGCCGGGAACGGCCTGGCGACCCTCGGGCCACGCGGCACCAGCGGCACCCTGAAGATGGGCGCCTATCTCGCGGCGGCCCGCGCCGACCGGACCTGGCAGCAGCTCAAGGGCTCCGCAGGGCACGCCGAGCTGAGCGGCACCCTCTTCATCACCTCCACCGATCCGGTCGCCTCCAACTCGGGCGCCCTCTACCTCGCCGCCGCGAGCTACGTCGCCGACGGCGGCCGGGTCGCGGGCGACAGGGCGGCCGTCACCCGCACCGCCCCGCTCCTGCGCAAGCTCGTGCAGGTGCAGGGCGCCCAGCAGTCCGGTTCGGACGCCCCCTTCCGGGACTTCATCAGCGGCGTCGGCAACCCGCTCGTCCTCGTGTACGAGTCCCAGGTCGCCGCCCAGCTCCTGGCGGGCCGGCCGATGGGCGACCTCGTCGTCCTCTACCCGGACACCACGGTCAGCAGTGACCACACCCTCGTACCGCTCACTGAGAACGGCCGGGCGCTCGGCGAACTCCTCTCCACCGACCCCGAGTTGCGCAAGCTCGCGGTCCGTCACGGTTTCCGGCCGCAGGGCGCGGCGAGCGAGTTCACCGCCGCGACCCAGAGCCACACCGCCTACCTCAACCAGACGCTGACCGGGGTCCGCCAGGCGCCCGTGCCCACCGGAAAGGTGCTGCACGAGATGGCCCTGCGGGCCCGCGACCAGGGGGACACCGCATGACCACGCCCGAGGATCCGAGAAGGACGATGGCCCTGACACCTCCCGAGCACGACACCCCGCTGGTCCTCACCCCGCCCGAGCCCGTGCCGCCGGTCCGCGCCGAGCAGGCCTCCGGCCTGGTGCCGATCGACGAGGCCACCCGTACGGAGCTGTCCCGGCGGGCCGCCGAGTACGTCGGATCGATCGAGGGACTCGACCCGCGCTCCCCCGAGTTCGCGGGCCGCGTCGGCGAGATCGCCGGACTCGGCGCGGGCGAGATGCGCTCCGCCGCCCAGCAGTCGAACCGGATGCTCGACCGTACGATCCGCTCGCTCGACTCCGGATCCGGCGGCGACGCCCGGTCCCGGGTCGGCTCGTCCCTCGTCGAACTCCGGCGCACGATCACGGACCTGGACCCCCGCGACACCCCCGGCAAGGGCCTCAAGGGGCTGCTCTCGAAGCTCCCGGGCGGCAACAGGCTCCGTGACCACGTCGCCAGGTACGCCTCCTCGCAGGCCACGCTGAACCGGATCGTCGGATCCCTGCGCGGCGGCCAGGACGAACTGCGCCGCGACAACGCCGCGTTGCAGACGGAGCGGGCCCGGCTCTGGGAGACCATGGGCAAGCTCCAGGAGTACGCGGTGCTCACCGACGCGCTGGACGCGGCCGTGGAGCGGCGCATCGCCACGACGGCCGACCCGGCCCAGGCGGACGCGCTGCGCGCGGACGTCCTCTTCCCGGTCCGCCGGAAGCACCAGGACCTGCTGACCCAACTCGCCGTCTGCGCCCAGGGGTATCTGGCGATGGACGTGGTCCGCCGGAACAACGACGAACTGATCAAGGGTGTGGACCGGGCGGCGACGACGACCGTGTCGGCGCTGCGGATCGCGGTGATGCTGGCGTCGGCCCTCGAGCACCAGCGGAAGGTCACCGAACAGGTGGACGCGCTGCGCTCGACGACCGAGGACCTGATCCGCGGCAACGCCGAGATGCTGGCCACCCAGGCGGGCGAGATCCAGCGGATCGCGGCGGACCCGGCGGTGGGCGCGGAGACGCTCCGCACGGCGTTCCGGCAGATCTACCGGACGCTCGACGCCATCGACACGTACAAGGTGCGGGCGACGGAGTCGATGGCGGCGACGGTCGAGTCGCTGACCGCCGAACTCCAGGAGGCCAGTGCCCATCTGGCGCGCAGCCGCCGCACCGGCGCGCCCGAGGGTGGTGACCTCGCGTGACGACCCGTACGCGACGCACCCGTTCGCTCTCGCGCACCGTCGCCGGGCTCGCCCTCGCCCTGCTCGTCACCGCGACCGGCAGCTCCTGCGCGTCCGGTGACCACACCGGGCAGGACGACGGGCCGCGCCTGCCCGTCCGGCCCGGCACCCTCCGCGTCCTCGCCTCCTCCGAACTCTCCGACATGGAGCCCGTCCTGCGGGCGGCACGGACGCCGACCGGCGTCGACGTCCGCCTCACCTACACCGGCACCCTGGACGCCGTCGAGCAGATCGCCTCCGGCACGGCCGAGAAGGCCTACGACGCCGTCTGGCTCTCCTCCAACGACTACCTGCGACTCCGGCCCGACACCGCGAGGAAGATCACCGGCGAGACGCCGGTCATGGCCTCGCCCGTCGCCCTCGGCGTACGTCCTGCGGCCGTCGCCCGGCTCGGCTGGGACCCGGCGAAGGTCACCTGGTCGCAGCTGCACCGGGCGGTCGCCGACGGGAAGCTGACGTACGGCATGACCGACCCGATGCGCTCCAACTCGGGCCTCTCCGCGCTGGTCTCGGTCGCCTCCGGCCTCTCGGGCGCCCAGTCCGCCCTCACCGAGCGGGACGTCGCCGAGGCCACCCCGCGGCTGAAGGAGTTCTTCACCGGCCAGAAGCTGACCTCGGGCTCCTCCGGCTGGCTGGCCACCGCGTTCGCCCGCCGCACCGACGTCGACGCGCTCGTCAACTACGAGTCGGTGCTGCTGTCCTCGTTCCGGTCCGGTGAGCTGACGGTGATCCGGCCGACCGACGGTGTCGTCACCGCCGACTACCCGCTGACCCTGCTCACCTCCGCCCGCCCGGAGGCTAAGGAGGCGGCCGGCCGGCTGACCACGTACCTGCGCACCCCCGAGGTCCAGGGCCGCATCACGGAGGCGACCCTGCGCCGTCCCGTCGTCCCCGGGGTCGCCCCGGCCCCGGCGCTCGCCCGGGATCAGCGGCGCGAGCTGCCGTTCCCCGGCAGCCGGAAGGTGGCGGACGAGCTGCTCGACGCCTACGACAACACCCTGCGCAGGCCGTCCCGCACGGTGTACGTGCTCGACACCTCGGGTTCGATGGGCGGTGAGCGGCTCGAACGCCTCAAGAAGGCCCTGGCCGAGCTGACCCGTGACTTCCGGGACCGGGAGGAGGTCACCCTGATGCCCTTCGGTTCCGCCGTGAAGCAGGACGAGGTCCGTACGCACACGGTCGACCCGGCCTCGCCGCAGGCGGCGCTCGACGCGATCAAGGGCGACGCGCAGAGGCTCTCGGCCTTCGGCGGCACCGCGATCTACTCCAGCGTCCAGGAGGCGTACCGCTTCCTCGGGAGGTCCCGCGGTGACGTGTTCACGTCGATCGTCCTCATGACGGACGGGGAGAACACCGACGGCGACCCGGCCACCGCGTTCGAGACATTCCACGGTTCCCTGTCCGCCGAGCAGAAGCGCACGCCGGTCTTCCCGATCCTGTTCGGGGACTCCGACCGCGGCGAGCTCGACCACATCGCGGGCCTGACCGGCGGCAAGCTCTTCGACGCCGACCAGGGGTCGCTGGACGGTGCCTTCGAGGAGATCCGTGGCTACCAGTGAGAGACCCTGGAACGCCCTATTCCGGTACGCCGAGTCCCGCAAGAACCTCCTGGGCTCCGTCTGCGGTCTGGCCGGGGTCGGCATCGCCCTCACCGGGGCCGCGGGCGCCCTGTGGCCCGCCGTGGTCGGCGGTCTGTACGCGGCGGGGGCCCTGATCGCCCCGCCGGACCGGCCGGCGACCCCGGAGTTCGCCGAGGAGGGGTACCGGCTCGACGGGCTGCGGGCCGACTTCGCGAGGCTGCGCGCGTACCTGGCGGAGGCGGAGCTGCCGCCCGCGGCGCGCGAGCGGCTCACGGCGCTCGACACCCTCGTCGAGGCCCTGCTCGCACCGGGCTGGGTCACCGACCCGGAGCACCTGCACGTGCTGGCCCGCGCGGTCCGCCAGGACATCCCGGAGGCCGTCGACACCTTCGTACGGACCCGCTGGTGGTCCCGGTTCACCCCGGGCACGGAGCAGCCGGAGCACCACCTCGAACGCCAGCTGGCGGCGCTCCACGAGGAGGCCACGGCGATCGCCGGCGCCCTCAGGGAGGCGGAGGCCGTCCGGCAGGAGATCCACACCAGGTACGTGGAAGGGCGCGACGGATGATCGGTTAAATTCCGCGCATGACCTATCCCGAACGCACCACCTCCCGCCGTACCGTTCTGACCGCCCTGGCCGCCGCGGCCACGGTGGGAGGCCCGATCCTGTCCCAGCTCGCCGCCGCGGCCCCGGCCGTCGCCGCCACGGCCGAGGACCCGATCGAGTACGCCTCGAACACCGCCCTCTACAAGGACACGAACCTGGTCGAGGGCACCTCGTACAGCCGTCGCTACCGCCGCCATCAGCAGTTCGACCTCAAGATGACCGAGAAGTACGACTTCCCGCGCACCGCGATCCTCGCGCTGCACGGCGGCGGCATCGAGATCGGCACGAGCGAGCTGTGTCTGGGCATCGCCGGTTACAGCCCGAGCGACGCCGCGGGCGCCGCGATCCTGCCGACCGTGCACGACTACTTCATGTTCGAGGGCCTGCTCTCCTCCGGGAACCGCGCCCTGCACGTCACCTCGAAGAACTGCGACGACCACGTCGCCCTGTCGACGGCGGCGAGCCACCTCAACGTGCTGTCCCTGCACGGCTGCCAGTTCGACCAGCTGAAGCTGCCCACGTCCAGCTTCCCGGCGACCGGAGACCGTGGTGTCGCCGTCGTCGGTGGTCTGCACGCCGAATTCCGCACGGCCCTGGTGACGGAGATCAGGAACGCGGGCTTCCAGGCTGTCGACGCCTACGACTCCCGGTACTCCGCCACGCTCGGCGACTTCAACGGCAGCCACGTGACCAACCCGTGCAACCGCACGATGCTCGCCAAGGGCGCCCAGCTGGAGCTGACCACGGAGCTGCGCGAGAGCCTCTTCGGCGACTCGTCCTCCCGTTCCGCCCGCGCGGCCACCTGGAACCAGTCGGAGGGGCGTTTCGAGAGCTTCCGCGACGCCTGCCGCAAGGCGATCGCGACGGTCGAGGCCGGCCAGCCGATCCTCTGACCCGAACGTCGGCGGACATGCGCCGGCCCCCGGAGCCTGAGGGGGCTCCGGGGGCCGGTTGCGTCGTGGTGGGCCGTCGTGACCCCACTGGTCAGGGCGGTTTCTCGGGGCAACCCACCACGAGTCTGCGGTGCGGGATCAGCCCAGGCGCTCGACCAGCGCGCGGTACTCGTCCCACAGCTCCTTCGGCGTGTGGTCGCCGAAGGTGTTGAGGTGGTCGGGGACGAGGGCGGCCTCCTCGCGCCACACGTCACGGTCGACCTTGAGGAGGAACTCCAGGTCCTCGGCCGGCAGGTCGAGGCCCTCGGTGTCGAGGGACTCCGCGGTCGGCAGGATGCCGATCGGGGTCTCGACGCCCTCGGCCTTGCCGTCCAGGCGCTCGACGATCCACTTGAGGACGCGGCTGTTCTCGCCGAAGCCGGGCCAGACGAACTTGCCCGCGTCGTTCTTGCGGAACCAGTTCACGTAGTAGATCTTCGGCAGCTTCGCCGCGTCGGCGGTGGCACCGACCTTGACCCAGTGGGCCATGTAGTCGCCCATGTTGTAGCCGCAGAACGGCAGCATGGCGAACGGGTCGCGGCGCAGCTCGCCGACCTTGCCCTCGGCGGCGGCGGTCTTCTCGGAGGCGACGTTCGCGCCGAGGAAGACACCGTGGTTCCAGTCGAAGGACTCGGTCACCAGCGGAACCGCGGAGGCGCGGCGGCCACCGAACAGGATCGCCGAGATCGGGACGCCCTTGGTGTCCTCCCACTCGGGGGCGATCGTCGGGCACTGCCCGGCCGGGACGGTGAAGCGGGCGTTCGGGTGGGCGGCCGGAGTCTCCGACTCCGGCGTCCAGTCGTTGCCCTTCCAGTCCGTGAGGTGCGCGGGGGCCGTCTCGGTCATCCCCTCCCACCACACGTCGTTGTCGTCGGTGAGGGCGACGTTGGTGAAGACGGAGTTGCCCCAGAGGGTCTTCATGGCGTTGGCGTTGGTGTGCTCGCCGGTGCCGGGCGCGACGCCGAAGAAGCCGGCCTCGGGGTTGATCGCGTAGAGGCGACCGTCCTCGCCGAAACGCATCCAGGCGATGTCGTCGCCGATGGTCTCGACGGTCCAGCCGGAGATCGTGGGCTCCAGCATGGCCAGGTTGGTCTTGCCGCAGGCGGACGGGAAGGCCGCGGCGACGTACTTCGCCTCGCCCTGCGGCGGGGTGAGCTTCAGGATCAGCATGTGCTCGGCGAGCCAGCCCTCGTCACGCGCCATGACGGAGGCGATGCGGAGCGCGTAGCACTTCTTGCCGAGCAGGGCGTTGCCGCCGTAGCCGGAGCCGTACGACCAGATCTCGCGGCTCTCGGGGAAGTGCGAGATGTACTTGGTGGAGTTACAGGGCCACGGCACGTCCTCCTGGCCCTCCTCCAGGGGGGCGCCGAGGGTGTGGATGGCCTTGACGAAGAAGCCGTCGGTGCCGAGCTCGTCGAGGACGGCCTGTCCCATGCGGGTCATGGTGCGCATGGAGACGGCGACGTACGCGGAGTCGGTGATCTCGACGCCGATGGCGGAGAGCGGGGAGCCGACCGGGCCCATGCAGAAGGGCACGACGTACATGGTGCGGCCACGCATCGAGCCGCGGAAGATGCCCTTCTCGCCCGCGAAGATCTCCTTCATCTCCGCCGGGGCCTTCCAGTGGTTGGTCGGGCCCGCGTCCTCCTCCTTCTCGGAGCAGATGAAGGTCCGGTCCTCGACGCGCGCGACGTCGGTCGGGTCGGAGGCGGCGTAGTACGAGTTCGGGCGCTTCACCGGGTCGAGCTTGGTGAAGGTTCCCTTGGCGACGAGTTCCTCGGCCAGGCGGTCGTACTCGGCCTCGGAGCCGTCGCACCAGACGATGTTGTCCGGCTGGGTGATCTCCGCGATCTCGTTCACCCAGGAGACGAGCTCCTGGTGCTGGGTCGGAAGGGTCTGGGGAGCCGCGTTGTCGCGCGCCACGATTGCTCCTTGTAGAGGGATTTTTAGGTGTGTGCCCCGTGGGGGCTGCGACCCGGATGCTTCGTAGCTGCTCATCCGGTGCCGACCGCACTCATTTGATCATCCGACGGATCCGCCCATATGTCCAGGGGCGCGCACACGTGAGCATCGCCACTCATATTCGCGACCTACGGGGCCGTAGGTACGATTCCGTTCCATGACTGCAGCCACGCCGGAAGTGACCCCGATCGAGCCGGATCCGATCGGGCAGGCCCCGTCGCTCCCGCTGAAGCCCCGGCTCAGAGGCTGGCTGCACGCCGGCATGTTCCCGGCCGTGATCGTCGCCGGCCTGGTCCTGGTCGCCCTCTCCGACTCGCCCCGCGCCCGCGTCGCCTGCGGGATCTACGTCCTCACCGCCTGCCTGCTCTTCGGCATCAGCGCGCTGTACCACCGCGGCAACTGGGGCCCGCGCGGCGAGGCCGTCCTCCGGCGCCTCGACCACGCCAACATCTTCCTGATCATCGCGGGCACCTACACCCCGCTCACCCTGCTGCTGCTCCCCGACTCCACCGGCCGCCCGCTCATGTGGGCGGTCTGGGCGGCGGCACTCGCCGGCATCGCCTTCCGGGTCTTCTGGGTCGGCGCCCCGCGCTGGCTGTACACGCCCTGCTACATCGCGATGGGCTGGGCCGCCGTCTTCTTCCTGCCCGACTTCATGCGCGCGGGCGGCATCGCCGTCCTCGTCCTCGTCGTCGTCGGCGGACTGCTCTACAGCGCGGGCGGCGTCATCTACGGAATGAAGCGCCCGAATCCCTCACCGCGCTGGTTCGGTTTCCACGAGGTCTTCCACTCGCTGACGCTGGCCGCCTTCATCGTCCACTACGTCGGCATCTCGCTGGTGGCCTACCAGCACGCCTGACCCGGACACCGGGAAGGGACACGGGAACGGCCGGCCCGCTCACGGACCGGCCGGACCTCCCAGCGCCTTCCTGACCACCCGCGCCGACTCGGGATTGTCGGCGCACCCCCACACCCCGTGCGGGCAGTAGTCGGTGACCGTCTGGTAGACGGGCCGGTGGACCGCGAACCAGTCCAGCATCCCCCGCACGTACGCCGGGTTGTCCCCGTTGCGGAAGAGCCCCCACTCCGGGTACGAGACCGGCTTGCCGTGCGCCGCCGCGAACCGCACGTGATGTTCGAGCCCGTACTCCTCGGCCACCTGGTCCTCGAAGGAGAGCCCCTCGGGCTGGTCGTACGCGTCCATCCCGATGATGTCGACGACGTCGTCCCCCGGGTAGCAGCGCGGCCACTCCACGGCGTCCCGCCCCCGACTCGGGGTGAAGTCGAAGCGGAACCGCTGCCCCGCCACCCCCCGGAGCACCTCGACGACCCGGCGCCAGTACGCCTTCCAGGCCTCCGGGTCCGGCCCGCAGCGATGGCTGTACGTGGTGCCGTTCATCTCCCAGCCGAGCACCAGGACCGCGTCCCCGAGGCCGTGCTCCACCAGCCGCTCCCCCAGCGTCCGGAAGTGCCCGTCGAAGGCGCCCGCCGCGCCGCTCCGCAGCCCCGCCCGCACCTCGGCGTCCGGCAGCCCCGCCTCGCTGCGGTCCATCATCGGCACGTTCAGCACGAAGAGACGTCCCGGCCGCGCCTCCTTCCAGCGCGCCCAGGGCGCGAAGAGCGCCGGATGACCCTCGATGTTGGACCAGCGGTCGCCCGGCAGATAGGTGTGCCCGACGGTCAGCGCCCCTCCGCCGAGCCAGGCCTGCGCCTGGGCGATCCGGCGCACACCGGCCTCGTCGGAGCCGGTGAAGAAACCGGACGGCACCCCGGGCAGCGGCGCCGGATCCGCCTCGGGCGCCGCCCGGGTCCCGGCGTGCCGGTCGCCGGGCGCGATCCGGTCGTACGGCACCAGGAGCACGAGAACGGCCGCGAGCAGCACGACGAGTGCGGCACGCGGCCAGGGAGGGAGACGTCTCACGTCAGCTCGTCCAGAATTCCCACCATCGGGTCAGGATCAGCATCCCGATGATCCCGATGTGCAGGACGGGCAGGGCGAAGGTGAACTCGCCGAGGAAGGTCCGCACACCCGCGGGAGCGGGGATCACCTCGTGCCGGACGTTGTGCGCGGTGACGTACCAGAACATGACGATGGTGGCGACCCAGGCCAGGCAGCACCACAGACAGAGCGCGTTGATCTCGTACAGCGACTGGTACATCAGCCAGGTGCAGAATCCGACGCCGAAGAGCATGCCGGCGTTGAGGCCGAGCCAGAGCCAGCCCCGGTAGCGGGCCCCGGCGAGGAGCCCGGCACCGAGGGCGACGACGACGGCGTACGTGACGAGCCCGAGCATCGGGTTGGGGAAGCCGAAGACCCCCGCCTGCTCGCTCTTCATGATGTTGCCGCAGGACACGACCGGGTTGAGGCTGCACCCGGGCTGGAAGCCCGGGTCCTCGAGCAGCTTGAACTTGTCGATCGTGATCACCCAGCCGGACAGCACGCCCGCCGCCCCGGTGATCATCAGCATCCAGGCGAGGGCCCGGCTCCCGCCGATCGTCCCCGCGGTCTCCCGCGCGGACTCCTCCCGCTCCTGCCGCTGCTCCGGCACCCCGCCCCGTACGTTCACCGTCGCCATGACGCGACCCCCTTCCCGCTCAGCCCTGCAAACGCCGGACGGGCATCAGCACGTGGGCGCTGTCCTTGAGCATCTCCTCGTCGGAGACGAACGCCCGCAGCCGCGCCTCGTCGACCGGCTGCCCGGGGACCGCCTCGGGCCACGGCCGCACGGAACAGATCAGATAGACCTGGCCGCGCTCGCGGGCCGCCTCCTGCCACTCGTCGGGCACCGGGCACTGCACCTTCAGGAACGGCAGGTTGAGCACGGCGGAGCCGCCCTCGACGAGCAGCGAGGCGGTGATCCCGGCGTCCTTGTCCAGATCGAAGAGCCGGTCGCCGACGGAGAGGCCCATGCCCTCCAGGGCGGTCCGCATGGCCTGCTGACCCGCCTCCGGCCCGTCCCGGCCGTCGCCGAGCGAATACGCCATGAGAAACGGCGTACCGGCCGAATCGGCGGAGGGCTCGCTGGACCACGGGATCACCGTGAGAGTTCCCAGCGGAGAGGCGCTGCGAGCCGAGGAAACGACGTTGGAAGTGGTCATGAATCGGATGCTAATGCTCCAACCACCCTTTCCCCGCGCCGTTTTCACTCGAACGGCCGACATTCACGCCGCTGGCATTTCCGGCGCAACGAACCCGGGTTTTCATCGTTGTGCCCTGAGGGCTCCCCCGACCCCGAGGAGATCACTCATGATCGTCCCGCGCCGCGTCGCACTGCGGTCCCTCTTCGCGCTGGCCGTCACCGCTTTCACGGGGGGCGCCCTCGGCCGCATCACGAACCGCCCACCCTCCGGATCACCCGCGGAGAACCCGCGCGATCCGCACGCCTTCGACGAGATGTACGGGGGCCGTCGCATCCAGGGCTTCTCCGGCCCCGAGGGTGAGCCGGTGGCCCTCGTCGACGGCCGGCCGCTGCATCTGATGCGCTGCGCCGACGGCGGTTACGTCACCCCGATCGACCACTACGAGTCCTGCCCCACGCCGCTGGCGGCCGTCCGCGCGGTCGTGGACGAGCTGGGCACCGCCCGGCTCTCCCCGCTCGCCGCCGCCCACGGCGTCCACACCGACCCGACGGGAGGGAGCCCGCGTGGTGTACACGCGTAAGAACCAGCGCGATCTGACCGGCGCCGAGCGCCGGAAGTTCGTCGCCGCCGTCCTGGAGCTCAAGCGCACGGGAGCCTACGACCGCTTCGTCCGCACCCACATCGACCACTACACGGCCGACGGGGAGGGCCGGCTCCGGGTCGCCCACATGACGCCGAGCTTCCTGCCCTGGCACCGCAAGTTCCTGCTGGAGTTCGAGACGGCCCTGCGCCGGATCGACCCGACGGTCTCCGTCCCGTACTGGGACTGGACGCGCGACAACAGTCCGGCGTCCTCGCTCTGGGGCGAGGACTTCCTGGGCGGAAACGGGCGCCGGGCCGACCTCCAGGTGATGACCGGCCCCTTCGCGCACTCCGCCGGACGCTGGACGATCACCCAGTCGATGACCGAGGAGCGTTTCCTGACCAGGGACTTCGGCCGACCCCGGGACCCGATCGCGCTGCCGACGCAGGCCCAGCTCGACGAGGTGATGCGGGAGCGGGTGTACGACGTGACGCCCTGGAACTCGACGAGCGCCTCCGGCTTCCGCAACCGCCTGGAGGGCTGGGCGCCGGGCCGGGGCAACGAACGGTTCCGCATCCACAACCGGGTGCACCGCTGGGTCGGCGGTCTGATGCTCGGCGGCGGCTCCGTGAACGACCCGGTGTTCTGGCTGCACCACTCGTTCGTCGACCTGGTCTGGTCGCGCTGGCAGCAGCGCAACCCGGGGGCCGCGTACCTCCCCGCGGAGCCACCGCCGCTCGGGGACGCGCAGTACCGCAAGGTCGTCGCCCGGCACGAGGCGATGGCGCCCTGGGGTGTGACACCGACGTCGATGTTCGACCACAGCCGGATCTACCGGTACGCCTGAGGGGGCCGGGGGCCGCCGGAGACGCCCCGCGACCCCGTACACACGTGTCCCCCCGACCCGGCCGGATCGGGGGGACACGGTCGTTACGGGCGATCAGCCGCCGTAGCCGCCGTCACCGTTGTCGTGGCCGTCGGCGTTGATGCAGGTGTTGCCGAACGCCGGGTTCAGCAGACCGATGACGTTGACGGTGTTGCCGCAGAGGTTGACCGGGACGTGGACCGGGACCTGGACGACGTTGCCGGAGGCGACACCGGGCGAGTGGGCGGCGACGGCCTCGGCGCCCGAGTCGGCGACGGCCAGGCCGGCTCCGCTGAGGGCAACGGCACCCGTGCCGGCGAGAACAGCGGCAGCCTTCGCGATGCGAGACATCAAGAACTCCTTGGACGTGGAAAGCGACCGCAGGAATCACGGCCGTCATTCCCGTTCAACGTCGCACCACCGACCGGGTCACGGCCTTTGGGCCGAAAGGGACGAAGGAAAACCGAAAAATGGCCCGCAGGCCGAAACCGTCCGCCGCCGGATACGGCGGGACGGCCTCGGTCCGCGGGCCGTGGCCATGCGACAAGCCTCCTCTTGCAACGAACGAAAGCCCTTCCGGTGGCGGGGAAGAATCGTGTCTTCACCCGCCGGGCCGCCGATCGCACAAAAGAACGAGGAAAGGCACGGGCCCAGGGGAACGGTCTTCTGCCCGCCCTGTCCCGACGGGGCTCGCCGCGTCAGCGCGCCTCGGGCGCCAGGCCGAGCTGGGAGTCCAGCGCACCGCTCACCATCGGAGGCAGCAGGCCGACCCGGGGCTTCGCGAGGTCCGGAAGGCCGGCGAGACCGTTGCCCTCGGGGGCGACCACCGGGTTGCCGACGACGGCGCCGGGGGTGGCCGCCGCCATCTCCGAGTGCGGGGTGGCGAAGAGCGCACGGCCGGGCTCGCTGTCCTTCAGGACCTCAGGCAGCGGGGCGTCCACCACCGTCGCGGGGAGGGTGCCGGTGAGCGGCACGCTGGGCAGAGCGACGTCGGGCAGCGAGCCGAGGCCCTTCTGGAAACCGGTGGGTGCGCCGGGCATCGGGACGGGTACGCCGGTGGCCACCGTGGGGGCGTCCATCGGGAGCACCGGCTCGAGCCCCTGGAGGGGGACGATCACCGGTGCCTCGACGGCCGAGGCCGGGGCGGCCAGGGCGGCGGAGGCGAATGCGGTCATGAGGAGTCCCATGCCGGCGTGAGAGCGCAGAGTCATGTTCTGACAACGAGACCTTCGGGGGAACGTCTCCGGAACTCCCCCATGTGCAGCAACGGGCGAGGCCCTCACCGGTGAAGGTGAGGGCCTCGGTTGACGCTGGGCCGGTCGTACGGCGTCAGTGGCGGCGGGCGATCCGGCCACCGCGGAGGTACACGACGGCGCCGCCGACGATCAGTGCGGCACTGATCGCGGCCGCGCCCATGAGCGCGGTCTCGTCGCTGCCCGTGTCGGGAAGCTCGGGCGGGGTGGTGGGAGGCGTGGTCGGCGGGTGCGTCGGCTCCTCGCAACCGGGCTCCGGCTCCTCACCGGGCGGGGGCTCCTCACACTCACCCGGGTGGGTCGGCGGACGCGTCGTGGGGTGCGTCGTGGGAGGCGTCGTCGGCGGGTGGGTCGGCGGGTGCGTGGGTTCACCCGGATGAGTCGGCTCGCCGGGGTGCGTAGGTTCACCCGGCTCGTCGCCGTAGCCGCCGGGACCCTCCGCCTGGTCGCAGAGGTCACCGACGGCCGCGGCGACGTAGCCGCCGAGTTCCATGCTCTTTCCGCAGACGTCCGCAGGCAGCGGGGCCTGGACGTGACCGGCGTTGCCGGGGCCCGGACCGTCGCCGGTACCGGCGTGGGAGTTCGCGGCCAGGGCGAATCCGCCGCTCAGCGACAGGATGCCGGTCGCTGCCGCCGCGGTGAGTACTTTCCTGCTGATGATGGACCGCATACCGCTCTTCCTCTGGAGAAAGGGAGAGGCCGGCGAGGATCCCCCCTCGCTCCGACCGGCCTGATCCACGCCGACGTTCGCGTGGGACTGGCCAGAGGGTATGGGTCGGCGAACCCCGTGCAACGGGGGCCACACGGCAGCTGATCAGAAAATCATTCGATCAGCCGACCGTGGGAGAGGGTGGCGTCGAGGCCACCGCAAGTACCCGGAAGGGCAGGGCTACTGAGCCGACGTCAGTCGGGTGACGGACCGGCGTCAGCCGCCGACCGGCAGGCCACCACCGACCGGCAGGCCGCCGAGCAGCGAGCCCCCCTTGGTGGTCTCGTTCAGCTGGGTCGCGGTGTCGGTGACGGTCTTGACCGGGGAGCCGTCCGTGGTGCTGCTCAGGACGTCCGACTTCAGCCCATTGGCGGCGATCGCTTCGAGGCCACCGTTCAGGCTGGTGGGGGTCAGCGCCTCCGTGGCCATGGCGGGTGCGGCAGCGCCGAGGGCCATCAGCGAACCGGCGACAACCGCGGCGACCTTGGTGGGCTTCATGGGATGAGTCCTTCCTCTATACCTTCAAGTCACTTACTGCACAGGCTTCTTGGCCGAATCCCGCGCACTTTGTTCTGCTTCTGTAACGAACGGCGTGCCGCACGGAAACTCCGGAAGGAAGGATTTCTCGACACTGCACCCGATCGATGCGGACCGGTGCTATTTGCCGATCGCGCACCGCCGCACACGCCTGTGCCGGCCCGGCGGGACGCCGGGCCGGTACAGGGGCTACGGGTGACTACCGGACCGGCAGCGGGGCCGCGACCGGCAGCTCGGGCACGTCGACCGGCGGGTCGACGGGCAGCTCCGGCGGGTCCACCGGCAGCTCGGGCGCGGTGACGGGGAGCGTGGGCAGCGCGGGCAGTCCGGCCAGGTCGGGAGCGGGCAGGCCGCTGCCGAGGACCGTGGCGACGGCCAGGTTGACCAGCGAGGTCAGGGTCGCCGTGACCTGCGGCACGACGCCGCCGGCGTCGCCGGAGGTGACCGCGGCGAGCAGGGCGGCGACCGCCTTCTCGACCGTGGCGAGGGCGTCGCCGACGACGTCCGCCGGGGCGGCCGCCTTCCCGGCCCAAGCGGCCTTCGCGTCGGCCGCGACGGGCAGGGTCACGGGCGGCTTGACCGGCAGGGCCGGGGCTTCCACGGGTGGCGTCGCCGGCAGCTCGACGGGGGTCTCCACGGCCGGCGGCGTGACGGGGAGCTCGGCCGCCGGCGGCGTGACAGGAAGGTCCGCCGACGGTGGCGTGACCGGGAGATCGGCCGAGGGCGGCGTGACGGGCGTGGCCGGCAGCGGGGCGGGCGCCGTGGCCTTGGCCTCCTCGACGGCTGCCGCGATCTTGGCCTTGAGGGCCTCGGCGTCGGCGGCGGGGAGCTGACCGGAGTCGGCCTTGAGCGCGGCCGTGACGAGTTCGGTCACGGGGGTGGTCACCGAGCCGAGGTCTCCGAGCGCCTCGGCCTGGGTCAGCAGGGCGGCGGCGTCGGGGAGAGGTGCGCGGGCGGCCCGTTCGGCCGCGGTGGACGGATGGTGTTCGTCGGCGAAGGCGGGTCCCGCCGTGCCGAGGGTGATGACGGCGGATATCGCCAGGGCGGTGATGCGGCGTGTAGCCAGGGGACGCATATGTGTTCCTTTTCCTTATGCGTCGGACAACTTCCCTCTCACCGTGCCTGCGGGTATAGCGCTCCGCAACCGCAGAACTACTGAGCGCCACGCCTCCGTTCGAGTGAATCCACCCCTCGAACATGCCCCCCGAAGGGGCGTACGCCGTTGCACCGACCGGCGCACGACGGTGCCGACGAACGAGTACCACCCCCATGACGACAAGGAGAAAGCCGGTGTGCCCACCCCGTCGGGAGTGGGCACACCGGCTTCGGAAGGACTGATCAGGCGTGCCGGATCAGGCGTTGACGCAGGTGTTGCCGAAGGTCGGGTTCAGCGCGCCGATGACGCTGACCGTGTTGCCGCAGAGGTTGACCGGGATGTGCACCGGGACCTGGACGACGTTGCCGGAGCCGACACCGGGGGACTTCACGGCCGCGCCCTCGGCGCCGGCGTCGGCGGTGGCGGCACCGGCGGCACCGGCGACCGCGGCAGCGGCACCCACGGTCAGGACAACGGCCTTGGCGATACGGGACATGGGGAAGTGCTCCTCGATCGAAATTCAACGTGGACTGCGCGGACTGTTCGGCCCGGCTCTCTCAACAACGCCCCGGCTTTTCATCGGTTGCTCTCCCGAACGGGTGACGTTCAACCGATCTTTGGGCCATAGGAGGGCCATTGGAGGGAGTGGGCGTGGAATGGCGCAACACGCTCAACGAGGAACCTGCCCCGTGGATACGGGAGTTAGCGTTTCCAGGCATCTAATGCTTACTATCGCCCCGCGTCGGGGTTATAACGTTCCCGAACGTTGCTTCCGGGCCCGCCGCGCGTTCACCCATTTCGTGCGGACGACACCTTCCCCCCTCCCGGCCTTCACGGGTCTTCCCTTCCTTCTCTCATCTAAGCGGAGAACCTGTATGCGGAATTCAGCGGTTCTTGCTGTGCGTCGCAGCGTGTTGTGCGCCCTGTCGTGTGCGGCGCTGTCGGCCGCGCTGCCGGTCGCCTCCGCCTCAGCCCCCCAGCCCCGGGAGGCGAGCCGCGTCCCGTTCGCCGCGCGCTACCAGTCCGTGCAGCACGGTGGGGTCGTGCGCGCGGCCAACTCCTCGGCGAAGGGCGCGAAGGGCACCGAGTCGGTCAACGACGACGCCACGATCGCCTACGTCGACGTGGACAGCGACCCCAACACGTACAACTCCAGCCGTGCGGAACTCGCCGTCCCCGCGGGCGCCCGGATCAGCTGGGCCCGTCTCTACTGGGGCGGCAACCTGCGGGTGGGCGAGCAGAAGCCGCCCAGGGACAACGGCCGGGTGCTGATCGCCGAGCCCGGCGGCGCGTACAAGGCGCTGCTCGCGGACACTCTGATCGGCCACCGGACGGCCGACGGCGCCGATGCGTTCCAGGCCTCCGCCGATGTCACCGAGCTGGTCCGTTCCTCCCGTTCGGGGCAGTGGACGGTCGCTCAGGTCAACGTCGCCATGGGCCGGTCGGCGGTCGGCGGCTGGGGTGGCTGGACGCTCGTCGCCGCGTACGAGAAGGCCTCGGAACCACTCCGCAGGATCGGCGTCTGGGACGGATTCGAAACGGTCGGACCGCGCTCCGGCGAGCTTCGCGTACCGCTCGACGCAAACCGTTACGGCAAGGCCACGAACGGCACTCTCGGAGTGATCGCCTATGACGGTGACCGGGGTACTTCCGGTGATTACCTGGCGGTGGAAACGAGCCGCTCGAAGAGCATCCGGCTCTCCGATTCCGCCAATTCCGCGGACGACGTGATGAACTCCAGCATCACCGAATTCGGCACCGGTCGCACGGTCCGCTCACCCGATGGTACGAAAACTCTCGGGTACGACTCCGACGTCTTCGACCTGCGGGGGGCACTGCGCGATGGGGCCGACCGTGTCCACGTCCGGTCGGGGAGCCGGAAGGACACCGTCTGGCTCGGTGCGCTCTTCTTCCAGGCGGACGTCCGGCGCTGACGTGCTGCCTCCACGAGACACGGACCCCGGGTCCGTCACCGTCCTGCACGCGGTCCAGCCCGGCGACGGCGGGGTCGCCCGTGTCGTCATCGACCTCGTCCGCGCCCAACTCGCCGCTGGTCTGCGGGTCGCGGTCGCCTGCCCACCCGACACCGCCCTCGCCGCCGCCGTACGTGCCGAGGGGGCCGACACCCATGTCTGGCGGGCCGGCCGGAACCCAGGGCCCGAGCTCGTCCGCGAGACCCGAGGCCTCGCCCGGGTGATCCGTGCCGTCCGCCCCGGACTCGTCCACGCGCACAGCGCGAAGGCCGGGCTGTGCGCCCGACTCGTCCTGCGCGGACGGATTCCGACGGTGTACCAGCCGCACGCCTGGTCCTTCGAGGCGGTCGAGGGAACGACCGCCTCGCTGGCCCGCCGCTGGGAGCGCTTCGGCGCCCGCTGGACCGACCGGATCCTCTGCGTCAGCGAGGCCGAGCGGCGTACCGGCGAGGCCGCCGGGGTCACGGCCGACTGGTCCGTCGTCCACAACGGTGTGGACGTGGCCCGGTTCGCGACCGACGGACCGCCCGGCAACCCCGCGCCCACCCTCGTCTGCGTGGGCCGGCTCTGCCGCCAGAAGGGGCAGGACGTGCTGCTCGCCGCCTGGCCCGCCGTTCTCGCGGAGGTGCCGACGGCCCGTCTCGTCCTGGTCGGCGACGGCCCCGACGGCGACCGGCTGCGCGCCGCCGCCGGCCCCTCGGTGCGGTTCACCGGAGCCGTCGACGACACCGTCCCCTGGTACCGGGCCGCCGACGTGGTCGTCCTGCCGTCCCGCTGGGAGGGCATGGCGCTCGCGCCCCTGGAGGCCATGGCCGCCGGCCGGCCGGTCGTCGTCAGCGATGTCGACGGGGCCCGCGAGAGCCTGCCACCCGCCCATGAACCCCTGTGCCTGGTCCCGCCCGAGGACCCGGCCTCGCTCGCCACCGCTCTCGGCCGCCTCCTCGGCAGGCAAGAGCTCCGGCACCGCCTGGGCCGCGAGGCCCACGAGCACGTACTCAGCAGATTCGATGTCCGGCGCACCGGCGCGGCCGTCGCGGACGTCTACCGCGAACTGGCCGGAGTGCGAGGCACCGAGCACAGAGAGCCGATTGCGCAGTGACCACCGAAAGCACCAGCGTCCCTCCCTCACCGGGCCCGTGGCCCACGGCGGGCCAGGCCTACGGCCTCGCCTCCCTCGCACCGAGCCGCCGCAGGACCGACCGGCTCGCCCTCCCGTACCGCCCCGCGCGGCCGCGGTCCGGCGTGCTGCCGCTCGTCGCGGTCGACTGCCTGGCCGTTCTGTCCGCCGCCACGCTGCTGAGCGCGGCGCACCACGACGCCCGGCTGCTACTGCCGGTCGTGGCGCTCGTCCTCGCCCTCGACGGGCACGCGGGGCTCCACCGCCCTGCCCCGCACACCCGGGCCCTCGACGAACTGCCGGCGCTCGCCTCCCGTGCCGGCGTCGCCTGGTGTCTGGCGGCGGCAGGAGTGGCCGCGTACTCCCCGACCCTGGCGATCGGACCGCTGCGGCTCTGCGCCGCGTACGCCGCACACGTCGGCGTCGTGATCCTGGTCCGGGCGCTGCTGCTCAGCCGGCGGCGTCTGATCGCCCGCGCCCATCCCCGGTCGGCGCTGGTCGTCGGCGGGGCGGGGGCCGCGCGCCGGTTCGCCTCCGCGGCCGCCCAGCATCCCGAGTACGGGGTACGGGCGGTGGGCATCGTCGGCGTGCCCGAGCAGGGTGGCGCGCCCCGGTCGGCCGGCGAGTCCGGTCTTCCGGTGCTCACCACGACCGAGGAGATCCACCGGGCCGTCATCCAGAACACCGTGCGCGACGCGGTGTTCCTCCACGACGACCCGGCGCTCGTGACCCTCTTCCAGCACTACGGCTGCACGACCTGGCGGGTCGGCGGACGGCACCAGGACGGTCCGATGGGCGCGCACATGTGGGGGTACGCCTGGCAGCGCATCGTGCCGCCGGTCGAGCGGCGCCGTCTGCCCGCCAAGCGCGCCCTCGACATCGTGCTCGCCGCGCCCGCGCTGGCCCTCGCGCTGCCGGTGCTGCTGCTCTGCGCGCTCGCCGTGCGTCTCGCGGACGGTCCCGGGGTGCTGTTCCGGCAGGAGCGGGTGGGCCAGCACGGGCGGCACTTCACGCTGCTCAAGTTCCGTACGCTCCGCCCATCCGACGACACCGAGTCGGCGACCCGCTGGAACGTGGCGGGCGACCGGCGGATGAGCGCGGCCGGGAGCTTCCTGCGGAAGAGCTCGCTCGACGAGCTGCCGCAGCTGTGGAACGTGCTGCGCGGTGACATGAGCCTGGTCGGGCCGCGGCCCGAACGCCCTTACTTCGTCACCCAGTTCAGCAAGATCCACGCCGGTTACGCGGCCCGGCACCGGATGCCCGTGGGGCTGACCGGTCTGGCGCAGGTGCACGGGCTGCGCGGCGACACCTCGATCGAGGACCGCTGCCGCTTCGACAACCACTACATCGACCACTGGTCGCTCTGGCAGGACGTCTGCATCCTGCTGCGTACGGCGGCCGGCCTCGTCCGACCCACAGGGAGCTGAGGATGGCCACGGCCGTGACGGTGCCGGCGCTCGCCCCGGACGACGTACGGGACTGGGCGCGCAGGGCCGGGGCGCTCTCCCCGGTCCTCGCCGTGATCGCCCTGCTGGTCGTCCCGGGCGGCGGCGGCGCGCAGGGCGGCACCGGCGGTACGGGGACGGTCGCCGACGCGGCCTCCGGGCTGCTCGTCCTGATCTGTCTCGTCCGGGTGCTGCGCGGCGGCGCCCGGCCGCTGACCCGGACGGCGGCCGTCGTCCTCGGCCTGCCGGTCCTCGGGATCTGTCTCGCGGCGATCACCTCGAACGACCCGGCGGCCAGCCTGCCGGGCGTCGCCCGGTACGTGCAGATCTTCGTGCTCGTCCCGGCCGCCGTGCTTCTGATGATCCGTGACCGGCGGGACTTCGCCGTGGTCGCCTGGGGTCTTGTCGGGCTCGCGCTGCTCCAGGGCGCGGTCGGCGTCGCCCAGTACCTGACCGGCACCGGCGCCTCGTACATGGGTGAGGACATCCGGGCCGTCGGCACCTTCGGGCCGACCGATGTGATGGGCATGGCGACCGTCGTGTCGTACGGGCTCGTCGTCGTCACCGGGATCGCCCTCGGCAGCGGGCCGGGCCGGACCCGGACGGCCGCGCTGGTCTGCGCCGGACTGCTCTTCCTGCCGCTCGTGCTGTCGTTCAGCCGGGGGGCGTGGATCGCGACCGTGCTCGCCTGCGGGATCCAGCTGCTGCTCTCGGGGCCCCGGCGGGCCGCGCGCGTGGCCCTCGCCGCCGGCGCGCTCGGGGTGGTCCTGGTCGGCGGCCTCGGCATCGGCTCTGCGATGGTGAAGGAGCGGGTCGCCAGCATCACCCAGGTGACGGCCGCGCCGGACCAGTCGGTGACGGACCGGTACACGATGTGGGCGGCGGCCGGGCGGATGTGGGCATCAGAGCCCGTCACCGGCGTCGGCCTCAAGGGCTTCCCGCAGTACCGCGACTCGAACGCCTCCCTCGCCCTGTCCTCCGGCAGCGACACGGCCGGCGCGGGCGCCGCCTTCGCGCGTCAGCCGCTGCTGTCCCCGCACAACATGTACCTGCTGGTCCTCAGCGAGCAGGGCCTGTTCGGCCTGCTCGCCCTCACGGGCAGCTGGGTGGCGCTGCTCGTCGGCGCGCTGCGGCGCCGCCGCCTCGGCGCCGACTGCGCGCTCGTCGCGACGGGCCTGCTCGGCTGGCAGCTCATCGACTTCTTCTACGCGGACATCGGCGGCCCCTCGACGGTCCTGATGTCGGTCGTGCTGGGCCTCGCGGCCTGGTGGGCCCTCGCGGAGGTCCGGCGTGCGTGACCCGTGGGCCGGGCAACCGGAGCCCACGGACACCCCGCGGGCCGGTGAACCGCGCCCCACGGGCCCACCGCCCTGCGGCATCCCGCTGACCGACCCCTGGCCGACCGCGCCTCCGGGCCCCACGGACTCCCCGTGGCCCCCGGAGGCCGTCGTGCTGCCGGGGACGGGTCCGAGCGCGGGTACGGGAGCCGTGCCGCCGCCCGTGCCCCGTACCGCCCCCCTCCGTACGGCCGCCCCCCGCACCGCCCCGTCCCGCGCCGTCCCCTCCCGCGCCCCTTCCCCCCGGCCCTCCGGCCGCCGTGCCCACGCGCGGGGCCGAAAGGCCAGGACCGGCGCGCCCGAGGGCCGGGGGTTCCTCGCGAAGGCCACCGCCGTGACCGCCGGGCTCACCGCGGTCGGGGCGCTGCTCGGGCTCGTACGGGACCAGATCCTGGCCGGGTACTTCGGGGCCGGCGCCGAGACGGACGCGTTCCTGGTGGCGTGGACGGTGCCGGAGTTCGCCTCGACGCTGCTCATCGAGGACGCGATGGCGCTGATCCTGGTGCCCGCCTTCTCCCGCGCCCTGGCCCGCCGTTCCGGCCGGCTGTCCGGCGACCCCGTGCGCGCCCTCGTGCGCGGCACCCTCCCCCGGCTCACCCTCGCCGTCGGTGTCATCGCCGCGATCCTGATCGCCGCCGCCCCGCTGATCGTCGGGGCGCTCGCGCCCGGACTGCCCGACCCCGGGCTCGCGATCGACTGCACGCGGCTGACCGGGACCTGCGTCCTGACCTTCGCCCTGGTCGGCTACTGCTCGGCGGCGCTCCGCGCGCACGGCTCGTTCCTGCCACCGGCCACCATCTACGTGGCCTACAACGCCGGCATCATCGGCACCATCCTGCTGCTCCGCGATCCGTGGGGCGTGCGCTCGGCCGCCGCCGGGGTCGCCGTCGGCGGAATCCTGATGGTCCTCGTCCAGGCCCCCTCGCTCATCCGGGAGCTGCGCGCCCGCCCCGTCCCCCTGGGGGAGCCCGAGACGCTCACGCCGCCCTCCACCGGTGAGGGCCGCATCCTGGTCCTCGGTCTGATCGCGCCCGTCGTCGCGTTCTCGCTGTCCCGCCAGTCCCAGACGCTGATCGAACGCTTCCTCGCCTCGCCGCTGCCCGCCGGCGCCATCTCGCATCTGAACTACGCGCAGAAGGTGGCGCAGATGCCCATGATCCTCTCCCTGATGCTGTGCACGGTCAGCTTCCCCGTGGTCGCCCGCGCCCTCGCGGCGGGCGAGACGGAGGCGGCCCGCCGTCGCGTCGAGCGGGACCTGCTGCTCGCCGCCGTCGTCGTCCTCGTCGGCGCCTCGACGGTGATCGCGTCCGCGCCCCGGATCGTCGAGCTCCTCTTCGAGCGCGGCGAGTTCACCCGTGGCGACACCGTCGCGACCGCCGCCGTCATGCGGGTCTACGCCCTCGGGCTGCTCGGCCAGACGATGGTGGGCGCCCTGGTCCGCTGCTACTTCTCCGCCGCGCGCCCGCTCTGGTACCCGGCCGCCGCGATGGCCGCCGGGCTCGTCACCACCGCCGCCGCCGGAGTCCCCGGCGCCCACTACTGGGGCGCCGTCGGCATCGCCGCCGCCAACGCCCTCGGCATCACCCTGACCGCGGTCCTGCTGCTGCGCGGAGCGCACCGGCAGGCCGTACCGGTCCACGTCGAACGGCTCGGCGAGGGTCTGCTCCGGCTCGCCACCGCGGGCGCGTGGGCCACCGGCGCCGGCTGGCTGTGCCAGCTCGCGATCGGCCCCGCAGCCCTCGCCGTCGCGGTGGCGGGACTGGTCGTGACCGGCGTCTTCCTGATCTTCATCGCCTGCGCCGCCAAGGCGCCCGAGATTCCGCCCCTGCCCCGCTCCGCCTCCCGGAGGACCCCCCATGCCCGCCGCCACCGCGCTGAGCCGTCTGCTGCCGAAGCCGCCCCTGTGGATGAAGCCTCCCCCGTGGGTGGCGATGTACCACTCGATCACGGACACCGCTGACGATCCGTACCGGGTGACCGTCTCCCCCGTGCGCTTCGCACGGCAGCTGCACTGGCTGGGCGACCGGGGACTGCGCGGGGTGTCGGTCCGGGAACTGCTCGCCGCCACCGCGGAGGGGCGCGCCAAAGGGCTCGTGGGCCTGACCTTCGACGACGGTTACGCGGACTTCTTCGACTCGGCGCTGCCGCTGCTCCGCCGGCACGGCTTCACGGCGACGGTGTACGTCCTGCCGGGGCGGCTCGGCGGCGAGAACACCTGGGACACGGAGGGTCCGCGCAAGCGGCTGCTCACCGAGGACGGCATCCGGCGGATCGCCGAGGCCGGCATGGAGGTCGGCTCGCACGGGCTCACGCACGTCTCGCTCACCGAGGCCGACGACACGGAGCTCGCGGCACAGACCCGGCAGAGCCGCGAGCTCCTGGAGGAGATGACCGGCACCACCGTCGAGGGCTTCTGCTACCCGTACGGGAAGGTCGACCCGCGCGTGATCCACGCCGTGCGCAAGGCCGGCTACCGCTACGGCTGCGCGATCGACCCGGGCCCGCACACCGGCACGTACGCGCTGCCCCGGGTCCACATCGGCGAGGACGACACCTCGTGGCGGCTCACCGCCAAGCGCCTCCTGCACCCGCTGCGCCGCCGCCACCCGGCCGACCTGCTCCCCGCCCGGTACCGCCCCGCCGTGGTCGGTGCGTCATGAAGGTCCTGCACGTCATCACCGGGCTCGGCATCGGAGGCGCCGAGCAGCAGCTGCGGCTCCTGCTCCGCCATCTTCCGGTGCGGAGCGGCGTGGTCACGCTCACCAACCCCGGCGTGGTCGCCGCCGGCATCGAGTCCGACGGCACCCCCGTCACCCATCTGGGCATGGCCGGCAACCGTGACGTCGGCGCCCTCCCCCGCCTCGCCCGGATCGTCCGGCAGGGCCGCTACGACCTCGTCCACACCCACCTCTACCGGGCCTGCGTGTACGGCAGGCCCGCGGCCCGGCTCGCCGGCGTGCGGCGCGTCATCGCCACCGAACACTCCCTCGGCGAGACCCAGATCGAGGGGCGGCCGCTCTCGGCGGGCACCCGCGCGCTCTACCTCGCGTCCGAGCGGCTCGGCACCTCCACGGTCGCCGTCTCCCCCAGCGTCGCCCGCCGGCTCGCCGACTGGGGGGTGCCGCCGGACCGCATCCGGATCGTCCCCAACGGCATCGAGACCGGCCGCTTCGCCTTCGACGCCCGCGCCCGCCGCCTCGCCCGGGGAGTCCTCGGGCTCCCCGAGGACGCCTATGTCGTCGGCGGGGTGGGGCGGCTCACGCCAGGGAAGCGGTTCGAGCGGCTCGTCCGGGCCGTGGCCTCGATCCCGGACGTCCGGCTGCTCCTCGTCGGCGAGGGCGAACAGCGCGCGGAGCTCCTCCGGGTGGCCCGCGAGTGCGGGGCCGCCGACCGGGTCCTGCTCGCCGGCGCCTGCGAGGACCCGCCGAGCGCCGTCCGGCCCGGACCCTCGCTGCCCGAACTCCTCGCCGCCATGGACGTCTTCGTGTCCACCTCCCCCGACGAGACCTTCGGACTCGCCGTCGTCGAGGCCCTCGCCGCCGGACTCCCCGTGCTGTACGTGGCGTGCCCGGCCATCGACGACCTGACTCCTGAGGCGGCCCCGGGGGCCCGCCGGATCGGCGAGTCCGTACCCGAGCTGATCTCCGCGCTGCGCGGCATCCACGACGCCCGGCCGGCCAGGTTCCCGCTGCCGGCCGCCGCCCGTCGCTACGACATCGCGCACAGCGCACAGCAGTTGATGTCCCTCTACGACCAGGCCGTCCACGGCACCCCCTCCCCCGCGAAGTGAGAGAGCCCGTCCCATGAACACCAGCCCACGCCGCACCCACCTCCCCGCCGGCCTTCGCGCACCGGGCCGCTGGGCGGTCCTGCCCGCCGCCGTCCTCGCCGGAGCCGTCCTCGGCGGCGGTTACGGTGCCCTCAAGGCCCCGCAGTACGCGGCGACCAGCTACGTGATCGTCGTACCGGCCGAGAAGTCCGACCCCGCCGCCGCGCTCGGCTTCGCCCAGGCCTACGGGCGGGTCGCCACCGACATCGCGGTGACCGGCGACGCCCAGGTGTGGGCGGGGGTCACCGCCGACACCCTGCGCAGGAACGTGCAGGCCGCGACCTCCCCGGACGCGCCGATGATCTCGATCACCGCCACCGCCGATAAGCCCGCGAAGGCCGTGTCCATGGCCGACGGGGTGGCCCGCGCGCTCATCCTCAACAGCACCCACGTCGCGGGCAGCACCGGCGTGAAGGTCGTGCAGTTCTCCCGCGCGACCAAGCCGGTCGCGCCCGTCTCGCCCTCCGCGCCGCTCTCCGCGCTCGTCGGCGGCTGTGCGGGCGGGCTCCTCGGCGGCCTCGCCCTCCTGGTCCGGCCGAAGCGCGCCGCCGCGCGCGGCGAGGCCCGGCACTCCCGGCAGGCGTCCCCGTCCGGAGCCGTCTCCTCCGCCGCCGTGCCCGCGCCGGCCGCCGCCGCGCACCAGCCGGAGGCGGTGTGAGTCCGAGAGCGACGGGCGCCGCTGCGGCCCTGCGGACGGAGATCTGCCGTGACGAGGAGGGCTTCGGGCGGCTGGCGGCCGAGTGGACGGCGCTGTACGGGCGCTGTTCCTCCGCCACCCCCTTCCAGTCCCACGCCTGGCTGCACTCCTGGTGGCTCTCGTACGGCAGGCCCGGTGCGCTGCGGCTGGTGCTCGTACGACGGGAGGACGGCGAACTCGTCGCCGCCGCGGCCCTGATGCGCGCCCGGGGGCCGCTGCCCGTCCTCACCCAGCTCGGCGGCTCGATCACCGACTTCACGGACGTGCTCCTCGACGACGGCTGCCCCGAGGCGGCCCCCGCGCTGGCCGGGGCGCTCGCCCGGACCGCCCGGGGCGCGGTGATCGACCTGCGCGAGGTGCGGCCGGGGGCGGCGAGCGAACGGGTCCTCGTCCACTGGCGGGGTCCACGCCGGCGGATGCCCGACTCGCTGTGCCTCGAACTGCCCGCCGTACCCATGGAAGGGCTCCTCGCCCGCATCCCGTCCGGGAAGGCCCAGCGGGTCCGCGCCAAGCTGCGCAAGCTCGACGCCCTCGGCATCGACGCCCACGTGGTCACCGGGCCCGAGGTGCCCGCCGCCCTCGACCGGCTCCTGAGGCTCCATCAGCTCCAGTGGCAGGGGCGGGGCGTCACCGCCGAGCACACCAGCGAGCGGTTCGCCCAGCACCTCACCCGGGCCGTACGGCCGATGGTGGACCGCGGGGACGCGATGGTGACCGAGTTCCGGCTGGCCGGGGACGTGGTGGCCGCCGACCTGACCCTGATGTCGCCGCGGCTCGCCGGCGGCTATCTGTACGGCGCCGACCCGGCCCTGCGGGCCCGCAAGGTCGACGTCGCGACGATGCTGCTCCGGCACGGCGCCGGGGAGACGAGCACGGACGGCCGGGCCACGCTGAGCATGCTGCGGGGCACCGAGGCGTACAAGCACCACTGGCGGCCCGAGACCGTCGGCAACCAGCGGCTCATGCTGACCGGCCGGGGTACGGCCCCGCTGCTCTGGCTCCGCGCGGCCGCCGCCGACGCGCGCCGCTGGGCGGCCCGGCAGGCGCGGGAACGCGCCTGGGTGGGCCGTGCGCTCGGCCGGCTCCCGGGACGCACGCCGAACGACGGCGGCGGATGATCTCCGCCGCCGCCGCGGGGATCAGAAGGGCCAGACGCCCTTCAGCGCGTCCTTCCAGTCGAGGTCGACCTCGTCCTTCCAGGAGTCCTTCGGGACGCAGACCGGCCCACCGATCCAGCTCTCGACCCATGAACCGAGGTTCACGGTCCAGCAGCCGGGCTTGGGCTCGGGCTGCGGCTCGGGCTTGGGCTCGGGCTGCGGTTCCGGCTTGGGCTCAGGCTTCGGCTCAGGCTTCGGCTCAGGCTTCGGCTCCGGCTTCGGCTCCGGCTTCGGCTCCGGCTTGGGCTCAGGCTTCGGCTCAGGCTTCGGCTCCGGCTTGGGCTCAGGCTTCGGTTCCGGCTTGGGCTCAGGCTTCGGTTCCGGCTTGGGCTCAGGCTTCGGCTCCGGCTTGGGCTCAGGCTTCGGCTCCGGCTTGGGCTCAGGCTTCGGTTCCGGCTTGGGCTCAGGCTTCGGTTCCGGCTTGGGCTCCGGCTTGGGCTCAGGCTTCGGTTCCGGCTTCGGTTCCGGAACCGTCGGGTCCACCGGATCCACCGGGTCCGTGGGTTCCGTCGGGTCCGTCGGGTCCGTCGGCCACGTCGGGTCGGTCGGGTCCACCGGCTCCGTCGGGTCCACCGGCTCCGTGGGATCCGTCGGCTCCGTGGGATCCGTCGGCTCCGTGGGATCCGTCGGCTGGGTCGGGAGTTCCGGCTCGGTGCCGTACAGCATCTGCCGGAACGTCTGTGACGACCGCGGATTGTCGTCGCACTGCCAGACGCCGTGCGGACAGTAATCGGTGATCGTGTGATACAGCGGCTTGTGCTGCTTCATCCACTCCAGCATGCGCCGCATGTATTCGGGGTTGTCGCCGTTACGGAAGAGCCCCCATTCGGGATACGAGATCTGCTTTCCGTGCTCGGCGGCGAAATCGACCTGCTTCTGCAGTCCGTAGGGTTCGCTGACGTGCTGGTCGAAATTCGAGCCCGGGGGCTGGTCGTACGAATCCATCCCGATGATGTCGACGACGTCGTCGCCCGGGTAGCACTCGGTCCACGGAACGGCGTCGCGGCCGCGGCTCGGGTTGAAGTCGAAGCGGAACTCCTGGCCGGGAACGGAACGCATCGCGGTGACGATCCGGTTCCAGTACTTCTTCCACGCGGTCGGGTCGGGCGCACAGCGGTGGGTGTACGTCGTCCCGTTCATCTCCCAGCCGAGGTTGACGACCGTGTCGACCGCCCGCAGCCGGACGAGCCGCTCGGCGAGGACCGTGAAGTGGTGGTCGTAGTACCCGGCGGCACCGAGCTGGAGCTGGCGGCGGACCTCGGCGTCGGAGACGCCGGCCTCGTTGCGCTCCAGCATGGGGACGTTGAGGACGAACAGGCGGTCGGCCTTCTCGTTGCGCCAGTCCGCCCAGGCGTCGAGGAAGCCGGGCGGGCCCTCGATGTTCTTCCAGAGGTCGCCGGGGAGGTAGGTGTGGCCGACGCGGAGTTCCCGTCCGCCGAGCCACTGCTCCAGCTGCTCGATGCGGGCGACCCCGAGCGCGCCCGAGTCGAGGAAGGCTCCCATGGCGCTGGAGAGAGTCGGTCCGGGGTCTCTCGTCGTTACCGATGCGGAGGCGTGCGCGGGGGACGCGAGCACGACTGAGCCCGAGGCGAGGAGACCGGCGGTGAACACCCCCAGCCACACTCTCGATGGTCGCCGATGTGTAGCCGCCATGGCCGCTCCTTCGCGTCGTACGCGTTTTGATGCTCCGTCAATCCGATGCTCCGAAAGTATTCCTAATGAGCCGACCGTGAACTCCGCTTCCCCTGATCAGTAGTCCATTAGAGGATTTGATCGCCCAGTTGGGGCACCCGAGATGAAGGGCATGCCGTGCCGCGTCGTCAGAGTTTCGACACCCGCGTCCCCACCATCCTTGTGCGGCTCGACCGGAATCCCTTCCATCACGGCACGCTCGGCGCCGCGCGTTCCCTGGGCCGGGCGGGAATTCCGGTCCACGCGGTCATCGAATCGGGGACCAGCCCGGTCACCCGTTCCCGTTATCTCCGGTCGGCCCGGGCGAGCCCCGGGGAGACCTCCGACACCGAGCTGGCCGCGCTTCTCCACCGGTACGCGGACGAGATCGTGAACGGGACGAGCCCGGCACCCGACGATGCGTCAACTCCCCTCCTCGTCCTTCCCCTGGACGACGTGAGCGCCCTCGGCCTGGCGCGCCGCCGCGCCGAGCTGTCCCCGCGCTTCCTGCTGCCCGAGCAGACCGAGGAGCAGCTGCTGCGGGTCGCGGACAAGGCGGAGCTCGCCGAGACCTGTGCGTCCCTTGGCCTGCCCCACCCCCGTACCGAACTCCCCACCGGTGCCGACGAGGCCGCCGCGATGGCGTGGTCGCTCGGCCTGCCGGTGGTCGCCAAGTGGAGCCGTCCCTGGCTGCTTCCGGCCGGCGGCGGGCTGCGCAGCACCTCGATCGTGCGGTCCCTCGCGGAGGTGCGGGAGCTGTACGCCCGGGCCCCGGAGGCCGGCAGCCGGCTGCTGCTCCAGGAACTCCTCCCGGCGGGCCGTGACCTGGACTGGTTCTTCCACGGGTACGTGGACGCGAACGGCGGCTGCTCGACGGGGGCGACGGGGTGCAAGGAGCGGTCCTGGCCGGACGGGGCCGGGCTCACCGCCGTGGGCCGCTGGACGGCGAACCCGGCCGTGGAGCGCGCGGCCCGCGAGCTGTGCGGCGCGCTCGGCTTCCGGGGGGTGTGCGACCTGGACTTCCGGATGAACCGGGCGACGGGGGCGTACCACCTGCTCGACTTCAATCCCCGGCCCGGCGCGCAGTTCCGGCTCTTCGCCGACGCGAACGGTCTGGACGTGGTCCGGGCGCTCCATCTGGACCTCACCGGGCGTCCCGTACCCCCGCACTCCCCCGCGTACGGGCGCCGGTTCGTGGTCGAGAACTACGCGGCGCTGTCGCTCCTCACCTCCCCGCGGCGCCGCCCCGCGGACCGGGACGGTGCCGGGGTGGAGGGCATGTCGCGGCGGACCGAGTACGCCTGGTGCGCGGCGGACGACCCGGCACCGGCGCTCGCGATGGGCCTCGTCTGGCTCGGGCACCTGCTGCGCAGGGCGGTGGCGTCGGCGCGCCGGTTCCTCGGGTCCCGGCGGGCGGGTCCGGCGATCTCCCCGTCGGCGCCGCCGGCCCGCAGTTCCTCCCACCAGCTCACCCCACGATGAAGGCGGAAGGCACGATGTCGAAGTCGATGTACGACCTGGTGGTCGTCGGGGCGGGACCGTACGGTCTGTCCGTCGCCGCGCACGCGGCCGCCCACGGGTTGCGCCTGCGGACCTTCGGCCGCTCGATGGGGTCCTGGCACGCGATGCCCTCGGGCATGTTCCTGAAGTCGGAGCCCTGGGCCTCACATCTCTCCGACCCGGAGCGGGCGTACGGGCTCGACGCCTACGCCGCCACGCGGGGCGTGCGCGCCACGCACGGGGTTCCGCTGCCCGTGGGCTTCTTCGCCGCGTACGGCGACTGGTTCGCCCGGCGGGCGGTGCCGGCGCTCGACGAGCGTCTGATCGACTCGGTCGCGCCCTGCGCGGACGGGTTCGAGCTGCGTACCGAGGACGGCGAGGCGCTGCGGACCAGGACGGTGGCGCTGGCGGTCGGCGTCCTGCCGTTCAGGGAGATGCCGGGGCCGCTGCGGGGCCTGCCCCGGCGGTATGCGACCCACTCCAGCCACCACGGCGACCTGGACCGCTTCGCGGGCCGGGACGTGACCGTCGTCGGGGCCGGGCAGGCCGCCCTGGAGACGGCCGCACTCCTGGTCGAGGAGGGTGCCGCGACGGTGCGGATCCTCGCCCGCGCGGACCGGCTGAGCTGGAACACCCTGCCCCCGGCCCTCGACCGGGGCCTGTGGCCGAGCGTGTGCGCCCCGCACACGGGGCTCGGCTGCGGCTGGCGGAACAAGCTGTACGCGGACACGCCGGGGGTCTTCCGGCGGCTGCCGGCCGCGACCCGGGAGCGGCTCTTCGACTCGGCGCTCGGCCCGGCAGGGGCCTGGTGGCTGCGTGAGCGGTTCACGGCGGTCGCGGACGTACGCCTCGGGCAGCGGATCACCGCGGCGACCGTGACCGGGGACGAGCGGCTGCGGCTCGACGTGACCGGGCCGGAGGGGGCGACGGTCCTGGAGACCGACCATGTCGTCGCGGCCACCGGTTTCACACCGAGCCTGGACCGGGCGGGCATGCTCTCCCCGGAGCTGCGCGGCGCGTTGCGGACGGTCGGCGTGGGCGGCGCCCCCGAGGTCGGCGGTCTCTTCGAGTCCTCGTGGCCGGGCCTGTTCCTCGCGGGACTGCTCACCGCTCCTTCGTACGGTCCCTCGATGCGGTTCGTCCTCGGCGCCGAGTACACGGCGGGGCGTCTCGTGCGGGGTGTGCGGCAGCGGCTGCGCGCGGGTGCCCGGGGCGGAACGGTGGGCCGGCCGCGTACGGGCCGCAAGGCGCCCGTCTCGGCATGAGGGAGGGCCGGCCCCCGGGAGCGGGTGCGCTCCCGGGGGCCGGCCCCTGTGCCTGCGAGCCGCTCGGGGCTCAGAAGTTGGCGCAGGTGTTGAACGCGGCCGGGTTGAGCACACCGATGACGTTCACGCTGTTGCCGCAGACGTTGATCGGCGCGTGGATCGGGATCTGGACGACGTTGCCGGAGAGGACGCCCGGCGAGCCGATCGCGAGACCCTCGGCGCCCGCGTCGGCGAAGGCGGGGGTCGCCGCACCCATGGCCATGATGATTCCGGCGACGACGGCAGCAGCCTTCTTACAGTTCATTTTCGTCTGCATCCTTTCGGTGGCGGAACACTTTCACGCAACACAACGAACATGCCGCACAAAGGAAACCGCGAAAACGACGACTTTCGTTCTTTCACTCCATTGCGCGCACGACAGGGCCGGAGGGAACGCGATCGTTCCCTCCGGCCCTGTCCCGCGCGAGACGGATCAGCCGTTGTAGGCACCGTTCCCGGAGAGGACCGGGATGTCCTCCAGGATGTGCGACAGCGGCTCGTCACCCTTGGCCTGGGTGGAGTTCTCGGTGCACTGCTGGTTCTGCGGGTTGGACAGGACGTTGATGTCCTGGACCGCGACCGGGACGAGGACGCCGACGACCGAGCCGACGTTGCCCTTGACCGGGGCACCGAGGCAGAGCTTGTTCAGCGAGCCCTGGACGGCCGAGAACTGGGGGCTCATGTCGCCCGCGGTCTTGGAGTTGCCGAACGACTGGTGCGCGCCGTTGCCGCTGAGCGAGGTCGTGCCGCCGTCGTCGGCGATGGCGAGCGCCGGGGAGGCCGCCGCAGCAGAAGCGCCGACAACAGAGGCCGTAACAGCCGCAGCCGCCATAATCTTCTTGATCACGGTGATTCCGTTCCTGTTCCCACCAATCGACCTGATTGATGCGACGGGATCAACTGCGCGCGGGGGCTGAGGTTCCGGCGCTTCACCCGTTCGACTGGCCCTCCGTTTGGCGCTGCCGAGTGCGCTCCGCCAAGGGAGTGACACAGCGGAACCCCCGCGTCCGTGGCCAGTTGACCAGGTCGCTCCCTGCACGGAGCCGGTTCTAGAAGGGAACTCCCGTGATCAAGAAGGTTATGGCCACTGCGGCCGCAGCCGTCTCCATCGTCGGCGCCACCGCCGCCGTTGCCTCGCCCGCGCTCGCCATCGCCAACGACGGCGGCACCACGTCGCTCAGCGGCAACGGCGCCCACCAGGAGTACGGCAACTCCGCCACGTACGGCCACATGAGCCCCCAGTTCGCGCTGGTCCAGGGCTCCCTGAACAAGCCGTGCGTGGGTCTGCCGGCCAAGGTCAACGCCGGTTCGCTCCTCGGGGCCATCCCGATCGCGGTCCAGGACGTCAACGTCCTGTCCTCCCCGCAGAACCAGCAGTGCACCGAGAACTCCACCCAGGCCAAGGGTGACGAGGCGCTCTCGCACATCCTGGACGACATCCCGGTCCTGTCGGGCAACGGCGTCGGCAACAACTGACGTTCCGCCTTCGCGCGACGACGTTCACACGTCAGGGGCCGCCCTCCGGGGCGGCCCCTTCCGCGTCTGCTCCGTGCCGGCCCGGCCCGTCGCTACCAGGTCGGCCAGACCGGCGTGGCCATCAGGCGTTCCCATTCACGATCGGGCATCCCCGGTACCGTCCGGCCCGCCTGCACCCACTGGGTCACGAGTGAGGAATAGAGGGGGAATGGTGTGCGGTCGACTGGGGGCGGGTCGCTCACATATCGGCTCTTCGGAATGAAGGCCATCCGTTCCCATTTCCCGGGATCCGGCGCCATCTTCGCTCCTTCCGCTGCGATTCCCGCATCATTCCACAGGCGCCGCAGGAGAGTGATTCGTCCTGTTCATGTCGCGTCGTGTATCTGTGTGCGAGAGCGATCGAATTACCGTGCGGGCATGAAATTCCCACGAACACGGCGCCCCCGACGTCCGCTGCTCGTCCCGGCGGCGCTCGCCGCCCTCGCCGCCCTCGCTCCCGCCGCCTTCGCCGCCGTCCCCACCGGTCTCCCCGCCCCCGACAAGGGGCTGAACCTCCTGGTGGTCGGCATCGACAGCCGCAAGGGAGTCACCGAGGAGGAGAAGGAACGTTTCCGGCTCGGCGGGAAGGAGTGCGACTGCACGGACGTGATGATGCTCGTGCACGTCTCGGCCGAGAACGACCGGGTCGACGTGGTGAGCCTGCCCCGCGACTCGCTCACCTCCTTCCCCGACCAACACCGCGACCGGCGCACCGGAAAGCTGCACGCCGCCCACCAGGCCAAGATCAACGGAGCCTGGGCGGAAGGCGGTTCCTCCTTCGCCGTGGAGACCGTCGAGTCGATGACGGGACTGCCCGTCCACCGCTACCTGGAGATCGACTTCCGGCGCTTCATGGACACCGTGGACCGCGTCGACGGCGGGGTCCCCATCTGTACGGAGAAGGCCCTCAAGGACCCGGCCACCGGCATCGACCTGCAGCCCGGGACCAAACCGGTCGGCGGTGGCGAGGCCCTCCAGTACGTGCGGTCGCGGAAGGCCGACGGGCAGATGGACTTCGGCCGCATCCAGAAGCAGCAGAAGTTCGTGGTGAACACCCTGGAGCGGCTCCGCGAGGGCATCCTCGACGATCCCGGCCGGCTGCGGGACTTCGCGGAGACCCTCCGCGGGACGGGCGCCGCCGAACGAGGGATCTCCGCGACCGAGCTGCTCGCGCTCGCCGGGCGGCTGCGGGACCTGCCCCCGGACCGTACGGAGTTCGCCACCGTGCCCGTACGCGGCTTCAACCCGGACATCGCCGGTGTCGGGTCCACCCTCGCCTGGGACGAGGAGGGGGCGGCCGAGGTCTTCCTGCGGCTGCGCGAGGACCGGCCACTGCCGGCGGCCGACGAGGTCGCGCCCAGCCAGATCTCCGTCGGCACCTACCGGCCGACGCCTGGCGCTTCGCTCATCTGCCCGTAGTCCGTCCGGTGGACTTCGCGGAACCTCCGCACCGCTGACCAGTTGATCAGCACGGCTCGGCACTCAGCGGGCCACGATCCGAAAGGCCTGAACAATGAAGAAGCTGTTGGCTACGGCTGCTGTGGCCGCGTCGGTGCTCGGCGCGACGGCGGCGGGTGCCGGACAGGCGCTCGCCATCGCCGACGACGGCGGCACCACGTCGCTCAGCGGCAACGGCGCCCACCAGGAGTTCGGCAACTCGGCCACCCACGGCAACATGAGCCCGCAGTTCGCGCTCGTTCAGGGCTCCCTGAACAAGCCGTGCGTCGGCCTGCCGGCCAAGGTCAACGCCGGTTCGCTCATCGGCCTCATCCCGATCGCGGTCCAGGACGTCAACGTCCTGTCCTCCCCGCAGAACCAGCAGTGCACCGAGAACTCCACCCAGGCCAAGGGTGACGAGCCGCTGTCGCACATCCTCAGCGACATCCCCGTGCTGTCCGGCAACGGCGCCGGCAACAGCTGAGCGACGACGCCCGGCACGGTGCGGCCCCGCCGCCCCTCCTCGGAGGGGTCGCGGGGCCGTCCCCGTTCCGGAGGCCTCAGAGCTTCCGGCGGAGTGCGTCCGGGTCGGTGACCGGCGCGTCACAGGTGAAGTGACGGCACACGTACGCGGCGGGACCACCGGCCACCAGCGGACGGTCCCTCAGCAGCGGGAACTCCTCGCTGTCGGGGGCTCCGAAGGCGAGCACCGCGCCGGGGGCGGTCGCCTGGAGCGCGGTACGGCGCAGCTCCCGGAAGGCCTCGTCGCCGGAGGCGCCCACCACCGCGATCTCCCGGGGCCCGTCGAGGAGGGCCTCGGAGACGGCCAGGCCCCAGCCGATGAAGCGCGGCGCGCGCGGGCCGAGGGCCTTGACCACGCCGAGGGCGCCCTCGGCGGCGGCGCGGTGGGTGTCCGAACCGGTGTGCGCGGCGTACGAGAGCAGCGCGCCGGCCGCGGCCGTCCAGCCCGAAGGGGCGGCGTTGTCCGTGGGGTCCTGCGGGCGGCGGATCAGGGCCTCGGCGTCGTGGGCCGTGTCGTAGAGGGCGCCGCCCTCGGCGGTGAAGCGGTCGATGACGAGGTCCAGGAGGAAGCCGGCGAAGTCGAGCCAGGCGCCCTCGCCGGTGACGGCGGCGAGGGCGAGGAAGCCCTCGGCGACGTCGGCGTAGTCCTCCAGGACACCGTCGTTGGTACCGGCCCGGCCGTCCTTGGACGTACGGGTGAGGCGCGCGGACTCGTCCATGTGGACCCGGACGAGGAGGTCGGCGGCCTCGGTGGCGCGCTCGACGAGGTCGGGGCGGTCGAAGAGGGCGCCGGTCTCGGCGAGGGCGGCGATCGCGAGACCGTTCCAGGCCGCGACGACCTTGTCGTCGCGGCCTGGACGCTCGCGCTCCTCGCGGGCGGCGAGGAGCCGTGCGGCGATCGAGGCGATCCGGTCGGCGTCGGCCGGACCGGCCTCCTGCGGAAGCTGGAGGACGGAGCTGCCCTGCTCGAAGGTGCCGTCCTCGGTGACGCCGTAGTGGGCGGCGGCGAGGGCGGCGTCCTCCGCGCCGAGGACCTCGGTGAGCTGCGCCGGGGTCCACACGTAGAAGGCTCCCTCGACGTGCTTGCCGGTGCCGTCGTCGGAGTCGGCGTCGAGCGCGGAGGCGAAACCGCCCTCGGGGGTGCGGAGTTCGCGGACCAGGAAGTCGGCGGTCTCCAGGGCGACCCGGCGGGCCAGGTCGCTGCCGGTGGCCTTCCACAGGTGGGCGTACGCCCGGCAGAGCAGGGCGTTGTCGTACAGCATCTTCTCGAAGTGGGGCACGACCCAGGCGCGGTCGACGGCGTAGCGGGCGAAGCCGCCGCCGAGCTGGTCGTAGATGCCGCCCCGGGCCATCGCCTCGCAGGTGTCGGCGGCCATCTGGAGGGCGCCCTCGGAGCCCGTGCGGGCGTGGTGGCGGAGCAGGAACTCCAGGGTCATGGACGGCGGGAACTTGGGGGCGCCGCCGAAGCCGCCGTGGGTCGCGTCGTACTCGCGGGTGAGACCGAGGAGGGCCTGGGCGAGTTCCTCCTCGCCGGGGACGCCGTCGCCGCCGTACGCGAGGGAGCGGCCCGCGAGGTCCTTCACGATGCGCTCCGCGACCTCGCCGACCTCGTCGCGCCGGTCGGCCCAGGCGCCCTTGACGCCCTCCAGGACCTCCGGGAAGGAGGGCATGCCGTGGCGGGGCTCGGGCGGGAAGTACGTACCGAAGTAGAAGGGGGCGGCGTCCGGGGTGAGGAAGACGGTCATCGGCCAGCCGCCCTGGCCGGTCGCGGCCTGGACGGCCTCCATGTAGACGGCGTCGACGTCGGGGCGCTCCTCGCGGTCGACCTTGACGGCGACGAAGTTCTCGTTGACCAGGGCCGCGGTGGCGTCGTCCTCGAAGGACTCGTGCGCCATGACGTGGCACCAGTGGCAGGAGCTGTATCCGACGCTGAGCAGCACGGGGACGTCGCGGCGCCGGGCCTCCTCGAAGGCCTCGGCCGACCACGGCCACCAGTCGACCGGGTTGTCGGCGTGTTGAAGGAGGTACGGGGAGGTCTCATGGGCCAGTCGGTTCGCCATGGAGTCCATCCTGCCCTGCCGCCCCGGAGTCGCGCGCGACCCGTGCCCCCGGCGGACCGGGGGCCACTCCCGTGGGGCGTCGCTACACCCGGCCGAGACGGGTGACGAAGGGCCGGAGGGACCACCCGGTGCGGCGCAGGCCCGCCCAGACGCAGCAGGCGGCCGCACCGAGCGCGACCAGCGCGGCGCCGGACGCGGACGGCGTCCCGTTCATCACGAGGACGCCGGCCAGGACGACGACGAGTCCGTCGAACTGCCACACGAAGACGCGGAGGGCGGAGAGGTCGCCCAGCGGCGTGACGACGGGAAGGAGCAGTGCGACGGGCAGGTTCGTCTTCATCTCGCGCAGGAACCTGGCGCCCAGCGCGAGCACCACGGCGACGGCGGGCCAGGCCAGGGTGCGGGCGAGCATCCCGCCCCACCCCTCCCCGAGCAGCGGGGCAAGGGTCGGTTCGTCACGCAGTCCGCGCCGGCTCTCGCCGACCCACCCGGACCCCAGGTGCACGCCGACCGCGCCGGCCGTCCAGGACAGGGTCGCGAGGCGGGCGTCCGGCTCGGCGACGCCGAGCGTCAGCAGGGCGCCGCCGGCCGGCAGGAACACCGCGGCAGCGATCGCGCGCCCCCGGGTGCGGGCCGCGCGGACCGCACCCTGGGCGAGGTGGCCGCGCCTCGTCGGCGCGTTCGGCGGTCTCCGTGGTGTTGCCGTACCAGGAGGCGGCGACCAGGGTCACCTGCTCGCGGAGCGTGATGTCACGGGCGACGGGGATCGGTTCGACGAGCGAGGCGATCAGGCGCCGGTGCCGGGGCCTGGCCATGTCGACGCTCTCGCCGCGCACGAGGACGGCGCCGTCCGTCAGCCTGCGGCTGCCCAGGAAGGCCCGCAGGAGGGTCGTCTTCCCGGAGCCGTTGCTTCCGGTGAGGCACCAGAAAGCGCCGGGCATCACCTCGAACGTCGTCGGCGCGAGGAGGGTGGTCCCGTCGAGGACGACCGTGGCGTCCTCGGCGGCGATCGCCGGCACGTCGCTCACCGCCGCTCCGGAACGACCGGCATCTCCCGGGAGCGCGTGGTGCGGGCTCTCCCCCGTACGACCCGTCGACGCCCGTCACCTCCAGAACCGCGATCCGTGCCGTCAGCCGGATCTCCGCCGGCGTAGCCCAGGCGGTCGTGGAACACGGTGAGTGCGCCCTGCCGACCGGCCCACCGCAGCCCTCCCCTCCGTACTCCGCTCTCGCGCCATCACGCCCCGCACAGCACACTGGACGCGCACGGACCGGGGTCTGACAGGGCCTCAGGGACGGACGGTCGGGCACGCGCGGAGGGGGACGCAGATGCGGGACAGCCATCGGGCCGAGGCTGAGCGGCTGTGGGAACGGGCTGTGGAGGAGGAGTTGCGGAACTCCGGGAGCCGGGCGGGCGCGGAGGCCCTGCTCGCCCGGGGCCGGGCCGCGCTGGACTCGATGGCGGCGGGCGCGGGCGAGGAGTACGCCGCGTACGTACGGGCCGTGGAGGAGGGGGAGGCCGGCGCCCGGACCGCGGCGAACCGTTCCTCCGGGCCGGTGTTCGGCGGTCCCGCGCTCGTCGCCGGAGTCGCGGCCGTCGCCGCGGTCGGCGCGGACCTGGCGCTCGGCACGACGGCCGGGACCGCGCTCGGCGCGGGCGCGGTGGTGGCGGTGGCGGGCGCGGCGGCGACGGTGCTCAGGGCGACCGCGGGACGGCCCGGGCCGGTCGCGCCGACGGCGGCCACGGCAACGGCGGTGCCGGACGGTGCCGTCGAGGCGGCGCGGGTCCGCTGGATGACGGCTCTGGAGCTACGGGGCATGCGCCCGTTCCTGGAGCGCGAGCGGGTGTCGCAGGCCGGCGGGAACGGGGACGTACCCCCGGCGGAGGCGGGAGACCGGTCCGGCGGGGCCGGTGGGGTCGGCGGGGTCGGCGTCGGGAGCGGGCGGGGCCCGCTGCCGGACGACCCCGAGAACAGGTCCTCCTGGGACCGACGGGCGGCGGCGTCGCGGCCCGAGCGGCTGCGCGGGGCCGATCGGAGCGCGGCGGCCCGGCGACGGGCCGTACTGGAGCGTTCCTTCGGGCATCTGCCCGACCCCGGTGGGGATTTCGCGGGCCGGCGGGAGGAGCTGGCACGGATCACCCGGTGGGTGCAGACGGGGCGCGCCTCGGCGGAGACCCGGCCGACGGTGGTCCTGCTGCACGGCGAGCCCGGGTCCGGGCGGACGGCGCTCGCGGTACGGGCGGCGCACGCGCTCCGCGACCAGTTCCGCGGCGCGTGCGTGGTGGACCTGCGCGGCGGCGCGAGCGGCGAGCGGCCACTCGCGACCAGGGAGGCGCTGCTCCACCTGCTCAACCGGCTCGGGGCCCCGCGCGAGCGGCTCCTCTTCCGGGAGGGCGCCACGGCCGACCGGCAGGTGGCGCGGCTCACGGAGTTGTACCAGCGGCAGCTGACCGGGGTGCCGGTGACGGTGATCCTGGACGACGCCGTGGACGCGGCCCAGGTGCGGGCGCTGCTCCCGGAGCGCTCGGAGAGCCTAATCCTGGTGACCTGCCGGGAGCCGCTGGACCTGGGGGACGTGGTCGCGCACGTCCTGCCGGTCGCGGCGCTCGACGCGGCCGGGGCGGAGGAGCTGTTGCGGGCGGCGGGCGGGGCTATGGCCCCCGAGCCGTACGACGCGGAGGCGCTCGACCGTATCCGGGAGCTGTGCGGCGGGCTTCCGCTGGCGCTGCGGGCGGCGGGTTCCCTGTTGGGACGGCGGTCCATGGACGATCTCGCGGAGGTGCTGGGCCGGCCGGGGTGGGGCGATGCCCCGGTCGAACGCGCCCTGTGGGCACGGTACTTCGTCGATCTCGACGACGAGGCGAGACGGCTGCTCCGGCGGCTGTCGCTCGCCGGACGTGCCTCCCTCGGCGCCGCGGCCGCCGCCGCGCTGCTCGACGGGAGCGGCGCCGAGGGCGCCCGGCTGCTGCGGGAGCTGGCCGCGGCGGGGCTGCTCGCCCCGGTGCGTGGGGAGCGTTACCGGCTGCACGACGCGGTCCGCGGCTTCGCGGCGGTACGGCTCCTCGACGAGGAGGACACTGCGGAGATCGCGGCGGCGCAGGAGCGGTTGATACGGAACTACGCGGAGCTCGCGGACGCGGTGATCCGGATGGTCGACGGCAAGATGTCGACCCGCGCCGACCGTTTCGACGGGCACGGGTTCGGTTCCCTGGAGGCGGCCTTGAGCTGGCTCGACGAGGAGTCCAGCTTCATCACGGCGGCCCTGCGGCACACGGAGGGCGTCGACCAGCAGACCGTGCTCGATCTGCTGGGCGCGCTCTGCGACTACTGCCTGCTGCGCGGCGACCTCTACCGGCTCGGCGAGATCAACGAACTGGCCGAGTCCGTCGGGCAGGGCCAGCTGTCCCGCTCGGTGCAGTGGCGGACCGGCATCGCGGCCCGGCAGCTGGGCGAGCTCGACAAGGCACGGACGACCCTGACGTCCGTGGTGTCGCTCTACCAGGAGGCCCACCAGGACCCGGGGGCGGCGCTCGCGCTCTGCTCGCTCGGCATCACCCTGCACCACCAGGGCCGGCTCACGGACGCGGCGGCCCGGCTGCGGGAGGCGCTCGCGCTCCAGGAGCCGGCGGCGCTCGCCGCCGACCGGGGCTGGACGCTGCACGCGCTCGCGGCCGTGGAGCGGGACCGGGGGAACCTGGCGGAGGCGACGGCGCTGCTCGACCGGTCGCTCGCGCTGCACCGGGAGCACGAGTCCCCGCACGGCCAGGCGTGGGCGCACTTCCAGCGGGGTCAGGTGCTGCTGCTGCGGGGTGACGTGCCGGGCGCGGAGGCCGGGCTGCGGGAGGCCCTCGACGGCTACGGGCGGATCCATGACGGGCGCGGCGAGGCCTGGGCGCTGACCCAGCTGGCCCGGGCGCGGCTCGCCGCCGGGGACGCGGAGCCGGCCGTCGAGGGGCTGCGCGGGGCGCTCGCCCGGCACCGGGAGCAGGAGGACGCGCGCGGGGAGGCGTGGACGCTGTTCCACCTGGCCCATGCGCTGGAGGAGCGCGGCGACCGGGACGACGCGGTGCGGGAGCTGGGCCGGGCGCGGACGATGTTCTCGCGGATGCGGGACGTGTACGGGCTGGCCAGTGCCCGGCACCATTCGGGGAGGGTCACTCGTGACCAGCTCGCGGCCCGCACCGGCGGTCTGCGCAATTCGGGCTTCGCCCGGCAGCTGCTCGTGGACGCGCGGGCCGACTTCCAACGGATCGGGCTGCCGCACGGGGAGGCCTGGACCTCCCTGGAGCTGGCGATCATCGACGCCGGCAACGCCCGGGTGCCGCAGGCGCTCGGGCTGTGCGACGAGGCCCGCGCGCTGTTCGGCTCGTACGGCGACCTGCGGGGCGCGGACTGGGCGCGCTTCCTGCGCTGCACGCTGCTCCCGCACGCGGTCCCGGGGAGCCCGGAGCCGGGGACGGTCACGGCGCGCGAGGAGCTCGCCGCGCTGATCGCGGACCGGCATCCGGCGCGGGACCCGCGGCTCGACGACTGCGCGGAGGCGTACACGGTGATCCTGGGCCGGGGCATCCACCCGTCGACGCCCTGGCAGGCCTGGGACCTGGGCATGGTGCCGAACCGGCACGCCCGGGAGGTCCTGGGGGTGCCGGTGGGGTAGCCCCGCCGTTCCGGGGCGGCGGCCCCGGGCCGTGCCACGGGAGTGGCCCGCCGTCGCACGACGGCGCCCCCGGGCCCGTACCGCTGGGGTACGGGCCCGGGGGCGGGTCGGCTACTTGCCGGCGGGACCGGCCGAGGGGGCCGGGGTCTCCGAGGCGACGGCCGGGTCGGGGGCCTCCTCGAAGGTGACCTTGCCCATGTGGCGGTTCATCGACTTCATCAGCTGCCAGACCGCGACGGCCAGCACCGCGAAGACGACGAAGCCGAGGACGCCGGGGGTCACCTTGTTCTCGTCCAGCTCTTCGGCGGCGAAGGGGACAAGCTGGGTCAGTGCCAGGTGTGCGCTCATGTCAGGCATTGTCGCGGATGCCCGCGAAGAGATCTTCCTCGGGGAGGGAGGTCGGCACCAGCGCCTTGCTGAGCTCGTACTCCTCCGTCGGCCAGACCTCCTTCTGGATGTCCATCGGGACGCGGAACCAGCCGCCGTCGGGGTCGATCTGGGTGCGGTGGGCGATCAGGGCCTTGTCGCGGATCTCGAAGAAGTCCGCGCAGGGGACGTGCGTGGTCAGCGTCCGCTCCTTGCCGCCGAACTCCTTCCAGCGCTCCAGCCACTCGCCGTACGGGGACTCCAGGCCGCGCGCGAGGAGCGCCTCGTGCAGGGCGACGGTCCTGGGCCGGTTGAAGCCCTGGTTGTAGTAGAGCTTCAGGGGCTGCCAGACCGGGCCGAACTCGGCCTCCGGGTACTTCTCGGTGTCGGTCGCGCCGTCGAAGGCCACCATCGTGATCTTGTGGGTCATGATGTGGTCGGGGTGCGGGTACCCGCCGTTCTCGTCGTAGGTCGTGACGACCTGCGGACGGAAGGAGCGGATCTTGCGGACCAGTTCCCCGGCCGCGGTGTCGACGTCCTCCAGGGCGAAGCAGCCCTCGGGGAGCGGCGGCAGCGGGTCGCCCTCGGGCAGGCCCGAGTCGACGAAGCCCAGCCATTCCTGGGAGACGCCGAGGATCTCGCGGGCCTCGTCCATCTCCTTGCGGCGCACCTCGTGGATGTTCGCCTCGACATAGGCGTCACCCTGGAGCTGGGGGTTCAGGACCGAGCCGCGCTCGCCGCCCGTGCACGTCACGACCATGACGTCCACCCCCTCGGACACGTACTTGGCCATCGTGGCCGCACCCTTGCTCGACTCGTCGTCGGGGTGGGCGTGAACGGCCATCAGTCGCAGCTGCTCAGTCAAGACTCGATCCTCAGTGATTCGACGCGGAGGGTGGTCTCTATAGTGACGGAATCGGGGGAGTGAAAATTCCGCCACCCCCGGCTTCGAGAGGATCGATCATGAGCGCGGTGCGAGAGCAGCTGCCCGAGGGGCGTTACGGTCGCTCCGCGGACGAGGCGGCCGACCGCAAGCTCAAGATCACGGGCGCGGTGCTCGGCGTCCTCTTCCTCGGCCTGATGGGCTGGTTCGGCTGGCACTACGTCGTCGACAGCAAGATCAGCGCCGAGATGATCAAGTTCGACGTGGTGAGCTCCACCGAGGTGCAGGTGCACCTGGAGATCCGCAAGGACGAGGACGTCAAGGGCGTCTGCACCCTGCGCTCCCGCTCCGAGGACGGCGCCGAGGTGGCCCGCAAGGACGTCCGGGTCGACGACCCCGCGACCCGGGTCGACCGCGTCTACTCGCTGCGCACGACCGCCCGCGCGACCAGCGCGGAGCTCATGGGGTGTACGGCTCGGTAGCGGTGGGTAGGGACCGGGTGTCGAGTCCCGGCGAGTCACCCCGGTGACCTGGGGTGACGCCATCCCGATGGTTATGTCCTCCCGCTTTCCGCCACTCATTGTTAGGCTCGTGGTTTCGCCCACCCGGGACAGCAGAGCTTTCCCGTGTAGGGCGATGCTTTGTATTCCCAGTACCTACGAGGAGCACCTGTGACCCAGACCAGCGACAACGTCACCTGGCTCACCCAGGAGGCGTACAACAAGCTCAAGGACGAGCTTGAGTACCTGTCTGGTCCCGCGCGCACGGAGATCACCATCAAGATCGCCGCCGCCCGCGAAGAGGGGGACCTGCGCGAGAACGGCGGGTACCACGCGGCCAAGGAGGAGCAGGGCAAGCAGGAGCTCCGCATCCGGCAGCTGACCCAGCTCCTCGAGCACGCCAAGGTCGGCGAGGCACCGGCGGACGACGGCGTCGTCGAGCCGGGCATGGTCGTCACCATCGCCTTCGACGGCGACGAGAACGACACGATGACCTTCCTGCTCGCCTCCCGCGAGTACGCGAGCGGCGACATCGAGACCTACTCGCCGCAGTCGCCGCTCGGCGTCGGCGTCAACGGCAAGAAGGCCGGTGACGACGCCGAGTACGAGCTGCCGAACGGCAAGAAGGCCACGGTCAAGATCCTCAGCGCGAAGCCGTACACCGGCTGAGGCACCTGATCTCCACGAAGGGCCGGCCCCACCCGGGGCCGGCCCTTCGTGCCGCACGCGCGCGTCCTGTGCCGATGAGGCAGGTGCGGCCCGGCATCGCGCCACAAGCGGGGTGGAGCGTCAGCCGTTCGCGCGCCGGTACTTACGGACGGACAGGGTCCGGAAGACGGCGACGATCAGAACGGAGTAGATCAGTGACGCCCACACCGGATACTGCATCGGCCAGGCGTCCGACGGTGACAGACCCGGATCGCCGAAGAGTTTGCGGCAGGCCTGGACGGTGGCGCTGAAGGGGTTCCACTCCGCGACGGGCTGGAGCCAGCCCGGCAGGTTGCTGGAGTCCACGAAGGCGTTCGAGATGAACGTCACCGGGAAGAGCCAGATCAGTCCGCCCGACGTGGCCGCCTCCGGGGTGCGGACCGAGAGGCCGATCAGGGCGCCGATCCAGGTGAAGGCGTAGCCGAGGAGGAGCAGCAGGGCGAAGCCGGCCATGACCTTCCCGAAGTTGGTCGGCGCCGCGTAGCCGGGACGCCAGCCGATGATCAGCGCGACGATCGCGAGCACGAAGAGCGTCAGCGCGGTCTGCACGAGGTCGGCCAGGGTGCGGCCGGTGAGGACCGCGCCGCGGGCCATCGGCAGCGAACGGAACCGGTCGATGAGGCCCTTGTGCATGTCGTCGGCGATGCCCGCGCCCGCGCCCGCCGTGGCGAAGGTGACCGTCTGGGCGAAGATGCCGGCCATCAGGAAGTTCTTGTAGACGTCCGGGTCGGTGCTGCCGCCGACGCTCATCGAGCCGCCGAAGACGTACGTGAAGAGGATCACGAACATCACCGGCTGGATCAGGCCGAACAGGATCATCTCCGGAATCCGGGACATCCTGATCAGGTTCCTGCGGGCGATCACCAGGGAGTCGTTCATGGTGCTCACTCGGCCGCCTCCTTCACGCGCGTGCCGTCGCGGCCGCCCGGTCGGGACTCTCCGTCCGACCCCCCGCTCTCCTCCGCCTCCCGCTCGGCCGCGTGGCCGGTGAGGGAGATGAAGACGTCGTCGAGGGTGGGGCGGCGCAGCCCGATGTCGTCGATCTCCACACCGACCGCGTCCAGGTCTCGGATGACCTCGGCGAGCAGCTTCGCGCCGCCCGCGACGGGGACCGTGAGCTTGCGGGTGTGGTCCTCGACGGACACCTCGCCGTGGCCGATGCCCTCGATGCCGTAGCGCGCGAGGACCCCCCGGGCTTCGCCGATCATCCCCGACTCGTGGACGACGACCTCGACGCGCTCGCCGCCCGTCTGGGCCTTGAGCTGGTCGGAGGTGCCGCGCGCGATGACCTTGCCGCGGTCGACCACGCAGATGTCGTGGGCGAGGTGATCGGCCTCCTCCAGGTACTGCGTGGTGAGCAGCAGGGTCGTACCGCCCGCGACGAGTTCCTTGATGACCTCCCACAGGCCCTGCCGGTTGCGGGGGTCGAGGCCGGTGGTCGGCTCGTCCATGAACATGACGGGCGGGGACACGACGAGGGCGGCCGCGAGGTCGAGGCGGCGGCGCATGCCTCCGGAGTACGTCTTCGCGGTGCGGTCGGCGGCGTCGGCGAGGTTGAAGCGCTCCAGGAGCTCGTCGGCCCGCACCTTCGCGTCCTTCGCCTTCATCTGGTAGAGCTGCCCGACCATCTGGAGGTTCTCGCGGCCGGTGAGGTACTCGTCGACGGCCGCGAACTGGCCGGAGAGCCCGATTCTGCGGCGCACCTCGTCGGGATCCTCGAGGACGTCGATCCCGGCGACCACGGCCCGGCCGCTGTCGGGCTGGAGGAGGGTGGTCAGCACGCGCACGGCGGTCGTCTTCCCCGCGCCGTTCGGGCCGAGCAGACCCAGGACGGTGCCCTCGGGGACGTCGAGGTCCACGCCGTCCAGAGCTCGTACGTCACCGAAGGTCTTCACCAGACCCTCGGCGTAGATCGCGCCTGGCATGTGGGTACTCCCAGGGAGATACGGACGTTGAATTCGGGCGTTTCCCACCCGATCCTAGGTTCGTCCCAGCCGCCCCGCCCAGTGAATTTGTGACCTGGGACACATGATCATGCGACGGGCGGGTGCGGGGCGCGGCTCAGCCCAGCACCGTGTACCCCGCGTCCCGCAGGGCGTCCGCCACCTCGCGGCAGTGCTCCGGCCCCTTCGTCTCCAGGTGCAGCTCGACCTCCGCCTCGGTCAGGCCGAGCCGCGGATCGGTCCGCACATGGCTCACGTCCAGGACGTTCGCGTCGGCGACCGTGAGCACCGCGAGCAGGGTCGCCAGGGCCCCCGGCCGGTCCGTGACCCGCAGCCGCAGACTCAGGTAGCGGCCCCCGGCGGCCATGCCGTGCCGCAGGATGCGCTGGAGCAGCAGCGGGTCGACGTTCCCGCCGGACAGCACCGCCACCACCGGACCCTCGACCGACTTCGGGTCGCTGAGCAGGGCCGCGACCGGGCTGGCGCCGGCCGGTTCGACGACCAGCTTGGCCCGCTCCAGACAGAGCAGCAGCGCCGAGGAGAGCGCGTCCTCGGAGACCGTACGGACCTCGTCGACGTACTCCTGGATCAGCGCGAACGGCACGTCGCCCGGCCGTCCCACCTTGATCCCGTCCGCCATCGTCACCGGCGACTCGATCACCACGGGATGCCCGGCGGCCAGCGAGGGCGGGTAGGCGGCCGCGCCCTCGGCCTGCACGCCGATCACCTTCACGTCCGGGCGCAGCGACTTCACCGCGAGCCCGATACCGGCGGCGAGACCGCCGCCGCCGATGCCCACCAGGATCGTCCGGACCTCCGGGCACTGCTCCAGGATCTCCAGGCCCACCGTGCCCTGCCCGACGATGATGTCGGGGTGGTCGAAGGGATGGATGAAGACGGCCCCGGTCTCCCGCGCGTACCGCTCCGCCGCCGCCAGCGTCTCGTCCACGACATGACCGTGCAGCCTGACGTCGGCGCCGTACTCCCGGGTCGCCGCGACCTTCGGCAGCGGCGCCCCGACCGGCATGAAGACCGTCGCGTGCACGCCGAGCAGACGCGAGGCGAGCGCCACACCCTGCGCGTGATTTCCCGCCGAGGCGGCGACGACCCCGGCCGCCCGCTCCTCGGGCCGCAGCCCGGCGATCCGCACGTACGCCCCGCGCAGCTTGAACGAACCGGTCCGCTGCAGGTTCTCGCACTTGAGGTGTACGGGCGCTCCCACCAGCGACGACAGATGACGGCTGCCCTCCATCGCGGTCGTCCGTGCCACCCCGGACAGCATCTTCTGCGCCCCCCGTACGTCGTCGAGCATCAGCCGGTGCAAGGGGTCTGGCGTACGGAAGCTCATGACAGCAAGTCTCGCAGCTCACGGCCCTGGTGGCCGCCCGGCGACCGGGTGCTCCAGCGGGTTTGCGCAGCCCCGGTACGGACCTCCCCGGGGCCGCGTACTCTGTCCCCCACCAACCGACCACCCCCGCACGAGAGAGACCCACAGCCATGCCCACATCTCAGGACATGACGACTGAGTTCGACCCCGGTCTCCTCGATGCCCTCCAGCACCAGGTGGCCGTCTTCGCCCGCCGGGCCGAGCAGACGCGCCTCGGTGGCACCGGACAGCTCCGCAACTCGATGGACCGCGCCGCGTACCTGCTCCTCAACCGTCTTGACCAGGAAGGCCCGATGGGCGTGAAGGCCTTGGCGGCGGGCATGGGCATCGACTCGTCGACGGTCACCCGCCAGGTCGCCCCGCTCGTCGACACCGGCCTGGTGAAGCGCACCTCGCACCCGGAGGACGGACGCGCGGTCGTGCTCCAGCTGTCGCCACGCGGGCTCGCCCGGCTGGAGGAGGTCCGCTCCTCGCGCCGCCAGCTGATGGTGGAGGTCACGGAGGGCTGGACGCCGGACGAGCGGGAGTCCTTCTGCACCCTGCTCACCCGCTTCAACACCGCCCTGTCCGCACGGCAGTCGGCGCACACGGGCGGACCGGCGACGGACTCCGCGGCCCCGTCGGCGACCGCGGCCGCGACCGAGGGCCCGGCCGAGGGGTCGAGCGAGTCCGCGTAGACCTCTTGACCCCACCCCCGCGCTGTCCTCAGATGAGGACGTGGCAGAGCAGCGGAACGGACCCCGTGCCGAACGCGCCCACCGCACCCGGGAGTTCGACGCGTTCGTGGCCGTGGCGGCGGGCCGGCTGCTGCACACCGCGACCCTGCTCACCGCCGAGACCCGCACCCGCAACCCGTACGCCCAGACCCTGCTGACCGCCGCCCTGGCACACACCTACGCGGTGTGGGAGCGGCTGCGGGACGAGGACCCGTACGAGCTCACCCGGCGCGATCTCGCCGCCCGCTTCGCACGCACCGCCTGGCGGCACCACGGAGGCCGGGGCGGGGTGCTCTCCGCCCTCCTTCCGCAGGAACGGCTCGTCGTCGTCCTCCGGCTGTACGAGGGAGTCGCCGAGGAGCAGGTCGCGGCACTCCTCGGACTGCCGGAGGCCCGTGTCAGGGCGGTCCACGCCCGGGCGGTGGCCACCCTGAGGGCGGGCCGGGACAGCACGGGGAAGCCTGCCGGGAGGACCGCCGCGTGAGCCGGTACGAGGACAAGGAGGCGGCCGTCCGACGGCTGCTCGACACCCCGCACCCGCCGGTCCCCGGCCACCTCGCCGGAACAGCCGCGGAACGCGGCTCCCGGCTGCTCCGGCGGCACCGGGCAGTGCGCCGGGCCGCGTGGACACTGTTCGCGCTCGCGTTGCTCGCCTTCGTCCTCTGGGCATCGGTGGCACAGCCCTGGGAGGCCCCGGCGGCGGAGACCACACCGCCGTTCGACGGCTTGTGAGGACGGCCCTAGCCTGGAAGGAGGAGCCTGCCCGCAGGCCCGTCAGGAGGTCGTCATGGCCAGGAAAGCAGCCGACTGCCGGGACACCCCGAGTGTCTCCGGCTGCTCGCTCTACATGTCGGGCGAGGAGGAGGAACTCGTCCGGGCGGCCGTCGCACACGCGGTCTCCGTCCACGAGCACACGGACACCCCCGAGCTCCGCGAAGAGGTCCGGGCCTCGCTGAAGGACCCGCTGCCCGGCACCTGACACACGGCGGGCCGGGCGGGCGCTCCGTACGACGGAGGCACCCGCCCGACCCGTGGCGACTAGCCCAGCGCCTGCCGCAGGTCGGCGAGCAGGTCGTCGACGTTCTCGATGCCCACCGAGAGACGGACGAGGTCGGCCGGGACCTCCAGGGCGGAACCGGCGACGCTCGCGTGCGTCATCCGGCCCGGGTGCTCGATGAGCGACTCGACACCGCCGAGGGACTCACCGAGGGTGAAGAGCTGCGCGCGGTTGCAGACCTCGACGGCCGCCTCCTCGCCACCCTCCACGCGGAAGGAGATCATGCCGCCGAAGGAACGCATCTGCTTGGCGGCGATCTCGTGCCCCGGGTGCTCCGGAAGCCCCGGGTAGAGGACCTGGGTCACCTTCGGGTGCTGGGTCAGCATCTCGACGATCTTCTCGGCGTTCTCGCTGTGCCGGTCCATCCGGACCGCCAGGGTCTTGATGCCGCGCAGCACGATCCACGAGTCGAAGGGACCGGCGACCGCGCCCATCGCGTTCTGGTGGTACGCGAGCTCCTCGCCGAGCGCCTCGTCGGCCGTCACCAGCGCGCCGCCGACGACGTCGGAGTGGCCGCCCATGTACTTGGTGAGGGAGTGCACGACGACGTCCGCACCGAGCGCCAGCGGCTGCTGGAGGTACGGCGAGGCGAAGGTGTTGTCGACGACGAGCTTCACGCCGGCCTGGCGGGCGACGCCCGCGATCGCCTCGATGTCGGTGATGCCGAGCAGCGGGTTCGACGGGGTCTCGACCCAGATCAGCTTCGTACGGTCGTTGACGGCGGCGCGCACTTCTTCGACGTCGGAGGTGTTCGCGACGGAGAAGTCGACACCCCAGCGCTCCACGACCTTGGCGAAGAGCCGGAAGGTGCCGCCGTAGGCGTCGTTCGGGATGACCACGTGGTCGCCGGGCGCGAGGAGCGTGCGCAGCAGGCAGTCCTCGGCGGCCAGGCCCGAGGCGAAGGCGAGACCGCGCCGACCGCCCTCGAGGGCCGCCAGGTTCTCCTCAAGGGCCGTACGGGTGGGGTTGGCGCTGCGGCTGTACTCGTAACCGCCGCGCAGCCCGCCCACGCCGTCCTGCTTGTAGGTGGACACCTGGTAGATGGGCGGGACGACCGCGCCGGTCAGCGGGTCGGCGGTGTTGCCCGCGTGGATCGCGCGGGTCTCGAAGCTCTGGTGAGAGTGCTGGTCGCTCATGTGTCAGGAGCGTAGTCCCGAGCGGCCCCCGGCGCCGCGATCGTCTCATCACGCGTCCTGGACAATGGACACCATGGAGATTCTCTGGTTCCTGATCGCGCTGGGCCTGCTGTTCGGCGTCCTCGGCCCCTACCTGCTGCGCCGCCGCGGTGGCGGGATCCGTCAGGTCGCTCCGGGCGCCCCGGACGCGGCGGACCCGGAGGCGTACGGATTCGTACGTCAGGAGGACCAGGACGTCCGGCTCCCGGGCGCGGACGACGAACTCCTGCACGTCCTCGACGTCGTCCAGGCCACCCAGGACTGGCGGGCCGCGTCGCGGCTGCTCGCCGCCACCGACAAGGAGGGCGAGGTGCGCTGGCAGCGCGTCCAGGCCTTCGCGGGCGCCGCGTCCCTGGAGCTCCAGGAGCGGCCGGGCGTCGGCGGGGCGTGGCTGCGGACCTGGCGGGCGGAGGCCCCGAAGGACGCGGGCGGCGCCGCGGTGCACGGCGAGTTCCTGGTGCAGCAGGCCTGGCGTTCCTCGGCGGCGGGGACCGACGACTTCCGGATCATCCTGGAGGAGGCGCGGAAGGTCACCGACGAGGCGGCGCTGCTCGCTCCGGGCGACCCGGTCCCGTACATCACGCAGCTGGCCGTCGCCCGCGGCCTCGGCTACAGCCACGAGGAGTTCGACCAGGTGTGGGCGCGGGTCATCGACCGGGCGCCGCAGCACATGGGCGCCCATCTCGCGGCCCTGCACTACTGGTGCGAGAAGTGGCACGGCTCCCGAGAGGAGGCCGACCACTTCGCGACGACGGCCGCGGCGCGCGCCCCTCGGGGTTCGCTGCTCGCGGCGCTCCCGCTGTTCGCGGTGTACGAGCACGTGCCGGACGTGGTGCTCGTGCAGGACTTCTTCCGTACGGCCGTGGTGTCGAAGGCGATGGACGGCGCGCTGTACGCGGTGCACTCGGCCCGGCCCGACGACCCGATGCTGGCACACGTCCGGCATCTGCTCGTCTGGTTCCTGGTGCGCGGCGAGCGCTGGGCCGAGGCCATGCACCAGCTGGTGAAGGTCGACGGGCACGTGGGCGCGGTGCCGTGGACGCTGAGCGGTGACCCGGCGGCCGAGTTCACGGTCTTCCGGAACCTGGCGGTGGCGGGGTACGAGGCGAACGGCGGCAACCCGGCGACGCTGCCGCACTGACGGCCTGGCGGCCGGCGGCGAGCGGCGGGCGGCGGGCGGGGAGGGCCCCTCGGGGAATCCCTCCCCGCCCGTCTGCGTTGTGACCACTGCCGACCGTCGAGGAGAGATGCAGCATGTTCCTGTCCCGCACCCCCGTCCTCCCCACTCCCGAGCAGGCCCTGCGCGGCCGTCCCGAGCCGGAGTTCACCGTTCCCGAGCGCCACACGGTCCTCGGCAACCCGCTCCTCGGCCCCTACCCGGAGGGCCTGGAGGTCGCCGACTTCGCACTGGGCTGTTTCTGGGGCGCCGAGCGCAAGTTCTGGCAGACCGACGGCGTGTGGACCACCCTCGTCGGCTACCAGGGCGGCTACACGCCCAACCCGGCGTACGAGGAGGTCTGCTCGGGCCTGACCGGTCACACCGAGGCCGTCCGGGTCGTCTTCGACCCGTCGAAGGTCTCGTACGAGTCCCTCCTGAAGCTCTTCTGGGAGTCCCACGACCCGACTCAGGGCTTCCGCCAGGGCAACGACGTGGGCACCCAGTACCGCTCGGCCGTCTACACCCACTCCCCCGCCCAGGCGGCGGCCGTCGACGCCTCCCGGGAGGCCTACCAGAAGGTCCTGACGGGCTCCGGCTACGGCACGATCAGCACCGAGATCCTCCCGGCGGAGGGCCGCACCTTCTACGCGGCCGAGGGATACCACCAGCAGTACCTGGACAAGAACCCGGCGGGCTACTGCGGCATCGGCGGTACGGGAGTCTCCTGCCCGATCGGCGTCGCGAAGGCCGAGGGCTGACGGTCCGGGGGCCGGGCTTCGCCGGATGAGCTTCGGGACCCACGCGCGGCGGGTGCGCGACGAGCGGGCGGCACCCGCCCGCAGGCACCGGGCGCTGCGGTGTGCCGTCGCGGAGTACGGCCCGCTCGGCTTCCACGCGACCTGGGCCTACCTGACCGCGACGGCCGTGCCCGCGCCGGACCTCCGGCGGGACACGGCCGCCCTGCTGCGCGCCATCGGCACGCTGGAGGCGAGCCGCGCGGTCAGGATCGAGGAGACCGCGGCCTTCGCGGCCCGCCGCCGCGTGGAGAAGGCCGCCGGCGTCCGTACCCCCCGGGGCGGCGACCCCCTGGCGCCGACGTGGCGGCCCCGCTGGCCGGGCGGCCCCTCGCGCCTGGGGCTCGTCGCCGCCGTGGCGAACCGCCGCGCCGCGTTCCTGGAGGTCCCCCACCCCGATCCGTCGCTGCTCCCCGACGGCCTCGGGCACCGGCTCGCGGACCTGCGCGGACGTCTCGACGCCTGCGCGGCCGACTGGCTCACCGCGCTCGGGCGGCCCGACGGCCCGGCCCGGGACGAGCCCGCCGGGATCGCCGCCGGCATCCACCGGCACCTCACCCCGGGATACGGGCCGCTGAACGTTCCCCTCCTGCAGTGGCTGCGCTTCGCGGAGCTCCTCGACTACGCCGTAAAAGCGACGGCGGTCCCCCACACCCGGTAGCTACACTCGACCGCATGGGTTCGTTCTACTTCTTTCTCTGATTCCGGCCGCGGACACGGTGTGACCCGCTGATCCGGCGCCCTCGGGGCGCGGCAGTGGTGGTCCCGGTGTCCCTTCCCGGCCCGAACGCCCCCAGCACCCAGGGAAAGATCCCATGTGCGACCGCGCCCAGTTGACCCTGAAAGACGTCTCCAAGTCCTACGGGGACCGCTCCGTCCTCGACCAGCTCACGCTCACCGTCCGCCCCGCCGAGAAGGCCGCGGTCATCGGCGAGAACGGCTCCGGCAAATCGACCCTGCTCCGGCTCCTGGCCGGGGCCGAGACGCCCGACACCGGGGACGTGACCGTCCGCTTCCCCGGTGGCGTCGCGCGCCTCGCCCAGACGCTCACCGAGACCCTCGGCCTCGGCCCCGGGCACACCGTGCGGGACGCCGTCGACGCGGCGCTCGCCGAACTCCGCACCATGGAAAGGGAGATGCGGGCCGCCGAGGAGACACTCGGCTCCTCGACACCCGAGCAACTCCTCGCGTACGGGGAACTCGCCGCGCGCTACGAGGAGCGGGGCGGCTACCAGGCCGACGCCCGCGTGGACGCCGCGCTGCACGGCCTCGGCCTCGGCCATGTCCCGTACGAGCGTCACGTCGGCACGCTCTCCGGCGGCGAGCAGTCGCGGCTCGCCCTCGCCTGCGTCCTCGCCTCGGGCGCCGAGCTGCTGCTCCTCGACGAACCGACGAACCACCTCGACCGGGCCGCCGCCGACTGGCTGGAGGAACGGCTGCGCAGCCACCGCGGCACGGTGGTCGCGGTCACCCACGACCGGGCGTTCCTGGAGGGCATGGCGACCACGATCCTGGAGGTCGACCGGGACACCCGCACGGTGACCCGGTACGGCGACGGCTGGCCCGGCTACCGCGCGGCGAAGGCCGCGGCCCGCCGCCGCCGGGTGCAGGAGCACGAGGAATGGCGGGAGGAAGTGGCCCGTACCGAGGAGCTGGTGGCGGCTGCCGGGCAGCGGCTCGCAGGGGCGGGGAAGGACCCCCGGCAGGGCTTCGGCAAGCACCGCCGCTCGCACGAGAACAAGCTGTCGGGCCAGGTCAGGGCAGCCCGGGTCAGGCTGGAGCAGCTGCGGAGGTCCCCGGTCCCGGCCCCACCCGAACCCCTGCGCTTCACGGCCCGGATCGCGACGGCGGCCCCGGGGAAGGAAGCGGACCCCGAGGACGGGGTGCTCGCCGAGCTCGTCGACGTCGTCGTCGGCGAGCGGCTGCGGATCGACAAGCTGCGGATCTCGGCCGGGGACCGGCTGCTCGTCTCCGGGCCCAACGGCGCCGGAAAGACGACCCTGCTCCGGGTCCTCGCCGGTGACCTGCGCCCCGACAGCGGGACGGTCCGCCGCGCGGGCCGGGTCGGCCGGCTGCGCCAGGAGCTGCCCGCCGTACCGTCCCCGAACCCGCTGCTCACGGAGTACGCGGCGGGACGCCCCGGCCTGTCCGAGGAGTACGCGGCGGAGCTGCTCGCCCTCGGGCTCTTCAGGGAGGAGGACCTGTCGGTGCCGGTGGCCCGGCTCTCGGTGGGCCAGCAGCGCCGCCTGGAGCTGGCCCGGCTGGTGACCCGGCCGGCCGATCTGCTCGTCCTGGACGAGCCGACCAACCATGTGGCGCTCTCCCTGGTGGAGGACCTGGAGGCGGCCCTGGCCGCCTTCCCGGGCGCGGTGGTCGCGGTCTCCCACGACGAACGCTTCCGCGCGGGCTTCGGTGGTCGGCGGCTGGAGCTCCGCTCAGGCCGGGTCGCCTGACGCGGCCCGCATCGCCGCGGCCGTCGCCGCCGGGTCGTACCCGTCGGCGACGCCGTCGATCAGGAGGATGTCGCCGGCCATGTGGCGGGTGCGGAGCGGGATCAGGGCCTGGTAGGCGGCGGAGTCGTACCAGGCGCGGGCGTTCTCGTACGACGGGAAGCCGATGATCACGACGGCGCCCGGCCAGTCCCCCTCGGGAACCTCACGGGCGGGTGCGCCGTGGACGAGGAAGCGGCCGCCGAAGGGGTCCAGGGTGCCCTGGATGCGCTCCATGTAGGTGAAGACCTCCTCGTCGAGGACGGGCTTCGGGTGCAGGTTTCCGATGGCGTATGCGGTCATGGGACAAGACTGCCGGGGCATGCCCTGCGGGGTCGATTACCCCACAGGTCATGCCCCGGCATCGTGCGCGGGCGTCGCGCCGGGCGTCAGATCGTCGACGCGTCGATCACGAAGCGGTAGCGCACGTCGCTGGCGACCACCCGCTCGTACGCCTCGTTGATCTGCTCGGCGCGGATCAGCTCGATCTCCGCGCCGAGGCCGTGCTCCGCGCAGAAGTCGAGCATCTCCTGCGTCTCGGCGATGCTGCCGATCATCGAGCCCGCGAGGGTCTTGCGGCCGCCGATGAGGGAGAAGAGGTTGAGGGAGACGGGCTCCTCGGGGGCGCCGACGTTCACCAGGGCGCCGTCGGTCTTGACCAGGCTCAGGTAGGCGTTGAAGTCCAGCGGCGCGGAGACCGTGGAGATCACCAGGTCGAAGGTGCCGGCCAGTTCGGTGAAGGTCGCCGGGTCGCTGGTCGCGTAGTAGTGGTCGGCGCCCAGCTTCAGGCCGTCCTCCTGCTTCTTCAGCGACTGGCTGAGGACGGTCACCTCGGCGCCGAGCGCGTGGGCGATCTTGACGCCCATGTGGCCGAGGCCGCCGAGACCGACGATCGCGACCTTCTTGCCGGGGCCCGCGTGCCAGTGGGCGAGCGGCGAGTAGAGGGTGATGCCGGCGCAGAGCAGCGGGGCGGCCTCGTCGAGACCGATGCCCTCGGGGATGCGCAGCGTGTAGTTCTCGTCGACGACGATGTGGCTGGAGTAGCCGCCGTAGGTGGGCTCGCCGTTCTTGTCGAGGGCGTTGTACGTGCCGGTTCCGCCCTGGACGCAGTACTGCTCCAGACCCTGGAGGCAGTACGCGCACTCCCGGCAGGAGTCGACGAAGCAGCCGACGCCGACCCGGTCGCCCACCTGGAACCTGCTGACCCCGGGGCCGACCTCGGCGACGATTCCGGCGATCTCGTGGCCCGGGACCATCGGGAAGATGCCCTCGCCCCAGCCGTCGCGTGCCTGGTGGATGTCGGAGTGGCAGATGCCGGCGTACTTGATCTCGATGAGGACGTCGTGCTCGCCGACGGGCCGGCGCGGCACGGTGGTGCGCTCCAGCGGGGCGTTGGCGGCGGGTGCGGCGTACGCGGGGACGGTGGTCACGTTCGTGGTCATGACCTCAGCCTGCGCGAGGGCACCGGCATCACCCAGCCCCCTGTGCTGCCTACGTCCAGCGTGCCTACCACTGGCAGGGACAGGAACAGCCGTCCGCCGGGACGGGCGACCTGGGATAATCGGGACGCATGGATCTCAGTGCCGAACTCAGCGAATTCCTGCGCTCGCGCCGGGCCCGGCTGAAGCCGGAGGACGTGGGTCTGCCGGAGTTCGGTCGCCACCGCCGGGTGCCCGGGCTGCGCCGGGAGGAGCTGGCGCAGCTGGCCGGGGTGTCGGTGGCGTACTACACCCGGCTCGAACAGGGCAACGGCCGCAATGTGTCCATGGAGGTCCTCGACTCCATCGCACGGGCCCTGCGGCTGAGCGACACCGAGCGGGCGCATCTGACGCATCTGGCCAAGCCGACGGCGAAGAAGAGGCAGCACCGGGCGGCGATCGCCCGCCCCCAGCAGGTGCGGCCGGGTCTGCGGCATCTGCTGGACGCGATGGAGGGCGTCCCGGCGTTCGTCGTGGGCCGGCGGCTCGACGTCCTCGCCTGGAACCGGATGGCACGGGCCCTGATGGGCGACTTCGAGGCGATGGAGCCGGCCGAGCGCAATGTGGCCAGAATGGTCTTCCTCGGGCCCAACTCGCGTGACCTCTACCGGGACTGGGAGTGCAAGGCGACCGAGGTGGTGAGCGTGCTGCGGCTGTACGCGGGCTGCTACCCGGACGATCCGGCGCTGCTCGCGCTGGTCGGCGAGCTGTCGGTGCGCAGCGAGGAGTTCCGCTCGTTGTGGGCGGCGCACACCGTCGCGGACAAGGGGCACGGGACGAAGGTGCTGCGGCATCCGCTGGTGGGCGAGATGACGCTGACGTACGAGAGCATGCAGGTGGCGGGCGGGGATCCGGACCTGGTGCTCATCACGTACCAGGCGGAGCCGGGGTCGGCGTCGGCGGACGCGCTGCGGCTGCTCGCGCAGTGGGGTGTGGACGAGAGCGTGGACGTACGGAAGTAGGGACGGGAGCGGCCCCTCCCGGTGCGGGAACGGCCCCCTCCCGGTGCGGGAGGGGGCCGTTCTCGTGCGTGTGCGCGGTGGTGTCTCCGCGGCGCGGATCAGGCTTCCGAGCCGGCCTTCCAGTCCGCCCAGCTCATGTTCCAGCCGTTGAGGCCGTTGCTGGGGGCGATCGTCTTGTCCTTGGAGTTCTTGACGATCACGACGTCGCCGACGATCGAGTGGTCGTACAGCCAGGCGGCCTGCTGGTTCGGGTCGCCGGCGCCCTTGACGTCGTTGAGACCGACGCAGCCGTGGCTGGTGTTGGCCGAGCCGAAGATCGAGTCCGGGCCCCAGTAGTTGCCGTGGATGAACGTGCCCGACGTGGACAGGCGCATGGCGTGCGGCACGTCCTTGATGTCGTACTCGCCCTTGCCGTCGTCATCGGTGAAGCCGACGGTCGCGCCGTTCATCCGGGTCTCCTTGAACTTCTCGGAGATCACCATCTGACCGTTGTAGGTCGGGTTCTCCGGGGAGCCGGCGGAGATCGGGATGGTCTTGATCGTCTTGCCGTCCTGGGTGACCGTCATGGTCTTGGTGGCGACGTCGACGGTGGAGACCTGGTTGCGGCCGATCTTGAAGGTGACGGTCTTCTGCTGGACGCCGAAGACACCGTCGGCGCCCTCGACACCGTCGAGGTCCAGCTTGAGGGTGACGGTCGAGCCCTCGGTCCAGTAGTCGTCCGGACGGAAGTCGAGGCGCGTGCCGTCGAACCAGTGCCCCACGACCTCCTGGCCGCTGCTGGACGTGACCGTGATGCCGGCCTGGACGGCCTTCTTGTCGGTGATGGCCTTGTTGAAGTTGATCGAGACCGGCATGCCGACGCCGACGGTCGAACCGTCCTCCGGCGTGAAGTTGCCGATGAAGCTGTTGGCCTTGGAGACCGTGGTGAACGAGGAGTTCTCGTGCGCCTCCAGGCCCTCCGCGTCCGTGGCCGTGGCGGCGATCTTGTAGACCGTGGCGCGCTCGAGCTGGCCGGTCGGCTTCCAGCTCAGGCCGTCGGCGGCTATCTCGCCCTTGACGGCCTCGCCCTCGGCGGAGGTCATGACGACCTCGGTGAGCTTGCCCTCGGTGACGGAGACCTTGGCGTCCTTGTTGATGGAGGCGTTCTGCGCGCCGTTCTTCGGCGAGATCGTGATCTTCGCCTTGGAGGTCTTCTGCGCGGCCGCCTCGTCGACCTGGGCCTGTGACTGCGGCGTCGCGGAACCGGAGGTGCCCGCGCCCTTGTCCTCGTCGCTGCACGCCGAGAGCACCAGCACACCGCTGAGCACGACGGCCGCGGCGGCCAGGCTCCTGCGGCGGCGCTTGCCGTCCGTCATCACACGCATCTCCATCGTCGCCGATTCCCTGCCAACTTCTTGTTGAGAACGCCCATGACACCCCGTCCGGTTCCGGAAGCGGAGCGTTTGTGGGGAACACCACTGATCGACACGCTCGTACGGTCCCGTCCGGTTCCCGGAGCCGCAGTGGCCCCCGTCACCGGTCGCACCCCTGGCGCACCACAGGCCCCGGGACGGCGTCCCGGGGCCTGTGAACAGGTCGGATACCAGCCTTACGACCGGTCGTCGTCGTCTTCCTCCGCCCCATCTTCCTCGCCGAGGTCCCACTCCAACGCATCGGGGTCGTACTCGATCTCCTCGCTGCTCCAGGAGGCCTGGACCATCTCGATGCCGGGGACGTCGCGGATCAGGTCGAAGGGCTCGACGAGGTACGCGAGGGCCTCGGCGCTGTCCTCGTTCACGGCGGCGCGGGCGGGCACCCGCTCCTCCTCGGGCATGAACTCGTCGGCGTCGATCCGGGCCTCGGCCGCGGAGGCCAGCTCGACCGGCCCGTCGATCTCCAGGACCACATCGACCCGAAGGCGTACATAGCGCGGTGTGTCAGAAGTACTCATGGGTCGGAGCGTAGGCGTCCCGGGGCTCCCGGCTTTCCCACGACCCGCTGTGTTCATTAGCATCGGCGCACCGACCAATTCGCGGTTTCCGCAAGGGGGATCGAAATTTCCGTGTCCGCCGCCCGACGCCCACTGCTGACCGCGACCGCCGCGGGCACGCTGCTGTGCGCCCTGTGGTTCGTACCGTCCGCCAATGCCACCGACGATCAGGGCGGGGTACGGATCGGGGTGATCCAGGACGGCCCCGCCACGGACGACGGGCGCCTGGCGGAGACCGGCGGCCGCGACACCACGCCGTATCTGCTCGGCGGGACGGGCTTCCTGGGTGTCGGGGCGGGATTCGTGGCGCTGGCGATGCGGCGCCGCGACCGGACGTCCTGAGCGCTGCGGAGACCTGACGTCCTGAGCGGCCGCGCAGAGCCGGACGCCGAAGGGCCCGCCCCGGAGGATCCGGGACGGGCCCTTCGCCCTCTGTTCGTGCTTACGCCAGCGGGCCGGTGACCGGCTCCACAGCGGCGAGCAGCTTTCCTTCGCGTACGAAGGTGTCGGCGGCCGCCAGGTCGGGGGCGAGGAACCGGTCCGGGCCGGGGCCCTGGACACCGGCCGCGCGCAGCGCCTCGATGGCGGCGGCGGAGGCGGGCGCCGGGGACAGGCCGTGGCGGAGCTCGATGCCGCGGGTGGCGGCGTACAGCTCGACGGCGATGATCCGGTTGAGGTTGCCGATCGCGGTACGCAGCTTGCGGGCGGCGGACCAGCCCATGGAGACGTGGTCCTCCTGCATCGCCGAGGACGGGATGGAGTCGGCGGAGGCCGGGACGGCGAGCCGCTTCATCTCGCTGACCAGGGCGGCCTGCGTGTACTGGGCGATCATCAGGCCCGAGTCGACGCCGGCGTCGTCGGCGAGGAAGGGCGGCAGGCCGTGCGAGCGGTTCTTGTCGAGGAGCCGGTCGGTGCGGCGCTCGGCGATGGAGCCGAGGTCGGCGGCGGCGATGGCGAGGAAGTCGAGGACGTACGCGACGGGGGCGCCGTGGAAGTTGCCGTTGGAGCGGACCTGGCCGTCGGCGAGGACCACCGGGTTGTCGACGGCGGCGGCCAGCTCGCGCTCGGCGACGAGCAGGGCGTGGGCCATGGTGTCGCGGCCGGCGCCGGCGACCTGCGGGGCGCAGCGGACCGAGTAGGCGTCCTGGACGCGGGGGGCCTCGCCGCTCTGGAAGTGACCGGTGAGCTCGGATCCCTTGAGCACGGCCAGCATGTTGGCGGCGGAGGCGGACTGGCCCGGGTGCGGGCGGATGGCGTGCAGCTCGGGTTCGAGGACCTTCTCGGTGCCGAGGAGGGCTTCGAGGGAGAGCGCGGCGGTGATGTCGGCCGACTTGTAGAGGGTGTCGAGGTCGGCGAGGGCCATGATCAGCATGCCGAGCATGCCGTCGGTGCCGTTGAGGAGGGCGAGGCCCTCCTTCTCCTTCAGCTCGACGGGGGCGATGCCATGGGCGGCGAGCAGCTCGCCGGCGGGCCGGAGCTCACCGTCGGGGCCCTCGGCGTCGCCCTCGCCCATGAGCGCGAGGGCGCAGTGGGAGAGCGGGGCGAGGTCGCCGGAGCAGCCGAGGGAGCCGTACTCGTGCACGACCGGGGTGATGCCGGCGTTGAGGACGTCGGCCATGGTCTGGGCGACCTCGGGGCGGACGCCGGTGTGACCGGAGGCGACGGTCTTGAGCCGCAGGAACATCAGGGCGCGGACGACCTCGCGCTCGACGCGCGGGCCCATGCCGGCGGCGTGCGAGCGGACGATGTTGCGCTGGAGCTGGGCGCGGAGCTCATGGCCGATGTGCCGGGTGGCGAGCGCGCCGAAGCCGGTGGAGACCCCGTAGACGGGCTCGGGCTTGGCGGCGAGCGCGTCGACGATGTTGCGGGCGGCGGCCAGGGCCTCCACGGCCTCGGGCGACAGCTCGACGCGGGCGCCGTGGCGGGCGACGTCGATGACGTCCTGCGGGGTCGTGCCGGACGTGCCGAGGACGACTGTCTGCATATCCATATTCAGCACCCTACGGACTGAAGACCAACCTGTCACTAGGTGAAGGGTCACCGGCTCGACCATGGACGACCCCTTACCGGATCGATCCTCGCCGACGGGCTCCCAGTCTGCCGCTCGACGGCCGCCGGGACGGCGCCGGGACGCCACCGGGGCGGCGCGTCGAAGACCGTCGACTCACGGATGCCGGCGGCTGCCGGGTGGCGCTCAGGGCCGCGTCCTCCGGGTGGGCCGGGTGCGTGAGTGCCGGGTGGGACCGCGGGGGCGGGTCCACGCGCAGGGCCAGGGCAGTGGCGGTGGTCGGCGTGCGCGCACCACGAACCAGCCGCCGGAGGCCCACCAGCCCCGACCGCGAACCCAGCCCCCACCCACCGGCCGGGCACGCGCACGCCGACCCCCGCCAGTGCCCGGGCCGCCCGCGCGGCCCCGCCCCCGGCCGCCCTCCGAGTGCGAAAAGGCGGAGGCCGCCACACTCGGAAAGAGGGCGGCCGCACCCGAGACCAACCAGGCACCCCCGCCCCAGAAACCTCACCCCCGCCCCTCCGGCGCCGGCGGTTCCACTGGTGGCGCGTCCCTGAACCGCCGCCGGTCCCGCGCTCCCGGTGGCGCGTCGGCCAGGCGGACGACCGTGCCGTCGCGGCCCGCCACCACCGGCTTCGCCGAGCGGGCCGCCTTGGCCTGGTACTGGGCCGCGTCCGCGAGACGGAAGAGGCGGCGGGCCGACCTGAGCGGGCCGATCGGATCGCCCGTGGACGCCACCCCGCAGGCCACGCCCTCGCCGAGTTCCAGTTCCGCCGCCCGTACGCAGAGTTCCTCGGCGACCGCCACCACCTCGTCCGCCGTCGGGCCGACCGTCAGGAGGCAGAACTCGTCGCCGCCGAGTCGGGCCGCGAGGGCGCCGGGGAGCATGGCGCCGCAGCGGGAGAGGACGGAGCCGAAGCGTTCGAGGAGCCGGTCGCCGACCGCGTGGCCGTGGGTGTCGTTGACCCGCTTGAGGCCGTTCAGGTCGCAGACCATCAGGCTGACCACGGAGCCGTCCACCCGGTAGCGCTCGATGGCCTCGTCCAGGCGGGTGTCGACGGCCCGCCTGTTGGCCAGTCCCGTCAGGGGGTCGGTGAACGCGAGCTTGCGGACCTCCTCCAGGCGTTCGGCCTGCGCGATGCCCGCCGCGACCACCGCCGCAAGTACGGTGGCGAAGTCGGCGTCCGCGCGGGTGAAAGGTTTCTCCTGCGGCGGGCGGGCCACGTACAGCTCACCCCACGCGCGTCCGTGCAGCACGATCGGGGCGACCACGCAGCAGCCGCGCCCCCGCCGCCGCAGGCCGGCCACCCGGCCCGTCGGGACCGGGTCGTCGGCGGTCTCCACCCAGGCGTCCGGCTCCCCGCCGCCCGCCCACTGCTCGTGCAGGAACTCGGTGATCTCGGGGAACTGGTGCACCGGATACGTCTCCGAGTCCGGGAACTCCTCCTCGCCCAGGGCCCGCTCCCCGGCGTTCACCAGGACCTTGAGGCGTCCGTGGTCCCGCTGCCATACGGAGAGGGCGGCGAAGGTGCCGTCGAGCCCGTCGCAGGACCCGAGCGCCGCCGCCCGCCAGAACTCGCGTGGAGTGTGCGCCGCCGCCATCCCCTGCGCCAGCGCCACTACGGCCCGCAGCCGTCCGTCCTCACCCATTCCTCCAGCTTAGGGAGGTTTGATCCGTTTTCCCCTCCGAGGCGTCACCGTAAGTGATATTTGGTACAAAACGGTAGAACTTACTCGCCCGGCCAGTTCGGCTTCCGCTTCTCGTTGAAGGCCGCCACACCCTCCGCGCGGTCCCCCGAGAACGCCACCGAACGCCAGGCCGCGTCCTCGACCTCGAGCCCCGCTCGCAGGTCCAGACCCTGCCCCAGCCGCATGGCCTTCTTCGCGGCCCGCAGGCCGACCGGCGAGTTGGCCGCGATCCGCTCGGCCAGCTCCAGGGCCGCCGCCCGCGCGTCCTCCTCCAGGAGGTCGACCAGACCCAGCTCCCGGGCCTCCACGGCCTCCACCCGGCGGGCCGTGAAGACCAGCTCGGCGGCGCGCGACGCGCCCACCCGGCGCGGCAGCAGCTGCGTACCGCCACCGCCCGGGATGACGCCCACGGACACCTCGGGGAGACCGACCACGGCGGTCGCGTCGGCCACGATCACGTCGCAGGCGAGCGCCAGCTCGAAGCCGCCGCCGAGGGCGAAGCCGTGCACGGCGGCGACGGTCGGCATGGGCAGCTCCAGGACGCCCGTGTAGGCGGCGCGGGCGGTCGGCCGCTGGCGGACCAGCTCGGCGTCGGTGAAGGAGTTGCGCTCCTTGAGGTCGGCGCCGACGCAGAAGGCGCGGTCGTTCGAGGAGGTCAGCACGGTGACGCGGACCGAGGGGTCGGCGGCGAGGGCGTCGCAGGCGGCGCCGAGGGAGCGGGCCATCTCGGAGGAGACGGCGTTCATCGCCTTGGGCCGGTCGAGGACCAGCTCGGCGACGTGCCCGTTCCCGTCCTTCCGGACCACCACGAACTCACCGAAGCGCTGCTCGGACATGACCGCACCCTCCCGATTCAGGGCCTGTTAACGGCTGTTAACAGGCGTTCACGGGAGATCCTAGGGCCTGGCGGCCGGCTCCGGCAGGGTCAGGGAGCGGCGCCTGGTGCGTGCAGCTGCAAGGCGGAGGAAGGAGGCATGGCGGAGCCATGCCGACTGACGACAACGCGGCAGATGCACGTGCCGGGCGCCGCGAGCCCTGCCGGAGCCGGCCGCCAGGCCCTAGGTCGGGCGGCGGGTCAGGAGCCAGGGTTCGACGACGCCGAGGCCGCGGACGGGCCGCTGCCACATCGGCTGCAGCGCGAAGCGGTACCTGGCGGCCTGGCGGCCCTCCTTCTCCGCGCGGGCGGCCTCCTCGGCGGCCTCCGTCTCCGAGACGGGCGCCTCACCCGTCCGGGACAGCTCCTCCGCGAGCGCGCCGTCGACGAGGACGGCGTCCTTCGGCGCTATCGAGGTGAGCCTGCTCGCCAGGTTCACGGTCGTGCCGAAGACGTCGCCCATCCGGGTCGTCACCGTGCCGAAGGCGATGCCGACGCGCAGCGCGGGCATCGTCTCGTCGTGGCTGAGGGTCTCGATCAGCCGCAGCGCGATCTCGGCGGCCGTACCGGCGTCGTCCGCCGCGTACAGCACCTCGTCGCCGAGGGTCTTGATGAGCCGGCCGCCGTGCGCGGCGACCAGGTCGGCGCAGGTCGTCTCGAAGGCCTCGACCAGCTCGCCGAGCTCCTCCTCCTCCAGGCGCCGGGTCAGCCGGGTGAAGCCGACCAGGTCCGCGAAGCCGACCGCGAGCCGCCTGTCGACCATCTCCTCGTCGTCGGCGGCCTGGACGAGCACCCGGCCGGTCGCGGCGGCGAGCTGCCGCCGCCAGACGTAGATGAGGAACTCCTCCAGCTCGGGCAGGAGCAGCTCGACCAGCGGGTACGTGACCTCGGTGCGGGTCATGCCGGGTTCGGGCGGCTCGGTGAGGCCTTCCAGGAAGGAGTCGATCTGCCATTCGGCGAGCCGGGCGGTGGTCTGTCCGGTGGAGCGGGCGACCTGCACGGCCATCGGCTCGCTGAGCAGCCCGGCCTCGACGAGACCGGCCAGGCGGCGCAGTGCGAGGACGTCGGCCTCGGTGAGTGCCTTGGCCTGGCCGATGTCGGCGAAGCCCATGGCGCGCCAGAAACGGGAGGCGAGCTCCATGGAGACGCCGGCCGTGCGGGCGGCCTGGAACGGGGTGTAGCGACGGTCCGCGCCGAGGATGAGCTGTTCGAGGCGGATGGCGAGCGGGTCGTCGCTCGGTTCGGCCGTGTGGTCGACCTCGTGATGGGGGGTGGGGTACGCGGGAGGCTCGGGCGCGCCGCCCTCGTTCTCGTCGTCGACGGTCACCGGCCGCCTCCTGCCCGTTCCCTGCCCACTTGCCCTGCCGATCTGTCGCCCTGGATCGCGGTCCACGATACGACAGCTGTGGCTTGGCTCACGCGCTTACGGCTGTCGCCCATGTTTCGGGCCCTTGATTGTGCGGGGCCCCGGGGTGCGCGGGCCCCCGGGGTGAACGGCCACGAGGGCGCGCCGCGCTGGTGGGGTGGAGGTCAGGTGCCCGATCGCAGATGGACGATGTCGCCCGCGCCCACCGCTTCCGTGCCGCCGCCCTCTGTGGCGACCACCAGACGGCCGTCGCCGTCGAGGGCCACCGCTTCGCCCTCCAGCATCCGCTCGCCCGGCAGCTCGGCCCTGACGCGGCGGCCGAGGGTAGCGCAGCCGGCCGCGTAGGCCGCCTGGAGGCCTGATTCCGCGGGGTCGCCGTCGGCGCGTGCCCAGGTGTCGTACCACTCGGCGAGGGAGCGCAGGACGGCCCGCAGGAGGGTGTCGCGGTCGGTGGAGACCGCGCCTGCGAGGAGCAGCGAACCCGCCGCCGGGACGGGGAGTTCGTCCTCACGGAGGGTGACGTTGATGCCGAGTCCGACGACGATGCCGTCCGCGCCGGCCCGCTCGGCGAGGATTCCGCCGGTCTTGCGCTCCTCGCCTCCGACGGAAACCAGCAGGTCGTTGGGCCACTTGAGGGACATGTCGACCCCGGCGGACTTCGCGAGGCCGGTCGCCGCGGCGACGCCGGTGAGCAGCGGGAGCCAGCCCCAGCGGTGGACCGGCACCTCGGGCTTGAGGAGGACGGAGAGGAAGAGCCCGGAGCGGGCGGGCGCCGTCCAGGTGCGGTCGAGTCGGCCGCGGCCGGAGGTCTGCTCCTCGGCGATGAGCACGGCGCCCTCGGGCAGCTCGTCGGCGCGGGCGGCGAGGTCGCTGTTGGTGGATCCGGTGCTCGTGACCACGTCGAGCGAGGTCCACAGGCTGTCGGGAAGGACGAGGGCGCGGCGCAGTGCGGGGGCGTTCAGCGGGGGCCGGTCGAGGTCGGACCAGGGTCCGCCGGAGCCTTGGGAGGACGTCATGCAAGCCAGACTAGGTGTGGCAAAGACCGCAGTGCCGAACCGTATCGGCGTCGATACGCTACGGCTCAGTAGCTGAGCAGTAGCCCATTCGTAGTCAACGAACCCCCCGTGACCAGGCAGGGAGCCGCATCCCGATGTCCGAGCCGGCAGAGCAGTACGAGATTGACATTCACACGACCGCAGGCAAGATCGCGGACCTCAAGCGCCGTATCGACGAGGCCACTCATGCCGGCTCGGAGCGTGCGGTGGAGAAGCAGCACGCGAAGGGCAAGCTGACCGCGCGCGAACGGATCGCCCTGCTTCTCGACGAGGGGTCGTTCGTCGAGCTGGACGAGTTGGCCCGGCACCGGTCGACCAACTTCGGCCTGGAGAAGAACCGTCCGTACGGAGACGGTGTCGTCACCGGCTACGGCACGGTCGACGGGCGTCCGGTCGCCGTCTTCTCGCAGGACTTCACGGTCTTCGGCGGGGCGCTCGGCGAGACGTACGGCCAGAAGATCATCAAGGTGATGGACTTCGCGCTGAAGACGGGCTGCCCCGTCATCGGCATCAACGACTCCGGCGGCGCCCGTATCCAGGAGGGTGTGAGCGCGCTCGGCATGTACGGCGAGATCTTCCGCCGCAACACCCACGCCTCCGGGGTGATCCCGCAGATCTCGCTGGTCGTCGGCCCGTGCGCGGGCGGCGCGGTGTACTCCCCCGCGATCACCGACTTCACGGTGATGGTGGACCAGACCTCGCACATGTTCATCACGGGTCCCGACGTCATCAAGACGGTGACCGGCGAGGACGTCGGTTTCGAGGAGCTGGGCGGCGCCCGGACGCACAACGCGACCTCGGGCGTGGCGCACCACATGGCGGGGGACGAGAAGGACGCCATCGAGTACGTGAAGTCCCTGCTGTCCTACCTTCCGTCGAACAACCTCTCCGAGCCGCCGACCTTCCCCGAGGTCGCGGACACCGAGGTGACGGACGAGGACCGCGAGCTGGACGCACTGATCCCGGACTCGGCGAACCAGCCGTACGACATGCACAAGGTCATCGAGCACGTCCTCGACGACGGTGAGTTCCTGGAGACGCAGGCACTGTTCGCGCCGAACATCCTGACCGGCTTCGGCCGTGTCGAGGGCTTCCCCGTCGGCGTGGTGGCGAACCAGCCGATGCAGTTCGCGGGTTGCCTCGACATCGACGCGTCCGAGAAGGCCGCGCGGTTCGTCCGCACCTGCGACGCCTTCAACATCCCGGTCCTCACCTTCGTGGACGTGCCGGGCTTCCTGCCGGGCGTGGACCAGGAGTACGGCGGCATCATCCGGCGCGGCGCGAAGCTGATCTACGCGTACGCGGAGGCCACGGTCCCGCTGATCACGGTCATCACGCGGAAGGCCTTCGGCGGCGCGTACGACGTCATGGGCTCCAAGCACCTGGGCGCGGACCTGAACCTGGCGTGGCCGACCGCGCAGATCGCGGTGATGGGCGCGCAGGGCGCGGTCAACATCCTGCACCGCCGCACGATCGCGGAGGCCGAGGACCAGGAGGCGGAGCGGGCGCGGCTGATGCGGGAGTACGAGGACGCCCTGCTCAACCCGTACACGGCGGCCGAGCGCGGCTACATCGACGGTGTGGTCATGCCGTCGGACACCCGCCCGCAGATCGTGAAGGGGCTGCGTCAGCTGCGGACGAAGCGGGAATCCCTGCCTCCGAAGAAGCACGGCAACATCCCGCTCTAGGCCTCCCCGGACCTGGCCCTTCAAGGAGTCGACATGATCAAGGTCGTACGAGGAAACCCGACCCCGGAGGAGTTGGCCGCCGCACTGGCGGTGGTTCAGGCGCGGGCCGCGGCGACGGCGGCGGCGTCCGCCGAGAGCGGCGGCCCGGCGGTCCCCGAGGGGTGGTCGGACCCGTCCCGGATCGCGCGGTCGGTGCGGCACCGGCCCGGCCCGCGGGCCTGGGCGCGGTCGTACTGGCCGGTGTAGCCGGCGGAACGGCGAGAAGGGCCGGACTCCCCCCGTGGGGGTCCGGCCCTTCTCACGTCCTGCTCGGGTGCTGTCCCGCCACCCGTCACGTGCGGCGCAGGAAGAGGCCGGCCAGGACGGCTCCGGCGGCGACGATCGCCGCGTTCACGAGGACCGCGAGGCCGATGCCGTCGAGGAGCACGGGGGCGGTGACGACGACGGCGCTCATGATCGGGGTGCCCATGGTGATGCCGATCTGCTGGGTCATGGTCGCGAGCCCGGTCGCCGTGCCCTGCTCGTGGTCGGGGATCCCGGAGGTGGCGGTGACCATGAAGCCGACGATCGCGAGCATGTTGCCGATGCCGCCGGCGAAGGTCGCGGCGAGGAGCAGCCAGAGGCTCCCGGGGCCCTCGCCGAGTCCGTACAGGGAGAGGGTCGCGACGGCCTGGAGGAGGCCGCCGGAGAGCAGGGCCGTACGGGCGCCGAAGCGGCCGATGAAGCGGGAGGCGAACACCCCGCCGAGGACCGTGCCCGCGCCGAGGACACCGAAGGAGAGGCCGGCGGCGAGCGGGGAGAAGTCGAGGACGTCCTGGAGGTAGAGCGTCATCAGGAAGACCAGTGAGGTCTCGGTGACGAAGGCGACGAGTCCGGCGAGGTTGCCCCAGACGACGGTGCGGCGCTTGAGGATGTGGAGCGGTACGAGGGGGGCGGCGGCCCGGCGTTCGACGAGGACGAAGGCGACGAGGAGCGCGGCGCCGGCGGCGAGGGCGGTGAGGGCGGTCGGGTCGGTCCAGCCGTGCTCGCCGCTGACGGTGAGGCCGTAGACGAGGGCGAGGAGTCCGCCGGTGACGGCGATGGCGCCGGGCACGTCGAGCCGGGGGCGGACGGCCGGGCGGCTCTCGGTGAGGACGGCGGGGGCGACGAGGAGGACGGCGAGGGCCACCGGCACGTTGACGAGGAACGCCCAGCGCCAGGAGAGCAGGTCGGTGAGGACGCCGCCGAGGATCGCGCCGGTGGTGAAGCCCGCGGACATGAGGGCGCCGTTGAGTCCGAGCGCACGGGCGCGCAGCGGGCCCTCGGGGAAGGAGGCGGTGAGCAGGGAGAGCCCGGCGGGGGTGACGGCGGCGGTGGCGAGGCCCTGGGCGACGCGGGCGGCCATCAGCATCTCGGGGCCGGTGGCGAGGCCGCCGACGAGCGAGGAGACCCCGAGGAGCGCCATGCCGCCGAGGAAGAGGCGGCGGCGGCCGACGAGGTCGGCGACGCGCCCGAAGAGCAGGGTGAATCCGGCCGCCGCGAGGGCGAAGGCGGTGGCGATCCACTGGAGGCCGCCGAGGCTGAAGCCGAGTCCCTGACCGATGACGGGCAGTGCGACGTTCAGGATCGAGAAGTCGACGGCGAGCATGAACTGGGCGAGGAGGAGGACGACGAGGACGAGCCGCATCCGTCCGGTCATACGGGCGTCCGCTGTCCCGGCGGTCGGGGCCGCGGGCTGTTCGACGGGCTTGGGGTGATCCAGGGCAACCATGCGTACGACTCCTTAATGGGAGGCTGGTTCCGTTAAGATGTCCCGTACCGTAGCAGAGTCGACGGAGTTAATGGAACAGGAGACCCATTTGACTGAGAGCCAGCCGGCCTCGCCCGGCACCCTGCGCCCCGGCGGCCGTACCGCGAAGGTCCGCAGGGCCGTCCTCGACGCGACCCAGGACGCGCTCGCCGACACCGGCTTCCACGCGCTGAACATGGACCGGATCGCCGCGACCGCGGGCGTCGGCAAGACCACCGTCTACCGCCGCTGGGGCTCCCCCGTCGGCCTGGTCACCGACCTCCTCCACGACATGGCCGAGCAGTCCCTGCCCGCCTCCGACACCGGCAGCCTCGCCGGCGACCTGCGGACCAACGCCGAACTCGTCCGCGCCACCCTCACCGACGCGCGGATGGGCGCCGTCTTCCGCGCGGTCATCGCGGCGGCCGCCTGCGACGAGGACTGCGCCCGCGCGCTCGCCGACTTCTACCGGACCCGGCTCGGCGAATGGGCCCCCGTCGTCGCCAAGGGCGAGGCCCGCGGCGAGATCCCGGCGGGGACCGACCCGACCGAGCTGCTCCGCGCCGTCTCCGCGCCGCTCTACTACCGCTTCGCGGTCACCCGCGAGGAGGTCACCGCGGACGTGGCGGAACGGGCGGTCACGGCGGCGCTCGCGGCGGCGCGGGACGGGGTGTTCATCCGGGCATAGCCCTCCGGCGACCTCCCGTTCGTCCGCGAATAGTCCCTCGGCACCGGGGCGCCTGAGTATCCGTACTCAGGCGCCCCGCCCGCCCCGCCCCCAGGATCGGAGGCATGCTGTGGTCCGACCCGAAGAATCAGGCGCCGAAGTTCATGCGCGACATGCAGGCGAAGCTCCGTCGCGCGGGCGTGCTGCTGGCCCTGGCGATGGTGGTGGCGATGTTCGTGGTCAGCGCCCGCTGAGCCCACGACTGGCTACGCTGCCCCCATGACTGCTGATCCGCGCCGTGTCGTGCTCGCCTCCGCCTCCCCCGCCCGCCTCAACCTGCTCCGTCAGGCCGGGCTCGCCCCCGAGGTGATCGTGAGCGGCGTCGACGAGGACAAGACGCACGCCCCGACACCGGCCGAGCTCGCGCTCGCCCTCGCGGAGGCGAAGGCCGCCCATGTCGCCGCCCGCCCCGACGTGTTCGGCGCACTCGTCATCGGCTGCGACTCGGTCCTGGAGCTCGACGGGCAGGCCCTCGGCAAGCCGGCGGACGCGGAGGAGGCCACCGCGCGCTGGAAGGCGATGCGCGGCCGGGTCGGCATCCTCCAGACCGGCCACTGCGTGTACGACACGGCCGCCAAGCGCTACGAGTCGGCGACCGCCTCCACCGTGGTCCGCTTCGGCGAGCCGACGGACGCCGAGATCGCGGCGTACGTGGCGAGCGGCGAGCCGCTGCACGTGGCGGGCGCGTTCACCCTGGACGGGCGCTCGGCTCCGTTCATCGACGGCATCGACGGCGACCCGGGCAATGTGATCGGCCTGTCGCTGCCGCTGCTGCGCACCCTGCTCGGGAAGCTGGGCGTGCAGATCACCGACCTCTGGGCCTGACGGGCCGTCGCGCGGCCCCTACGCGGGCGCCGGCGCTCCCTCGCGGGGCTCGGCGCCCTTCTCGTACCCCTTGCCGTACGCCACGAGGGTGAGCACGATCAGGCCGAGCACGAGCATCATGAACGCGAACGCGCCCCACCCGATCAGGCCGACGGTGACCGCGCCGAGGATGCCGTGCACGACCGCGCACCCGATGAGCAGGCCCCGGCCGGCGCGTCCGGGCCGACGGTCACGGATGCCGGCGACGAGGGCGACGAGGCCGCACAGGGCGAGCGCGACGCCGGAGGCGATGCCGAGCGCCCAGGTTCCGGTGTACATCGCGTCGGGGTCCATGCCGTCGAGGGACATCGTCTGGATCTTGACGAAGCGTGCCATCACCGCGTTGATCGCGACGATCCCGGGCGCTTCGAGGAACAGCACCGCCGCCGTCACGAGAGCTATCGGTCTGCGGGCCACCTCGGCCACCCCCTGGATACGACTGTTACCGACAGTACGATCGACAGCGCGAAGGCTACTGGCCGGTAAACCCCTGGACAAGAGTGTGCGCACGACCGGCGACGGCGGACGGCAGGGCAAAGAATCGTTGGGCCATTCGTAGGGACTCGACAAAGAAACCCGAATGGCCACTGGCCCCACGAACAGAGACCTGCGCCACACCTCGGAGCTACTGTGCCGTAAAGGAACCCTGCGTACCGTGGTGCGACAAGGGAATTCACGACCCGAGCAGGCCCGGGGTCACGCTCCGTGTGGGCAAGCTCACCACTGGGGACGGGTCGAAAGGCCGTGTCGGCAGTCCCTAAACTCAGCTTGTTTCAAGGAGGGAGCCATCGTGCGCAAGGTGCTCATCGCCAACCGTGGCGAAATCGCTGTCCGTGTGGCCCGGGCGTGCCGGGACGCGGGTATCGGCAGCGTGGCCGTGTACGCCGAGCCGGACCGGGATGCCCTGCATGTCCGGGCGGCTGACGAGGCGTTCGCTCTGGGCGGTGACACTCCGGCGACCAGTTATCTGGACATGGCGAAGGTGTTGCAGGCCGCGAAGGACTCGGGCGCGGACGCGGTCCACCCCGGCTACGGGTTCCTCTCCGAGAACGCGGAGTTCGCGCAGGCCGTCCTGGACGCCGGCCTGACGTGGATCGGCCCGCCGCCGCAGGCGATCCGCGACCTGGGCGACAAGGTGGCGGCGCGTCACATCGCGCAGCGCGCCGGTGCCCCGCTCGTCGCCGGTACGCCCGACCCGGTCTCCGGCGCCGACGAGGTCGTCGCGTTCGCCGAGCAGCACGGGCTGCCGATCGCGATCAAGGCCGCCTTCGGTGGTGGCGGTCGCGGTCTGAAGGTCGCGCGGACGCTGGAAGAGGTCCCGGAGCTGTACGACTCCGCGGTGCGCGAGGCCGTCGCCGCGTTCGGCCGGGGCGAGTGCTTCGTGGAGCGCTACCTGGACAGGCCGCGGCACGTGGAGACGCAGTGCCTGGCCGACTCCCACGGCAACGTGGTCGTGGTCTCCACGCGTGACTGCTCGCTCCAGCGCCGGCACCAGAAGCTCGTCGAGGAGGCCCCTGCGCCGTTCCTCACCGAGGCGCAGAACGCCGAGCTGTACGCGGCGTCGAAGGCGATCCTGAAGGAGGCCGGCTACGTCGGCGCCGGCACGGTCGAGTTCCTCGTCGGCACCGACGGCACGATCTCCTTCCTGGAGGTCAACACCCGTCTGCAGGTCGAGCACCCGGTCACCGAAGAGGTCACCGGCATCGACCTCGTCCGCGAGATGTTCCGGATCGCCGACGGCGAGGAGCTCGGTTACGGCGACCCGGAGATCCGGGGTCACTCCTTCGAGTTCCGTATCAACGGCGAGGACCCGGGCCGCGGCTTCCTGCCCGCCCCCGGCACCGTCACCCTCTTCGCCCCGCCGACCGGCCCCGGCGTCCGCCTGGACGCGGGCGTGGAGTCCGGCAGCGTCATCGGCCCGGCCTGGGACTCGCTCCTGGCCAAGCTGGTCGTCACCGGCGCCACCCGCGAGCAGGCCCTGCAGCGCGCCGCGCGTGCGCTCGCCGAGTTCAAGGTCGAGGGCATGGCCACGGCCATCCCGTTCCACCAGGCCGTCGTGGTCGACCCGGCGTTCACCGCCGACCCGTTCCGGGTCCACACCCGGTGGATCGAGACCGAGTTCGTCAACGAGATCAAGCCGTTCGCCCCCGCCGGCGCCGACGCCGACGAGGACGAGTCCGGCCGCGAGACGATCGTGGTCGAGGTCGGCGGCAAGCGTCTCGAGGTCTCGCTGCCCTCCTCGCTCGGCATGACGCTGGCCCGCACGGGTCTCGCGGCCGGTGCGAAGCCGAAGCGCCGCGCAGCCAAGAAGTCCGGCCCGGCCGCCTCCGGCGACACCCTCGCCTCCCCGATGCAGGGCACGATCGTGAAGATCGCGGTCGAGGAGGGCCAGGAGGTCAAGGAGGGCGATCTGATCGTCGTCCTGGAGGCCATGAAGATGGAGCAGCCGCTCAACGCGCACCGCTCCGGCACCGTCAAGGGCCTGACCGCCGAGGTCGGCGCGTCGATCACGTCCGGCGCCGCGATCTGCGACATCAAGGACTGACCGACGGCACCGGGACCGGCCACGGTCACCGAGTACGGTACGAAGGGCCCGCAGGCAGCCGCCTGCGGGCCCTTCGTCGAGGGGAGGGGGACCCACCAGCCATGCGAGCCGACGCACGACGCAACCACGAGCGGCTGCTCACCGAAGCCCGCGCCACCTTCGCCGAACAGGGCGCAGACGCGCCCCTCGAAGAGATCGCGCGGCGCGCGGGCGTGGGCATCGGCACCCTCTACCGCCACTTCCCCACCCGGGCCGAGCTGCTCAACGCCGTCTTCCAGGAGGCCCTCGCGGAACTCCTGCACCGCTCGGGAGAGCTGGCCGAGGCCGAGGAACCGTGCCGGGCGCTCGTGGAGTGGCTGCGGGCGCTGATCGCCCACGCGGGCGAGTACCGGGGGCTCGCGCACGCGCTGATGTCCGCCTCGTACGACCGGAGTTCCGCGCTCGCCCAGTGCAGCGAGCCGCTGCGCGCGGCGGGTGAGCGGCTGCTCGGGCACGCCAGGGAGGCGGGTCAGGTGCGCGCCGACGTGTCGATCGGCGATCTGATGCAGCTGACGAACGCGATCGCGCTGGCGGCGGAACAGTGCCCGGAGGACGCGGAGTTGGCTGACCGCCTGCTCGCGCTGACGCTTCGGGGCATCAAGGACTGAGAGGGCAGCTGCCGTCGGGGCAGGGTCGGTTCGGCGATGGAGCGCGGGACCCCTGGGGGAGGGCCCCCCGACTCAGCGGCGACGCATGTCCGCGACCCGCGCCGTGCGCTCCAGCGTCTCGGCGGCCATCCCTCCGCCCGGTCCCCGGAACTGACCCGCCGCCATCCGGCCGCGCTGCACCGGCAGCGGCATGTCACGGCGGGGCCGGGCGCCCGGGGGGACCTGGTCACCGCCCGGGGGGCCACCCGCGGCGCCCGTACCGGCGACGGCGATCTGCACACCCTGGTCGGCGAGGGCCTGGAGCTCGGTGGCGGCCCGGTCGTCGTGGGCGGGCGGTTCGTCGGTCACCAGGCGGGTGATGACGTCCGTGGGCACCGTCTGGAACATGGTGTCGGAGCCGAGCTTGGTGTGGTCGGCGAGGACCACGACCTCGGCCGCCGCCTGGACCAGCGCCCGGTCCACGCTCGCGGAGAGCATGTTGGACGTGGAGAGGCCGCGCTCGGCGGTCAGTCCGCTCCCGGAGAGGAAGGCGCGGGAGACCCGGAGCCCCTGGAGCGACTGCTCGGCGCCGCTGCCCACCAGGGCGTAGTTGGAGCCGCGCAGGGTGCCGCCGGTCATCACGACCTCGACCCGGTTGGCGTGGGCGAGGGCCTGGGCGACCAGGAGCGAGTTGGTGACCACGGTCAGACCGGGCACGCGGGCGAGCCGGCGGGCCAGCTCCTGCGTGGTCGTCCCGGCGCCGACGACGATGGCCTCGCCTTCTTCGACGAGGCTCGCGGCGACGTCGGCGATGGCCGTCTTCTCCGCGGTCGCGAGATGGGATTTCTGCGGGAAGCCGGATTCTCGCGTGAATCCGCCCGGCAACACCGCACCGCCGTGCCGGCGGTCGAGGAGTCCTTCTGCCTCGAGTGCCCGTACGTCTCTCCGTACGGTCACTTCAGAGGTCTGGACGACGCGGGCGAGCTCGCGGAGCGACACGGCCCCATTGGCTCGCACCATTTCGAGGATCAACTGGCGACGTTCTGCAGCGAACACGAAACTGACAGTAACGTGACCGGCCGATAGTTTTCAGCAGTATGCGCCGAATTGCAGAAGATGCGCACAGACGGGGCCTCCAAGTGATATGGGAGACCCCGCCGTTGATCCGTGGTGCGCCAGGGCTATGCCCCGCCTTGCCGGGGGTTGTCCGAGTCGGCGAACCGTTCCCGCAGGCGGGAGCCGTGCGCCGGAGGGCCGCCCGGAGGGATGTCAGACCTCGCCCGCGGCCTTCCGGGTGTGCAACTGCCGTGCCACTTCCGCGATCGAACCCGACAGGGAGGGGTACACGGTGAAAGCATTTGCGATCTGTTCGACCGTCAGATTGTTGTCGACCGCGATCGAGATCGGATGGATCAGTTCGCTCGCCTTCGGCGCGACGACACAGCCGCCGACCACGATCCCGGTGCCCGGGCGGCAGAAGATCTTGACGAAGCCGTCCCGGATGCCCTGCATCTTCGCGCGCGGGTTGCGCAGCAGCGGCAGCTTGACGACCTTTGCGTCGATCTTGCCCGCGTCCACGTCGGCCTGCGTGTAGCCGACCGTGGCGATCTCGGGGTCGGTGAAGACGTTCGACGAGACCGTCTTCAGATTGAGCGGGGCCACCGCGTCGCCGAGGAAGTGGTACATCGCGATACGGCCCTGCATCGCGGCCACCGAGGCGAGCGCGAAGACACCGGTCACGTCACCCGCCGCGTACACGCCGGGGGCGGTCGTACGCGAGACCTTGTCGGTCCAGATGTGACCGGAGTCCTTCAGTTTGACCCCCGCCTCCTCCAGACCCATTCCGGCCGAATTCGGGATCGCGCCGACCGCCATCAGGCAGTGCGTGCCGGAGATGACCCGGCCGTCCGCGAGGGTGACCTCGACGCGGTCGCCGACCCGCTTGGCCGACTCGGCGCGCGAGCGGGCCATGACGTTCATGCCGCGGCGACGGAACACGTCCTCCAGGACGGCGGCGGCGTCCGGGTCCTCGCCGGGCAGCACGCGGTCGCGGGAGGAGACCAGGGTGACCCGGGAGCCGAGGGCCTGATAGGCGCCGGCGAACTCGGCACCCGTCACACCGGAACCGACCACGATGAGCTCCTCCGGGAGCTCCTTGAGGTCGTACACCTGCGTCCAGTTCAGGATGCGCTCGCCGTCCGGCTTGGCGTCCGGCACCTCGCGCGGGTGGCCGCCGGTCGCGATCAGCACGGCGTCCGCGGTCAGCGTCTCCTCGGTGCCGTCGGCGGCCGTGACGATCACCTGACGCGAGCCGTCCATCGCCTGCCGGCCGGAGAGCCGGCCCCGGCCGCGCAGCACCCGGGCGCCGGCCCGGGTGACGGAGGCGGTGATGTCGTGCGACTGGGCGAGCGCGAGGCGCTTCACCCGTCGGTTGACCTTGCCGAGGTCCACGCCCACGACACGGGCGGCCTGCTCCACGTGCGGGGTGTCGTCCGCGACGATGATGCCGAGCTCCTCGTACGAGGAGTCGAAGGTGGTCATCACCTCGGCGGTGGCGATCAGGGTCTTGGAGGGGACGCAGTCGGTCAGGACGGACGCGCCGCCGAGGCCGTCGCAGTCGACGACGGTCACCTCCGCGCCGAGTTGGGCGCCCACCAGGGCCGCCTCGTATCCGCCGGGTCCGCCGCCGATGATCACGATCCGGGTCACTGGGATCTACGCCTCGCGCTCTCGTTCTGCCGGGGGGTCCCCCCGCTGGGATGCAGTGCGTACGCCATTGTCCCGCACGCTTCAAGTGCGTACCCCATTCTCCCGCACGCCCGGCGCGGCCTCACGCCGGGGCCTCCGAAGGGGTGCGCGCGCCCCGTGGCCGCCCCCCCCTCGGCCCCCGCCCCTGAGTTCCCCGGACACCCCGCCCCCTCCCGTACCCTCGGTCCCATGTCGCTCTACGCCGCTTTCGCCGGCAACCTCGACGCGCGGCTGATGAGCCGCCGCGCACCGCACTCCCCGCTGCGCGGCACCGGCTGGCTCAACGGCTGGCGGCTCACCTTCGGCGGCGAGCAGATGGGCTGGGACGGCGCGCTGGCCACCATCGTGGAGGCCCCGCGCTCCCAGGTCTTCGTGGCGCTGTACGACATCGCGCCGATGGACGAGGAATCCATGGACCGCTGGGAGGGCGTCGGGCTCGACATCTACCGCCGGATGCGGGTCCGGGTGCACACCCTGGACGGCGAGGAGCCGGCCTGGGTGTACGTCCTCAACGCGTACGAGGGCGGGCTGCCGTCGGCGCGGTACCTGGGCGAGGTCGCCGACGCGGCCGAGTCGGCGGGCGCGCCGCACGACTACGTGATGGAGTTGCGCAAGCGCCCCTGCTGAGGCCGGCGCGAAGCCGGTCCGGGGGTGTGGGAACCACCGAGGGACGAAGGTGACTCCTCCCTTGTGCGATTCGTCGGAAACGACAAGACAACGATCGCATGTCCGTCGGCATCGTCATCTACGCGCGTAGGCAAACTCCGGATACGCTTCTGCGCGTATCAAATCCGTCCGGGGCCAGCCTCGGACCCCCCTCCCCGAGGCGAGAGAGTCAGTGAACGCAACTGCCACCCCGTACGAGGCCGCCGAGGCCGCTGCCGCACGTCTTCGCGAGCTGACCGGAGTCGAGAACCACGACGTCGCCCTGGTCATGGGCTCGGGCTGGGCGCCCGCTGTCGACGCCCTCGGTGCCCCCGAGGCCGAGTTCCCGGTGACCGACCTGCCCGGCTTCCCGCCCCCCGCCGTCGAGGGCCACGGCGGAAAGGTGCGCTCGTACAAGATCGGCGAGAAGCGCGCCCTCGTCTTCCTCGGCCGCACCCACTTCTACGAGGGCCGCGGTGTCGCCTCCGTCGCCCACGGCGTCCGCACCGCCGTCGCCGCCGGCTGCAAGACGGTCATCCTGACCAACGGCTGCGGCGGCCTGCGCGAGGGCATGCGCCCCGGCCAGCCGGTCCTCATCAGCGATCACCTCAACCTGACGGCCGCCTCCCCGATCGTCGGCGCGAACTTCGTCGACCTCACCGACCTGTACTCGCCGCGCCTGCGCGCGCTGTGCAAGGAGGTCGACGAGACCCTCGAAGAGGGCGTCTACGTGCAGTTCCCCGGCCCGCACTACGAGACCCCGGCCGAGATCAACATGGTCCGCGTGCTCGGCGGCGACCTGGTCGGCATGTCCACCGTCCTCGAGGCCATCGCCGCGCGCGAGGCGGGTGCGGAGGTCCTCGGCATCTCGCTGGTCACCAACCTGGCGGCGGGGCTCTCGGGCGAGCCGCTGAACCACGAGGAAGTGCTGCAGGCGGGACGGGATTCGGCGGCGCGGATGGGCGAGCTGCTGACGCGGGTCCTCGACCGGATCTGAGTTCTCACCGCGCCCCTCGCACCGGTCGGCCCCCGGGGGCCGACCGGCCGCCGGGGCGCTGCGGCGGCCCCGACCGCCGGGGTGGTCCCGGCCGCCCGCCGGTCGGGGGCGCTGCGCGGGGCCTCTGCCCACCGCCCCGCCCCTTCCCGGACCGGGGGCCCCGCCCCCGGCCCCGGCCCCGGCCCTCGAAAGCCGGACGGGCCGGACCACCGGCGCGGGATCGGGGGGCGGAGCCCCCGGTTTCGGGAAGGGGCGGGGCGGGGGAAGGCTCCGCGCAGCGGCACCCCGCAC
>NZ_JNZO01000028.1 GCF_000717595.1 Streptomyces flavochromogenes | reverse complement strand
ACGGCGCCACCATCGACTGGCCCACACTCCTCCAGCCCTACCAACCCCACACCATCGAACTCCCCCCCTACCCCTTCCAACGCCAGCACTACTGGCTCGTACCGGAAGCCCCTTCGGCGGCGCCCGCTGCGCCTCTTCCGGTGGGGCCGGCCGCCGAGTCGGCAAGCCTGCTGGGTGCACGTCTGCCGTCGTCGCCGCTCGCGCGGGCGCAGTTCTCCCCGCCGCTCGACCCGTCGGCGCACCCCTGCCTCGGTGACTTCGTGGTCGGCGGGCGGCCGGTGGTCAGCGCCGGAGTGTTCGTGGAGTCGTTGATCGAGGCGGTCACCGAACTCGGCGGATCGGGGCCGGTGTCCTTGCAGGACCTGGAGCTGCCCGTCGATCTGGCGCTCGCACCGGCCGGTGCCGAGCGTGCGGCTCAACTCGTCGTGAACGGCGATCAGTTCGGCTACTACGCGCAGGACCCGGCCGGTGGCTGGCAGCTGCACGCCCAGGCCCTGGCCCGGTCGGGGGCGACGGCGGCGCCGACGGTGGCGCTCGCTGCGGGCGGGTCGGGCCGCGAGCTGACCGGTGACGAGCTGTACCGACTGCTGTGGCAGCGTGCCCTGTACCTGGGCTCCGCCGCCCGCTGGGTGGAGCGGATCAGGCTCGGCCGGAACGAGGCCACCGCCGAGATCCGGTCCGCCGTGCCCGGCGAGACCGAGGCGTACGTGATCCACCCCGGGCTCGTCGACGCGATGTTCCAGACCGCGCTGGCCTGCTTCCCGGCGGACGGCCCGGCTCTCGTGCCGGCCGGTCTCGAACGCTTCGTCCACTACGACCGCGGCGGCCCCCAGGACGGGCTCCGATGTCATGCCGAACTGTTCGAAGGCGGCACCCGGGCCCGTATCCGGCTCGTCTCGGCGAACGGCCGACTGGTGGCCGAGGCCGACGGCGTACGCTTCGTCCCCGCCCTGACCCGGTCTGCGGCCGAGGCCGAGACGGCGCAAGCCCCGGCGGCGCACCAGGGACCCGAGGCCGTGCGGGCCCCGGCTCCGGCGCTCGCGGCGCCCCCGCGCGTCGTGGCCCCGGCCGGCACCACCACGACGGCCCCGGCCGAAGCGGTCGAGGCGGCACCCGCCGTGGAGCCCGACGCGGCGCGGGCCTTCGTGACCCGGACCGTCGCCCGTGCCCTCGGGACCACGGCTGCCCGGCTGGACGCCAGGCAGTCACTGCAGGCGCTCGGTCTGGACTCGCTGATCGCGATGAAGATCCGGACGACGCTGAACAAGGAGTTCGACGTCCTGCTGCCGATGGCGGCGTTCCTCGAAGGCCGCAACACCGAGGACATCGCCGACGACATCCTGGCCGCCCTCGGCTCCGGCACGGGGAGCCACGAGGGCACGGAGACGGAAGCCCCACGGGCCGACGGCGAAGCCGTCGTCGTCGAGGACGACTCCGAGCGCTACGAGCCGTTCGGTCTGACCGACCTCCAGCAGGCCTATCTCGTGGGCCGCGGTGACGCCTTCGAACTCGGCAACACCTCCACGTACTTCCAGATCGAGATCGACCTGGAGAACGTGGACCTGGACCGGCTCGGCGCGTCCTTCCGGGCGATGATCGAGCGCCACGACATGCTGCGGGCGGTCTTCACCGCCGAGGGCGAGCAGCGCATCCAGCGCGACGTCCCGGCCTATGTGATCCGGGAGACCGACGCCTCCGCCCTGGAGCCGGCCGAGCGCGAGGCCGAACTGGTCGCCGTGCACGAGGAGATGCGGCACCAGGTCTTCGACACCGCGCGCTGGCCCCTGTTCGACGTACGGGTGACCCGTATCGACGAGCGGGTGATCCGGCTGCACGCGGGCTTCGACGCCCTGATCATCGACGGTTTCAGCACGTCGATCCTGTTCAAGGAGTGGGCGGCGCACTACCGCGGTGAGACGCTGCCCGAACTGCGGCTGCGCTACCGGGACTACGTCAGGGAGGCCCGCGCCCTGGAGGCGGGACCCGAGTACGACCGGGCCCTCGCCTACTGGCGTGACCGGCTCGACACCCTGCCGCCCGCGCCCCAGCTGCCGCTGGCCGTCAGCCCGTCGAGCCTGGAGCGGCCGGTGTTCAACCACCGTGGCGCGACCCTGGCCAGGGAGGACTGGGACCGGTTCAAGCAGCACGCGGCGGCGGCCGGGGTCAGCCCCTCGGCGGCGCTGTGCACCGCGTACGCGCAGGTCATCGCGGAGTGGAGTGCCACTCCCGACTTCTCCCTGAACCTGCTCTACTTCAACCGGCTGCCGCTGCACCCGCAGGTCGGCGACGTCATCGGTCAGTTCTCGACGACCCTGATGCTGGAGATCCGCGACTCGGCGACCGACTCGTTCGCCGCCCGCGCCTCCGATGTCCAGAGCCGGCTGTGGAGCGACATGGAGCACAGCCAGGTCAGCGGTGTGCAGGTGCTCCGGGAGCTGAACCGGGCGCGCGGCGCCTCGGTGCGGGCCGCCGCGCCGGTCGTCTTCACCAGCCTGGTGAACATGGCCGGTCAGCAGGACGGCGAGCGCGGTGGAGTCGTGCAGTATCTCGCCGGGATCGGTGAGAACGGCCGTCAGGTGAGCAGTTCGGTCCGCACCCCGCAAGTGTGGCTGGACCACCAGGCGGTCGAGGAGGCCGGTGAGCTCCTCCTGAACTGGGACGTGATCGAGGAGCTGTTCCCCGCGGGCTGCATCGACGCGATGTTCGCCGCCTACCAGCGGACGCTGCGTGATCTCTCCCGCGACGCGGCGGCCTGGCAGCGGCCCAGGCCCGCCCTCGCGCCCGTCGCCGACCTGGACGTACGGGCCGAGGCCAACGCCACCGACGGGCCGGTGCCCGACGGGCTGCTGCACGACGCCGTGCTCGCGCGGGCGGCGGAGACGCCCGACGCGCCCGCGGTCATCACGGGGTCGCTGACCCTGACGTACGCGGATATCGAGCGCAGGTCGCACCAGGTGGGTCACCGGCTGCGTGCGCTGGGGGCCGGTCCCGGTGACCTGGTCGGCATCGTCATGGACAAGGGCTGGGAGCAGGTCGTCGCGGCCCTCGGCATCCTGCGGGCGGGGGCGGCGTACGTGCCGATCGACGCCCGGGTGCCCGCCGAGCGGCTGCATGTGCTGCTCGACAGTGCCGGGATCAGCCGGGTGGTCACCCAGCCGTGGGTGGACGACATCGCCGACTGGCCGCAGGGCGTGGCGCGGACCGTGGTGCGGGCCGACGAAGAGGCCGGCGGGCAGGACGACGCCGCGAACGGGGAGCCGGGCGGTCGGCTCGAGCCGCTCGGGCCGTCGGGCGCCAAGCCCACCGACCTCGCCTATGTGATCTTCACGTCGGGTTCCACCGGGCTGCCCAAGGGCGTGATGATCGAGCACGGCGCGGCCCTGAACACGGTCGTCGACGTCAACGAGCGCTATCGCGTCACCGCGGCGGACCGGGCCCTCGGACTGTCCGCGATGCACTTCGACCTGTCGGTCTACGACGTCTTCGGACTGCTGTCGGCGGGCGGTGCCCTGGTGCTGCCCGAGCCGTCCGCGCACCGCGAGCCCGCCCGCTGGGCGGAGCTCGTCACCGAGCACGGGGTGACGATCTGGAACAGCGTGCCCGCGCTGATGGAGATGTTCACCGAGCACGCCCTCGCGAACCGGCTCACCGGGCTGCCGCTGCGACTGGTCATGATGAGCGGGGACTGGATCCCGGTGAACCTGCCGGGCCGGATCCGGCTGCTCATCGAGGACGCCGAGCTGTGGAGCCTCGGCGGCGCCACCGAGGCGTCGATCTGGTCGATCCTGCACCCCATCGGGGAGGTCAACGAGGACTGCGTCAGCATCCCCTACGGCAAGGCGATGCGTAACCAGCGCTTCCACGTGCTCGACGACGCGATGCGACCGTGCCCCGTGTGGGTGCCCGGCGACCTCTACATCGCCGGTGTCGGTCTGGCCCGCGGCTATCTGAACGACGAGGCCAAGACCAGCGCCGCCTTCCTGCACCACCCGGTCTCCGGTGAGCGGCTCTACCGCACCGGCGACCTGGGACGCTTCCTGCCGGACGGCACCATCGAGTTCCTCGGCCGCCAGGACTCGCAGGTCAAGATCCAGGGCTACCGCATCGAACTGGGCGAGGTGGAGGCCGCTCTCACCCAGTGCGAGGGCGTACGGGCCGCCGCGGTCGTCGCGGCGGGCGAGCAGCACGGGCCCAAGCGGCTGATCGCGTACGTCGTCCTGGACGACGGGCGCGACGACACCGAGCAGCGGATCACCGAGTCGCTGCGCAAGGTGGTCCCGCAGCACCTGGTGCCGCAGCGCATCCTCGTCCTGGACGAGCTTCCGCTCAGCGACAACGGCAAGGTCAACCGGGCGGCGCTGCCCGCACCCGACGAGGTCGCCGTCGAAGGCGCCGGCTTCGTCGCCCCTCGCGACGAGGTGGAACGCCGACTCGCCGAGATCTGGGCGGAGTTCTTCGGCGTCACGGAGATCGGGGTGACCGCGAGCTTCTTCGACCTCGGCGGGGACTCGCTGCTCGCTGTGCGTCTGATGGCCAGGATCGCCCGCGGTCTGGGCCGCAGCCTGCCGCTGTCCAGCCTCTTCGCCCGGCCGACCATCGAGCTGCTCGCCCAGGCGGTCCGGCAGGCCGGCAGCGTCGAGGACGGCCGCAGGGCGCTCGTGCCGGTGCGCACCACGGGATGCCGGACTCCGCTGGTGTTCGTCCACCCGGTCGGCGGTGACGTGCTCTGCTACGCGGAACTCGCCGAACTCCTGGGCCACGACCAGCCGTTCTACGCGCTGCAGCTCCCCGACACGGAGCTGCCGAGCGTCGAGGACATGGCCGCCCACTACGTCGCCGCGGTCCGTGAGGCGCTGCCGGACGGCCCGTACCGGGTCGGCGGCTGGTCGATGGGTGGCGTGATCGCCCTGGAGATGGCGACCCAGCTCACCGCGGCGGGGGCCGAGGTGGAACTGCTCGCCGTGGTCGACCTGATGGAGCGGCCCGGTCCTGCCGAGGGCGCGCCGGTCTCCGACGAAGTGCTGCTGTCCTGGTTCGCCCGGGACCTGGCGGGCCTCGCCGGGGTGCGGTGGGAGCTGCCGGCCGAGGCGTTCGACGGCCGTCCGCCGGTGGAGGTACTGCACGCCGAGGCGCGTGCGGCGGGGGCGCTGTCCGAGGACATCGACCTCGACACGCTGAGTTCGATCGTCGGCCGGTTCCAGAGCAACTACCGTGCCCTGCTGCGGTACGCGCCCAGCCCCTTCGCGGGCCGCGTGCTGTCGCTGCGGGCCGCGGACGGCGGTGCGTCCGTCGAGACCGCTTCCCGCTGGATGGAGTACTTCCCCGGCGACGCCGCCCTCGTCGACGTACCCGGCGACCACTACACGGTGATGCGCGGTGAGCGGCTGCGGGTCCTGGCGGACGAGCTGCGCCAGGCTCTCGACGCCCACTGAACCGACCCGGCCGGGCCGCCTCTCCGGCGGCCCGGCCGATCCACCCGGACCGGTCCTTCGGGTTCCACGGGGTCCAGGTCCAAGAAGTGAGGACAATCGGTATGGGAATTGATCAGGCCGACCCGGTACGGCGGCAGGCCGGTGAGCGGACGACCGCGCTGCCGGCCACCGTGCCGGTCGCCGTCGTCGGAGCGGGCCAGTCCGGGCTCGCCGTCGGGTACTACCTCCGGCAGGCCGGCGTGGAGTGCGTGCTGCTCGACGCGGGCAGCGAGGTCGGCGAGACGTGGGAGCGGCGCTGGGACTCGCTGACGCTGTTCACGTCCGCGCAGTTCTCCGGCCTGCCGGGCCTGCCCTTCCCCGGGGACGGCAGGCACTACCCCGGCAAGGACGAGGTGGTGGCGTATCTGCGGGACTACGCCGAGCGGTTCGACCTGCCGGTGCTGCCGGACCACCGGGTGCTGTCGGTACGCAGGGACGGTGACGGCTATCTGCTGAGCACGACGCACGGCGACTGCCGGGCCGGGCAGGTCGTGATCGCTTCCGGTGCCTTCGGCACACCCCGCCTTCCGGAGTTCGCCGCCGCGCTGAGCCCGGACGTGCCCACCCTGCACACCAGCGAGTACCGGAGCCCGGCGCAGGTGGCACCCGGGACCGTGGTGGTCGTCGGCGACGGCAACTCCGGCCGGCAGATCGCCGCCGAACTGTCCGCGACCCACGACGTGGTGCTCGGTTGCAGCGAGGCCGTCTCGCCGCCCCTGCCGCAGACGGTCGTCGGCCGGGACATGTTCTGGTGGATGAGCGTCCTCGGGGTGATGCGTCTGCCCGTGAGCATGCAGGCGCCCGACCCGGTCGTCGGCGACCGGGTGCCCGGGCTCGTGGCGGCGGGCGGGATCCGGACGGTGGGCCGGATCACCGCGGCCGACGGCGCCGAACTCCTGGTCGCGGGCGGTGAGCGCGTCAAGCCGTCCACGGTGATCTGGGCGACGGGCTTCCGCACCGACTGGAGCTGGCTCGACCCGGAGATGCTCGACGACGACGGGCAGCCGCGGCACACCGAGGGCACGGGAACCGTGCCCGGCAGCTACTACCTGGGGCTGTACCGGATGCGTACCCGGGGCTCGGCGCTGATCGGCTTCGTCGGACGCGACGCCGAGCACGTCGCGGAGGCGCTCGTCGCCGCCGCCCGGGAGAAGGACACCACCACCACTCCGCCCACGACAGAAGGCCGGCCGTCATGACCAGTGCCACCTCCACCGAACTCGACGTACTGGGGGCGCTGCTGGCGTTCGACTTCATCGGGTTCGCCCAGAAGTCGGCCGCTCTCGACCCCACCGAGCCGCGGTACGGGCAGGCTGTCGGTGTCGCCTTCGGCATCGCGGCCCGCCGGCGCTTCCCGCAGGGCGCGACGGCGGCGGAGATCGGCGACTACGTCGCGGAGGTCCTCGGGTCGCTGGACGCCGGCGCGGAGGACTTCGACCCGGCGTTCCTCGAAGGTCTGGTCGCCGCCGGACTCGACGAGGGCGCGGCGCCCGGCGGTGAGCACCCGGACCCCGAGACGACGATCCAGGCCCGGCTCGTGCTGACCCTCCGGCTGGTGCGGGAGCTGGGGCTCGACGCCGACGGGCAGCGGGAGCTGCTGGCCGAGACGGCGGATCGGCTGGCGGCCTGAGGCCACCCGGACCGGGAGCGGTGCCCCGGACGGTCCTGATGCTCAAGGACCGTCCGGGGCGCCGCTCCGTCGTTCACTCCCGGGGTGCCCCGGGCGCCGTGGGCGCCTGCGCGCCGGAGTCACCGGGGCCCGGGAGCCAGACGTCCAGCTCCCCTTCCGCGTACCGGGTCCGTACGGCTCGCTTGTCGTACTTGCCGACGCTGGTCTTGGGCACCGCCTCCACGAACGACCACCGCTCCGGCACCCACCAGCGGGCCACCCGCCCGGTCAGGAACTCCCGCAGCTCGTCCCCGCCCGCTTCGGCGCCCGGCACCAACGACACGCAGGCCAGAGGGCGTTCCTCCCAGCGCGGGTCGGGCACACCGACCACGATGGCTTCGAGGACCGCGGGGTGCTCGATGATCGCGTTCTCCAGCTCGATGGTGGAGATCCACTCGCCGCCGCTCTTGATGCCGTCCTTGAGGCGGTCGCTCACCACCACCCAGCCGCCCGGCTCGATCACGCCCAGGTCGCCGGTGCGCAGCCAGCCGTCGTGGAACTTCTCCGGGGAGTCCGGGGTGTTGTAGTACGAGCCGGTGACCCAGGGCCCGCGCAGTTCCAGTTCGCCCACCGAGGTTCCGTCCCAGGGCTGTTCGGTGCCGTCCTCGGCGATCAGCCGTACGTCGACGTAGGGCATCACCCGGCCGCTCTTGGCCAGCCAGCCGACCTCCTCCCCGTCGGGGGTGTCGTGCGGGGGGACGGCGAAGGTGGCGAGGGGGCTGGTCTCGGTGAGTCCCCAGCCCTGTGTGAGGCGGACCCCGTAGCGGTCCTTGAGCTGCTGCAGCAGGGCGCGCGGCGGGGTCGCGCCGCCGCAGCCCGCGAGCCGTACGCCGCTCAGGTCCAGCGGGTGCTGTTCGCCGTGGTGGACCAGGCTGTTCCAGATCGTGCAGATCGCGGCCACCGCCGTGGGCCGCTCCTCGTTGATGATGCGGGCCAGGTCCGGGGTGTGCAGCTGCCGGCCGTTCATGATCAGGTCGGACCCCGCGAGCCAGGCGGAGTACGGCCAGCCCCACGCGTTGGCGTGGAACATCGGCACGATCGGCAGGACGCGGTCGCCGTCGTGCATCGCGAAGCCGGAGCCGCCCGAGACGCCGAGGGTGTGCAGGGAGATCGAGCGGTGGCTGTAGGCCACGCCCTTGGGGTCCCCGGTGGTGCCGGTGGTGTAGCAGAGCGCGGCCGCCTCCCGCTCGTCCAGGTCGGGCCAGACGTAGCCGGGCCGCTCGGCCGCGAGGAGCTCGTCCCAGCGGTGCACGGCGATGTGCCCGGGCAGGTCGACCTCCGGCGCGCCGCCGATGACGACCACGTGGCGGACGCTGCCGAGCCGGTCCCGCAGGGGGGCGAGCATGTCCTGGAGGGTCGAGTCGACCAGGAGGACGGAGTCCTCGGCGTGCTCGACGATGTAGCCCAACTGGTCGGGGTGGAGGCGGAGGTTGAGCGTGTGCAGCACGGCGCCCATGCTCGGTACGGCGAGATAGGCCACCAGGTGTTCGGGGGTGTTCCAGGCGAGCGTGGCGACGCGCTCGCCGATCTGCACGCCCAGACCGGCGAGTGCGGAGGCGAGTCGCTCGGCCTGGCCGGCGATGTCGGCGAAGGTCTGCAGGGACCGTTCGTTCTGCGCGTCGGCGCATCGGATCACCCGGCTGTCCGCGTAGACGCGTTGCCCGTGCGCGAGGAGGTCGCGGACGAGTAACTCGCGGTCCTGCATCGTGCTCTTCATGGTGCGGCCCCTTGGAGGTTGCGCCGTCAGAAGGGCGGAGCCGGCCCCGCGGGACCGGCTCCGTCGGCGGCCGGCGGCGATCACGCCGTCGGCCGCCGCTGCTCGACCACGGTCCGGGTCAGCCCGTGAACAGGATGTCTCCCATGATCGTGGAGGTCACGTGGTCGTGGTCCAGCAGGTTGACCCGGGCGTTCATCTTGCCGCTGCCGGTCGCGAACGCGTAGTTGCCGGTCCCGCCGGTGATCTTGAACGTGCCGGTCGGGTAGACCAGGGTGTCCGAGGTCAGCGGCGCGGTGAGCGCGTAGCTGATGGTGAGCTTGTCGCCGTCGCTCTCCGTGATCGTCCCCGTCCCCTTGATGTCGTACTTGCCGGGGATGGTCGCGGTACACACCACCTCGTCCTGTGTCCAGGTCCCGCCGGTGGTGGGCTTGCCGCTGGCGGTTCCCGACCCGGTCACCTTGTAGCCGTTGCAGCCCACGGTGTCGGGATGCGTGGTCGCGACGACCGCGAAGTTCGCCGTGCTGTTGACGCTGGGGTCGTACGCCACGATGGACGCGGCCTCGCGGTCCGTCTCGGCCGCGTACGTGACGCCGGCCGTGCCCCCTGTTATCAGTACCGCGGTGGCCGCCGCGCCTGCCGCGCGTGCCAGCCAACGGTGAGCGGATCTCGTCATCTTTTCCCCCGGATTGATGCGGAAAGTGCTCAACTGCGCCTATATGAAGGCCTGTTGGAGACAGCTTCCCTGATCGAAAGCCCTTCCGTCGAGGCGTTCGGGCTTTTCCGTCCGGGAGGCTCGGATTCCGGCCTGTGCCCTCTCCACGTATCCCCGCCGGGGCTGCTGTCAGCCGAGCTGACGGCGTACGAGCGCGTGGAACGGGCCGCTCGTGTCGGCGAGAAGTTCGGCCGGCGGTCCCTGCTGCGCGACCCGGCCGTCCGCCATGACGATCACCCGGTCGGCGTCCATGATCGTGGACAGCCGGTGGGCGATCACGACGCGCGTGGCGCGCAGCGTGCGCGTGGACTCGATGACGACGCGCTGCGCCTCGTTGTCCAGGGCACTGGTGGCCTCGTCCAGGAAGAGGACGCGCGGTTTGCGGATGAGGGCCTGGGCGATCATCAGCCGCTGGCGCTGCCCGCCGGAGACCGTGCCCCCGCCGTCGGACAGCATGGTGTGCATGCCCATGGGCATGGCCTTGATGTCCTCGGCCAGACCGGCCATGGCGGCCGCCTCCCAGGCCTCCTCCGGCGGGTACGGCTCCGCCCCGCGGATGCAGTCGAGGATCGAGCCGGAGAACGGCTGCGCGTTCTGCAGGACGACGCCGCACTGCCGGCGTACGGCCGCCCGGTCGAGCGCCGCCAGATCCTGGCCGTCGTACAGCACACTGCCCGCGACCGGCCGGTCGAAGCCGATGAGCAGACGGAGCAGGGTCGACTTGCCGCAGCCGCTGGCCCCGACGATCGCGACGAACTCACCGGGCCGTACCTGGACCGACACGTCGTCCAGGACGAGCGGACCGTCCTCCGTGTACCGGTAGGACAGGTTCTTCGCCTCGACCGCCCCGCTCAGCACCCCCGGCCGTGTGCTGGAGCCGCGCACCTCGGGGGTCTCCCGGAAGACGGGGCCGATCTGTTCGAACATCGGCTGCACGGCGGCAGCCGAGATGAGCGCGCCGGTCAGCTGGGTGACCGAGGACAGCAGGATCGTCACGGCCGTGCTGAAGGTGAGGAACTCGGCGGCGGACATGCTGCCCCTCGCGGGTCCCGCGAGCAGCATGAACATCACCAGCATGCACAGCGGCGGGCAGACCGCGTTGAGGACGGTGATGACGTTCTTGATGCGGCCGATCCGCTGCTGGAGCTCCCGGGTGCGGGCGAACTCCCGGGCCCAGGCGGCGTAGGCGAAGCTCTCGGCGGCGGCCACGCGCAGCTTGGGCAGCCCGCGCAGGGTCTGGAACGCCTGGTTGTTGAGCTTGTTGCCGAGGGTGAGCAGCCGCCGCTGGTACCGCAGCTGCCACAGCCCGAGCCCCAGGAAGAGGACGGCGATGACGAGCAGCATGGCGAGCGCGGCCAGGGCCAGCGGCACGCTGTAGAAGAGCAGCAGGACGAGGTTCATCGTGCCGACGGTGCTCGCCTGCAGACAGACCGAACCGATGCCGGAGAGCACGCTGCGGATGGCGCTGACGCCCATGGCCGCGCTCGCCAGTTCTCCGGTCGAGCTGCCGGCGAAGAACGTCACCGGCAGCCTCAGCAGCCGGTCCCAGACGGCCGGCTGGAGGGTGGCCTCGATACGGCCCTCCACCCGCAGGATCGCGATGTTCTGCAGCAGCATGAAGGCGGCCGAGACGACACCGGCGGCGATGAGCGCGAGCGCCGTCTGCACGATGAGGCTGTCCTCGGCCCGCGGTACGTACTCGCCGAGGACCTTGCCGGTGGCGATGGGGACGAGCGCGCCGAGGCCGACCGCGACAAGACCGCCCACGAGGAGGCTGCGCAGGTCCCCGCCGGTCCCCCGCAGACTGAACCGGAGCAGCCGCAGCAGGCCCGGCCTGCCGTCGGGCAGTGGGCGGTAGAACATCACGGCGCCGGATCCGAAGGTGCCCTCGTCACCGGCGCCCACGCGCTCCCGGGCGCCGGTGACGGGGTCGACGGCCTCGTAACCGCCGCGCCGCCACAGCAGGGCGACCGGTGTGCCGTCCCGCTCCCGCCGTCCCACCAGGGGGCCGCTGTTCTCGCGCCACCAGCGGCCGTGGAGGCTGACGGCCCGGGTGCGGATCCGTGAGGCGAGCGCGATGCGTTCGACCGGGTCGAGCCGCCCGGCGTCGGCGCCGGACCCGACCGGCTCCGACAGGGTGATGCCCGCCTCGCGGGCGACCAGCCGGCACACGGCGAAGGCCGCGTCGTCGCTCCCGCCGCGGCCGGCCGCCCCGCGCGACCGGCCGCCGGAGCGGCCGATGGAGGCGAGCAGGGCCTGGTCCGCCTGGGTACGGGCGGCCTCGCCGGCCTGGATGCCGGCCGCCGTGCGGTCCTCGTGGGCGCGCTCGACCTGCTCGATCCAGTTGTCCAGGGCGTACAGCAGCCGGTACTGCTGGTCGACCATGCCCTGCCACATCGCCCCGTCGACGAGGAGCGCCGCCGCGGTGTCGTATCCGTCGTACCCCTCGTACACGGCGCCGTACCGCACGCTGCCCGGGGTGATCTGCATCCACAGGACGTCGTCGTCAGCGGCGCCCGGGCCTGCGGTGGCGCGGCTCTCAAGGGGCGCCTGGTAGAGGACGCGCAGGCCGCGCCCGATGCCGAGTGCGAAGGCGTTCTCCAAGGGGCTCAACGGCACCTCGGCGACGCCGTACTCCCCCGGCCCGTACGTCTCGGGCCCGAACCGGCCCTGTCCGTAACCGTCGTGGCCGTACGCTCCCTGCCCGTACGCCCCGTGCCCGTACTGCCCCTGTCCGTAGGCCTCGTGCCCGTAGGGCTGCAGCTCGCGCAGTTCGATGCGGCGCAGCAGGCAGCCCTGCAGGGGGCGGCCGATCAGGGTGTGGCCGGGGCCCTCGGCGGGGCCCAGCAGCAGTGTGCCCGGTGACAGGCGGCCCAGGAAGTGCCAGTGGCCCTCCTGCGCCGCGTCGATCGCGAACAGGTCGAGCTCGCCCTCGACGACGAGCCACAGCACGAGCGGCCCCTCCAGGGACAGGCTGCGCAGGCCCGTGCAGTCGAGGGGCGTGCCGAGCCCGCCCAGGGCGGCCACCACCGGGTCCACGGCTGCGGGGGCGGGATGGGGGGACGTCACCTCAGTGCTCCTTGACCAGTTCGGCGTACGCGCCCCGCGCCGCGAGCAGCTGCTCGTGCCGCCCGCGCTCGACGACGGTGCCCCGCTCCAGGACGACGATCTCGTCGCTGTCGCGGACGGTGCTCAGCCGGTGGGCGATGACCACGCAGGCGCAGCCCCGGCGCCGCAGGTTGTCGATGACGAGGCGCTCGGTCGACGCGTCCAGGGCACTGGTCACCTCGTCGAGGACCATGACGCTGGGACGACGCACCAACGCCCGCGCGATCTCCAGGCGTTGGCGCTGGCCACCGGAGAAGTTGCGGCCGTCCTGCTCGACCCGGCTGTGGATGCCGCCGGGGCGGCGCGCGACCACCTCGTACACGGCGGCGTCCTCGAGGGCGGCCACGACGGCCTCGTCGGGAATGGACGGGTCCCAGAGGGCGACGTTGTCCCGGACGGTGCCCTCGAAGAGGAAGACGTCCTGGTCGACGAAGGAGACGGAGGCGGCGAGCGCGCCGCGCGGGATGTCCTCGAGCCGCATGCCGTCGATGCGGATGGTGCCCTCCCAGGGGGCGTAGAGCCCGGAGATCAGCCGCGAGACGGTGGACTTGCCGCTGCCGGAGCCACCGACGAGCGCGACCTGCTGCCCGGGGCCGACCGCGAGCGAGAAGTCCTGCAGGAGCGGGGCGTCGAGCGGGCTGTAGCCGAAGGTGATGCCGTCGAGCACCACATGGCCCTTGAGCCGGCGGGTGGCGGCGGGCGGCTCGCGCCGTGAGTAGATCGGGTCGACGGGGAAGTTCTCGACGTCCTTGAGCCGGGCGACGTCGGCCGCGAAGTCCTGGATGCGGCCGGCCACGCCGTTGAGGCGGGTGATCGGCGTGGTGAAGCTGGTGATGAGGGCCTGGAAGGCGACGAGCAGGCCGACCGAGAGGTGTCCCTCCACCGCGCGCAGGCCGCCGATCATCAGGATCAGCGCGCTGTTGAGTGCGGCGAGCGTCGGGGCGACGATCGCGAGCCACATGCTGGGCACGCCGAGGCGCTGCTGCACGTCGAGGGTGACGGCGTGCTGACCCGCCCACCGGCGGAAGAAGCCGTCCTCGCCGCCGGTGGCCTTCATCGTCTCGATGAGCTGCAGACCGCTGTACGAGGTGTTGGTCAGCCGGGCGCTCTCGGCGCGGAGTTTCTGGGTGTCGGTGGCCCTCACATGGATCACGATCCGCATGGCCACGACGTTGAGCAGCGCGATGCCGATGCCGACGACCGTCAGCTGCGGGTCGTACGTCCAGAGCAGCACCGCGTAGAGGACCACGACCACCGCGTCCACGCCGGCGGCGGCGAGGTCCCGTGCCAGGGTCTCGGCGACCGCGTCGTTGGACTGCAGGCGCTGGACCAGGTCGGCCGGGTTGCGCTGGGAGAAGAAGGTGACGGGAAGCCGGAGCAGATGCCGCAGGAAGCGGGCGCTGCCGAGCGTGGAGGAGATGATGCGGCCGCGCAGCAGGTTGGACTGCTGGAGGAGGGTGAGCACCGCCGTGAGCAGCAGGGCCGCCGCCATCGATGCGAAGAGCACACCGAGGAGGGACGTCTGCTCGCCGATCAGGAACATGTCGATGTACGTACGGCTCAGCGCGGGTATCGCCGCTCCGACCGCGACGAGGAGGAGGCTGGCGAGCACGGCGGCGAGCAGGGTGCCCGAGGTGCCGCGCAGGCGGGCGGGCATCGCGCCCATGACGCCGGGCCTGCGCCCGGTGCGGCGGAAGCCCTCGCCGGGCTCGAAGGTGAGCACGACGCCGGTGAAGCTGGTGTCGAACTCGTCCATGGGCACGAATCTCCGGCCCTTGGCCGGGTCGTTGATGTGGACGCCACGGCGGCCGAGACGGCGCCCGATGCCCTCGTAGACGACGTAGTGGTTGAACTCCCAGAAGAGAATGGCCGGCGGCTCCACTCCGGCGAGCGCCGCCAGGTCCATCTGCATGCCCTTGGCCTTCAGGCCGTAACTGCGGGCCGCCTTGAGGAGGTTGCTGGCGCGGGATCCGTCGCGGGAGACGCCGCAGGCGATGCGGAGCTCCTCCAGGGCGACGAATCGGCCGTAGTGGCCGAGCACCATGGCGAGCGCGGCGGCGCCGCACTCCACCGCCTCCATCTGGAGCACGGTGGGGGTGCGCACGGGGCGGGGCGTACGGCCCTTCGGGACGGACGCGCGGCGTCGGGGCCTTCGGCCTGCCGGCTCGGGGCGGCGGCGCCGGCTGCCGCCCTGGGGCTCGGGGCGGTGCCGCCGGTGCCCGGCGGGCGGGAGCTGGGGGGTCTGGGTCGTGTCGGGCGACGCGGTCACGGGAGCGGCCAATCGAGCTGGGGGGTCGTGTCGGGCGACGCGGTCACGGGAGCAGCCAGTCGACGGGGCGCTGCGCGGCGAGGTGGACGGTTCCGGTGACGGGCGTCGTGGAGTCGACGGCGTACGGCGGCCCGTCGGCCGAGGACCAGCGGTAGCCGGACGGGGTCGCGGCCGAGCGCTCCAGCTGTACGAGCACCGCGACGGGGTTGCCGTGCCGGGCGAACTGCGCGGCGAGCCCGCTGTCGCCGAGGAAGCCGCTGATCTGCGCCGCTGTCTGGGGGGCGCGGCCGACGGCCTTGACCCGGCCGCGGAGCACACCGAACCGCTGCTGGGGGGCGGACTGGACGCCGAGGTCGACCTGGGCGCCGACGGGGATGGCCGCGCCGCTGCCGCCGGGCACATAGAGCATGGCCACCAGCGGGTCGTCCGGGTTCTTCACGCGTTCCACGGTCGCCACGTCGGCGCCGGTGGCGACGACGAGACCGGTCTTGGCGAGGAGGCTCGTCACCCGCCCTCCCTCGACCACGCGGACGTCCTTGTCGCCCTGCGGCGTCCGGACCGTGAGCAGGGGTGCGTCCGGGGACACCGACTGTCCCTCCTCGGCGTGGACGGCGGTGACCTGTCCGGCGAACGGGCTCTGCAGGAGGTAACTGCCCTCGGCTCGGGTGAGAATGCCGGGCGCGCTCAGCTTGGAGGACACGGATCCGGTGAATGCCCAGAAGGTCGCGGCGGCCATCACGACGACGGTGACCGCGAGCACGAGCCGGCCCTGCGGGCGCGCGAACCGTACCGGCAGGTCGAGTTCTTCGGGCGATTGCAGCTTGGAAAGCGCCTTCTGACGGAACTGCACGGACTCTTCCTCCGACTGCATTCTTTACGGGGCTGCCGAATTGACCGGCAGAAGTCCGCCCGCCATGGGCGGCAAGGGCAGCTGTGAACCCCGGAACGGGAATGCGTTCCGGGGTTCACGGATATGCCGCTCAGAGACCGGCGATACCGACGTTGACACCGGCGAGGCCCGTGACGACGCCCGGCAGGGCCTGCACGCCCTGGACGGTCTGGAGCGAGGTCACGGTGCCGAGGACGGTGCTGACGTCGCCGACCACGGCGCCGGCGAGGCCACCGGAGATGGCGAGGCCGCCGGAAACGGCGTCCAGCTCGGCGTCGGCGATCTCACGGGTCTCGATGTCGTTACGCATGTGTGCGCACCCTTCAATTCATGTGAATGTTTTTACCCGGCCGGAATCAAGCACCGTTCGACGGCGGCCGCGATGTGCAGATGTAAGCACGCGAACGGGTTGCCCGGCCAACCGAGTTGACGTGCTGCGGCACACGAATTCATCACCGAATCGAAGGGCGTTTCGATCTATCTGGCAGATCGCCAGGAGATCGTCACAGGTTCTCCGCAGGATCGAGTAACAGAAATGACCCCTCCGTCGCCCCGGCGGAACGCAAGGGGACATAGGCCCCTCAAACGGCGGGAGAGCGGCCGTCGCATCGAGGGGCCCCACAAGGGGAGTCACCCCCTCCTCTTGCACGATGTGAAGATTCGCCGGAGCGACGCTCGGTGAGGAGACCGACACCCGGGGTGCCGGCCGATCTCCGAGCGCCGCTCCGGCGAAGAGGCCTCGACTAGGACACCGACGCCTTCTCGGGAGCGGGGGCAGCGGCGGACGGCGTCCCCTCGGCCGGGCGGGTCCCCGCGCGCCCGCGCAGGCCGAGGCCCGCGATCACCGCGACCAGGGCGAAGGCCGTGGCACCGATCCAGAAGGTGAGGGTGAAGCCGGACTCCGCCGGCAGCGACGGGACGCCGGCCGGGAGGTGCTCGATGGTCTGCGAGGCGAGGATCGTGGTGACGACCGCGCTGCCGATCGCGCTGCCCGTGGAGCGGGAGATGGAGTTGATGCCGTTGGCGATGCCGCTCTGGTGGTGCGGGACGCTCGACATGATGACGGCCGGCATGGCCGCGTACCCGAAGCTGACGGCCGCGCCGACGACGACCCCCGCCCCGATCACCGATGCCGTGTGGCCGTGACCGAGGGCGAGCCAGGCGAAGCCGACGGCGCCGAGGCCCGCGGCCAGGGCGAGGGCCGTGCGCGGTCCACGGTGGCGGACCAGCTGGCCGCCGACCGGGGAGGCGAGCAGCGAGACGATCGCACCGGGCAGCAGGAACTGCACGGAGGCACGCAGGATGGACGCGTCGAAGCCGTAGCCGGTGAGGGCCTCGGGCATCTGGACGAGGTAGGAGACGCCCAGGAAGTTCGCGAACATGCCGAAGCCGACGAGGATGCCGGCCAGGTTGGCCATGAGGACCGGACGGTGGACGAACATCTTCATGTCGACGAGCGGTTCGCGGACCTTCCGCTCCACGAGGACCCAGACGACCGCCATGACGGCCGCGCCGGCGAAGCTGCCGAGCGTCCGGGCCGAGGCCCAGCCCCACTCGTGGCCCTGCGAGATGGGCAGCAGGAGCAGCAGCAGCGTGATGCCGAGGGTCAGCGCACCGAGGAAGTCGGTCCGGCCGCCCGTCTTGTGGCGGGTCGCGGGGACGAGGAACACGACCGCGAGCAGGGCGAGCGCGGCGAAGCCGGTCGCCATCCAGAAGGCGCTGCGGTAGTCGGCGTCGGAGCCGGAGGTGAGCAGGCCGGTCGCGACGAGCGCGAGGCCGCTGCCGAAGGCGAGGGTGCCGCTGACCAGGGACATGGCACCGGGCAGCTTCTGCGGCCTGACCTCCTCGCGGAGGACGGAGAGGGCGAGCGGGAAGATCGCGGTGGCGGCGCCCTGGAGGACGCGGCCGAGGATCAGCAGGGGCAGCGAGGTCGCGAGGGCGGCGACGACGGAGCCGACGACCATGACGCCGAGAACGGCGACGAGGGTGGGCTTCTTGCCGTGCTGGTCGCCGAAGCGGCCGAGCAGCGGGGTGAAGACGGCGGCGGAGAGCAGCGTGGCGGTGGTCACCCAGCTCACGTTGGCCGTGGAGGTGCCGAGGTCGGTGCGGATGAGGCCGAGGATCGGGACCGGCAGGGTCTGCATCATCGAGACGACCATGGCGGCGAGACTCAGGGCGAAGACGATGACCGTCTCGCGCCGGGCATCGGCTGCGGGCGGTGTGGGGGCATGACTCATGGCAGGGAGGGCCTTTTCCGGTGACGCGGGAGCTTCAGATCATCGATGTTTGATGTCATCAAGTACTTCGCCGAAGGTAGACCCCGTTACTTGAGGTGGTCAAGTAAACAATTGATAATGTCAAGTGTTCTGAGTAGGCTCGACCCATGAGCGCGACGACCTCCCCGACCCCCGCCAAGCTCCAGCTCATGGAGCTCCTCGCCGCCATCGGCACGGCCCAGTGGCGCGACTTCGCGGCCGCCGCGGCCCACCACGGTCTGACCTCCACCCAGGCGAAGGTCCTCGCACAGCTCAACGGCCCGCTGCCGATGCGCGCCCTCGCCACCCTGCTCGTGTGCGACGCATCCAATGTCACCGGCATCATCGACCGCCTGGAGGCCCGCTCCCTGGTCCGCCGCGAGCCCGACCCCTCCGACCGACGCGTCAAGAACGTCGTGGCCACCGACGAGGGCCGGGACATCATCCGCCGCGTCCGCGAGGAGATGCAGGCCACCAGCGGCGCACTCGACACCCTCGACCCGGCCGAGAGCACCACCCTCTACGAGCTGCTCGCCCGACTGCGCCCCGGCATGGAGAAGAGCGCCTGACCGACAAGGGTCAGGCGCTCTCGGCCGGCGCTCCGGAAAGGTCCCGCCCGCTCTCCGTACGCGGGCACGGTCCCGCCCGCTCTCAGGGGCTCGTCGTCGACACCGCGTACACCCGGGGGAACGCCGGCTCGGTGAGGTCGACCGTCAGATCGGTCGCCGGGCGCGGGTCCTCGCGCTTGACCGTCGTGCCGGCCCAGCTCATGCCCTCGACGAAGCTCCAGCCCGCGATGTCCGCGTCACGGTCGCCGACCGTGATCCGGCCCGGGGTGAGAGCGGCGCGGCTCGTGCCGGACTCGGCGAGGAAGCCGTCCAGACCGGCGGCGGTCGTCGTGAACTGCACGTACAGCCGGCTGGTCTTCCAGTTGCTCGTCTCGTAGTAGGCGACCCCCCACGCCCCGGCGGGGATCGGGACCTCGAAGATCCGCCGCTTCATCAGCGAGGGCCAGTTGTCCTGGAGGCCCGCCGCCGAGGACTCCCGCTCCTTGTCGCGGCCGCTGTCGCGGCTCTGGCCCGCGGAGATGACGAGATAACCGGCCGGGATGCCCACGAGCAGGACGATGATGACGGCGGTCAGCCAGCGGCGGCGGATCATGTGCCGGTGGTCCTCGGGGAGCTTGCCCCCGGTGTCGTGCGGGGTGGACTGGTGGGGCAGGGTCATGAAGGCGGGTCCTCGGGGATACGGGGGGCCCGGCCCGAGGTCCCGCTGCGCAGGGCCTGGGCGTAGCGCTCGTACCGCTCGTACCGCTCCACCCGGCGCCGGTTGGCACGGCGGAAACGACGGGCGACGAGGCGGGCGAGGTCGGCGGCGCCGACCATCCCCGCCTCGGGTCCGAGCTGGGCGCGGGTGATGCGGGCCTCGGGACGGTAGCCGCGGCCGGTGAGGTGGCGGCGGAAGGAGTCCCTGGCGGGGCCGATCAGCAGGTCGTCGGCGGCCGAGACGCCACCGCCGATGACGAAGCAGGAGGGGTCGAGGGCGGCGGCGAGGTTGGCGATGCCGACGCCGAGCCACTGGCCGATGTCCTGGAACAGCTCCACGCACATGGCGTCGCCCTCGCGGGCGAGCTCGGTGATGAGCGGTCCGGTGATCTCCGGGACGTTCCCCTTGACCCGCTCGATGATCCCGTACGCGACCGGGGAGTCGGCGGCGGCCAGCTCACGGGCCTCGCGGACCAGGGCGTTGCCTGAGCTGTACTGCTCCCAGCAGCCGCGGTTGCCGCAGGGGCAGCGGTGGCCGCCGGGGACGACCTGCATGTGACCGAACTCGCCGGCCACCCCGAACCTGCCGCGCTTGACCTGACCGCCCTCCAGGATGGCGCCGCCGATGCCGGTGCCGAGGGTGATCATGACGAGGTGGTCCTCGCCGCGTCCGGCGCCGAAGCGCCACTCGGCCCAGGCGGCGGTGTTGGCGTCGTTGTCCACCATGACGGGGACGGCGAGGCGGCTCTGGAGGGCGTCCTTGAGGGGCTCGTTGCGCCAGGCGAGGTGCGGGGCGAAGAGCACGGTGGCACGCTCGGCGTCGACCCAGCCGGCCGCGCCGATGCCGACGGCATGCACGTCGTGCCGGTCGGAGAGGTCCAGGACCAGCTCGACGATGGTGTCCTCGACGACCTTGGCGCTCTTGGACTTGTCCGGGGTCTCCGTGCGGAGCTTCTCCAGGATGTTTCCGTCGGCGTCCACGACGCCGGCCATCACCTTCGTACCGCCGATGTCGATGCCGACGGTCGGCACCCGCGGCGCCGTCAGATGGGAGCGCCGCTCCCGGGTGCCGACGGTCCGCAGCACGGTGCCCCGGGCCGATCCCCGGTGGGCGAGGTCACGGTAGGTACTCATCGGCTCCGATTCTGCCAGGTGGGGTGTCAAGGGGCCGTTCGATCGCGGCCGCGTCCGTCACGTCCCGGGCGGCCGCTCCAGTTCGTGCCGCAGGTCCTCCAGCTCGGTGCCGCCGGCCATCTGCCGGGTCAACTCGTCGAGCGTGACGGAGCCCTTGGTGTGGCTGCCGGCCATGACGCCCCGCTTGAGCAGCACGAAACGGTCGCCGACCAGGTACGCGTGGTGCGGGTTGTGGGTGATGAGGACCACGCCGAGACCCTGGTCGCGGGCGGCTGCCACGTACTTCAGGACGACGCCGGACTGCTTGACGCCGAGCGCGGCGGTCGGCTCGTCGAGGACGAGGACCTTCGCACCGAAGTGGACGGCCCGGGCGATGGCCACGCACTGCCGCTCGCCGCCGGAGAGGGTGCCGATGGGCTGGTCGACGTCGCGCAGGTCGATGCCCATGCGGAGCAGCGCCTCGCGGGTGGTGGTCCGCATCAGGCCGACGTCGAGCCGCTTGAAGGGACCGGAGCCCTTGGTGGGCTCGGAGCCGAGGAAGAAGTTCCGCCAGACCGGCATGAGCGGGACGACGGCGAGGTCCTGGTAGACGGTGGCGATGCCCCGGCCGAGGGCGTCGCGCGGGTTGGCGAGGGTGACCTCCTCGCCCTCGATGCGGAAGGTCCCCGTGTCGTGCTGGTGGAGGCCGGCGACGATCTTGATGAGGGTGGACTTGCCGGCGCCGTTGTCACCGAGGACGCAGGAGATCTCGCCGGAGCGGACCTCCAGGGAGACCCCTTCGAGGGCGCGGATGTTGCCGTAGTACTTGCTGACGTCGTCGAGCTCGACGAGCGGAGCGGACTCGGTCTTCGTGGCCGTCGTCACTTGGTGGCCTCCACGCGCTTGCGGATCCAGGCGTTCAGCAGGGTCGCCAGGAGGAGCATCGCTCCCAGGAAGAACTTGAACCAGTCCGGGTTCCACTCGGCGTACACGATGCCCTTGCTCGTCATGCCGAAGATGAGGGCGCCGATCGCCGAGCCGATGGCGGAGCCGTAGCCGCCGGTGATCAGACAGCCGCCGATGACGGCCGCGATGATGAAGATCAGCTCGTTGCCGACGCCCTCGCCCGACTGGACGACGTCGAAGGAGAAGAGCAGGTGCTGGCCGGAGATCCAGGCGCAGAACGCCACGCCCAGGTAGAGGCCGATCTTCGTCCGGTAGACCGGGACGCCGACCGCGCGGGCCGCGTCGGCACCGCCGCCGACCGCGAAGATCCAGTTGCCGAAGCGGGTGCGGAGCAGGATCCAGGTGGCGAGCGCGACCAGGCCGAACCACCACAGGATGGTGACCTTGAACTCGACGCCGCCGATGGTCAGCTGCGAGGCGAAGAGCTTGCGGGCGGAGGAGAAGCCCTCCATGTCGGCGATGGTCTTGGTGGAGACGGTGCCGCTGATCAGCTTGGTCAGGCCGAGGTTCAGGCCGGTCAGCATGAGGAAGGTGCCGAGCGTGATGATGAAGCTGGGCAGCTGCGTACGGGTCAGCATGAAGCCGTTGAAGCCGCCGATCGCCAGGGTGACGAGCAGCGAGACGCCGACACCGACCCAGACGTTCGCCGTCATCTGGTAGCTGAACATCGACGAGACCAGCGCCGAGCTGGTGACCAGGACACCCGCGGACAGGTCGAACTCGCCGCCGATCATGAGCAGCGCGACGGGGACCGCCATGATGCCGAGGGTCGAGGCCGCGTACAGCACGGTGCCGAGGCTGGACGGGTTCAGGAAGCTGTCGGCGAAGACCGAGAAGAAGACGAAGACGGCGATCGCGCCGACGACCGAACCGAGCTCGGGGCGGGCCAGCAGCTTCTTCAGCGGGGTGGTGCGCAGCAGCCGTTCGTCGACGTGGTCGAGGCCGTCCGACGGTGGGGCCGTGGAGCTCATCGGGTGCCCCGCTCCGCGTACTCGACGAGCTTCGCGGCGTCGTCCTTCGTGATGATCTGCGGGCCGGTGAGGACCGGCTTGCCGCCGCCGAGGACGTTGGCGTTGTAGCGGTAGAGCCAGAGCAGGTCGACGGCCTCGTAGCCCTGGAGGTAGGGCTGCTGGTCGACGGCGAAGCCGAGGGTGCCGGCCTGGAGGGAGGTGGCGACCTTGGCGTTGAGGTCGAAGGTGTCGATCTCGGCCTTGCTCCCGGCGCTCTTGGCGGCCTGGACGGCGGCGTCGGCGAACGGGGCACCGAGGGTGACGACGGCGTCGACGGCCTTGTCGGACTGGAGCTTGGCCTCGATGGAGGCCTTGACGTCCGGCATGTTGGTGCCGTCGACGTAGAGGTTGACCAGCTCGCCGTCGAAGGTCTTCTTCGTGCCGGCGCAGCGCTGCTCGTGACCGACGTTGCCCTGCTCGTGCAGGACGCAGAGCGCCTTCTTCCTGCCCCGCTTGTCGAGCTCCTCGCCGACGGCCTCGCCGGCGACGGTCTCGTCCTGGCCGATGTGGGTGAGCGCCCCGTACGCCTTGGACACCTCGGCGCCCGAGTTCACGGTGATCACCGGGATGCCGGCCTTGACGGCCTTCTCGACGGCGGCCTTCATCGCGTCGGGCTTCGCGAGCGTGACGATCAGACCGTCGACGCCCTTGGCGACGTACGAGTCGATCAGCTGCGCCTGCTGCTGGGCCTCGTCGCTGTGGGCGTAGAGGAAGTTGATGTTGTCCTTGGCGGCGGCCTGCTTGGCGCCCTTCTGGACGATGTCCCAGAAGGTGTCGCCGTCACCCGAGTGGGTCACCATGGCGAAGGTCCAGCGGGGGGTGTCGACGGCTGCCCTGCCCTGGGCCTCGGCGGCCTTGCGGGCGTCCTCCGCCCGCTTTCCGCCGGTGCTGCTGCACCCGGCGAGCGCGCCGGTGAGCGCGAGCGCGAGCACGGCGCCGACTGCGGCGCGTACCCCTCCTGTCCGAAGCCTGGTCACGAGGCCGTGCCCTCCTTTGTGTCCTTTGCGTGCATTGCAGTCGTGCATTGCAGTATCGGTCATGCGGGTCGTGGCGCTCGCCAGGGGGCCGGTGTCCGGCTCCTTCGCCGGTGGGGTACGGCCTACGGACGGACCATCAGCTGGAACTCGAAGGAGTAGCGGTCGGCCCGGTAGAGATGGGAGCCGTACTCGACCGCGCGGCCGGTGTCGTCGAAGGTGACGCGCTCCATCGTCAGCAGCGGTGCGCCCTCCCTCTCGTCGAGCAGGGCGGCCTCGGCGGCGGTCGCGGCGCGGGCCCCGACGGCCTGGCGGGCGCTGTGCAGGGTGAGCGCGGCGGAACGGAGCATCCGGTAGAGGCCGGTGGTCTCCAGGCGCTCGGTGTCCGGTCCGCCGGGGCCGAGGAGCCCGGCGGGCAGATGGTTGCGCAGATACGCCATGGGTTCGCCGTGTGCGGTGCGGAGCCGTTCGAGATAGACGACCTCGCTGCCCTCGGGAACGCGGAGGGCCTCGGCGACCGGGCCGGTGGCGGGTTCGACCCGGTTGACCAGGACCCGGGTGGCGGGGAGCTGTCCGGCGGCGTCCAGGTCGTCGTACAGGCTGCTCAGCTCCAGCGGGCGGCGGACCGTGCTGTGCACGACCTGGGTGCCGACACCCCGGCGGCGGACCAGGAGGCCCTTGTCCACGAGGGTCTGGATGGCCTGGCGGACGGTGGGGCGGGAGAGGCCGAGGCGGGTGGCGAGGTCGATCTCGTTGCCGAGGAGGGTGCCCGGGGTCAGCGTGCCGTTCTCCACGGCGCTCTCCAGTTGCTGGGCCAGCTGGAAGTAGAGCGGGACCGGGCTGGTGCGGTCCACGGAGAGCGGGGGCAGGGCGGAGCCTGACTGCTTGGACACGGGGGGAGCGTAGCCCGGGGCGCTGATGACGGGAAGTCGTGACGTCCGGTTGTCCTGACAAATCCTTGACACCGGAGTCGGACGGCTCCACGGTGGGGCCATGCGCATCGGACTCATCGGTACGGGCCGGATCGGGAGCTTCCACGCGGGGGTGCTGGCCCGCCATCCGGAGGTCGAGTCGCTGGTCGTGGCGGACGCGGACGCCTCGCGGGCGGCCGGGGTCGCGGGGGCGCTCGGTGCGGAGGCCGCGCCGGACGTCACCGCGCTGTTCGCGCACCCGCTGGACGCCGTGGTGATCGCCTCGGCGACGGCGGCGCACGCGGAGCTGATCGCCCGCGCGGCGGGCGCCGGGCTCCCGGCCTTCTGCGAGAAGCCGATCGCCCTGGACGTGCCGGGGACGTCGACCGCGCTCACGGCGGTGGCCGAGGCGGGCACGGAGCTCCAGCTCGGCTTCATGCGGCGCTTCGACGCGGGGTACCGGGCGGCGCGCGAGGCGGTGCGCTCGGGGCGGCTCGGCCGGCTGCACACCGTACGGGCGGCGACCTCCGACCCGGCGCCGCCGCCGGCCGCGTACCTCCCCCTCTCCGGCGGTCTCTTCCGGGACTGTCTGGTGCACGACTTCGACATCGTGCGCTGGGTGACCGGGCGGGAGGTCGTGGAGGTGTACGCGACGGGCTCGGACGCGGGTCCCGCGATGTTCCGGGAGGCAGGGGACGTGTCCACGGCCGCCGCGCTGCTCACCCTGGACGACGGCACGCTCGTCACGGCGACGGCGACCCGGCGCAACGGCGCCGGGTACGACGTCCGCATGGAACTGGCGGGCGAGCTGGACCAGATCGCGGTGGGCCTGGACGACCGCACCCCGCTCACCTCGGTGGAACCCTGGGCGTCGGCGCCGCCGGGGAAGCCCTGGACCGGCTTCCTGGAGCGGTTCGCCCCCGCGTACGAGGCGGAGCTCGACGCCTTCGTACGTCTGGTCCGCGGCGAGGCGCCCAACCCGTGCGACGGTCTGGAGGCCCTGGCGGCACTCCGGATCGCCGAGGCGTGCGAGCGCTCGCGACAGGAGCGGCGACCGGCACGGGTGGACGCCATCGACTAGCGGTCCCCCGGCGTGACCACCGCACCGGCCGGCGGCGCCGTCGGACCGGCCGACGTCACCACCTGGCCGGTCGGCGTCGCCGTCACACGGGTCGGCGTCACCACCGGACCGGGAGGTGCCGGACTCCGCGCATCAGGAGGCCGGGGATCCACTCCCAGGGCTCGCCCTCGGGGTCGAGTTCCAGGTTCGGGAAGCGGTCGAGAAGGGTCCGGAGCGCGATCCGGCCCTCCAGCCGGGCGAGCGGGGCGCCCAGGCAGTAGTGGATGCCGTGCCCGAACGCCAGATGGCCCCGGGTGTCCCGGCGGATGTCGAAGCGGTCGGGTTCGGGGAACCGGGCCGGGTCGCGGTCGAGCGCACCGATGGCGACGAGGACGTACTGACCTGCCGGGATCTCCGTGCCACCGAGGGCGACGGGCTCCCGGGTGAAGCGGAAGGTGCTGGTCTCCACCGGCCCGTCGTACCGCAGCGACTCCTCGATCGTCCCGTCCAGGAGGCCCGGGTCGGCGCGCAGGGCGGCGAGCTGGTCGGGGTGGGTGAGCAGGTTGCGGACGGTGTTGGCGATCAGGTTGACGGTCGTCTCGTGGCCCGCGATGAGCAGCAGATAGGCCATGGCCCGGAGTTCGGGCCCGGAGAGCCGGTCGCCGTCCTCGGCGCGGGAGGCGATCAGACCGGAGAGCAGGTCGTCGGCGGGGCCCGCGGCGCGCTTGTCCTCGATCAGCGCGTCGAGGTAGGCGCCGAAGTCCACCATGCTCCGGGTGAAGTCCTCTTCGCCGGTGGGGGTGACCAGCTCCGTCGACCAGCGGCGGAAGGTGTCACGGTCCGCCGCGGGGACCCCGAGGAGCTCGCAGATGACGGTGATCGGCAGCGGGTACGCCAAGGCGTCGACGAGGTCGGCCCGGCCGGCCGGTTCCATCGCGTCGACGAGGTCCGCGGTGAGCCGCTCGATGCGGGGCCGCAGGGCTGCCACCCGGCGGCCGGTGAACTCGCCCGTGACCAGGCGGCGCAGCCGGGTGTGGTCGGGTGCGTCGGCCGAGAGGAGGTGGACGCCGATGATGTCCTCCTCCGGCGCCCGTACACCGATCACGTGCGGGGACTTGGCGAGCCGGGGGTCGGCGAGCGCCGCGCGTCCCTCCTCGTGTCCGACGACCAGCCAGAACTGGAAGCCGTCGGGCATCCGCACCTCGTGGACGGGACCGGCCTCGCGGAGCTTCGCGTAGTAGGGGTACGGATGCACGGTGAAGTCCGCGCCGTACTCCCCCAGTTCGATGACGGACATCGACGCAGACTATCCGAAGGAACCGGCGTCGAAACGATCAGTTCCGGCCGTCCTCGTCCCCTCCTGTGGTCAAGAGGCCCGCGTCGTGGACGAGGAGGGCGATCTGGACGCGGTTGTTGAGACCGAGTTTGGCGAGGACGCGCGAGACATGGGTCTTGACCGTGGGCACGCTCATGTACAGCTCGGCGGCGATCTCCGCGTTGGACAGACCGCGGCCGACGGCGACGGCCACCTCCCGCTCGCGGTCGGCGAGTTCGGCGAGGCGTCCGGCGGCCGCGCTGCGCGGGGACTGCTCCGGCTGTCCGGCGACATGGCTCATGAGCTGGCGGGTGACGGCCGGGGACAGCACCGGGTCCCCGGCGGCGACCCGGCGTACGGCGGCGACGATCTCGGCGGGCGGGGTGTCCTTGAGGACGAAGCCGGCCGCACCGGCCCGCAGGGCGCGCAGCACCTGCTCGTCGGCGTGGAAGGTGGTGAGGACGACGACCTCGGGGGCACCGGGCTCGGCGCGCAGCCGCTCGGTGGCGGTGAGCCCGTCCACGTGCGGCATGCGGATGTCCATGAGGACGACGTCGGGGGCGAACCGGGTGACGAGTTCGGGGACCTCGCGGCCGTCGGCACCCTCGCCGACGATCTCCAGGTCCTCGGCGCCGCCGAGCATCAGGGTGAGGCCCGCGCGGACCAGGGGGTCGTCGTCGACGATGAGCAGCCGGATGGTCATGGGGGCCACGGTAGCCAGGCGTGCAGGGAGAATCCGCCGTCGGGGGCGGGTCCGTGCTCCATCCGGCCACCGGCGAGCGCGGCGCGTTCGGTGAGTCCGATCAGGCCCTGGCCGGAGCCGGGGACGGGCGGGACCGGTCCGGCGGGTGCCGGGTTGTGGACGTCGACGGTGAGGCCCTCCCCCGGACGGCCGCGCACGGTGACGGTGACCGTGGTGCCGGGGGCGTGCTTGCGGGCGTTGGTGAGGCCCTCCTGGGCGATGCGGTAGACGGTGCGGCCGGTGGCGGCGGGCACGGTGGACGGTTCGTCCACCGTGGTGTCGAGGACGACGTCCGCCCCGGCCTCACGGGATTCGTCGATCAGCGCGTCGAGGGTGGCGAGGGTGGGCTGCGGCCGGTCGCCGCCGTCGCCGTTCTCGCCGGGGGCGCGCAGCACGCCGATGATCTCGCGAAGGTCCTGGAGTGCCTCGTGGGCGCTGTCGCGGATGACGCCCGCGGCGCGGGCGACCTGCTCGGGCGGGGCGTCGGGCCGGAACTCCAGGGCTCCGGCGTGCACGCTGAGCAGGGTGAGCCGGTGGGCGAGTACGTCGTGCATCTCGCGGGCGATCGCCTCACGGGCGAGCCGCTGGGCCTGCGCGGCACGCAGCTCGGCCTCGGCCTCGGCGCGGCGGGCGCGCTCCCTGAGGGCCTCGACGAGCTGGCGGCGGGAGCGGACGAGCATGCCCCAGGCGGTGACGAGCAGGATGAGGGTGAAGCCGAGGGCGATGGAGAGCCCGGTGTTGGTGGTGGGGTCGGGCCTGATGAAGGCCTGCGCGGTGGAGGCGGCGACGGCGAGCGCGCCGATCGCTGCGACCTCGCGGAAGGGCTTGCGCACGGCGACGCTGAAGAGGCTCGCGAGGAGGGCGCCGGCGGCGACCGGGGCCACGATGTTGAGCAGCGAGAGGCCGATCGCGAGTCCGGCGGGCCAGCGCCGGCGCAGCCAGAGGGCGCAGCAGGCGGCGGCGCCCAGGAGCTGGTCGACGAGGGTGACGGCCTCGCTCGTGTACTGCGCGCTGGCGTCGGCGGCGATGAGGCCGACGAAGGCGGCGAGCAGGAAGAGCGAGGTGTCCACGATCCAGTCGCGGACGGTACGGCGGGGCCGGCCCTCCCCGTTCCCACCGGGTTCGGCCAGGTGGGAGGGGAGCAGCCAGCGCTGCCGGTCCGTTCGGGTCATATCGGCAATGTACGCAGCCGGGGGCGGCGTGCGGGGCATCGGCGGCCGGGCCGCTACCGAAGTCGTGGAGGTCGATACTTCGGTCGCGGTGCCTGTGGACCGGAGGCGGACGCGGCCGGTCTCCCGGCCGCGCCATGATCACTTCATGAAGAGGTTTCTTGAGGTCGCCGGTTTTCTGCTCGCTCTCTTCGGTGTGGCCGGGGTGGTGCGCGAACTGACGGACGGCTGGTTCCGTCTCCTCGGCGTGACCCGGTTCCTCACGGAGAACGTGTGGTTCCTGGAGGGCCGTGAGCTGTTCGCCAACATCGTGATCGCGGCGCTCGGCCTCGTCCTCATGATCGGGTCGGACCGGGTGGCGAAGTCCTGATCCGGTGTCCCGACCGGTCCTCATCGGTCGTGTCGTACACCAGGGGACGCGGGGGCGAGGAACTACCCGGCCCCGTTGTCCGCGGACCTGCGGCCCCAACTGGTGCCCGCGAGCACGAGGATCGCGCCCGCGAGGCCGAGGACGCCGGGGCGGTCGCCGGCGAGGGCGATGCCCGCCGCGGCGGCCCAGAGCGGTTCCGTGCCGAGGAGGAGGCCGACCCGGGACGGGGAGGTGCGGCGGACCGCCCACATCTGCACGAAGAACGCGAAGAGCGTGCAGAAGACGGAGAGGAAGATCAGCCCGGCCCACTCGCGCGGGCCGAAGTCGAGAGCCACCGCCCAGGGTGAGGCGCCGGCGCCGGGGAAGACCGCGATGACGGCGAAGACGGCGACGGCGGAGCCCAGCTGCACGGTGGTGAGGGAGAGCGAGTCGGCCGACCGGACGGCCTTGATCCGGGACATCGCCAGGACGTGGACGGTACGGGCAAGGGCGGCGAGCAGCATGAGCAGGTCGCCGACGGAGGGGGTGCTGAAGCCTCCGCCCTGGGTGAGGAGCACGACGCCGAGGACGGAGAGCGCGGCGGCGCCGAGGAAGGCGCGGGGCGGCCTGACCCGGGTGACGGCGGCCTCGGCGAGCGGAGTGAAGATCATGGTGAGGCTGATGATCAGACCCGCGTTGGTGGCGGAGGTGTGGACGACGCCGTAGGTCTCCAGGAGGAAGATCCCTCCGAGGATCAGCCCGAGTGCCCCGGCGCCGCGCCACTGGGCGGCGCTCAGGGCCCGGAGCCTGGCCCACCCGGCGACGACCAGGACGGGCAGCACCACCGCGAACCGCAGCACGAGGACCGCGATGACGGTGTGGGTGGTGGTGATGCCCTTGGCCGCGAGGTAGCTGGCCCCCCAGACGACGGCGACGAGCAGGACGGGCAGGTCGGTGATCCAGGCCCGGCGCGGGGCGCCGAGGGACACGGGGGCGGCGATCGACGAAGCTGACATTGCGGCCGTATCTCCAACTCTCGGGGTGGGGTGGAGACTTCGACGGCTCGCACGTGGAGCGATCACCGTACCGGGGCAGGCCGATGGTGGCTACACCTTTCGGGGCTCCCCTCGGTCCCTCCGCGGACCCCCGGCGGACGGGGTGGACGCGGGTGCGTGACGGCCCGCCCGGTCAGGCGTAGCTGCCGTACTCGGGGCGGCCCGCGAGCTCGTACGTGGTGAGGGTGACGCCCGAGCCGGTGGTGCGTGCGCCGGTCAGCCGGAAGGCGGTGGGGCGCACGCCGTCGGCGAAGAGGCGGCGGCCGGTGCCGAGGATCACCGGGAACACGAGCAGATGCAGGGTGTCGATCAGATCGTGGTCGAGCAGGGTCTGGGCGAGACCGCCGCTGCCGTGCATCTGGATCTCGCCGTCGGTCCGCTCCTTGAGCGCCCTGACCTCCTCGACGACGTCCCCGCGGAGCAGGGTGGTCCCGGCCCAGTCGGCGGAGTCGAGGGTCGTGCCGGCGACGTACTTGGGGAGCGCGTTGAGCTTGGTGGCGATGGGGTCGGCGAGGTCCGTCCGCTTCGGCCAGTAGCCGGCGAAGATCTCGTACGTGCGGCGGCCGAGGAGGAAGGCGGTCGGCCGTTCGAAGACCCCGTCCATGAACCGTCCGAAGTCCTCGTCCCCGAACGGCACGGACCAGCCGCCGTGCGTGAAGCCCTCGCTGGGGTCCTCCTCCGGGCCGCCCGGGGCCTGGCGGACGCCGTCGAGGGTCAGGAACTGGGTGAGGCTGAGCGTGGCCATGGTGGTGCCTTTCGTCTCCGGTCCATCGTGTCTCAGCAGTTCAGACCGTGGCGCCCGGCGGAACTCATCGCCGCTCGGGTCGGCGTCCGATTCGTGCCGGCGTCGGGACGCCTCCACGACTTTCATTGAACCCGCAACCACTTAGGACCACGTCTCACGGAGGTTTCGGGATGTCCACGATGAACGGCACGGCGGTTCTGGTGACGGGCGGCAGCCGCGGGATCGGCGCGGCCACGGCCGTGCGGCTCGCCCGGGAGGGCGCCGACGTCGCCTTCACCTACGTCCAGGACGAGGTGCGGGCCAAGAAGGTCGCCGCGCGCATCGAGGCGACCGGCCGCAGGGCGCTGCCCCTGCGGGCCGACGCGGCCGACGCCGGGGACGCGGCGGGCGCGGTGAACTGGGCGGCGGACGCCCTGGGCCGGCTCGACGTCCTGGTGAACAACGTGGGCGTCGGGGTCCTCGGCCCGCTGGAGTCGTTGACTCTCGCGGACGTGGACCGGGTCCTCGCGGTGAACGTCCGGGCGGCGTTCCTCGCCTCGCAGGCGGCGGCCGGACACCTGCCGGAGGGCGGCCGGATCATCACCGTCGGAAGCTGCATGACCCAGCGGGTGCCGGGGCCCGGCGGAGTGCTGTACACGCTGAGCAAGACGGCGCTGATCGGCCTGACGAAGAGCCTCGCGCGGGAGCTGGGCGGGCGCGGCATCACCGCGAACGTCGTCCACCCCGGCCCCGTCGACACCGACATGAACCCGGCGGACGGCCCGTACGCGGAGGGCCAGGCGGCCATGACGGCACTGGGCCGCTTCGGCACCGCGGAGGAGGTGGCCGCCATGGTCGCGTTCCTGGCGGGACCGGAGGGGCGGTACGTGACGGGCGCGGAGTTCTCGGTGGACGGCGGGCACGCGGCGTAGCGCCGGGACGGGGCCCGACAGGCGATGCCCGCAGGGGCTCGCCCCCCGTACACGCGGCCCGCTCGGTACCCGCACGACGGGGGCGTGGCTGGGCGGCACCCCTACGCGAGGGACCGGCGAGTGAGCCGAAGGACGCCGCCGGGAGAACGACCCCGAGCGCGCGGAGGCCCCCGAGGACCGAGGGGGGGTCGAGCACGGTCGGGGTCGCTCCCCCGGCTCAGGGCGCCCGGAGGCGAACCGAGCCCGAAGAAGAGGTGCGCACCGGTGCTGTCAGGCCGGTGCGCCCTCGCGGGCCGGGCGGGGTGTCGTACCCGCCCGGTTCATGGGGCGGACCGGGGGCGTACCCCGGCCCGCCGGTACCTACCGGTCCGGTCAGCCGCCCAGTTCCTGGTGGCGGGCCGTCAGACGGGCCGTGCCGGCGTCCGTGAGGGAGCCGAAGAGACGGAGGCGGGAGATGCCGCCGTCCGGGTAGATGTCGATCCGGACACGCGAGCCGACCGCCGGGGCGTCGAGGACGAAGCGGTGGTTGGTATCGGGCTGGAGGCGGGTCCGGGGCAGGATCTCGGTCCACTCCTCCGAGCCCTCGGCCGCGACCGACAGCGCGGCCCAGCCGGCGCTGTTGCCCTTGAGGTACGCGGTGTCGATCTCGACGGCGCGGATCTCGGACTCGGCGACCAGCTGGTAGCGGATCCAGTCGTTGCCCTTGTCGCGGCGGCGGCGGGTCTCCCAGCCGTCGTCCATCTTGCGGGAGCGGCCGGGCTGGATGGTGTTGGTGGCCGGGGAGTAGAAGCGGTCGGAGGCGTCCTCGACCTGACCGCCGTTCTCCAGGGCCGCGAGGTCGAAGGTGCCGAGCACGCCGAGCCACTTCGGGTCGGGGGCGACCTCGCCGTACACGCGGAGGCGGGCGATGCCGCCGTCGGGGTGCTGGTTGACGCGGAGGTGGGTGAAGCGCTGCTCGACGTCGACGGCGAAGCCGTTGGCGGCGTGGCCGCCGACGGCGGTGCGCGGGACGAGCGTCGTCCACTTCACGTCGTCGGCGAGGAGCTCCTCGGGCGAGGGCGAGCCGGGCACGGAGGCGGCCTCGACGGAGACGGCCTGCGGGTAGTTGCCGCGGAAGTGGGCGGTGTCGAGGACGATGCCGCGGACGACGCCGGGCGCGCCGAGCCGTACGAGGGCCCAGTCGTGGTCGTCCTCGGTGGGATGCGGCTGCTGGGCGGAGATGCCACGGCGGCGGCGGGTCTCCCAGCCGTCCATGATCTTGCCCTTGTGGCCGAAGTGCTCGGGGTCGAACTCGGCGGCCTCGGGCTTGAGCAGGTTCTCGCGCTCGGCGAAGAACTCGTCGTTGGCCGCGATCACGCCCGCGCCGAGGCGCCGGTCGGCGAGGTCGGCGTACTGGATGAAGGGGAAGTCGGCCGTCCGGTAGTCGGCGTAGGGGTCGCCACCGCCGTAAGGCCTGGCGTCGCCGGTGAAGGAGGGTATGCCGGTGCTCACGGGTCAGTTGTTCCTTTCGAGGAGGCGGCCGGAGGGCTCGGCGAGGGTGCCGTGGTCGGCGATCCGCTCACCGCGCAGCCAGGTGGAGGTGACGACGCCATTGAGGGTCTTGCCCGCGTAGGCGGTGATCCGGTTGCGGTGCTGCAGCTCCGCCGGGTCGACGGTGAAGGTGGCCTCCGGGTCGAGGACGGCGAAGTCGGCGTCGCGACCGGCCTCGATGGCGCCCTTGCGGGTGAGGCCGGCGAGCCGGGCCGGGCCCTCCGACATCCAGCGGACGACGTCCGTCAGGTCGAAGCCGCGACGGCGCGCCTCGGTCCAGATGGCGGGGAGGCCGAGCTGGAGGGAGGAGATGCCGCCCCACGCGGACGCGAAGTCGGGCGTCTTGAGGTCGGTCGTGGACGGCGAGTGGTCGGAGACGACGCAGTCGATCGTGCCGTCCGCGAGCCCCTGCCACAGCGCGTCCTGGTTGACCGCCTCGCGGATGGGCGGGCAGCACTTGAACTCGGTGGCGCCGTCCGGGATCTCCTCGGCGGTGAGCGTGAGGAAGTGCGGGCAGGACTCGACGGTGACCTTGACGCCCTCGGCCTTGGCGGCGGCGAGGACCGGCAGCGCGTCCGAGGAGGAGAGGTGCAGGACATGGACGCGGGCGTTCAGCCGGCGGGCCTGGTCGATCAGGTTCTCGATCGCCGTGTTCTCGGCGTCGCGGGGACGCGAGGCGAGGAAGTCGGCGTACGCGCCGCCGGAGCGCTGGGGCGCTGCGGCGAGGTGATGGGGGTCCTCGGCGTGCACGATCATCAGGCCGTCGAAGCCGGAGATCTCGGCGAGCGAGGTCGCGAGCTGCTCCTGGTCGAGCTCGGGGAACTCCTCCACGCCGGAGGGCGACAGGAAGCACTTGAAGCCGAAGACACCGGCGTCGTGGAGCGGGCGCAGGTCCTTGACGTTGTCGGGCAGGGCGCCGCCCCAGAAACCGACGTCGACGTGGGCCTTGGCGCGGGCGACCTCCTGCTTGACGCGCAGGTTCTCCACGGTGGTGGTGGGCGGCAGCGAGTTGAGGGGCATGTCGAGGAGGGTGGTGATGCCACCGGCGGCGGCCGCGCGGGTGGCGGTCCAGAAGCCCTCCCACTCGGTGCGGCCGGGGTCGTTCACGTGCACGTGGGTGTCGACGAGTCCGGGCAGGACGACGTCGTCGCCGACGTCCTCGAGCCGGGCACCGGCGGGTACCTCCGCGTCGTACGGCAGCACGGCCGCGATCGTCCCTCCGGAGACGGCGATCGACGCCGGGCGCGTCCCCTCGGGGGTGATGACACGCGTCGAGCGCAGGACCAGGTTGACGTCCACCCGTACCCCTCTTCCAGTGCTTCAAGAAAAAATTCAACGAACTGTTGAAGGAGTCTTCACTTCCGGACGACATGTCGTCAAGGGCACACTTCCAGCATCGCCGCCGACGTCGAGCGCCGCCGCACGCCGCTTGGATGTTTCCACCAAGTGAAATGCAAATTCCGTACAGTAGAACGTAGCTCCGTACAGCTGGGGCCGACCCGGACGACTCCGGGCCGTCGCCGACACCGGACAAACACGCCCTGACCGGCGCGGACGCCGACACCAGGACCATGTACCCCGCCCAATGGGCCGGTAGGCTGCTGCCTTGCCCGCCTGCCCCGAAAGGACCGTTGACGTGCCGACGTCCAGCGCCAGCACCACCGACGCCGCCAAGCCCGCCGCGAGCGGGGGCGTCCAGTCCCTTGAGCGTGCCTTCGACCTCCTCGAGCGGATGGCCGACGCCGGGGGCGAGGTCGGGCTGAGCGAGCTCTCCGCCAGCAGCGGACTCCCGCTCCCCACCATCCACCGCCTGATGCGCACCCTGGTCGCCTGCGGGTACGTACGCCAGCAGCCCAACCGGCGGTACGCGCTCGGCCCCCGCCTCATCCGGCTCGGCGAGTCCGCCTCCCGCCTCCTCGGCACCTGGGCCCGCCCGTACCTGGCGCGGCTCGTCGAGGAGACCGGCGAGACCGCGAACATGGCGCTGCTCGACGGCGACGAGATCGTGTACGTGGCGCAGGTGCCGTCCAAGCACTCGATGCGCATGTTCACCGAGGTCGGCCGACGGGTGCTGCCGCACTCGACGGGCGTAGGCAAGGCGCTCCTCGCGCACACCCCGGCCGAAGAGGTCCGCGCGCTGCTCGCCCGTACCGGCATGCCGGCGGCCACCGAGAAGACCATCACCACGCCGGACGGCTTCCTCGACGCGCTCGTCGCGGTCCGCGAGACGGGATACGCGGTCGACGACAACGAGCAGGAGATAGGAGTCCGCTGCCTCGCGGTCTCGGTCCCGGACTCCCCGACGGCCGCCGCGATCTCGATCTCGGGCCCGGCGGGGCGCGTGACGGAAGCGGCCACGGAGAAGATCGTCCCGATCCTCCAGGAAGTGGCCCGCGAACTCTCGGCGGCCCTGGCGAACACGACGGCCAACGGGGGCGCGTAGCCCCCTGGGGGTGCGGGGCCCTGACGGGCGGGGGCGTGGCCCCGACGGGCCGGGACGCATGGCCCTGACAGGCCCGGACAGGTGGCCGTGACGGGCCGGGGGCGTGGCCCCGACGGGCCGAAGTCTCGACGGACAGCGAGCCCACCCCCGGGCGGCCTCCGCCCACCGCCGTGTGGGCAATCGTCCCGCTTAGGGGTCCCCCTGGACGAAGTCCTTGGGGAGGGACGGGTGGGCACACGGGACGGCGCCCTTGGCGGCGCCTCCGCCCCCTTGCGCCTGACCCGCACCCGACTGTGCACCGCACACAGGGCGCGGTGCACAGAGAGCCCAGGCCCGGCAAGGGGCGCCGTCCGTTGTGTCCGCCCTCCCCCAGACCCCGCCCGGGGGGACCCCCACGCCCCGGCGGAACAGATGCCCACAACGGGCTGAACGCGGGGAGGCGCTCCGCCCCAGCGGGGCAACGAGCGGCGGGGGCTCGGGCGGCAGCCCACCGCGAGGCGGGCGCGGGCGCAGCGCGAGGCCGGCGCAGGCCTCCGCGGGCACGGCGCCGTGGGGTCAGGCGTGGGCCGTTGCCGTGAGGTGGCCGTCCATGACCTCCACCACCCGCTCCGCCCGGGCCGCATGCCCCCGGTCATGCGTCACCAGCACCGTCGCCGTCCCCCTCCCCACCGTCAGCCCCGCGAGCAGCTCCATCACCGCCGCCCCCCGCTCATGATCCAGCGCACTCGTCGGCTCGTCGACGAGCAGGACCGCCGGCTCGTTCATCAGCGCCCTCGCGATGTTGACCCGCTGTCGCTGTCCCCCGGACAGCTGGTGCGGCCGTCGCCCGGCCAGGTCCGCGAGGCCCACCGCGTCGAGCAGTTCCAGGGCCCTGCCGCGGGCCGGCTTCGCCGGCCGCCCCGAGACGTGCGCCATCACCTGGAGCTGTTCCGCGGCCGTGAGCGACGGGAGCAGGTTCGGCTGCTGGAACACGATCCCGATCCGCTCCCGCCGCAGCGCCGCCCGCCCGGCCGCGTCCAGTTCCCCCGTGTCCGTACCGTCGACGACGACCCGCCCGTGGTCCGGTGTCACCAGTGTCGCGGCGACCGCGAGCAGGCTGGACTTGCCGGAGCCGGAGGGCCCGACGACGGCCGTGAGGGATCCGGCGGGGACGGTGAGGGAGACCGCGTCGAGTGCGGTCAGCCGGCCGTCGCCGTCCGGGTAGGTGAGGGTGACGGCATCGAGGACGAGACTCATCGGGCACTCCCGAGCGCGGTAAGGGGATCGACGGCGGTGATCCGCCGGATGGACAGCGCCGCCCCGAGGGCACCGAGCACGATCATCACGGCGGCCGGCCCGAGGACGGTCGGCGGTTCGAGGACGAACGGCACGTTCCCGCCGCTGACCAGCGCTCCGACGCCGACCGCGAGCCCGGTCCCGAGCAGCGTGCCCGCCGTGAGCATGAGAACCGCCTGGCCGAGGGCGTCCTTGAGGAGGTACGGGGTCGATGCGCCGAGGGCCTTCAGGACGGCCACGTCGCCGCTCCGCTGGATGGTCCAGACGGTGAAGAAGGCTCCTATGACGAGGGCCGAGATGACGAAGAGGAAGCCGCGCATGAGCTGGAGCGAGCCGTTCTCGGCCTGGTAGGACCCTATGGCGGTGAGGGCCTCGTCGACGGTCCGCGCCTCGGTGCCGACGGCCTCGTCGCCGGCGCCCCAGTCGGCACCCCCGCCGCGGAGGGCGACGACCGTGGCCTGCTCCTCCGCGGTGGTGCCGGTGTTGCCGAGCCTCTGCCAGTCGTCGAGGGTCGTCCACACGACGGGCGTGTGGCTGTACGAGGCATCGCCCGCGACCGCCGCGACGGTGAGCTCCAGCGGGCCGAGGCGGAGGGGGGCGCCGACGGCGACTCCCAGCTCCTCCGCCGCCGACTCCGAGAGCACGGCCTTCCCCGGGGCGGGCGCCACGGGTGCGAGCCCGCCCTCCGGCTCCGTACCGAAGGCGGACACGGCGGCGGTCCGGTCCCCGGCGGCGCCGTTGAGCGTGCGGATGCCGAGCGGCGAGGCCTCCGTCACCCCGGGCCGTTCGGCCCACTCGCGCCACTGCTTCTCCGTCACCGTCGAGTGGGTGAAGGAGACCGACTGCCCGGACGGCGGCGCCGCGAAGGCGAGCCGGTCGGCGGGCAGGCCGGTGATCGCGGAGACATTCTCCCGCGCGAGGCCGGCGGTCAGTCCGGACAACAGGCCCACGAGCAGGGTGATCAGAACGATCACGGTGCCCATGAGCGCGAACCGCCCCTTGGCGAATCCGAGGTCTCTCCATGCGACGAACATGCTGACCAGGGTGGTCGGCGAGGTGCCCCGCGGGCATCGCGCCACGGATGGCTCCGTCATCAAACTTTTGGTTGAGCCCGGATTGTCCGCCGCTGTCTAGGCTGGAGGGAACATGGATCCCCACTCCTCCCGCGGCCCTGCGCCCCACTCCTCCGTCCACCCCGCCCAGCGGCCCCTCACGCCCGTCCTGCGCGCGCTGCGCCTCTGTCTTCACCTGCTGATGGCGGGCCTGCTCGTCCTCGCGGCGGTACGGGCCGACTCGGTCGCCGGGACGGTGCTCGCGGTGCTGACGGGCGCGGTCTACGCCGCCGGTTCGTCTCTGCCGTCCGTACGGGACTCGCAGCGGGCCGCCGCGGTGTGGCTGGGCGTCCTGGGCGTGTGCTGGCTCGCGATGCTGTGGCTGACCCCGGAGGCGCTGTGGGTGGCCTTCCCGCTCTACTTCCTCCAGCTGCATCTGCTGCCCGCCCGCTGGTCGCTGCCGGCGGTCGCGCTGACGGCGGTCGCGGCGATCCTCTCGTACGTGGGGCACGGCGCCGCGCTCAACCCCGGGGTCTTCATCGGGCCGCTGCTCGGCGCGGCGGTCGCGGTGGCGACGGTCCTCGGCTACCACGCGCTGTACCGGGAGAGCGAGCGGCGGCGCCGGCTCATCGAGGAACTGATCGAGACACGGGAGGAGCTGGCGGCCGCGGAGCGGCACGCGGGGACGCTCGCCGAGCGGGAACGGCTCGCCCGCGAGATCCACGACACGCTCGCGCAGGGCCTGTCCTCGATCCAGCTCCTGCTCCGCGCGGCCGAACGGGCGCTGCCGCCGGACTCCCCCGCCGCGGACCACATCGACCGGGCGCGGCAGGAGGCCCAGGACAACCTGGCAGAGGCCAGACGTTTCGTCCGGGCGCTGTCGCCGCCGGACCTGGAGCACGGCTCCCTTGCGGCGGCTCTGGAGCGTCTGTGCGAGCCGGGGGCGGGGCCCCGGGTCCGTTTCTCCGTCAGCGGTACGCCGGTCGAGCTGCCGACTCCCTACGAGGTGGCGCTGCTCCGTATCGCCCAGTCGGCGGTCGCGAACACGGTGCGGCACGCGGGCGCGGCACGCGCGGAGATCACCCTGTCGTTCATGGACGCGTCGGTGACCCTGGACGTGGTCGACGACGGCGGGGGTTTCGACCCCGGCGCGGTGCGGCCCTCCTCCGACGGCGGTTTCGGGCTTCCGGCGATGCGCTCGCGCGCGGAGTCGCTGGGCGGCACCTTCACCGTCGAGTCCGCCCCCGGTCAGGGCACGGCGGTCGCCGTCTCCCTCCCCCTCCCCGCTGGAGCGTGAAGAGCATGACCATCCGTCTGCTGCTGGCCGACGATCACCCGGTCGTACGGGCGGGCCTGCGCGCGGTCCTGGACACGGAGCCGGACTTCGCCGTCGTCGCGGAGGCGGCGACCGCGGAGCGCGCGGTGGAGCTGGCCGCGGCCGGGGGTGTGGACGTGGTCCTGATGGACCTGCAGTTCGGCTCCGGGATGCACGGTTCGGAGGCGACGGCGGCGATCACGGCGGCGTCCGGCGGGCCGAAGGTACTGGTCCTGACGACGTACGACACGGACGCGGACATCCTGGCGGCGGTGGAGGCGGGCGCCTCCGGGTACCTCCTGAAGGACGCGCCGCCGGAGGAGCTGGCGGCGGCGGTCCGCACGGCGGCGGCCGGCCAGTCGGCCCTCGCCCCGGCGGTGGCGCACCGGCTGATGGACCGGATGCGGACCCCGGCGGAGGCGCTGACCAAGCGCGAGCTGGAGGTGCTCCAGCTGGTGGGCGAGGGCCTGTCGAACCAGCAGATCAGCAAGGTGCTGTTCCTGAGCCAGGCGACGGTGAAGTCCCATCTGGTGCATGTCTTCGCGAAGCTGGGCGTGGACTCCCGCACGGCGGCGGTGGCGACGGCGACGGCCCGCCGCCTGATCAGGCGCTAGCTCGCATCGCCACGGCCACCGCACACCCCGTCGCGCCGCTGCGGCCACCGTAGCCGTCACATCGCAGGCGCCACCGCGCACCCGTCAGTCGACAGGTCCCCGGGGCGCCGGCGGACCGAAGAGTTCCACCGCCCGCCGGACCCCGGCGAGCCCTTCCGCGAGCGCGCTGACGGATCCGACCGATCCCGCGACGAGCAGCAGTGAGCGGCGCAGCCGCCGTACCTCGGGGGCGCCGCTGAGCGCCATCGCGTCGAGCGCCGCGAGTTCGTCCTCGGCGATGCCCCGGTCGGTGAACTCGACGCGGTGAGCTGCCAGTTCGCGTCGGAGCCGGGACACGGCGGACCGCAGTTCGGCCACCCTCGGGTCCACGCCCTCGCCGGTCACTCGCCTCTGCCCCACGCTTCGCAACATGGTTCTCCCCCTCGCACGACACTGTGCGCAGAACTCCATACTCCGAACACCCGGAGCAGCGCTCCGAGCCGACCCCGGGCGGTGGTCGGGCGCCGTGAGTTGCGGGTCAGTTAACTCCTTCGCCACCCCGCCGCGCCACCCTTCGCCCGGGTAATTCAGGCGACCGTGTGATTCCGCCTGATGAGGTATGCAGTCCCCATGACAACAGCGCATGACCGAACGGATGTCCACACGCCACTCGTCGCCGGACTGCTGCTCGCCGCGGGAGGCGGACGGCGGCTCGGCGGGCGGCCGAAGGCGCTGCTCACGCATCGGGGGCGGCCTCTCGTCGAGTACGCCGTGGGGGTGCTGCGTGCGGCCGGGTGCGAGGTGGTGCACGTGGTGCTGGGCGCGTCGGCCGAGGCCGTACGGGAGCGGGCGGAGCTGCCCGGGTGCGTGCTCGTGGACAACCCGGAGTGGGCCGAGGGAATGGGTTCCTCGCTGCGGGCGGGGCTCGTCTCGCTGGCCGCCGATCCGCGGGGGGTCGACGCGGCGCTCGTCCTTCTGGTCGACCAGCCGGGGATCGGGGCGGAGGCGGTGGCCCGGGTCCGGGCGGCGTACGTCGCGCGGGATTCGCTGGCGGCGGCCTCGTACGACGGGCAGCGGGGCCATCCGGTGCTGTTCGGCGCCGGGCACTGGGCGGGGATCGCCGAGCTCGCGGTGGGTGACCGGGGCGCGCGGGACTATCTGGCGGCGCACCGGGATGCGATCACCCCGGTGGACTGTTCGGATGTGGCCGAGCCCTATGACATCGACACCGAGGAGGATCTGGCGCACTTGGAGTGAAGGGCGTGGCACCCAGCGCCATGGTCTGTCGATCCGGAGAATCTCGACATCAACAAACCATTGAACTTCCACCATGAGGAAACTAGTATCCACTGTTCAGAAGCGCCTGTCCGTTCAGAAGGCGCTTGCGGCCGTATCTCGGCGCCTGCGGCACTGCGTGCCGTCCCGCGACGCCCGGCGGCCGTCTGGCACCGCCCGTGAAGTCCGCTGAAGGAAGTGACAGTTCATGTCCGCACCAGCGCCGTCCCCCCTGGCCGTCGTCGATGCCGAGCCCCTGCCGCGTCAGGAAGAGGTGCTCACCGAGGCCGCCCTGGCCTTCGTCGCCGAACTGCACCGGCGGTTCACCCCGCGCCGGGACGAGCTCCTCGCCCGCCGAGCGGAGCGTCGCGCCGAGATCGCCCGCACGTCCACCCTGGACTTCCTGCCGGAGACCGCGGCGATCCGCGCCGACGACTCCTGGAAGGTCGCGCCGGCCCCGGCGGCCCTGAACGACCGCCGCGTCGAGATCACCGGCCCGACCGACCGCAAGATGACGATCAACGCGCTCAACTCCGGCGCGAAGGTCTGGCTCGCCGACTTCGAGGACGCCTCCGCGCCGACCTGGGAGAACGTGGTCCTGGGCCAGCTCAACCTGATCGACGCGTACGCCCGGAAGATCGACTTCACGGACCCGCGCTCGGGCAAGTCGTACGCCCTCAAGCCGGCCGGCGAGCTGGCGACGGTCGTCATGCGACCCCGCGGCTGGCACCTGGAGGAGCGTCACCTCACCTTCGACGGCCGCCCGGTACCCGGCGCGCTCGTCGACTTCGGCCTGTACTTCTTCCACAACGCCCAGCGGCTGATCGACCTCGGCAAGGGCCCGTACTTCTACCTGCCGAAGACGGAGTCCCACCTGGAGGCCCGCCTCTGGAACGAGATCTTCGTCTTCGCCCAGGACTACGTCGGCATCCCGCAGGGCACCGTCCGGGCCACGGTCCTCATCGAGACCATCACGGCCGCGTACGAGATGGAGGAGATCCTCTACGAACTCCGCGACCACGCCGCCGGGTTGAACGCGGGCCGCTGGGACTACCTGTTCTCCATCGTCAAGAACTTCCGTGACGGCGGCGCCAAGTTCGTCCTTCCGGACCGCAACGCGGTCACGATGACGGCCCCGTTCATGCGCGCGTACACCGAGCTCCTCGTGCGCACCTGCCACAAGCGCGGCGCGCACGCGATCGGCGGCATGGCGGCGTTCATCCCGTCGCGCAAGGACGCCGACGTCAACAAGGTCGCGTTCGAGAAGGTCAAGGCCGACAAGGACCGCGAGGCCGGCGACGGCTTCGACGGCTCGTGGGTCGCCCACCCCGACCTTGTCCCGATCGCGATGGCCTCCTTCGACGCCGTCCTCGGCGAGAAGCCGAACCAGAAGGACCGCCTCCGCGAGGACGTCTCCGTCGCGGCCGGCGACCTGATCGCCATCGACTCGCTGGACGCAAGGCCCACGTACGCGGGCCTGGTCAGCGCCGTGCAGGTCGGCACCCGCTACATCGAGGCATGGCTGCGCGGCCTCGGCGCCGTCGCCATCTTCAACCTGATGGAGGACGCGGCCACCGCCGAGATCTCGCGCTCGCAGATCTGGCAGTGGATCAACGCGGGCGTGGTCTTCGAGAACGGCGAGACCGCCACCCCGGAGCTGGCCCGCAAGGTCGCCGCCGAGGAACTGGACGCGATCCGCGAGGAGATCGGCGAGGAGGCCTTCGCGGCCGGCAAGTGGCAGCAGGCCCACGACCTGCTCCTGCACGTCTCCCTCGACGCCGACTACGCGGACTTCCTGACGCTCCCCGCCTACGAGCAGCTGGTCGGCTGATCTCGGAGCAGAACGGCTGACCCGGCGGCCCGCACAGCGGTCGGACAGCATCTGAGCAGGGCTTCGTCCCCGGTGTCGCACAGCACCGGGCGCGGGGCCCTGTTCCCGTTCCTGTGAGTCCACAGGGGACGTGACGGAACCGAGATATGCAGCTACCTAGCGGTAACAAGCCAGTGGGTGACAGATTCCGCCATGCCACCGGCCGGCGGCTGTCCCCCACGTCACTGCGTACCGCAGGAGCACAGCCATGCCTTCGACCCCCCACCGTGCGCTGCGCGCACTCCTGGCACTGTGTACCGCCGCCGGACTCGCCTCCGTCGCCGCCCCTTCCGCCCACGCCTCGCCCGGCACGGGCCCCACCGCCGTCGTCACCATGGGCGACAGCTACATCTCCGGGGAGGCGGGCCGCTGGCTGGGCAACAGCCTCACCAACTCGGGGAACCGCAACGGCACCGACCGGGCCTGGACGGGCAGCGGATACGACCCGTCCCGGGTCTACGGCACCACCGCGGGCGGCTGCCACCGTTCGGACACCGCCGAGGTGCGGAGCGCGGGCCCCCTCGCGACCTCCCTGATCAACCTGGCCTGCTCCGGGGCGACGACCGAGAACGTCGTCCGCGCCTCGCAGGGCGGCCTGGCCTACAAGGGCGAGGCCCCGCAGGCCGACCAGCTCGCGGCCGTCGCCGCCTCGCACGACGTGGAGCTGATCGCGCTCTCCATCGGCGGCAACGACCTCGGCTTCGCCGACATCATCGCCACCTGCGCCAAGGACTACATCGTCTGGTACTCGTACTGCCACGACGACCAGCAGGCCGAGGTCGACGCCCGGATCGACGGTGTGATGGCCGACGTCGGCCGCTCGGTCGACGAGATCCGCGCCGTGATGACGGGCGCCGGATACGCCTCGTCCGACTACCGGATCGTCCTCCAGTCCTACCCCTCCCCCATCCCCCGCGCCGCCGAGAACCGGTACGGCGAGAGCGGCTGGACCCGTACGAACACCGGCGGCTGTCCCTTCTGGAACGCCGACGCCGACTGGGCCCGCGACTCCCTCGTCCCGCAGCTCGCCAACCGCCTGAAGGGCGTCGCGGCGGCCAAGGGCGTGCAGTTCATGGACCTGCGGGACGCTCTCCAGGGGCGTGAGGTGTGCGCGAAGGCGAGCCGTCAGGTGACGTCGACGGCGCCGGCGTCGGGGACGACGAGCGAGTGGGCGCGCTGGATCGACAGCCAGAGCACACAGGGACTCGTCCAGGAGTCCATGCACCCCAACGCCTACGGCCAGCAGGCCCTCGGCCGCTGCCTGGCCCTGGTCCACGCCCGCCCGACGGGCAACCACAGCTGCCGCAACACGGCGGGATCGGGACCGTCGGCGATGTACCTCACGGCGGGGTAGCGACAGAGCGGGCCGGGGGCTGCGGCATCTACGGCGCGAGGCCGAGCGGGCCGAGGACCCGCTCGGCCTCGTGCCGGTCCGCCGCCCGCATCGCCCGCACCAGGGCCGCGGAGCCACCCGGCCAGGCGGCGGCCGCCGCGTCGAAGGCGGCACGGCGGGACTCCAGCGGCCCCTTCTTGGCGGGCAGCGCGTCGAGCACGAACAGCGCCCGCGCCGAGATCCCCACCTGGATCAGGTCGGAGGGCTCCCCCCGCGCACGGAGGGCCTGATGGGCGTACGCGCCGATCACCGGGTCGCGGAGGGCTCCGCGCAGGGCCTCGGGCGGGGCCTCGGCGGTGTCGAGGACGGCGAGGAGCGCGCGGGTGGCGGCGGCGTCCGTGGTGCCGGCGTGAACGGTGCCGAGGGCGGCAAGGAGCTGGGACCAGGCGTCGGCGGTGTCCCCGCGCGCGTGGAGCCAGTCGGCGAGCACGCGCGAGGCCACGCACGTGGGCCAGCCCACGGCGGCGGCCACCGCCTCCGACGCGGACCACGCCCTGGCCTCGGCTGCGTCGGGGGCGGCGATCCCGCGCACTCCGAGGAGATAGCGGACGACGCCGGCGCCGCGCGGGGTGAGCCCGAAGGCGTCGCCGGAGCGGAAGACCAGCCCGGTGGCGGCGAGTCGGTCGAGGACGGCGGCGAGGTCGCGGGTGGGGCCCTCCAGCCGGGCCCGGTCGGTCTCCGTCAGATCGGCCGTACCGAGGAGCCGTACGAGCTCGGTGACGGGCGGGACGAGGTGCGGGGACTCGAATGCCCCGTCCGGCACCGCGGCCGGCACGGGTACGGGCAGGTCCTCCACGGCCGGATCGACGGCCCAGTCCTCGTACTCGGCGGCCTTGCGGGCGACGGACTCGGCCGAGCAGCCGCGCCGGTAGACCACGTACAGCAGGTGCGGAGCCTCGCCCCCGTAGGGCTCGAACTCCTCCTCGGACAGCTCCTCGACGGCCGTGACGAGGGCGTTGGCGTCCTCCTCGACGGGACCCTCCTCGATCGCGGGCGGCGGGGGCACGGGGACGGTGATGTCGCCGTAGTGGTCGAGGTGCTCGTCCAGGAGGGCGTCGGCCAGGACCAGGTGGGGGAAGTCGTCGGGCCCGGGCGCGAAGCGCGCGTACGGCCCGGCGAGCTGCTCGGCGAGCCCGGCGGCGGTCCACCGGTCCTGGAGCGCGGCGGCCACGTGCCCGATGCCGGTCGCGACGGCGTGGTCGGTGAGCAGCGGCCCGGCGGCGGGCGGCGCCTCGGCGTCCCGTACGTACGCGCGGGTGAGGGCCTCGGCGAGCAGGACGTCCGCGAGGGCCGTGCGCCCCATGAGGTCGGCCCGGTGCACCCCGTGGGGCAGTGGCGCCCCGTCGAGGGCGGCCAGCCGGCGCCGCACGTCCTCGGGGTCGGCGAGGTCGGCACCGCAGGAGCGCAGGAGCGAGGCGTACCACCGGTGCCAGGTCAGGTTCCCCGGGTCGGTCATGGCCCGCTCGAAGTCGGCGGCGGCCTCCCGGACGGCCACGGCGACCTGCTCGCCCCGGCCGCCGTCGAAGCGCGCCGCGAGCCGGCCGACCACGGCGGGATAGACGGCGAGCGCCCCGGGCGGCACGTACACGAACGTCGGCAGGTCCTCGACGAGCAGCTGCCGTACGAGCCCGGGTGTCGGCTCGGGCACCCCCGACTCCCGGTCGGCCCCCCGGAGGGCGAGGAGACCCAGCACCGCCTCGGCGGCACGCACGAAAACGGGATCGCGGCGCTCGGGTGCTCCGTCGAGGAAGCTGTCGAGCCCGGTGTTGGTGAGAACGGTCTCGGCCACGCCTCCCAGGGTAGTTCGGCGGGGGACGAATCGGGCGTACGACGCAGGGGCGGGGTGAGGAATCGCCTGCGTCAGGGGCGTCTCCGCAGGGCGCGGACGACCTGGGCCAGGTGCGGGACGTGACCCGCGCACAGCCGGACGCCCGGCTTCAGGGACCCTCCGCCTCCCCTGCTTCGTGGGGTGAGGGGCCGCGGCGCACGGCGGAAGGGGGCGATTCCGGCCGTTCCGTGGGCCGATCCGCGGCGCCGGCATCAGCGCACCACCACCGTCCGGGGGGCCGAGAGGTCGCCCCAGGTGCCGTCCGGGAGTTGGGCGCGGAGGGTGACCGTGTAGCGGGTGCCCGGGGGGTCCTGGACCGGGAAGGTGTAGGTGGCGCGGCCGGGGGGCGGGGCGGTGCCCCAGATGATCGTGGTGGCGAACCTGCCGTTGAGGTGGAGTTCGTGGTGGGTCACCGGCGCGCCGGTGTCCGGTGGGGTCCAGGTGACGGTGATCTCGCCCTTGGCCGCCGTCGCCGTGAGGCGGGTGGGGGCGGTGTTCTCGGGCGCGCCCGGGGAGGGGGCCGTGGTGAGGTCGGCGGGGGCGCTGTCCGGGGAGGAGTTCTCGGCGGCGTCGCGGGCGCGGACGGTGAACGCGTAGGCGGTGCCGGGGCGCAGGCCGGTGACGCGTGCGGTGGTGCCGGTTCCGGGCACGGTGTGGACGCGGGTGTCGGCCTGGTAGACGTCGTACGCGGTGACCTCGGTGTCGTCCTCGGAGGCGGACCACCGGAGGGTCACGGCGCGGCTGCCGTCGGGGGCGGCGCGGAGCCCGGTCGGCGTGGTGGGGGGCGTGCGGTCCTCGGCTGCGGCGCGGAGGGTGGTCGCGGTGACGGTGGCGCTCGGGGGCGAGACGTTGCCGGCGGCGTCCCGGGCCCGGACGGTGAAGCGGTGGAGGGTGGCGGGGGCGAGGGCGAACACGTCGGTCATCAGGGCGGTGGCCGGGAGGTCCTTCACCTTGCGGCCCTCGCTGTAGACCGCGTACCCGGTGACGGCCCGGTCGTCGGTGGCCGCATTCCACATCACATGGACCGTGGTGGCGCTGCCCGCCGTCGCGGTGACGCCGGAGGGGACGGTCGGGGCGCGGGTGTCCCTGGTCTCGGGGACGGCGGCGCCGGAGCAGCCGGTGAGGGTGAGCATCAGCGCGAGGGCAGTCAACATGCTTGCGGCGAGCGGGCGTTGCACGGGCCGGCCTCCGTCCGTCGGAAAGGTCCAGACCTATATCGCACAGTCGGGCCGGGCTCGACAAGAGGGCGTTGTCGGTGACGTGCGCTTCACTGAGAACATCACTCTCCGTAGTCGATTCTGGGGGAATCATGACGGACCGTACGACCTATGTGAGCCACGTCGGGGTACGCCGACGCGGCTGGACCGACACGATGGTGCGTGAGCTGCTCGGTACACCCGATGTGCAGGGCCGCGACCCGCGCCGCTGGTCCCCCGCGCCCCTGCGGCTCTACCTCCTGGCGCGGGTCGAAACGGTGGAGCGGACACCCGAGTTCGCCGAGACATCGGCGCACTCGGGTGTCTCCTCGGCCGCCGCCGCGCACGCCGAGCGGCGCAGGGCCGCCGTCCTCGCCGCGATCCGCGCGGAACCGATCGAGGTTCCCCGGCTTCCCGGACCCGAGTTGGAGCGGCGCGCGGTCCGGCACCGGAAGCTCCTGGGGGCGCGCAGTCCCGGGACGCCACCGGGAGAAGGGGCTCCGGCCGGCGCGCTCGTACGGTGGCAGGTGAGCTATCTCCGGCACGCCCTCGCGCGGTACGAGGCGCTGCTCGACGGCCTGTACGGGGAGACCGGGCGCGGCGAGGCCGAGCGGCTGCTGCGACGACGGCTGTACGAGGCGATCGGGGCCGCGTATCCGGCGCTGGCTCAGGAGTGCCGCCGCAGGATCGCGGTGGAACGGTGAGCGGGCGCGCGGCCGGGGAGCGCCGACCTCACCGCGACAGGAGGCGGAGGATCGCCCGGCAGGCGGCCGGGATCGGGGCCACGATCCTGACCGCGCACCGGGTGCGGAGCTCCTCCGCCGCGTCGCCCAGCGGGCCGCCGCCGATCACGACCGCCCTTGCCCCGTCCCGCTCCCCGCACGCGCGGACCGCGCGCTCCAGTTGGTCGAGGAGCAACTCCGGTTCCGCGGAGAGGTGTTCCGGGGCGCCTTCGGTCAGGCGAAGGCCCGTGAACCGGTCGCCGAGCCCGAGGGCCGTCACATGGGCCGCGATGGCGCCGGCCAGGAGCGGTGTCGTGGTGGCGATGCCGAAGGGGGTACCACCGGCGGCCGCTTCCCGGAGGGCCGCCTCGCCCAGGCCCACCGCCGGCACGTCGGTGGCGGCGCGCAGCTCCGCCAGGCCCGGGTCGCCGAAGGCTCCGACCAGGAGCGCCGCGCAGTCGCCCCGGGCCGTGGCGCGGAGGCCCGCGGCGAGGACCCCGGGCGCGGCGGCGCGCAGGGCCGCGGGGTCGGTGAGCATGTCGGGGCCCCGGTCCACGGTCACGCCCCGGACGGGGTGGTCCCCGCCGAGGGCGCGCCGGGCGATCGCGGTCATCATCGCGGTCGTGGCGGCGGAGGTGTTGGGGTTGATCAGTACGACCTGGCCGTTCGTCGGCCGGAGGGCGCTCGTCGGCGCGTCAACGCCTGGCGCCGCGCGGTGGGGCGGTATCGCGGGGCCGGCCGGTGTGGTGGGGCCGGTCGGCATCGCGCGGTGGCCCGGCGTCGCGTCGCCGCCCCGCACCGCCGCCCCGGGCCCCGCGTCGTGCGCGGGGACCGGGGCGTGCGCGGGGACCGGGGCGTGCGCGGGGGCAGCGGGCGGGTTCAGTGGACGTGCGCCGCCTTCACCGTGTGGCTGCCGGAGATCTCCTCGCCGGGCTCCATCGGCGCGGTGACGTCGTCGTCGTCGCGGCCCCGGCCCAGGTGGTTGAAGACCACGTTGAGCAGGACGGCCGCGACACAGCCGGTCGAGATGCCCGAGTCCAGGATGATCTTCGCCGTCTCCGGGAAGGCGTGGTAGAACTCCGGCGCGGTGATCGGGATGATGCCGACGGCCAGGGAGACGGCCACGATGAGGACGTTGTTGTCCTTGTCCAGACCGGCCTTGACCAGCGTCTGGATGCCGCTGGCGGCGACCGAGCCGAAGAGGACGACGCCCGCACCGCCGAGGACCGGCCGGGGGACGACCGAGATCAGCGAGGCGGCGACCGGCGAGAGGCCCATCAGGACCAGGAAGCCACCGCCGCAGGCGACGACGAAGCGGCTGCGGATGCGGGTCATGGCGACCAGGCCGATGTTCTGCGCGAAGGCGCTGCACATGAAGCCGTTGAAGAGCGGGCTGATCGCGGAGCCGAGGGTGTCGGCGCGCAGTCCGGCCGCGATGGTCTTCTCGTCGGCGGGCCGTTCGACGATCTCGCCGAGGGCCAGCATGTCGGCGGTCGACTCGGTCATGGACACCAGCATCACCACGCACATCGAGATGATCGCGGCGAGGGCGAACTGCGGGCCGCCGAAGTGGAACGGCGTCGGGAAGCCGACGATGTCCGCCTCGGTCACCGGCGAGAAGTCGGTGACGCCGAAGGGGATGGCGATGACGGTGCCGATGACGAGGCCCAGGAGGACCGCGATCTGCTTGACGAAACCGCGGGTGAAGCGGCGGAGCAGGAGGACGACGACGAGCGTGATGGCGGCCAGCGACAGGAACGTGGTCGAACCGTAGTCCTCGGCCGCGGGGTTGGGCCCCTGGGCCCAGCCGAAGGCGACCGGGAGGAGGGAGACGCCTATGAGGGTGATCACGGTGCCGGTGACGACCGGCGGGAAGAACCGCACGAGCCGGGAGAACCAGGGGGCGGCCAGGAAGCCGAGGAGGCCGGCGACGATGATCGCGCCGAAGATCACAGGGAGGGCGTCGGCCTTGTCGTCGGTGGTGTCGACGATGGCGAGCATCGGCGCGACGCCGGCGAAGGTGACGCCGTTGACGAAGGGAAGCCGGGCGCCGATCTTCCAGACCCCGAGCGTCTGGAGGAAGGTCGCGAGCCCCGCGGTGAAGAGGCTGGCTCCGGTCAGGAAGGTGAGTTCGGTACCGGAGAGGCCGACGGCCGCTCCGACGATCAGGGGCGGGGCGACAACGCCCGCGTACATGGCGGCCACGTGCTGGAGGCCGCTGGTGAGCATCTTCAGTGGGGGCAGCGTCTCGTCGACCGGATGCGTCTCCCGGTCGTCGGGGGCGGAGCCTGCGTCTTGTGCATTGCGAACCTGGGGCTTGGCGGCCACGGCGGTTCCTCCGGTCGGTTACACGTCGGCGGCGACGCGGGGTTCAGGGAGGTGGTGCGATGCGGTGCGGGTGCAGGAGGTGCGGCTCGTTGCGGGGTGGTGCGGTGCGCGCGTGGGGAGTCCGCGACGCGGGGACGGATGCCCGGTGGGGGTGCGGGCCGACATCACCGTCCCGGGAGGTGCCGTACGTCTTCTGCGCACGGCACCTCCCGGTCGGGCTGCCACGGACCCCGCTCGGGTCCGCGGCGACCGACCGAGGGCCGTCCCCCTCGGTCGGACTCCTTGGGGAGGGTCAGCCCTGGGCCGCGATGCGGGCCAGACGCTGGGCCTCCGCGCGCGCGTCGCGCGCGATGGCGTCCTCGTCGACGGTGAGCAGTCGGTCGTTCTCGACGATCTGCTTGCCGTTGACGAAGGAGGCCGTGACCGGGGCCGCCGCGCCGAAGACGATGGCGGTGACCGGGTCGGCGATCGTGGAGTGGCCGAGACCGTCGATCTTCCACAGGACGAAGTCGGCGAGCTTGCCGGCCTCGAGGGAGCCGATGTTGTCGGCGCGGCCGAGGACCTGCGCGCCGCCGTAGGTGCCGAGGCGCAGGGCCTGGCGGGCGTTGAGCGCGGCCTCGCGGTGGGCGCCGAGCCGGTTGATGAGGAGCGCGTTGCGCAGCTCGGTGTGGAGCTCACCGGACTCGTTGGAGGCGGTGCCGTCGACACCGAGGCCGACGGGTACGCCCGCCTTCAGCATGTCGGGGACGCGGGCGATGCCGGCGGCGAGACGGGCGTTGGACGAGGGGCAGTGCGCCACACCGGTCTTGGTGCGGGCGAAGGCCGCGATGTCGGAGTCGTTCATGTGGACGCAGTGCGCCATCCACACGTCCTCGCCGAGGAAGCCGGTGGACTCGAAGTAGTCCGTCGGGCCCATGCCGAACAGCTCGTGGCAGAACTTCTCCTCCTCCACGGTCTCCGAGCCGTGGGTGTGCATGCGCACCCCGAGGCGGCGGCCGAGCGCGGCGCCCTCACGGAGGAGTTCGGTGGAGATGGAGAAGGGCGAGCAGGGGGCGACGGCGACCTGGGTCATCGCGTCGAAGGAGGCGTCGTGGTACTTCTTCACCGTCTCCTCGGTCGCGGCGAGCGCGCCCTCGGTGGTCTCGACGGCGAAGTCCGGCGGCAGACCGCCGTCCTTCTCGCTGCGGTCCATGGAACCGCGGGCCAGGGTGAAGCGGACGCCCATCTCGGAGGCGGCGCCGATGATGGCACCGGACAGGTCACCGGAGTTCACCGGGTACACGTAGTGGTGGTCCATGGCGGTGGTGACACCGCCGCGGGCCATCATGGCCAGCGAGCCCTGCGCCGCGGCGCGCACCATCTGCTCGTCGATCCGCGCCCAGGTCGGGTAGAGGGCGACGAGCCAGTTGAAGAGGTTGTGGTCGGTCGCCAGGCCCCGGGTGATCCACTGGTAGAAGTGGTGGTGCGTGTTGACGAGACCGGGCGTGACGAGATGGCCGGTGGCGTCGATGCGCCGGACCACGTTCTCCAGGCCCTCGGGAGCCTTGCCGGCGCCGATGGACTCGATCCTGTTGCCCGCGACGACGAGGTAGCCGGAGGCGTACTCGGTGTCGTTCGCGTCGACGGTCGCGATCGCCGCGTTCTCGATGACGATGCGCTGGGCTGCCGAAGGTGCTGCCATGGCGGTGCTTCCTTCATTCCTCGGGGGTGGTGTGGGCACGGCAGGACCCTAGGAGGATTTGAGTGCCGGAGCCGTGTGACGGCTCCGGGTGCCGAGATGGTGGAAGAACAGATTCAGCAGGACGGCGACGAGTGCGCCGGCGCTGATGCCGGAGCCGAGCACGGTCTGCGCCCAGGCGGGGAACTCGGCGTAGAAGGTGGGTGCGGCGAGCGGGATGATGCCCGCTCCGAGCGCGACGGCCACCAGGATGATGTTGGAGCTGTCGTCGAGTCCGGCTTCCGAGAGGGTCCGGATGCCGCTGACCGCGATCGAGCCGAAGAGGACGATGCCGGCGCCACCGAGGACGGGCATCGGGACCATGGAGACGACCGCGCCGAGGACCGGGAACGCACCGAGGACCAGCAGGGCGCCGCCGGCGACGGCGACCACGTAGCGGGAGCGCACCCGGGTCAGCGAGACGACTCCGACGTTCTGGGCGAAGGCCGAGGTGGGGAAGCCGCCGAAGACGGGGCCGATCAGGGTGGCGATGCCGTCGGTGCGCAGTCCGCGGGTGATGGTGCGGCCGTCGCTGCGCCGTTCGCAGATCTCGCCGAGGGCGAGCATGCCGGCGCTGGACTCGGTCATCAGGACCAGCATCACGATGCACAGGGAGAGGATCGCGGCGGGCTGGAACTCGGGGGCGCCGAAGGCGAAGGGGGCGGGCAGGGCCGCGACGGGCGCCTCTCGCAGGGCGGTGAAGTCGGCCATCCCGAAGGGGATCGCGGCGAGGGTGCCGATGAAGAGGCCGAGCAGCAGGGCGATCTGCTTGACGAAGCCCTTGCCGAAGCGCTGGAAGAGCAGGATGACGACGAGGGTGAAGCCGGCGAGTGCCAGGTACTTCATGGCGCCGAAGTCGGCGGCGTTCCTGTCGCCGCCCTGCGCCCAGCCGACGGGCACGGGCATCAGGGTGACCCCGATGAGGGTGATGACGACGCCGGTGACGAGCGGCGGGAAGAAGCGCAGGAGCCTGCCGAAGAAGGGTCCGACGGCGAGGCAGAACACTCCGGCGACCATCACCGCGCCGTAGATGGCGGGGAGTTGGCGGCCGGGGGCGCTGGTCTCGGCGATGGCGAGCATCGGCGCGATGCCGGCGGAGGAGGCGGCGTTGACGAACGGCAGCCGGTTGCCGGCGAAGCCCCGGACGCCGAGCGTCTGCAGGATGGTCGCGCAGCCGGCGATGAGCAGGCTGGCGGCGATGAGCCGGGTCATTCCGGCGGCGTCCAGGCCGACCGCCTGGCCGATGATGAGCGGAGGGGTGACGACGCCGGCGTACATCGCGGCGATGTGCTGGAGCGCCGCGGGGACGAGCCGCGAGGCGGGAAGCTTTTCGTCCACCGGGTGGACCTGGTCGGTCGTGCCCGGCGGGGTGGAACACGGGCCTTCGGCGGGTGCCGGCCCCTTTGCTGGCTGTGCCATGAGAATCCCTCCGGTCCGGCGCGGCCCCCGCCCGACTGCGGGCGGGCGGGGGCCGGTCACTCGGACGCCGCTTAGAGGTTGGTCATGTCGACCGGGATCTGCGCCGTGGCTCCGTCGCGGAGGACGGTGGCCTCGATGAGGCCGTACATGCGGTCGGCGGCGTAGTAGACCTCGTTGTCGTTCTTGAGGCCGAAGGGCTCGAGGTCGACCAGGAAGTGGTGCTTGTTCGGGAGCGAGAAGCGGACTTCGTCGATCTCCGAGCGGTGGTTGATGATGCGCGTGGCCATCTGGTACAGCGTCTGCTGGAGGGAGTACGAGTACGTCTCCGAGAAGGCCTCGAGCATGTGCTTCCTGGTCTGCTCGTAGGACCGCTCCCAGTTCGGCATGCGCTGCTCGTCGTCGGTCCAGTTGAACCGCCAGCGGGCGGACACCTGCGTGGCCAGGATGCGGTCGTACGCCTCCTGGAGCGTCGTGTACTGGTCCTTGATGTAGCCCCAGAACTCCGAGTTGGTGGAGTTCATGACGACGAGGTCCTTGAGGCCGGAGATGACCTCCCAGGTGGCACCGTCGTAGGTGATCTGGGTGACGCGGGTCTCCTGGCCCTTGCGGGCGAAGGAGTGGTTGACCTCGTCGGCGCCGATGAACTTGGAGTTGGCCTCGGAGGACGCGATGCGCTCCCAGGAGTACTCCTCGATCCGGATGCGCGCCTTCTTGATCGGCTCCTGGCTCGTCACGAAGTGGCGGGCGAGGTGGATGCCGAACTGCTCGGCGGACTCGATGCCGTACTCCTTGGCGAACGCGAAGATGGTGTTCTTCGTCGTGTCGGTGGGGAGGCAGTGGGCGTTGGAGCCGGTGAGGTGGACGTCGTCGAGGTCGCCGGAGAGGGCGACGGAGACGTTCAGGTCCTTGATGTGGTGGGTGTCGCCGTCCCGCGTGATCTTGACGACGCGGTTCTCTGCTTTGCCGTACTGGTTCTGGCCGAGAATCGTGGGCATGTCTGCTAGCTCCCTCGGTATACGGAGTAGCCGAACGGGTTGAGCAGCAGCGGTACGTGATAGTGCTCGCCCGGCGTGACGGCGAACGTGATCGCCACCTCCGGGAAGAACGCACCGCTGTCCCTTACGCGGGGGGCGTCCTGCTGCGCCTCGGCTTGCTTCTTGGAGAAGTACGTCTCGACCTCGAAGTCGAGGCGTACGTGGGTGGTGCCCTCCGGCAGCGCCGGCAGGTCCTTGCAGCGCCCGTCCGCGTCGGTGGCGGAGCCGCCGAGCGCGACCCACTCCGCGTCGAAGCCGCTGCGGGCCGCGAGCGTGATGGCGACGCCCTCGGCGGGGCGGCCGATGCTGGTGTCCAGGATGTGCGTGGACACCGAGGCCGTGGTGTCGGTGCTCATGCGGAGCTCTCTTCCTCGGAGGTCTCTACGAGACGGGTCAGCCGGATGCGGTTGATCTTGCCCAGTTCGGTGCGGACGATCTCCCGCTCCTCCTCGGGCGAGTTGCCGATCCGCCGGCGGAGCGCGTCGCGCATCTGCTCGCCGGTCCGGCCGGTGGCGCAGATGAGGAAGACGTGTCCGAACGTGTCCTGGTAGGCCAGGTTGAGTTCGAGCATCTCGGCCTTGAGCTCCGCGGAGGCGCCGGCCATCCCGCTCTGTTCGCGGGAGGAGGTCGGGTCCCCGGCCTTCGGACGACCGATCGGCGGGTGCCCCGCCATCGCCTCGGCCAGGTCCTCGGCGGTCAGCTCGGCCATGGCGGCGTCACTGGCGAGGAAGAGAGCTTCGGCGGTGGTGTACGGGCGCCGGGCGAGGATCTCGCTCGCCCACGCCGAACTGGAACACACCTCGTGGAGCGCGGCGAGGGCCTCGCTGTCCGCCGAGGTGTTGAACCGGGTGAGGCCCGGTGTCGTACCTGAAGTCACGGGAAGCCTCCGTGGCTGTTTTTCGCTGTGCGTCGGACGGGCTGCGGATAGCTAACGCCCTCCGCAACACGACGTCAACACTTTGTTGAAAACTCGGCCACACAAAAGCCGTCGTCCCGACATCCGGACGACGGCTTATGGCCACACATGATCAACTACTCGCCCTTGGCGGCCTTTTCCCTGCTCAGGGCGGTCTCCCTGTTCAGGTAGTTGTACACGGTGAAGCGGCTGACACCGAGTGCACCCGCCACCGTCTCCACGCCATGCCGCACCGCGAAGGCCCCGCGCGCCTCCAGGAGACGGACGGCCTCCTGCTTGGCCTTGCGGTCCAGTTCGGCCAGTGGCATCCCGTGCCGCCGCTCCATCGCCGCGAGGATGTGATCGAGGGATTCGGACAGCTGCGGCAGCCGTACGGCGAGCACGTCCTCCCCCTCCCAGGACAGGACGACGTCGTCGGCCTCCGCCTGCGCGGGGACGAGAAGCTCGGCGCCCATGGCGTCGACCAGCGGCTTCACCGCAGTGACCAGCGGGTGCTCGTTCACTTCTCGCCCTCCCCGATCACGTTGACCTGGAGCGAGACGCGGGTGGCCCCGGCCGCGAGCGACTTGCGCAACAGCGCGTCGACGGCGGTGAGCACCTCGTCGGCACCGCCTTCCGCCGTGTTGCCGAAGGGGCCGACGTCGACCGCGTCCAGCTGGGCCGACTGGATGACCTCACGGGCCACGACCGCGTGCGCCGGCGCCTCGTCGAGGTCGAACGGCTCGGTCGTGAACTCCACTCTCAAACGCACCATGGCCCCACGCTACGGGCCCGCTCGCGCGTACGGGAGCCCCGGACCTGCGGCGACCTCTTGACAAGCAGCTCCCCGGCCTTGCAACATTCCGTCAGACAGAAACTTACTTCCGCGATACGGAAGGAGCGCCGCCCCTCATGGGATACACGGACCAGCGCTTCGATGTGAACCTGTCGATCCTCTTCACGGAACTCCCGCTCCTGGAGCGCCCCGCGGCCGCCGCCGCGGCGGGCTTCACCGCGGTCGAGCTGTGGTGGCCCTGGATCGACACCGCCACCCCCGAGCAGAGCGAGCTCGACGCCCTCAAGAAGGCTCTTGAGGACGCCGGCACCCAGCTGGTGGGCCTGAACTTCTACGCCGGACAGCTCCCCGGCCCCGACCGCGGAGCCCTCTCCGTACCCGGGGACGAGTCGGACCGCTTCCGCGCCAACATCGAGGTGGCCGCCGACTTCGCCGCCTCGGTCGGCTGCAAGGCGCTCAACGCGCTCTACGGCAACCGCGTCGAGGGCGTCGACCCGCAGATCCAGGACACCCTCGCCCTGGAGAACCTGGTCCTGGCCGCCCGCGCGGCCGACCGGATCGGCGCGATCCTCCTCGTCGAGACCCTCAACAAGCCGGAGTCGCCGCTCTACCCGCTGGTGAGCGCTCCCTCCGCGATCGAGGTCATCGACAAGGTCAACGCGGCCACCGGGCTCGGCAACGCCAAGTTCCTCCTCGACATCTACCACCTGTCGATGAACGGCGAGGACGTCAGCCGGGTCATCGCGGAGTACGCGGCCAAGACCGGCCACGTCCAGATCGCGGACAACCCGGGCCGCGGCGCGCCGGGTACCGGCGACCTGCCGCTGGAGCAGCTCCTCGACGAGCTGAACAAGGCCGGGTACGAGGGCTGGATCGGCCTGGAGTACAAGGCCGCCGACGCCGCCGCGTCCTTCGAGTGGCTCCCGGCCGAGGCCCGCCCCGCCCGCTGATCCGCCGACCGGCGCCCCCTCCCCCGTACCACCATGTTTCGAGAGGCACCCTCACCATGAGCACTCTTCCCAAGATCGCTTGGATCGGCCTCGGCATCATGGGTTCGCCCATGTCCGAGAACCTGATCAAGGCCGGCTACTCCGTCACCGGCTTCACCCTGGAGCAGGACAAGCTGGACCGCCTCACCGCGGCCGGCGGCACCTCCGCCGCGTCGATCGCCGAGGCCGTCGAGGACGCCGACGTGATCATCACGATGGTGCCCGCCTCCCCGCAGGTCGAGGCCATCTCCTACGGCCCGGACGGCATCCTGGAGAACGCCAGGCAGGGCGCGCTGATCGTCGACATGTCGTCGATCACCCCGCAGACCTCGGTCGACCTGGCATCGAGCGCCAAGGAGAAGGGCATCCGCGTCATCGACGCGCCCGTGTCCGGCGGCGAGGCAGGCGCCATCGAGGCCGTGCTCTCGATCATGGTCGGCGGCGAGAAGGCCGACTTCGACGAGGCCCTCCCGATCCTCGAGGCCCTCGGCAAGACCATCGTCCTCTGTGGCCCGCACGGCTCCGGCCAGACGGTGAAGGCCGCCAACCAGCTGATCGTCGCGGTCAACATCCAGGCCTGCGCCGAGGCCGTGGTCTTCCTGGAGAAGTCCGGTGTGGACCTCCAGGCCGCCCTCGACGTGCTCAACGGCGGTCTGGCCGGCTCGACCGTGCTGACCCGCAAGAAGGACAACTTCCTGAACCGGGACTTCAAGCCCGGCTTCCGGATCGACCTGCACCACAAGGACATGGGCATCGTCACCGACGCCGCCCGCAACGTCGGTGCGGCCCTCCCGGTCGGCGCGGTCGTCGCCCAGCTCGTGGCCTCGCTGCGCGCCCAGGGTGACGGCGGCCTGGACCACTCGGCCCTGCTGCGCGCCGTCGAGCGCCTCTCCGGCCAGCAGGTCTGATCCAGCGCCCCCGTGAGCGGGGGCCCCAGATTTCCGGTCGGTGGCGGCGCTGACAACTGTCCTGTCGCGCCCAGGCGCCGCCGCCGACCGGAACACCACACTTCCTTTTCAACAAACTGTTGACGTTACGTTCGAGCCGAATTTACGCTCCTCGCACCGTCAGCAGAGCTCCCGTACGGAAGGTCACGATGTCGAAGCGCGTGCTTACGACCGAGTCCGGCGCCCCCGTCGCCGACAACCAGAACTCCGCCACCGCCGGCGTCGGTGGCCCTCTCCTCCTCCAGGACCAGCACCTGCTGGAGAAGCTCGCGCGCTTCAACCGTGAGCGGATCCCGGAGCGCGTGGTGCACGCCCGCGGCTCCGGCGCGTACGGCTACTTCGAGGTGACCGACGACGTCACCGGTTTCACCAAGGCGAACTTCCTCGGTGAGGTCGGCAAGAAGACCGAGACGTTCATCCGCTTCTCCACCGTGGCCGACTCGCTCGGCGGCGCGGACGCCGTCCGCGACCCGCGCGGCTTCGCGCTCAAGTTCTACACCGAAGAGGGCAACTACGACCTCGTCGGCAACAACACCCCGGTGTTCTTCATCAAGGACCCGATCAAGTTCCCCGACTTCATCCACTCCCAGAAGCGCGACCCCTTCACGGGCAAGCAGGAGGCGGACAACGTCTGGGACTTCTGGGCCCACGCCCCCGAGGCCACCCACCAGATCACCTGGCTCATGGGCGACCGCGGCATCCCGGCCTCGTACCGCCACATGAACGGCTACGGCTCGCACACCTACCAGTGGACCAACGAGGCGGGCGAGGCCTTCTTCGTCAAGTACCACTTCAAGACGAACCAGGGCATCCGCTCCCTCTCGGCCGACCAGGCCGCCGAGCTCGTCGGCAAGGACGCGAACTCGCACCAGACCGACCTGCTGCAGGCCATCGAGCGCGGTGTGAACCCCTCGTGGACCCTGTACGTCCAGGCGATGCCGGCCGCCGAGGCCGCGGACTACCGCTTCAACCCCTTCGACCTCACCAAGGTGTGGCCGCACAGCGACTACCCGCTGCAGCGCGTGGGCCGTCTGGTCCTCGACCGCAACCCGGACAACGTCTTCGCCGAGGTCGAGCAGGCCGCGTTCTCCCCGAACAACTTCGTCCCGGGCATCGGCCCCTCGCCGGACAAGATGCTCCAGGGCCGCCTCTTCGCCTACGCGGACGCCCACCGCTACCGCCTCGGTGTCAACCACACCCAGCTCGCGGTGAACGCCCCGAAGGCGACCGTGGCCGAGAACTACGGCCGGGACGGCGCCATGGCCACCCGCCAGGGCTCGCGCCACGACAAGAACTACGAGCCCAACTCGTACCAGGGCCCGGCCCAGACCGACGCGGCGCTCTCCGCCCCGCTCGCGATCCACGGCTGGACCGGCACCCACGAGGCGCCGCAGCACACCAAGGACGACGACTTCTTCCAGGCCGGCGAGCTCTACCGCCTGATGTCCGAGGACGAGAAGAAGCGCCTGGTCGCCAACATCGCCGGCGGCCTGTCCCAGGTGTCCCGCGAGGACGTCATCGAGAAGAACCTCGCGCACTTCGCCGCCGCCGACGCGGACTACGGCAAGCGCGTGGCCGAGGCCGTCAACGCCCTGCGCGAGGACTGACCTACCGGCAACACCCAGACTGCGTACGACACCTGACGGGAGGTCAGTGTCGTACGTGGTCCGGATCGCCGACCCGGATGAGGGGTGGCCGGTGATCCGGACAAGCGTGAGGACCGCGGCGGCGCCGAGCCAGTGCGGTGGTAAGGGCGCCGATCCCCCTTCTTGACCTGAAAGAAGCGGAGCACCGGTCGTCCGTCGGCACCGCCGCGGTCCCAACGCCCCTCCTGAGGGAGGCACAGCACAGCCCCAAGACTCCGCCCGGCGGCGCGAACGTCCTGTCGCGCCAGCCTCGTGCCGTCGGGCGGGTACAAGCCGGAGAGCGCGGAACCAGGTTTACGGTCCCTGGTTCCGCGCTCTTCTTGTGCGCGGGCCCGCCGGCGCGCGCTCTTCTTGTGCGCGCGGGCCCGCCAGCGCATCGTTTCTGCGGTGAAGATCCGCACCCGCTCGGAGGAGCCCACCGCGATTCGGGCCCCCCGCACCCGGTCACCGGCGCTATCCACTCGTACATGATCAAGAACCTGTTGCGGGGGTTCACCCCGCTCGCCCTCATCCTGTCCCCGCTCGCCGTCACCTCCCCCGCCCTCTCCGCGAACGTCGTGATGCTGCCCGACGCGCTCGCCGATCTCACCGAGGCGGCCGAGGACCCGGACGGCTTCAGGGAGAGCGCCTTCCCCCACTGGAACGCCGGCCTCGACGCGACGGACGGCTGCGACACCCGCTCCGAGGTCCTGCTCTCCGAGGCCGTCGACGCGCCCACCACCGGTGCCGGCTGCGCGCTGACCGGGGGCCGCTGGACCTCGTACTACGACGGCCAGAACGTCTCCGACCCGGCCGCGCTCCGCGTCGACCACCTCGTCCCGCTGAGCGAGGCCTGGGAGTCGGGGGCCTCCGGCTGGACCGCGTCCCGGCGCGAGCGGTTCGCCAACGACCAGGGCGCGACCGCGACCCTCGTCGCCGTCACCGCCCGCAGCCTCCAGGACAAGGCGGGACGGGACCCGGCCGGGTGGGTGCCCTCGGACGCCGCCCGGTACTGCCGCTACGTCGGCGAGTGGGTGTCCACCAAACTGCGATGGGGCCTGTCGGCGGACAAGGACGAGGTGGAGGCGCTCAAGCTGTTCGCCGACGGGCCCTGCGAGGAGACGGTCGTGATCCGCTCGGCGACACCGAAGTAGGCCCCTGCGCCCTCCCCTCGGCCCGTGCCAGCGAGTACGTCACGGTGAGCGAGGCGAGGGCGAGGACCACCATCCCCGTGCGCGGTGACGTGTACTGGGCGAGGGTGCCGGCGAGCGCCGCGCTCGCTCCCTGGAGCGCGAGCATCCCCGAGGTGTGGAGGCCGAGGGCATGGCCGACGAGTTCCTCCGGCACCAGGGCCATCAGCCGCTCCTGGTGCAGGAGGCCGGCCGCGTAGCCGCTCGCCGAGACCGTCACGGCGAGGAGCGCGAGCGGCAGTGCGGGGTCCAGGGCGAACACCGGGAACGGCGCGGCGAGCAGCGCCTGGAGCGGGAAACGGATCCGTCCGCGCAGCCGTGCCGGCAGGAAGCGGCCGACGGCGGTGTCCCCGAGCAGCATCCCGAGCGCGGCACACGCGAAGAGGAGTCCCGCGCGCTCGGGGTCGTACGGCACGAAGAGCGACTCGCAGCCCACGATGAGCCCGTTGGGGACCCAGAGGGCCAGGTAGGCGCGGCGGCGCGCGGGAGAGGACAGCAGCAGCCGGTTGGTCCGCCAGGTCTCCCCGACCGAGGCGCGGCCGGCGGCGCGGGGCGGGCGCGCCCCGAGGCCGAGGCGGGCGAGGAGCGCGGCGGTGAGGTAGAGGCCGGCGCCCACGAGGACCGTGCCCCGCGGCGAGAAGAGGGCGATCAGGAGGCCGCCGGCCGCGAAGCCGCCGATCTGGCAGGCGCCGACGGCCATGTTCGTCACCGAGCGGCCGAGGAGGAAGTGCTCGCGGGCGAGGACCTCGTTCAGGAGGCCGTGGCGCACGCCGCCGCCGAGCGCGGCGGCGAGCCCCTCGGCGAGCAGGACGAGGAAGACCGCCCAGGCCGGCAGGCCGGGAACCGCGAGGACGGCGGTGCCCAGGGCGAAGAAGAGCGCGATCCCGGAGATCGCGGCGCGCGGCGGCAGCCGGTCGGCGGCCGACAGCAGGGTGGTCGCGCCGATCAGCTGGGCGAGCGAGGGCCCGAAGAGGGCGAGCGCGGACAGGAGCGGGGACCCGGTCGCGCGGAACACGAGCGTGGCGAGCCCGAGCCCGGCGACCGTCTGGGCGGCGGTGTGGGCGGCGCCGGTGAGGAAGAGCGGGGTGAACTCGGGCGTGCGGAAGAGGTCGCGGTAGCGGGGCATGCGGGGAGTCTCGGGCGCGGGCGACGGCCTCGATAGTGTTTCGCGGAGTGGCGAAACGACGGGGGCGCGCGGCATGGGCTGGTGGCAGATCGGTACGGACTCCCTCGCCGGGAGCAGATTCGTCGTCTCCCCGCTCGCCGAGACGATCGCGGCCCTCAAGACCCTCCACGCGGCGGCCGGCGGCCACGGGTCCGGCGCCCATCCGGGCGAGCGCGCCTGGCTGGCCGCCCACCTGCCCGCTTACCGGTCGCGCCTCGCCGCCGAGCCGCTCGACTCGCTGCTCGTACGGGCGGCCCTCGGCCCCACCTGGAACGCCGACTTCCTGACGCCGACGCCGACGGGTGACCGCGAGCGGACCTTCGAGGAGGAGGTCGCGGCGGTCCGTGAGGCCGAACCCGCTTCCGCTGTGCCCCAGTTGGAGGTCGCGGTCGGTGGCCCCGTACCGGAGCCGCTGCGGTCGGCGGCGGAGCTTCCGCGGCGCATGGCGGAGGTCCTGGAGTGGGTGTGGCGGGAGACGGTGCTGCCCGACTGGCCGCGCCGTCGCCGGATCCTGGAGGCGGACGTGGTCGCGCGGACGGCCCGGTTGGCCCGGGACGGCTGGGCGGCGGCATTCGACGAGCTGTCTCCGGGGAGGATGCGCTGGCTGGGCGACGGGCGGCTCCAGGTCAACCCCCGCGCGTATCCGCCGCGTTCGGTCGAGGGCGGCCGTCTGCTGTTCGTCCCGGTGACCCCCGGCACGGGCTGGGTCTCCTGGGAGGGCACGGAACGGTTCGCGGTGGTCTACCCGTGCGCGGGCGCCCTGGCGGACCAGCCGGGCCCCGTCGCACCCCGGGCGCTCGGAGCGCTGCTCGGCCCGGCGCGCGCCGGGGTCCTCGTCAGGCTCGAATCGCCCATGTCCACGAGCCAGTTGGTGGCGCTCACCGGTCAGGGACTCGGATCGGTGGGGCGGCATCTGAAGGTGCTGCTCGACGCCGGGCTCGTACGGCGGGGACGGGCGGGCCGGTCGGTGCTGTACGAGTGGACGGAGGCGGGCGCGGTACTCGTGGCGGCACAGGGAGACCCCCGCCCCGGTGCTCCTCGGGGCGGGGGTCGGTCCCTCTGACGAGGGGGACGATCAGACCTTGAGGGCCTTGATCGCGGTCGGCGCGTGGCCGGGCTCGGTGGCCAGCTCCTCGAACTCGGTGACATCGCTCATGTCGACCGTCTTGCTCATCGCGATGTTGGTGATGCGCTCCAGGATGGCCTCGACGACGACCGGGACCCGGTGCTCGACGGCCAGCTTCTTGGCCTCCTCGAACGCCTCGCCCAGCTTGTCGGGGTCGGTGACGCGGATCGCCTTGACGCCCAGGCCCTCGGCGACCTTGACGTGGTCGACGCCGTAGACGCCGATCTCCGGGGTGTTGATGTTCTCGAACTCGAGGTTGACCTCGAAGTTGATGCCCAGGTTGCCCTGCGCCTGGCGGATCAGGCCCAGGTAGGCGTTGTTCACCAGGACGTGGACGTACGGGACCTTGTGCTGGGCGGCGACCGCCAGCTCCTCGATCATGAACTGGAAGTCGTAGTCGCCGGAGAGGGCGACGATCGGGGTCTCCGGGTCCGCGGTGGCGGCACCGATGGCGGCCGGGATGGTCCAGCCGAGCGGGCCGGCCTGGCCGCAGTTGATCCAGTTGCGCGGCTTGTAGACGTGCAGGAACTGGGCCGCGGCGATCTGGGAGAGACCGATGGTGGTGACGTAGCGGGTCTCCGGGCCGAAGGCCTTGTTCATCTCCTCGTAGACGCGCTGCGGCTTCAGGGGGATGTTGTCGAAGTGCGTACGGCGCTGGAGGGTCGCCTTGCGCTCCTGCGCGGAGGCGGCCCAGGCGGAGAAGTCCGGGAGCCTGCCCGCGGCCTTGAGCTCCTTGGCGATCTCCACGAAGAGTTCGAGCGCGGCCTTGGCGTCGGAGGCGATGCCGAAGTCCGGGGCGAAGATCTTGCCGATCTGGGTGGGCTCGATGTCGACGTGGACGAACTTCCGGCCCTTGGTGTACGCGTCCATGTTGTAGCCGGTGTGGCGGTTGGCCCAGCGGTTGCCGATGCCGAGGACGAAGTCCGACTCCAGGAAGGTCGCGTTGCCGTAACGGTGCGCGGTCTGGACACCGACCATGCCGGCGGCCAGCTCGTGGTCGTCCGGGATGGTGCCCCAGCCCATCAGGGTGGAGATGACCGGGATGTTGGTCAGCTCGGCGAACTCGACGAGCAGGTCGGAGGCGTCGGCGTTGATGATGCCGCCACCGGCGACGATCAGCGGGCGCTCGGACTCCAGGAGGAAGTTCAGCGCCTTCTCGGCCTGTGCGCGGGTCGCGGTCGGCTTGTAGACCGGCAGCGGCTCGTACGTCTCCGGGTCGAACTCGATCTCGGTCAGCTGGACGTCGATCGGGAGGTCGATGAGGACCGGGCCGGGACGGCCGGAGCGCATCAGGTGGAAGGCCTGCTGGAAGACGCCGGGGACCTGTGCGGCCTCCAGGACGGTCGTCGCGGCCTTGGTCACCGGCTTGGCGATGGCGGCGATGTCGACGGCCTGGAAGTCCTCCTTGTGGAGCTTGGAGACCGGGGCCTGGCCGGTGATGCACAGGATCGGGATCGAGTCGGCGATCGCCGAGTACAGGCCGGTGATCATGTCGGTGCCGGCCGGGCCGGAGGTACCGATGCAGACGCCGATGTTGCCGGCCTTGGCACGGGTGTAGCCCTCGGCCATGTGGGACGCGCCCTCGACGTGGCGGGCCAGCGTGTGGCCGATGCCGCCGACGTTCTTGAGCTCGCGGTAGAAGGGGTTGATCGCCGCGCCGGGCACGCCGAACGCGGTGGTGACGCCTTCGCGCTTGAGGATCTCAACGGCCGCTGCGGCGGCGGTCATACGAGGCATGGGAGTGCTCCTGCTTCGGCCGGGCGGATCCAAGCCCACCGGTCGGCTCGGAAGCCCGGAGTGACTTGTTTCCGTAATGCGGAAATACTGTTCTGCTATACGGAAGCAATGTAGGTCGGGCCCCGGAGAGCCGTCAAGAGAAGTCCGACCGGCGGGATCACGGAAGTGGCCGAACACCTCCCCCCGAGGCGTCCGATGGGTGGACGATGGGGCGGAGCGACAGGGGGTTGGTTGTGGGCGATTCGGTACCGGTGCGCTGCCCGGAATGCCTGCGCACGCAGGCGTACGCGGCACCCGTCTTCCCCTGCGCGTGCGGAAGCCCGGTGGCGCCTCCCCTGACGGCGGACGCGGCGGCGGAACCCATCACGCACCGGAACTGGACGGACGAGTGGGTCACCGTCCGCTGCGGAGCCTGCGGCCGCGAGGACGACTGGCCGCACCCGGAGATGGGCTGCGCGTGCGGGACGGTCCTGCGGATAGCGGTACGGGCGGTGGAGTCGGGGACCCGGACGGCCGGCGGGCCCGCGGAGGGCTCCGGAGGAGCCGCGGGACCGTGGCCGGAAGCGGACGCCGACCGATCGGGCACGGACTCGGGTACGCGTCCGGGTGCGGGCACGGGCACGGATTCGGGTACGCGTCCGGGTGCGGGCAGGGGTACGGGTTCGGGTTCGGGTACGGGCACGGGCACGGCCGCTGCCGGGCCGGGAGCGGCCGGCGACGGCCGGGCCTCGTCCTCACCTCCTTCGCCCGGGTCCGCTCCGTCCGGTGCATCCGGCCCGTCCGGTCCGATCGGTTCCTCCGGCCCGGTCGGTCCTTTCGCCGCGGACGGGCCCTGCCCGCCCCGGGCGGACGCCTCGCCCGGTACGGAGCACGCGCAGCCGGCCGAACCCGGATCGGCGTGGTTCGGTCCGGGACCCGGCGCCTCGCATACGGACCCCGACGTCCCCGGAGCCGCACCCGGTCCCGCACCCGACGCCCCCGGGGCCTCACCCGGATCCGCCGCCCACCGTCACCCCGCGCACCCGCCCCGGCCCGGCGCCCCCCGCGCCTTCGCCGAGCGCTACCCCTCCCACATACCCCTGCCGCCCACCGCACCGCGTCCGGCTCCGGTGCGGGGAGACTTCCGCCCGCTGACGATCCGGACCGCGCGGGACGCCGTCGCCGCGGCCGCCGGGTACCTGCGCTGGCTGGGGTTCCGGGACGTGGTCCAGCCCGAGGAGCGCCCCGCGTCCGGGGTGGACCTGCGGGCGCCGGGGCTCGTCGCGCAGGTCGACCCGAGCACCCGGCCCACCGGCCTCCGGGCCGTCGAGTGCCTCTGGCTGAACGGACTGAGCGCCTCCTCCGTGAGCGTGTTCTTCTCGCTCGCCGGCTACACCCCGGACGCCCGTTCGCGGGCCGCCGAGATCGGCCTTCCGCTCTTCGTCCTCGATCTGACCGGCACCCCGCAGCCGGTGAACGGCGCCGCCGACGACCTGGCCTCGGGCACTCCCTGAGGGTGCCGTCCGCGGGCGCCGCCCGAGCGCGTCCACGGCCGCCGTCGACGGGCCGGGCACCGGTGGCGTGGCGCCCACGACACCTCGGCATCCGAAACCGGCCATTCACGCGTGACGATCACGCTCACCCGGGCACAACACCTTCGGGGGGTGGGCGTCATGCCGACGGGGATGTGGTGGTTCATAGGAGCGGCCTGCGGGCAACTGCTGCTCGCCGTCGCGTTGTTGCGAACCCGCAGCAAGGAAAGCGAAGGGCCGCGTCCGGACGACGTGCCGCCACCGCAGGCCCTGGCGCTGCTGCGGGGCGGACGGCGGGCGGCCGTCACCGTGGCGCTGGTGGCACTGCACCAGCGCGGCGCGGTCGCGGCGGGCCGCAAACATACGATTCGGGCCAACGGCGGCCCCGGCCGCACCCGGGACCCCGTCCAGCTGGGGGTGCACGGGGCGCTCCACCGGGCGTTCGCGTTGCGTGATCTGGCGCTGCGCCCCGAGGCGCGGCGGGCGGTGGACGTGCTGCGCCGCGAGCTGCGCGGGGCGGGGCTGCTGCAGCCGCCGGCGCGGTTGTGGGCGGCCAGGGCGCTGCTCGGCTGCGTACCGCTGACGGTGGCGGCGGGGGCGTACGCGACGGGGGCGACCGGTACCGGTCTGGCCGGGGCGCTGGTGGCCGGGGCCCTGCCCGTCCTGCTCGCGGCGGTGGTGCTGCTGCGGCTGCCGCCGGCGACCCGGGCGGCGCGGCGGCTCCTCGCCGGGCTCCGGGACCGGTACCCGCTGCCGGCGCATCGGCGCGAGGTGACGGACGGGTGGCTCGTCCAGCTGTACGTGGCGCTGTACGGCGATCCGGCGCTCGCGCTGTTCCTGCCCCACTTCTCGCGGGACGGCGGGCTGCTCGACCGGCCCGGTGAGGTGGACCGGAACCGGCCGCCGCAGGAGCGTGGTCCGGTTCCGGGCGACGGCGCGGGGTGAGGCCGCGCCATACTGTCGTATGCGCATCAGAGCGGCCGCTCCGGCCGAACTCCCGCTGCTCCAGGACATCGAACGGGCGGCGGGCGAGCCGTTCCGCACCCTCGGCATGGCGGCGATCGCCGACGACGACCCCCTGCCCCTGGACGTCCTGGAGTCCTATCGCCGCGCGGGCCGGGCGTGGGTGGCGGCGGACGCCGCCGATCGCCCGGTCGCGTATCTGCTGACCGACACGATCGACGGATCCGCCCACATCGAGCAGGTGTCGGTGCATCCGGACGCCGCCCGCCGGGGTGTCGGCCGGGTGCTGATCGAGCATCTGGCGGCGGCCGCGAGGGATCAGGGCCTGGCGGCGCTGACCCTGACGACGTTCACCGAGGTGCCGTGGAACGCGCCGTACTACGCGCGGCTCGGTTTCCGTCCGCTGACCGACTCCGATCCGGCGCTGACGGAGGGCCTGCGTGCCATCAGCCGCGCGGAGGCGGCCCACGGCCTCTCCGTCTGGCCCCGGGTGTGCATGCGCCGGGAGGTGCGGCACGCCCCGGCGGACCTGGGCGTCCCGGAGGCGCGGGAGGAGGCCCGGGAGGCCCGGCAGCGGGGCTAGGAGGTTCCCGGGCATCGCCGCCCGGCTCGCCCGGGCCCAGGGCAGCGCCGCCCGGCTCGCCCGAGGTCCTAGGGAGCGCCGCCCGGTTCGCCGTACCGCTGCCGTAGTTCCACCTTCCGCACCTTCCCGCTCACCGTCATCGGGAACTCGGTGAGGATCTCCACCCGGCGCGGGATCTTGTAGTGGGCGAGCCGGTCGCGGCAGAAGGCGGTGACCTCCTCCAGGGTGGGCGGATCGGCCGGGTCGCGGGGGATGACGCAGGCGAGGATCTCCTCGCCGTAGCGCTCGTCGGGCACGCCCACGACCTGGACGTCGGCGATCTTCTCGTACCCGTAGAGGAACTCCTCGATCTCGCGCGGGTACACGTTCTCGCCGCCCCGGATGATCATGTCCTTGATGCGGCCGACGATCTGGACGTAGCCGTCGTCGCGGATCACCGCCAGGTCGCCGGTGTGCATCCAGCGGCCGGGGTCGATCGCCTCCGCGGTCTTCTCCGGTTCGTCCCAGTAGCCGAGCATCACGCTGTAGCCACGGGTGCAGAGTTCGCCCGCGGCGCCGCGCTCGACGGTGAGGCCCGTCGCCGGGTCGACGACCTTCACCTCGACGTGCGGCATGACCCGTCCGACCGTGCCCGTGCGGCGCTCCAGGTCGTCGTCGCGGCGGGTCTGGGTAGAGACCGGCGAGGTCTCGGTCATGCCGTAACAGATCGACACCTCCGCCATGTTCATCTCGGCGACGACCCGCTTCATCACCTCCACCGGGCACGGCGAGCCGGCCATGATCCCGGTGCGCAGGCTCGACAGGTCGTAGGCGGCGAAGTCGGGGAGATTCAGCTCGGCGATGAACATCGTGGGCACCCCGTAGAGCGAGGTGCAGCGCTCCTCCTGCACGGCCCGGAGGGTGGCGGCCGGGTCGAAGGAGGGCGCGGGGATCACCATGCAGGCGCCGTGAGAGGTGGCGGCCAGGTTTCCCATGACCATGCCGAAGCAGTGGTAGAAGGGCACCGGGATGCAGATGCGGTCCTGCTCGGAGTAGGCGATCATCTCGCCCACGAAGTAGCCGTTGTTGAGGATGTTGTGGTGGGAGAGCGTGGCCCCCTTGGGGAAGCCCGTGGTCCCCGAGGTGTACTGGATGTTCACCGGCTCGTCGCAGGAGAGCGGCTCGGGGCGCAGATCTCCCGGCGTACGGGCGAGGAACGCGTCCCAGCCCGGGTCGCCGAAGTAGACCGTCTCGCGCAACTCCGGGCATTCGGAGCGCACTTCATCGACCATCGCCCGGTAGTCGCTCGTCTTGTGCGCGAGTGAGGCGAAGAGCAGGGTGATCCCGGCCTGGTCGAGGACGTACGCCAACTCGTGGGAACGGTACGCGGGGTTGATGTTGACCATGACCGCGCCGATCCGGGCGGTGGCGTACTGCACGAGGACCCACTCGGCGCAGTTGACCGCCCAGATGCCGACCCGGTCGCCCTTCCGCACCCCGCTGCCGAGCAGGGAACCGGCCAGCCGGTCGACGTCGGCGCCGAATCGGGCGTACGTCCAGCGGCGTCCGGTGGGCACGTCGACGAGTGCCTCCCGCTCCGGCCAGGCGGCGACGGCCCGGTCCAGGTTGGCACCGATGGTGTCGCCGAGGAGCGGAGTCTCCGACACCCCATGGGCGTAGGAGAGTGCGGTGGTCTCTACGGTTCCGGACGGTGTCATGCCAGGTCCCCTTCCACGAATTCCCTGCCGCCGCCCTCGGCGGTCAGCCGGCGCAGTTCCACCCGCCGGATCTTGCCGGAGACGGTCTTGGGCAGCTCGGCGAACTCGATGCGCCGGACCCGCTTGTACGGGGCGAGGACCGCGCGCGAGTGGGCGAAGAGGACCTTCGCGGTCTCCGCGTCGGGCTCCCAGCCGGCCGCGAGGACGACGTACGCCTTGGGGACGGCGAGCCGCAGCGGATCCGGTGCGGGGACGACGGCGGCCTCGGCGACGGCCTCGTGCTCCAGGAGCGCGCTCTCCAGCTCGAAGGGGCTGATCTTGTAGTCGGAGGCCTTGAAGACGTCGTCGGCGCGTCCGATGTAGGTGATGTACCCCTCGGCGTCCCTCGAACCGATGTCGCCGGTGCGGTAGTAGCCGCCGGCCATGGCCTCCGCCGTACGCTCCGGATCGCCGTGGTAGCCGGTCATCAGGCCCACCGGGTTGGCGGACAGGTCGAGACAGATCTCGCCCTCCTCCACGTCCGCCTGGCCGCTCACCGGGTCGACGAGGGTGACCCGGAAGCCGGGGCTCGGGCGCCCCATGGAGCCCTCCTTGAGGCGTTGGCCGGGACTGTTGGAGACCTGGACGGCGGTCTCGGTCTGGCCGAAGCCGTCTCGGATGGTGACGCCCCAGGCGCGCCGCACGGACTCGATGACCTCGGGGTTCAGCGGTTCGCCGGCGGCGACGACCTCGCGCGGCGGGGCCTTCAGCCGGCCGAGGTCGGACTGGATCAGCATCCGCCACACGGTCGGCGGGGCGCAGAAGCTGGTGACGCCGTTGCGCTCCATCTCGTTCATCAGCCGGGCCGGGTCGAAGCGCGTGTAGTTGTGGATGAAGACGGTCGCCTCGGCGTTCCACGGGGCGAAGAGGTTGGACCAGGCGTGCTTGGCCCAGCCCGGCGAGGAGATGTTGAGGTGGACGTCGCCGGGCTTGAGGCCGATCCAGTACATCGTCGACAGGTGCCCGACCGGGTACGAGGTGTGGGTGTGCTCGACCAGCTTGGGACGGGCCGTCGTGCCGGACGTGAAGTACAGCATGAGGGTGTCCTCGGCGAGGGTGACGCCCTCGGGCTCGAACACCTCGGACTCGCGGACGGCATCCTCGTACCCCAGCCAGCTCACCCCGTCCCCGCCGACCGCGATCCGGGTGTACTCCCCCGGGACGTCGTCGAACTTGGCGGTGTCCTCGGCGCGCACGACGACATGCCGGGCGCGGCCCCGGTCCACGCGGTCGCGGAGGTCGGCGGGGCCGAGGAGCGGGGTGGCCGGGATGACGACGGCGCGCAGCTTCATGGCGGCGAGCACGGTCTCCCACAGCTCGGCCTGGTTGCCCAGCATCACGATGATCCGGTCGCCGGCGCGGACGCCCTGGGCGCGCAGCCAGTTCGCGACGCGGTTGGAGCGCGCGGACATGTCGGCGAAGGACACCTTCGTCTCGGATCCGTCCTCCTCCACGATGTGGAGCGCGGTCCGGGCGTTGCCCTCGGCGATGACGTCGAACCATTCGAGCGCCCAGTTGAACCGGTCGGACCGGGGCCAGACGAATCCCTCGTAGGCCGTCTCGTAGTCCTCGCGGTGCTGAAGCAGGAAGTCCCGGGCCGCCCGGAACCTCTCCGTCGCACTGGTCGCGCTCTGTGCCGTCATACGTCCTCCTCATTGCGGGACACGCCTCGGACATCGTGTAATCAGTGACCCAGGTCTCACTACCCCCGTTCGGGGGTGAAGGAGTGGTCCCGTGCCCGAGCGGATGGAAACGGCCGAGCTGCGCGCGGCGCTGCTGCGGCTGCGCCGGGCCAGCGGACTGCCCGTGGTCTTCGGCGGGCTGCTCCAGGACGGGCGGCCGATGCGGATCGGCGAGACCTGCGGGGCGGTGACACCCGCGCTGCACGGCCTGGCGATCTCCACCGGCTCGGGCCTCGGCGGCAAGTGCCTGGCCCTGTCACGGCCGTGCGCGGTCACGGACTACCCCTCGGCCCGGCACATCACCCACGAGTACGACGGCCCGGTCGCGGCGGAGGGGCTGCGCTCGGTGATCGCGGTGCCCGTCGTCGTACGCCGCAAGGTGCGCGGTGTCCTGTACGGGGCGCTGCGCGACGCCCTGCCGATCGGCGAGCGGGTCTTCGACGCGGCGGTCGCGGCGGCCCGCGATGTGGAGCAGGCCCTGGCCGTACGGGACGAGGTCGGCCGCCTCGACACCGCTCCGGCCCCGGGGCCGTCCTGGGAGGAGGTCCGCCAGGCCTACGGGGAGCTGCGCGAACTGGCCCCGCAGGTCCCGGACCCGGAACTGCGGGAACGCCTGCTCGCGGTCTGCGGCCGCCTGGAGACGGCCTCGGGGACACCTCGCGACCTGCCGGGAGTGGCGCTGACCCCCCGGGAGACGGACGTCCTCGCGGCGGTGGCCTCGGGCGCGACGAACGCGGCGGCGGCGAGCCGTCTCGGCCTGCGCCCGGAGACGGTCAAGGGCTACCTGCGCTCGGCGATGCGCAAGCTGGGCGCGCACACCCGCCTGGAGGCGGTGGTGGCGGCGCGGAGGGCGGGGGCGCTGCCGTAGGGCGCCTCGGTGACGGCCACGGCCGGGCACGTCACCGGAAGAAGTCCCGTGCTTCCCGCTGGGGCCCGTACAGCAGACAGCCGACGGCCTCGTGCGCGGTCAGACCCAGGAAATAGGGACCGGTGTGGTGCAGGAGGAAGAAGCGCGCGGTGGCGTCGACGAGGACCATCGCCCCGTCGAACGTCTCGTATCCGACGGGAAACAGCCTCCTGCCCAGGTTCCCGGCGAGCTCGGCGACGTCCTCGGCGCTCTCGTCGTAGATCCAGTGCGGGGTGAACCCGACGGCGATCGGCGGAGTTCCCGGAATCTCCAGGCGCACTCCACCGAACTCCCGGACGAAGTCCCGAGCGGCACGGAACGGTTCGACCGGATGGCCTTCCTCGGCGAACCGGTCGATGACGAACGCCAGGAGCTCGGGCAGCCGCGCGCCGATGTCGCGCCCCGGGTACCAGCCGGCCGCGGCGAGGGCGCCGGCCACGGCTTCCTCCCGTGTCACCCGGCCGTCTCCGCCGTCACTCCGCATGGACGATCTCGTACGGGATGTCCGAAGGCGTCATGAGCCGGAGGGTCCGCTCGGCCTCGGCGGTGAGCTCGGCGCGCTGGGCGCGCGTCACGTGCGCGAAGGGCTCGACGGTGAGGGTGATGCGGTCCTTGCCCTCGTCGAGGTGCCAGAGCCCGGCGAGGAAGCCGTCGAGGAGGAAGACGCGGTGGGCCTGGTTGCCGGTCCAGGTGCGGCCCTTGTGCTCGGCGGGCATGACACGGCTGCGGTTGGCGTGCGACAGCAGCAGGTTGTCGAACTCGGGGAGGAACCGGGGCGGGGCCGGGGTGTCCTCGTCGGGGCGGGACGCGTCCGGCAGGTCGAAGAGCTCGGTGCCGCGCTCGTCCTGGAAGACGAGGAGCCGGGGCCGCAGCCGCTCGAACGCCTCACCGAGTCGGGTCAGGCCGCACCAGGTCTGCATGTCCTTGACGGAGGCGGGCCCGAAGGCCCCGAGGTAGCGGAGCACGGTCTCGTCGAGATCGGCGGCGCCGTCGGCGGGGTCGCCGAACCACTGGTCGGTCGTGGTGAGCGCGACCTGGCCGCCACGCCCCCAGAGGCCGCGCGGGGTGACCTGGACCAGTGGCAGGAGACAGCGGGCGGCGACGGAGAGCGACGGCGGGTCGGCGTCGGGCCACTGGGGAAGCAGCTCCTCGCGCAGCTCCTTGGGCGTGCGGGGCCGCTCGGCGACGAGCGCACGGGCGATCTCGGCGAGCCGGTCGAGATCGACGCCGTCGAGACCGCCGCGGGAGACGAAGACGGCGAGCTCGCGGTCGATGGCCCCGGGCTGGACGAGCCCGCGCAGGGCGACCGCGTCACGAGCGGTGTGGGTGTGCACCGTGGAGCGCATGGTGACGATGCGGGCGACGTCACGGGACTCCATGAGCGCGGACAGCTGCTCGGGCCGGAATCCTTCGAGGCGGGCGGCGAGCGCGTAGTACGGCGGCTTGGTGTTCTGCGCCTGGAGCCCGAGAAGGTGCTCGACGGCCTCCGTGACGCCCAGGGAGGCGGGGCGGAGAAGCAGCTGGCGGTCGAGGGTGGCACGGTTCAGGGCGCGGACACCGAGCACGGGGTGGGTCGTCTTGAGGGCCATGATCGGCACGCTACCCGGACTTGCGGACAGATACGGTCCGCAAGGCGCTAGCGGCGCCACCGCGACGTGGGGGAACACCGACGCCAATCCCTCATCATTCACCCGAAACCAACCCCATATATCCTTCCCGGAGACTCAGGAGGTGCACGAGATGTCCGACCGTCGCCCACGCCAGGCATGGCGCCGCCCCCAGGCGGAGCCGCCCGCCGCCGCCTCCCCGGAGGCGGCGGAGGAGCGGCGGAGCGTGGTGCAGGCGAGTCTGTACCGGGACGGCCGTCGCGTCTCCTCGCCGGCGACGCTCGCGGAGACCTTCCGACAACTGCGCGAGCACCCCGACGGCATGGCGTGGATCGGTCTCCAACGCCCGACCGAGGAGGAACTCCACTCCCTGGCAGCCGAGTTCGACCTGCACGAACTGGCCGTCGAGGACGCGATGGAGGCGCATCAGCGCCCCAAGCTGGAGAGGTACGGCGACACACTCTTCGTGGTCCTCCGGGCGGCCCGCTACCTGGACGCGCAGGAGGAGGTCGAGTTCGGCGAGCTCCACATCTTCGTGGGCCCGGACTTCCTGATCACGGTCCGCCACGGCGCGGCACCGGACCTCTCCACGGTCCGCCGCCGCATGGAGAAGGACCCGGAGCTGCTCGCCCTGGGCCCGGAGGCGGTCCTGTACGCGATCCTCGACGCGGTGGTCGACGGCTACGCGCCGGTGGTGGCGGGCGTCCAGAACGACATCGACGAGATCGAGACGGAGGTCTTCGGCGGCGACCCGGCGGTCTCCCGCCGCATCTACGAACTCTCCCGGGAAATGGTCGAGTTCCAGCGCGCCACCCGCCCGCTGGTCGGCATGCTGCACGGCCTGATGGCGGGCTTCGCCAAGTACGGCACGGACGAGGAACTCCAGCGCTACCTGCGCGACGTGGCGGACCACGTCACCCACACCAGCGAGCGCGTCGACGGCTTCCGCCAGGCACTCACGGACATCCTCACGGTCAACGCGACCCTGGTCACCCAGCAACAGAACGCGGAGATGCGGGCGTTGGCGGAGGCCGGATTCGAGCAGAACGAGGAGATCAAGAAGATCTCCTCGTGGGCGGCGATTCTGTTCGCACCCACGCTGGTGGGAACCATCTACGGAATGAACTTCGACAACATGCCGGAGCTGCACTGGGCGGGCGGGTATCCGTTCGCGGTGGTGCTGATGGCGGTGGTGTGCACGAGCCTGTACGTGGTCTTCAAGAAGAAGGACTGGCTGTAGCAACCCACCCAGCCTCTTGATCCATTCAGCGTTGGGCAAACAGGGGACGGCGTCCCCGAAACCCCCGCGGAGCATCCGGGGGTCTTGCGCGGGTGAGGGTCGATCGACATCAGGGGCTCCGCCTCTCCAAAGGGCGACGCCCGGCGCGGGCACCGCTGGCCGCGCTCCGTGCGAGCAGGCCATTCGAAGGGTGCTACCGGGCGTCGCGCCGCCGGCGCGCGCTCGAACTCGGCGACATCCGTCATCCAGGGACCGTGCCGTTCGAGTGCGGCGCAGCTGCCGCGGACGAAGGCGCTCACCAGGTTCCGCTCTCGTCGAGCACGGCGGGCTACACACAGAGACCACGGAGACCGGGTCGCAGACCACCGAGAGCCCCTGTCGCACGGCTCTGGGCAGACCTGTGCCAGACAACCCCCGCGAGATACCCTTTCTATATGACCGAAATGAGCAATGAAGTCCATTTGGCACTCACGGGACGCATCACGTTCGAACAGGACATCAATGTGGCCCAAGGCGCACACGTCATCGCCATCGTCCAGGCACCCACGGGTCTGATCCACGCCACTCCTGGCCCCGAGCCGCCCGGTTCGCCCCCCGAGCCCGCCCTGGCGAGAGAAGAGGGCGTCCGCGAGCTGCCTTCCCGCGGTCGGCCGACGCGGCAGTCACTGCCGGAGAGTCCCCGCCGCGCACTCGACGCCTCCGGCGCCAAGACCGTCCCGGAGAAGATCACCGCCTTCGCCGCCTACCTGACGCTGGTGGAAGGCCGTGAGACATTCGGCCATCAGGATCTTCGAAGACTCTTCGAGCGGGCGCGTGAACGCATCCCCACGCATTTCTCGCGGGAGTTCGACAAGGCCGTGCGGGCCGGCTGGATCCACGAGGGGACGGAGCGGGGGTCCTACTACCTCTCGGACTCCCTGCTGAACCTCCTCGAAGACGGCTACGCAAGTCACCGGAGCAAGCGCACCCGCACATCATCTGCGTCCACGACCACCACCCGCACAAACGCCCGGCGGAAGCCGCGCATGCTCGCCGTTCCCGACGACTTCTCCGGGATCGATCAACTCCCGGCGTCCATCGACGGCGGGCCGCCTTACCAGCAGGTCAGGCTCAAGCGCGACCGGCTCCTATGGGCGATCAAGCTGGCGAAGGATCTGGGCGTACTCGCGCTGAAGACCAGCGACGTCACCTGGCTGACCGACAAACTCGGCGACGCCATCCTTTCCCGTGACATCACGGCGCACTTCAAGGGCCTGCATCGTGACGGCCTCGCCAACCGCTCAGTGGTCGACAACGCCATGCGGATCACGGAGAAGGGCGAGGAGTACCTCGCCGCCCTCTGACCCGCGTACACCCCGGCACCACATTCTCGCGGCTCCCGAACACTCCGAAACCCTGGAGAAGAACGTCACGCCGGTCCACGCGCGCAGCGTCGGTCGGTGACGCCGGATACCGACATCACCGACCGACGCACGGGCCGGTACACCCGTCACCCGCCCACTCCACCGGAATCCGCCGCGGGCGCGCCGTTCGGCGTGCAGGCCGGGCTCTACGGTCTGACGACGCTGACCGGCGGGCACTTCGGGTACGCGCTGAAGGCCGGCGCCCGGATCGAGGACTCCGCGGTCATCTACAACGAGAGCGACGAGGCCCGGGCCTTCCACGTCTACGGAGCCGACGTCACCCACGCGGCCGGTGGCGGCCCGGCCCCCGCGCAAGAGGGCCAGAGGATGGGCGGGGTCGGGGCCTGGCTGAGGCCGGACTCCGCCGCCACCGCCACCGTGCGGCCGAAGAGCCGCGCCACGGTCCGCTTCTCCCTCGCGGTCCCTGACGGCACCCCGCCGGGCAGCTACCTCGGCAGCCTGGTCGCCGCGCTGCGCACCCCCGCCGTCAGCGGCAGGGTGAACACCGAGACCCGCATGGCCCGGCTCGTCGAACTCGCCGTCCCCGGCACCGCCGACCTCCAGGTCTCCCTCACGGAACTGGAGCACCGGCCCGCGGGCGACGGCGAGCCTCTCCTCGTCATGACGCGCAGGCGACGGCGCGCCTGGCTGCGGCGCCGCGCAGAGGAACGGACCGCGCTGCGCGCACTGCGGCGGGAACTGCGGGCGGGCGACCCGCCTGCCGACGACCCCCGTGAAGCGCAGGCAGACGGCACGAGGCACCCGTGACCGGGGCAACGGGCTGCGGCGGGGGCCGGCCGTGCGACCAGGCGGGCGAAGGAGCGCTTTCCCGTCACTCGTAGCGGTACTTCAGCGAGTCCGCCTCCGCCTGCTCGATGTCGGCGATCGTCAGCTCCGGCATCCGCAGCTGGGCCAGTGTCACCTCGGCCGAGGTCGGCTGCGCGTCCGCCGACAGCCACTGCTCCGGCTTCCAGGCCCCGCTGCGCAGAAGCGACTTGGGGCAGTGCGGATACACCTCCTCGATCCCCACCACCAGCGCGCTGGCCGGCGGCTTGCCCACCGCGGTCAGCTGCGAGAGCAGGTCCGGACGGGTGGAGACACAGGCCCGACCGTTCACCCTGAGCGTCGTGGTGCGCCCCGGGATGACGAACAGCAGCCCGGCCCGTCCCGTCGCGATGACGTTCTGCAGGGTGTCCAGACGCTTGTTGCCCGTCGCGTCCGGTATCGCCACCGTCCGCGCGTCGAGGACGGTGACGAACCCGGCGGGGCCGCCGCGCGGGGAAACGTCGCAGTTGCCCTCCGCGTCCGCGCTTGCGACCAGGACCAGTGAGGACAGTCCGATCAACTGGCGTGCCTTCTCGGTGAGTTCTGTCATCTGCTTCCGCACGGCCGTGTCGTTGGGGAGTGCGTAGACCTGGCGCAGCGCCTCCTGGTCGGGCACGGAGTCGAGGCGGAGCGAGTCGAAGGCACTGCCGATGAGGGGTGTCGTCATGCCCCGAACCTAGTCGGCCGGCCCACGGCTGGTCTCGGGAGGGGGAACAAGGACGACCCGCATGCGCTGCCCGACGGGACTGTCCGGCGTGACCTGGAGTGCGGGGGTGCCGTCGTACAGCATCGGGCAGGCCGCACGGCTGCTCGGAGTGAGTTCGGAGACCGTGCGCCGGTGGGCGGACGGCGGTCGTCCGCGCATGGACCGGGACAGCTCGGGCAACCGGGTGATCGACGGGGTGGGGCTCGCGCGCTTCGCCCAGGAGCGCGGGGCCGGGCTGCACGCCGTCCCCGAGGACGAGGTGTCGACCTCGGTGCGGAACTCCTTCGTGGGGATCGTCACCGGGGTGCGGATCGACGACGTGGCCGCGCAGGTGGAGGTGCAGTCCGGGCCCCACCGGCTGGTGTCCCTGGTGACCCGGGAGGCCGTCGAGGAGCTGGGGCTCGACGTCGGGGTGACGGTGACGGCGCGGGTGAAGTCGACCAGCGTGCACATCGACCTGCCGTGACGGCCGCGGGTCAGCGGCAGAGGAGGGCGGCGCTCAGGTCCACCCGGTCGTCGAGGCGGGACAGGTCCCGGCCGGTGAGGGTCTCGATGCGTTCGACGCGGTAGTGGACCGTGTTGACGTGGATGTGCAGGGCCTCGGCGGTGCGTGTCCAGGAACAGTCGTGCGCCAGGAAGACCTCCAGGGTCTCCAGGAGCATGCCCCCCGACCGCCCGCCGTCCAGCAGGGGTCCGAGGGCCGTCCGGCGGTAGACCTCCCGTACCGCCTCGGGGACGCCGCCCAGCAGCAGGGCGAGGCCGTCGAGGTCACTGAGCCCGGCGACCGGTGGAGCCGAACGTGTCGTGGTGCGGGCCGCCGCGAGGGCGTAACGGGCCTCCGACAGCGCGGTGTTCAGCTCCGACCAGGGCACCGCGATGGCGATGATCGCCACCGGACCGCCCGGTGGCCACTACGCCGACGCCCGCGTGTCGCTGCTCGAGGACGGCACGTACGACATCGCCGTCGGCACCGCCGAGTCCACCTCACGGAGACGTCCGACGCGATCGGCCCGCTCGGGGCGAAGTCCATGAGCGAGAGCCCGTTCAACCCGGTCGCCCCGGCCTTCGCCAACGCCCTGCGGGACGCCACGGGTATCCGTTTCACCGAGCTGCCCGTCACCCGCGACCGCGTCTGGCTCGCCCTCGACCGCCGGGCGAGGACCGAGGCCTGGGACCCGCGTATCAGCAGGTGACACCGTCGGCCACTGTCGTCACTTCCTCCAACCCACCTCTCATTCGCGATGGAGAGTCCCACGAAGTTGTTGCAGATGAGATCAGACTCGGCCTACGGTGTCGCATATGCAGTCCTACACGATCGGGCAGGCCGCTCGTCTGCTGGGCGTCAGCCCGGACACGGCACGGCGCTTGGCGGACGCGGGCAGGGTTGCGACCCACCGCGACGAGAGCGGTCGGCGCGTCATCGACGGGAAGTCGCTCGCGGAGTTCTCCGCGGAGATCGCGCAGGGCGACGACGACGACGCGTCGTACACCTCGGCGCGCAACGCGTTCCCGGGGATCGTCACGGCGATCAGGCTCGGCGACGTCGCGGCCCAGGTCACGATCCAGGCCGGTCCGCACCGGCTCGTCTCCCTCCTCACCCGTGAGGCCGTGGAGGAACTGGGACTGGAAGTCGGCATGCAGGCCACCGCCCGCGTGAAGTCGACCAGCGTGCACATCGATCGCACCTGACCATCCCTCACGCAGTACCGAGCTTCTCGGCCGTCGGCGCGGCCGCCTCCCACCGCACCTTCCGTTCCCGTCAAGGAGTCCAGACCCTCATGCCCCTCACGCTCACCCCCACCAGACGTCGTACCGCCGCCGCAGTGCTCACCGCCGCCCTGCTGGTGCCGCTCGCGGCCTGCGGGAACAGCGACGACACCAAGGCGGACGCCGCCGGCCCCTCCGGTTCGGCCTCCGCCACCGGCTCCGCGAGCGGCGCGCCCGCGGCGAACCTGACCGTGCTCGCCGCCGCCTCGCTCACAGACGTCTTCAAGACCGCCGGTGCGGCGTACGAGAAGTCCCACCCGGGCACGAAGCTCACCTTCTCCTTCGCCGGCTCGCAGGAGCTCGTCGCGCAGGTCTCGCAGGGCTCGCCCGCCGACGTCCTGGTCACCGCCGACACCAAGAGCATGGACAAGGTGAAGGCCGACACCGGCACCCCCGCGATCATCGCGAAGAACCGGCTCGTCATCGCCACCGGCGAGGGCAACCCCTTCAAGGTCGACGACCTGAAGGACCTGGCCGACACCAGGCTCAAGGTCGTCCTCGCCGCCCCCGAGGTCCCGGCCGGCAAGTACAGCAAGCAGATCCTGGACGCCCAGAAGGTCACGGTGAAGCCGGTCTCCCAGGAGCCCAACGTGCGCGCCGTCCTCAGCAAGGTCGAGCTCGGCGAGGCCGACGCCGGCCTCGTCTACAAGACGGACGCCGCGAGCGCGGCGGACAAGGTCGACGCCGTCGAGATCCCCGACGACCAGAACGCCATCGCGAAGTACCCGGCCGCCACGATCAAGGACTCCGAGAACGCCGAGGCGGCCGCCGCGTTCGTCGCCTGGCTTTCCTCGCCCGAAGGCCGGAAGATCCTCCAGGACGCCGGCTTCCAGAAGCCGTGACCGGCCGGGATCACCAGATCGTGAGGGCTGCCCGTCCCGGGGGAACGGGCAGCCCTCCTCCCTCATGTCTTCGGGGTCGTCGATGAAACGAGCAGACGCACGCACGGCCGGCACCCGGCCGCCCCTGGCCCTCGCGCTGCCCGCGCTCCTGGCCGTGGCCTTCCTGACCCTGCCGCTGCTCGGCATCCTCGTCCGGACGGAGTGGGGCGCCCTCGCCGACCACCTCCGCTCACCGGGCACGGTCGAGGCGCTGAAACTCTCCCTCGTCGTGTCGTTCTGGGCGCTGGGGCTCTCCCTGCTGCTCGGTGTGCCGCTCGCCTGGCTGCTGGCCCGCGTGCCGTTCCCCGGCAAGGCCCTCGTCCGCTCACTCGTCCTGCTGCCGATGGTGCTGCCGCCGACGGTCGGCGGTGTGGCGCTGCTGCTCGCCTTCGGCCGACGCGGGCTCCTCGGCCCCTGGCTCGAAAGCACCTTCGGCGTCGTCTTCCCGTTCCACACGTCAGGGGCCGTCATCGCGGCCACGTTCGTCGCGATGCCGTTCCTCGTGATCAGCCTGGAAGGCGCGCTCGGCGGGCTGCGGCCGCGGTACGAGGAGACGGCGGCCTCGCTCGGCGCCTCGCCGGTACGGGTCTTCTTCACGGTCACACTGCCGATGGTCGCGCCCGGCCTGATCGCGGGCGCGGCCCTCACCTGGGCACGGGCGCTGGGCGAGTTCGGCGCCACGATCACCTTCGCCGGAAACCTGCCGGGAACGACGCAGACGCTGCCGCTGCAGGTCTACCTCCTGCTCCAGGACGAGCCCGAGGCCGCCACCTCCGTCTCGCTCCTGCTCCTCGCCATCGCCATGGGCGTCCTGATCGCCCTGCGCGGCCGGTGGACGGGGACGCCCTCGGACCGTCGTCCCCGCCCCGCCCCGGAGGCCGGGCGGGAGGAGCCGGCGCCGATCCCGCAGGCTCCTCCCGCACCCGCCACACCGAAGGACACCGAACGCTGGGCGCTGCACGCCGAGGTCACCGGCTTCACCCGACTCACCCTGGACGCCGCCCCGGGCACGACCATCGCCGTCGTGGGCCCCAACGGCGCCGGAAAGACCACGCTGCTCCGCGCCCTCCTCGGCCTCACCCCCCGCGCCCACGCCGGTCTGCGGCTCGGCGACGAGGACGTCACCGCGCTGCCCCCGCACCGACGGCATGTCGCCTGGGTCCCCCAGGACGGCGCGCTGTTCCCGCACATGAGCGCCCTCGCGAACACGGCGTACGGACTCCGCGCCCAGGGCGTCGGACGTGCCGAGGCCCGGCGCGAGGCCCAGACCTGGCTCGACCGGCTCGGCGTCGGCCCTCTCGCCCATCGCAGGCCGACCCAGCTCTCCGGCGGGCAGGCCCAGCGCGTCGCCCTGGCCCGGGCGCTGGCCGCCAGGCCCCGGCTCCTCGTCCTCGACGAACCGCTCGCCGCGCTCGACCAGACCACCCGTGCCCATGTACGCCACACCCTGCGCACCCACCTCACCGGCTTCGGCGGCGTCTGTCTGATCGTCACCCACGACCCGGTCGAAGCGGTCTCGCTCGCCGACCGCGTCCTCGTCCTCGACGAGGGCCGGGCCCTCCAGGACGCGGCCCCCGTCGAAGTCACCCGGCACCCCCGGTCCCCCTGGGTCGCCCGCATGCTCGGCCGCAACGCCTGGCCGGGCACGGCGACCCCGGAGGGCCTCGCGCTGGACGGCGGCGGAAACCTGGTCGCGACCGACCCGCCGCCGCCCGGCACCCCCGCGCTCGCGATCGTCGCGCCCGAGGCGGTGTCCGTCCACCGCGAGAAGCCCGCGGGCAGCCCTCGTAACGTCTGGCCCGGCACCGTACGCGAGATCACGGCGAGCGGCAGCCGGCTCCGGATCCTGATCACCTCGGACCGGGCCCCCGACCTGGTCGCCGAGATCACACCGCAGTCGGCGACCGAACTCGGCCTCGCCGACGGGGTGTCCGTCTGGACGAGCGTCAAGGCGACGGAGGCGACGATCGTTCCGCTGTGACGGGACCGCGTTCCCCTCTTCACCCCGCCCCCGCTTCCGCGAGGCGCGGGGTCAGGCCGAAGCGAGGGAGATCTCGGGCGACTTGATCAGCGCGACGACGGAGGTGTCGGCGTGCAGACCCAGGTCCTCGACGGCGTCTGCGGTGATCGCGGCGGTGATGTCCTGGCCACCGGCCAGGCGCACCTTCACCGACGCCATCGCCTCGCCGGCGGTGACGGACGTGACCGTGCCGGGGAACTGATTGCGCATGGACAGGGTCATGGACATCACGCCTCGCGAAGCCGGAAACGGAACAGTCGGCACTTCTGTGACCTGCGTCACGATCGTCCGTACCGGAAGGGAGGCTCCGCGCGCCGAACCGCCTCGCACACGACGCTCGGTGCCTCCGCACCAGCGAACCTGAAACCATCAGCAGCCCAGCAGATGTGAAGCACAGAAGCGCTATCCCCTCTTGGATGATCCACTGTACCGACCTCGGCCTTCGGCCTGTTTCCGTGTCTGTGTCCAGTCGTCACGCCGGGGTGACGACTGATTCACTGCTCACACCGGCCCCGGCGACGGAGTGGCTCTCGCCGCCGGGCCAACCGGACCAGGAGGGTCCTGAGCGCTGTCCGCGGTGTTCGGCGCGCAGGAACCCTGCGGCGGCAGCGGCCCGGCGAGGGCACCGGAGCCCGGTTTCCTCCCCGCCCCGCCCGGGCTTCGTCGACGACGGCGTCCGCGAAAGACTCGACCGCACCCTGCGCCACGACCTGACGTCCGGCGCCCTGGACGAGCGCTTCGCCGACCTGCGCACACGACCCACGTACGAGGGCTCACTCGTCCTCGTCCGGACCACGCCCCGACCCCTGCGCCAGGAACAGGCCGCGGCCCACCGCGACGTCCGTGAGGCGCTGCAGATGCTCCAGGTCCGCCTGGAGAGGGCTGGGCGGCACCGCGAGAACCGGGCACGGGGCGTGGGCCAGGCAGTAGCGGGCTACCGACGGCCGCAGCACCCGGAGCAGCCCGCGCGAGCCGGTGCCGACGACAAGGAGGTCGCCCGGGCCGTTGATCGCGTCGACGAGGACGACACCGGGAGTGCCCCGGACCATGCGCCCGACCGGAGCCGCGCCCGGCCGGCAGGCGCCGAGGGCTTCGAGGGTCTCCCGCAGCAGCGCGGCCGCCGCGTCCCGGCAGTCGGCGAGTACGGAGGGCCCGCAGGAGGCCCGGTTGCCGGGGCCGCCGCCGGGCGGTTGCCAGGCCAGTACGACCAGCAGCTCCGCATCCCGCGCCCGGGCCTGAGTCGCGGCCTCGTGCAGGGCCGCCAGGCTCCCCAGGGATCCGTTCGTCCCGACCACGACTCGTCCTCGCACTGCCGGTCACGCCTTCCTCTTCACGGCTCGTCGGCTACAAGGGAAGCCCGGCGGGAGGCGTGCGCCGCTGGTGCTGACGGTCCCCTGACGCCGGGAGCGAGATCCCTGGCGGATCCCTGACGCGGCCGGCCGTCACCCCGGCGCCCGGCGCGGTACCGGGCGCGGACCGGGCGTGCGTCCCGGAGCCCGCCCCCTCCGGCCCGTACGAAACCGACGAGGGTTTCGCGGGAGATCAGTCGCCGCGCGGCGCGTACATGATGACGGCCATGCCGGCGAGGCAGATGAGCGCGCCGGCGACGTCGTAACGGTCGGGGCGGTAGCCGTCGGCGACCATGCCCCAGGCGATCGACCCGGCCACGAAGATCCCGCCGTACGCGGCGAGGATGCGGCCGAAGTCGTCGTCGGACTGGAACGTGGCCACCACCCCGTACAGGCCGAGGGCGATGACTCCGGCGCCGATCCAGACCCAGCCCTTGTGCTCACGGATGCCCTGCCAGACGAGCCAGGCGCCGCCGATCTCGAAGAGGGCGGCCACCACGAACAGGGCAACGGAACGAGCGACAGTCATGATCGGTGACCCTACCGGCGGCCCCTGCTCATGACCCATGCGGCGGGTCGGCGCCCCGGGCGCGCTGCCGTTCGGCGGCGTCCGAGGGTGACGGCCGCCGCCTTGGCCGGTTCCCGTCCCCGCCGGGGAGATTCCTGTCAGGCGCATGACCGAGCACCGAGAGCCCTCGGCCCCCGGCGTTCTGCGCGGGCTCCGCACCCCGCCGCCCACCCGAGTCGTCCATAAACGGCTGGCGTGACATCAGGCCCCGGCGGATCATGCGAAGGGTCCCCGCTCGTCACGAGCCCGCTCACCCGTCCGGGAGAAGTCGCGATGGCAGTCACCCCGCCCGCACCGCACGAGCCGACCCCGTCGCCCCGGCCGTCCCAACCGTCCGGCCCGCCCCAGCCGTCCGGTTTCCGGCCCGAGGTCCGCTCAGCGGCCGGTGCGGTCCGAGGTACGCATGAGGCGGGTGTGGCGGTCTTCCGGGGCATCCCGTTCGCCGAGGCCCCGGTCGGCGCGCTGCGCTTCGCCGCGCCCCGGCCCGCCCGGAGCTGGAGCGGGGTGCGGGAGGCCGTCTCGTACGGGCCACCACCCCCGCAGTCGGGGCATTTCGGCATGGACGCCCTCGCGCGGGACACGCCGGGCGACGACTGGCTGACGGTCAACGTCTGGTCGCCCGAGCCGACCCCCGGCACCGGGCTGCCGGTCATGGTCTGGATCCAGGGCGGCGCGTACGTCTTCGGGACGTCCGGCCTTCCCGAGTACGACGGCGGCCGCCTCGCCCGGGACGGCGGCGTGGTCGTGGTGACGTTCAACTACCGCGTCGGCATCGAGGGCTTCGGGCACATCGAGGGGGCTCCGCCCAACCGGGGGCTGCTCGACCAGGTCGCCGCCCTGGAATGGGTGCGCGACAACATCCGGTCCTTCGGCGGCGACCCCGGCCGGGTCACGGTCTTCGGCCAGTCGGCGGGCGGGGGATCCGTCGCCGCCCTGCTCGCGATGGACCGGGCGGCCGGACTCTTCCGCCGGGCAGTCGCGCAGAGCGTCCAGGGCACGTACTTCTCCCCCGAGCTCGCCTCGGACATCGCCACGGCCTGCGCCGCCGAACTGGGCCTGCGGCCCACGACGGCCGACCTGTCCGACGTCCCCCCGTACGAACTGCCGGCCGCGGGCGACGCGCTCAGCGCCACGATGGACCGGTGGGCGGACCGCTGGGGCGCGCCGGCGTACCGGACGATCCCGTTCGCTCCGGTCGTCGACGGCGACATCCTGCCCACCACACCGTGGCAGGCCCTGTCCGAAGGCGCCGGCCGTGACGTCGAGCTCCTCGTCGGCCACACCCGCGACGAGCAGCGCCTGTTCACCGCGGTCACCGGCCTGCTCGGAGAGGTGAGCGAGGAGCAGGCGGCGGCCGCCCTCCGCTTCCTCGCTCCCGGCCCGGACGGCGCGCGCCGGTATCGCGACGCCTTTCCGACGGCGGACCCGGACGGGCTGTACGAACTGGTCCACTCCGACTGGCTCTTCCGCATGCCGTCGCTCCGCCTCGCCGAGTCCCGGGCGGCCGCCGGCGGTCGCACCCATGTGTACGAGCTGACGTGGGCCGCCCCCGGCATGGGCGGCGCCTTCGGTGCCTGCCACGGCCTCGATGTCCCCCTCGTCTTCGGCAATCTGGACCGCGGGCAGCCCGCCGTGCTGATCGGTGAGGAGCCGTCCCCGGAGGCAGAGGCCCTGTCGGCGCGGATGCGCGCCGCCTGGACGTCCTTCGCCGCCCACGGCGACCCCGGCTGGCCGGCCTACGACCCCGGACAACGGCTCGTCCAGGTCTTCGACACCCACCCCGCCGTCATCGCCTACCCGGAGGAGGCCTCCCGTCTGATCTGGCAGGACCACGCCTTCCCCGTGCTCACGCCGGTGACGGGAGACGCCGCCGTATGAGTACGCCGTTCTCGAAGCCAGGAGCTGCGCGGACCGACGGATCGTCCGTCAGGATCGGCGCTCTCGTTCCGCTGACACCGCCCGGCTGGGTCGAGGCCGGCCGGCATCTGCTCGCCGGACTCGAACTGGCCGTTCGCGAGGTCAACCACGCCGGCGGGATCGGCGGCACCGTGGCGGGCGCGAGCGGCGGAAGGCCGCTCGAACTGGTGGTCCGGGACACCGCGGCCGATCCGCGACGGGCCGCGGCGGCGGTGGAGGAACTGGCCGGGCTCGGCGTGGCCGCTCTGGCCGGCGAGTATCACAGCGTCGTCGCCCGCGCCGCCGCCGCCGGGGCCGACGCCCTCGGCCTGCCGTACCTCTGCTCGTCGGCCGTCCTCGACGCGCTCACCGACGAGCCGACGGAGCGGGTGGCGCGCCTCGCCCCCGCGCAGTCCCACGGCTGGCGGATCTACGCGGACTTCCTGCTCGCCGCGGGGCACCGTCGTGTCGCCGTCGCCGCCCAGCCGAGCGTCTACTGGGCGTCGGGGACCCGCGTTCTGCGGGACCGTCTCGCCGCCCGCGGCGGCACGGTCGTCCCCCTCGACATGGGCGAGCTCACGCCCGCGGCGGTGTGCGACGCCCTCGTCGACCGGCAGGCCACCGCACTCCTCCTCCTGGTGGGCCACCCCGAGCCGGCTGTGCCGCTCGTCCGGGCCGTCCGCCGCGACCGGCGCCTCGCCGAGATCCTGATCGGCGCTCCGGCCGGGCAGCCGGAGTTCGGCTCGTGGGCGACGGCGCTCGGCGAGGACGGCGCGGCGATCCCGTTCCTGCGCTACCTGCCCGAGCGCCTCGGCCCGCTCGGCGACCGGGTCGGGGCGGCCCTGCGCGAGCGGCTGGGCGAGGCGCCCTCCTTCGTCGCCTTCGAGGGCTACGACACCGTCACCGTCCTCGCCGACCTGCTGCGCTCCCACGGCACGGACCGGGCGGGCGTCGCGCGGTCCTGGCCGCGCGTCGACGTCGAGGGCACCCGGGGGCGGATCCGGTTCTCCCGCACGCCGGGCATCGGCGTGTGGCAGTGGGCGTGGCCGCCCGTCCAGGTCGTCGACCGGGATCCGGCGGGGCCCGAACGTTTCCGCGTCCTCCACACGGGACCGGCCTGAACCCGCTACCAGTAGCGCTCCAGGGCCCCTTCCTTGTACGGGGCGGGGCTCACGCTGAGTTCACCGGCGAAGGGGCGGTCCAGGACGAAGACCAGGAGCAGACTGAAGCCGATCAGGGCGGCGACGGAGGCGACGAAGAGGAGCTGGATCCGCAGCTTGCGCATGCCGTACAGGAAGGTGAGCGGGATCAGGACGAAGGCGCCGCCGAAGGCGAGGACCTGGAGCAGCGGGGGCAGTTCCTGTTCGGCCATGGTCAGGCGGGCCCGGCGCTGCGAGGCCACGCCGTTGAGGTGGCTGACGGCCTCCTCGTAGAAGACCTCTTCGCGCGGGGTCTTCGGGTCGTACGCCTGGAGGACGTCGTAGACGACCTGGAGCTTCGCGGCGGTGGCCCCGTAACTCGGCTGCCCCTCCCGCATCCGGGGCCATTGGACCTCGACGACGGAGTGGACGTAGTCGCTGAGCGCGTCGTCGACGCGGGCGCGGACCGGGGGCGGGAAGGCGGCGGCGTCGCGGGCGATGAGGGCGACGTCGGTGGCCTCGGAGGCCACGATGGTCTGTGTGCTCTCCAGCTGGGTCCAGAGGGTCACGATGACGAAGGCGAGGATGATCCCGTAGATCGCGCCGAACATGCCCAGGGTCACCCCGACCATGTCGTTGTGCTCGCCGTCGGCCAGCGACGGGTGCCTGCGGCGCAGAAGCACACTGCCGGCCACCGCCACGAGGACGGTTCCGCCGACGGTGACCGCGGCCAGGGTGAAGGTGCTGAATTGATTGAGCAGCCAGAGCGACATGTGCGGGGAGTCTAGGGATCCGGCCACCCGTCGCCCGGCACACGCGCAGCGCCCGTTCCCGGCCACAACCGCCGGAGCGCACGCCTGTGCGCGTGCGCGCCGCGTGCGTTCGCACCCGAGGTTCACCCCATCGAGTGAGCGGGTCGACGCGGTCGTGCCGAGGAGGGCCGGAGGGCGGGTCAGTCGTGGGTGCTCTGCCTGCCCGCCTCCTCGTCGACGGCGTACGGGTGGACGTAACGGTCGTCGTCGAACGGGGTGAACCACGTGCCGATCGCCAGCGGGGTGACGCCGATGCCGGCGACCGCGGGGTCCTCGACGGCGCCGTCCCGCGTGTCGTCGTACAGCCACTCGAAGTCCATGTCCTCGTACACCTCGTCGGCGAAACGCTCCAGGGCTTCCGCGACGTCGTCGCCGAGGAGCCCGTACAGATCGAGCGTGGAGTGCGCCCGCTGCAGGAGCAGCTTCAGTACGAGCTCCTCCGCGAGGCAGCCGAGCTCACGGAAGCTCCCGTCGGTGAACCGGGTGGTCAGGGCTATGGCGGTCACCAGGAAGCGGCGCGCGAAGAGCTCGTCGTACGCGAGGCCGTAGCGCGGCGGAAGCTCGGCGAGGTGCCACAGTTCGGCCCGGCACTCGGCGACGTTGGTCTCCTCGTCGGCGAGGGTCTGGACGTCGTCGTACAGCTCGTCGATGAGGACCTCCGAGGCGTAGACCAGGGCTCCGGCGGCCAGTTCGGCGGCTTCGGAGGCGAGGGCGGCCGCCGCGCCGCCCTCCGGCTCCCGCCGCGCTCCGAGGAGGCTCCCGAAGGAGATCAGGCGCGGGGCCAGGGCGCGGATCCGGACCTCCAGATCGGCCTGGTCCTCGTCGTCGTCCCCGCTCCCGTCCGCGCCGTCGGCGCCGTCGAGAGGGTGGGTGGGGTGCGTGACGGCGGAGGGGTCGGTCCCGGCCGTGTGGCGGGCGCGGCGGGCCCGGAGATCGCTGGGCGGCGCGTCCGGCCCGTCGGCGGCCTCCAGGCTCTCGCGGGTCAGATCGATGTGGAGTTTGACCTCGCTGCTCTCGACCACCCAGTCGGCGAGGAGCTCGGAGCGTTCGAGGACCTCCGCGGCGACGGAGCCGACGGCGTCCTCCGCGGTCTCCAGGGAGGGAGCGTGGACGAACACCTTCACGATCGACCCGCGCGGGTGGACGGCGACGATCGTCTCGAGGACGTCGACCTCGACCCCTCCGGGCCCCTCGATCCCCTCCACCGCTTCGAAGCCGTGCTCCAGGAGTGCGGACGCGCCGACCTGTTGCAGCGCGTCCAACTCGTCGGCACCGTCGGGCAGGCAGGTTTCCACTGTTACGACGTAGCTCACGTCGGCAAGCGTGCCAGGCGGGGCCCCGTCGCCGGGGCGGAATCCCGGGAGAACGCGGGCCTGTCGGGGAGTTCCTTCCGCCCCGGGCGGGCGCCTTCGGTCAGACGCCACCGAAGTGGGCGCGGTAGGACTCCATGTCCTCCTCGGTGATCTTGGCGAAGAGGACCGGCGGGACGGTGAAGGGGGTGCCCGCGGGGACCGTGTCCAGGGACCTGGCCCGGTCGGCGTCGACCCAGGCCGGGGCGGAGCCGGCGAGGGCGAAGGCGCCGCGCATGGCGGCGGCCGTGGCCGGGACGAAGGGCTCGGAGACCACCCCGTACAGATGGATCAGGTTCATCGCCGTGCGCAGGGTCAGCGCGGCGCCCTCGGGGTCGGTCCTGATCTCCAGCCAGGGCGCCTTCTCCTCCAGGTAGGAGTTGCCCGCGGACCACAGGGCGCGCAGTGCGGCGGCGGCCTTGCGGAACTGGAGGGCGTCCATCTGCTCCTCGTACGCGGCGAGCAGGCGCGCGATCTCGTCGCCGAGCCGTGTCTCCGCCTCGCCGGCGGCGCGGCCGGCCGGGACCTCGTCGCCGAAGCGCTTGCGGGAGAAGGAGAGGACGCGGTTGACGAAGTTGCCGAGGGTGTCGGCGAGGTCCTTGTTCACCGTGGTGGTGAAGTGCTCCCAGGTGAAGGAGGAGTCGTCGGACTCGGGGGCGTTGGCGACGAGGAAATAGCGCCAGTAGTCGGCGGGCAGCAGCGACAGGGCGGTGTCGGTGAAGACGCCGCGCTTCTGGGAGGTGGAGAACTTGCCGCCGTAGTACGTCAGCCAGTTGAAGCCCTTGACGAGGTCGACCCTCTTCCACGGCTCGCGCACGCCGAGCTCGGTGGCGGGGAACATCACCGTGTGGAAGGGGATGTTGTCCTTGGCCATGAACTGGGTGTAGCGGACGGTGTCGTCGGCGTCGTACCACCAGGACCGCCAGTCGCGGGTCTCGCCCTCGGGGGCGGCGTCGGCCCATTCCTCGGTGGCGGCGATGTACTCGATCGGGGCGTCGAACCAGACGTAGAAGACCTTGCCCTCGGCGGCGAGCTCCGGCCATGTGTCGGCCGGCACCGGCACGCCCCAGTCCAGGTCGCGGGTGATCGCACGGTCCTGCAGCCCCTCGGTGAGCCACTTGCGGGCGATGGAGGTGGAGAGGACGGGCCAGTCGTCGCCGACGGCGTCGATCCAGGCCTCGACCTCGTGCTGGAGCCTGGACTGCAGCAGGAAGAGGTGCTTGGTCTCGCGGACCTCCAGGTCCGTGGAGCCGCTGATCGCCGAGCGCGGCTCGATCAGGTCGGTGGGGTCGAGGACGCGGGTGCAGTTCTCGCACTGGTCGCCGCGGGCCTTGTCGTAACCGCAGTGGGGACAGGTCCCCTCGACGTACCGGTCGGGCAGGAAGCGACCGTCGACGGGCGAGTAGACCTGACGGACGGCCCGCTCCTCGATGAACCCGTTCTCGTGCAGCCGGCGGGCGAAGTGCTGGGTGAGGCCGGCGTTCTGCCGCGAGGAGCTGCGGCCGAAGTGGTCGAAGGACAGCTCGAAGCCGTCGTACACGGCCTTCTGCGCGTCGTGCGCCCGCGCGCAGAACTCGGCGACCGTCAGTCCGGCCTCCTTGGCGGCCAGCTCGGCGGGGGTGCCGTGCTCGTCGGTGGCGCAGATGTAGAGCACGTCGTGGCCGCGCCGGCGGAGGTACCGGGAGTACACGTCCGCCGGGAGCATCGACCCGACCATGTTGCCCAGGTGCTTGATCCCGTTGATGTAGGGAAGCGCGCTGGTCACCAGGTGTCGGGTCATTCTCGGATGCTCCGTTTCGTGGGTAGGGGGACGGGGCCGGCCGGATTCGAACCGGCGTCCTCCTCATGAGCAGTGAGGCGCGACGACCGCTGCGCTACGAGCCCCGTCCGCCGACGATCCTACGAGCCGTCCGCCCTCCACCGCGCGCGCATTTCCGTGGGCGCGCCCGGGTGCGGCGGACGGCGGACGGCGCGGCGGACCGTCCCGACGGCGCGGGCCGTCCTGACGGCGCGGCGGACAGCGGACGGCGCGGCCGGGCACCCCGGATGCGGGGCCGGCGACCTTTCCGCGACGCGCCCTTACCCCGCGCCGCCCCACCTCAGGGCCGCCCCGGTGACCCCCGTGGCGCCGAACGAGTGGACTTGGCGGGCGGTGGGGCGGGCGGAGGGCAGGGGTGCGGGGTGGCGGTGGTGATGTGGCCGTCCCTGACCGTGACCCTGGAAGAGGTCTGCCGACATGCGACGTACCCCCTATCGCCGATTGTTCGCCGCGACGGTCCTCGTGGCCTCCGTGCTCGCGCCGATGGCGGCGGCTCCCGCCACGACCGTCCACGCCGCAGCCGTCGTCGACCGGCACGGTGACGACGACTGTCCGCCCGGCGGGCTGGGGCCCGAGCTGACCGCCCGGCTCGACAAGACGATCGCGGACGTCCGCAAGCAGGCCGGTATCCCCGGGGTCGTGGTCGGGATCTGGATGCCCGGCAAGGGGAGCTACGTCCGTGCCACCGGGGTCGCCGACAAGGTCACCCGCGAGCCGATGTTCACCAACACCTTCGTCCGGATCGGCAGCGAGACCAAGACCTTCACGGTCACCGCGCTGCTCAAGCTCGTCGACGAGGGCCGCATCGGCCTCGACGACCCGATCGCCAGGTACGTCCGCGGCGTCCCGAACGGCCACCGGATCACCTTGCGGCACCTCGCCGAGATGCGCAGCGGCCTCTTCCCGTACACCGCCGACGCGGACTTCGTCCACGACCTGCTGAGCGACCCGCAGCGCTACTTCACGCCGCACGAATCGCTCGCGTACGGCTTCAAGCACAAGAACACCTTCAAGCCCGGCGCCCAGTTCCAGTACTCCAACACCAATCTCGTCCTCCTCGGCCTCGTGATCGAGAAGGTCACCGGTCAGCGGCTCGACGACGTCATCGAGCGGCGGGTGCTCCGCCCGGCCCGTCTGCGGCACACGCTCTTCCCCGAAGGCCCCGAGTTCCCCGAGCCGCACGCCCGCGGCTACACCGACCAGACGCTGACCGGCGCGACCGCGGACGCCACCGACTGGAACCCCAGCTGGGCCTGGGCGGCCGGCGCGATGATCTCGGACCTGCACGACCTGCGCCGCTGGGCCAAGATCCTCGCCACCGGAGAGCTGCTGAGCCCCGAGACGCAGGCACAGCGTCTCAAGACGCTGCCGACCGGGTTCCCCGGCGTGAGCTACGGCCTCGGGATCTTCGACGCCGACGGCTGGATCGGGCACAACGGCTCCATCCCCGGCTACGAGACCGTGACGGTCTACCTGCCCTCGCAGAAGGCCACCATGGTCCTCATGCTCAACACCGACTCCCAGGTGGGGGGCCAGGAGCCGTCCACGCTGCTCGCCCGGGCGATCACGGCGGTCATCACGCCGGACAACGTCTACGACGGTGGGATCGCGCCGCGTTAGAACGTCCGCGTCAGGAGCCTCCGCGTCGGGGTCCACGCGTCAAGGCCCGTGCGTCAGGGACGCGTTGGGCCTCCGCGTCAGGGCCCTTGCGTCAGGGACGCGTAGTACGCCTGCAGTGCCGCCTCGCTGCCCGAACCCATGGCGGTCATGATCCGCTGGAAGCGGGCGGCGCGCAGGTCACCGGCCACGAGGACCCGGAAGTGCTGGTCCGCCGGCCGGCAGTAGCCGTCCTCGCCCCGGACGAGGCCGCGGCCCGGGACGGTGGGTGCGCTCCCGATGCTCACGTACGCGGCGTCCGCCGTGACCGTACGCCGTTCCCCGTCCCGGCACGTCAGCTCCGCCGACGTGCCGTCCGGGCCCCACCGGGTCAGCGTCACGTGCTCGACGGGGAGGAGCGTGACGCGCGGGTCGTCGCGGATCTCCTCGATCTTGTACGTGTCCGCCTCCGGGTACGCGACGAGGAGGCGGGTCCGGTCGGCCGGGTGGGCGCGGAGGAACGTGCCGATCGGGCGGTCGCCGCCCAGGACGAGGATCGTGCGGGACGACGCGTCGGCGGCCGCGTCCGCCTGCCAGAGCGGGGGCAGCTTCAGTTCGCCCGGGGCGGTGATCCAGGTGACGTCGCCGGGCTGGAGGGGGGACACGCCGGTGGCGACCACGGCGTACGGCGCCGTGAACACCTTCCCGTTCCCGTCGGCGTCCGGCGCGGCGGTGACGTCGGCGGCGACGGTGACCCGGTCGTCCTCGGCGTGAACAACCGTGACACGACTGCCCAGTTCGAGGCGGCACAGCTCCGTGCTCCTGAGGTCCGCCGCGATGGAGTCGGCGAGTTCCCGGCCGTTGGTCCAGCCGCCGAGGACGTTGTCCAGTGCCGGGATCCGGTGGAGGCTGCGGCAGAGCCCGTTCGGCTCGATCAGGATCGTGCGCAGGCCCACGCCGGCCGCGGTCCGGGCGGCCGCGCAGCCGGCCGGGCCGCCGCCGACGACGATCAGGTCGGTCGCGTCGTCCTCGCGTGCGGGGGCACGGGGGTGCGTGGAAGGGCGAGCGCTGGAACCCGTGTCGGCCATGCCGCCATTGCAGCACCAGGGCCCCGCCACCGGTACCGGACCTGCCGGCGACTCGTCCTGCGGGGCGCTCTCTTCGGGGCCGCTCGGGACCGCGCTCCGGTCTCGGACCGGCCGGGGCTCCCTTGAGGAGGGGGCCGCGGTGCCAGTGCCGGAAACCGGCGGCGGGACGGCCGAAAGGAAAGGGCGAGAAGGTGTACTCACCTCTCGCCACTTACAACTTATACCGCACAGGGGGGCTTGCGGCAAGGCCCCCGCTGTACCGCAGAATCACTCTCCTCAGCCCCGGACCTGCAGAAATGAGACTCACCCAGTGCGTGTGCCTTCGTCGGTGGACCAGTCGTGCGGCACCAGTGCCTTCGACCTTCCCGACCGCCTCTCCCCCAAGGCCGACCCGGCTCTGATCGCCGGTGACGAGCGGCACTTCGCGGCCGTCGCGAAGAGCCTCGAAGAGACGATCGCCGAACTGTCCGACCGGCTCGACGCCACGCGCAAGGCTCCCGGCGGCGCCGGCCGGGAGGCGATGGACCGTGACGCGGAGATCCACCGTTTGACCGGGCGCCTGCGCACCCTGCGCCGCTTCGGCCTGGACCTGTGCCTCGGGCGCATCGTCGGCGCCGAGGGCGCGGAAGGTACGGAGGAGGTGGACGGCAGCGACGGCGCGGAGCCCGTGTACATCGGGCGTCTCGGCCTCACCGACAGCACCGGCCGCCGTCTCCTCGTCGACTGGCGCTCGCCCGCGGCCGAGCCGTTCTTCGCGGCGACCCACGCCAGCCCGATGGGGCTGTCGAGCCGCCGCAGGTACCGCTGGAACGGCGGCCGGATCAGCGACTACTGGGACGAGGTGTTCACCGCCGACGGCCTCGACGAGCACGCGGCGCTCGACGACCAGTCCGCGTTCATCGCCAGCCTGGGCGGCAGCCGTTCGCCCCGGATGCGCGACGTGCTCGCCACCATCCAGGCCGACCAGGACGCCATCATCCGGGCGGGCTCCCGCGGCACCCTCGTCGTCGACGGCGGCCCTGGTACGGGAAAGACCGTCGTCGCGCTGCACCGCTCCGCGCACCTGCTGTACGCGGACCCCCGTCTCGGGCACCGTCGCGGGGGCGTCCTGTTCGTCGGCCCGCACCAGCCGTACCTGGCGTACGTCGCCGACGTCCTCCCCAGCCTCGGCGAGGAGGGCGTCCAGACCTGCACCGTGCGGGACCTCGTCGCCGAGGGCGCCAAGGCGGCGACCGAGCGCGACTCCGAGGTGGCGCGGCTGAAGTCGTCCGCCGGCATGGTGCGGGCGATCGAGGCGGCCGTCCGGTTCTACGAGGAGCCGCCCACCCACGGGATGACGGTCTCGACCGACTGGGCCGACGTCCGGCTGACCGCCGGCGACTGGGCCGAGGCGTTCGAGGCGCCGGAGGCGGGAACGCCGCACAACGAGGCGCGCGAGCAGATCTGGGAGGAGCTGGGCTCGATCCTCCTGGGCAAGCTCGGCGACGAGGTCCCTGAGGACGAGTTCCGCCGGGCGCTGCGGCAGGACGAAGAGGTGTCCGGGGCCCTCCACGGCGCGTGGCCGCTGCTCGAGGCGACCGACCTGGTCGGCGACCTGTGGTCGGTCCCCGCGTACCTGCGGAAGTGCGCCCCGTGGCTCGACCGCGAGGAGGTCCGGACGCTCCAGCGGGAGGACGCGCAGGCCTGGACGGTGTCCGACCTGCCGCTTCTGGACGCGGCGCGGCAGCGGCTCGGTGACCCGGAGGCGGCGCGGCGCAAGCGCCGGCAGCAGGCCACCGTCGCCGCCGAACGGGCGCGCATGGCCGATGTGATCGCCGACGTCCTCGCCGCCGACGTCGACGGCGAGGGCGCGGTGACGATGCTGCGCGGGCAGGACCTCAAGGACAGCCTGGTCGACGAGGCCGCGCTGCCCGGCGTCGAGCCCGACCTGCTGGCCGGCCCGTTCGCGCACATCGTGGTGGACGAGGCGCAGGAACTGACGGACGCCGAGTGGCAGATGCTGCTGCTCCGCTGCCCGTCCCGCAGCTTCACGATCGTCGGTGACCGCGCGCAGGCGAGGCAGGGCTTCACGGAGTCGTGGCAGGAGCGGCTGGAGCGGGTCGGGCTCGACCGGATCACCGTGGCGTCCCTGAGCATCAACTACCGGACGCCGGAAGAGGTCATGGCGGAGGCCGAGCCGGCGATCCGGGCCGCGCTGCCGGACGCGAACGTGCCGACGTCGGTCCGCAGCAGCGGTGTCCCCGTCGTCCACGGCGCGGTGACGGAACGGGACGCGATCCTCGACGAGTGGCTCGACGCGAATGCCGACGGGACCGCGTGCGTCATCGGCGATCCCCGGTTCCGGCCGAGGCCCCGCGTGCAGTCGCTCACGCCGAGCCTGTCGAAGGGCCTCGAGTTCGACCTGGTCGTCCTCGTCGACCCGGAGAGGTACGGCGTGGGCATCGAGGGAGCGGTCGACCGCTATGTGGCGATGACGCGCGCGACCAGGCAGCTCGTCGTCCTGACCAGCGCCTGACGGCGGGCGGGACCGCTTCCGGGGGCCCGGCCCGGCGCCTGTTCAGGTGCCGGGCCGGGCCTCCCCTGCCTCCGTGGGGCGAACCGGTGTCGCACGTGGGCGCGCCATGGACGTTCCTGCGATGACATGACGTATCGATAGGTGCATGACTCAGACACGCGCGCACGCCGCCGCTCCCGTTCTCCACGACCAGGCCGTTCCCGGTGGGGAGTGCCCCGAGGTCGCGTCGCTTGTCGCGCCGTACCTGGGCATCATTCGTTCCGCTCTTCCCCCCGTAGAGGCGGAACGATTCTTCGTACGGGCCCTGGACGCGCACGAGGAGGAGCGGCGCCGGGCGGGCGCCCCCCAGCTCGGGTTCAGCGCGTACCTCTCGGACGGTCTCGGTGAGACCTGGGGCGGATCCCTGGCGCACACCTCCGCCTGGGAGGCCATGCAGGCGATCCGCCAGCTCGTCCGCAAGGCCCCGCGCGCGGACCTCGCCGCGTACCTGCGACTCGGCCTCCGGACGGTCCGCGAACTCGGCACCGCGGCCCCGGGCCGCACGCCGGTACCGGTGGGCGCCTGACCCCGCGTCCGGCGCTCAGCCCTCCGAGCGGTCTCGCTCGCTCTCCGGAGTGTCCGGCAGCCAGGGGTCCGGGCCCGGGTCGCCGCCCTCGGCGCGGGTCGCGAGCCGGTCCACGTAGTGCTGCCAGCTCTCCGCGTGGGCCTCACACGCCTCCGTGGAGGGCAGGCCGCTGTGGATCATGCGGAGGAGGGTGCCGTCCGGGGTGGGTGCGAGGGTGATCTCGATCGTGCTGGAGCCCGGCGGGACGGGCAGCGGACCGGACTCCCAGCCCCAGCTGAAGACGACCCGCCGGTGCGGATCGACGGTGATGAAACGCCCGGAGGCGACGTTCTCCCCGGTGACCCGGGTGCGGTACGAGCCTCCCGGCTCGAAGGTGAACGATCCGTCGGCCCCCATCCACGACAGCCACTTCTCCCGGTCGGTGAGGAAGCCGAAGACCGTCTCGGGGCGGGCGGCGATGCGCCGCTCCAGGGTGACGGTGTCCATGGGAGTCGGTGGGATCGTCATCTGGGCCTCTCGCTTCGTCCGGCCTCGTCGGCGAGCCGGGCCGGGGTGTCGGGCCCGGTGGCCCGCACGGCCCCTCCGTGCGCAGCGTAACGAGACCGGCGTCTTTCGGCACGTCGAGGTGCCGGGGGAGGCCGCCGCGGGGGGCCGTCCGCCCGCCTTGGGATGTTGGACCGGACGATGGCGACGCCCCCGTCCTTCTCGCGACCCGCATGGACGACACGGACCTCGACGCCGCCGGTACCCAGCTCGTCGCTCCCTCCGACCGGTGTGGTGCCCGGTACGTCAGCACGGTGACCGGGATCTGGATCGGGGCCTGCCCGGTGCCGCTGCCGGGACCGGTGCCGGTGCGGGTCTGACCGGGGAGAAGGGGTCCCCGCGCACGGTCGGCCGGGGAAGCCGACTGCGCGCCCGCCGTTGCCGCGTTGCCGGGCGACCACCGCGGCGACGCGCAGGACTCCCCGGGCGACGTCCCGCCAGAAGGAGTCGACGCCCCGCGCGACGAGACCGTTCTCCGGGCAGCCCAGCCGACCTCCCTCCCCTCCGCGGGCCGCCGGAGCACGCAAGGGCTTGCCCTACAAGCATGTTTACGTAAACATGCTTGTAGCAGCAATCACCCGAGCACAGGAGCCGCCACCTCATGCCCGTTCTCCAGACAGACAAGGCCGGTTTCCTGCTCGACGGCCGCCCCTTCCGGCTCCTGTCCGGCGGGCTGCACTACTTCCGGGTCCACCCCGGACAGTGGGCCGACCGCCTGCGCAAGGCCCGGCTCATGGGGCTCAACACCGTCGAGACCTACGTCCCCTGGAATCTCCACCAGCCGCGCCCCGACACCTTCCGCCTCGACGGCGGCCTCGACCTGCCGCGCTTCGTCGAACTCGCCGCCACCGAGGGGCTGCACGTCCTGCTCAGGCCCGGCCCGTACATCTGCGCCGAGTGGGAGGGCGGCGGGCTTCCGTCCTGGCTGCTCGCCGAACCGGACATACGACTGCGCTCCCGCGATCCCCGGTTCCTGGCGGCCGTCGACGACTACCTCGCCCGCCTGCTCACCCCGCTCCGGCCGCACCTGGCCTCACAGGGCGGCCCGATCCTCGCCGTACAGGTGGAGAACGAGTACGGGGCGTACGGGGACGACACCGCCTATCTGGAGCATCTCGCGGACTCCCTGCGCCGCTGCGGGGTCGACGTCCCCCTGTTCACCTGCGACCAGCCGGTGGACCTGGAGCGCGGAGCGCTGCCCGGGGTCCTGGCCACGGCCAACTTCGGCAGCCGGTCGGCCCACCATCTGGCCGCCCTGCGCGCACAGCGTCCCGAAGGGCCGCTGATGACGTCGGAGTTCTGGATCGGCTGGTTCGACCGCTGGGGCGCACACCACGTGGTCAGGGACGCGGACACGGCGGCCCGGGAGCTGGACGAACTTCTCGCCACCGGCGCGTCGGTCAACTTCTACATGTTCCACGGCGGCACCAACTTCGGCTTCACCAACGGCGCCAACGACAAGGGGACCTACCGCCCCACCGTCACGTCCTACGACTACGACTCTCCGCTGGACGAGGCCGGCGACCCGACGGCGAAGTACACGGCCTTCCGTGACGTCATCGCCAAGTACGCCCCCGTTCCGGGCGAGCCCGTACCCGCTCCCGGCCCCAAACTCGCCCTGCCCGCGCTCGTGTTGACGGAGAGCGCCGAGCTGCTGCCGCACGCGGCCGCGCTCTCCCCGTCGACCGTGGAGTCGCGCCGCCCGCTCACGATGGAGGAGCTGGAGCAGGACTTCGGCTTCGTCCTCTACGAGACGACGCTGCCCGTCAGGGGCCCGGCGCTCCTGGAGATCGAGCAGGTCCGCGACCGTGCCCAGGTGTTCGTCGACGGGCAGCCCGTGGGCGTCCTGGAGCGCGAACAGCACGAGCACGCACTGGCGTTCGCCGCGCCGCGGGCGGGCAGCGTCCTCACCGTCCTCGTCGAGAACCAGGGACGGGTGAACTACGGGCAGGGCATCCACGACCGCAAGGGCCTGCTCGGGAAGGTCCTCCTGGACGGGGTCGAACTCGCCGGCTGGACCAACCGCCCCCTCCCGCTGGCCGACCCGGCCGGCATCCCCTTCGCGCCCACCACGGCGACGCCCGTCGGGCCGGCCTTCCACCGGGCCGTCTTCGACGTGGACGAGACCGCCGACACCTTCCTCCACCTGGACGGCTGGACCAAGGGCAACGCGTGGATCAACGGCTTCCCGCTGGGCCGCTACTGGTCCCGGGGGCCGCAGCGTTCCCTGTACGTCCCCGCTCCCGTACTGCGCTCCGGCCCGAACGAGCTCGTCGTCCTCGAACTGCACGCCGGTCACCGGGCGCGTACGGTCGCCTTCCGCGCGACGCCGGACCTCGGCCCCACGGAGGAGTAGGGCTCCCCGACAGCGGGGTGCCCTGATCTCCGGGGGGATCAGGGCACCCGCATCCGCGCACCGCGGTTCAGGCGACGCCGCCCGGGGGCGTCGTCGTCCCGGGCGTCGCCGTCACCGGCTTCGTGGAGAGGATCGAGCGGGCCTGTTCCGCGGCTCGGGCGGTGCTCTCGGAGACGAACTCGAGGAAGCGGGCGATGCCTTCGAGGCGGGCCCCGGCCGGGGTGCCGGAACCGAGGACGCCTACTCCCTGGCGTGCGGTCTCGACGATCTGGAGAGCGGCGCGGGCGCTGGCCATCATCGACTGGTACCAGATGTCGTCGTCGACGACATAGCGCTCACGACGGCGCTCGTCGCGTTCGCGACGGACGAGCCCCTGACTGTCGAGGAACGCGATCGCCTTCGAGATGGACGCCGGGCTGACCTGGAGGTGCTGGACGAGCTCGGACGCGGTGAGGCTTCCCGAGTCGGTGAGACAGAGACAGGCCATCACACGGGCCATCATCTTGGGCGTCCCCGACTGTATGAGGACGGTCGTGAAGACCTCCTCGAACTCGCGCACCGCTTCGGCGTCGCGCCCGTCGGCCCGCACGGGCGCCTTCGGGTCCCGGGACGCGGCCTGCTTGCGGCGGGCCCGGTGTTCGGTGGCCCGGTGGGCGAGGTCGGAACGGTAGCCGGTCGGGCCGCCGTTCCGCATGACCTCACGCGTGATCGTCGAGGTCGGACGGTCGAGACGCCTGGCGATCTCGGCATAGGCGAGGCCGTCCGCCAATCCCAGCGCGATCTGCTGGCGTTCCTGCTGGGTGAGCCTGCCTCCCGGCATCGGGTCTCCTTCGTGGTCCGTGGGGACCCCACTATAGCGTTCACCGCCAATCCATTGCAACGAAACGAAGCAGGAGTGTTGCGTTAAGCGTAAGTCCATTGCAATGAATTTCCGCCTCTCACCTGCATTGATGGGAATTCTACGCAACGACCTTGTTGCCATAGTCATGAACGCAACGTAGCTTTTCCCTCATCGGAAACGGCGGGCCCGCGAGTGGGTCCGCCCCATAGAAGGAGAAGCACCGTGCAGAAGTTCGCCACCGCCTCCGCCATCGCCGCCGTCCTCGACATCCCGGCCGGCCGTATCCAGCTCATCGCCGCCGACCGG
>NZ_JNZO01000027.1 GCF_000717595.1 Streptomyces flavochromogenes | reverse complement strand
GGAGTCGTCGGCAGCGTCAGATGTGTATAAGAGACAGGGGGAAGGGGCGGCGGAACGGGGGCAGGCGGGAGGAGGGAACGGGAAGGGGAAGGGAGGGCAGGGGAGGGCAGGGGAGGGAGAGCCACGGCCCCAAGGGCGGTCGGGCTCGGAGCGGGCAGGGGCACGGGCAGCACCGGGCCGGGTGGGCCTGCTCGGGCGGCGGCGGTCGGGCGGGGCGAGGCCGAGGTGACGGGTCGGGGCCGGAGGGGCGTGAGGTGCCGTGGAACGGGCCCGGTCCGGTGCGGAGACGGACCCGTCCGTGGCTGTACGAAAGGTCAGACGCCCACGTAGTTCTCGGCGAACCAGTCCTGCTGGGCACGGGAACTCCGCAGCGCCTCCATACGGGCACGCCGCAACCCCTCCTGGAAGGGCGAGGTGCTGCCGTCGGGGCCGGGCACACGGTGCAGGAGCTGGATCATCCAGTGCGAGAACTCCTGGGCGCGCCAGATGTGTTCGAGACACCGCGCCGAGTACCGGTCGAGTCCCCCGGAGTCCTCGTGCAGCAGGTCGTCGGCGAGGGCGCGGGCGAGGAGGTCGGCCTCCAGCACGGCGAGGTTGGCCCCCTTCGCGGCGGAGGGGCTGAGCAGGCTCGCGGCGTCGCCGACGAGGAACAGCGGGCCGTGGCGCAGCGGTTCGAGGACGTCCGACTCGAAGTCGACCACCGTCCGCTGCAGGATCCTCCCCCGCCTCAGGGGCCCGAACTCCTCGGCCCGCATCCGCAGGCCGAGCTCGTCCCACACCCGATCGTCGGACCAGTCGTCCGGCACCGTGCCGCGCGGGCACTGGAGGTAGTACCGGGTGACCTCCGGCGAGCGCGCCATGTGCCCCGCGAATCCCCGGGCGTGCGTGGCGTAACCGACCGCGTCGAGGCTCGGGGGCGCCTCGGCCAGCAGCCCGAGCCACGAGACCCCGTGGTCACGGTGGTGGTGCCGTACCGCGCCGGACGGCAGCGAGCGGCGTCCCGCTCCGTACCGTCCGTCGCACGCGGCGACGTACCGCGCCCGCCAGTGCGCCGTACGGCCGTCCGGCTCCCGTACGGCCACCGAGGGGCGCGGTCCGTCTAGGCCGGTCACCTCGACGGCCTCGGTGTCGAAGCGGATCCGCCCGCCCGCCCCGAGGAAGAGCCGGACGAGATCGGTCACCAGGTCGTGCTGCGGATAGACGGTGTGCGGCTCGCCCTTGCCGAGCCGGCTGTAGTCGAGGCGGAACCGCCCGCTTTCGGTGCGGAACTCGCAGACGCCGTGATCCTGCCCGCGCTTCCGCAAACCCTCGTCGAGGCCGTGCCGGGCCAGTACCCGCGCGGTGTGCGGGGCGAGGAAACCGGCCCGCGCCCGCTGCTGCACGTGCTCGCGGCTCGCCCGCTCCAGGACGACACAGTCGACGCCGCTGCGCAGGAGGAGGTTCCCGAGCACCAGCCCGGCGGGGCCCGCGCCGAGAATGACCACGTCGGCGGTGTGGGTCATGTCCGTTACGCAGGAAGGATGTTGACTGTCTGTCACGAGAATGGATCTTAGGGGTGGCGTAACTCAGCGGATGCTGAATATCACCCGAATGCAGCACAGGAAGAGAAAAGGATTCTGCCGGGCTCACGCCCGCGGGCCGGGTCCGGGAAGATCCCGGACCCGGCCCGCGCCGTGGAACTGCTTCTCGGAGCCTCAGAACTCCAGGCCCGCGAGCAGGCCGCCGTAGAAGTCCGCGTGCGCGGTCCCGGCCGGGGCCGCGCCCGCGAAGAACGTGCCGGTACGAGGAGTGCCGTCGAGCTTCCGGACGAAGTCGAAGGCCTTGTTGTCCTCCTCGCCCCAGACCACGAACCGCCAGTGCAGCGGACGCTCCGCCGCCTCGGCCAGGGCCTGGGCGGCGGCGGTCTTCGACTCCGGCGCACCGTCCGTCTGGAAGACGACCAGGGCGGTACGGGTCGGGTCGGCCTTCTCGTGGTGGGCGAGGACCTCTTCCACGGCGCGGTGGTAGTTGGTCCGGCCCAGGCGACCGAGGGTGGAGTTGACCTCGTCGATACGGGTCGGCGTGAGGTCGGCCGGGGTCAGGTCGACCGTCCCGTCGATGTCCGTCGAGAAGAACACCGTCGTGACGGTGGCGTCCTCGTCGAGGTGCGCCGCGAGCGCCGTCACCTGCTCGGCGAGCCGCTGCACGGACCCGTCCTTGAAGTACCCGCGCATCGAGCCGGAACGGTCGACCACGAGGTACACGGCGGCCCGGGCCCCGGCGAGGCCCTGCGCCTGCAGCTGCGCGGCGGCGGCGGCGTGGGCGTCGGCCAGGTGCGGGGGGAGGCCGTCGCCGGAGGCCGGGACGGTGACCTCCTCCGGCTCGGCGGGAACCCCGGCGACCGTGCCGGCCTCCGCGGCGGCGGCGGCGAACTCCGGCTCCGGGGCGGGGGCGGGTGCCTCGGCGACGACGGGCTCGGCCTCGGCCTGCGGCTCCTCGGTCGGGGTTGTGCCGTCGGCGACGACAGCGGCCTCGTCCTGCTCCTCCGGGGCGGGCTCGGCCTCCGCCGCGGGAACCTCGGCGGCGGTGGTCACTTCCGGCTCGGCCTCGGCGGCCTCGGCGGCCTGCGGCTCCGCCGCGACGGCCTCGGGCTCCGCCTGCTCCACCTGCGGCTCCTCGGCGGCCTCCGCCACCGGGGTCGTGTCGTCGGCGACGACCTCGGTCGCCTCGGCGGCGGGGGCCTCCTCCGGCTCGTCAACGGCGGCGGTCGCCTCGGCCTCGGCGGTGTCGGCGGTCGCCTCCGCCGTGTCGGCCTCGGCCTCGACAGCGGCGGTCGCCTCGGCCTCGGCGGTGTCGGCGGTCGCCTCCGCCGTGTCGGCCTCGGCCTCGACAGCGGCGGTCGCCTCCGGCGCCACCTCGCCGGCCTCGGCCTGCGGCTCCTCGGCGGCCTCCGCCGTCGGGGTCGTGTCGTCGGCGACGACAGCGGCCTCGTCCTGCTCCTCCGGGGCGGGCTCGGCCTCCGCCGCGGGAACGTCGGCGGCGACGTCGGTCGCCTCGGCGGCGGGGGCCTCCTCCGGCTTCTCCTCCACGTCAACGGCGGCGGTCGCGGTCGCCTCGGCGGTGTCGGCGGTCGCCTCCGCCTTCGCCGTGTCGGCCTCGGCAGCGGCGGTCGCCTCCGGCGCCACCTCGCCGGCCTCGGCCGCCTCCGTGGACGCGGTCTCCGTCGACTCCACGGCGGCATCCGTCGCCTCGACGTCCGTCGTGCCCGCCTCGACCGGCGCGGCAGCGGGCGCGTCTGCCTCAGCCGTCACCTCAGCGGCGGCAGCCGGCGTCTCCACCTTGCCCACGGGCTCCGTCGCGGCCGACGGCGTCTTCGCCCGGGCCCGCGGGATCTGCGGATTGTCGAACGACGCGGCGACCAGGTCGTCCGCCGCCCGGCGTGCCACCGCGTCCGAGGTGTCCGTGGACCCGGACCCGGACGACGCCGTGGCCCTGGCCGGAGTCGTCGTCGCGGCCGGGGAAGCGGCCCCGACCGTCGCCTCGGCCGTGACCGTCTCCGCAGGCGAAGCCGTCGCCGTCGACGTGGTCTCACGCGTCTGGGGCGGGACGACGGAGGTTGCCGGCGATTCCTCGCGGTCTCGGCCGAACACCTTGCGCAGCATGCTCCGAATACCCATGGGCGAACCCTTTCGCATGAGTGGGGTGCGTGTGAATGTCCGTACTGGGTGTTTCGGGACGTTCATCCCTGGCCAGGGCGGACACGTAAGGTTAGCGGCCACCCCTCCCCTCCTCGGCGACCCGGTCGCCCCCGGTTGCCGTGCATTCATTCGTCGTTCACCCGGCCGCCGTCCCTGTGCAGATGTGCGCACATAGCGTCGCCGCCGAAGGTCTACCCGACACCATGTCGGCGCAGCGTGCGCCGGAGGAGGACGAAGTGCGCAAACTGCTGCCGCTGCTGAGCACGAACCCCCACGGAGGCGGACGTTCCGCTCTCACCTGCCGTTACCGCTGTGGTGACGCCTGCTTCCACGAGGTTCCCAACACCAGCGACAACGAGTACGCCGGCGATGTCATAGCCGGTGTCCTCTCCCGTCGTTCGGCCCTGCGCGCCGCCGCCGTCGTGACGGTCGCCTCCGCCGCCGGCAGCGCCATCGCGCTCGGCAACGCGCCCGAGGCCGTCGCCGGCCAGGAGACGTTCGGCCACGGTCACGGCGCCGGCCACGGCTCCGGCAAGGCCGACGGCGCCCGCGGTCTCCGCTTCACCCCCGTCGCGCCCAACACCGCCGACAAGGTGACCGTCCCCTCCGGCTACTCGCAGAACGTGGTCATCCGCTGGGGCGAGCCCATCCTCCGCGGCGCCCCGGCCTTCGACTCCGAGAAGCAGACGGCGAAGGCCCAGGCCGGCCAGTTCGGCTACAACAACGACTTCCTCTCCCTGCTGCCGCTGCGCGGGGAGCGCGACCGCCAGGTGCTCGTCGCGAACCACGAGTACACCGACGAAGTCCTGATGTTCCGCAACTACGACGCCGCGAACCCGACCCGCGAGCAGGTCGAGATCGCCTGGGCCGCGCACGGCCTCTCGGTCGTCGTCGTCCAGGAGGAGCACCGCACGGGCAGGCTCGCCCCGGTCTCCCGCCACCACCTCAACCGTCGCCTCCACACGACGAGCGCGTTCCAGGTGACCGGCCCCGCCGCCGGCGGCGACCTCCTGAGGACCTCGGCCGACCCCGAGGGCCGTACCGTCCTCGGCACGCTCAACAACTGCGCCGGCGGCACCACCCCGTGGGGCACCACCCTCCACGGCGAGGAGAACTTCAACCAGTACTTCGCCAACGGCTCCAGCGCCACCGACAAGCGCTACGGCGTCGGCACCGGTGCCACCGAGCGCAAGTGGGAGCGGTTCGACAAGCGCTTCGACCTCAAGGAGGAGCCCAACGAGGTCCACCGCTTCGGCTGGGTCGTCGAACTCGACCCGTACGACCCCGACTCCACCCCCCGCAAGCGCACCGCGCTCGGCCGCTTCAAGCACGAGGCCGCGCAGCCCCGTCTGACCGCCGACGGCCGTCCGGTCGTCTACATGGGCGACGACGAGCGGTTCGACTACTTCTACAAGTTCGTCTCCAGCAAGCGGATGAAGAAGGGGAACTCGCGGGCCGCCCGCGAGCACAACCTGACCCTGCTCGACGAGGGCACGCTGTACGTCGCCAAGCTGACCGGCGACTCCCCGGCCGCCGAGATCGACGGCACCGGCAAGCACCCCACCGACGGTGAGTTCGACGGCTCCGGCGTGTGGATCCCGCTCGCCACCGGCGACGTCTCGCACGTCCCCGGCATGACCGCCGAGGAGGTGTACGTCTTCACCCGCCTCGCCGGTGACAAGGTCGGCGCCACCAAGATGGACCGCCCCGAGGACGTCGAGCCGTCCCCGCGCACCGGTCGCGTCTACGTCGCGCTCACCAACAACACCGACCGCGGCAAGCCCGGCAAGGCCGGTGCCGACGAGGCCAACCCGCGCAACCTCAACAAGCACGGGCAGGTCCTGGAGCTCGCCGAGAACTGGGACGACCCGTCCTCCGACGGTTTCGCCTGGCGTCTCTTCCTGGTCGCCGGTGACCCGAACGACCCGGCCACCTACTTCGCGGGCTACCCCAAGGAGAAGGTCTCCCAGATCTCCTGCCCGGACAACGTGGCCTTCGACCCGCACGGCAACCTGTGGATCTCCACGGACGGTGCCCAGCTCGGCTCGCACGACGGCCTGTTCGGCGTCGCCACGCAGGGCGAGCGCCGCGGTGAGCTCAAGCAGTTCCTGACCGTGCCCAAGGGCGCCGAGACCTGCGGCCCGATCATCCAGGACCGCCGTGTCCTGGTGGCCGTGCAGCACCCGGGCGAGATCGACGGCGCCTCCGTCGAGAACCCGAAGTCGGAGTGGCCCGACGGACCCGGCAGGATCGTCCGTCCGTCGGTCGTCGCCGTGTGGCGTACGGACGGCCGCGACATCGGCGTGTAGCGCGGAGCGGCCCGGGGGGCGGGGTGGTTCACTCACTCCACCCCCAGGCCCTCCCTGAACCGTACGAACTGCTCCTCGGGGTCCCCCGTGTACGCCCACGGCACCCACGCCGCCCGTGCGCCGAGCATGCCGAGCAGCTCTCGCGCGATCTCCACCTGGCCCGCGTAACAGGCCGCGTGGACCAGGAAGTTCAGATCGCCGACCTCTTCCGGCGCCACCGGCGCCCCCGGATCGCGGCCGCCGATCCACCGCGCGTGCGTGCGCCGCAGTTCCGTCACCGCGAGCTCGTGCTTCCAGTGCTGGTCGAAGCCGCGCACCGGGCCCCGGCCGAGGGCCCCGTCCGCGATGTACCGGTACTCCTCCACCCGGGCCACCTGCACGAGCACGGGCAGTGGGGAGCCGGGCGGTGCCACCCCCGCCGCGTCCCGCGCGAAGTCGTACATGCTGCCGTGCGTCCCGTGCCACCGCGCCGACCAGTAGCGCAACACCTGGATGTGGCCCTCCGTGTTGTACGGGTCCCGGCGCCGCAACTCGTCGAACCAGTGCCGCAGCTCGCGGCGCGGCACCCCGCCCTCGTACAGCCTGGCCACCGAGAGCAGCGACACCCACGGCATCGGATCGGCGGGCGCCGCCTCGGCCGCGCCCCGGCAGGCGTCGACGGCGGCGTCGATCCGGCCCCGCTCGACGGCCGCGCCCCGGCCGGCCGCGATGGCCGCGTCGAAGACCCGCACCACCTCGGTCGCGGCCCGCAGCACGGCCGCGTCGGGGTTGCCCGGCTCGGCGGCCCGCCAGGTCTCCACGGTGGAGCTGCCGGCGGCCGCGTGCGAGAGGAGCCGCAGCCGGTGGGTGCGGCGTGCCCAGTGGTCACCGGTGGCGGCGAGCAGGTCCCGTACTCCCTGCCAGCGGCCGATGACGATGTCGTGGCGCGCCTCGGTCAGGGCGCGGTCCCCGAAGTCCGGGTCGAAGTCGGGCGCGAAGCGCTCCTGACGTGCCGAGCGCGCGGAGCGGCGGCGTACGGCCATCGGGGGCCTCCTTCGGGTTCGGCTGCCGTCAGAAGTGGTGACTCGCTTGTGTTCCCGTGCTCTTGGCTCTGCTCTTGGTGACGGGCGGGATCAGAAATCCGTTGCGTAGCTCTTGTCCCGGGTTCCGCTTCGCGCGCGCGTGGCCGGGCCCGAGCCCTCCGCGGCCGCCATCGCGCGGGCCGCGTCCAGGCGGGCCGGGCGGTAGTAGTCGCTGCCCCCGCGCCAGTACACGAGCAGCGGGACGACACCGAGGAGCAGGCCGCCGAGGCCGATCGTGAGGGCGGTGGTGGAGAGCTCGCCGAGCGATTCGACGAAGGTCCAGAGCATGAACGCGGAGCCGAGCAGCGGCCAGACGCCGCCGAGCAACAGGTTCCGTACGGAGCGGAGGAGGAGCGACTTGTAGGCGACGACGGCGGCGATGCCCGCGAGGCCGTAGTAGAACGCGATCTGCAGCCCGATCGCGGAGACGGCGTCGCGGAGGATCTGCTGCACCGAACCGGCGGCCGCGGCGGCCGCGAACAGCACCAGGGCGGCGCCGCCGACGGCGACGATCGCGACCCAGGGGGTGTTCCAGCGGCGGTGCACGGCGCCGAGCGCCGACGGCAGGGTCCGGTCGCGGCCCATCGCGAAGAGCGAGCGGGTGACCTGGAGGAGCGTGGTCTCCAGGGTGGCGACGGTGGACAGCAGGACGGCGACGACGAGGAGCTTGCCGCCGACCCCGGGCCAGACCTCCTGGCCGATGACGGCCAGCACGTTGGGTCCCGCGGCACGGATCTCCTCCGCGCTCAGCAGGATGTTGACGACGACGGTGACGGCGACGAAGAGGAGGAAGACGAAGCCGACGCCGACGAGCGCGGCGAGTCCGGCGGTGCGGCGGCTGTTCCGGGTCTCCTCGCTGAGGTTGCTGGTGACGTCCCAGCCCCAGTAGTAGAACGCGGCGATCAGCGCGCCGGCGGCGAAGCCCTGCGCTCCGTCGAACTGGCCGAGGCCGAACCAGGACCAGTCGAAGGCGGTGGCCCGTCCGCGGTGCGCCACGGCCGCCAGGATGAAGCCGACCAGGATCAGCATCTCGACCCCGGACATGATCAGCTGGGCGCGTACGGTCAGCCGGGCGCCGCCCAGGACCACGAGCAGCATCATCAGGAACCAGCCGGCGCCGACGGCCGCCGCGAGCGGGGTGCTGTCGGCGAGGTCCTGGTCGATCAGGGCGAGTGTGAGGGAACCGGCGGGCAGCGAGCCGGCCACCATGAAGACGGTGGCGGCGAAGACGAGGGCCCAGCCGGACAGGAAGCCGAGGAACGGGTGGAGGGTGCGACCCACCCAGGAGTAGCCGGCACCGGCGTTGACGTCGATCCGGCCGAGGCGGGCGTACGCGAGGACGATGCCGAACATCGGTATCGCGCAGTACAGCAGGGCGGCGGGCCCCGCGTAGCCGACGGCTCCGAAGAGCACGGCGGTGGTCGCCGCCATCGAGTAGGCGGGGGCGCTGCCGGCGACGGCCATCACGATCGTGTCGAAGGTACCGAGGACATTGGGCTGGAGCCCTCTGTTCGTGGTGGTGCGCATGGCGGTGTCCTCGGGGCGCGGGGGGTGAGGCAGGACGAAGTGGCCCGTCCGCCGGGCCGGTTGCCGACCGCGGCGGGCGCGGATCACGGTGAGATCGAGCGCATCGTAGTCGCCCGGATGGCTCCGGGTAACGGCGGTGGGGAGGGTTCCGTTCCGTGACCGCCGGTAAGTCCTCCCGTACGCCCCCGGGGGAAGGTTTACCGCAGGTCGGGACCGGCGATGGCGCGGGCCGCGCTGACCTCCTGGCGGAGGGGTGCGAGGACTCCGTTCTCGTCGCCCGGAAGCTCGCTGCGGACCTCGACCAGGGTCTCCGACTCCCGGATCCCCTCGGCGAGTTCCCGCAGCTCCCGCTCGACGGCGACGACCTCGGCGGGGTCGGGACCGGGGGCGCCGTGATCGACCCTGATCCGGGCGGCGGTCGTGGCGTCCACGATCCGCTCGACGGCGACGACGAGCGGCCACCAGGCGGCGGCGCGGGTCCCGGTCGGCGGGGGCTCGGTCAGGGCGCGCTGGAACTCGGAGCGGACGGTGGAGAGATCGCGGTAGAGCTTCCGCCGGGCGCGCAGCCGCCCGCCCTGGTCCTCGGCCCCTCCGAACGCGCAGGTCACATAGGCGGCGGCGTCGGCGACGGCGTCCGCGAGCCGGTCGCCGATCCGGGAGTGCCAGGACTCGGGCCAGAGGAGGTAGCCGGCGATCAGCGCGATGCCGCAGCCGATCAGGGAGTCGTACAGGCGGGGCATGACCAGGTCGAAGCCCTGCTGGTTGAGGGTGTCGGAGAGCAGCAGGATCACCGGGGTGATGGCCGCCGTCTGGAACGCGTACCCCTTCTCTGAGAAGGCCGGGATGAGGGCGGCGAGCACGCACATCACGGGGACGTCCCACCAGCCGCGCGGCACCTCGGCGAGCACGAGGGCGGCGAGGAGGAGCCCGGCGGCGGTGCCGAAGGCGCGAAGCACGGCGCGGGAGAAGACCGAGCCGAAGTCGGGCTTCATGACGAAGGTGACGGTCAGCGCGACCCAGTACGAGCGGGGTACGGGGATCAGGGAGACGAGCGCCTGCGCCAGCCCGATGCACAGGGCGAGACGGAGTCCGTACCGCCAGGACGCCTCGGAGAACAGGGCGGCGCGGGCGGCCCGGCGGACGCGGACCCGGAGCGCGGCGGGGCGGCCCAGCCGGTCGTCGACGTTGTAGGCGTCGGGCTCGGCCTTGTGGACGACGGCGGCGGCGTACCGCAGGGCGTGGTCGACGGCCTTCTCGGCGGGCCGTTCGGGGGTCGGCAGATCGAGTACGGGTGCCCCGGTGCGGCCCTCCTCGACGGCGTCGGCGAGTTCGCGCACGGCCGCGGGGATCGTGTCGGACAGGGGGCCGTGGAGCTGGGCGCGCAGGTGGGCGGCGGGGGCGGCCTCGACGAGGGGGACGGCGACGTTCAGCTGCGCGAGCAGCCGGACGAGGGAGGGCGCGCGGCCGTGCTGGCGGGCCCGGCGGGCGAGGACGAGGTCGTAGGACTGGTTGAGGGAGGCGGTGACGGCCTGTCGCTTCTCGTCGTACGCGGGGGTGCCGGTGGCCTCGTACAGCTCGGCGACGGAACGGTAGGTCGCGGCGACGGCGGACCGCTCGGGCGCGGCGCGGCGGAAGGGCCAGCCGAGCAGGGTGAGGACAAGGACGAACAGCCCGCCGAGGCCGAGCAGCAGGGGCGCCTTCCACCAGGGGTCGGGCATGGGGAGCCCGGCCCCGACGACGGCGTTGAGGAGCAGGAGCAGTCCGGAGACGGAGGCGACGGCGCCGATCGAGGAGATCATTCCGGAGACGAGCGCGACGAGCGTGAGCACGGCGACGGCGACCCAACCGTGCCCGAAGACGAGGGTTCCGAGGGTGACTCCGACGGCGCCGAAGAGCTGCGGCACGGCGATGTTGAGGATCCGCATCCGGTAGGCGTCGGCGGTGTCGCCGATGACCCCGGAGAGCGCGCCCATCGACACGAGTGCCCCGTAGGCCGGCTGCCCGGCGGCCAGTCCGACGGCGAGCGGCGCGGACAGGGCGACGGCGGCGCGTCCGACGGCGGCCCAGGGGATGGGGGTGGGCGTGGGCTTGAACCCGGCGGTGAGCCAGGCGGGCGGGGAGAGCCGGGTGGAACCGGAGGGACGCGCCATGGGGGCCAACGTACCCACCTCCGTGGGGTGGGCGGGCGCGGGCGGGCACCGCCTCTGCGGACCGGTTGCCCACACGGCGGGGGGCGGGCGCGGGGTCAGTTGCGGTAGGACTCGACCTCGGTGGCCGGGCGGAGGGCCGCCGTGTCCGGGTCCTCGCCGAATTCCGCCTTCGCCCTCCGCTGCCGCAGCAGGTCCCAGCACTGGTCCAGCCGGACCTCCAGTTCCGACAGCCGGGCGCGTTCCTCCGGGAGGAGGCCGCCGGTGCGCTGCCGTAGGGCGCGTTCCTCCTCGACGAGGGCGCCGATGTCGTCCAGGATCTCCTCGTTCTCCATGTCCTCCAGCGTCGCCGATCAGCGCGGCCCGCGCAGGTCGAGATCGGCGAGGACCGCCCGGTGGTCGGAGCCCGCGAGGTCCAGGAAGCGGACCTCGCGGACGCTGAAGTCCCTCACCAGGACGTGGTCGATCTGGACGAACGGCGGCAGCGGCGGGCCCTCCGTCGGCCAGGTCGGCGTGCGGCTCCGGTTCGCCCGTCGCGCCGCGTCCTGGAGCCCGCCCGCCGCGAGGATCTCGCGGAACGCCGCGTGGTCCTGCGAGGCGTTGAAGTCGCCCGCGACCAGCATCGGACCGGTGCGCTGCGCCGCGACGGTGTCCTTCACCCGCCCCAGTTCCCGCTTCCACAGGTACACCTGTCCCGGCACCGGCGGCAGCGGGTGCGTCAGCTGGAGCCGTACCGGCACGCCCGCGATCTCCGCCGTGGCTCCGGGCATGCCCATGGCCGCCGGGATCATCCGCCAGTCGCGCAGCGGGTACGAGCTCAGCAGGATCGAGCCGACCGACCCCTCTCCCTCGACGGAGGCGTAGTGGGGCAGCGCCTCGGCGAAGGTCCTGGTGAGGGTGGACCGGCAGGCGCCGTCGCATTCCGACACGAACACGAGCTGGGGGCGTTCCCGCCGCACCGCCTCGACCAGCGACGCCGTCCCCTGGCCGAATTCGACGTTCGCCGCGATGACCTTCACCCGGGCCAGCGGCAGCCCGTACGGGATGACGGCCTGCGGCATGTACGGCACGGTGCTCCAGGCGGTCGTGCCCAGGACGAGGACCGCCACGAAGGTCAGTATCCGGCGCCGGGTCACGGCGGCGAGGAGCAGGGCGAGGGCCGCTGGGACCGTGAGCCACGGGAGGATCGAGAGGAGTTGGGGGACGGGGGTCATCCCGTCCGTGTTCAGGGCGCGGCAGGCCGTGACCAGGGCGGGTACCACCATGAGCAGCCCTGCGGCCCAGGCCGTGACGCGGTGCCTGGGCCGGTGGGGCGGTGGATCGGGGACCGGCCCGGAGGCCGATTCGGGTGTCGGCTCGGGGGTCGCTTCGGCGGGGCTGTCGTTCACGGGTTCCGCCGTCTCCCCGTGCTCCGCGGTCTGGACTCGGTCCACCCCGTCAGTGTCTCAGGGCCTGCGCGATCTCCGCTGTCGGTTCGCCCGAGAGCGTTCGATTGCTGCGCGCCGTACCGGTCTTGGACTTCCCGGGTTCGACTCCGTCGATGTTCAGGACGACCGAGTCGAGGAAGTTCCCGTCCCCGTCCCGGAAGGTGACCATGATCGTGTAGTCGGCGGTCTTGTCCTTCGGGTTGGTCGCGGTGATCTCGGCGACCGTCCGGTCCCCGTCGGTGCTCGTCGGCCCGGCCTTGACGTCGCCGGTGGCGTTCACCCCGTCCTTGACCTCGTTCATCTTCTCCTCGGCGGCCGAGGCGACGGCCGCCGTGGCGGTGGAGACGATGTCGCCGGCCGTCTCCTTGACGGTGTCGCACCCGGTGACCGCGAGGGTGAGCGCGGTGGTGGCGGCCAGGGAGAGGGCCGCCGCCTTCGTGCGTCTCATCGTCCGCCGCCCCCTCAGAACTTCTCTTCGCTGCCGTACGCCTCGTCCGTCGCGAGCGCCCAGATCACGAAGACCGAGATGGCCATCGAGAACAGCGCCCACCACGGCTGGTACGGCAGGAACAGGAACTGGAACAGGAGGTTCAGGGACGCCAGCGCGATACCGGCGACCCGGCCCCACTCCGCTCCCTTGAGGATCCCGAAGCCGGCGATCGCGACCACGATGCCGAGGATCAGATGGATCCAGCCCCAGGTGGTGAGGTTGAACTTGAAGACATAGTCGCCGACTCGGGTGTAGACGTCGTCCTCGGCGATGCCTGCGATGCCCTGGAAGACGTCCATGAAGCCGGTGACGAGCATGAGGACGCCGGCGAAGAGCGTGCCGCCGCTCGCCCAGGCGGCGGAGGAGGACGTGGGCCTGCGGGGTGGTGCCGTGTTCTGGCTCATGGCCCCATCGTCGGAGCGTTCGTACCGTTCCGAACGTTCAGCTGGGCCGTACGAGTGAGCGGAGGTAGGTCTCCAGTACGGCGTTGAAGGCGTCGGGGCGCTCCAGGTTCGGCAGATGCGCGGCCTCCTCGATCACGGCGAGTGCGCAGTGGGGGAGGAGCGCGTGCATGTCCTCCGCGTCCGCGACCGGGGTGTACGAGTCGTCCCGGCCGACCACGACGAGCGCGGGGAACGGGACCGTCGTCAGCGTCTTCCGGTAGTCCGGGCGCTCGGCCCTGCCCCGCAGCGCGGCCGCCGCGCCGGCCGGGTCGGTCGCGCACATCATGCGGTGCACGTGCGGAGCGGCGTGGGTGTTGTACGGGGCCACCATCCGGTCGAGAACCTCGTCGGCGTACCCGCGCATCGCCTCGGCGCCGCCCGCGATCAGCCGGTCGGCCATGGCGTTCCTGGCGGCCTTGCCCTCGTCGGTCTCGGCGGCGGGGAAGGTGTCGGCGAGGACGAGGCCCCGGACCCGCTCCGGGTGGCGTCGGTAGAGCTCCATGGCGATCTGGCCGCCCATGGAGAGGCCCGCGAGGACGCAGTCGTGGATCCCCAGGTCGTCCAGGAGGTCGGTGAGGTCCTCGGCGAAGACACCGAGGTCGGTGGAGTCGGGATACGCGCCGAGGGGGGTGGCGCCGTAGCCGCGCAGGTCCGGGGCGATCACGCGGTGCGTGCGTGAGAAGTGATCGAGCTGGGGCTGCCACATCGTGTGGTCGAACGGATGTCCGTGGACGAGGAGGAGGGCGGGGCCCTCACCCCTGTCCTCGTAGTGGATCTCGGCGTTGACGGTACGGGTGATGTGCATGTCCGCAGGCTAGGCAGCCGCAACTTCTCGGTGCAATAAGATCTTTGCTCTCGGTGCAATCGTCGGATGGAGGCGCGGGGGCCGCATGGAGGAGTACCGGAGGATCGCCGACCGGGTCGAGGCCGCCGTACGGGCCGGGCGGCTGCGCCCCGGTGACCGGCTGCCGCCGCAGCGCGTCTTCGCCCGCCGGCACGCCATCGCGAACTCGACGGCGATCCGCGTGTACGGCGAGCTCGCCCGGCGCGGCCTCGTCGTCGGGGAGGTCGGGCGCGGCACCTTCGTCCGGGCCGCACCCCCGCTCCCGGGACCCGCGCTCGCCGAGGCGACCGGCGCCGCGCCCGTCGACCTCCAGCTCAACTACCCCGTCGCCGAAGGGCAGTCGGAACTGATGGCCCGGGCCCTCGCGTCCCTCGCCCGGTCCGACGTCCTGGCCGAGGCCGTCTCCCGGCCGGCCGCCGCCACCGGCACCCCGGAAGCCCGTGACGCGGCGGCGGCCGTGCTCGCCCGGCCCGGCTGGGCGCCCGACCCCGAGAGCGTGCTCTTCGCCGGGAACGGCCGGCAGGCCATCGCCGCAGCCCTCTCCGCCCTCGTCGCGCCCGGCGGCCGCCTGGGCGTCGAAGCCCTCACGTATCCCCTGGTCAAAGCGGTCGCCGAGACGCTCGGCATTCGGCTCGTACCGCTCGCCCTCGACGAGGAGGGGGTACGGCCCGAGGCGCTCGCGGCGGCCCACCGGGCGGCGCCGCTGGCCGCCGTCTACCTCCAGCCCACCCTGCACAACCCGCTCTCCTCGACCGCGGGGGAGGGACGCCGGGCCGAACTGGCCGAACTGCTGCGGAACATGGACCTGACGGCGGTCGAGGACACCACCTGGGCCTTCCTCGTGCCGGACGCGCCCGCGCCGCTCGCCGCGCACGCCCCCGAGCGGGTCCTCCTCGTCGACAGCCTCTCCAAGCGCCTCGCCCCCGGTCTGACCGTCGGCTATCTCGTCGTCCCGGGACCGTTCCGGGCGGCGGTGGCGGCGGCCCTGCGCTCCGGCGCCTGGACGGCGGGCGGGCTCGCCCTCGCGGCCGCCACCCGGTGGACGGCGGACGGGACGGTCGCCGAGGTGGTCGCGGCCAAGCGGGCGGACACGCGGGCCCGGCACGCCCTGGTCCGACGACGGCTTGCCGGGCAGGTCGTCCGGACCTCGCCGTCCGCGTACTACTGCTGGTGGGAACTGCCCGCGCCCTGGCGGGCGGAGACCTTCACGGCGGCGGCCGCGGCACGCGCGGGCGTGGCGGTCACCCCGGGCGGCGCCTTCGCGGTGGGCGGCCGGGACGGTACGGGGACGGCGCCGGACGCGATCCGGATCGGGCTCGCGTCGCCGCCGCGAGCGGTCCTCGACGGGGCGCTGGGGCGACTGGCGGCGCTGGCGGCGGAGGGGGCCTGAGCGGTCCTGGTCGGGCCCTGGGCCGGAGCGGGTCGGGGTGGGCGACTCGGCCATCGCCGGCGCCGGCCTGCTGCTCCTCTGAGGGCTCGCCTACGGCGGGGTCTCGGTCGCGCTCCAGTCCTGGTTCATGGCCGCCGCCCCCGACGACGTCGAGACGGCCACCGGCCTCAACGTCAGCGTCTTCTGCCTCGCGATCGCGAGGCGGCGCCCTCCTCGGCGGGCTCCTGGCCGACGCGTTCTCCCTCGGTACGGTGCTCCTCGCGGGCGCCGCAGTCACCCTGGCCGCGTTCCCCGTGGCCGCGCTCTCCGGAAGGAACGATCACTCATGACCGCCGTCCAGCCCTCCACCACCGCTCGTACCTCCGCCGACCAGCGGGTCATCACCAACCCCGACACCCTCCACGACCCGACCCCCTTCGGCTACAGCCACGCCGTGTCCGCGCCCGGCGAGCTCGTCTTCATCGGCGGCCAGTACGCCTCCGACGCGTCCGGCTCGCCCGTCCCCGGCGACTTCGCCGCCCAGGTCGAGCTCTCCCTCACCCACCTGCGGCTCGCCCTCGAAGGCGTCGGCCTCGGCCTGGAGAACGTCGTCCGCCTGGGCTCGTACATCGTCGACCACGACATGGCCAAGCTGGAGGCCCTCGGCAAGGGGCTGCACGCCCACTTCGGCGAGCGGCTCCCGGCCCAGACCCTCAGCGGCGTCGCGGCCCTCGCCCTGCCCGGCATGCTCTTCGAGATCGACGCGGTCGCCGTGCGCCCGGCCCCCTGAGCCGGCCGCCCGGCCCGCCGCCTGATCCACTTGCGGGGTGCCCGGCGCGGGTGTGCCCTTGAGGGTGCGGGACGCAGCAGGGGGGCGAGAGACAAGGAGCTCCTGCCATGGCCGCACACGCAGCGATACCCGTCGGGCGGCAGTTCAGCACCCACGGCTGGGGAGTACCGGGCACCCTCGGCGTCCTGTACGGCCTCTGGGCGCCCACCATCGCGCGCGACGGCGGCCCCCTCACCCTGGGGCAGCTGTGGCTCGGACTCATCTCGGCCATCGTCCTCGCCGCGGGGATCCACCTGCTCCGGCGCCACGGCCACGTCCTCCCCCGCGAGGTGCGGGCCGCCGCCTGGGGCGCCTTCTCGGGCATCGCCGTGGGCTTCCTCTTCAGCCTGTCCGATGCCAGCATCCTGTCGTCGACCGGGCTCGGACTCGCCTTCGGCGCGGTCACCGCCACCGCCGCGTACTACCTCTTCTACACCCACGAGGACGCCGCCGGGCGGCCTGCGCCGTACTGACGCCCGCCGCCCCGACGCTCCTCGCCGCGGCGGCGCCGGTGGTAGGCGACCGCCACGGCGGCGAGCAGCACCGGCCAGGCCAGGAGCGGCGCGTAGCAGACGACCAGCAGGGCGTCCTGCGCCGGTGTGGCGGGGATGCCGGGCCCCAGGTCCGCGTACGAGGCGTACGCGCCCCAGGCGGCGATCGCGCACAGCCCCGCCACCCCGGCCAGGGCCGCGCCGGTCGCGGCGGCCGGGTTCACCCGCCGCCCGCCGAGGAACGGCATCCAGCGCGGGAAGACCTCGCCCCAGGAGCGGACGAGCCCCAGGGTGAGAAAGGCGAGCAGCTCGGACACGACGCTGAGGGAGACGACGTACACGGACTCCCCCGCGCTCATGCCGGCACCCCAGTCGGCGTCCTGCGTGACCGGCAGCCCGGCGACGAGCGCGAGCCTCCACAGCCCTGACGGGAGGGTGACGAGCGGGACGGCATGGGCGGCGAGGACGGCCCAACGGGGCACGTCGGGAAGGGCCTTGATTCTCATCATGGGATCAGCGTCCCGCCGGACCCGGCCCCCCGCCGTCGCCCCGAAGACCGTTCCGCCTCCGCCGGGCGGGGGAGACGCGATCCTCCGGGAGACGGGGTCCACCGGGGGCCGACCGCGCCCGTCTCGCGGGAGACCGGCGGACCGGGAGACCGGCGGACCGGGAGACCGGCGGACCGGGACGCCGGCCGCGGAAGACCCGCCTCCGCCGCTCTGGCGATCCGGCGGTGGCCGACGGAGACTGGGAGGAGCGCTCTCTTTCGCGCGCGTCTGCTCCGCGCCCTCTTCTCCCGGAGGATTCACGGTATGACCGACCTCGCCATCGAGACCGAGGGCCTGGTCAAGGTCTTCGGCAGCAACCGCGCCGTCGACGGCATCGACCTCCGCGTGCCCGCCGGGACCGTGTACGGGGTCCTCGGGCCGAACGGCGCCGGCAAGACCACCGCCGTCAAGATGCTCGCCACCCTGCTCCGTCCCGACGGCGGCCGGGCCCGCGTCTTCGGCAAGGACGTCGTCGAGGACGCCGACACCGTACGGGGCCGGGTGAGCCTCACCGGGCAGTACGCCTCCGTCGACGAGGACCTGACCGGCACCGAGAACCTCGTCCTGCTCGGCCGGCTCCTCGGCCACACCCGGCCCGCCGCTCGCGAGCGCTCCGCGCAGCTGCTCGCCGCGTTCGGGCTCGCGGAGGCCGCCGACAAGCAGGTCAAGCACTACTCGGGAGGCATGCGGCGCCGTATCGACATCGCCGCGTCCATCCTCAACACCCCCGACCTGCTGTTCCTCGACGAGCCGACCACCGGCCTCGACCCGCGCAGCCGCAACCAGGTCTGGGACATCGTCCGCGCGGTGGTCGCCCAGGGCACCACCGTCCTGCTGACCACCCAGTACCTGGACGAGGCCGACCAGCTGGCCTCACGGATCGCCGTCATCGACCACGGCAAGGTGATCGCGGAGGGGACGAAGGGCGAGCTGAAGGCCTCCGTCGGCTCCGGTTCCGTGCACGTACGCCTCCGGGACCCCGAGCAGCGGCCCGAGGCCGAGCGGATCATCGTGGGCGCCCTGAACGCCACCGTCCAGCTGGACGCCGACCCGGTCGCGCTCACCGCCACCGTCGACGGCCACGGCACGGACCTCGGCGCCGCCGAGCAGGCCGCGCGGGCACTGGCGGAGCTGACGCGGGCCGGGATCACCGTCGACAACTTCGCGCTGGGCCAGCCCAGCCTCGACGAGGTCTTCCTGGCGCTGACGGACAGGAAAGGAACGACGGCATGACCGTCACCACCGGCAAGGACACGCAGACGACCGACACGCTGGACTTCGTCGCCCCGAAGGCCGACGAACTCGCGGCGCTGCTCGTGGGTCACTCCCGCCCGCCGCGCCCCAGCGCGCTCTCCGCCTCGATGACCTTCGGCTGGCGGGCCATGCTGAAGATCAAGCACGTGCCGGAGCAGCTGTTCGACGTGACGGCTTTCCCGATCATGATGGTGCTGATGTACACGTACCTCTTCGGAGGTGCGCTGGCCGGCTCCGTCTCGTCGTACATCCAGTTCCTGCTGCCCGGCATCCTCGTGATGAGCGTCGTGATGATCACGATGTACACGGGGATCTCGGTCAACACCGACATCGAGAAGGGCGTCTTCGACCGCTTCCGCACCCTGCCGATCTGGCGGCCGGCGCCGATGGTCGGCTATCTCCTCGGCGACGTCGTCCGCTATCTGATCGCCTCGGCCGTGATGCTGACCGTGGGCATGCTCATCGGCTACCGGCCGGACGGCGGGATCGTGGGCGTGCTGCTCGGGGTCGCGCTGCTCGTGGTCTTCTCGTTCGCGTTCTCATGGATCTGGACCATGTTCGGTCTGCTGCTGCGCAGCGAGAAGTCCGTCATGGGCGTCTCGATGATGGTGATCTTCCCGCTGACGTTCCTGTCGAACGTCTTCGTCGACCCGAAGACGATGCCGGGCTGGCTCCAGGCCTTCGTCAACAACAGCCCGGTGACCCATCTGGCGACGGCGGTGCGGGATCTGATGGCGGGCAACTGGCCGGCCGCGGACATCGCCTGGACGCTGGGCTGGTCGGCGGTGCTCGTGGTCGTCTTCGGGGCGGTCACCATGCGGCTCTACAACCGCAAGTGATCATGCGTTCCGCGGGGCGGTCTGCTGGACCGCCCAGCGGTTGCCGTCGGGGTCGGCGAAGTAGACGAAGGAGCCCCAGGGCTGGTCGTCGATGCCGCTGACCTCGACCCCGCGGGCCTTCAGCTCGCGGTGCGCCTCCTCGATGTCCGTGACCACGACCTGCATGTTGTCGAGGGAGCCCGGGGCCATCTCGGTGATGCCCTTGCCGAAGGCGATCGAGCAGGCCGAGCCGGGCGGGGTCATCTGGACGAAGCGGATGTCCTCGCTGACCGGGATGTCGTGGTCGGCGTGGAACCCCACCCGCTCGTAGAAGGCCTTGGCCCGGTCGATGTCGGTGACGGGCACGCCGATCAGTTCCAGCTTGATGTCCATGAGGGCATCATGCGCCGGGCGGCGGCCCGCCGCACGGCGTGCGCCGCCTCGCGGTTGACCTTCCCCCGCGGGGAGGGCCCAGCATCGGGCGTGCCGGGCGGAAGGCCCGGCACAGGGAGGAGAATCGAGCCGTGCGCGACGAAGAGCCCATGCCTGTGCCCGTGTCAGGGCCGATGCTGACCATCGGGGAATTCGCACGTGCCTCCCGGCTCTCCGCCAAGGTGCTGCGCCGCTACGACGAGCTCGGCCTGCTGCCGCCCGCCCGCGTCGACCCGTTCACCGGCTACCGCTACTACGCCGTGGAGCAGCTCGAACGGGCCCGGCTGATCGCCTGGCTGCGGCGGATCGGCATGCCGCTCGCCGAGGTCGGACGGGTCTGCGCGCTGTACGCGTCGGACGCGGCGGGCGCTGCCCGTGCGATCCGCGGCTACTGGGCGCGGGTCGAGTCGGAGACCGCGGCGCGGCGAGACCTGGCGACCTCCCTGGTGGACCGGCTGAAGGGACCCGACGAGATGACCGACGAGATGACCGACGAGATGACCGGCGAGACGACCGGCGAGACGACCCGCGAGGTGGGCTCAGCGAAGGCCGTGACGATCGCCGGGGCGGCCGGCCGGCCCTCCTTCGTCCTGCGGACCGCCGTGCGTCTGGACCGCGGCCTGGTCCGCGCCTCCCAGCAGGACGCGGCCCACGCGGGCCGGCACCTGCTGGCCGTCGCCGACGGGTACGGCCCCGAGGGCGAGCGGGCCGCGCTGGCCGCCGTCGGAGCACTGGAGGCCGTACAGGCACCGGCCCCCTCGGCACGCGCCGGGGACGTGCTCAACGCCCTTGAGGACGCGGTGCGCACGGCCGACGGCGCGGTCTCCGGACTGACCGATTCGGGCACGACCCTGACCGCGGCCGTGTGGACGGGCGGCCGCCTGGCCCTCGCTCACGTGGGCGACTCGCGGGCGTACCTGCTGCGGGACGGCGCGCTCGTACGCCTCACCCGCGACCACACCGTCGTCCAGGCCCTCGTCGACGCGGGCGAACTGGACCCGGCCGAGGCGGCGGACCGCCCCGACCGGGCGCTGCTCCTGAAGGCCCTGGACGGCGGGGACGTGCCGCCCGAGCCGGAGCTCGGAGTGCACGAGACGCGGCCCGGCGACCGCTATCTGCTGTGCACGGACGGGCTTTCGGCGGTCGCGCCGGCCGAGGACGTGCGCCGCGCGCTCGCCGCGGGCGTCGGTCCGGACGAGGCGGCGGAGGCCCTGGTCGCGCTGGCGCGGGACCTGGGCGGGCCGGACAACGTGGCGTGCGTGGTGGCGGACGTGGTGCCCGCCTGAGGACGCCCCGTCAGTCCCCCGTGCCCCGTACGACCACCACCGGGCACGGGGCGTGCTGGGTCACCCTGCTGGAGACGGAGCCCAGGACCGCCGCCTTGAAGCCGGTGTGGCCGCGGTCGCCGACGACCAGCAGGGACGCGCCCGCGGCCTGGTCGATCAGGGCCTGGGCCGGGTTGCCGCTGACGACCGTACGGGTCACGCCGGCGGCGACGGCCGGGTCGAGGACCTTGGCCAGGGACTCGTCCAGGGACTGCTCGGCGAGGTGCTGGGGGTCGAAGTCCGGCGGTACTCCGGGTGCCGCCGCCCAGGACGCCGGGTACTCCCATCCGATGACCGCCTGGAGGGAGTCCCCGGTGAGGGCGGCCTGCCCGGCCGCCCACCGCAGCGCTTTCAGGGACGGTTCCGAGCCGTCCACGCCCACCACGATCCTGCCGGCCATCGCCGACCTCCGTTCGTTGTCGGGAACCCTCCCCCACAACGTAACAAAAGGATCAATCCAGGCGCAGATCGGCCAACTGCTTCTCGAACGGGACGACCTCGTCGTCTTCGAGCCGCCGGGACGGCCGGCCGGCGACCGTGTCCGCGAACTCGTTCCCGGCCCGGGTGATCCGGGTGGGCAGCCCCTCCCCCCATCCCGTCGGGGAGGCCTCGTCGCCGCCGGTGCCCCAGTCCTCCGACGCCGCGTAGACGGCGGTCGGGACGACGAGGGCCCGCAGATAGGCGAAGAGCGGCCGCAGGGCGTGGTCCAGGACGAGCGAGTGCCGGGCGGTGCCGCCGGTCGCCCCGATGAGGACCGGGGTGCCGGCCAGCGCGGCCGGGTCGATCAGGTCGAAGAACGACTTGAACAGACCGCTGTACGAGGCGGTGAAGACCGGGGTCACGGCGATGACCCCGTCGGCGCCGGTCACCGCGTCGATCGCCTCCTGGAGCCGCCCGGAGGGAAAGCCGGTCACGAAGTTGTTCGCGATGTCCACGGCGAGGTCGCGCAGTTCGACGACCTGGACGTCGACGGCGTACTCCTGCTCGGCCAGTCGGTACCGCGCGGCCTGGAGGAGCCGGTCGGTGAGCAGCCGGGTGGAGGAGGGGGAGCCGAGGCCGGCGGAGACCGCGACCAGCTTCAGGGTCTGCATGGCTTACGACTCCTTCTCGGTACGGGTCTTGAGGACGGCGGGGTGGAGCGGCGCCGACTCCGGGACGCCGGTCGGGCGCAGGCCGGCGAACTCCTTGCGCAGCACCGGCACGACCTCCTCGCCGAGGATGTCGAGCTGCTCCAGGACGGTCTTGAGCGGCAGTCCCGCGTGGTCGACCAGGAACAGCTGGCGCTGGTAGTCGCCCACGTAGTCGCGGAAGGACAGGGTGCGCTCGATGACCTCCTGCGGCGAGCCGACGGTCAGCGGGGTCTCCCGGGAGAACTCCTCCAGGGAGGGGCCGTGGCCGTAGACCGGCGCGTTGTCGAAGTACGGGCGGAACTCCCGTACCGCGTCCTGCGAGTTCTTGCGCAGGAACACCTGGCCGCCGAGGCCGACGATCGCCTGCTCGGGGGTGCCGTGGCCGTAGTGGGCGTACCGCTGGCGGTAGAGGCGGACCATCTTCTCGGTGTGCTGCTTGGGCCAGAAGATGTGGTTCGCGAAGAACCCGTCGCCGTAGTAGGCGGCCTGCTCGGCGATCTCGGGGGAGCGGATGGAGCCGTGCCAGACGAACGGCGGGACGCCGTCGAGCGGGCGCGGGGTGGACGTGAAGCCCTGGAGGGCGCTGCGGAACTTGCCCTCCCAGTCGACCACGTCCTCCCTCCACAGCTTGTGGAGGAGCGCGTAGTGCTCGATGGCGAGCGGGATGCCCTGCCGGATGTCCTGGCCGAACCACGGGTAGACCGGGCCGGTGTTGCCGCGGCCCATCATCAGGTCCACGCGGCCGTCGGCGAGGTGCTGGAGCGTCGCGTAGTCCTCGGCGATCTTCACCGGGTCGTTGGTGGTGATCAGCGTGGTGGAGGTGGAGAGGATCAGGTTCTCCGTGCGGGCGGCGATGTGCCCGAGGAGGGTGGTGGGGGAGGACGGCACGAACGGCGGGTTGTGGTGTTCACCGGTCGCGAAGACGTCCAGCCCGACCTCCTCGGCCTTGAGCGCGATGGCGACGGTGTTCTTGATCCGCTCGTGCTCGGTGGGGGTGCGGCCGGTGGTGGGGTCGGTCGTCACGTCGCCGACGGTGAAGATCCCGAACTGCATCGTGCTCACCTCTCGCGTTCCTGGTGCCTGGCGGCTAATGGTTGAAGCTTAAACTACTCCGCTCAACGGTGCCACCCCGCCGTCTATTCCGGCCCGTACCCTGGAGCGCATGACCGATCTGGAGCGCTGGAAGGAACGCGGAGTGATGCTCCGCGTCTTCGTCTACGTCTTCGCGACGCACGCGTTCGCCGGCTTCGTCTGGATCCTGTTCTACGTGGGGCAGAACGCCCGGAAGTAGGCGCCGCCCGAGCGGACCGGGCGAGGGCCCGAGCGCGTCCCGGGCAGAGCCCGAGTGGGGCCCGCCACGTACCGCCGGAAAACGGCCCTCACGTAGAGTCGCCGACGTGAACGGTGCGATAGCGGTCGTCGGAATCGGCGCGGACGGCTGGGACGGGCTCCCCGAGAGCTCCCGCCGTGTCCTGCGGACCGCCGAGGTCCTGATCGGCGCCCCCCGCCAGCTCGCCCTCCTCCCCGGCGACGACTGCACCGGCGAGCGCCTCACCTGGCCCTCTCCGCTCCGCCCCGCCGTCCCCGGACTGCTCGCCGCCCACGAGGGCCGGGCGATCGCCGTCCTCGCCAGCGGCGACCCCTCCTTCCACGGCATCGGCCGCACCCTCGCCGAGACCGTCGGCGCCGACCGGCTCCGGATCCACCCGCACCCGTCCTCCGTCTCGTACGCCGCCGCCCGCCTCGGCTGGCCCCTGGAGACCGTCGAGACCGTCTCCCTCGTCGCCCGGCCCCTCGCCGCCCTGTCCGCCGCGCTCCACCCCGGGCGCCGGCTTCTCGTCCTCGGCGAGGGCCCCGAGACTCCCGCGCGGGTCGCGGCCCTGCTCCGGGAGACCGGCTGGGGCGGCACCCGCATCCGGGTCCTGGAGCAGCTCGGCGGGGACCGGGAGCGGGTCCTCGACGGGACCGCCGCCGACTGGCCGTACGAGCGGACCGACGCGCTGCACGTCCTCGCCCTCGACTGCGTACGCGACCCGGACACGCTCCGGCTCGGCGCCGTGCCGGGGCTCCCGGACGAGGCGTACGAACACGACGGCCAGCTCACCAAGCGCTTCGTGCGCGCCGCCACGCTCGCCGCCCTCGCGCCCGCGCCCGGCGAACTCCTCTGGGACATCGGCGGCGGCTCCGGCTCCATCGGCATCGAATGGATGCGGACCCACCGCTCCTGCCGGGCCATCGCGGTCGAGAAGTCGGAGGAACGGGCGGCGCGGATGACACGGAACGCCGACCGCCTCGGCGTCCCCGGCCTGCGGGTGGTGACGGCCCCGGCCCCCCAGGGTCTCGCCGGTCTCCCCGCCCCCGACGCCATCTTCATCGGCGGCGGCCTCACCGCCCCCGGCCTCCTCGACGCCTGCTGGGACGCGCTGCCCACCGGCGGCCGGCTCGTCGCGAACACCGTGACGCTGGAGTCCGAGGCGCTGCTCGCCGACCGCTACCGCCGCCACGGCGGCGAACTGGTCCGGCTCGCCGTGGCCGCCGCCGTCCCCGTGGGCGGCTTCACCGGCTGGCGCCAGGCGATGCCGGTCACGCAGTGGTCCGTAACGAAAGGTTCTGAAGAGCGATGACCGTCTACTTCATCGGCGCGGGTCCCGGCGCGGCCGACCTGATCACCGTGCGCGGCGCGCGGACGCTCGCGAAGTGCGGGGTCTGCCTGTACGCGGGCTCCCTCGTCCCGACCGAGCTGCTCGCCGAATGCCCGCCGGAGGCGCGGCTCGTCGACACGGCGCGGATGGACCTGGACCAGATCGTCGCCGAGATCGCCGCGGCCCACGAAGCCGGGCAGGACGTGGCCCGGCTGCACTCGGGCGACCCGTCGGTGTTCAGCGCGATGGCCGAGCAGATGCGACGCCTGGACGCGGCCGGCATCCCGTACGAGGTCGTCCCCGGCGTCCCGGCCTTCGCCGCCGCCGCTGCCGCGCTGAAGCGGGAACTCACGGTCCCGACGGTCGGCCAGACGGTCGTCCTCACCCGCGTCGCACAGCAGGCCACGCCGATGCCGGAGGGCGAGGACCTGGCGACCCTGGGCCGCAGTGGCGCGCTGCTCGTCCTCCACCTGGCCGCGCGGTACGTGGACCGGGTCGTCGCCGAACTCGTCCCCCACTACGGCCTGGACTGCCCGGCGGCGGTCGTGGCGATGGCCAGCCGCCCCGACGAGATCGTGCTGCGGGGCACGCTCGAGGACATCGCGCCCCAGCTGAAGGAGGCCGGCATCACGAAGACGGCCGTCATCCTGGTCGGCCGCACGCTGGGCGCCTCGGAGTTCCGCGACAGCCACCTGTACGACCCGGCACGCGACCGCCACGCCTGCTGACGCCGGCGGCACGCACACGCGCCGGGGCCCCGGGGAGTCCGATCCCCGGGGCCCCGGCGCGTGGACGTCCGGCGACCGACGGCCGGGCGGTCAGGCGTTGGGCCGCTTGCCGTGGTTCGCGTTCTTCTTCTTGCGGGCGCGCCTCTTGTTGCCTCGCTTGGCCATGGGGCTCCCTCTCGGTCAGGGTGGTAGGTGCTGGTAAGCCTAGGTTCGTGACCCGGGGGCCGCATGTCGGCCGTCAGCGGCATGCGGTCTCATGGAGACGTGACTGTCTACGACGTGGCCCGGGCGCTGCCGGGTATCGAGGAACTGCGCGACCACAGCCGAGGGCTCGCGATGGTGGAGGCCGTGCTGAGCCCCGAGTGGGAGAGCCGGTACTACTCCTTCGACGCGCACTGGTCGGAGACCGAGCAGCTGGCCTCGATGAAGAACGGTTCGGGTGACGAGTACACGATCGTCCTCTCCCCGGCAGGGGTGTTCGCGCGCGCCTTCGACCACGAGTCGCCGATGAGCCCGTTCGGGCCGCTCGCGGACGGGCTGACGTGGCCCGGGGTCATCGACGGGGTCCCGGAGGCGTTCCGGGAGTACCTGACGGAGCCCGCGTTCACGGACGAGGACGGAGTCCACGTGACCACCGCCTGCCTCTGGCGCGAGCCGGCGGACACGGCCTGGCACACGGGCCCGGTGGACTTCACGGACCTGGAGGACCGCGAGGACCCGGACGGTTCCGCGCGCCTCTTCCAGCACCTCACGGACCGTTCGGCGCAGGCGTACGTGGAGTTCGCCGAGGACTACTACGAGCGGTCGGTCGACGTCGAGGCGGTCCGGCACGTCCTCGCCCTGCGTCCGCTGACGGCGGAGATCGTCGCCGCGCTCAACCCGGAGGTGACGCTCGCGGACCTCGCCGAGGACGTACGCGAGATCGGCTACCCGACGGTCTGACGGGCCCGGCAGCGGAGGCCCCGGACACGGCGGCGCGCCCGGTCCTGCCACCCGGCGACCGGTGGTTACGCGCCCCCGGTCCTGCCGTCGGCGACCGGTGGCTGCGCGCGCCCGGTCCCGCCACCGGCGACCGGTGGTTAGGCGCCCGGTCCTGCCGCCGCCGACCGTTGGTTACGCGCCCGGGCCCGCCACCGCCGACCGTCCCACCACCGTCCCCGCCCGGTCGATGCAGATCACGTCCACCGCCACCGGGGCGCCCCGGAGCACCGCGAGGGCCTCGTCGCGGGCCCGGCTGGCCACCAGGTCGCCCAGGGGGACGTGCGCGGCCTCGCAGAGGCGGAGCGCGGCGAGACCCGTGTTGGCGTCCGTGATCTCCGCGGCGAGGGCCTCGGACGCGCCGCCCGTACGGGCCAGCTCCGCCAGGAAGCCCTTGTCGACCTGGGAGCGCGCCGAGTGGAGGTCCAGATGGCCGGCGGCCAGCTTGGAGAGCTTCGCGAAGCCGCCGCAGACCGTGAGGCGGTCGACGGGGTGGCGGCGAACGTACTTGAGGACCGCGCCCGCGAAGTCGCCCATGTCGAGGAGCGCGATCTCCGGCAGGTCGTAGAGGCCGGCGACGGTCCGCTCCGACGTCGAGCCCGTGCAGCCCGCCACGTGGGTCAGACCGCCCGCGCGGGCCACGTCCACGCCGCGGCGGATCGAGTCGATCCACGCCGAGCACGAGTACGGGACCACGATCCCCGTCGTGCCGAGGATCGACAGGCCTCCCAGGATGCCGATCCGGGGGTTCCAGGTGGAGCGGGCGATCTCGGCGCCGTTGTCGACGGAGACGGTGATCTCGACGTCGCCGCTCCCGCCGTGCCGGGCCGCGACCTCCGCCACGTGCTCCCGCATCAGCTGCCGCGGCACCGGGTTGATCGCCGGCTCGCCGACCTCCAGGGGCAGGCCGGGCAGGGTGACCGTGCCGACGCCCTCACCGGCCCGGAAGACGACGCCCGAACCGGCCGGCAGGAGCCGTACCGTCGAGCGGATCACGGCGCCGTGCGTGACGTCCGGGTCGTCGCCCGCGTCCTTGGTCACGGCGGCCATGGCCGTACCGGCGTCGAGGGACTCCGCCGTGAGAGCGAAGGACGGCGTCTGGCCCTTGGGCAGCGTGATGGTCACCGGGTCCGGGAAATCGCCGGTCAGGAGCGCCGTGTACGCGGCCGTCGTCGCCGCCGTCGCGCAGGCACCCGTCGTCCACCCCGGGCGGAGACCCGTGTGCTTGAGTTGGGCCTCACGCCCGCCGCCTGAAGTCACGAAGAGGCTCCTGTGCACATACTCATTCTCGGGGGGACCACCGAGGCCCGCGCCCTCGCGGGACTGCTGCACGCGAAGGCCCGGGTCACCAGCTCCCTCGCGGGGCGGGTGGCGAGCCCCCGGCTGCCCGAGGGCGAGGTGCGGATCGGCGGGTTCGGCGGCGTCGACGGGCTCGTGGAGTGGATCGGCGGGCACGCCGTGGACGCGGTCATCGACGCCACGCATCCCTTCGCCGAGCGGATCAGCTTCAACGCGGCCCGGGCGGCCGCCACCGCCCATGTTCCCCTGCTGGCGCTGCGCCGCCCCGGCTGGGTCCCCGGGGAGGGCGACGACTGGCGGTCCGTGGCGTCCCTGGAGGCGGCGGCCGGGGCCCTCGACGGCCTCGGCGACCGGGTCTTCCTGACGACCGGCCGGATGGGCCTCGCGGCCTTCGCGGACCGCCCGGAGTGGTTCCTGGTCCGCTCGGTGGACGCTCCGGAGGCCCCGATGCCGGCCCGCACGGAGATCCTCCTCGACCGCGGGCCGTTCACGCCGGACGGCGAGCGGGAGATCCTGGCCCGCCACCGGATCGACGTCCTGGTGACGAAGGACAGCGGTGGCGCGGCGACCGCCCCGAAACTGACCGCGGCCCGCGAGGCGGGCCTCCCGGTCGTCGTGGTCCGCCGCCCTCCGGTCCCGGAGGGCGTACCGGTGGCGGCGACCCCCGGGGAGGCCGCCGCCTGGGCGCTGCGGTAGGAGTGCCTCAGAGCCAGGAGGCCCAGATTCCGTACGCCTCCGAGCGGACGGACTGTTCGGCGCCCGACGGGTCGGTGAAGACCACCCGGTAGTAGTGGAGGCTCAGCAGGTCATCGCCCACCGCCGGGTCGCTGTAGTAGACCGGCGTGCTGCCGACGGCGCCCGTGCTGAGGGTGGTGTAGGCGCCTGCGCTGGGGTCCCAGCGCTCCACGCGGTACCGGGTGGCGGTCCCGCACGGGACGGAGGACCCGTCGGCGCACCCCAGGTAGATGCCGGGGTACGTGGACTGGCGGATGCCGGTGCCGGTCCAGCCCGGCGGCCGGGTGTCCGGCAGGGCGACGGTGATCTCCGCCGGGTTGAGGTCGTCGAGCCGGGGGTCCGGGTCCCAGGAGTCCATGGCGGCGACCCGGTAGACGTGCTCGCGGCCGTCGGGGACCGTCGGGCAGAGGATCTCGGTCCGGGGCATGGAATCGCCCCACCAGCAGTTCCGCTCCCAGGAGGTCTCACCGGTGGCGGGGTCGGTGGTTCCCTGCCAGACCGCGTAGCCCTCGACGTCGTCGTCGGCGGGCGGGGTCCAGGTGAGGCGGACGCCGAACGGGATCCGCTCGGCGGCCAGGTCCAGGACCGGGGCCGGGCGCTCGGTGTCCGGGGTGGTCTCCGTGGCGGCGGGCCCGGGCTGGGACGCGTGCCCGTACCGGTCGATCGTCACGATCCGGTACTCGTACGTCGTCCTGGACTTGCCCTGGACGTCCCAGCAGCGGCCGTCGATCATCTTGCGGCCGGCGTAGGAGGGAGCCGTGTCGTCGGCCCACGTCCAGCTCACGTCGGGGCCCGTCAGCGGCCGGTCGTCCGAGGTGAACGGCTTGCATCCGTCGACGGTGCTGGTCTCACCCGTCGCGGTGTCGGTGCGGACGATCCGGTAGGCGGGAAGGGGGTTCTCGTCGACGGTCCACGGATCGGCGGCGAGCCACCAGATCATCACGCCTTCGTCGAACCTGTTCGCCGTCGTCCGGAACGGGGGGATGGACTCGGCCCGGTCGGCCATCGACAGCGTGGTCTCCACGGGGGCGGCGGCGTTGCCCTTCGCGTCGACGGCCCGCACGGCGTACCGGTAGGTGTCGGCCACCGCGGCCGTCTGGCGCGGCACGACGTCGGTCGCCGTCGTGGTGTCGCCCGTGGGCAGGGCGTTCAGGTGCCCGCCGGTGGCGGGGTCGTACTGGACGACCTGGTACGAGGCGGCGCCGGCCACGGGGGACCACGTGAGGTGGGGGACGCCCGACCGGTGGTCGACGCGGACGTCGGTGACGGGCGCGGGCGGCGTCAGATCCGCGGTGGTGAGGCTGGTGGCGGGCGAGTACGGGGACCAGTTGCCGGCGGCGTCGCGGGCCCGGCCGCGGTAGGTGGCACTGCTGCCGTCGGCGGGCTGCCCGGTGTCGCAGAAAGAGCCCCTGGCGCCGGAGTGGACCGTGGTCCAGGCGCCGGTCACCGGGTTGTGGCGCTGGGCCTCGTACCACGCGATGTCGGCCGAGTTCGCCGCAGTGGTGACGAGTTGGGGGGCCGCGTAGGGGAGGTTGTCCGGGCAGGCGTCCAGCATGACGTGCGGGGCGACCGGCGGGGTCCTGTCGACGGTGGCGACGGTGAGGTCGGCGCTGCCCGGGGACTCGTTGCCGGCCTTGTCGACGGCGCGGAGTTCGTAGAGGAAGCGCTGGCCGGTGGCGGGCGGGTTCTCGCCGTACGCGGTGCCGGTGACGAGCGCGGTGCCGCCGGCCCTCGTCCAGGCCGCCGAGGTGCTCGGCCGACGGTAGACGCGGTAGCCGGCGTGGTCCATCTCCTTGTTGGCCGCCCACTTCAGGGTGGCCTTGTTCAGGGAGCGGTCGTACGCGACGGTGGCGCCGGCCGGTGCCAGCGGCCGGACCTTGTCGACGGAGGCCGAGGTGTTGGGCGCGTAGCCGAACTTGACGTTGGCGGCGCCCGTCCAGGTCGCGTAGGACACGTGGATGGTGTGGCGGCCGGCCGGGACGGTCACGGCGACGGTCTTCTTCTGGGTGGTGGAGACGTTCTTCCACAGGTCGATCCTGCGGACGCCGTCGAGGTGGACGCGGATGCCGTCCTGCGCCTCGGCGGTGAACGTGAAGGGGCCACCGGAGCCGAAGTCGCGGGTGACGGACCAGCGGACGGAGAAGTTGTCCCGGGGCAGCGTGACGCCGGCCGGGTCGCCGGTGCCGTAGTTCTCGGCGATGACGTTGTCGCAGGTGGTCAGCCTGGGCGTGCCGGTGAGCGTGGTGTTGGCGTAGTACTCCGCCTTCCACACCGGGGAGGCGCAGGTGACGGCGGCGGCAGCAGGGGTGGCGGTCAGGAGGCCGCCGGATGCGGCGAGCGCGGCCGTCGTGACCAGGGCGCTCAGCCGGTTGCGAGTCGTCACAGAGAGAGGGCCCTTTCCGGACCTGTGGGAAGCAGGTGATGTGGTGCGGGACTCGTGGGGGAGCCGGGCGGTGCGGGTGGGGCCGCGTCACCGCCGGATCCGGACTCTACCGGCCGGTTCCGGAGCTGGACCAGCGGGTTCCGCCCGCCGGACGACGCGGGGACACTGCGCGACTTCACCGGCGGGCTGCGCGCCTCGCACCAGGGCGAACCGACCCATCTCACGGTCGTCGGGCGCAGTTACGGCTCCATGATGGTGGGCACCGCCGACTCCGGTGGGAAGGGACTCGGCGCCGACGACATGATCGTGGTCGGCAGCCCCGGGCTGGTCAGAGCCTGGAGAACCAGGGCCGCATCATCGCCGTCGTCGGCACCCCCTGCCTCCTGCCGCCCGACGCCGAGCAGCAGGAGTTCTGACCTCGTCCGCCCGCCCGGGCGTCAGCCGTAGCGGCGCGGGGTCCAGGCGATCGTCCGGCCGTCGGCCCGCTCGACCGCCCGCGTCTGCGACGAGCCGATCAGGAGCAGGGTCCGCATGTCGACCTCGGAGGGCTCCAGGGTCTTGAGCGTCACCACCCGCACCGACTGCTCCGGGCCGCCGACGTCGCGGGCGACGACCACCGGGGTCTCGGGCGACCGGAGTTCGAGCAGGAGGTCGCGGGCCGCGGCGACCTGGTGCGTACGGGACTTCGACCCCGGGTTGTAGAGGGCGAGGACCAGGTCGGCGGAGGCCGCGGCGCGCAGCCGGGTCTCGATGACGTCCCAGGGCTTGAGCCGGTCGGAGAGCGAGATCGTCGCGTAGTCGTGGCCGAGCGGGGCGCCCGCGGCGGCGGCGGCCGCGTTGGCGGCGGTCACGCCCGGGAGGACCCGTACGGGCACGTCCGCGTACTCCGGCTCGCAGGCGACCTCCAGGACGGCCGTGGCCATCGCGAAGACGCCCGGGTCGCCGCCGGAGACGACCGCGACCTTGTGGCCGCGGCGGGCCAGGTCGAGGGCGAACTCGGCGCGCTCGGACTCCACCTTGTTGTCGGAGCCGTGCCGGATCTGCCCGGGGCGCAGCGCCGGCACCCGGTCCAGGTAGGTGGTGTAGCCGACGAGGACGTCGGCGTTGACGAGCGCGCCGCGCGACTCGGGGGTGAGCCAGGGCGCGCCGGCCGGGCCGGTGCCGACGACGACGACCTCGCCCCGCTCCCGTACGGCCGGTTCGCGGTCGACCCGGGAGGGGAGGACGGCGACGGAGAAGTAGGGGACCGACTCGGGGTCGATCTCGGACAGCGTGCCCGTCCGCTCGCCCGCCATGAACGCCCGCTCCACGTACCGGGCGTCGTCGAGCCGGCCGGCCCGCTCCAGCGCCCGCTTCACGGTGGGGAAGGTGCGGCCGAGCTTCATCACGACCGCCGAGTCGGTGCCCGCGAGACGGGCCGTCAGCTCGTCCTCCGGCAGGGTGCCGGGGATGATCGTGAGGACCTCCTCGGCCTCGCACAACGGCTCGCCGAGCCGGGCGGCGGCGGCGGACACCGAGGTGACACCGGGGATGACGGTCGTGTCGTAGCGGTCCGCGAGCCGCTTGTGCATGTGCTGGTACGAGCCGTAGAACAGCGGGTCGCCCTCGGCGAGGACGGCGACGGTGCGGCCGGCGTCGAGGTGCGCGGCGAGACGGGCCGCGGCCTCCTCGTAGAAGTCGTTCAAGGCACCCCGGTAGCCGCCCGGGTGGTCCGTGGTCTCCACCGTGAGCGGGTACATCAGCCGCTCCTCGATGTGGTCGTCACGGAGGTGCTCGGCGGCGATCGAGCGCGCGATGGACCGGCCGTGGCGGGCCGAGTGGTACGCGATCACGTCGGCGGCGGCGATGGCCTTCACGGCGGCCACCGTCATCAGGTTCGGGTCGCCGGGGCCGAGCCCCACGCCGTACAGCTTGCCGGTCACTTCTGAATCTCCGCTTCGTGGGCGATCGCGTTGATCGCGGCGGCCGTCATGGCGCTGCCGCCGCGGCGGCCCCGTACGACGAGGTAGTCGAGGCCCAGGTCCTGGGCGGCCAGGGCGTCCTTGGACTCGGCGGCGCCGATGAAGCCGACCGGTATGCCGAGGACGGCGGCGGGCCTCCCGGCCCCTTCCGCGACCATCTGCAGGAGGTGGAAGAGGGCGGTCGGCGCGTTGCCGATGGCGACGACCGAGCCTTCGAGACGGTCCCGCCACAGTTCGAGGGCAGCGGCGGAGCGGGTGGTGCCGAGTTCGGCGGCGAGGCCCGGCACCGACGGGTCCGAGAGGGTGCAGATCACCTCGTTGTCGGCGGGCAGCCGGCGCCGGGTGACACCGCTCGCGACCATCTGCGCGTCACAGAGGATCGGCGCTCCGGCGCGGAGGGCGGCGCGTGCGTTCGTGACGACCCGCGGCGACCAGGCGATGTCGCGTACGAGGTCGGTCATGCCGCAGGCGTGGATCATCCGGACCGCCACCTGGGCGACGTCGGCGGGCAGGCCCGCCAGATCCGCCTCGGCGCGGATCGTGGCAAAGGACTGGCGGTAGATCTCCGCCCCGTCCTTCTCGTAGTCGAACATCCTGTTGCTCTCGCTCATCTCGTCGTGCGGGCCGCGGTCACGGCTTCGGGCAGGGCGGTACGGGGGGTGGGGACGCCGTCCACCAGGTAGGCGCCGCCGGCGGTGGCGAGGACGTCGGTCCAGGCGCCGTGCGGGTGGCCGCAGCGGCGCTCGCACCCGGAGAAGTGCACGGGAAGAAGGGGGGCCTGCATGTGCCCGGGGCCTCCGGGGCCTCCGGGGCCTCCGGGGCCTCCGGGGCCTCCGGGGTGGTCGTGGGCGGGGCCCGGGGCCGCGTCCACCGGGGCGGCGTCGGCGCGGACGTCGGCCAGGGACTTCGCACAGCCGGGCCGCCCGGTGCAGGCGGTGACACCGGCCCAGGGGGAGTCGCGGCGGGTGATGAGCCCGGCCGCGTCGAGGGCGGGCAGCCGGTCGGCGCCGGCCCCGGCCACGACGACCCCGCGCCAGGGCGTGAGCCGCACTTCCCCGGCGGGGAGCAGCGCCCGGAGCTGGGCGGCGGTGAGGCGGCCGAGCGGGGCGAGGACGGAGAGGGCGCTGGGCCCGAGGACGCCGGGGGAGAGGGGAGGGCCCTGGGGGAGTTCCGGCGCGGGTACGGGCCGGGCCGTCACCCCCGACTCCGCCACGTCCACCGCGTAACCCTCCGGGAGTTCACGGACCCGCCAGGCCCCGGTCCCGGCCCTCCGCGCCGCGGCCAGGAACCCGCCCGCCACCGCCAGGGCCGCGCCGGGCGCGTCGGAGCTCGCGAGCCGGACGGCTCGCCCGCCGACGTGCAGCTCTGCCTCTCCGCCCCTCACTGCGACCAAGGTCACATCCCCGCCGAGGCCGGCGACATCACCGCGCCCGTCGTCGAGGACGAAGAGGAACCGGCCGGAAAGCGCCGCCGCCCAGGGCGCTGAGCGCAGATGGGAGTCGAGCTCGCGGGCCCACAACTGCACGTCGGCGGCGCCGAGTCCGTCGAGGCCCGAGGCCGGGGAGGCGACGATGTTGCGGACGCGTTCGTGGGTGGGGGAGGGCAGCATGCCCGCCTCGTCGAGAAGCGCCGCCAGCTGGGCGCCGCAGTCGTCGGCGAGACCGCGCAGCTCGGCGTTGCCGCGCGAGGTGATGCTGAGCCGTCCGTCGCCCAGGGCCTCCGCCGCATCGGCCAGGGCCTCGACCTGACGAGACGTCAAACGGCCTCCGGGCAGGCGGAGTCGGGCGAGACGGCCGTCGTCGGCGGAGTGCAGGCGCAGCGCCCCGGGGCACGCGTCGCCACGGTCCCGTATGCGAGGTTCGCCCGGGTCGGGCGTCGGGGGCGGGGTGGGCGGCATGGCGGCGAGCATACCGACGGGCCACCGGGCGGCCACCGGGCGCGATCCGGCCGCCACGGCGGCCGGTCCTCGGCCGGCAGCGGCGCCGATCCTCGGCCGGAGGCCGCCCGGTCCTCGGCCGCAAGCGGGGCAATTCGCGGCCGGATGCGGGTCGGTCCTCGGCTGGAGGCGGGAGAATTCGCGGCCGGATGCGGGTCGGTTCTCGGTCGGAAGCAGGGCGATTCGTGCCCGGACGAGGGGTCGGTTCTCGGCCGGAAGCGGGACAATCCGCAGCCCACAAGCGGGTCGGTTCTCGGCCGGACGCGGGGTCGGTCCTCCGCCGGAAGCCGGACGATCCGCATCCGCAAGCGGGCCCGGCACACGATCCCGCCCGCAGTGTGATCCGGCCGACTCCGTCTCCCGACCCGGCCCGCCGACCGCACGATCTACTATGCAGACGGCATGGGGTCCCAGGACCCCGGGGAGGAAGCCCGGTGAGAATCCGGCGCGGTCCCGCCACTGTGAGCCGGCCCGGGCTGTGCGTCTGCACGCGCCCGGCAAGGTGAGTCAGGAACTCCCGCCGTCCATACGACCACCCGGGGCGCGGACAACCCCGAGGAAGGCCTGCGCTCGCCATGCTTCTGCTGCTGTCGCACTCCGACACCGACCTGCTCAGCGCCCGCGCGGCCGGCGGCCCGGTGGAGTACCGCTTCGCCAACCCCGCCCGTCTCCCCCTGGCCGACCTGACCGGCCTCCTGGCCGAGGCCGAGCTCGTCGTCGTACGGCTCCTCGGCGGCCTCCGCTCCTGGGAGGAGGGCCTCGACGCGGTCCGCGCCGCCGGAAAGCCGGTGGTGGTCCTCAGCGGCGAACAGGCCCCCGACGCCCAGCTGATGGAGGCGTCCACCGTCCCCGTCGGCGTCGCCACCGAGGCGCACGCCTACCTGGCGCACGGCGGCCCCGCGAACCTGGAGCAGCTGGCCCGCTTCCTCTCCGACACCGTCCTGCTCACCGGGCACGGCTTCGAGTCCCCGGCGGCCGCCCCCACCTGGGGCCCGCTGGAGCGCGCCGCCCGCACGACGACCGGCCCGACCGTCGCCGTGCTCTACTACCGCGCCCACCACATGAGCGGGAACACCGCCTTCGTCGACGCGCTCTGCGGGGCGATCGAGGACGCCGGCGCCCAGGCCCTCCCGCTGTACGTGGCCTCCCTGCGCGCCCCCGAGCCGGAGCTCCTCGACCGGCTCCGCACCGCCGACGCGATCGTCACCACCGTCCTCGCGGCGGGCGGCACCAAGCCCGCCGAGGCGCAGGCCGGCGGCGACGAGGAGGCCTGGGACGCCGGCGCGCTGGCCGCGCTCGACGTGCCGATCCTGCAGGCCCTCTGCCTGACCGGTTCGCGTGCCGCCTGGGAGGAGAACGACGAGGGTCTCTCCCCGCTGGACGCAGCCAGCCAGGTCGCCGTCCCGGAGTTCGACGGCCGGCTCATCACCGTGCCGTTCTCCTTCAAGGAGATCGACGAGGACGGGCTGCCCGCGTACGTCGCCGACGCCGAGCGCGCGGCCCGCGTCGCCGGGATCGCCGTACGGCACGCCCGGCTCCGGCACATCCCGAACGCCGAGAAGAAGCTGGCGCTCGTCCTCTCCGCGTACCCGACGAAGCACTCCCGCATCGGCAACGCCGTCGGCCTCGACACCCCCGCCTCCGCCGTCTCGCTGCTGCGCCGCCTCCGCGAGGAGGGGTACGACTTCGGGCCCGTCGAGGACCTCCCCGGCCTCGTCTCCGGAGACGGCGACGAGCTGATCTACGCCCTCATCGAGGCCGGGGGCCACGACCAGGACTGGCTGACGGAGGAACAGCTCGCCAGGAACCCGGTCCGCATCCCGGCCGCCGACTACAAGCGCTGGTACGCGACGCTCCCCGAGGAGCTGCGGACCCATGTCGAGGAGCACTGGGGCCCGGCGCCCGGCGAGATGTTCCTGGACCGCTCGCGCAACCCCGAGGGGGACATCGTCCTCGCGGCCCTGCGCCGCGGGAACCTGCTGATCCTCATCCAGCCGCCGCGCGGCTTCGGCGAGAACCCGATCGCGATCTACCACGACCCCGATCTCCCGCCGTCCCACCACTACCTGGCCGCCTACCGCTGGATCGCCGCCCGCGCCGAGGACGGCGGCTTCGGTGCCGACGCCATGGTGCACCTGGGCAAGCACGGCAACCTGGAGTGGCTGCCCGGCAAGAACGCCGGTCTGTCCGCCGCCTGTGGCCCCGACGCGGCCCTCGGCGACATCCCGCTGATCTACCCGTTCCTGGTCAACGACCCGGGCGAGGGCACCCAGGCCAAGCGCCGTGTGCACGCCACGCTCGTCGACCACCTGGTGCCGCCGATGGCCCGCGCCGACTCCTACGGCGACATCGCGCGCCTGGAGCAACTGCTCGACGAGTACGCGCAGATCTCCTCCATGGACCCGGCGAAGCTGCCCGCGATCCGCGCCCAGATCTGGACGCTGATCCAGGCCGCCAAGCTCGACCACGACCTGGGTCTGGAACAGCGCCCCGAGGACGACGGCTTCGACGACTTCCTGCTGCACGTCGACGGCTGGCTGTGCGAGGTCAAGGACGCCCAGATCCGCGACGGTCTGCACGTCCTCGGCGGCGCCCCGGAGGGCGAGGGCCGGGTGAACCTGGTCCTCTCCATCCTGCGGGCCCGCCAGATCTGGGGCGGCACGCAGGCCCTGCCCGGTCTGCGCGAGGCCCTCGGTCTCGACGAGTCGGCCGCGACCCGCACCACCGCCGACGAGGCGGAGGCGAAGGCCCGCGAGCTGGTCGAGGCGATGGAGGCGGCGGACTGGTCCGTGGACGCGATCCCGGCGGTCGCCTCCGCGTACGGCTCCGACGTGCACGCCGTGCTCCGGTTCGCCTGCGAGCAGGTAGTGCCCCGCCTGGCCGCCACCACCGACGAACTCACCCACGCCGTGCACGCCCTGAACGGCGGTTTCGTCCCGGCCGGCCCGTCCGGTTCGCCGCTGCGCGGCCTGGTCAACGTCCTGCCGACCGGCCGGAACTTCTACTCGGTCGACCCGAAGGCCGTGCCGTCCCGGCTCGCCTGGGAGACCGGGCAGGCGCTCGCCGACTCGCTCCTGGAGCGCTACCGCACCGACAACGGCGAGTGGCCGACGTCCGTGGGCCTCTCCCTGTGGGGCACCAGCGCGATGCGCACCGCCGGCGACGACGTCGCCGAGGCGCTCGCCCTGGTGGGCGTCCGCCCGCTGTGGGACGAGGCCTCGCGCCGGGTGAACGGCCTGGAGCCGATCCCGCTCGCCGAGCTGGGCCGCCCGCGCGTCGATGTCACCCTGCGCATCTCGGGCTTCTTCCGTGACGCGTTCCCGCACGTCATCGGTCTCCTCGACGACGCCGTGCGACTGGTCGCCGGCCTGGAGGGCGAGTCCGCCGAGGACAACTACGTCCGGGCGCACGCGCAGGCCGACCTCGCCGAGCACGGGGACGAGCGGCGCGCCACGACCCGTATCTTCGGCTCCCGGCCGGGCACCTACGGCGCGGGCATCCTCCAGCTGATCGACTCCCGCGACTGGCGCACCGACGCGGACCTCGCCGAGGTGTACACGGTGTGGGGCGGGTACGCGTACGGGCGCGGGCTCGAAGGCCGCCCGGCGCGCGCCGAGATGGAGACGGCGTACAAGCGGATCGCGGTGGCCGCGAAGAACACCGACACCCGTGAGCACGACATCGCCGACTCCGACGACTACTTCCAGTACCACGGCGGCATGGTGGCGACCGTCCGCGCGCTCAAGGGCACGGCCCCCGAGGCGTACATCGGCGACTCGACCCGTCCCGAGACCGTCCGCACCCGGACGCTCGTCGAGGAGACCTCCCGAGTCTTCCGCGCCCGCGTGGTCAACCCGCGCTGGATCGAGGCGATGCGCCGCCACGGCTACAAGGGCGCGTTCGAGCTCGCGGCGACCGTCGACTACCTCTTCGGGTACGACGCCACGACCGGCGTCGTCGCGGACTGGATGTACGACAAGCTGACGCAGGAGTACGTCCTCGACCCGGAGAACCAGGCCTTCCTCAAGGAGGCCAACCCCTGGGCTCTGCACGGCATCGCGGAGCGGCTGCTGGAGGCCGAGTCGCGCGGCATGTGGGAGAAGCCGGACCCGGAGACCCTGGCCGCGCTGCGCCAGGTGTTCCTGGAGACCGAGGGCGACCTCGAAGGTTCCTCCGACGAGGGCTAGGTCCTCACCGGGGCAGGGGCCGGCGCCAGTTCCAGGCGGCGGCCCCGGAAGCCCTCCCTGAGGCGGCGGTCGTGGGTGACCACGACCAGCGTGCCCGGGTAGTGCGCGAGCGCGGCCTCGATCTCCTCCACGAGCGCCGGGGCCAGATGGTTGGTCGGCTCGTCGAGGAGGAGCAGATCGGCCGGTTCGGTGACGAGGCGTGCCAGTTCGAGTTTCCGGCGCTGTCCTGTCGACAGACACCGGACCGGGGTGTTCAGGTCCCCGGCGGAGAAGAGACCGAGGGCGAGCAGTTCGTCCGCGCGGTCCGCTCCGAAGGCCTCGCCCACCGTACGGGGGTCGGTGGGCGAGGCCGTCTCCTGACGGAGCGTCCCCACCCGGGCCGGCGCCTTCACCGCGCCGGCATCCGGGGTGAGCTCGCCCGCGAGCACCTTCAGGAGGGTGCTCTTCCCGGCGCCGTTCGGTCCTGTGACCAGGAGTCGCTCGCCCGCGTCGAGGTGCAGGGCGTCGAGCCGGAGCCGGCCGTCCACGCGGACGCCGGCGAGGTCGACGGGCGCGCCCTCCCCGCTGAGCTCCGCGCGGAACCGCAGCGGCTCCGGCGGCGCCGGCACCGGTTCGGTGGTCAGCCGGGCGAGCCGTTCGCGGGCGGCCCGGATCCGGCTCATCGCCCCGTGCGCCCGTGACCGGGCCCGGAAGGCGCCCGCCCCGCTGAACGAGGCCGGTGCCTTGCGCGGGATGGCCGAGAAGCGGTCGATGTTCGTGTCGGCGAGCGCCCTGTACCGGGCGAGTTCGGCCTTCCACTCCTCGTACTCCCGCTGTCTGCGGGCCCGTTCGGCGGCGTGTCCGGCGAGGTAGCCGCCGTAGCCGTTGCCGTAGCGGCGGACGGTGTGGCGGTCCTCGTCGACCTCCAGGACGGCGGTGGCGATCCGGTCGAGGAAGACCCGGTCGTGGGAGACGGCGACGACCGTGCCCCGGTGGGCGCGCAGACGCTCCTCCAGCCAGGCCACGGCCTCGTCGTCGAGGTCGTTGGTCGGCTCGTCGAGCAGCAGCAGCTCGGGTTCGGCGGCGAGGACGGCGGCGAGGGCGAGCCGGGATCGCTGTCCGCCCGAGAGGGTGCCCAGGGGGCGGGCCCGGTCGAGCGGGCCGGGTTCGCCCAGCCGTCGGAGCGTGGTCTCGACCCGCCGGTCGGCCCCGGCGCCGCCCCGCGCCTCGTAGGCGGCGAGCAGCTCGGCGTACCCGGCGAGGTCACCGGTGTCGGCGAGCTCGGCCTCGGCCGTCCGGATCGCCCGCTCCAGCTCCCGTACGTCCGCGAGCACATGGTCGACGGCGTCGCCGACGGTCGCGGTCGGAGGGAGGTCCAGGGTCTGGGCGAGGTGACCGAGGCCACCGGGGGACTCGACGGTCAGCGTGCCGTTGTCGGCGGTCTCCAGCCCGGCGAGGAGCCGGAGGAGGGTGGACTTCCCTGAGCCGTTGTCGCCGACGACGCCCAGGCGTTCACCGGGGCGGACGGTGAGGGAGATCCGGTCGAGCACCGTCCGCTGCCGGCCGTGACGGTCGTCGTAGCGCTTGCTGACGTCGGTGAGTCGGACATGGAACAAGGGCGATCTCCTGTACGTCGGCGACAGATCGGAGGAGTCTCAAGACAATCTCAAGACGAGACGTCTCGTCTTGGATTCCCGACGATACTTCAGGCGCGACGCCTCCGCAAGACGTTCCGTCTCGTCGAGCTCAGGTCGAGGCCGAGCGCAGCACCAGCGCGGCTATCGCGAGCAGGGTGATGACCACGACCGGTGCCACCGCGTAGTCCTTCGCCCGCAGGTGGGTGATCAGGGCGCCGATGAAGTAGAGCGCGACGCCGATCGCCGCCGCCCCGCCGAGTGCCGGCACGGCGAGCCCCGCGAGCAGGCCGAGCGCGCCCGCCGCCTTCAGGCTCGCCAGGCGCGGCAGCCAGGAATCCGGCACGTCGAGCTTGGTCATGCTGCCGACGATCTGCGGGTTCCGGGTGAAGGTCAGGAAGGCCGAGGCCGAGAGCGCGAGGGCGAGTAGCGCGGCGACGACGGCATATCCGATGAACATGGATGTACTCCAATGATCCGAGAGCTGCAATCATTGAACTGTATCAACGATTTCTGCGGCTCCACAATAGGTCCGCTGCTACGGTGGAGGGCATGGCAGCTCTCCCGACCGACCGCCTCGGCTTCCTCCTCTCCTTCCGCGGTGAGCTCACCGGCGCCCGCATCCGCGCCGCCCTGGGCGTCGCCGGGCTGCACCCGAGGAACGCGATGACGCTGATGCAGCTCGCCCCCGGGTCGATGAGCCAGCGCGAGCTGGCCGCCGCCATGGAGGTCGACCCCAGCCAACTGGTCGCGATCCTCAATGAACTGGAGTCGGAGGGGCTCGCCGAGCGGCGCCGCGACCCGGCCGACCGGCGCCGGCACATCGTGGAGATCACCGAGGCGGGCGCGGCCGCCCTCGACCGGGTCGACGCGGCCGTGAGCGCGGCCGAGCGCGAGCTCTTCGGCGACCTCACCGAAGCGGAACAGGTCCTGTTGCGCGGCCTGTTGGACCGGGTCGTCGTGGACGCGGGCGAGCACGACTGCGACGCCGGGTAAGGACACCGGGCGGAAAGAATTCCCGGAGGGTGCGCGCGACCGATGAGTTCCGGCGGGGCCCGGGGTCTACCCCCATGAACGGCCCACCACCGAGGAGATGACCATGGTCGAGACCGACACCCGCGTCCTGGACACCGCCGGCGCGACCCTGCGCTACGACGTACGTCCCGGCACCGGGACCGACGAGCGCCCCCTGCTGCTGATCGGCTCCCCGATGGACGCCACCGGCTTCACCACCCTCGCCTCCCACTTCGCCGACCGGACCGTCGTCACGTACGACCCGCGCGGGGTGTCCCGCAGCGAGCGCACCGACGGCGCGACGGAGACGCTCCCCGAGGAGCACGCCGACGACCTGGCCCGGCTGATCGAGGCGCTCGGTGCAGGCCCCGTGGACGTCTTCGCGAGCAGCGGCGGCGCGGTCAACGCCCTCGCGCTGGTCGCCCGGCGCGGCGACCTGGTGCACACCCTGGTCGCGCACGAGCCCCCGACCGCCCAGGTCGTCCCGGACCGCGAGGCGGTCCTCGAGGTCTGCGCGGACGTCCACGCCACCTATCTGCGGGACGGCTGGGGGCCCGCGATGGCCAAGTTCCTGGCGCTGACCGCCCGCAAGGGCGAGTTCCCGGCCGACTGGGCCGAGGAGCCCGCCCCCTCCCCGGCCGCGTTCGGCCTGCCGGCCGAGGACGACGGCTCGCGCGGCGACCCACTGCTCGGCCAGAACATGCGCGGCTGCACCTCCTACGTCCCCGACTTCACCGCCCTGCGCACCGCGCCGACCCGGATCGTCGTCGCGGCCGGCAAGGAGTCCGAGGGCACCTTCGCCGCCCGCGCGGCGGTCGCCGTCGCCGAGGGCGTCGGCACCCCGCTCGCCGTCTTCCCGAGCCACCACGGCGGCTTCCTGGGTGGCGAGTTCGGCCAGCAGGGCGCTCCGGCGGAGTTCGCGGAGGCACTGCGCGCGGTCCTCGACGACGCCCGCTGACCCTCCGCGTCGCGGCACCCATCCGTTGCGTCATTTCTTCCTCGCGGCGGCGGCCTTCACGGCTGCCGCCGCGTCGGCGTCTCCGAGCCCGAGCCCGACCGCGTTCCGCGGCGGCGCGGCCACGGCGGGGGCCTCGCGAGCCGTGGGCAGGGTCCGCATCCGGAAAGGGAGACGAGTTGTTCTAGCGAAGTGCGAACAACTTGTTCTATCCTGATGCGAACAAGGGAGGGTTTCTCATGAACCGAGCCAGGCCGTCCACACCCGCCGCACCCGGCGGGCCCGCCACACCCGCGACACCCGTGACACCGCCGACTCCGGCGGCCACACGCCGCCTTCGCGCGCTCGCCGCGTTCCCGTTCGTCCTCACCCTCGTCGGCCACCTGACACTGCTCGCCGTCTGGGACGACCGGATCCCCGACACCCTCGCCACCCACTTCTCCGGGGGCGACGGCGGCCGTGCCGACGGCTTCACCGGCCGCACCGCGTTCACCGTCATCAGCGTCGCCCTGCTCGTCGGACTCGGCACCGGCTGGACCGCCCTCGTCCGCCGCACCGCGCTCTGGGGCGCATGGGCGACGGCCGGCTTCGCCGGAACACTGCTCGTCCTCCTCGTACGGGGCAACCTGGACGCCGTCGACCCGGCCCGGGTCGTCTCCCCGCTCACCGACCTGGCACTCGGCGCGACGGCCGCCGCCCTGTGCGCCCTCGCGGGCTGGGCGCTGACCCGCCTCGTACCGGCAGGGGAAGGAACGGACGCACCCCGGGGCGCGTCCGACGCGCCCCGGCTCACGCTCGGCGCGAGCGAGGTCGCCGGCTGGACCCGCGCCACCACCTCCCGGCCGCTGACCGTCCTCGCGACCCTCGCCCTCGTCGCCGTCCCGGTCGGCCTCGTCCTCGCGCCCTGGCCCGGAGCCCTGCTCGCGCTGCTCGGCCTGGTCGTCGGCGTACCGGGGCTGGCCCTCGCCCGGGTCCGGGTCACCGTCGACCGGCGCGGCGTCACCGTCCGGCCCTCCTTCGTCTCCCGGCCACGCGTGCGCGTACCGCTCGACGAGGTCGCCGGCGCGAGCGTCCGGGAGCTGGACACCGCCGCCGTGCTCGCCGACTACGGCGGCTGGGGCTACCGGGTCCGCGCCGGCCGTACGGGCGTGGTGCTGCACTCCGGCGAGGCCCTCGTCGTACGGCGGGACAGCGGTCGTGAGTTCGCGGTCACCGTGCCCGACGCGCGCACCGCCGCCGCCCTCCTCAACACGCTCGCCGAACGGCATGGGAAGGTCTGACCGTGCTCTTCCGTGTCGACCCGGCCTCCGCCGTGCCCCTCGGCGACCAGATCGCCGCCTGTGTCCGGGGCGCCCTCGACGACGGCTCCGCCGCGCCCGGCGAGCGCCTCCCGGCCGCCCGGGAGCTCGCCGACTCCCTGGGCGTCAATGTCCACACCGTCCTCCGCGGCTATCAGCGGCTCCGCGAGGAGGGCCTGATCGAACTCCGCCGGGGCCGCGGCGCCCTCATCGTCCCCGGCGCCACCGCCCCCGACCGCGCCCGCCTGGTCTCCCGGCTCCGCGAGGCGGCGGCGGACGCCCGCGAACTGGGCCTGACGGACGAGGAGTTCGTGGAACTGGCGCGGACGAGCCTGGCCTAGGTCACGGCGACGCGCGGGCGAGTCCGGGGTAGGTCACGGCGACGCGCGGGCGAGTCCGGGGCAGGTCACGGCCCCTGGTGCGGACCGGCCGGTTCAGCTCAGCCCAGCTCCCGTACCGGCGCACCCGCCAGAAACGCCTCGACGTCCTCCACCGCCTGCCCGAAGTACCGCCCGTAGTTCCCCTCCGTCACATAGCCGAGGTGCGGCAGCGCGAGCACGTTCGGCAGGGACCGCAGCGGATCGTCCGCGGGCAGCGGCTCCGTCTCGAAGACATCGAGCCCGGCCCCCGCGATCCACCCCTCGCGCAGCGCCCGCAGCAGCGCATCGCCGTCGACGAGCCCCGCCCGGGAGGTGTTGACGAGGTACGCGTGCGGGCGCATCGCCCGTAGCTCGGGTTCCCCGACCAGGCCGCGGGTCCGGTCCGAGAGCACCATGTGGAGCGAGACGAAGTCGCTGTCCGTGAACAGCTGCCGCTTGTCCTCCGCGCGCCGTACGCCGTGCTCGGCGGCCCGCTCCTCCGTCAGGTTCGGGCTCCACGCGCGCACGTCCATCCCGAAGGCGAGGCCGATCCGGGCCACCCGGGCGCCGATCTTGCCGAGACCGACGAGACCGAGGGTCCGGCCCGCCAGGTCGGCGCCGACGGTGGACTGCCAGGGCCCGCCCTCGCGCAGCGCCCGGGCCTCTGCCGGTACATGCCGGGCGAGGCCGAGGAGGAGCGCCCAGGTGAGTTCGGTGGGCGGCTCGGAACTGCTGGCCGTGCCGCAGACGGTGACCCCGCGCGAGCGTGCGGCGGCGACGTCGACGGAGGCGTTGCGCATCCCGGAGGTGATCAGGAGCCGGAGGCGGGGGAGCCGGTCCAGGAGCCCGGCGTCGACGGGAGTCCTCTCCCGCATGACGACGAGGATCTCGCAGTCCTCGACGGCGGTGACGAGCGCGTCCCGGTCGGTGAGGTGCTCGCGCAGGACGCGTACGTCGACGCGGTCGGCGAGCGGGGTCCAGTCGGCGGAGGTCAGGGCGGCGCCCTGGTAGTCGTCGAGTACGGCGCAGCGCAGCTTCATGACGGCATGATCGCGCACGGCCAGGGGCCGGTGGGGGGCTGCCCCCACCGGCCTCGGGCCGGGGCGGTCCGGAGCCCGATCGGGTCGGGCTCCCGCGGGTCACCGGCGGACGGTGTCGTCGGTCTTGAGGTCGTTCAGGGCGTCCTCGAAGTCGTCGAGCTCGTCCGGGCAGTAGACCCGGAGCACGATCCGCTCGACCTCGACGGCCTTGGTGTCGGTGATGACGGGACGCATCCCGGGGCCGGTGGCGCCGTTCCCCTGCTGGATCTTCCACAGAGCGGTCTTCAGGGCGTTGCCGGGGTCCTCGCAGACCGGACCGCCGTCGGTGCCCAGCACCTGTTCCACGGTGTCGGTGTCGGGGGACGGGTATCCCGCCCTCACCAGCTCCTCCTGGAGCCGGTTGGCCTTGGACGCGGACTCGTTGCTCGTCGCCACGGTCTCGTACCGGAGGAGGCCGGTGATGACGAGGCCGACGAGGATCACGATCGCGCCCCAGTAGATCCATTTGTGCTCGGAGGCGAACTGCGTGGGGCTCATGCCTGCTCTCCCTCGCTCGGAGTGCCGGCGGCGGCCGTCTTCCAGCTCGGCTTGCGGAACTTCAGGAAGGCCCACGGGATGATCAGGCCCAGGATGACGAGGCCGCCGCCGACGATGGCGATGTACGACCAGACGCTGCCGCTGCCGAACTGCGAGCTCGGGATGAAGCCGATGCACAGGGCGGCGAGCGAGGCGAGCAGACCGACGACGCACAGGACGCCCAGGGCGGGTGCGCGGTAGCCGCGGGGGTGGTCGGGCTGGGTCTTCCGCAGCCGCATCGCCGCCGCGAACATCAGCAGGTAGACGATGAGGTACACCTGCGTGGTGATGACCGAGAAGATCCAGTAGACGCTGGAGACGTTCGGGATCAGCGCGTACCCGAGGGCGATGAGGGTGGTGACGACGCCCTGGGTGACCAGGATGTTCTGCTGGATGCCGTTCTTGTTCAGCTTCTGCAGGTACGGCGGAAGGTAGCCCTCCTGGCGGGAGATCTCCAGCAGGCCCTTCGAGGGCCCGGCGAGCCAGGTGAGCATGCCGGCGAGGGAGGCCGACACCAGGGCGACGGCGGCGATCGGGGTGAGCCAGCCGATGTGGAAGTAGGCGAAGAAGGCGTCGAACGCCTGCATCACGCCCGCCGTGAGGCTGAGCTGGTCGGCGGGTACGACCCAGCTGATGGCGAGCGCCGGCAGGATGAAGATCAACAGCACCAGGCCCATCGCCAGGAACATCGACTTGGGGTACTCCCTCGGCGGGTCCTTGAGCGAGGAGACGTGCACGGCGTTCATCTCCATGCCGGAGTACGACAGGAAGTTGTTGACGATCAGGACGAGGCTGGCGAGGCCCGTCCACTGCGGGAAGAGGTTCGCGGCGGTCATCGGGGCGGCCGAGGGGTTGCCCTGGCCGAGGAAGACCATGCCGAGGACCACCAGCAGGGTGCCGGGGATCAGGGTCCCGATGATCAGACCCCAGCTGGCGAGTCCGGCCAGTGCCTTCGTGCCGCGGGAGGAGATCCACACGCCCGTCCAGTAGAGGACCACGATGACGATCGCGGTGTACGGGCCGCTGGAGGCGAGTGCCGGGTCGATGATGAAGGCGATGGTGGACGCGACGAACCCGAGCAGGCTCGGATAGTAGAAGATCGTCATCGCGAACTGGCACCACACGGCCAGGAATCCGAGCGGCTTCGACAGCCCCTCCGACACCCACCGGTACACGCCGCCGTTCCAGCCGGAGGCGAGCTCGGCGGAGACCAGGGCGGTCGGCAGCAGGAACACGATCGCCGGGACGAGGTAGAGGAACACGCAGGCCAGGCCGTAGACGGCCATGGTGGGCGCGGCCCGCAGACTCGCCACCGACGCGGTGGTCATCAGGGCGAGCGTCACCCAGGTGAGGGTGGTGGGCGCGGGCCGCGTCGCCGCCCGCGGTTTCGGTACGTCGGCCGGTGTGTCGATGCTGCTCATGGGGCCCTCCCTGGGTCGCGCGATGAGCTCAAGCTCGATCGTGCGGGGGCCTTCCACAAGCGGAGTGCGTCCGGACGGGGGACCCGGTGCACGGGCGCACCGGGGCCGCGCCGCGTCCGGCGCAAGGGCGACCCCGAACTCCTCCGGGTCGACGTCCCCGCCTTCCTCACGGCCGCCGAGGGCGCGTTCCCCGCCCGGACCCGCACCCTCCAGAACGTCCGCCACACGGTGGTCTTCGCCGGTTCGGCCCTGGCCCTGACGGCCGCGCGCTGGTCTGACCTCCGGCGGCGGGAAGCTGGTCCGCCCCGGGCCGCGGGTGGCCGGCCACGGCCTCAGACGGTGGGCGTACGGGTGAAGGAGCGCCGGTACGACCGGGGCGGGACGCCACGGCGCCGGACGAACTGGGCGCGGAGCACCGCCGCGCTCCCGAAGCCGACCGCGTGGGCGATCTCCTCGACCGGCAGATCCGTGGTCTCCAGGAGCTCCTCGGCCCGGCTCAGCCGCAGGGAGAGCAGCCACGCGTGCGGGGTGGTGCCCGTGGAGGCGGCGAAACGGCGCGCGAAGGAGCGGCGGCTCATCAGCGCCCTGCGGGCCAGCTCCGCGACGGGAAGCGGCTCGTGGAGATGCTCCCGGGCCCAGGCGAGGACGTCGGTGAGCCGATCGTCCCGGCTGTCCTCGGGTACGGGCGTGGCGAGGTACTGGGCCTGGCCGCCGTCCCGGTGGGAAGGGAGCACCAGGTCCCGTGCGATGGCGTTGGCCGTGGTGGCCCCGTACTCCCTGCGCAGCAGGTGGAGGCAGAGGTCGAAGCCGGCGGCGGCGCCCGCGCCCGTGACGACGGTGCCCTGGTCGACGTAGAGGGCGTCGGGTTCGACGGTGACGTCCGGGTGGCGTTCGGCCAGGAGTCCGGCGAACCGCCAGTGCGTGGTGGCCCGCCGCCCGTCGAGCAGCCCGGCCGCGGCGAGCGCGAACGCCCCGACGCAGTGGGCCGCGACGAGCGCCCCGCGCGCGTGGGCGGCGGTCAGCGCGTCGAGCACGGCGGGCCCCGGGGGCGTACGGAACTCGGCCCAGGGCAGGGCGATCACCAGATCGGCGGTGGCCAGCCGGTCCAGACCGTGCTCGACCACGAGGGGCAGCCCCACGTCGGTGCGGACGTTTCCCGGCCGGTCGGTGCAGAGCGCGAAGTCGAAGAGCGGAAGACCCCCGCCGCGCGCGTCGAACACCTCGGAGACGATGCCCGCGCCGAGCATGCCGACGCCGTGCGGGGCGTAGGCGGCGACGGTGACGAAGGGCGGCATGGGCCGAGTCTGGCACGGGGCCCGGCCGCGGTACCGAGGACGATGGCACGATTCCCGCGATCGGTGGCAGTGCGGCCACTCGTGAAGATCCCTGCCGCGCAGAAGACTTGGGGGCATGACGAACCACGACGCACCGAGCGCCCGCACCGCCACCTACACGATCCTGACCACCGGATACACGCTCTCCACGGGCCCCGGGGTCGCCGCCACCGTCTCGTACGTGCGGGACGGCGACCGGCATGTGATCGTCGACCCCGGCATGGTGGCGAGCCGCGACCGGATCCTCGGCCCGCTCGCCGAACTCGGCCTGGGACCGGACGACATCACCGACGTGGTGCTCAGCCACCACCACCCCGACAACACCATGAACGTCGGCCTCTTCGGCCGGGCCCGGGTCCACGACCACAAGGCGATCTACGAGAACGACCAGTGGACCGACCGCGACGCGGAGGGCCACGAGCTGGCCCCGTCGCTGCGGCTGATCCGTACCCCCGGCCACAGCCCGGAGGACATCACTCTCCTCGCCGGCACCGACACCGGCGTCGTCGCCTTCGTGGGCGACCTGTGGTGGCGGCCGAACGGCCCGGTGGAGGACCCGGTGGCCCCCGACCACACGGTTCTCAAGGACTCCCGCCTGCGCGTCCTGGCCACGGCCGACGTGATCGTCCCGGGCCACGGCCCGGCGTTCCCGGCCGACGACACGGCGCCGCTGTAGCGGGCAGGCGGGCGGCGGTCGCAGCTACAGCCCGGCTGCGGCCGGGCACGCCCCGGCCGCGGTCCGACACCGGCCCGGGAGCGCCCCGGCCGAGGTCCGACCGCGGTGCCGACGCGGTACGGCCATGGGGCCCGGGTGCCGCCTAGAATGGACTTCCATGTCGAAGCCTGACGAGCTGCTCGTTGACATTGCCGCCACGGTGGAGTCCGGGCAGAGCAATCAGATGTCCATGACGGTGGTCGTGGGGGGTGTGGTCCTCACCGGTCGACTGGCCCCGGAAGCCCTGTGGCGCCAGCGAGTGTCCGAAGTCCTGACGGACTCCGCCCGCCTGGGAGAGTTCTCCGCCGTCTTCAGCCCCTCCGAACGCGCGGACGGGCCACCCACCCACCTGCACTTCCACCTCGCCCGGATCCTCCAGGGCACGGTGGGCATCCCGGAGACCGGCGGCATGTACCGTGTCGCCCTCGAGGACGTCAGCGCCTGGACGGTGGGCGACTTCAGCTACTTCGACCACTGACCGATCAGAAGGTCGTCTCGGAGGGCGAGGCCTGCTCCTCGGCCGTGACCGTGAGGCAGGTGAAGCCGAGCTTCGTCATGGCCCGCACGACCTCGCCGACGCTGAAGTCGCGGCGGTCCTGGCGGGTGACGACCTCGCCGACCTGCTTCACGGGGTACTGGCGTCGCCCGATGACGACGACGTCACCGATGGCGGGCTCGGGCTTGACGCCCTTCATGGATTCGATCACGCCGGCTTTGGTCAGCTCGAACGGGAAGCGGGCGATGACACAGCGCATGGTGACTCCTGCGGAGAAGTGGTCCAGAAGGGGGCCGGCCAGGAAATTCCCGCAGCCGATGAGGGGTACTGAAGGGTACGAAGCGGTTCTACGAGGTACTGCACGGTACTGAGGTTCTCTGGGTTGCAAAGAGCTGAGGCCCGCACCCCAAAGGTGCGGGCCTCAGCTCGTCAGCTTGTGCTACGCGTCGGCGCCGGGTGTCAGGCGGGGACGATGTTCTCGGCGGTCGGGCCCTTCTGGCCCTGCGCGATGTCGAAGCTCACCTTCTGGCCTTCCTGCAGCTCACGGAAGCCGGAGGCGGCGATGTTCGAGTAGTGGGCGAAGACGTCGGGGCCGCCGCCGTCCTGCTCGATGAAGCCGAAGCCCTTTTCCGAGTTGAACCACTTCACGGTGCCAGTCGCCATACCAAATTCTCCTTCGGGGCAGTGCTCGGAGCGCACACAGTGTGTGCTCCGTGTCGCCGCGATGATCGCCCCGTCCGGAAAAAAGCCCGGAAATGAAAAAGGGTGCCCAGCGCCGGAAAAACCGGAAGGGCACTCGTACGTTCGGGACCCACAACTGCAACTGATATCGACAGTAGCACGATGGGGCGGAGCGTGCGGGGTGAAGATTTCCCCCTGTCGCATCCCGTGTGTTTACATGACAAATTTTCACCGCGCGTAGCTGCGAATTCTCACGGGGCGATCTCGGAAATGGGCCCGCGTGGAGCGCGGGCCGCGGGGCGTCCGGGGAGGCGTCGAGGGTGTGGCCCAGGTCACACCGTCCGGTCGATGACCGGCTGTCCCCGGGCCGGTCGTACAGGTGACGACAGAGCGACCGACTCCCCCGCCCGAGGAGGGCCCGTCATGACCGCCACGCTCAACACCCCTGCCCGCGCCGCCCGTTCCACCCCCGGAGCAAACGCCCGGCGCCTGCTGCTCGGCGGGATCGTCGGGGGCCCGCTGTTCCTCGCCGTGGGCCTGGCCCAGGGGCTGACGCGGGACGGCTTCTCCTTCGGCCGCAACGCGATCAGCCAGCTCGCCCTGGGCGACGCGGGATGGGTCCAGACGGCGAACTTCCTGCTGGCCGCCGTCCTGATCGGCGCCGGCGCGATCGGCCTGCGCCGCGCGCTGGCCGGCGGCCCGGGCGCCACCTGGGTCCCGGTGCTGACCGGCGTCTTCGGCGCCTCGTTCGCGGCCGCCGCGGTGTTCCCCGCCGACGCCGGCGCCGGATTCCCCGCGGGCGCCCCCGAGACGCCCGCGCTCAGCACGCACGGCGCCGTCCACATGCTCACCGGCATGGCCGGCTACCTCGCCCTGTGCGCGGCCTTCCTGGTCCTGGCCCGCACGTTCAGCGCCCGCGGCGACCGTGTCCGGGCGCTGACCTCCCGTATCGCCCCGGCCCTGGTACTCGCCGGCTTCGCGGCCTCCGCCGTCACGGTGACGGCGTTCACGGCCGGTGCGGCCCTGGGCCTGTGCTGGCTGGCGGCGGCCGCGTACCGCCTGCGCGCCACCTCGACGCCCAGCCGCTGACCGGACGCGCCGGGCAGTCTCCACCGGCCGCGCCGGAGGTGTCAGCCGGCGGCCCGCGCGATGAGTGCGGCGATCCGGGTCTCGTCGGCGACGGTGAGCTCGGTCAGGGCGTAGCTGGTCGCCCACAGGGTGCCCTCGTCGAGCTGAGCGAGGTCGCTGAAGCCGAGCGTGGCGTAGCGGCTCTTGAACTTCTGCGCGCTCTGGAAGAAGCAGACGACCTTGCCGTCCTTGGCGTAGGCGGGCATCCCGTACCAGGTCTTCGACGCAAGGCCGGGCGCGTGCTCCTTGACGATCGCGTGGATCTTCTCGGCGAGGACCCGGTCGGTGTCCGTCATCTCGGCGATCTTCGCCAGGACGTCGGCCTCCCCGTCGGGCTTGGCCGAGCGCGAGCCGCGCCGGGCGGTGCTCTTGAGCTCCGAGGCGCGCTCCTTCATCGCGTCGCGCTCTTCCTCGGTGAAGCCGTCGTACTTCGCGCCGCTCTTGCCCTCGGCGGTGGTGCCGGTGCTGGTGCTCTTGGCGGACGACCGCGTGTTCGACATGACGGGTTCCTCTCACAAGGCTGGCTGGGGATACGGGTACGAGGGAGGGGTGTACGGGGGTGGGTCCAGGGGGTACGGGTCAGGACGCGGCGGCCACGGACGCGGGCTCCCAGGTGAACCCGTCCGGGTCGGTGAAGGCGCCGGTGCCCTCGCCTCCGAGCACGATCCGGTGGGATCCCTCGCCGTCCACGGCCACGCCGACGTCCTTCGCGAGGGCGCGGCGCCCGTACAGGGCGAGCTTGACCGGGCTGCCCTCGGCGGCGGCGAACTCGACGTACTTGCGGCCGAAGCTCTTCCCGACGGTGAGGCCGTGCTCGACGTAGAACGCCTTGCTGGCGGCGACGTCCGCGGCTCCGACCAGGACGACGAAGGATTCGACGCGGCCGGTGGCCGGTCCGGCGTCCTTCTTGTTCGAGGTCGCGACCTTCCAGATGGTCCCGTCCGGGGCCTGGAAGACGCCGCCGTAGCCCCAGAAGGACTTCGAGGCGGGCTTGAGCGAGGTGGCGCCGGCGGCGAGGGCCGCGTCGACGAAGTGCCGGACGTCGGCCGGCCGGTCCACCGTGAGGGAGAGCGAGAAGCCGCGGAAGCCGGTGCTCGGCGCGTCGGAGGCCCGCAGGCGCACATGCGCGCCGAGACCGGAGGCGGTGTAGAAGCGGTCGGCGGCCGGGAGGTCGGCCACCTCGAGGGTGATGGAGGCGATGGCGTTCATGAGAATCACGCTAGTTGGGGGGTGACCACCGGTGCTTCTCGATTCCTGACCGGTCGGGTGACCTGCTTCGCGACGCACGAGGGCAGCCCCGCCTCGCCGTCGGCGACCTGGCGCTTGTACACGCTGGGCGCCACGCCGACGAGCTCGGTGAACCGGGTGCTGAAGGTGCCGAGTGAGGAGCAGCCGACCGTGAAGCAGACGTCGGTGACACTGAGCTCGCCGCGCTGGAGCAGCGCCATGGCGCGCTCGATGCGTCGCGTCATGAGGTACGAGTACGGGGCCTCGCCGTACGCCTGCTTGAACTGGCGGCTGAGGTGCCCGGCCGACATGTTCACCCCGCGGGCGAGCGCCTCGACGTCCAGCGGCTGGGCGTACTCGCGGTCGATCCGGTCGCGAACGCGGCGCAACCGCGCCAGATCACTCAGGCGCTGCGCCTCGGTCAGTGCGCTCATCCACGCAGGATGACACATGAGGGGAATCCTTTCAGCGCAGTTGCTGGACGCGGACGAGGTTGCCCGCGGGATCGCGGAAGGCGCAGTCCCGCACGCCGTACGGCTGGTCGGTCGGCTCCTGGACCACCTCGACGTCCCCGGCCTGCACCTTCTCGAAGGTGGCGTCGAGGTCGGGGGTGGCGAGCAGGATCCAGCCGTAGGTGCCCTTGGCCATCATCTCGGCGATGGTCCGCCGCTCGGCCTCGGTGACCCCGGGGTCGGCGCCGGGCGGCGCGAGGAGGATCGACGTACCGGGCTGTCCGACGGGTCCGACGGTGATCCAGCGGGTCCTGCCCTGGCCGACGTCGCTGCGCACCTCGAAGCCGAGGGCGTCGCGGTAGAAGGCGAGGGAGGCGTCGGGGTCCTCGTGCGGGAGGACGGTGGTGTGAATGGTGATGTCCATGCCCACAAGCTAGTTGTGCGCGTGCGCCCCCGCTTCTCGATTCCTGACGAATGTGGCCGTAAGGCCTTCGTGAGCCGGTCGCTCCGGTACGGGCAGCCGAAGGCGGTCCGTGCGGTGAGGGGGCTCAGCCTGCTTCCCCGACAGGTCCTTCCCCGATCGGAGTCTCCCGGATGAAGGCACGCAGCTCCGCGCAGAGGGCGCCGGGGTTGTCCAGCTGGACGAGCGTGCCCGCCCCGGGGATCTCCACATAGCGCCCCCGCGGCAGCAGTTCGGCGAGTCGACGCCCCGTGGCGGCGGGCATCATGCGGTCCTCGGCTCCCCAGGCGACCAGCGCCGGCCGGTCGAACTCCCGCAGTTTCTCGGCCGCCTTGAGATACGTGTCCTTCTCGGTGCTGCGGCAGAACACGGCGAGGTCCCGGCGGATCGCGCTCCGGGTGAGCAGGGGCCGGTACCAGCGGCGGACCAGCGCGTACGGGATCGGCCGCTTCGCCATCCCGCCCAGCGAGGTCCTCATCCGGACGAGGAAGGGGACCCGGAAGGACTGCAGCAGCAGGAAGAGGCCGCCCGGTACGCGGCTCGCCGCGTGCAGGGTTCTGCCCTGGATGCCGGGCGGGTAGTTGTCCAGCGCCTCGCACGAGGTGAGCACCAGGCGGCCGACGCGCTCGTCGCGCACGCCCACGAGGAGCTGCGCCGTGCCGGCGTCGTTCTGGACGAGGGTGACGTCGTGCAGGTCGAGGCGTTCCAGGAACTCGGCCAGGATCGCGGCGACTCCGTGCGCCGACAGGTCCGCTTCCGGCCGCATCGGCCTGCGGTGGCTGCCGATCGGCAGCACGGGCACCAGGACGCGGAAGTCCCCGCGCAGCTCCTCGACGACCGCGTCCCAGACCGACTCGTCGAAGCCGAGTCCGTGGACGAGCACCACGACGTCCTTGCCCGCGCCGCCGCCCCCGTCCTCGCCCGTGTCGGTGTAGTCGATGACGCCTGCGCTCAGCTCGATCTCGGACAACGGACGACCCCCGGCTCGATACGGAGACCGGCTCACTAGATAGACCGATCTAGTGAGAGACTAGCGAGTGTGAGGACCACGGGCGACACCAGGCAGCGCATCGTCACCGCCGCGACCGAGCTTTTCCGGCGCCAGGGCTACGCGGCCAGCGGCATGAAACAGATCGTCGCGGCGGCGGACGCCCCGTACGGCTCGGCGTACCACTTCTTTCCCGGGGGCAAGGCACAGCTCGGCGAGGAGGTGGTCCGAACGTCGGGCGCGGCCTACCTGGAACTGATCGCCGGACTCTTCCCGACCTCCAGCGTCCCCGAGGACGTGGACATGGCCGCCGTCACCGGCGACGCGTTCATCGCCGCGGCGGAGACCCTGCGCGAGCTCGACTTCGCGGACCCGTGCCCGATCGCCACCGTCGCGCTGGAGGTGGCCAGTACCCATGAACCGCTGCGGGTCGCCACGGCCGAGGTGTTCGCGAGCTGGACGGACGGACTCGCCGCCTTCTACCGGGCCGGAGGGATCGCCGAGCCCGTCGCGCACGAGACCGCGAGCTCGGTGATCGCCCTGCTGGAGGGCGCGTTCATGCTGGGCCGCGCCGCACGCAGCACCGATCCGGTGACGGCCGCGGCGCGTGCGGCCGCGGCCATCGTGCGTGCGGCCCTTTCTCAGGAGGGGGAGTTCGCGTAGGCGGCCTCCGCCGCCGGGCGTGCCCGCTGGAGAACGACCCGCCCCAGATCCAGCAGGCTGAGGCCGAACATCAGTACACCCAGGGGAACATGAACGCCCATCACGTGCTGGACACCCATCACCACCTGAATGCTCCCGAGGAGCAGGAAACCGGTCGCGTAGAGGGCCGGCCGGGCCGGGCCGCCGCCCGGCCGCCACGCCAGGATCGCGGCGAGCAGGTACAGCATCGACATCGCGTACGTGCCCTTGGACCCGAGGTCGTGCAGGGTCGATCCGACCTGTGAGGTCAGCGCCGTTCCGGCCGTGACGGCCTGGAAGAGGATGCTCGCCGTCTGCAGGCCGATCGAGACGCGCACGAACCCCGCGAACCGGCCGCCGCGCCGCCCCGCCACCGCCGATGCCGTGTCCGTCGTCGTCATCGACGCCGTCTCCGCTGTCGTCCGCGTGACCATGATGATCCCGTCCTTCCGCTGCCGGTCGCTCTCTCGACAGTCCGACGACGCAGCCCGCGAGAATGTGAGGCGCTGCACCGGAGTCACGGAGTGATGCGCGTCTCACCGATCACGGCGAGCGCGGATCGAACGAAGGGGGACACGACCACCATGAACGGCAGCCGTACGGAACCGGAACGCGGGCCCGCGCCCGCGGCCGCCCGACCCGAGGGCGAGTACCGGCAGTTGATCAATGTCGCCTACCGGCTGCTCGGGTCCCTGGCCGAGGCGGAGGACGCCGTTCAGGAGGCCTTCGCCCGCTGGTACGCGATGTCGGGCCCGCAGCAGGAGGCCGTCGAGGCGCCCGGAGCCTGGCTGACGACGGTGGTCGGCCGTATCTGCCTGGACGTCCTCGGCTCGGCGCGGGCGCGGCGCGAGCGCTACGTGGGCGAGTGGATCCCGGAGCCGCTGCCCGAGACGACGGAGTGGCTGAACGGCCGGCCGGGCGACGGCGGGACCGACCCCGCCGAACGGATCGCCCTCGACGAGTCGGTCGACATGGCCTTCCTCGTCGTCCTCGAATCCATGACCCCGGCCGAGCGGGTCGCGTTCATCCTGCACGACGTCTTCCGTTACCCCTTCACCGAGTTGGCCACGATCGTCGGCCGCACACCCGCCGCATGCCGGCAGCTGGCCTCGTCGGCCCGGCGGCGCGTCCGGGCGGCCCGGGCGCCGGAGCCGCCGACCGGCCTGCAGGCGCGTGTCATCAAGGACTTCAAGCAGGCGTGGGAGGCCCAGGACATCGCGGCCCTCGTCGACCTGCTCAACCCCGACGCCACGGTGGTCGTCGACGGCGGCGGCCTGGTCGGCGCGGCGCTCCGCCCGATCACCGGTGCCGCGGAGATCGCCCGCTACATCGTCGCGATCGGCGACATGGCCCCCGGCATGACGCTCCAGGTCACCTCGGTCAACGGCCGCCCCGGTCTGGTGGCCCGCCGCGGCGGCACGACCGTGACGGTGGCGGCGTTCGCCCTCGCGGACGACCGGATCACGCACATCTGGGCGGTCCGCAACCCGGAGAAGCTCCAGCCCTGGACGGAATGAGGCGGGTGGGCGCGGCCCCGTCCCTCAGCGGACGAGCGAGCGGGCCGTCGGCGTCAGGCGGAGAAGAAGAGGAGCCGCCGACTGCGCCCGCTCGACGGCCGGCCGGATCTCGTCCCGTACGAGGGGGTGGTCCGTCGTGCCGGCGAGGTGGCGACGGTGCGCCTGCTCGTCCGGGTACGAGGTGACGACGGCGACCACGTTCTCTCCGGTGCGGACGGGGAGCCGGGGGAACGTGTTGTCGGCCGGCTCGGTGACGAGTACGGCGAGGGGCGTGGGCCCCGTCTCCCGCAATACGGGGACGAGCCGGTCGTGGATCAGCGCGGGGCCGTCCGCGTCGCCCGGCGGGAAGTGCCACAGGGCGACGGCCACGAACCGGTTCGGCGTGGGTGCCCGGCCAGGTGCGGAGGCGCGGTCCGGCGAGGCGGCCCGGTCCGAAGCGGAGGCTCTGCCCGGTGCGGCGGCCCCATCCGGTGCGGCGGTGCCGGCCGGCAGGGGCCGCAGCAGCAGGACGTCGTCGGAATCGGCCATGGTGGCGTTGGCCCGGGGGCCGTGCGTGGCCCAGACCGGCCCGCCGTAGAAGGCGGAGAGGGCCTCACGCCGGGTCTCCATGTCCGCGAAGCCGCGCAACCAGACGAAGCGGTCGGGATCGTCGAGGTCCCGGAACTGGCCGAGGACGATCATCCCGGTCGCCTCCTGGGCCTCGACGAACTCGCGGTCGAACAGCTCGATGAGCTCGTCCCGCCGGCCGGGGAGCAGGGTGTACCGGCGAAGCTCGATCACGGCGGGCCGGCTGACGGGGGCGGTACGGGGAGTGCGGGGCACGACGGACTCCTGGGTGGGGGTTCCTCGGCGGACGGGGCCGACGCTAGAGCCGAGGCGTGCCACCGCCTGTCAGTGTTTTCGCCGCGTGTTGCCGGCGTCCGGAGCAGAATCCCCGTATGTCCGCGGACCGGTTGCTGTCGATGATGTTGCTGCTCCAGACCCGGGGCCGGATGCCGGCTCGACGTCTCGCCGCCGAGCTGGGGGTCTCCGTACGGACCGCGTACCGCGATCTCGACCGGCTGCAGGCCGCCGGGGTCCCGGTCTACGCCGAGCAGGGCCGTACCGGCGGCTATCGACTGCTCGACGGCTACCGCACGCACCTCACCGGGCTGAGCGAGAGCGAGGCCAGGGTGCTGTTCCTCGCGGGGCTGCCCGCGCCCGCCGCCGACCTGGGGCTCGCGGCGGAAGTGGCGGCGGCGAGACTGAAGTTGCTCGCGGCCCTCCCGGCCGCCCTGCGGGAGGAGGCGACGCGCACCGACGCGGTGTTCCACCTGGACGCTCCGGGCTGGTACCGGGAGGCCGAGGAGACCCCGCATCTGCCGCTCCTGGTGGACGCGGTGTTCGGCCGGCGCGCGGTGGACGTGCGCTACCGCCGCTGGCGCGAACCACAGGAGGTGGACCGGCGGCTGCACCCCTACGGCCTGGTCCTCAAGTCGGGCACCTGGTACCTGGTGGCCGGGGTCGACGGCAGGGCCACCACCTTCCGGATCGCCCGGATCCTGGACGCGGCGGTGAGGGACGAACGTTTCGACCGGCCGGAGGACTTCGCCCTGGACGCGTACTGGTCGTCGTACCTCGACGACTTCGCGGCACGACGCCACACGGGCACTGCCACGATCCGGCTGTCCCCGAGGGGGCGGGAGCGGCTGGCCGACAACGTTCCGCCCGAGGTGGCGCGGGCCTGCGAGGCCACCGCGATCGAGGTGGCGGGCGGCGACGGATGGATCGAGGCCGTCATCCCGACGGAGAGCACCGGGCACGCCTGCGGGGAGCTGCTGCGACTCGGCACGGACGTCGAGGTCGTCGCGCCGGAGGAACTGCGCCGGGCGATGGCGGACACGGTCCGTGCGCTCGCCCGGACCTACGGCGCCGACGGACCGGGCTTCCGGACGCCCGTACGGCCCTGAACGGCGCACCGCCCTTTCACCCTGTGCCCAGGCGGTGCGCCGCCGGCCGTGTCGCGCGCCGCCTCACCGGGTGGCGAGACGGGGCGCGGCCGGCTGGGTGGTCGCCGTGAGGCGGCGACGACGGCTCGGCATCATCATCGTCGGGTGGGAGATGCTCCATGCCGCGCCCGCGCAGATGAACTCCTTGATACGGGCGCCGGCCCGGCCCGTGACGACCTTGGACGTGACCTCGTCCTCGTGGGTCACCTTCTGGAAGATGGCGTCGCGGCGCCCGAGGCTGATGCACTGCGCGGCGTAGCCGATCGAGTTCTCGGGAACCTTGCGGCCGGTCAGACGCGCGGCGAGCGAGTCGGCGGCCTGCCACGCCATGGGGCTCGCCGTGGCGCAGGACATCCGCAGCGGCCTGCCGCCCGGACCTTCGGCGAGCGCGGCGTCACCGACGGCGTACACGTCGGGGTGGGAGACCGAGCGCATGGTGGCGTCGACGACGATCCGTCCGGTGTCGGACACCTCCAGGGTCGTGGCGGCGGCGATCGGGTGGACGGCGAAGCCCGCGGTCCACACGGTCAACTGGGCCGGGATCTCCTGCCCTTCACCGGTGACGACACGGTGCGCCTCGACGCGGGCGATGTCGGCGCCCTCGTGGACCGTGATGCCGAGCCGGTCGAAGACGGTCCGCAGGTGGCGCCGGGCCTTGTCGCTGAGCCAGCCGCCGACACCGCCGCGGGCGGCGAGGGCGACCTTCAGGTCAGGGCGGGCCTCGGCGATCTCGGTGGCCGCCTCGATGCCGGTGAGGCCGCCGCCGACGATCAGCACGGTCCCGCCCGGCTCCAGCTCGCCGAGGCGCGCCCGCAGGCGCAGCGCGTCCCGCTTCCCGGCGACGCCGTGGGCGTGCTCGGCGACACCGGGGACGTCGAGGGAGCCGGCGGTGCTGCCCAGGGCGTACACGAGGGTGTCGTAGCCGAGGGTCTCGGCGCCGTGCTCGCCGTCGAGTTCGACGGTCCTGCGGTCCGTGTCGACGGCGGTCACCCACGCGGGCCGGAGCTCCACGCCCGTTCCCGCGAACACGTCGCGCAGCGGGCGGCTCGGCAGATCCTGTCCGCTGGCGAGCTGGTGCAGACGGACCCGCTCGACGAACTCGGACTCGGCGTTGACGAGGGTGATCTCGACGTCGTCTCGGTGCAGTCGCTTGGCGAGGCGACCGGCGGCGATCGCTCCGGCGTATCCGGCTCCGAGGACAACGATGCGGTGCTTCATGGCTGGCTCCCTATCCGGTTGGACTCACCTCCTGAACCGGACAGCCACGCGATCCCTGACAGGAATCGAATGTGACGTGGGTCACCACATCTCCCTGAGCGGCTGATGGGGGCCGGAGGCCGCCCACTGGCGGGCGATGCGCCCCAGCTTGTCGGGGTTGACCTGGAGACGGACCGCGACGACACCGTCCGACGTCGCGTCGAGACAGATGACCCCGGCGATCCGCTCACCGACCGAGACCAGCACGGCGGGAGCGCCGTTGACGACGGCGGCGTGGAGCTCGGGGTCGCCGCCGACGAGGGTCCGCTTGTGGGCGCTCGGCCGGAACAGCCCCCGCAGGTAGCGCGCGATGCCGAGCGCGCCGATGACCGGGGACCTGCGGGCCGGAACCTTGGCGCCGCCGTCGGCCACGCCGACCGCGTCGTCGGTGAGGAGCCGGATCAGCGGCTCGGTGTCGCCGCTGAGGGCCGCGGCGAGAAACTCCTCGACGACCTTCCGCGCGGCGATCGTGTCGATCTCGGTACGGGCCCGGTCGGTGGCGAGGTGCTGCTTCGCGCGCCGGTGGATCTGCTGGCAGTTCGACTCGGTGAGGTCGAGGATCTCCGCGATCTCACGGTGCGCGTACCCGAAGGCCTCGCGCAGCACGTACACCGCGCGCTCGTTGGGCGAGAGCCGTTCCATCAGGGTGAGCATCGCGAGGGAGACCGACTCGCGCTGCTCGGCGGTGTCGGCCGGCCCGAGCATCCGGTCGCCGGCGAGCACCGGCTCCGGCAGCCACTGTCCGACGTAGGTCTCCCGCCGGACCCGTGCGGAGGTGAGCTGGTTGAGGCAGAGATTGGTGAGCACCTTCGTCAGCCACGCCTCGGGCGTCTCGATCCGCTCCCGGTCCGCCGCGTGCCACCGCAGATACGTCTCCTGCACGGCGTCCTCGGCATCACCCGCGGACCCGAGCATGCGATAGGCGATCGCCTCCAGGCGACCCCGGGAACCCTCGAACAGATCGGCCTCGTACATGCGGAGCGACATCCCCCCATGATCGGGCCCGCACACGGGCCGCGTCCAGGACGTCTCGCGAGGCACCCCTCCCCTCGGATCGCTGCTGCCGGTTCACCGGCTCCGCCACCACATCAGGCCGCACGTGACGACGGCCGAGCCCGTCGCGGTGGCAGCCCCACGGACGGCATGGAAGAGGACGGTGCGTCCCCAGAGGCGGGTGGTGTGCTGTCGCTTCCGCCGAGTCGTCTTCTCCATCGAGGCCCCTTCATCGGTCGCGCCCGGTGCTGCTCCGAGCTGTCGTCCCGAGTCTTCTGCGTGGTGGGGCAGAAGCCCCGAAGGAGCGGGAACACCGGGCGAATTCGTTCTACGCTGCCGGTCGGCGCGTTGCCCGTTGTGCCCGCTGCGGGCAGAGAGAGGGAGTGCTGTTGCGGTCTCAGGAGTCCCGCGAACTGTACGAGCGGTTGCGCGCTCTGGAGCGACGAGCGGCGGGCGTGCTCAGCCGGGCCGGCGACCGGTACTCACGGAGGAGGGTGAGCCAGGCACTCGCCAAGCCCCCGTACGGCAGAAGGATCGAGGGTCAGCGGATCAGCGCCTGGGTGCCCACCCGGGGTGAAAGAGATCCCCAGGTCCCCAGTGACGGGAGCAGCGACGACGTTCTGGCGCTGGTACGCCTGTGGAGCGCCTGGGCGGGCGAGAAACCCGATGAACGCTCCTGGCGGGACCTGTTGGAGAGGGCGCAGCCGATACGGGCACCCCGTGCGGCATCGACCGGCCCGGGGCGGCCTGTTCGTGAGTTCAGTGATCCGTTCGCCCTGGAGGTGCACGAGGCCATCGACGGAGGGTGCGCAGAGGCCGAGCTGCCGCTGCTGCCTCCCTATGTCGAACGGGAGCACGACCGGCGGCTCTCCGCAGTGGTGGAGGGTGTCACGCGGCAGGGCGCAGGGGAGCCGACCAGTGCCATCGCCGTCCTCGTCGGCAATTCCTCCACGGGGAAGACGAGGGCGTGTTGGGAGGCGCTCAACCTGCTTCCCTCGGACTGGCGGCTCGCGCATCCCCTCGTACCGAACCCCGCCGAGGCCCTGATCGCCCTGCTGGACGACGCCGCTCCCCGCACCGTCCTGTGGCTCGACGAGATCCACCGCTACGTGGGCGACGACCGGGGTGAGCAGGCAGCCGCCCGGCTGCACGAGGTGCTCAACGACCCGCGACGGAGCCCGCTGCTCGTCCTCGGTACGACCTGGCCCGACGAGTGGTGGGGCCTGGTCAGGCCGCGCGGGAAAGGTGACCTCAGGGACCCGCATGCGCGGGCACGTGCCCTGCTCGCCGGCAAGCACTGCCGCGTGCCGGATTCCTTCGAGGGACCGGACATGCCGGAGCTGCGACGCCTGGCCGCGACGGATCCCCGACTCCAAGAGGCCCTGGAGCGCGGTGAGGAAGGGCAGATCACCCAGTACCTCGCCGGTGGCCGCGCACTTGTCGGCCGGTACGAGACCGCCACGGCCCTGGAGAGGGCACTGATCGAGTCGGCCATGGACGCCCGCCGTCTCGGGCACGGCGTAGCTCTCCCCAAGGTGCTGCTGGAGGCGTCCGTCCGCTTCTACCTGACCGCTCATCAGGACGAGGCGGTTGAGGACGGGGACATCGAGCACGCTCTCGCGGAACTGAGCATCTCGTGGCGCGGTGTCCGCGGACCCCTCACGCCCGTCACCCTTCGCGTACCTGCCGCTCCCCGCATCACGACGGACAAGGTCAGACTCGCGGACTACCTGGATCAGCACGGCAGGGAGAAGCGAAACGGAAAGGCCCCACCGGGAGGCCTGTGGGACACCCTGGGCGACTACGCGGCACGAGAGTCCCTGATCGCCCTGGCCGAGTCGGCGTGGGAAAGAGGGCATCTGCGGATCGCGGTGCACCTGCTCAGGGCCGCGGCCGCGGCGGGGGTGGCGGGCGCCGCCACCGCGGCGTCCCGCATGCTGGAGGCAGAGGGAAGGTACGACGAGGCACTGCTGTGGTGTCTGCCTCTCGCCGAAGGGGGAGACCCCGAGGCCATGAGCCAGGTTGCCGGGATCATGGAGCAAACTCACCAGCCGGTCACGGCCATCGCCTGGCACAAGAGAGCTGCCGAGGCGGGGTGTTCCGGCAACTGGCTCTACGCCGGCATGCTTCTGCTGAAGGCCGAGGATCGCCGGGAAGCGGAGGCCTGCCTCAGGCGAGCGGCCGATGCGGGCGTCTACGGCGCGTTCGGAACGCTGGCCGACCTGCTGAAGTCGACGGCCCGTACGGAGGAGGCGCTCGCCTGTTACCGGCAGGAGGCCGAGGGCCGCGGCGGGTACGCCGTGATCGAGACGGTCTCCCTCATGCGGGAGCGGGGCGACAGCGGCGCCACCGTGCTGTCCTGGCTGCTGCCGCGGGTATGGGAAGAGGGCAACAGGAAGGCAGACGTGAGGCTTCCCTGGGCGTGGAGCGCGTTGCTCGACCACCTGGCCCAGGACGCGGCACTCCGATCCGGCTTGCGGGGTCTTCTCGTCCCGGGAGAAGAGGACCAGGAGGCTCGGAGCTGGATGGCCGCGGTGTTGGACGGGGCGGAGGAGATCGCCGGGGGAGGGCGCCGGGAGGGCGTGCGTGCTGCCGAGGCGCTGAGGAAGGAGGGCCGTCCGGAGGAAGCGCTCGCGTTGTACGAGCGGGAGGCAGCCGACGGCCGGAGAGGCGCGGCGGCGCACGTCGCCGCTCTGCACGAACAGCTGGGCAGGGTGTCGGAGGCTGTCACCTGGTACCAGCGGGCAGCCGAGGAAGGGGATCTGGGCGCCCTGCGAGAGACCGCTCGTCTGTTGACGGCGCTCATGGGCCCGGACGAGTCCTTCGTCCGGCTGAGATCATGCGCGGACCGCCATGCCGCGGACGGCTATCCGGATCAGCGCTCCGTCGTGGCCGAACTGCTCCATGACGCGGGGCGCACGGACGAGGCCCTGGACTGGCTCCGCCACGCTTCGCGGACCGGCGACCTGTATGCCTGGCGCCAGTACGCGGAGGTGCTGGAGAAGGCAGGCCGCACGTCTGCCGCGCAGCGGATGCGACGGTACGGGTGGGAGCCGGACGGTGAGATGTCGGCACCGTGGAGTGCGGCTCCTTAGGAGGTCCGGACAACGACGAAGCCCCGGGTCCCTGCCGCGTCGGCCGTCCCCGTCGGCTGCCCGTGCTCCTGTGTCATCCGAAGGTGGCCCAGTCGGATGGCACGGAATTGGCCTGTGTGAGGGGTCGACTGCCCACTACCGTAGGCGTAATGACAACAAGATCCACTTCGACCGGCGGGCCCGCGTCCGCGTCCGTGGCCTTGGCCGAGGCGCCGATGCGTCAGGCCCGTAACTCCGCCGCCTTCTGGATCGCGACCGGCCGAAGCCGGGGGCATGAGGTCGTCCGGCGCCGCGGATTCGTCGCGGTCGACGGCGGCGAGCGCGCCGGCCTGCGGGTCCTGATCCAGGAGTCCGACCTCGACCCGGGCGAACGGGCCGAGGTGGGCGAGCTGGTGCGCCGGGCCTCGGGCCCCGTGAACGCCGAGGATCCGTTCAGCTCGACCGACCTGAGCCACCTGGGCATGCGCAGCTGGCAGATGCCGGTCATGCTCCGCCCGCCCGGGCCCGTCGGCGAACCGGCGCTGGACGTGATCCGGGTGCGGCGGCCCGAGGACCTCCAGGCGGCCGAGCAGATCGTGATCGAGGGCTTCGAGCTGGCCGGCTTCGAGCCCTACCGCCCCGGCGAGCTGTTCCCGATGACGCTGCTCGGGCAGCCGGGCGTGGACGTGTTCGTCGCCTCGCACGACGGCGTGGCCGCGGGAGCCTGCGTCAGCGTCGTGGACGACGGCGCCGGCAGCCACTACTGGGTCGCCACGTCGTCGGCCTTCCGGTCGCGTGGCGTCGGCCGGGCCGTCATGCTCGGCGCCCTCGCCCATCTGACGGACCTGCCGGTCACTCTCACCGCTTCGAAGCTGGGCAGGCCGCTGTACGAGTCTCTGGGTTACTCCGTCGCGGCGCCCTCGACCTGGTGGGCCTCCGTTCCTGTGGCACCGTCGCGATAGAGCCTTCGGGACCGCCGGGGCGCAGCTGGGGGCAGTCCGGGACGGTGGTCCGTCCGGGGTGGGGTCGGGCCTGTGCCCCGGCCCGGCTCCACCGCGTCGGCCGCGACGAACCGGCGCTCGACGACGGCCCGAAGCCGCCGCGAGGCGACGCTCGGGGGCCGATGCGGCTGGACGGGTGTAGTTCGGCACCTGCCCCGGCGCCGTCCGCCCGGAGCGGCGCGGCGCCGGATTACATGGGCCTGCGCCTCGGCGCGGGGCGTGCCGGTGCCCTTCACGGCCCCGGACCCGACGACTGGAAGAGCACCATGGCAGAGCGCGACCCTCGCAACCGCACCGGCCGCAGCCCGCTCCTTCGCGGGCTCGCCGCTGCCGTACTCGCAGCCGGCATGCTGGTGGCCTCGACGGCGCCCGGATACGGGACCGGCACGACCGCTCCGGCGCCCGGCCCGCAGTTCACGCCGTTGACGGCGGCCGTGATGACGAAGCCGGCACCGTTCGACGCCACGGACGGCAAGACGCACCTCTCGTACGAACTGCTCACCACGAACGCACTCTCCAGCACCACGCCGGTGCGGCTCGATCGTGTCGATGTCCGAGACGCCCGCACCAAGCGGGTCATCGGCTCGCTGAGCGGACAGGCGCTGGCCGACGCAGCCAACCCGGTGGGCGACCCGCTGCCGGGTGCGGACGGGTACACCCCGGCGCCCCCCGGTCCGACGCCGACCGTCATCCCGGGCTCCCAGCAGTGGATCGTCTGGCTCGACCTGACCCTCGATCGCGGCCAGCGGGTGCCCGAGGCCCTCGAACACCGCCTGTCGGGCGCCGTCCTGACCCCCGGCGGCCCTTCCGCGTTCGAGGAGACGGTGCAGGTCACCCCGACCTCCCGCACCGCTCCGTTGAACCTCGACCCGCCGGTCCGCCCCGGCACCTGGTACTCCAGCGAGTCGTGCTGCGGCAACACCCACCACCGGCGCGGCCTCGGCCCGATCAACGGTCGCTTCTACGTGCCGCAGCGCTTCGCGATCGACTGGTACCGGGTCGGCGAGCAGGGACAGACCTGGGAGGGCGACCCCGCACAGCTCTCCAGCTACCTGAGCTACCGGCAGCCGGTGGTGGCCTCGGCCGGCGGCCGAGTGGTGGAGGTCCAGGACGGGATCCCGGACAACACGCCGCCTGTCACGCCGCCGGTCCCGCCGATCGACGAGACCGTCGGCAACCACGTCACCCTGGAGGTCGCGCCGGGCCGCTATCTGCTCTACGCCCACCTGAAGCCCGGCTCGCTCAAGGTCCGGGAGGGCGACCACGTCGAACCCGGCCGGGTCCTCGGCCTCATCGGCAACAGCGGCAACTCCACCACGCCGCACCTGCACTTCCAGGTGATGACCACGCCCGAGTTCTTCCCGACGGACAGCCCTCCGTTCACCTTCCGGAAGTTCCGCGTCCTCGGGCATGTCGTCCCCAGGCTCTGGGACGACAACCTGGGCCTGCAGCCGACCGGCGTCCTCCCGATCACACCCTCGCCGTACGACGGGCCTCACCGTGCGCGGTATCCCCTGGACCGCGAGGTGCTGAAGTTCTGACCGGATTCCGGTCGGGCCGACCGCCGGCGTGATCCGCGGGCGGCTCTCTGGACGACGAAGAAGGCCCAGGTCTCCGACCTGGGCCTTCTTGCACGAGCGGATGACGGGAATCGAACCCGCGCCATGAGCTCGGGAATCACCCGGTACGCGGACCTGCGCATGGCGCTCCCGACCTGGCAGAAACCTGCGCGGACGACCTCGTCCCGGATGCTTCGCAGGGCCCTCGCTGACCGCTGTGCGAGCGAAGTCGACGCCGACGGTGGGCGGACTCACCTCAAGCAGAGTCTGGTGGCGCGTCGGATGCGGCGGCGCGGCGGTATTCGGCGTTGATGCGCTGGGCCTCTTCGAGCTGGTCCTCAAGGACGATGATGCGGCAGGCGGCCTCGATCGGTGTGCCCTGGTCGACGAGTTCGCGGGCGCGTGCGGCGATGCGCAACTGGTAGCGGGAGTAGCGGCGGTGGCCGCCCTCCGAGCGCAGCGGGGTGATCAGGCGGGCCTCGCCGATGGCGCGCAGGAAGCCCTGTGTGGTGCCGAGCATCTCGGCGGCCCGGCCCATCGTGTAGGCGGGGTAGTCGTCGTCGTCGAGACGGCCGTACGAGTCGTCTGCTGTCATTTGCACCTCTCTGGGAAACGCGTTGAGGGGCCCTGGTGCCAGTACTGGCACCAGGGCCCCGAAGGAACTTCTACACCACCTGCCGGCCCTGATACTGCGCCGGCCTTCTGTGTCCGCGCGCCCGACCTGGTTGCTGTCGGGGCCGCGGGGATCGCGGTTGCTTGACCGGAGACCACCTCACTATCGATGTCCTGCGGTACCCGGGCTCAGACGTACGCCCGGGCGATCCTGATGGCGCGGGTTCCTCCGTTCTTCCTCGGTGATCGACTGCTTACTGCGGGGAACTGCGTACTGCGGTTACTGCGTACTGCACTCACGGGCACCGCACCTGCCATGACCGCGGTCCCGCTCGCGGCGGCGGCCCCTGATCACTGCGGGCCCCCCGGTCCGGCCGCCAGTCCCGTCGCCGTCCTGCGCATGCCCTGGCTTCGAAACTCCGCTGCCGAACCGTCCTGCTCACTGCGACTAGCTGTACTTCCGGCCGGCAGTTCGTCTCTGCCAGGCCCTTTTGTCTCTCTGGGCTACGAGAGAAACCATAACTAGGCCAGTGCTCAATGTCTACTCTGGCCGACATAGATTTTTGTGTGTCGGCTGAGCAGGTAATCCGCCTCGAACGGCGACGTGGAGGGCCGCGGGGCGGCCGCCGTCAGGTTGACCTCCGTCCGGGAAGACTGCCCACAGATACGCGAAAGGGCCCGACCGGCGGGTGCCGGTCGGGCCCTCTTGGCTGTTCGGGTGTCAGCTCACGTTCGCCCGTGGGTCACGGTCAGGCCGCCGTCGGGGTGCCGAGCATCGCGGAGGCGTGCTGGATCGCGTCGGGGGCGCGGGTGGGCGCGGGGTTCCGGGGGAGGTCGCGGCAGGTGAAGCCGAGCTTGGTCATGGCGCGGATGACTTCACCCGCGCTGAAGTCGCGACGGTCCTGGCGGGTGATGACCTGGCCGACCTGCTTGACGGGGTAGGTGCGGCGGCCGATGATCACGGACTCGCCGACGACCTCCTCGGGCTTGACGCCCTTCATGGAGTCCAGGACGCCGCTCTTGGTGAGGTCGAAGGGGAAGCGGGCGATGACACAGCGCACGATGCCTCACAGGGAGAGGAAGGGGAATGGTTCCGCCGTGGTGAGGCGGTTCACGCGAGGACGAGGGCGGCCGCGAGGGCGCCCGGAGTGCCGTCCTGTTCGCCACCGCCGGACGAGGCGACGACCCGGGGACCGCCGGCCCGCCCGATCGTCCGGGCGGTGGCCGAGGTGAGCGGCCCGCCGTCGCCGGAGAGGTCGCGCAGCTGGAGCCGGTCCGTGTAGGCGGGGCTGTCGCGGACGGTGGTGAGCTGGGCCCGGGTGACCAGCCCGGTGCACAGGCCGTCGTTGTCGCAGATGAGCAAGTGCCCGGTGCGGGCTCCGGCCATGAGCGAGAGGGCCACCTCGACGGTCATGTCGTCGCAGACCTGTGGTCCGGCCGTGTCCACGGCGTCGGCCGCCGTCAGGTGCGCGGGGGCGGGGTGCGTCGGGCGGGGCTGCATCTGGACCAGCGTCACAACGTGCCTCCTGCGGAGATGGGTCGGCTTCCGGATCACGTACGGCTCAGGCCGCCACGTCGCCGGCGGAACGCCGTCCGCCGGCGCGCCTCGCGGCCGAGGCGGGCCCGCGCCGACCGCGGGAGGCCGAGCCGCGTTTGCGCTGCTCGGCCGGCGGCGCGGTGATCGTCACGGGGATGCCGGAAGGGGTCCGCGCGCCCGTGATCCGGTGCAGCGCCTCCTCGCCGGAGCGGACCTGGGTGGTCTCGGGCACGATGCCGGCGGCCGCCATGAGGCGAGTCATGTCGCGGCGCTGGTTGGCGGTGACGAGGGTGACGACGCTGCCGGACTCGCCGGCCCGGGCGGTCCGGCCGCCGCGGTGGAGGTAGTCCTTGTGGTCGGTCGGCGGGTCCACGTTGACGACGAGGTCGAGGTTGTCGACGTGGATGCCGCGCGCCGCGACGTTCGTCGCGACCAGGACGGTGACATGCCCGGACTTGAACCGGGCGAGGGTGCGGGTGCGCTGCGGCTGCGACTTCCCGCCGTGCAGGGCGGCGGCCCGGACACCACAGTGGAGGAGGTCCTCGGTGAGGCGGTCCACGGCGTGCTTGGTGTCCAGGAACATGATCACCCGGCCGTCGCGCGCCGCGATCTCGGTCGTCAGCCGCTGCTTGTCAGCGCCGTGCACGTGCAGGACGTGGTGCTCCATCGTGGTGACCGCGCCCTGTGAGGGGTCCACGGAGTGGACGACGGGGTCGGTGAGGTAGCGGCGGACCAGGAGGTCGACGTTGCGGTCCAGGGTCGCGGAGAACAGCATGCGCTGGCCCTCGGGGCGGACCTGGTTGAGGAGCGCGGTGACCTGGGGCATGAAGCCCATGTCGGCCATCTGGTCGGCCTCGTCGAGGACGGTGATCGAGACCTGGTTCAGCCGGCAGTCGCCGCGGTCGATGAGGTCCTTGAGGCGGCCGGGGGTGGCCACGACGACTTCGGCGCCGCTTCGCAGAGCGTTCGCCTGCCGACCGATCGGCATTCCGCCGACGACGGTGGCCAGGCGCAGCTGCACGGCGCGGGCGTAGGGCGTGAGCGCGTCGGTGACCTGCTGGGCGAGTTCCCGGGTGGGGACGAGGATCAGTGCCAGCGGCTGACGGGGCTCGGCGAGCTGTCCTGCGGTGCGGGCCAGCAGGGCCAGGCCGAAGGCGAGGGTCTTGCCGGAGCCGGTCCGGCCGCGGCCCAGGACATCGCGGCCCGCCAGGGAGTTCGGCAGGGTCGCGCCCTGGATGGGGAACGGGACGGACACGCCCTGTGCGGTGAGCGCGGCCAGGAGGCGTCGGTCCAGGGCCAGGTCGGCGAAGGTCTCGACGGCGGGCAGCGCCGGAGTGATCGTCTTCGGCAGGGCGAACTCCCCCTGCACGGCGGCGGGGCGCCTGCCGTATCCGCCCGACCGGCTCGGGCCTCCCGATCGGCTCGCGGTGGACGAACCGGGTCGACCGCGGCCGGCTCCGGCGGAGGGGTCGTACGCGTGGCCGCCGTTGCGGCGGGTGCGGGCGGAACGGCCGTTCGTGCGTGTGGGGTTCATGCAGAACCTTCCTTGATACGGCGCGTATCGAGGAATTCCGGCGGCGGATGAACAGCGTTGGGAATCACAGGCACGGGCCGAATGAGATGCGAAAGCAAGCGGCCCGGCTCAGGACAAGGGAATTGTCGGCGCAGGCGGGCGAAAGAAATGCGAGAGATGCAGGTGCATATGGAAGCCCTGCGAAATGCATGCAGCTGGGGCCCGCACCCCGAGGGATGCGGGCCCCAGCTACGTATTACGCGTCAGCGTCAGGCGGAAACGATGTTCTCGGCCGTGGGGCCCTTCTGGCCCTGCGCGATGTCGAAGGAGACCTTCTGGCCCTCCTGGAGCTCGCGGAAGCCCTGGGCGGCGATGTTCGAGAAGTGGGCGAACACGTCAGGGCCGCCACCGTCCTGCTCGATGAAGCCGAAACCCTTTTCCGCGTTGAACCACTTCACGGTGCCAGTAGCCATGTCATATCTCCTTGGGGCAGTACGACGGAGTCCGTACCGTACGGACTCCGTGTCGCCGCGATGATGCCCTGCCCGGAAAATGACCGGAAATACAAAGCGCTTCCGATGCGGCACGCGGGCCGACGGGAGGCGCCTGAAGTTTTTGGGTACCAAAACTGCAACTGATTCGACAGTAGCACGTCACCGCAGCCCGTGTGCCGTCGAATATTTCCCCCTGTGTGTCGCCGGCAAAAACTCTCTCTGCGGTGACCGTTAAAATCTCAGCTCGCGAACACAGGTATTCATTCCTCCGAATGCGGCGTTCGGGAGGCGGGGCGGTCGACCGGCTGCGGCGTCCGGCCCGGACGAGGGTTCCGTGCGGCGAACTCGTGCCGAGGTCCGTCGGCTCGCCGGGCACGATGCCCGGCCTGCCTCGCCCCGGTCGCCATGGCCGCGGGCGAGCGACAACAGGTCGCCGTCAAGCCCCCCGCTCCCGAAGGCATCTGAGCGGCGACTTGTGGCGAGGGCTCCGGCACGCCCCTGTCGACCGCTGTCGTCCGCCGCTGAGGGCACGAATGGGGCACGTTTCCGCCCGATGGCCTGCCGATGTCCGGCGCCCGGTCAGGTCCTCCCCGGTGCCGGCGGCTTCCATGGCTAGCCTCCGCATCATGCTGCGTATCGTCGACACCCGTACCGGCCACCTCGTGGAGATTCCCTCCGTACGCCGTCATCTGCTGAGCATCTGCGTCCACCTGCCGGCGGACGACGTCGGGTTCGTCCTGGGGGACCTGCGGGCGCTCCTGGTCGGTGACGTACTGGCGCGCACGGCGGAGTTGCACGGCCTGCAGTCCCGTACGTTCCGTACCGTGCCGGACCTGCCGCCCGAGCAGGCCGAGGCGCTTGATCGCGCCCTGTCCGCTCTTGGCGTCCATCCGCCCCACACCGTCGGTGTTCACCATCCGAACGGGACGCTCTGCGCCGCTGCGGACGTTCACGTCCACGCGTGCGGAACCGCGGCACAGGAAGGGGTCGGCGGGGTCCTCGTCGATGTGGGCCAGGTCGGCCCGGCATCCCCGGAGAGCGGCGTCCCGGACCGGGTTCACCTCCTGGCCCCGGGGTTCCTGGACGCCGTCGTCCCCGAGGGGACCGATCCTCTGGCTGTGCGGATGCTGATGCTCGGCCATGCCCACCGCGTGCCGGTCACGGTCACCGGTACCGCGTTCGACGAAGCCCGGCGGACGTTGAGGGACTGGCGGCAGCTGGTAGCCGACTGGGCACAGGAGCCGTCCGGGCCGATCCCCGCCGATGTGCTGCGGCACGCCCATGCGGTGCTCGCCGATGATCTCGGCGTCCCCGCTGTCCTGGACCTGCTGGCCACCGTGGCGACGCGCGGCGACGTACCGGCCGGTGCCAAGTTCGAGACGTTCGCCTTCCTCGACCGCGTCCTCGGGCTGGATCTCGCGCGCGAGGTGGGCCACCAGCACCGGGCAGCGACATGACGTCGCGTGCGCGGGCCTCGTGGCTGCGGTCGTCACAACGGCCCCAGCGCATTCACTCCGCCGAGGCCGCCCTTCCGGATCGTCGCACGTGAGAGTGCTCGATCCACTTCAATCATACGACTACGGGCTGGACAGGCCAGGCCGCGAGGGAGAGCAGGCCCGTGGGCAGTCCGGCTCAGCCGCGTTCTTCCTCCTCGGCCTCCGTACGCCGGATTCCCTGGTGTGTCAGGGAGACCGTCGCGGGGGTGTTGCCCGGTTCCCGGTCGACGACGATCAGGTCCTCGCCGGCGAGACAGGTGCAGGCTGCGGCCAGGTCGTCCTCCGGGATGCGGAGGTCGTAGCGCGGCTTCCGCCCCGGGACTCCGAGGAGACGGTTGCCTTCGGTGGCTTCGTAGAGGGCGGTCAGGACCCGGTCGCGGTAGTCGCTCGCGGAGTGTCGCCATGACCGGTGTCTTTCCCGGCGGGTGAGGAACGGCCGACGCTCCTCACACCTCGTCGACGTGGGTGCCGGTCCGAGAGGACGGTCTGCTGGTGGCGAGCCAGGAGAGGGCGGCTTCCGCGGCGGATCCGGTGTCGACGGTGAGGTGGAGCCGTGTGCCGCCTCCGGGCAGGGGATAGCTGCGCTGTTCCGCGCCGGCGAAGGAGCATCGGATCACTTGGGCGACCGCGCGGGCGGCTTCGGGGGTGGCGGCGACGATACGGATCTCGGCGTGTCCGGTCGACGGGAGGGTCGCGGCGTCGGTGGAGTACAAGGCGCGTGGTCCCTTCGGAGGGCGGGCGAGAGGCCGGCGGGTGGGTTGTCCCGGGTGTCGGGTGCCCCACCCGCGGCCTTCGGTCGGAGGAATGGTCCGGGGTGGTCAGGGCCAGGTGCCCGTCACCTTGCGGCGGGCGGCCTGTTCCGTCGGCGTGGGGTGGCTGTGGCCGGGCGGCCGGCGAATGGCCGGGAAGGGTTCGCCGAAGTGATGGGCTGCGATGCGTTCGTCGTGCTGGGCGTTGAGCCGGTGGATGAGGCGTGTGCCGAGCGCGATCAGCAGGGCGATGACGGCGATCGTGATCAGGGTTTCCATGGGGTCACCTCCGCAGGTGCCTCGGCATGGGGATCATCCGCGCGCCGATGAGCGGGTGTCGCAGCGGCGCCGGGGCGGCCCCGCCGTCGGTGTCCCAGGCGTCCTCACTGCTTCGGGCGTCCCGCAGGCGGCGGCCGGTCGCGGCCTCGTCCGACATCAGGGCGCCGGCGGCCAGGACGCTGCCGGGGAGGGCGGCGGCGGTCATGAGCCGGGCGGCTGCGGCGGGTTCGGTCTCGGGCGGGATCACCAGGAGATCGCAGCGGCCGACGGTGTAGGAGAGCAGGATCATCTTGTCGGGATCCTGTTCGGTGAACCAGCCGACGTGCACGGTGTGCCCGGTGACGGCGACCTTGTGCGGGACGACGGGCCAGCGGGTGGGGTTCACCGCGACGCGCGTGATGCGTCCGAAGTGCTCCTCCAGCGCGTCGACCAGAGGCGGAAGTTCGACGGCCAGGTCATGCGAACGAGGCCACCAGGCACCGTCCAGGAGGCCGGCGAGGGTGGTCTTCGGCGTCAGCGAAAGGCGCGCCGAAAGCAGGGGTGCGACGGTGGTGGTCATGATCGCGGACCCGTCTCCGGGCCGCCCCTGCAGGGCGGCCCAGTGTCTTGATCGCCGGAAACGACGTCCGCGTGGGAGCGGGTGTTCGAGTTACTCCCGGTACTTTCAGCGTACTCCGCCCAGCGGTCGGACGAGCCACTCTGACCAGGTCATTTCCCACCGGGCGCGCCGCCCGGCCGAAGGCCGCGGGCATGACCGCGGGCCCGCGGAGGTGCGCGGTGTGACCACGCCGGTGTCCCGCCGGCCATCAGGCATCGGCGGCTCATCACCCGTGGCGACAACGACCACTTCGCCCTCCTGGTGGTGCCCCCTGCCATGACACCCGACGCGGCACGGGGCGCCTGGGCCCGTGCGGTCGGCGCCGGTAACGTCACCCAGGCCGCCGAGCCGCTTCACGGCACGCCCCTCCGTCACCCGCGCCACTCGACCAGGACCAGCGTGGCGTCGTCCGAAGTGGCGTTGCCCCGTGCCCGCTTGAGGGTCTGGGAGAGGTCCCGTACCACCGCGCGGACCTCTCGGTCCGCCCGCTCCAGTCGGTTCACCCAGTCGATCAGCTGGTCCTCGCCGAACTCCTCCTGTCCGCTCTCGTGTTCCTCGATCAACCCGTCGGTGAAGCAGAGGACGCGATCCCCCGCGTCGAGCATCACTTCGCTGATCTGCGGCTGTGCTCCTCCGAAGCCGACGGGCAGGGTCGTGGGACTGTCCAGGCGGCCTACGACGTGGTGGCTGCGGATCAGAAGGGGGGCGGGGTGCCCGGCGTTGACCCACTGGAGGCGGCCGGTGTTCGTGTCCAGCCGCATCATCTGCGCGGTCACGAAGTGGTCGGGTGCGAACTGCTCGGCCACGGCCCGGTCCATGAAGAGGTAGATCTCGGACAGCTCGATGCTGATCCGGCGGGCGTGCCGGTACGCGCCGATGGCCACGGTGGCCATCGTGGCCGCGTCCAGACCGTGACCCATGGCGTCGATCATGGCGAGGTGGAAGGTGTCCCCGTTCAGTGCGTAGTCGAAGCTGTCGCCCGCCACGTCGTAAGCCGGCTCCAGGACGCCGGCGACGGTGACGCGCGGCGTCACCATCGACAGGGGCGGCAGCAGCGACCACTGGATCTCGGCGGCGACGCTCATCGGTTCGCTGCGACGGGTGCGGAAGAAGAGGTCGGTGTAGCCGTTCTTGGTCTGCATCATGTCGGCGATCAGCCCGGCGATCCTGCGCAGCAGGCGGCGGTCGTCGTCATCGACGGCGTTCAGCGTGACGGCCAGAACGCCCGACTGGTCGCCCCCGTCCAGCAACGGCAGCAGGACCCGTACGCCGCCGGCCAGCACGATTTCGACCGGGCGCGAGGTGAGGAAACACCGGCCGGCCTCGGAGCCGTCGATGACCTGCGCGTCCCCGCCCGCCAGCCCTTCGCCCGGCAGGGGGACCAGCCGCTGCTGCCCGTAGTCCTGGAGCAGGATCTGAGGATCCCGTCCGCCCAGCCGCGCCACCGTGTCGGCGAGCACCGGCCCGACCAGATGTGGTGGCAGCTCATGGGCCCGGTCCAGGAGCCCGCCCAGCAACCCCTCTCCGAAGCTCTCCGAGCGATCAGGATCGGGCGATCCGACTGTCATCCCGCCCCCTTCCGCAGGGCGACGGACGGGCTGCGCAACGCCTTTACGCCGCTGCCCGGCGGGCACGGGAGCCAGGCCCGTTACCGGCGGTCTCGCCACCAGAATGCGCCTCGACGGCAGGGCGCGCCACACGAGTGCCGTCGAAGTCGGCCCGAGCACGCGCTGCCTGCTCGCGGCGCTCCTGGGCCTTCGGGGCTCAGCGGTACCGGCGTCAGGACAACGACGAAGCCCCAGGTCGCCGACCTCGTCACCCGCGATCAGCTCTGCGTCTCCTCACGGTGTGCAAGGGCGGCCGCATCGGGTATGACGAGCAGCTTGCCGGTGGTACGCCGAGCCTCCAGATCGCTGTGGGCCTGGGCGGCCTCGGACAATGCGTAGCGGCCCGTTACGGTGACCTCAAGCGCCTTGGAGCGCACCCACTCGAACACGTCGGCGGCCCGTCGGAGCAGTTCGGACCGATCGGCGATGAAGTGCCCGAGGCTGGGCCGGATCAGGGTCAGCGAACCGCCGTGGGCGAGCCGAATCGGATCAAACGGAGGCACGGCACCACTTGCCGCGCCGAAGAGCACGAGATGGCCGCGGGTTCGCAGGCTTGCGAGGCTCGCATCGAAGGTGTGCGCGCCGACGCCGTCGAAGACGACCGGCAGTCCCTGACCGCCGTTGAGCCGCCTCACCTCGGCTGCGAGATCGTCGACTGCGGAGGAGAGGATCACCTCGGCGGCCCCGGCACGCTTCGCCAGCTCGGCCTTCGCCGTGGTCGACGTCGTGCCGATCACCCTGCCGCCGAGATGGGTGATGAGCTGGGTCAAAAGCAGCCCCATGCCCCCCGCAGCCGCATGCACGAGCACCGTGTCGCCCCCCTGAACCGGGTAGGTGTCCTTGACGAGATAGTGCGCGGTCATGCCTTGGAGGAGCACGGCGGCGGCTGTCTCGAAGCCGATATCGTCGGGCAGCGGCACCAGCCGGGAGGAGTCCACGACGGCCCGCTCGGCATACGTGCCGGGAATCTCCACCCAACCGACCCGGTCCCCGACTGCGACGTCAGCGACGCCGGGTCCGACTTCGACGACCGTGCCGGCGCCCTCAGCGCCCGGGGTGAAGGGCAGCGGGAGGCTGTACCGGCCTTCGCGGTGGTAGACGTCGAGGAAGTTGACCCCGGATGCGGCGACCTCCACGATCGCCTCGCCCGGACCCGGCCGCGGCTGGTCCACCTCGGCCTCCCGCAGCACCTCGGGACCGCCCACTTCGTACACCTGAATCGCTCGCATGGCCCTCCAATATCGGCTCCTCCCCACCAACTTCGTTGATGGGAATCCCATTCCCGGCAGGCAGACCAGCCCGCCGCCCCCGCCGAGAGCTGAGACGCCTGCTTTGCACCCGGGTCTGGGACAGGACCTCGGCGCCTTACGCCAGGTCCGCGCCGACTACCGCGCCCACCAGTGACGCACCGCCCTCGGCCTGCCCGGCCCCGACGAACACCCGGAAGCCACCCTCCTCGTCGTCGCGCACTGGGCCTACGCCGGCCACGGCGCGACCCCCGGTGAGGCCGGCTCGCCGCCAACATCCACCGCGACATCCGGCAGAACCGCGAGATCGCCCGCGAAGAACCCATGGGGGAACGAGATGAGTGATCGGTACCTGTCCGTCGTCCAGGTCGCCGAACTGCTCGGCACCACCGAGCGGTTCCCCCGGCGCCTCGTCGCCGAGCGGCGCACCCGGTACGTGAAGGTCGGCACTCACGTGCGCATCCCGGAGAGCGCTGTTCAGGAGTACATCGCGGCCGACACCGTCGAGCCCGCCCGGGCCCGTACCGGCTCGCGCTGCGGGAGGGCTGCCTGATGGCCAACAGTCGTGGCCGACGAGGTCGGTTCGGAGCCACCGCAAGCTGCCCTCGGGCCGCTTCCAGGCGGGGTATCCAGGGACTGACGGTGTCTTGCGTCCGGCGCCCGGCACGTTCGCGACCACGAGGGACGCTGACGACCGGCTCGCCGAGAAGCAGACCGAGATCGATAAGGATGACTGGCGCGACCCGGACGCCCGGGCCGTGAACTTCGCCGAGTACGCGGTCCAGTGGGTCGAGGAACACGACCTGGAGGAGACCACCGATGAGCTGTACCGGCGACTGCTCCGGCTGCACCTTCTCCCCGCCTTCGAGGCCGCCGACCCGGACGAGAACACCCCTCCCCGCGTCCCGACCCGGCGGGCGGAACGACTCAAGGCGACGGGTTCGACGACCGTCGCGAAGCCCTACCGGCTGCGGGCCCGTAAGGCCGCCGGTCTTCCTGAGGGGTTCACCTTCTACGGCCTCCGGCACACCGGGCACAGGCTTTCGACCCAGTCCGGGGCCACGCTCTGGGGCACGATGGTGCCCGCCGGCCAGTCCAGAAGGCGGCCATGATCTATCAGCACTCGAACCTGGAGCGGCAGCGCGAGGTGGCTGCGGGGGGCGACGCCCGCGTCCAGACGCTCCGCTCCAAGGCATCTGGCACGGATCCGGCGCGCGAGCCGTGGACCGGTCTGGACAACACGAAAGCCCCGGGTCTCCGACCCGAGGCTTTGCTATGGAGCGGATGACGGGAATCGAACCCGCGCTATAAGCTTGGGAAGCTCATGTTCTACCATTAAACTACATCCGCACAGCGGCCCGGTGAACGGTGCCGCATCGTTGCACACTGTACCCCATGCGCCACTTGAGGCGAAGCTTGCGCCTTTTCGGGTGCGGAGTGCCGCCTGGAGGGTGTCCCGTTGATCCCCTAATGTGGCTTCCCGTCCACCACGTATGTAGGGGAAGGGACTTGATGGGTTCGATGGAGCGCACCGTCGTCCGTTGTGCCGAAGGGCATGTGTTCAGTACCGCTTCGTTCCCGCTGCAGCAGCTCGGGGCCGGGCGGATCGGGCCAGGGCGGCTCATCCGGTGTCCGCGCTGCGCGCGGCTGCGGCATGCGGTGCCGGTGGAGTCCGGACGGCGCTGACCGGTGCCCGGGGCGCGGGTGCCTGCCGATTGGGGCAGGTCCGCGCCCTCTGCGTATCGTGGGGGCGTGCTTCTCTCAGACAAGGACATCCGGGCCGAGATCGATGCCGGACGGGTGCGCATCGACCCGTACGACGAATCCATGGTGCAGCCCTCGAGCATCGACGTGAGGCTTGACCGCTTCTTCCGGGTGTTCGAGAACCACCGCTACCCCCACATCGACCCCGCCGTCGAGCAGCTCGACCTGACCCGTGAGGTCGAGCCCGAGGGTGACGAGGCGTTCATCCTCCACCCCGGCGAGTTCGTGCTCGCCTCGACCTACGAGGTCATCACCCTCCCGGACGACATCGCGTCGCGGCTCGAGGGGAAGAGCTCTCTCGGGCGGCTCGGGCTGGTGACGCACTCGACCGCCGGGTTCATCGACCCCGGTTTCTCCGGGCACGTGACCCTGGAGCTGTCGAACCTCGCCACCCTGCCGATCAAGCTCTGGCCCGGTATGAAGATCGGGCAGCTGTGCATGTTCCGGCTGAGCTCGCCCGCCGAGTTCCCGTACGGGAGCGAGCGGTACGGCTCCCGGTACCAGGGCCAGCGGGGGCCGACGGCCTCCCGCTCGTTCATGAACTTCCATCGGACCCAGGTGTGAGGCGGTCGCAGGCATGAGTGAGGTACGCGAGAACCTGACGTACGAGGGTTTCGGACGCGCCGTCCGTGAGCTGGCGCAGACGATCGCCGACGACGGCTACGAGCCCGACATCGTGCTCTCGATCGCCCGCGGCGGTGTCTTCGTCGCCGGCGGTCTGGCCTATGCCCTGGACTGCAAGAACATCCACCTCGTGAACGTGGAGTTCTACACCGGTGTGGGCACCACGCTGGAGATGCCGGTCATGCTGGCGCCCGTGCCGGACGCGATCGACTTCAGCGACAAGAAGGTGCTCATCACCGACGACGTCGCCGACACCGGCAAGACGCTCAAGCTCGTCCACGACTTCTGCGTCGACCATGTCGCCGAGGTCCGATCCGCCGTCATCTACGAGAAGTCCCACTCCCTCGTGAAGTGCGAGTACGTGTGGAAGAAGACCGACGAGTGGATCAACTTCCCCTGGTCGGTCGAGCCGCCCGTCGTCAAGCGCGAGGGCCAGGTCCTCGACGCCTGAGCCCACGGGACGTGACGCGAAGAGGCCCCCACCGCACCCGGTGGGGGCCTCTTCGCGTCACGAACCGTGTCGTCAGAGCGTGCCGAGCTTGATCAGGCTCAGCAGCGCCACCAGCTGGATCGCCGACGCGCCCAGCGCCTTCGGCCACGGCAGGTCGTGCGAGCGGCTCACCATCATCGTGAAGAGCGCCCCGGCCGCCAGCCAGGTCAGCCAGCCGATCACCTGGACCAGGCCGTTCTCACCGCCCAGGAAGAGCGCGAAGACGAGCCGCGGCGCGTCCGTGATCGACATGATCAGCATCGACAGGCCCACCGTCGGCTGCCACGCCCCGTCGCCGCCCAGCTGGCGTGCGAGCGTGTGCGTCACCGAGCCCAGGATCAGTCCGCCGACGACGAAGCCGAGGGCGGTCATCAGGACGTACGGGATCGCCGTCGACAGGGTCGCGTTGATCGCCTCGTCGCGCGCCTTGTCGAAGCCGAAGATCGCGAGCAGCCCGTAGAGGAAGGTGACGATCAGCGCCGGGCCCCACACGGCGTGGTCCCGCATCCGCAGGAACGTGTCCGCCGGGCGCAGCACGATGCCGCTCAGGAGCGCCTTCCACGGGAGCCGGGGGCCCGTCGGGACGGGTGCGGCGCCGGCGTGGTGGGTCGCGGCGTTGCCGTAGGGGTCGTCGACGCTGAACATCTGGGTGTGGCCCGGGTTGTTCGCCGTCGCCGCGTGCGGGTGCTGCGGCTGGCCGTACGGCTCGCCGAAGTACTCCGGCTCCCCGTAGGGCTGCCCCTGGTGCCCCTGCTGGGGCCCCTGGTGTCCCGGGTGCCCTTGGCGCCCCTGCGGTGGCTGCTGTTGCCACTGCTGCTGCGGGTACGGCGGCGGGGCCGCGTTGTACCCGTACGGCGCCTGCTGCGGTTGATTGTGCGGGGGGCGGTTGTCCCGGCCGCGTCCGTTCCTGAATCCAGCCACGTCGTCGAACGTACCCGCTTCCGCTGTGCGGGCGCTCCCCGGACCTGTCCTTGCCACTGAGCTGTGACATCCCCTAGGGGGTTGAGCGGACCCGCTGTGGGCCGTGACACGGTCGGTGGGCGGGCGTGCGGTCGCTGTTACAAATCCGACGTATCACCTCAATGTCGTACTCGTAGCTTCGGAGACGTCAGCGATCCGAGCAAGGAGCTCTCCGATGCGTGTCACCCGTCGTTCCGCCCGTACCGCCGCCGTCGCCACCGGGGCCGTCGCCGCCCTCCTCCTGCCGGCCGCCGGGGCCTTCGCCGCCGACGAGCCGGACCAGGGCCCGGACCCGGCGCCGACGTCGAGCGACCAGTCGGTCCTCTGGCGGAACGTCGACCTCGCCGACGGTTCGCTCGCCAAGGTCTACCAGGACGGCCCGGGCCGGTTCTCCGCCGAGATCTATGCCGGCGGGTCCCTGATCGACACCCTCACCAGCACCGACGGTCGGCCCGCGTACGGGCAGAACAACGGCCTCCACGTCGTCCTCCGGCCCGACGGCACCGTGCGCTCCTGGGTGGAGACCGCTCCCCGGCCGGACCCGGCCCCCGCCCCGAAGCCCGAGCCGGCCCCCAGGCCCGCCCCGCAGCAGAAGAAGGACACCGTGCGGCAGGCCGACGCCAAGGTCACCCTCCCCGACGGGAACGTCGCCCGGTTCTTCAAGAGCAAGACCTGGCCCCGCGTCGAGCTCACCCGGAAGAACGGCCGTTCCCTCGGCTCCCTCGACCTGAAGCACCCGACCGCGGCCCACCACGGCTGGACGTACAAGCTCGTCGACGCAGGCAGGCACACGTACAAGCTCGCCGCCATCGACACCCCCCGGCAGGGTGCCGACAGCCGGGTCTACGACTTCCAGGGCAAGCTCGTCGAGAAGTACGTCGCCCGGAAGGCCTGACGGAGCGAGGGAAGCCCGACGGAGCGAAAAAAGTGCCGCCCCGCGCTTCACGCGCGGGGCGGCACTCTCACATCGGGCTCAGGCGGCCGGTTCCGGCTCCGGCTCCTCGGCCGGCTCCGGCTCCGGGTCCACCGGGGTCTTCACCGATTCGAGGAGCAGCTGGGCCACGTCCACGACCGTGACGGACTCCTTGGCCTTGCCCTCGTTCTTCTTGCCGTTGACCGAGTCGGTCAGCATGACCAGGCAGAACGGGCAGGCGGTGGAGACGATGTCCGGGTTGAGGGACAGGGCCTCCTCGACGCGCTCGTTGTTGATGCGCTTGCCGATCCGCTCCTCCATCCACATCCGGGCACCGCCGGCGCCGCAGCAGAAGCCGCGCTCCTTGTGGCGGTGCATCTCCTGCTGGCGCAGGCCGGGGACGGCGGACATGATCTCGCGCGGCGGCGTGTAGACCTTGTTGTGACGGCCCAGGTAGCACGGGTCGTGGTAGGTGATCAGACCGTCGACCGGGGTCACCGGGACCAGCTTGCCCTCGTCGATGAGGTGCTGGAGCAGCTGGGTGTGGTGGATGACCTCGTACTCGCCGCCGAGCTGCGGGTACTCGTTGGCGATGGTGTTGAAGCAGTGCGGGCAGGTCGAGACGATCCGCTTCGCCGACTTCGGCTTCTTCGTCGACTCGTCCTCGTCGTCCTCGCCGAACGCCATGTTCAGCATGGCGACGTTCTCCTGGGCGAGCTGCTGGAACAGCGGCTCGTTGCCCAGGCGGCGGGGGGAGTCACCGGTGCACTTCTCGTCGCCGCCCATGATCGCGAACTTGACGCCCGCCATGTGCAGCAGCTCCGCGAAGGCCTTGGTGGTCTTCTTGGCCCGGTCCTCCAGGGCGCCGGCGCAGCCGACCCAGTAGAGGTAGTCGAACTCCGAGAGGTCCTCGACGTCCTTGCCGACGATCGGGACCTCGAAGTCGACCTCCTTGGTCCACTCGACGCGCTGCTTCTTCGCCAGGCCCCAGGGGTTGCCCTTCTTCTCCAGGTTCTTGAGCATCGTGCCGGCCTCCGAGGGGAAGGCGGACTCGATCATCACCTGGTAGCGGCGCATGTCGACGATGTGGTCGATGTGCTCGATGTCGACCGGGCACTGCTCGACGCAGGCGCCGCAGGTGGTGCAGGACCACAGGACGTCGGGGTCGATGACGCCGTTCTCCTCGGCGGTGCCGATGAGGGGGCGCTCGGCCTCGGCGATCGCCGAGGCGGGGACGTCCTTGAGCTGCTCCTCGGTGGCCTTCTCGTTGCCCTCCATGTCCTTGCCGCCGCCGGCGAGCAGGTACGGCGCCTTGGCGTGCGCGTGGTCGCGCAGCGACATGATGAGGAGCTTGGGGGAGAGGGGCTTGCCGGTGTTCCAGGCGGGGCACTGCGACTGGCAGCGGCCGCACTCGGTGCAGGTGGAGAAGTCGAGGATGCCCTTCCAGGAGAACTGCTCGACCTGGGAGACACCGAAGACGGCGTCCTCGGCCGGGTCCTCCCAGTCGATCTCCTTGCCCGCCGTCGTCATCGGCTGGAGCGCGCCCAGCGCGGTGGAGCCGTCGGCGTTCCGCTTGAACCAGATGTTCGGGAAGCCGAGGAAGCGGTGCCAGGCGACACCCATGTTCGTGTTGAGCGAGACCGTGATCATCCAGGTGAAGGACGTGACGATCTTGAGGCACGCGAAGAAGTAGGTGAGGTACTGGATCGTGCTCAGGTCCAGGCCGTCGAGCAGTGCGATCAGCGGGTACGAGGCGAAGAAGCCCGGCTCCCAGCCGGTGACGTGGTGCTGGACGCCCTCGAGGGCCCGCAGCGTCATGATGCAGACGCCGACGATCAGGATGACGGCCTCGACGAAGTACGCCTGGCCGGTCTTGGAGCCCGCGAAGCGGGACTTGCGGCCCGCCCTGGTCGGCTTGCTGAGCTGCCGGATCACGATGAGGGTCACGATGCCCAGGACCGTCATCAGGCCGAGGAACTCGGTGAAGATCTCGTACGGCAGCCAGTCGCCGATGATCGGGATCAGCCAGTCGGCCTGGAAGAGCTGGCCGAAGGCGTTGACGATCGTCAGGAGCAGCGAGAAGAAGCCCACCGCGACGAACCAGTGCGCGAAGCCGACGATGCCCCAGCGGTTCATCCGGGTGTGGCCGAGGAATTCCTTGACCAGGGTCACGGTGCGCTGGGTGGGGTCGCCGGTGCGGGTGCCGGCGGGCACGGGCTGCCCGAGGCGCACGAACCGGTAGATCTGCACGGTGGCACGACCGAACAGCGCGACGGCCACCACCGTGATGGCGATCGACACGATGATCGCGGCGAGTTGCATGAGGGGCTCCTCGGGCGGGCCTACTAAGCGGTAACTTATGGAGTCCGTGCTGAGATTACCCGTTCGGGGCCCCGTGCTGTAGCGGCGCTCGCGGTGATCTGTGTCGCTCAGGCAAACCTTGCCGCGCGACGCCTGCGGACTGCTGGAAGCGTACGCGCCAGGATCGCCAGATCCATCCCCAGCCAGTGGTGGTCCACATAGTGCAGGTCGAGCAGCTCGCGCTCCTCCCACGGCAGGTCCGAGCGTCCGCTGATCTGCCACGGGCCGGTGAGCCCGGGGCGCACGGAGAGCCGACGGCTTCCCTCGCCCGCGCACTCGCGGTGGCCCGGGGTCAGTGGACACGGTCCGACCAGCGACATCCGGCCGCCGACGACGTGCGCGAGGAGCGGCAGCGCGGCCAGCGGGCTCTTCGTGCGGAAGGTCAGCATGGTGAAGGGTTCTCCCCTCAAGCCTGCCACCGTGCGGCGGCGCAGCACGCCCCGGCCGGGGGTGGTCGAGCCGAGGGCGACCGAGAGGGCGACGGCGGCGAGCAGCGGGGACAGCATGGCCAGGAGGGCGAGCCCGCCCACGACGTCGAACGTGCGCTTGGCCGTCATTTCCGCACCCTTCCGAGCATTCCCCACACCCTTCCGAGCGGCGAATGAGAATCATGGGATATTCGTGGGATATGGCTGGTTTGCCCGACATGGGGCCATCGGACTCTCTCATGTGACACCTCGCCGGACCGGGGATCGACGCGCGCTCCCCTCCGTATGAGCGAGATAAAGGGCGAAGAGTTGAGTGCCCTCCACTCAGGTCTGTTGACGCAGTCGGCGTCGTCATGCATCCTTGAGTCAGATCCACTCAAGTACGTCAGCTGGAGGAATCGAAATGGCACGTGCGGTCGGCATCGACCTGGGCACGACTAACTCCGTCGTCAGCGTTCTGGAAGGCGGCGAGCCCACCGTCATCACCAACGCCGAGGGCGCCAGGACCACGCCGTCCGTCGTCGCCTTCGCGAAGAACGGCGAGGTGCTCGTCGGCGAGGTGGCCAAGCGTCAGGCCGTCACCAACGTCGACAGGACCATCCGGTCGGTCAAGCGCCACATGGGCACCGACTGGAAGATCGAGATCGACGGCAAGAACTTCAACCCGCAGCAGATGAGCGCCTTCATCCTGCAGAAGCTGAAGCGCGACGCCGAGGCCTACCTGGGCGAGAAGGTCGTCGACGCGGTCATCACCGTGCCGGCGTACTTCAACGACTCCGAGCGCCAGGCCACCAAGGAGGCCGGTGAGATCGCGGGCCTCAACGTCCTGCGCATCGTCAACGAGCCGACCGCGGCCGCTCTCGCGTACGGCCTCGACAAGGACGACCAGACGATCCTCGTCTTCGACCTCGGTGGCGGCACCTTCGACGTGTCCCTCCTGGAGATCGGCGACGGCGTCGTCGAGGTGAAGGCCACCAACGGTGACAACCACCTCGGTGGTGACGACTGGGACCAGCGCGTCGTCGACTACCTGGTGACGCAGTTCCAGAACGGCCACGGTGTGGACCTGGCCAAGGACAAGATGGCTCTCCAGCGTCTCCGCGAGGCCGCGGAGAAGGCGAAGATCGAGCTCTCGTCCTCGACCGAGACCTCCATCAACCTGCCGTACATCACGGCCTCCGCCGAGGGCCCGCTGCACCTGGACGAGAAGCTCACCCGAGCCCAGTTCCAGCAGCTGACCTCGGACCTGCTCGACCGCTGCAAGGTGCCGTTCCACAACGTCATCAAGGACGCGGGCATCAACCTCTCCGAGATCGACCACGTCGTTCTCGTCGGTGGTTCGACCCGTATGCCGGCCGTCGCCGAGCTCGTCAAGGAGCTGACCGGCGGTCAGGACGCCAACAAGGGCGTCAACCCGGACGAGGTCGTCGCCATCGGCGCCGCGCTCCAGGCCGGTGTCCTCAAGGGTGAGGTCAAGGACGTCCTGCTCCTCGACGTGACCCCGCTGTCCCTCGGTATCGAGACCAAGGGCGGCATCATGACCAAGCTCATCGAGCGCAACACCACGATCCCGACCAAGCGGTCCGAGATCTTCACGACGGCCGAGGACAACCAGCCGTCCGTGCAGATCCAGGTCTACCAGGGCGAGCGCGAGATCGCGGCGTACAACAAGAAGCTCGGCATGTTCGAGCTGACCGGTCTGCCGCCGGCCCCGCGTGGTGTCCCGCAGATCGAGGTCGCCTTCGACATCGACGCCAACGGCATCATGCACGTGACCGCGAAGGACCTCGGCACGGGCAAGGAGCAGAAGATGACCGTCACCGGTGGCTCCTCGCTGCCGAAGGACGAGGTCGACCGGATGCGCCAGGAGGCCGAGCAGTACGCGGACGAGGACCACCGTCGCCGCGAGGCCGCCGAGTCCCGCAACCAGGGCGAGCAGCTCGTCTACCAGACGGAGAAGTTCCTCAAGGACAACGAGGACAAGGTCCCCGGTGACGTCAAGGCCGAGGTCGAGGCCGCGCTCGTCGAGCTGAAGGACAAGCTCAAGGGCGAGGACACCGCCGAGATCCGCACCGCCACCGAGAAGGTCGCGGCCGTCTCCCAGAAGCTCGGCCAGGCGCTGTACGCCGACGCCCAGGGCGCGCAGGCCGCGGGCGGCGACGCCGGCCAGCAGGCCCAGGCTGACGACGACGTCGTCGACGCCGAGATCGTGGACGAGGACAAGCCGAAGGGCGGCGCTGCCTGATGTCGGAGGAGACCCCGGGCTTCGAGGAGAAGCCCGAAGTCCCCGCCGACGGCACGCCCGAGGAGACCGAGGCCGCTGCCTCCGCCGACAAGGCGGAGGGGGCGGCCCCGGCCGGGGACGCTACTGACGTAGCTCTGCTGGCGCAGCTGGACCAGGCCCGCAAGGCGCTCGAGGAGCGCACCGCGGACCTCCAGCGGCTCCAGGCCGAGTACCAGAACTACCGCCGCCGCGTGGAGCGGGACCGGGTCACGGTCAAGGAGATCGCCGTCGCGAGCCTCCTGAGCGACCTGCTCCCGGTGCTCGACGACGTCGGCCGGGCCCGGGACCACGGCGAGCTCGTGGGCGGGTTCAAGTCGGTGGCCGAATCGCTGGAGACCGTCGTCGCCAAGATGGGTCTGCAGCAGTTCGGCAAGGAGGGCGAGCCCTTCGACCCGACGATCCACGAGGCCCTGATGCACTCGTACGCGCCGGACGTCACCGAGACGACGTGCGTGGCGATCCTGCAGCCGGGGTACCGGATCGGCGAGCGGACCATCCGGCCCGCCCGCGTGGCCGTCGCCGAGCCCCAGCCGGGCGCGGCACCGGCCAAGGACGACGCGAAGTCGTCCACGGACGAGGAGAGCGGTGCCCCCGAGGAGGGGTAGCGCAACCGACCGCACAGCGGTGACAAACCCCGGAGCAGTCCGGAAGGAGGGACGTCGATGAGCACGAAGGACTTCGTCGAGAAGGACTACTACAAGGTTCTCGGCGTCCCCAAGGACGCCACCGAGGCGGAGATCAAGAAGGCGTACCGGAAGCTCGCCCGCGAGAACCACCCGGACGCCAACAAGAACGACGCCAAGGCCGAGGAGCGCTTCAAGGAGATCTCCGAGGCGAACGACATCCTCGGCGACCCCAAGAAGCGCAAGGAGTACGACGAGGCCCGCGCCCTCTTCGGGAACGGCGGCTTCCGGTCACCCGGCGGCCCCGGCGGCGGCTCGTTCAACTTCGACCTGGGTGACCTCTTCGGAGGCACCCAGGGCGCCGGCGCCGGCGGCGGCTTCGGCGGCGGTGGCGGCATCGGGGACGTCTTCGGCGGCCTGTTCAACCGCGGCGCGGGTGCGGGCACCCGTACCCAGCCGCGGCGCGGTCAGGACATCGAGTCCGAGGTGACGCTCAGCTTCACCGAGGCCATCGAGGGCGCGACCGTACCGCTGCGGATGTCCAGCCAGCAGCCGTGCACGGCGTGTTCGGGCACCGGCGACAAGAACGGCACCCCCCGGGTGTGCCCGACCTGCGTCGGCACCGGACAGGTCTCGCGCGGCAGCGGCGGCGGCTTCTCGCTCACCGACCCGTGCGTGGACTGCAAGGGCCGCGGCCTCATCGCCGAGAACCCCTGCGAGGTCTGCAAGGGCAGTGGCCGGGCCAAGTCCTCCCGCACCATGCAGGTCCGCATCCCGGCGGGTGTCTCCGACAACCAGAAGATCCGGCTGCGCGGCAAGGGAGCACCGGGGGAGCGTGGCGGGCAGAACGGCGATCTGTACGTCGTGGTCCACGTCGACACCCACCCGGTCTTCGGCCGCAAGGACGACAACCTCACCGTCACCGTGCCGGTCTCCTTCACGGAGGCGGCGCTCGGCGGCGAGATCAAGGTGCCGACCCTCGGCGGCCCCGCGGTCACCCTCAAGCTGCCCGCGGGCACTCCGAACGGCCGGACCATGCGCGCCCGGGGCAAGGGCGCGGTCCGCAAGGACGGCACGCGCGGCGACCTGCTCGTGACGGTCGAGGTCGCGGTGCCGAAGGAGCTGGACGACAAGGCACGTGACGCCCTGGAGACCTATCGCGAGGCGACCGCCTCCGAGGATCCGCGGGCGGAGCTGTTCCAGGCCGCGAAGGGAGCGTGACCCGGTGGACGGGCGCCGACGCAATCCGTACGAACTGACCGACGAGTCGCCGGTGTACGTCATCTCGGTGGCGGCCCAGCTCTCCGGTCTGCACCCGCAGACACTCCGTCAGTACGACCGTCTCGGTCTGGTCTCCCCGGACCGTACGGCGGGCCGTGGCCGGCGCTACTCGGCCCGTGACATCGAGCTGCTCCGTCAGGTGCAGCAGCTGTCGCAGGACGAGGGCATCAACCTGGCCGGGATCAAGCGCATCATCGAGCTGGAGAACCAGGTCGCGGCGCTGCAGAGCCGGATCGCCGAGCTGTCGGCGGCCGTCGACGGCGCGGCGGCGGCGATGCGGCAGCGCGAGGCGCAGGTGCACGCCTCGTACCGGCGCGATCTGGTGCCGTACCAGGACGTGCAGCAGGCGAGCGCGCTGGTGGTCTGGCGCCCGAAGCGCGGCGAGTAGTTCCCGAACCCGTGAGGCCCCTTCCACTCCGGTGGGAGGGGCTTCACGCGTGTACGGGGCTCTACGGGGGAGCCGGAGGGGTTTCCCGGGGGACTACGGGATGAGCTCCGCCGCGATGTCGCCGAGCGTCTCCCACCAGGGCGCGGCGCCCGTGCCGAACGCGGCGGCCAGGGCGGTGCCGACGGCGTGGTCCAGTGGGGTGGGGGCGGCGGCCGGGGCCCAGTCGGCGTCGACCCTGCCGTCCCCCGAGGACTCCAGGGTGCCGAGCGCCCTCCCGTTCCGGGTGAGCCGGCTGTCCTGGTGCGAGCAGGGGACGAGCCGGTAGCGGACGCCGTCGACGCGGACGTCCACGCGGTAGGAGCGGCGCAGCAGCCGTGCGCGGGCCGGTGTGACGACGGCGGGTTCCCCGTCCACCGTCAGCGCGAGCAGGGCGGGCTTGCGGGTGCCTATCGGCGTGTGGATGTCGGGGCGGGTCCCGGGGGCCCGTACGAGTTCCACGGTGGGCAGGCCGTGCCCGGAGACGCGGAGGGTTCCGGCGGGCCCGTCGAGGTCGATCTGTACGTACACGGTGGTGAGTTGTCCCGTTCGACGCTGGTCAGGTGTCTGGGTGGTCAGTTGTCTCCCTCGAGGATGCCCGACTGCGCGATCAGGTAGCCGAGCTGGGCCCGGCTGCCGCTGCCGAGGGCGGCGGCGAGTTTGGCGATGTGGGCGCGGCAGGTGCGCACGTTCATGCCGAGGCGGCGGGCGATGGCCTCGTCGACATGGCCCTCGACGAGGAGTTTGGCGATGGAGCGCTGGACACCGCCTATGCCGTCCACGGAGGGGCTGTAGGGGATCTCGTCCTCCCACGGCACGCCGTGCAGCCAGAACTGGTCGAAGACGCCGACGAGGTACTGGACGAGTCCCTCGTGGCGGAGTTCGAGGGCGACCTGGCGGTCGCTGCGCGCGGGCACGAAGGCGACCTTGCGGTCGACGATGATCAGCCGGTCGACGATCTCCTCGAGGGTGCGCAGTTCGAGCCCGTACGGCGCGACGCGTTCGACGTAGGCCAACGTGGCGGGGTGGTGCCGCGCGGTGTGCTGGTAGAGCGTCCGCATCCGGACACCGCGGTCGAGCAGCGGCTCCATGCGGCGCAGGGCGGCTTCGAGGGTCTCGGGGCGGCGGCCGCTGCCGGGCTGGATGGTGAGGAGTTCCTCGGTGCACTCGTTGATGGCGCGGTCGAGGGCGGCGTTGATGACGCTGAGGCCTTCGAGGACCGTGATCGCCTGTGCGCCGGAGGGGTCCTGCGTGTGGATCGCCATGAACGGCTCGAAAGCGTCCGCGAGGGCTATCGCGTGCTGCCGTCGGACCTGTATCTCCTGCTCGATGGGGTGCACGAGCTGGTTGAGGGCGATCGACGGCGGCACGGGACGCAGGCACTGGCTGTCGTCCGGGTCCGGGTGCAGGAGGGAGAGTTCCCTCAGACAGGGGGCGGCTTCGGCGTCTGCGCGGGCTATGCGGCCGGTGCGGAGCGCACTCGCATAGAGCTCCTTGCCCACGTCGCATAGTTCACCGTGACTGTGCTTATGACCGGACTCGTCGCATTCTCGCCTCATTTGCACCCCCCTCAGGGTCATGAATTACAGGAACATGATGCCCGGCTTGGCTGGTGGAAAGGGTCGGGAGTGAGCCATCGTCTTACTCGCGGGGGGGAGGTAGTGATCAAAAGAGGTGGAGATCGGCCATGACCAGGATGGTTCGTGCACTTAGCGCCATAGCCGTTGCGGCGGCTGCTCTCGGCGCACTCGCCGTCGGCGAGCCCTCGTGGGAGAGCACCCCGGCGCATTCCGTGCCAGGGCCGGACGAGCCCTCGTGGGAGAGCACCCCGGCGCACGACGTGTGGGCGGGACCCGGCGAACCCTCGTGGGAGAGCTCTCCCCGGGACGTCGTGCTCGCTGCTCCCTACGAGCCGTCCTGGGAGATCGCTTCCAGGGGCGCGGGGGCGTGACCGTGCCGCCGGACGACCCCAGGTTCCGCCGGGAGATGGCTTCGGCCTACCGGTCCGGGTGGCACTTCGTCGACCTCGCCACGGCAATCCCCCACCGTGGCGACGCGTTGAAGATCACCCTCTTCGGAGAGCCGATCGTGGTGGCACGGGAGCAGGACGAGGACGTCCGCGCCTACCGCTGCCTCCGCCGTCCCCGCGGCGCCCCACAGCCCATCCGCTGTGCCATCCGGTACGGCATGATCTTCGTCAATCTCGACCAGCGGGACCACCAGCTGATCGAGCCCGAGACCATCACCGCCACCCCCCGCAGTGCCTGAGCGATTCCCCCGTCGTTGTAGATCGCTCCGGCACTTCCCCCACACAGCGGCGCCATCGCGGACCTGAAACGCGATGGCGCCGCTGTGCTGCCCGGATGTCCCCGCACGGGGACGTCCGGGTTTCTCAGGCGCGTCCCATCGCCCGCGTCAGGGCGATCTCGATGACGACCCGGTCCGGGTTCTCCGCCGGCGTGCGCCCGTAGCGCTCCGCGTAGCGCCCCACCGCGTCCGCGACGACCTCCGCCTCCGTACGGATGTGCGCGACGCCCTCCAGGGTCGCCCAGCGGCCCTTGTCGACCTGGCAGACCGCGACCCGCGCGCCGTCCGCGCCCGCCGCCAGGACGTTGGCGACCTTCCGGCTGTGCTTGTTGGTGATGACCCGGGCGTATCCGCCCTCGGGGTCGTAGGTGACGCCCACCGCCACGACGTGCGGAGTGCCGTCCGGGCGCGGGGTGGTCAGGGTGCACATGTGGTACTCGCGCCAGAAGCTGAGGTACGAGTCGGAGGGGTTCCTCGGGTCGGTCGCCATGCACGGAAACTACCCGGGGCGGAGCTCCCTCCGACACCTTGAGCGCAATCGACTCAACTTTGTGTACCCTGGATGAGTCATAAAGGGAGAGGACCCGGAACAACCCAGGAGGAGCACCGCACGTGGACGCCGAACTGACCAACCGGAGCCGGGACGCGATCAACGCGGCCAGCAGCCGCGCCGTGTCCGAAGGACACGCCGACCTGACCCCCGCACACCTTCTGCTCGCGCTGCTGACCGGTCAGGACAACGAGAACATCACCGACCTGCTCGCCGCCGTCGAAGCCGACCAGGCGGTCGTGCGCGCCGGCGCGGAGCGGCTGCTCGCCGCCCTGCCGAGCGTCACCGGCTCCACGGTCGCGCCCCCGCAGCCCAGCCGCGACTTCCTCGCGGTCGTCGCCGACGCCGACCGGCAGGCCAAGGAGCTCGGCGACGACTACCTGTCCACCGAGCACCTCCTCATCGCGATCGCGGCCAAGGGCGGCCAGGCCGGTGAGATCCTCGACGCGCAGGGCGCGAGCGCTTCGAAGCTGCTCGACGCGTTCGAGAAGAGCAGGGGAGGACGCCGGGTGACCACACCGGACCCGGAGGGGCAGTACAAGGCGCTGGAGAAGTTCGGAACGGACTTCACCGCCGCCGCGCGCGAGGGCAAGCTGGACCCGGTCATCGGCCGCGACCACGAGATCCGTCGCGTCGTGCAGGTGCTGTCCCGCCGCACCAAGAACAACCCGGTCCTCATCGGTGAGCCCGGCGTCGGCAAGACCGCCGTCGTCGAGGGCCTCGCCCAGCGGATCGTGAAGGGCGACGTACCCGAGTCGCTGAAGAACAAGCGGCTGGTCTCGCTCGACCTCGGCGCGATGGTCGCCGGCGCCAAGTACCGCGGCGAGTTCGAGGAGCGGCTGAAGACCGTGCTCTCCGAGATCAAGGCGAGCGACGGCCAGATCATCACCTTCATCGACGAGCTGCACACGGTCGTCGGCGCGGGCGCCGGCGGCGACTCCTCCATGGACGCGGGCAACATGCTCAAGCCCATGCTGGCCCGCGGCGAGCTCCGCATGGTCGGCGCGACCACCCTCGACGAGTACCGCGAGCGGATCGAGAAGGACCCCGCTCTGGAGCGCCGCTTCCAGCAGGTCCTGGTCGCCGAGCCCACGGTCGAGGACACCATCGCGATCCTCCGCGGGCTCAAGGGCCGGTACGAGGCCCACCACAAGGTGCAGATCAACGACTCCGCCCTGGTGGCCGCCGCGACCCTCTCCGACCGGTACATCACCTCCCGCTTCCTCCCCGACAAGGCCATCGACCTCGTCGACGAGGCCGCCTCCCGGCTCCGGATGGAGATCGACTCCTCGCCCGTCGAGATCGACGAGCTCCAGCGTTCCGTGGACCGGCTCCGCATGGAGGAGCTGGCCCTCAGGAACGAGACGGACCCGGCGAGCAGGCAGCGCCTGGAGAAGCTGCGGCGCGACCTCGCCGACCGCGAGGAGGAGCTGCGCGGCCTCACCGCCCGCTGGGAGAAGGAGAAGCAGTCCCTCAACCGGGTCGGCGAGCTGAAGGAGCGCCTCGACGAGACGCGCGGCCGCGCCGAGCGCGCCCAGCGCGACGGCGACTTCGACACCGCCTCCAAGCTGCTCTACGGGGAGATCCCGGCCCTGGAGCGTGAGCTGGAGGAGGCGAGCGAGGCCGAGGCCCAGCAAGAGACGTCCAAGAACACCATGGTCAAGGACGAGGTCGGCCCCGACGACATCGCGGACGTCGTCGGCGCCTGGACCGGTATCCCCGCCGGCCGCCTCCTGGAGGGCGAGACGCAGAAGCTGCTGCGCATGGAGGACGAGCTCGGCCGGCGGCTGATCGGCCAGTCCGAGGCCGTCCAGGCCGTCTCCGACGCCGTGCGCCGCACCCGCGCGGGCATCGCCGACCCCGACCGCCCCACCGGTTCCTTCCTCTTCCTCGGCCCCACGGGCGTCGGCAAGACGGAGCTGGCGAAGGCGCTCGCGGACTTCCTCTTCGACGACGAGCGGGCCATGATCCGCATCGACATGTCGGAGTACGGCGAGAAGCACAGCGTCGCCCGGCTGGTCGGTGCGCCTCCCGGCTACGTCGGGTACGAGGAGGGCGGCCAGCTCACGGAGGCGGTCCGCCGCCGCCCGTACAGCGTGGTCCTGCTCGACGAGGTGGAGAAGGCGCACCCGGAGGTCTTCGACGTCCTGCTCCAGGTCCTGGACGACGGACGGCTGACCGACGGGCAGGGGCGGACGGTGGACTTCCGCAACACCCTCCTGATCCTCACGTCGAACCTGGGCAGCCAGTACCTGGTCGACCCGCTGACCTCGGCGGACGTGAAGAAGCAGCAGGTCCTGGACGTGGTCAGGGCCAGCTTCAAGCCGGAGTTCCTCAACCGCCTCGACGACCTGGTGGTCTTCTCCGCCCTCGACCGGGCCGAGCTGGGCCGGATCGCGCGGCTCCAGATCGACCGGCTCGCCCAGCGGCTCGCCGAGCGGCGGCTGACCCTGGACGTCACCCCGGAGGCCCTGGAGTGGCTCGCCGAGGAGGGCAACGACCCGGCGTACGGCGCCCGGCCGCTGCGCCGCCTCATCCAGACGGCGATCGGCGACCGGCTCGCCAGGGAGATCCTCGCGGGCGAGGTCCAGGACGGCGACACGGTCCGCGTGGACCGCTTCGAGGACGGTCTGATCGTGGGGCCGGCGCGGTAGCTCAGGTGTCGAAGGCCTCCACGCGTACGAGGGCGGTGCCCCCGTCCTCGTACGTGACCCGCAGGTGCACGTAGAGCATCTCGTCGAAGGACACGTCCACGCAGCGGTCCTGTTCGCAGGCGAACGGAGGCTTTCCCGTCGGATAGGTGGCTTTCAGCCACCCCTCGACCTCGGAGCGTGGCATCCGGAACTCGGCGGTCGCCTGGGTGTCCTGCCAGTGGGCGGCCGTGCAGCGGGCGTCCTCGGCGCTCACCGGGAGGCTTCCCCGCGCGAAGGTCATCACCTTGGCGCAGTCGACCTGCTGGGACTCACCGACCTCGCTCCAGGCCATCGCGCCCCAGACCAGCAGGGCCAGTGGCCCGCCGCAGAGCATGGTCACCACCACGGACACCCACACCCAGGTCCACGGGCGCGGCTTCACCGGTCCGGCTTTCTTCACCGTTTTCTCCCCCATGAGGACCAGATCTTGTCAGCCCGCAGCGGATCGCGGGAGGCGGGACTTGCCACGTACCGCCCGGCATGGGGGAGGATGGCGAGCATCCGTACGAAGGGAAATTCACGGTGAGCATCGACCCGTCCTCGATTCCGAATTTCGGGGGCCAGCCCCAGCCTCAGGCCGCAGGACCGGCGGGCCCCGTCGTCCCCGACCAGGACCTCGTCAAGCAGCTCCTCGAGCAGATGGAGCTGAAGTACGTCATCGACGACGAGGGTGACCTCGCGGCGCCGTGGGAGGAATTCCGCACGTACTTCATGTTCCGCGGCGAGGACGAGCAGCAGGTCTTCTCGGTGCGGACGTTCTACGACCGCCCGCACTCCGCCGACGACCGCGCCAAGATCCTCGACGCGATCGACGACTGGAACCGCCGCACCCTGTGGCCGAAGGTCTACACGCACCTGCACGAGGAGGAGGACGGCTCCGCCACCCTCCGCCTCATCGGTGAGGCCCAGATGCTGATCGGCACCGGCGTCGCCCTGGAGCACTTCGTCTCCTCCACGGTCAGCTGGGTCCGCGCCTCCATCGAGTTCGACAAGTGGATCGTCGAGCAGTTCGGCCTGGAGTCCCCCGAGGACAAGGCCGCCGGCGACGAAGAGGCCTGAGCCTCCCCGCACCCGCACGAGAGCCCGGCCCCTTCCGAGGGGCCGGGCTCTCGTCGTCGTCGGCGGTGGTGCGGCCGGGCGTCAGGACAGTCGCTTGAGCCGGGAGACGGCCTCCTCCAGGACCTCGGTCTTCTTGCAGAAGGCGAAGCGGACGAAGGGGGCGCCGGCCTCGCGGTGGTCGTAGAAGACGGCGTTCGGGATGGCCACGACCCCGGCGCGCTCGGGCAGCGAGCGGCAGAAGGCGAAGCCGTCCTCGGCGCCGAGGGGTCGGATGTCGGTGGTGACGAAGTAGGTGCCGGCGGGCTTGTAGACCGCGAAGCCCGCCTGTGCGAGGCCCTCGCTCAGCAGGTCCCGTTTGGCGGAGAGCTCCGTGCGGAGGGTGTCGAAGTACGTGGCCGGGAGGCGCAGGGCCTCGGCGATCGCGTACTGGAACGGGCCGGAGGACACATACGTGAGGAACTGCTTGGCCGAGCGGACGGCGGAGGTCAGCTCGGGGCTCGCGGTGATCCAGCCGACCTTCCAGCCGGTGAACGAGAACGTCTTGCCGGCCGAGCCGATGGTGACCGTGCGCTCCCGCATCCCCGGCAGGCTCGCGATCGGCAGGTGCTCGGCGTCGTCGAAGACCAGGTGCTCGTACACCTCGTCGGTGACGACGAGCAGGTCCCGCTCGACGGCGAGCTCGGCGACGGCGGTCAGTTCGGCCCGGGTGAGGACGGTGCCGGTGGGGTTGTGCGGGGTGTTGAGCAGGATCAGACGGGTCCGGTCGGTGACGGCGGCCCGCAGTTCGTCGAGGTCGAGGACGTAGGACCCGTCGTGGGGGCGGAGGGTGACGGGGACCCGGGTCCCGCCGGCCATGGCGACACAGGCGGCGTACGAGTCGTAGTACGGCTCCAGGGCGATGACCTCGTCGCCCGGTTCGACGAGGGCGAGCAGGGCCGCCGCGATCGCCTCGGTGGCGCCCGCGGTGACGAGCACCTCCGTGTCCGGGTCGAAGTCGAGACCGTACCGGTCCCGCTGGTGGTCGGCGATCGCCGACCGCAGCTCGGGGACGCCGGGGCCGGGCGGGTACTGGTTGCCGCGGCCGTCCCGCAGCGCGCGGACCGCCGCCTCCCGGATCTCCTCGGGGCCGTCGGTGTCGGGGAAGCCCTGACCGAGGTTGATCGCCCCGGTCCTGGCGGCGAGCGCGGACATCTCGGCGAAGATCGTCGTGCCGAACTCGGCGAGGCGGCGGTTGAGCGGCGGTCGTGTCATGACGGTCATCCTGCGGCGAAGCTCTGGAGTTCCTCAAGTGCGCTTTGACGGGGCTCCGTAGCGGGAATCTCCCTCGCACAATCGAACGGGGGTAGTACTGATGGAAATCTTCCTCTTCATCGTCTTCGGGTTCCTGGCCGTCGCGGGAGTGCTCATCGTCCTCTGGGGAAGCCGCAGCACCGGTGCCGCCGGCAGCAGGCCGCGGCGGCGGGGCTCGCGGTCGGGCGACGGCAGCGTCACCTGGGCGGACGGTGGCGGCGGTGGCGGCTGCGGTGGCGGCGGCTCCAGCTCCTGCGGGGGGTCCTCCAGCTGCGGTGGCGGCGGGGGTGGTGGCGGCTGCGGCGGCGGCAGCTGAGCGCGGCTGCGGCGCTGCCACAGCCGTGTGGCACGTGACGTGGGCAATCCGCAGGGAACTTGTCGATCAATTCCGATTGAACAAGTGAACTGTGGGGTCCCCGAAGGGGTTGGAAAACACAGCAAGTTGGGTAAAAACGCTGCGAGTCGTCCGGTGTCCGTGGTTCTCTCGCTCCTGACAGAGACAGCCCTCGGACCGTGTGTGGACCCGAGCCGGCGATTCCCCACTCCCGTTGAACCCTTCTCCGGGGCGCCCCCGGCCCACCCGTCAAACCGTGTTTGCGGAGCCGACCCATGCTCACCACCCTGAAAACCTCCTACACCGATACCCGCGCGGCCGATCTGGCCTGGGCCCTCGGGCGCGAGCCGCTGCCCGCCCTGGCCGTGCTCGACCTCGAACTCTCGGGCGCCAAGCTGCAGTTGAGGCTGCTCGGCGCTTCCCACCAGGTGCTCCTGGAAGAGGAGGGCCGAGACTGCTCGGAGACCGTCGCCTGCATGCCGGGCAGCAGCACCCCGCTGCCGCTCGGCGTCTCCAAGCGCGTCGGCGAATGGGAGTACGAATTCGCCGCCCGCGTCGAGACGCTCTCGCACGGCTCCTTCGCGGGCCGGGCGCAGGAGTTGCTGGCCCTGGTCGCCGACCACCCCAATGGCCTCGCGGGGACCTTTCCCGGCTCCCCGCACGCCTTCACGGCGATGCTGGCGCAGCGCCACGAGGGTCAGGTGCGCTGGCGCACCTGGCACGCCTACCCGCAGGAAGGGCAGTTGGTGGTGACCAGGACCCGTATCGGCGTACGTATGCCTGCAACGCTCTGATACGCCCTCTCGGAGCTCCAGATCCACTCGTGTGGGTGACAGGGGGCGCCCGAGCCGTGACGTAGCGTTACGGTCATGATCGAGCCGACCGTGACCATGCCACCCAAGAGGGTGCGGCGGGCGCCCGTGCGGCGGCCCGAGCCGCCGCGTGGGACGGTGCGGTTCCCGGTCCTCGCGGTGGTCTTCGTCTGCGCCGCCTGCGGCCTGGTCTACGAACTCGAACTGGTCGCGCTCGCCTCCTACTTGATCGGCGACTCGGTCACCCAGGCGTCGGTCGTGCTCTCCGTCATGGTCTTCGCCATGGGAGTGGGCTCGCTCCTCGCCAAGGCGCTGCGCTGCCGCGCCGCCGTCGGCTTCGGCCTGGTCGAGGCCGGGCTCGCGCTCATCGGCGGCACCTCTGCGCTGGTGCTGTACGCGGCCTTCGCCTGGTTCGGCGAATCGAGGTACGTCCTCGTGGCGTTCTCGCTCGCCATCGGGGTGCTCATCGGCGCGGAGATCCCGCTCCTGATGTCGCTCATACAGCGGGGCGACCGGCCGGGCCGGTCCGGGCGGAAGGCCTCGCTCGGAAAGCAGGACGACGCCGCCGGGACGGTCGCCGACCTCTTCGCCGCCGACTATGTCGGCGCCCTGGTCGGCGGCCTCGCCTTCCCTTTTCTGCTGCTGCCCTGGCTCGGCCAGCTCACCGGCGCCCTCGTCACCGGCGCGGTCAACGCCGTGGCGGGCGGCGGCCTCGTCCTCTGGGTGTTCCGCCGCGACCTGACCGCCCGCTCCCGAGCCCTGCTCGTCGCGGTGAACGTGGCGGTCCTCGCCGTCCTCGCCACGGCGACCGTGCTCGTCGACGACTTCGAACAGGCTGCCCGGCGGGCGGTGTACGGGGAGCGGGTGCGGGTCGCCGTCCACACCGAGCTCCAGGAGATCGTCGTGACCGGGGGGCGCGAAGACCCGCCCGACCTGTTCCTCGACGGCCGTCTCCGGGTGGCCGGCCAGGACGAGTACCGCTACCACGAGGCCCTCGTCCACCCCGCGATGAACGGCGCGCATGCCCGCGTGCTGATCGTCGGCGGCGGAGACGGCATGGCCGCCCGCGAGGCCCTGCGCTACCCCACGGTCCGCTCCGTCACCGTCGTCGAGCTCGACCCGGGCGTCGTCCGCCTCGCCCGGACGGATCCGGCCCTCGCCAGGCTCAACGGGCAGGCGTTCCGGGACCCGCGCGTCCGGGTGGTCCACGCGGACGCCTTCCACTGGCTCCGGGGCGCCACCGATCGTCTGCAGGAACGGTACGACGTGGTGATCTCCGATCTGCCCGACCCGGGAATCACCCCCAGCGCCAAGCTGTACGCGCAGGAGTTCTACGGACTCGTGGCCCAGGTCCTCACCCCCTCCGGACGGTTCGCCGTGCACGCCGGGTCCGTCACCGACCGGCCCCACACCTACTGGACCGTGGACACCACCCTGCACGCGGCCGGCTTCGCCACCCGCCCCTACAGCGCGAGCGGCCGCACCCCCGGCTTCGCCGCCGGACCCGACCGCGCCGACAGCGCCGGCGGTACGGGGCGGGGGCCCGGTGACTGGGGCTTCCTCCTGGCCGTACCGGGCAGCCGCCCGCCCGCTCTCGGCCTCGCCCCCGACGCGCCCCGGCTGCGTTCGCTCGGCCCGGACACCCTGGAGGCCGCGGCGCGCCGCGCCGAGCTCGGCCGGGGCGCCGAACCGCCCCCGTCGACGCTTGTGCACCCGCGCTACGGAAGCTGAAGGGACCGGGTTCCGTGCCGAACGGGCGACGCCGCGCCCCCGTCTGAGTAGGCTCGGCTTCCATGGAGCATGAGGTGTTCGTCCCGGTCCCGGCCGAGGTTCTGCGTGCGACGCTCACGGACCCGGCCCGGGTGGTGCGCTGCGTCCCCGGTCTCCAGCGCGACGCCGACGCGGTGGGGGCACCTCCCGTGCCGGAGGCTACGGGGGAGGGCCCTCTGACGGGCCGGCTCAAGGTGCGGGTCGGCGGCAACACCATCACCTACCGGGGCGCCCTGAAGGTCGTCGAGCGGGACGGTGCCATCACCTACGAGGGGCGGGGAACCGAGGCCCGGGGCAAGGGCACGGCGGAGCTGTCGCTCACCGTCGTCCTCACTCCGGTGGCCGAGGGCACCAGCCTGAGCTTCACCGGCGGTCTGACGGCGGCCGGCCGGCTCGCCGAGGCGACGGACGAGGCCCGGTCCACGGCGGGCGCGCGGATGCTCGACAAATTCGTGGAGGGGCTGGCGGCGCTGGCGGAGGAGCCGGACGCGCCGGAGGACGTGGACGCGGAGGCGGCCCCCGACGCAGAGGCCGCCGCAGCTGCCGAGGACGTCGTCGAGCCCGACTCCGATGACGACGGCGTCGACGACGGTGTCGAGGAGCCGCACCGGAGTGCCCTCTTCGATGCGCCGGTGCCGCCGCCCTCCCTCGACCCCCTCCTGGACGAGGAGTTCGGCGACACGCCCATCGAGTTCCCCGCGCCGCAGCCAGCCGCCGAGGCCGCCCACGCCCGCCGGACCATGATCGGCCGGAGCGCCGAGGAGGTCGACCACGCGCCGCCGCGCGGCCGGTACGCTCCGGTTCCCGCGCCCGAGGCGTCGAGCGCCGGTGCCACCCTGCGCTGGATCGCCCCTGCCGCGGCCCTCGCGCTCGCCTCCGCCGTGGTCGTGGGCCGCGCACTGCGCCGACGCCGCTGACACGATTAGGGTCAGGGCGTGAGCATGCAGACGCGACTGACGGCGGGCGACGCCGAGTTGACCATCAGCCCCGAGAACGGCTGCCGGATCGAGAGCCTGCGCATCGGCGGCACCGAGGTGCTGCGCCAGGGCGAGCGGTTCGGAGCCTTCCCGATGGTGCCCTGGTGCGGACGGACCGAGAACGGCCGCTTCCGCAACGGGGCCACCAGCCATCAGCTGCCGGTCAACGCACCCCCGCACGCCATCCACGGCACCGTCCGCGACCTCGCATGGAAGTCCGCGAGGGTCTCCGCGACCGAGGCCGTCTTCACCTGCGAGCTCGGTGACCCGTGGCCGTACAAGGGCAAGGTCACCCAGGTCTTCGAGCTGGCCGAGGACGCCCTCACCCTCCGTTTCGGCGTCGAGACCTACGACGACTCCTTTCCGGCCCAGGCCGGCTGGCACCCCTGGTTCCTGCGCGACCTCGGCCGGGGCGGCCAGGACGTGCGGCTCGACTTCACCCCGGCCTGGCAGGAGGAACGTGGTGACGACCACCTCCCGACCGGACGCCGGATCGACCCCACCCCCGGCCCCTGGGACGACTGCTTCGGCATGCCCGAGGGCGTCGACGTCACCCTCACCTGGCCGGAGGAGCTGGAGCTGAAGGTCACCAGCCGCGCCGAGTGGGTCGTGATCTACGACGAGCCCGAGGAGGCCGCCTGCGTCGAGCCGCAGTCCGGCCCGCCGAACGGCCTCAACACCCACCCCCGTCTGGTCACTCCGATCGACCCCCTGGAGGTCGAGAGCACCTGGCGCTGGCGGCGGCTCTGAGCCAGGGCGCCACGGCGCCCCTTAAGCTGCTGACCATGACTGACGTACGCGCTGAGCTGCTCCAGCAGATCAAGGACAAGGCCGTGGTGCACGGCAAGGTGACCCTCTCCTCGGGTCTGGAAGCCGACTACTACATCGACCTGCGCCGGATCACGCTGGACGGCGAGGCCGCGCCGCTGGTGGGTCAGGTCATGCTCGACCTGACGGCCGACCTGGACTTCGACTGCGTCGGCGGTCTGACCCTGGGCGCCGACCCGGTCGCGACCTCGATGCTGCACGCCTCCGCCGCGCGCGGCCGGCGTCTCGACGCCTTCGTCGTCCGGAAGGCGCAGAAGGCCCACGGCATGCAGCGCCGTATCGAGGGCGCGGACGTCAAGGGCCGTCGCTGCCTCGTCGTCGAGGACACCTCGACGACCGGCGGCTCGCCGCTGACCGCCGTGGAGGCCGTCCGCGAGGCCGGCGGCGAGGTCGTCGCCGTGGCCACGATCGTCGACCGGGGCGCCGCCGAGGCCATCGCCTTGTTATTGTCTGTCCTGCCTTGCTTTTTTCCCGGGGGGGGGGTTTTTCCACGAAAACCCCCCCGCCCCTCGGCATGCCGGGCCCGTGGGAGCCCGGAGAAGAGTCTGGAAGGATGGGCGTCGACGATGACGTCGCCCCCAGGTCAGGGACAGCAACGCACACACCCCGCACATCACAAGGAGCGGACGAATGCCCATCGCAACCCCCGAGGTCTACAACGAGATGCTCGACCGGGCGAAGGCAGGCAAGTTCGCCTACCCGGCCATCAACGTGACTTCGTCCCAGACCCTGCACGCCGCCCTGCGCGGCTTCGCGGAGGCCGAGAGCGACGGCATCATCCAGATCTCGACCGGCGGAGCCGAGTTCCTGGGCGGCCAGTACAACAAGGACATGGTCACGGGCGCCGTTGCCCTGGCCGAGTTCGCGCACATCGTCGCCGCGAAGTACGACATCACGGTCGCGCTGCACACCGACCACTGCCCGAAGGACAAGCTGGACGGCTACGTCCGTCCGCTGCTCGACGTCTCCGCCGAGCGCGTCGCCCGTGGCGAGAACCCGCTGTTCCAGTCGCACATGTGGGACGGCTCCGCCGAGACCCTCGCCGACAACCTGGCCATCGGCCAGGAGCTGCTCGCGAAGGCCGCCGCCGCCAAGATCATCCTTGAGGTCGAGATCACCCCGACCGGTGGCGAGGAGGACGGCGTCAGCCACGAGATCAACGACGAGCTGTACACCACCGTCGACGACGCGCTCCGCACCGCCGAGGCCCTGGGCCTGGGCGAGAAGGGCCGCTACCTGCTCGCCGCCTCCTTCGGCAACGTGCACGGCGTCTACAAGCCGGGCAACGTCGTCCTCCGCCCGGAGCTCCTCAAGGACCTCCAGGCCGGTGTCGCCGAGAAGTACGGCAAGGCCTCCCCGTTCGACTTCGTCTTCCACGGCGGCTCGGGCTCCACGGCCGAGGAGATCGCCACCGCCCTGGAGAACGGCGTCGTGAAGATGAACCTCGACACCGACACCCAGTACGCCTTCACGCGTCCGGTGGCGAACCACATGTTCAAGAACTACGACGGTGTCCTGAAGGTCGACGGCGAGGTCGGCATCAAGTCGACCTACGACCCGCGCACCTGGGGCAAGCTGGCCGAGGCCGGCATGGCCGTCCGGGTGACCGAGGCGTGCGCGGCGCTGCGCTCGACCGGCACCAGGCTGAAGTAAGCGCTGAAGCGAGCGTTGTACGAGCGGCCCGGTACCCCCGCCCTGGCGTGGGGGTGCCGGGCCCTCGGCGTGTCGGGAGGAGAGAGATGTCCGGAGGAGAGAGCACGGTGACGACGACGTACGACTTCGACCGGGAGATCGACCGCCGCGGGACCTGGTCGGTCCAGTGGGACGGGATCGCGGACCGCTTCGGCGTCCCCGACCTGCTGCCCTTCACCATCTCCGACATGGACTTCGCCTCTCCGCCGGAGGTCCTCGCGGCCCTGCGCGACCGTGTCGACCACGGGGTCTTCGGCTACACCGACTGGAGGCTCGGGGAGTTCCGCGAGGCGATACGCCATTGGTACGCCACCAGGTACGAGGCCGAGATCGACCCGGACTCCCTGGTGTACGCGCCCTCCGTGCTCAACCAGCTCTCCCAGCTCCTGCGGATGTGGACCGAGCCCGGCGACGGCGTCGTCGTCCACACCCCCACCTACGACGGCTTCCGCAAGGCCGTCACGGGGCTCGGGCGCGAGCTGCGCGGCGTCCCGCTCGGCGACACCGAGGCCCTCGAACGGGAGCTGGCCCGGCCGGACAGCAAGGTCCTGCTGCTCTGCTCCCCGCACAATCCGACCGGCCGGGTGTGGACGGAGAGCGAGCTCCGGGAGTTCGCCGTGCTCGCCGAGCGCCACGGCGCGGCTGTCGTCAGCGACGAGATCCATGCCGACATGACCACCGACGGCCACCGCCACATCCCGTGGACCCGGATCGCCGAGCGGGGCCGGGGCCACCGCTGGGCGCTGATCACCTCGGCCACCAAGGCCTTCAATTTCCCCGCGCTCTCCGGCTCGTACGGGATCATCGGCGACCCCGACGAGCGTGCGGCCTTCGTCCGGCGGATGGAGACCGGCGAGGGGCTCGCCTCGCCCGCCGTGCTCTCGCTGACCGCCCACATCGCCGCGTACCGGCACGGCGCGGCCTGGCTGGACGAGCTGCGCGCCTACGTGGCGGGCACGATGGGCATGGTTCGGGAGCACCTCGCGACGGGCTTTCCCGAGCTCGGCTGGGCGCCCCCGCAGGCGGGCTATCTCGCCTGGATCGACCTGCGGCCCCTGGGCATCGAGGAGACCCGGCTGCAGGAGGAGCTGATCACCGTCGAGAAGGTGGCGATCATGCCGGGCGGGGTGTACGGCACGCCCGGTTTCGTCCGGCTGAACGTGGGCTGTCGGCGGGAGAAGGCCGAGCGGGGTGTGGCCGCGCTGGTCCGGGCGGCGGGACGGCTGCGCACCTCCTGACAAGGGCGCCCGTGTCAGGGCGCGTACCTCCGGACGGGGATGCCCGTGGCAGGGTGCTCACGTCCTGGTTCCGGGGGCGGCGCACCTCCTGAGACGGGTGTCCCGCGGGTGGCGGATGCCCGCACCGGGGTGCACGGGGCCGCCTCCGCGAGGAGCATGGCTCGCATGGGCGATCGGGACGTGCGGATGGCCTCCAGGGCCGGGCGATGGATCGTGTTCACGACCGTCCTCGGCTCCGGCATGGCGCTGCTCGACTCCACCGTGGTCAATGTGGCGCTGCCGCACATCGGCGAGGACCTGGGCGCCGACCTGGCCGTTCTCCAGTGGACGGTCAACGCCTACATGCTCACCCTGGCCGGGCTGATCCTGCTCGGCGGATCGCTCGGCGACCGGTTCGGGCGGCGCCGGGTCTTCGTGATCGGCGTGGTGTGGTTCGCGCTCGCCTCGCTCCTGTGCGGCCTCGCCCCGAACGCCGGCGTGCTCATCGCCGCCCGCGCCCTCCAGGGCGTGGGCGGGGCGCTGCTCACCCCCGGGTCCCTGGCGCTGATCCAGGCGAGTTTCCACGAGGACGACCGGGCCAGGGCGGTCGGGCTGTGGTCCGGCTTCGGCGGGGTGGGAGCGGCGATCGGGCCGTTCGTGGGCGGCTGGCTGGTGGACGGGCCGGGCTGGCGGTGGGTGTTCCTGCTGAACGTGCCGCTCGCCGCCCTCTGCGTTCCCGTCGCGCTGAGGCACGTCCCAGAATCGCGGGACGAGACCGCGCACGGCCGCTTCGACGTGCTCGGCGCGGTCCTGGGCGCGGCGGCGCTCGCGCTCGTGACGTACGCGCTGATCGGCGAGGCCTGGTGGGCCGGGGCGGCCGGGGGCGTCGTCGGCGCCTGGTTCGTGGTGGTGGAGCGGCGCCGCGGCGAACGTGCGATGGTGCCGCCGTCGATCTTCGCGTCCCGGATGTTCACCGCGGTCAATCTGGTCACGCTGTGCGTGTACGCCGCGTTCGGCGGATTCTTCTTCCTGGCCGTCCTCCAGCTCCAGGTGGTGTCCGGCTACTCGGCGCTCGGTGCCGGTACGGCCCTGCTGCCCACGACCGTCCTGATGCTGCTGCTCTCGGCGAAGTCCGGGGAGCTGGGGGAGCGGATCGGGCCCCGGATCCCGCTGACGGTGGGGCCGCTGCTGTGCGCCGCGGGCATGCTCCTGATGCTGCGGGTCGGTGAGGACGCCTCGTACGTACGGGACGTGCTGCCGGCGCTGCTGGTGCTCGGGCTCGGGATGACGGCGCTGGTCGCGCCGCTGACCGCGACCGTGCTCGCCTCGGTGGACGTGTCCAGGGCGGGCCTGGCCAGTGGCATCAACAACGCGGCGGCGCGGGCGGCCGGGCTGCTCGCGGTGGCCGCGCTGCCGATGCTCGCCGGGATGAGCCCGGAGGCGTACCTCTCGGCGGAGGAGTTCGGGGCGACGTTCCGGCGGGCGATGCCGATGTGTGCGGGGATCCTGGTGGTGGGCGCGGTGCTCGCGTGGACGACGATGCGGCGTCCGACGGGGGCGGACTGCCACCCGGAGTGCAAGGTGCACTGCGGGGTGTCGTCCCCGCCGCTCGACCCGGGACAGCGGGACGCCTCGGCCTGAGGGAGCCCGGTGCTTCCGTCGCGGGGCGTTCGGGCGCCCGGGGCCCCGAGGCCCGGTGCCTCCCCGCCACAGGGCCTCCGGAGAGCGGGACTGAGGCAGACTGGCCCCATGGCCATGCATGAGAACCTCCTGGGGGGACCGGCCCCCACCCACCTGCCCGACGACCCGGGTCCGCGCGAGCTGCTCGCGAACGGTACGGCGCCGGCGGAAGTCGCTGCGAAGTACCCGACCTCCTCGCTCGCCTGGGCCCAGCTCGCGGACGACGCGTACGAGCGCGGCTCGGTCGTCGAGTCCTACGCCTACGCCCGTACCGGCTACCACCGCGGCCTCGACGCGCTGCGCCGCAACGGCTGGAAGGGCCACGGCCCGGTGCCGTGGGAGCACGAGCCGAACCGCGGCTTCCTGCGCGCCCTGCACTCGCTGGCCCGCGCGGCCGGCGAGATCGGTGAGAAGGACGAGTTCGAGCGCTGCACGACCTTCCTTCGGGACTCCTCGGAGACCGCTGCGGAGACGCTCGGCTGACATCGCCCGACGGCTGAAACTGGCCGGATTTCCCCTGCTCCGACGGACCGGGGGAAATCCGGACAGACTCCCCGACCCGTTCGAGGTTGTTCGACTGGGGCCGGTACGATCCCCGGGACCGCAGGACCGAACACGCCGGTACCGAGGCGCATTTCCTCTTCCCCCACTGCCGGCCGACGCAGGGGAGAAGTCTGTCGTGGGCAAGCGTGCCGCATCCGCAGGACGGCGACGAACGCGGAGCCGGCGGCGGGACGGAGGCAGACGCGCCCCCGCCGGCCGGCTCGTACTGCCGACGCTGGTCCTGATGACGGTCGCGCTCGGCGCCGGCGTCGCCCTCGCCCACTTCAACGGCCCGCCCGCCGAGGACACGGCGGCCTCGGCGCCCCTTCCCGTGCCGACGGCGACCGGCGAGAGCCCGGCCCCGGGGACGACCGCTCCCACTCCCCGGCGCAGTATGACGAAGCCGAAGCCGCCGCCGAAGGCGGGGTCGACCCCGTCCCCGAAACCGAAGGCGACCGCGAAGCCGACGCCGAAGCCGAAGACGAGCCCGATGAAGCCGCCCACCGTGCCGAAGTCCGGCGCCGGGACCTTCACCACCGCGCAGGCCTCCGGCGCACCGGTCGGCCACGGCGGCGAACTGCGCCGCTACCGGGTCCAGGTCGAGGAGGGCATCGAGCTGTCGGCGCCCGAGACGGCTGCCGAGATCCAGCGGATCCTGGCGCATCCGCGCGGCTGGGCCGCGCACGGCCGGGGCCGCTTCCAGCTGGTCTCGGAGAACGCCGACTTCGTCATCCGGATCGCCACCCCGGACACGGCCGACGCCCTCTGTCTGCAGCAGGGCCTGGACACCCACGGCGAGCTGAACTGCGAGACCACCGACGGGGTCGTGGTGAACCTCAGGCGGTGGATGCTGGGCTCGCCGACCTTCGCGGGGGAGGCAGCCGAGTACCGGCATCTGATCATCAACCACGAGGTCGGGCACGAGATAGGCATCCGGCAGCACATGGGCTGCCCGGGTCCGGGCAGGCTCGCGCCCGCGATGATGCAGCAGATCAAGGGCCTGGACGGATGTAGATCGAACGCATTTCCGTATGACGAAGACGGGAGCTACATCACCGGGCCGATCGTGTCATGATGCGCTTGGGACGGCGCGCGACGAAGCCCGCCTCCCGAGGGGACCGGGGCTCCCGTGACGCACGGACGACCGCGCGCACGGTGGAGCAGACCGCTACCCGGTAGCTCGTATCGAGGAGACAGAAATGTCACTCTCCCCGGGTTCTCCCGATTCCGGAGCCGGTTCGGTCGCCAACGACCCGAACCTCGACTTCGCCGGCACGACGCCGTACGAGGACTACGTCCAGGCGGACGTTCTCACCCACCTCCAGCACCTCCGCTCGGACGACCCCGGCGAGATGGTCTTCCTGGTCACCACCCAGGTCATGGAGCTGTGGTTCACCGTGATCGTCCACGAGTGGGAGACCGCGAGCCGCGCCCTGCGCGAGGACCGCGTCCCCGTGGCGATGGACGCGCTCAAGCGCTCCGTGCGCGAGCTGGAGGCCCTCAACCACTCCTGGCGGCCGCTCGCCCAGCTCACCCCCGCCCAGTTCAACGCCTACCGCGCCGCGCTCGGCGAGGGCTCCGGCTTCCAGTCCGCGATGTACCGGCGGATGGAGTTCCTGCTCGGCGAGAAGTCCGCGTCCATGCTCGTCCCGCACCGGGGCGCGCCCCGCGTCCACGCCGAGCTGGAGAAGGCGCTCCACGAGCCGAGCCTGTACGACGAGGTCCTCGGGCTGCTCGCCCGCCGCGGCCTGCCCGTCCCGGCCGCCGTCCTCGGCCGCGACCTCGCGCAGCGGTACGAGCCCTCGGCCGAGGTCGAGGCGGTCTGGGCCGGGATCTACGCGGAGGCGGACCAGAACGGCGAGCTCGTGCGGCTCGGCGAGGCGCTCAGCGACGTCGCCGAACTGGTCTGGCGATGGCGCAACGACCATCTGGTGGCGACCCGCCGCGCGATGGGCTCGAAGACCGGCACCGGCGGCTCGGCGGGCGTGGCCTGGCTGGAGAAGCGGGCGCAGAAGAACGTCTTCCCGGAGCTCTGGACGGCGCGCAGCCATGTCTGAGACTGATGCCATGGCAGACCTCCAGAAGAAGGCACACGCACTCGACACGGCCGACGAACTCGGCAAGCACCGAGAGAAGTTCGCCCTCGACGCCGGGACCGTCTACCTCGACGGAAACTCCCTCGGCGCGCTGCCCGCCCACGTCCCCGCCCGGATGGCCGACGTCATCACCCGCGAGTGGGGCGAGCTCCGCATCCGCTCCTGGGACGAGTCCGGCTGGTGGACCGCGCCCGAGCGGATCGGCGACCGGATCGCCCCGATCGTCGGCGCCGCCCAGGGACAGATCGTGGTCGGCGACTCGACCAGCGTGAACGTCTTCAAGGCGGTCGTCGCGGCGGCCCGGCTGAGCGCCGACGACCGCGACGAGATCCTCGTCGACGCGACGACCTTTCCCACGGACGGGTACATCGCGGAGTCCGCGGCGCGGATGACGGGTCACCGGATCGTGCCCGTCGACCCGGCCGGCATGGCCGCGGCCGCCGGCCCGCGGACGGCCGCCGCGCTCGTCAACCACGTCGACTACCGCAGTGGCCGCCGCCACGACCTGCCCGGCATCACGGCCGCGCTGCACGCGGCGGGCGCGCTCGCCGTCTGGGACCTGTGCCACAGCGCGGGCGCCCTGCCGGTCGGCCTGGACGCGCACGGGGTCGACCTGGCCGTCGGCTGCACGTACAAGTACCTGAACGGCGGGCCCGGTTCGCCGGCCTACCTGTACGTCGCCGAACGCCACCAGGCCGCCTTCGACTCGCCGCTTCCCGGCTGGAACTCGCACAACGACCCGTTCGCCATGACTCCCGGGTACGAGGCGGCCGCGGGCGTCGTACGGGGCCGGGTCGGGACGCCCGACATCCTGTCGATGCTGGCCCTCGAAGCGGCGCTGGACGTCTGGGACGGCGTCGCGATCGAGGACGTGCGGGCCAAGTCCCTGGCGCTCACGGACTTCTTCCTGGAGTGCGTGCGCGCGTACGTGCCGGAGGGCCGTGTCACCTCCGTGACGCCGGAGGCGCACGACGAACGCGGCAGCCAGACCGCGCTCGCCTGCGAGAACGCGCCCGCCGTCATGGCCGAGCTGATCAAGCGCGGTGTCGTCGGCGATCTGCGCCGCCCCGACATCCTGCGATTCGGGTTCACTCCGCTGTACGTCGGCTTCGCGGACGCGGAGCGGGCGGCGCGGGTGCTCGCGGAGGTCCTGGCGGACCTGCCTGCCTGAGGCCTCGACCGGGTTCCGCGCGGCCTCGCGCGGTCTCGTACGGTCCGATGATCGCCTGATCTGCGGGGGCTCCACTCCTGGTACCGTCCCCGCAGGTCAGGCCAATTCGGCCCCGTATCCGAGAGGTTGGAACAGCATGCCGGACCCCGCCGCGCGCGATGCCGCCGAAGAGGCGTCGGCCTTCTCGCACCCGGCCGTCCCCCCGGACGTCTCCGCCGCGTACGGCGACCACCCGGACCAGGTGATCGACTTCTACGCCCCGCGCGACGGACGGACCCGGGCGCCGCTCGTCGTCGCCCTGCACGGCGGGGCGTGGCGGGCGCCGTACGACCGGCAGCACCTGACCCCGTTCGTGGACTTCCTGGCCCGGCGCGGCTTCGCCGTGGCGAACGTCGAGTACCGGCGCGGCAGCGACATCCCCCGGCAGGGTGGTGCCACCCCGGTCGCCGGGCGCTGGCCCGAGACCTTCGACGACGTGGCGGCCGCGCTCGACGCCCTGCCCGAACTCGCCTCCGTCCACCTGCCGCAGGCCGACATCGGCCGGATCGTGCTCACCGGCCACTCGGCGGGCGGCCAGCTCGCCCTCTGGGCCGCCGCCCGGCACGTCCTGCCCGCCGGCTCTCCGTGGCGGCTGCCCGCCCCGCCCCCGCTGCGCGGGGTCGTCGCCCTCGCCCCGATCGCCCACTTCGGGCGGTCGGTCGAACTGAACGTGTGCGGCGGCGCGGTCACCGAGCTGCTCGGTGGCCCCTCCTCGTACGAGGAGCGGGCGGCCCACGCCGATCCCTCGGTGCTGCTGCCGACCGGGATCGCGACCACCGTCGTCCAGGGCCGCACGGACAGCGACGTGCCGTACGCCGTCGCCGACGCCTATGCGGAGGCGGCCGCGAAGGCGGGCGAGACGGTCGGCGTGACGCTTCTGGAGGAGGTCGGCCACTTCCCGCTGATCGACCCGGCGGCGGACGCGTGCGCGGTGGTGGCGGAGGAGATCGCCCAACTGGCCTGGTGATGGGGAAGTCCGGGGATCCATGTGCGACTTACCGGAATCCCCGTACAACCATTCGACCGGGTCGGAGGTCTGATCGTGCACGGCACTGCCGTGTCCGATCTTCTTCGTGGGGGTTTCACCTTGCAGCTCCGCTCTACCGGCACCCGTCTCGCCACGGCGGTCACCGTCGTCCTCGCCGTCACGGCCCTCGGCGCCGGCACGCTGGCCACCGCTCCCGCCGCCTTCGCGGCCACACCGGCCGCCGTCGCGGCCCCGGCCGATCAGGCCGACACCGTTCTTCCCGTCTACCCGGAGGGCACCGACCTCGGGGGCGTGGGCACCTCCGGCTTCCTCACGTACTACTTCGCGGAGGACCGCAGCCGGAAGCTGCTGTGGACGCCGTACGACGGCGGTGCCCGGACCTCGCTCGGCACGCCCAAGGGCTGGTCCATGGGTGCCGGCGACGTGCTCGTCCTCGGCGACGCCGGCTGGTCCGCCGAGATGCGTGCGATCACCCTGCGGAACATGGCCACCCCCTCCGCCCCGGGCGTCGACATCGACCTCGGTGCGCTCAACGGCAACTACGTGGCCGTGCTGAGCCCGACGAGCGTGCTCGCGCAGCTGCCGAACGAGGTCGGCCAGGCGGAACTGCACGTCGTGACCAAGGACGGCGCCACGACGACCACCCGCAAGATCACGGGCCTGCCCGCGGACGCCACCGACTACTTCGGCTCGGTGGCCAAGGACGGCTCCGTCCTCGTCGGCTACGAGACGGGGCCGGCGGACAAGCGGACCGGCGGCCGGGCCCTGATCGACGTGGCGTCCGGGACGGTCACCAAGACGTACGCCGCCCCCGAGTCCGGGTACGGCTTCGGCGGCCTGAACTTCTCCGCCTCGCACGTGACCTGGTTCGGCTACGAGGCCGGAACCGGCGACTACATCACGTCCGTCGACCGCAGTACGGGCGCGGAGAAGAAGACCGTCCTCGGTCCTCACCTCGACGAGTGGTACCACGCGCTCGTGGGCGACTGGCTGGTCTACGGCAACCCCACGACGCCCGTCCGGGCCGTCTCCCTGACCACCGGCGAGACCCGCCAGCTCCTGGACTCCGGCTCCGCCGCGCTGACCGCGGCCGACGGCACCGCCGTGCTGCGCGGTGCGCGCGCGGCCGACGGCAAGGGCCTGTTCCGGGTCGAGCTCGCGGAGGACGGCACCCCGAAGGTCACCAAGACGGCCGACGAGGCCCCGCTGGTCGACCTGAAGATCGAGCAGGTCCACGTCCCCGACACGGTGAACCTCGACCAGACCGGCGGCAAGGTCACCCTGGGGTGGACCCTGTCGCAGCGCGAGGCCTACGTGGACGTCAGGCTGACGCACATGGTCACGGAGAAGGTGTACACCACGCGGGTGTACGCCCCCGCCGAGGGCAACCTCTTCTCCTTCACCTGGGACGCCGTCCTCGACGGGGCGGACGCGCCGAACGGCTCGTACGCCGTGGAGGCCGAGGCGAAGCTGCTCGACGGCACCGGCGAGCCGGTCTCCCAGGGCTGGCGGATGGACGTCTTCCGGACGCTCAACCCGCACGACTACACCAACAACGGCTCCACCGACGTCCTCGCCCGGGACGCCGCCGGCGCGCTGTGGCGCGACGACCTGTGGGACCGGCCGGTCGACGGCAAGGTCGAGACCGCCGGCCGCACCAAGATCGGCACGGGCTGGGGCGCGTACAAGCAGATCGAGGCCGTCGGCGACCTCGCGGGCAACGTGGCCGGCGACCTGGTCGCCCTCGACGGTGCCGGAGTGCTCTGGCACTACCTCGGCAAGGGCGACGGCACCTTCGAGACCCGCGTCAAGGTCGGCACCGGCTGGGGCGCCTACGACAAGCTGACGGGCGGCTCGGACCTCGACGGCGACGGCCGCGCCGACCTCCTCGCCACGGACACCACCGGCGTGCTGTGGTTCTACAAGGGCACGGGCGACTCCGCCAAGCCCTTCGCGACCCGTGCCCGCGTCGGCGGCGGCTGGGGCGCCTACAACCACATCACCGCCGTCGGCAACATCGCCGGCACGGCCGCGGGCGACCTCGTCGCACGCGACGCCTCCGGTGTCCTCTGGCTCTACCAGGGCAACGGCAGCGGCAACTTCGCCACCCGGGTGCAGATCGGCGGCGGCTGGGGCGCCTTCAGCCAGCTCGTCGGTGCCGGTGACGTCGACAGCGACGGCCGCCCCGACCTGATCGCGTACGGAACGGGCGGCACGTACGTCTACCGCTCCACGGGGTCCGTCAACGCCCTCTTCAGCCGTGTGACGACGGACCTGTACTCGGGCGAGGGCACCAAGTTCAACCACGTCGCCTGACGAGCGGCGGCACGGTGAACCGCCCCCTCGGCGGGCCTCACCCGACGCTCCCCTGAGCCGGGGGACGGACGGCAGGCAGAGGCCATAGTCCTCAAGGGGGACCCGGAAGGATCCGCATCGAGCGGGACGACCGGGTTCCCCGCCCCCCCGTACCGTGGTCGACGTGACCCAGACACAGACCCCCGAGACGAGCCGCGCCCCCGAGTTCCACCTGGTCCAGGTCGTCCTCGGCGGGCTGCGGCAGGAACTCTTCCACGACGCGTCGGCCTACCGGCCGCTCCAGCCGGCCGAGGTGAACCCCAAGGTGGCGCGCTTCGTGCCGAAGGGGATACGGCCGCACCTCGGCCTGTTCCCGCACGGCGTCGTCGCGTTCCTCGCCCTGATCGTCTTCGCCATGGGGTACGAGGAGTTCGAAACCACCTTCGCCCCGCTGACGCTGATGATGGCCTGCGTCCCGCCCGCGATCGTGCTCCTCACCCTGGTGCGGCCCGTCCTCGCCTTCTGGGCCTCGCTCGCGTCCACGCCCGTCATCGGCTACCTCACCGGCTACGACGCCGGCTGGCCCTGGTCGCACATCACCTTCTTCTCGCATCTCGTGATCCTCGGCGTGGTCGCCGCCCGCACCCGGCCCCGCACCGCGGCGTGGATGTGGCTCGTGACGGCTGCCTTCTGCCTCTTCGCGGAGATGTTCCTCGGGGTGGGACGCAGCTCGGACTCCGTTCCGATGCTCTTCGTCTCCGCCCTCCTCCTGCTCGCCGTCACCGTCCTCCAGGTCCGCCGCCAGGCCGACCGCGAGGTCATCGCCCAGCAGACCGTCACCGCCCAGGAGCGCTCCAGGCGGACTCTCCTGGAGGAGCGCACCACCATCGCCCGTGAGCTCCACGACGTCGTCGCCCACCACATGTCGGTCGTCGCCATCCAGGCCGAGGCCGCCCCGTACCGGGTCGAGAACCCGCCGCCGGAGCTGGAGCAGGCCTTCCTCACCATCCGGGAGAACGCGGTCGCCGCGCTCACCGAACTGCGCCGCATCCTCGGTGTCGTCCGCGCCGAGGACTACGAGGCCCCCGACGCCCCGCAGCCGACCCTCGCCGACCTCGACTCGCTCGTCCGCAACGTCCAGGAGGCCGGGCTCGTCGTCGAGAAGACGGTGACCGGCGCCGTGCGCGAGCTGCCGCAGGGCGTGGAGCTCTCCGCGTATCGCATCGTCCAGGAGGCCCTGTCGAACGTGCTGCGGCACGCGCCCGGCGCCGCTGCGAAGGTCGAGGTCAGCTATGTCCTCGGCGGTCTGGGCCTGCGCATCGCCAACGGCCCGGCACGCGGCCTCGTGAAGCCCTCCCCGGGTGCCGGCCACGGCATCACCGGCATGCGCGAGCGTGTGACGATGCTCAGCGGGGAGATGACGGCCGAGGCGACCGAGGACGGTGGCTACGAGGTGACGGCCTTCGTCCCCGTGAGCCGTGAGGAGAGTGACCAGTGATCCGCGTGCTGATCGTCGACGACCAGATGATGGTCCGCGAGGGCTTCTCGGTGCTGCTCGGCGCGATGCCGGACATCGAGGTCGTCGGCGAGGCCGTGAACGGCCGGGAGGCCGTCGCCCAGGTCGCCGCCCTCCACCCCGACGTGGTCCTCATGGACATCCGGATGCCCGAGCTGAACGGCATCGACGCCACCCGGGAGATCGTCGCCGCCGACGCGGACGCGAAGGTGCTCGTCCTGACCACCTTCGACCTCGACGAGTACGTCTACCAGGCGCTGCGCGCCGGGGCCTCCGGCTTCCTGCTCAAGGACGCCTCCGCCCGGCAGCTCGCCGACGGGGTGCGGGTCGTCGCGGCCGGCGAGGCGCTGCTCGCGCCGACGGTCACGAAGCGGCTGATCACCGAGTTCGCGAAGGCGCCGGGGAGCTCTCCGCGCCCCCCGGCGATGGCGCAGATAGGGGAGCTGACGGAGCGCGAGACGGAGGTCCTGGTGCTCATCGCGCAGGGTCTGTCGAACTCCGAGATCGCCGAGCACCTCGTCGTCGCCGAGTCGACCATCAAGACGCATGTGAGCCGCATCCTGGTGAAGCTGGGGCTGCGGGACCGGACGCAGGCGGCGGTCTTCGCGTACGAGGCGGGTCTGGTGCGCGTCGGCGGCTAGAACGCGCGGGGGCGCGCGGGTAGCGTCCGGCCATGGACGCTGTCGAGGCTGTTTACGACCCCTTCTCCGCGGAGTTCGTCGCCGATCCGTACCCCGCCTACGCCGAGCTGCGGGCGGCGGGCCGCGCCCACTGGCACGGCCCGACCCGCCAGTGGCTGATCCCGCACTACGAGGACGTGTCCGCGCTCCTCAGGGACCGTCGGCTCGGCCGTACGTACACGCACCGCTTCACCCACGAGGAGTTCGGGCGGGAGGCGCCGGACGCGGCGTACGAGCCCTTCCACACGCTCAACGACCACGGGCTGCTCGATCTGGAGGCGGCCGACCACAGCCGCATCCGGCGCCTGGTGTCGAAGGCCTTCACGCCGAGGACGGTCGAGAACCTGGCACCGACGGTACGGCGGCTCGCCGCGGATCTGGTGGGGGATCTGGTGGCGGCGGGCGGCGGCGACCTCCAGGCGGCGGTCGCGGAGCCGCTGCCGGTCGCGGTGATCGCCCAGATGCTGGGTGTTCCCGAGGACGACGAGGAGCGGGGGCGGCTGCGGCCCTGGTCCGCGGCGATCTGCGGGATGTTCGAGCTGAATCCTTCGGAGGAGACGGCCCGGGGGGCGGTCGAGGCCTCGGTCGAGTTCTCGGACTATCTGCGGGAGCTGATCGCGCGGCGGCGGAAGAGCCCGGGGGACGACTTGATCTCGGCGCTCATCGGGGTGGAGGAGCTGACGGAGCAGGAGATGATCTCCACCTGCGTCCTGCTCCTGAACGCGGGCCACGAGGCCACCGTGAACACGACGGTCAACGGCTGGTGGACGCTCCTGAAGAACGACGTCCGTCCGGATCCCGAAAAGTTGTCCACAGCTGTGGAGGAACTTCTGCGCTACGACACCCCGCTCCAGATGTTCGAGCGCTGGGTCCTCGACGACATCGAGATCGGCGGCCGGCTCATCCCGCGCGGCTCCGAGGTCGCCCTCCTCTTCGGCTCCGCCAACCGCGACCCGGCCCGCTTCGGCCCGACGGCCGACGCACTCGACCTCACCCGGGCCGACAACCCGCACATCACCTTCGGGGCGGGCATCCACTACTGCCTCGGCGCGCCCCTCGCCCGCCTCGAACTGAGCTCCGTTTTCGGCGAGTTGCTGCGCCAGGCGCCGGCCCTGCGGCTCGCGGCCGAGCCCGTGTGGAAGCCGGGGTACGTGATCCGGGGCTTCGAGGAGCTGCTCGTGGAGGTGTGAGCACCGCACCCGCGGTGCTCACACCTCTGACGGAGCGGCAGTGCTCGGCTCGCCTCTCAGCTGATCATGTCCCGCCGCCGCAGCCCCGCGAGGCCCGCCGTCACCAGCGCCGCCGCCAGGGCCGTCAGGGCCAGGACCGGGGTCCAGGTCATCTCCGGGCCCGGGAGCTTCGGCAGATGACCGAAGGGCGAGAGGTTCAGGGCAGCCTGCGGCAGGTCGAGCGCCGGGCCGATCCAGCCGAGGGCCAGGCACAGGCCGGCCGCGCCCCACGCGGCGGTCGCGGCCTTCGGGGCCGCGCCCCAGAGGAGGACGGCCAGCCCGGCCAGCGTCCACACCGCCGGGAGCTGAGCGAGCGAGGCGCCCAGGATCGGGCCGGCGTCACGGCCGTACGACAGGGCGAGGCCGATCCCGCTGAGGGCCAGGATCAGGGCCGAGCCGCCGAAGGCGATCAGCAGGTGGCCGGCCGCCCAGCGGATCCTGCCGAGGGCGTTCGCGAGGAGCGGTTCGGCGCGGCCCGAGGTCTCCTCGCCGTGCGGCCGCAGTGCCGAGCCGACCGCGAACAGGGCCGCGACCATCCCGAAGAGGGACACCATGGTGGCGAGGAAGGCGTCGGTGAGGGCGCTCTGGCCGCCCATCCGCTCGAAGATCTGCCGGGCCTTCTCGTTGTCGCCGACGATGTCGGCCGCGCCCTCGACCATCCCGCCGAAGGCGAGCCCGCCGAGCAGGAACCCCAGGGACCAGCCGAGGAGGGTGCCGCGCTGGAGCCGCCACGCGAGCGCGCCCGCCGTCGCGAGCCCGCCCTCCGGGGGTCCCGGCCGGGTCGCGAGGAAGCCCGCGCCGACGTCGCGACGGCCGGTCAGCGCGTACGCCGCCGCCGTCTGGAGCAGGACCGTCGCGGCGATCAGGAGGAGCACCCACCAGCGTTCGCCTGCGAAGGCGCGGACGTTCTCCGCCCAGCCGATCGGCGACAGCCAGGTCAGGACGGACGAACCTCCTCCCAGGACTCCGTCCTGGGAGGTGCCCCCGGCGGTGCCGGAGTCGCCGGCCGCCCGCAGGACGAACGCGAGACCGACGGCGGCCCCCGTCAGGCCCTTCGCGAGCCGGGCGCTCTCCGTCAGCTGGGCGGCGAGCGCGGCCGTGGTCGCGAAGACCATGCCCGTGCCGCCGATCGCCAGGCCGAGGGCGAGCGCCCCGGCCGCGCCCTGTCCGGCGAGGCCCGCGGTGACGATGAGGGCGACGGCGGCGTTGACGACGAGCGCGGCGAGGAGGGCGGCGGTGAGCGGGGCCCGGCGGCCGACCGCGCCGGCGGAGAGCATCTCCTGACGGCCCGTCTCCTCCTCCTCGCGGGTGTGCCGGACGACCACGATCAGGCTCGCGACGGCGGCGAGGACGGCGGCGAAGGTGCCGAACCGCCAGGCGACGAGCCCGCCGAGGGAGTCGTCGAAGACCGGCCCGTAGAGCGCGCGCATCGAGCTGTTGGCGGTCATGGAGGCGGCGGCCCGGGCGCGCTCGGCGGCCGTGCCGTAGAGGCTTTCGAGCGAGCCGGCGCCGCTGGCGACCAGACCGCCGGTGACGAGCGCCCAGAGCGGGATCATCAGCCGGTCGCGGCGCAGGGCGAGCCGGGTGAGGGTGGTGGTGCCGGCGAGGGTGACCGTGCTCATGACGCCGCCACCCCGTTCGCGAGGTGCTCGTCCTCGTAGTGCCGGAGGAACAGCTCCTCCAGGGTGGGCGGGGTGCTGGTCAGGCTCCGTACGCCCGAGGCGGTCAGGGAGCGCAGGACGGCGTCGAGCTTGTCGGTGTCGACCTGGAGTCTCACCCGCAGGCCCTGGACGTCCAGGCCGTGGACGCCGGGGAGGTGGGCGAGGCCGTTGGGCGCGGCGGCGAGTTCGGCGGTGACGCTGGTGCGGGTCAGGTGCCGCAGATCCGCGAGCGAACCGGACTCCACGGTCCGGCCCTTGCGGACGATGCTGACCCGGTCGCAGAGGCTCTCGACCTCGCTGAGGATGTGGCTGGAGAGGAGTACGGTCCGGCCGCGGTCGCGGGCCTCCTGGACGCAGCTCTGGAAGACCTCCTCCATCAGCGGGTCGAGGCCGCTGGTCGGCTCGTCGAGGACGTACAGGTCGACGTCGGAGGCGAAGGCCGCGACGAGGGCGACCTTCTGCCGGTTGCCCTTGGAGTAGGTGTGGCCCTTCTTGGTGGGGTCGAGCTCGAAGCGCTCGATCAGCTCGGCGCGCTTCGTCCTGTCGAGGCCGCCCGTCCGGCGGCCGCCGCCACCCTGCCCGACGCGCTTCGCGCGCCCCTCGTTTCGGAGCTTCCCGTACAGGTCGATGATCTCTCCGCCGGAGAGGTTGCGCCACAGGGTCACGTCGCCGGGGACGTACGCGATCCGGCGGTGCAGCTCGACGGCGTCCTGCCAGGGGTTTCTCCCGAGCAGTGAGACGCCGCCGGAGTCGGCGCGGAGGAGGCCGAGGAGGACCCGGATGGCGGTGGACTTGCCGGCGCCGTTGGGGCCGAGAAAGCCGTGGACCTCGCCGGTCTCGACGGCGAGGTCGAGGCCGTCGAGCGCGTGGGTCCGCCCGAAGGACTTGTGCAGTCCGGCGATGCTGATTGCCTTCGTCATGCTTCAGAACGTACGCTCATTTCACAAAGTTGTGAAGTTAAGGAACGGTATAAAGTCGGGGGCGCGGAGCGAACGAGGGAGACGATGACCGGCATGACGACCACCGGGGCGAGCAAGGACGGCAACGAGGAGGGCGTGTCCCGCTTCGTGGAGCGCTTCGCCGCCGAACTGACGGAAGCCGGCATGCAGCGCATGGCCTCCCGCGTCTTCGCGGCGCTCCTCGCCTCCGAGGGCGCCTCGATGACCTCGGCCGAGCTGGCCGAGCAGCTGCGGATCAGCCCGGCGGCGGTCTCCGGCGCGATCCGCTACCTCAGCCAGGTCGGCATGGTCAGCCGAGAGCGCGACCCCGGCACCCGGCGCGAGCGGTACGTCCTCCACAACGAGCTCTGGTACGAGACCTTCACCCGCCGCGACCAGGTCCTCGTCCGCTGGGAGAAGGTCCTCCGCGAGGGCTCCGAACTGCTCGGCCCGAAGACGGCGGCGGGCGCGCGGACGGCCGAGACGGCCGAGTTCTTCGCGTTCCTCCAGCGCGAGATGCTGGGGATCATGGACCGATGGGCGGCCTACAAGGAGGCCCGAGGAGCCGAGTTCTCCTCCTGAGGGGCCCGCGCGTCCATGGGCGGGGCGAGCCGGGCGAGGAGCGCGGCACCCTCCGCCCCGCCGGCCGGCCGGTACGGCCCGGCGGGCCACAGCGCGCGCCCCTCGAACCGCGGGACGACGTACGGCAGGCCGGCGGCGGAGAAGTCGCGCCAGCCGCGCAGCTCGACCGTCCCGGTGGGCTCCGACGGCAAGCCGAGCCACGGGTGCTTGGCGGTGCCGGGCGGCAGCAGCGGGAGAAGCCCCTCGGGCCGGTCGTGCGGTCCGCCGTGGGAAGGGAAGGCGACCAGAACGGGAACCCCGTTCTGCGGGTCGTGGAGCAGGACGTACCGCCGCGGGACCGGCACGGGCGACTGCGCGGCCCGGGCCATCAGCCGCACCGCGGGAATCCCGCCGGTCAGCAGGCGGTGGCCTGAGTAGGCGATCGCCGCGAGCCCCACGATCGCCACGAGGAACAGCTTCATCAGACCGCCCCCCTCCGGCCGGATGGCCGCCGCCACGGCCGCCGCCGCGCAGACGGCCAGCGCCACCAGCACCCGGCTGACCCCGGCGGCCCGCCGCAGGCTCCGCACGCGCCACCACGCCACCTCGCGGACGTCCGCCTCCGGTCGCCGGGTCCGGGTCCGGGTCAGTGCCACGGCCTGCCGCCCGGCGTGGGCCGCGAGCCGCGCGTACGTCGGGGCGCCGGACGGGTCGGACTCGGGCTGCTTGACCAGGCTCACGCGTGGGGCCGGAACGGCGGTCCGGACCGGATCCGGGACCTGCGGCACCCGGTCCCGCACCTGCGGCACCTCGTCCTGTACCTGCGGCTGGACGGGGGTCGCCCGCTCCAGGAGCCCCGTCCGCGCGGCCTGCTCCACGATCCGCTGCCGCGCCCGCCGGTGCTTCACCGGCCTGGCCCAGATCAGCGCCCCGCCGCCGGGCGGCGCGAGCACCCCGCCCCTGGCCGGGTCCCCGCACCACCACATCACCCCGTCGGGGCCCGGCCGCAGCGGCTCGTACCGCTGGCGCATCGCGACCACCTCCAGCGGCCACAGCCCGTCCCCGGCCGGGGAGCGCAGCACGACGGCCTCGGTGCTCCGCATGTCCCGCACGGCCGCCGCGGCATGCGCCGACCAGGTTCCGGAGCCGAGCGCCCGCCTCATCCGGCGCGCCAGGGCCCAGGAACCGGCACCGGCACCGGCCACGAGCACGCCCAGGGCGACGAGCGCGCCGATCAGGTCGTCCGCCCAGGGCTCGCCGGGTGCCACGAGCGCGACCCCCGCGGCGGGGACGAACAGGACGCACCCGCTCGTCATCACCCCGCTCGCTCTTCGTCCGTACCGGCCCAGAGCCTTCGCCGTCTCCGGCAGATCCGACGCCCGTGCCATCCCGCATCCCCCGTCACGCATACCGGCCACCCCAGGCGTGACGTTAGACGGCCGCCGTACCCCGGCACCAGTTGGCACCGGCACCGGCACCGGCACCGGCACCGGCACCGGCACCGGCACCGGCACCGGCACCGGCACCGGCACCGGCACCGGCTCGGGCTCGGCTGCGCGGGACGATCAGCGTGGTCAGCCCCTGGGCAGGGTCAGCCCCCACGCCTCCCCCAGGACCGTCCACGTCCGGCGGCGGACCGGTCCCGTGACGCGGCCGTCCGCGCGGTAGCGGAAGTCGGGGCCCGAGACGGTGAGGACGCGGGCGGTCATGTGCCGGGGCGGGGCGGCCGAAGGGTGGACGACCACCTCGGCCGCCCCGCCGACCGAGCGGACCGTGAGGCTCTCCAGCGGGGTGTCGACATCGGTGAGCAGCACCCCGTCCGCCTCCACCCGCAGCCGGTGGGTGCGGACGGCGAGGGCCGTCGGGGCCGGGCGGACCAGGGTGCGGACGAGGGAGCGGCAGGTGCCCCAGACGGTCGCGGACGCCGCGGCGAGGACCGGCGAGGCCGGCACCTGGAGATCGCCGAGGACGACGCCGTCGCTGTCGTCGACCAGCAGGTCGAGGCGTCGTACGGCCCCGTCGAGGACGGCCCGGGCGGCGGCCGGTGTGGAGCGCGGCACGCCGAGGGCGTGGGCGAGTTCCAGGGCGTCCGGGGCGCCTATCGGGACGAGGGAGAGGGCACCCGCGGCGAGGTCCCGCTCCCGGTGGAGGAGGGCCACCGTACGCAGCAGCGCGCGGTCGTCGCCGAGCACCACGGGTCGCCGGGAGCCCCGCCGGGCCAGGGCGCGGGTGAATTCCTCCGGGCTGTCCGGCAGGCAGATCTTCGCCTCCGCGCCCGCGGACAGCACATCTTTCGCGATCCGCACGGACTCGCCGTCACTTCGGCGGGCGACCGGGTCGACGATGACCAGCAGCTGGTCGTGATCCGACACCTCGGTCCTTCCTCGGGTAGCATCTTTGTGCAAGAGCCCCTTGCGCTATTGCGCCAGGGGCTTCGTCTATTCCGGGGCACACCGGTGAGGCGGCCTCGGCCCCTGACCTTGGACATGCCCCACCCGGAAGGGGTGTACGCCTGTGCCCGCACTTGTGCTGCTCGGTGCTCAGTGGGGTGACGAGGGCAAGGGAAAGGCCACCGACCTCCTCGGTGGATCCGTTGACTATGTAGTGCGCTACCAGGGCGGCAACAACGCCGGCCACACGGTCGTCGTCGGCGACCAGAAGTACGCGCTGCATCTTCTCCCTTCCGGAATCCTCTCGCCGGGGTGTACCCCGGTGATCGGAAACGGAGTCGTCGTCGACCCGGCGGTCCTGCTCTCCGAGCTGAGTGGACTGAACGAGCGCGGCGTCGACACGTCGAAGCTCCTGATCAGCGGCAACGCCCACCTGATCACCCCGTACAACGTCACCCTCGACAAGGTGACGGAACGGTTCCTCGGCAAGCGCAAGATCGGCACCACGGGCCGTGGCATCGGCCCGACCTACGCCGACAAGATCAACCGCGTCGGCATCCGGGTCCAGGACCTGTACGACGAGTCGATCCTCACCCAGAAGGTCGAGGCGGCGCTGGAGGGCAAGAACCAGCTGCTCGCCAAGCTGTACAACCGGCGGGCGATCAACGCGGAGCAGATCGTCGAGGAGATGCTCCAGTACGCGGAGCAGATCAAGCCGTTCGTCGCGGACACCACGCTGATCCTGAACAACGCGCTCGACCAGGACAAGGTCGTCCTCTTCGAGGGCGGTCAGGGCACGCTGCTCGACGTCGACCACGGCACGTACCCCTTCGTCACCTCCTCGAACCCCACCGCGGGCGGCGCCTGCACCGGCGCCGGCGTGGGCCCGACGAAGATCAGCCGGGTCATCGGCATCCTCAAGGCGTACACGACCCGTGTCGGCGCCGGCCCGTTCCCGACGGAGCTCTTCGACGCGGACGGCGAGGCGCTGCGCCGCATCGGCGGCGAGCGCGGCGTCACCACCGGCCGTGACCGTCGCTGCGGCTGGTTCGACGCGGTCATCGCGCGCTACGCGACCCGGGTCAACGGCCTGACGGACTTCTTCCTCACCAAGCTCGACGTGCTGACGGGCTGGGAGCAGATCCCGGTCTGCGTCGCGTACGAGATCGACGGCAAGCGCGTCGAGGAGCTGCCGTACTCGCAGACCGACTTCCACCACGCGAAGCCGATCTACGAGATGCTGCCGGGCTGGTCCGAGGACATCACGAAGGCGAAGACCTTCGCGGACCTGCCGAAGAACGCGCAGGCGTACGTGAAGGCGCTGGAGGAGATGTCGGGCGCACCGATCTCCGCGATCGGCGTGGGCCCCGGCCGCACGGAGACGATCGAGATCAACTCGTTCCTGTAGGCCTGTAGGCCTGTCGGCCCTGCGAGCAGGGCACGACGAGGGCCCGCACCCCTTCCCGGGGTGCGGGCCCTCGTCGCTGTCAGACGTCCAGCCTCGTGTTCCGCCCCACCTTCTCCCACGTCGTCACGTCCGACCGCACCTGGTCGAGGTGCCCCAGGATCGTGTCGATCGAGTCGTCCCCCAGGGCGAGCCGCAGTGGCGTCTCGCCGGCGTTCAGCGCGGCCAGCACCGCCGCGGCCGCCTTCGCCGGGTCGCCCTCCTGCAGTCCTCCGCCCGTCTCCACGAACGTGCGGGTCGCGCCCACCGTGTCCGTGTAGTCCGCGATGCCGTCGCCGCTCAGGCTGTGGTTGCCGAAGAGGCTCGTGCGGAAGGCGCCCGGTTCGACGATCAGGACGTCGATGCCCAGCGGCCGTACCTCCGCCGCGAGCGCCTCCGACATGCCCTCCAGGGCGAACTTCGTCGCGCTGTACGCGCCGAAGCCGGCCATCGACATCTGGCCGCCGACGCTGCTGAGCTGCACGATCGCGCCCGAGCGGCGGGCCCGCATGTGGGGCAGGACCGCGCGGGTCAGGGCCGCCGGGCCGAAGACGTGGACGTCGAACAGGGAGCGCAGCTCCGCGTCGGAGGTCTCCTCGACCGAACCGACGTGCGTGCGGCCCGCGTTGTTGACGAGGACGTCGATGCGGCCGTGGCGCTCGGCGACCTCCGCGACGACCTGGTCGACCGCCGCCGTGTCGGTGACGTCGAGCGCCACCGGGTCGACCTGGTCGGGGTGGGCCGCGACCAGGTCGTCCAGGGTCTCGGTGCGGCGGGCCGCGGCGACCACGACGTCGCCGGCCGCGATCGCCGCCTCGGCGAAGGCGCGCCCGAAACCGCCGTTGGCGCCCGTGATCAGCCAGACCTTGCTCATGCGGATCCCTCTTCCTGGTTCTCGATTCCGCTTCCGCGACTCAACCAGCCTGTGACACACCTCCGTTGCCCGTCCAAGATCTGTTGTGATAGCTCATGGTGATGACCATGGACGTGCACGGGCGGGACCTGAGGTACTTCATCGCCGTCGCCGAGGAGCTGCACTTCACCCGCGCCGCCGAGCGGCTGTACGTCTCCCAGCCCGCGCTCAGCAAGCAGATCAGGGCCCTGGAGCGGCAGCTCGGGGCGCCCCTCTTCGACCGCGACCGGCACGGCGTCCGTCTCACCCCCGTCGGTACGGCCCTGCTGCCGCACGCCCGCGCCGTGCTCGCCGCCTGGGCGGAGGCGGACGGGGCCGTGCGGCGGGCCCGCGCCGCCGAGCGCTCCACGCTGGTCGTCGGCATGTCCACCAGCCCCGGGCGCGGCGGGCTGCTCCCCGCGATCCGCTCGCGTTTCACCGAGGCCCACCCGGAGGCCGTGCTCAAGCTGCGCCAGGTGGGGTGGGAGGACCCGACGGCCGGACTCGCCGACGGCGCCAGCGATGTGGCGTTCGTCTGGCTGCCGCTGCCCGCGGCGGAACGCTTCCGCTGGGTCGTCGTGGCCGCCGAGCCCCGGCTCGTCGCCCTCCCGGAGACCCATCCGCTGGCCGCCCGTGAACGCCTCGACTTCGCGGACCTCCTCGACGAGCCGTTCCTCGCCCTGCCGGCCACCGGCCCCGAACTGCGCGACCACTGGCTGGCACTGGACTCCCGGGGCGGCCGCCCGCCGGTCGTCGGCGCGGAGATCGCCGGCGCCGACGAGACGTACGAGGCCCTCGTCGGCGGCCTCGGCATCTGCCTGGTCGCTGCCGGCAACGCCCCGCTCCTCGCCCGCGACGGTGTCGTCACCCGCCCCGTCGACGGCGTCGGCCCCAGCCAGTTCGTCCTCGCCCACCGCGCGGACGACACCCGCCCCCTGGTCCGCGCGTACGCCGAGGCGGCGGCGGGGCGGTCGGGGCAGGCAGGGCGGGCGGGGCGGCCGGACTCCTACGAGCGGTAGTACTCGTTCGGTTCGCCGTCGAGCATCGGGTAGACGAGGAGCCGGTCCTTGCCGTTCAGCTTGTCGACCAGGAGGTAGCGGGAGAGGCCCTCCTGGCATTCGCGGTCCCAGGCGTTGGTGTCCCGGGTGGCGGGGCCGATGATCAGCAGGTTGCCGACGCCCGCCAGGACGGCCGTGGTGCCGCAGGACCAGTCCTCGTCCATGAGCACGCCGTCGATGGTGCGCGGATAGCCGTCGAGGACGCTGACCACGGGGGCCCCGACCGGGCCCTGGGTGATCGTCACCTGCGAGGTGTAGCGCTCGTCGTTCTCGCCGTAGATCTCCGGGGCGGGGATGCGCGACCAGCGGCCGAGGAAGCGGGCGGGGACGACCTCCGTACCGGTGGGGGCCTTGCGGAAGGTGGCCTTGGCCGTGCCCGAGGTCCACTCCAGGACGTCGGGGGAGCGCAGCGTCAGCGTCTGGTGCGCGGCGGGGACGCAGCGCTGGGCGGGCACGCTGGTCGTCACGTCGGACTCGCCGAGGACGACCTTGTCCTCGTCGGCGGAGACGAGCCGGGAGCGGCCCATGCACAGGCGGTTCTCGGCGACCTGGACGTAGACCGCGTTCTTGGCGCCCGCCGCCCCCTGGGTGATCTCGAACCGGGCGGTCTCCCGCGGGTGATCCTGGGAGCCCTGGACGACGCCCTCCCAGGCGCCGAGGAACGCGGCCGGGACGATGCCGGCGGGGCGGGCCGCGACGTTGCCCGTGCTGCTCGGGGCCCGGTTCTTCTGGTCGTCCATGCCGGTGTCCGGGTCGGGCCAGAACGTGTACGTGAGGGTCGCCGCGGCCGCCACCGCGAGGGCCGCGAGCCCGGCGGCCAGGGCCGTCCGGCGCGGGCGCCCGGTCTGCGGCCGGGGCGCCGTGGAGGCGGTGGACGGGAGAGGGGTGGGCGGGGTCGGGTCACCGTCGGCACGGACGACGCCGGCTGCACCGCCGCCGGAATCCTGCCGGGCCGCCCCGCTCCCCGTTCCCGTCGCGCTCTCCGTCTCCGCCTCCAGGAGCCGCGCCGCGTGCCGGCCGAGCCGCGCCAGGACGTCCGCGGGGAGCCAGGGGTCGGGGATCGGCAGCGTCTCCGCGATCTCGGCGGCCGACGGCCGCGCGGCCGGGTCCTTGGCGAGGCAGGCCCGGATCACTCCGGTCAGCTCGGGCGCCAGATCCGTCAGGTCGGGCTCGTCGTGGGCGATCCGGAACATGGTCGCGTGCACGCCGCTGTCCGCGGTCCCGAAGGGGGAGCGGCCGGTCGCCGCGTACGCCAGGACCGAGCCGAGGCAGAAGATGTCCGACGCGGGGGTGAGCCGGTCGCCCCGCACCTGCTCGGGCGACATGAAGCCGGGAGAGCCGACGACCGCGCCGGTGGTGGTCAGATTGCCGCCGTCGGCGACGGTGTCGACGGCCCGCGCGATGCCGAAGTCGATGATCCGCGGTCCGTCGACGGTGAGCAGGACGTTGGACGGCTTGAGGTCGCGGTGCACGAGCCCGGCGGCGTGGATGTGCACGAGGGCGCGGGCGAGGCCGGAGGCCAGGGCCTTCACGGTCGCGGGCGGCAGCGGCCCGAACTCGTCGCCGACGACGGTCCGCAGCGACGGTCCCGGTACGTAGCCGATCGCCACCCACGGCGCGACGGCCGCGGTGTCCGAGCCGAGGACGGGCGCGGTGCCCGTGCCGCCGACCCGCTCCAGGGACGCGACCTCGCGGGCGAACCTGCGCCGGAACTCCTCCTGGGCCGCCAGCTCCGCGTGCACGACCTTCACCGCGACCGTCCGCCCGCCGACCGAACGCGCGAGGAACACCCGGCCCATGCCCCCGACCCCGAGGCGGCCGAGCAGACGGAACGGGCCGATGCTGACCGGGTCTTCCGCGTTCAATGGCTCCACGTCGTCAGAGCATGCCAGACCGGGGGTCGGCAGTCCCTACCGATCGCATGCCGGACCAGGGGGTCTCCGTCCCCGCCCCCCGCCCGCCGGACCGGAGGGTGGCGGCGCCCGGCGTGCGGTCAGCGCTCCCCGCAGATCCTCAGTCCCTTCGGCGTCGAGCAGGGCAGGTGCCCGTGGACGCGGATGATGTCCTGGCCGCTGCCCCAGCGCAGACAGGTGAGGAAGCTGGCCGTCAGCGAGTCGGCCTTCGGCTCGCGCCAGGTGTAGGCGTACTCGATCACCCGGTACGGGTAGCTCGACTCGCCCAGCTCGTCCAGGACCGGTCTGCGGCCGTCGATGGCCACCCGGTGCAGGCCCTTCAGACCGGACGTGTGTGCGGTGACGGCGGGTACGTCGCTCCCCGCCATGTGGCGTTCGTCCTTCCGTCCCCCGGGTCACCAGAGGTTGCCCGGGGCTGCGGAGCGTGGGTGTAATGGCCACGAGGGGGCCTTCAGTCTGAGGAGTACCCCATGCGTGTCGTCGAAGTGACCGCCTACGGCGGACCCGAGGTCCTCAGAATGGCCCGCCGGCCCGAGCCGGTGGCCGGGGACGTCCCCGGCAGGGTGCGTGTACGGCTCAAGGCCGCAGGTGTGAACCAGGCCGATGTGCGGATCCGGGCCGGTCTGTACGCCGGCGCGGTCGGCGAGCTCAAGCCCCCCTTCGTCCTGGGGACGGACTTCGCGGGAAGGCTGCTCGATCCCGTGCCCGGAATGGCCGAAGGGACTCGTGTGGCCGGTTACGTCAACTGGTACGAGGAGCTGACCGGCGAGGGCACGTACGCCGAGGTCGCCTGGGTCGATCCGGCCTGGCTGGCCCCGATCCCGGACGACGTGGAGTTCACCGTGGCCGCGTCCGTCCCGCTGGCCTCGGCCACGGCCCAGCAGGGCCTCGACCGGCTCGCGCTCCCGCCGGGGTCGACGCTGCTCGTGACCGGTGCCAGCGCCGTGGTGGGCCGCTTCGCGGTCCAGTACGCCCACGCGGCCGGACTGCGGGTCGTGGCCGTCGCCCACGAGGGCGACGAGAGCGAGCTGAAGATCCTTGGCGCGGACCACGCCGTCCCGCGCGGTGCGCCGGAAGAGGTGGCCGCCCGGGTGAGGGAGGTCGCTCCCGAGGGTGTGGACGGGATCTTCGACGGCGCGCTCTTCGGCGGGGGGTCCCTCCCGCTGCTGAAGGACGGCGGTGCCTTCGCCGCGATCGCTCCCGACCGGATTCCGGTCGCCGAGCGGAACATCCGCGTCGAGGTCGTCCGGGCCCACCCGGACGCCGCCCGGCTGAAGGAGACGCTGGAGAAGGTCGCCGCCCGCGAGCTGATCACCCGGGTGGCCGACGTCATGCCGCTGGAGGAGGTCGCCGAGGCGCACCGCCGCGCGGAGGCGGGCCACCGGCCCGGTCGGATCGTGCTCCTGATCTGAGGGAAGCCCTCGCCCGCTCGCCAACTCCCCCTCCCCGGGCCTCACCCGAGCTTGTCAGCCCCCTGTGAGAGGCTTCTGGACTCCGGCGGCACACGACCCGTGCCGCCGTCGAGTCCGTTGACGATCCGAGTGGATCCCAGGGGGAACCTTCATGATCATCCGACGTCGGCGCGCACTGCGCGGCGCACTCGCCGCCACCGCCGCAACGATCGCCCTGACCGCCACCGCGGGCACCGCCTTCGCCTCCGGCGACCCGGCCGGTGCCGACCGGGCACGTGCCACGGCCGTGGCCGAGGCCGAGCGCCGGCCCGGGGACGCCCGGCGTGCCGGTGTCCTCGGCGCCGAGGACACCCCGGTGGAGACGCCCACCTTCTCCATGATGGGCGTGCACAAGCAGACGACCGAGGGGTACCTCTACTTCCCGAACCGGGAAGGCGGCTTCGGCCCCCGCTACCACCTGGAACTCTCCTACGACTTCCTCGCCGACGTGATCGACGTCGACAACGACAAGGACGGGCGGGGGGACGGCACCTGGTTCCTCCACAAGGACGGGTCCCTCCGCTACAACTGGTTCTCGGACGACATGCAGCAGCACTCCAAGCAGGTCGGCACGGGCTGGAACACCTATCGGACGGTCCTCTCCCCCGGCAGCATCGGCGGCGCCAAGGAGGCCGACCTCATCGGCGTCGACACGGCCGGCGTCCTGTGGTCGTACCTCGCCTACCCGGACGGCTCGCTCACCGCGCGCACCCGGGTCGGCGGCGGCTGGGGTCAGTACGACCAGGTCGAGGGCCAGGGCGATCTGTCCGGTGACGGCAAGCCCGACATCGTCGCCCGCGACACGACCGGCGTCCTGTGGCTCTACAAGGGCACCGGCGACTACAAGGCCCCCTTCGCGGGCCGGACGAGGATCGGCGGCGGCTGGAACACCTACGACCGCCTGCTGTCGGTCGGCGATCTCGACGCCGACGGCCGGACGGACCTGATCGCGCGCAAGCCGAACGGTGATCTGTTCCGGTACTCGGGCTCGGGCAGCGCCCCGACCGTGTTCCAGGCGCCGGTCAAGATCGGCTCCAGTTTCCAGATCTACAACCTGCTCTAGGCGCGCATGACTTGAGGGACATGTGAACGGCCCCGACCCCCATTCGCCCTGGGGGCCGGGGCCATTGTCACAACTTCTGGTCTAGACCTTGACAGGTCCAGACCAATCGCGCTTTTCTGTGGCTTCCCCCACCGGCCCACCCGGCCCCACCCGGAAGGAAGTTACGCATGCTGCGTAAGTTGGTCACCTCGCTGGCCGCGCTCTGTACGGCCGTCGGACTCGCGGTCCTCCTCGTCCCCGCCGCCTCCGCCGGTGCCGCCGCCGCCTGCGCGGCCGCGTGGAACTCGTCCAGCGTCTACACGGGCGGGATGACGGCCTCGCACAACGGCCACAACTGGCAGGCCAAGTGGTGGACCCAGAACGAGACTCCCGGCACGACCGGCGAGTGGGGCGTCTGGGCCGACCAGGGCACCTGCGGCGGCGGGCCCACCACCCCGCCCACCACCCCGCCGCCGAGCGGCGGATTCGTGGTCTCCGAGGCCCAGTTCAACCAGATGTTCCCGAGCCGGAACCCCTTCTACACGTACGCGGGACTCACCGCCGCTCTCAAGTCGTACCCCGGCTTCGCCAACACCGGCAGCGACACGGTGAAGAAGCAGGAGGCCGCGGCCTTCCTCGCGAACGTCTCCCACGAGACGGGCGGGCTCGTCCACATCGTCGAGCAGAACACGGCCAACTACCCGCACTACTGCGACGCCGGCCAGCCCTACGGCTGCCCCGCCGGCCAGGCCGCGTACTACGGCCGTGGCCCCATCCAGCTCTCCTGGAACTTCAACTACAAGGCCGCCGGTGACGCCCTCGGCATCGACCTGCTGAACAACCCCTGGCGTGTCGAGCAGGACCCGGCCGTCGCCATGATGACCGGCCTCTGGTACTGGAACACCCAGAGCGGCCCGGGCACGATGACCGCCCACAACGCCATGGTCAACGGCGCCGGCTTCGGCCAGACCATCTGGGCGATCAACGGCAGCCTGGAGTGCAACGGCCGCAACCCGGCCCAGGTCCAGAGCCGGGTCACCAAGTACCAGCAGTTCACCCAGATCCTGGGCGTCCCCGCCGGGTCGAACCTGTCCTGCTAGTCGGCTACTGCCACGCGACGAACGCGCTCCAAGCGGCGGGCTCCACGGTGAACGTGGGCCCGTCGCTCTGCTTCGAGTCGCGGAGGTGGACGGCGTGGGGGCGGGTGGCGACCTCGACGCAGTTGCCGCCGCTGTCGTCGCTGTGGCTGGACTTGAACCAGTGCAGGGTGTCGTTCATCTCCGTGCTCCCGCCAACTCCTCGATGAGACCCAGCGACCGGCGCGGATCCAGGGCCTGTGCCCGGATCTTCGCATACCGCTGCATGTGCGTACTGACCTTCGTCCGGTCGGTGATCAGCAGGCTCTCGCCCTGGATCTCCAGGTAGGTCACACGGTCGTGGGCCGGGGTTTCGACGACGTTCAGTTCGCCCCGCGCGCCCGCGTACTCACCCCCCAGCCCCGCATCCAGCGGTAGCACCTGAAGGTTCACGTTCCTCCTCCGCGCGCACTCCGCCAAGTGCGCCAGCTGCTCCCGCATGACCTCCTCGTTCCCGAGCGGACGCTTCAGCACCGACTCGTCGAGGATCAGCTCGATCTCACAGACCTGCCTCCGGTCGAACAGCGCCTTACGGGCCATCCGGCCGACCACCAGCTCCTCGACCCGCTCCGGCGTCGGCTCCGGGTAGCCACCCGCGATCAGCGCCCGCGCGTACCCCTCCGTCTGGAACAGCCCGTGGACGACGTGGTTCGCGTACAGCCACAGCGCCACCGCCTTCTGCTCGATCGGCGCGTACCCGCGGAACTGCTCCGGCAGCTTCTCCAGCCGTACGAGCTCCCGCATCTCCTCGAAGATGCCCGTGCCGCCGCCCAGGGCGTGTTCGAGCTGGACGAGCATCTCGTCGCTCACCGGGTGGATGAGCCGTTCCATCGCGCTGATCGCCGCGCCCGTGAAGCCCATCCGCGTGCCCAGCCGGTCCTGCGTCAGCCCCTTCTTCACCCTTGTTTTCCTGGCCACCGCCGCCGCCATCCGCGCCGCGGGGCCGATCGCTTCCCTGTTCTCCGCTCGCGCCATTCCCGCTCCCCACTCGGACTCAACCGATCTCAACCGGTCTCAACTGCTCCCCGCCGAATTCGACTGCCTGCAAGGTGCGTTGGTGCAGGTCAAGGGGTTGCCGACGCGCCTGCCGCAGTCGTGGAAAACGCTAGCGTCGGCGCGGGAACATGTCCTCGTGAATGAAGAGAATCGGGAAGTAAACGTGGATTGGATTCCGGCTTCCGGATTCCAACTCCGTAAGGCGGGAGTGCAATTCGACGCCGTTCGGGTGGACGGCGACGAGGGGCGGCGGCTCGCCGACCGGATAGAGGCACTCACCGGTGGCGACCCGGGGCCGGTCGTGATCGAGGCGAACGGGCGGCGCGGGGTCTACTTCCTCGTGCCGCCGGGGTCGACGGCACGGAAGGCGTGGCCGCGCGGGGTGACCCGGTTCAATGCGGGACCCGCCCATGTGAGCTACGTACCGGTGCCGGCGTTGACGGGCAGGACCTGGCCGCTGTCCTGGCGCTTCCCGCCGTCGTCGCCGGGGAGGTTCGTCCATCCGCTGCTCCTGCGGAGCACGGTGACCGAACTGTTCAGTGGCGTGTCCTGACCACCCAGACCAGGGCGGCTACCGGGGTGAGGGAGGCGAGGAAGGCGAGGAGCCGGTCGCGGCCCGCGACCTGGAACTCCAGGGCCATCGGCAGGAGCAGGGCCAGTCCGGTCAGCAGGATGCCGAGCGCGGGCAGATGGACCCGGGGGCGGAACCTGCGCAGCCGGTGCAGGTCGCTCGCCTCCATGTACGACTTCGCGATGCCGCCGGCGATCAGGAACCACGGCCACACCCAGATGGCGAACACCCAGCTGACGAACACGCGCGCTTCCGCTCGTTCGGCGTTCTCGGCCACGCGCGTACCGGGGTCGCGGGGTGCGAAGTAGACGTCGACCTTCGTGCCCGGGACGGGCGGTTCGTCACGGGTGTACATGCCGGAGACGGTGACCTCGCGCGGGCGGTCCTCGAACGGGATCCGCAGGGTGAGGTCGGTGAGGTAGTACGGGTCGTCGTCCTGAGTGCGCGGGTGAAACTCGGGCACGCCCGCGAGGCGGACGACGGCGACCTCGTACTCGCCGTATCCGGCGCGCTCCAGGCGCTCGGTCTCGCGGCCGTAGGCGCTGCCCGGGGTGAAGACCAGGAGGAGGGCCGCGAGCGCGGAGACCGGGACGCCGAAGGCGAACACATAGGGCAGCGCGGGGTTCGGGCCGCGGGCCCCGGCGTCGGCGTACGGCTTGCCCAGCGGGTCGCGGGCCCGGTACGAGGCGACGACCCAGCCTGCCGCCAGGAGCACGGTGACGCCCGCGAGGGCCAGCTCGGGTATGAGCGGCGGGTAGGGGGAGAAGGCCCACAGGGCGGCGGTCACGGTGGCCGCCCCGCTGAGGACCATGCCCCATCCGGTGATCGTGGTGGCGGTGCTGCGGCCTGACGTGGTCATGGCATGCAGCCTAGGCGGGTCCGGCTAGCGGTCGACCGCCTCCAGGGCCGCCGACAGCCGCTCCAGGACCCGGACCGTCTCGTCGAAGGCCTCCTGGCCGCCCAGTTCCCGGACGAGCGCGGCCGCCAGCTCCGCGTGGCCCGGCTCGATGCGGGCGATGGCGGCCCGGCCCGCCTCGGTGGGGGTGAGGAGCTTGGCGCGGCGGTGGGCCGGGTTCGGCTCGTACGCCGCGAGTCCCTCCCGGACGAGCAGGTCCGCGATCCGCTGGACGCTCTGCCGGGTGATGCCCATGACCCGGGCGATCCCGGCGACCGGGAGGGGTTCCGGCAGGACGGCTCCCAGGACCTGCCACCAGGCGGCGGTCAGGCCCGCCGGCTCGGCCAGCTTCTCCGAGACGGCGAGGAACTGGCCGTTGAGGCGGAAGACTCCCAGGGCCGTGCGTGAGAGGGCGTCCTGCTGCTCGCGGCTCACGAGTTCAGCTCGACGAACGCGGCCGGGTCCGAGTCGTGGAAGAGGCGGTACCAGGCGTCCCGCTTGCCCTCGTACGCGCCGAGCACCGCGAAGACCTCGCGGGCGAACGCGACCGGCTCCGTCGGGCCCGCCGTGATCAGGTCGCCGGTCCCGGCCTCGCCCTCGGACGTCACCGCGTCCGTGTCGACGTAGTGCTCGCCGCCCTTGTAGCCGGTGGCGGCCAGGTAGAAGGAGACCGCGCTGGTGTGCGGGCGGTCGTCGAGCAGGCCCTCCTTGGCGAGTCCGGCGGTGGCGCCGCAGATCGCGGCCACCGGCACCCCGGCGTCGAGGAAGGCGCGGGCCGCGGCCGGGAAGGCGGCGAGCTCGTCGCCCTCGTCGTACTTCTCGGCTCCCGGAAGGATCAGCAGCTCGCTGTCCTCGGGCCGGAGGTCGGCGAGCGCGAGGTCGGGGACGATCCGGATCCCGGCGAGGGTCGTGACGGGCTCCCCGGCGACCGGGCCGACGGTCCGGATCGTGTAGCCGGCGCGGGCGAGCCAGGCGGTGGCGTGGCCCGTCTCCCAGTCGGCGAGCGTGTCGTAGACGGCGAGGTGGACGGTCTTCGTTCCCATGGCTGCTCCCTCGGTCGATCCCGTGGTTGTTCCCGTGGCTTCGATGACAACAGACTGTCATGTCGACAGGATGCTGTCAATTGGTGAGGGATTCCGCGGTACGGAACAAGGTGTCGCGTCCGCCCCGGTCTCGGTGGACAAGATGGCCATGGCCCGCCCTACCTGCGGTTCCTTACCCTCGAACCCATGACCCCTCATGTCATCGAACCCGATCCCCAGGCCGGGGCCGCCGTCAAGGCCGCCGACCGCGCGCACGTGTTCCACTCCTGGTCCGCCCAGGGCCTGATCGACCCGCTCGCCGTCGCCGGCGCCGAGGGTTCGTACTTCTGGGACTACGACGGAAACCGCTACCTGGACTTCACCAGCGGCCTCGTCTACACCAACATCGGCTACCAGCACCCCCGTGTGGTCGCCGCCATCCAGGAGCAGGCCGCGAAGCTCACGACCTTCGCGCCCGCCTTCGCCATCGACGTCCGCTCCGAGGCCGCACGCCTCATCGCCGAGCGCACCCCGGGCGACCTGGACAAGATCTTCTTCACCAACGGCGGCGCCGAGGCCGTCGAGAACGCCGTCCGCATGGCCCGGCTGCACACCGGCCGTACGAAGGTGCTCTCCGCCTACCGCTCGTACCACGGCGCCACCTCCACCGCGATCAACCTGACCGGTGACCCGCGCCGCTGGGCATCCGACAACGGCTCCGCCGGCGTCGTGCGCTTCTGGGCGCCGTTCCTCTACCGCTCGCCCTTCTACGCCGCCACCGAGGCGGAGGAGAGCGCGCGGGCCCTCCAGCACCTGGAGGACACGATCGCCTTCGAGGGGCCGGCGACGATCGCCGCGATCATCCTGGAGACCGTGCCCGGCACCGCCGGCATCATGACCCCGCCGCCCGGCTACCTCGCCGGTGTCCGCGAGATCTGCGACAAGTACGGCATCGTCTTCGTCCTCGACGAGGTCATGGCGGGCTTCGGCCGCACCGGCAAGTGGTTCGCCGCCGAGCACTTCGACGTCGTGCCCGACCTGATGACCTTCGCCAAGGGTGTGAACTCCGGTTACGTGCCGCTCGGCGGCGTCGCCATCAGCGAGAAGATCGCCGCCACCTTCGACAAGCGGCCCTACCCGGGCGGACTGACCTACTCCGGTCACCCGCTGGCCTGCGCCGCCGCCGTCGCCACCATCCAGGTGATGGAGGACGAGAAGGTCGTCGAGAACGCCGCCCACATCGGCGAGAACGTCCTCGGCCCCGGCCTGCGCGAGCTCGCCGAGCGCCACCCGTCCGTCGGCGAGGTCCGCGGCCTCGGTGTCTTCTGGGCGCTCGACCTGGTCAAGAACCGCGAGACGCGCGAGCCGCTCGTCCCGTACAACGCGGCCGGCGAGGCCAACGCGCCGATGGCCGCCTTCGGCGCCGCGGCGAAGAAGAACGGCCTGTGGCCCTTCGTCAACATGAACCGCACGCACGCCGTCCCCGCCTGCAACGTCACCGAGGCGGAGGCCAAGGAAGGCCTCGCGGCCCTGGACGCGGCCCTCACGGTCGCCGACGAACACACCGCGTAATCGCGGAACGGGGCGGCCCCCTCCGTCTGGACTAGGGTGTCCGGAGCCGGACGGAGGGGGCCGACCCATGCCCGCGAGCGGAGCTGTCACCCGCAACACCTTGCGACAGCAGATCGCGGACGCGCTGCGTGACGAGGTGCTCGCGGGCCGTCTCCAACCCGGCGAGGAATTCACCGTCAAACAGATCGCCGACCAGTACGGCGTCTCCGCGACCCCGGTGCGCGAAGCCCTCGTCGACCTCTGCGCACAGGGCCTCCTCGACTCCGACCAGCACCGCGGCTTCCGCGTCCACCAGTACTCGGTCGACGACTACCGGGGGATGGTCGAGGCCCGGATGCTCGTCGTCGACGGCATCTTCCGCCGCGACGCCGCCATGGTGCCGCCCCGCTCCGCGGTCACGGAACCCGACCTCGGGGTCGGCGTCGCCCTCGTCTCGATACGGCGCAGGGGCGAGGCGGCGGCCCGCGCCGCCCGCGCCGGAGACCTCGACATCCTCATCGGATACGACATCCGGTACTGGCGCGAACTCGCCCGGCTGGTCGCCGCCAACGACTACATCGCCGACTTCCTCCACAAGCTCCGCGTCCAGGCCTGGGTGTTCTCCGTCCCCTACCTGCGCTCCGAGCGGGACGTCCTCGGCTGGCTGTGGAGCGGGCACGTCGACCTGGTCGACGCGATCACCCGCGGCGACGCGGAATCGGCCGTAGCGGTCGTACGGGAGTACAACACCCACTCCATGGAATGGGCGGACCGGCTGGAGCAGCGGGCCCGCTGAGCGCGCCGCGGGACGCGACCGGGGCGGGCCCGGCCGGGTCGGTGGGCTCCGGGTCGACGGTCGGTCGCCGGGTTGAGGGCCCGGCTCCCCGGGCAGGTCCTCAGCGGGTGGGCGGTGTCCGTGGGGGGCCGACTACCCTGGCCGTCCCTGCAAAAGCCTGGCGTACGCCCTGCGAGCGTCCCCCGCAACTGACGGAGAGCGAGCCTCCCTTGGCCTGTGACCTGTGGCTGGTCCCCCTCGTCGACGTGCTGTGCCACAGCCCCGACAACCCCTTCGCCGAAGAGATCGCCGCGTACGACGCCGTGCTCAGCGCGTCCGGTCTGCCGACCGTGCCCGTCTACGCGTACATGCCGGGGCTCTCCGGCGACGTCGCCCCGATCGCCGGCTTCGACTACGAGGCCCTGCACTTCCTGCGCCGCGCCTACCTCCTCCGGATGTGCGGACTGCCGGTCGAACCGGTCGGCGAGCTCGGCGGGGACTACGAACAGCTCCTGGAGATGTTCGAGGCGACCGCCCAGCAGTCGCACCTGGTCTGGCACTACGACCACGCGGGCGCGTACGTGCCGGTCGACTTCCCGGTCCCGCTCGCCAGCGACGAGCTCCTGGAGGGCGGCGGGCCGCTCGGCTCCTCGTACGGGCTGCTGCGCGAGCTGGAGTTCGTCGCGCCCTCGATCGGCATCGACCCGTCGAACCCGCCGGCGCCCCCCGTACCGCCGGAGCGGCCGACCACCCTGGAGGAACCGGCCGTACCGATCCCGCTGGACGACGGCCCCTTCGCCCGGGAGCGCCATGTGTGGCTGGGGCTGCACGCGGCCGCGACCCGGAGCCTGGCCCAGGGCTCGATGATCATCCTGAGCTGAGGTTCGCGCGCGGGCCGACCCGCGCCCATGGCCCCGAGGGCCCCGGAGACCCGCGTCAGCGGGCCTCCGGGGGCCGCTGACGCGGCATGTTCGGCCGGGTGCCCGGCGGCAGCGGGAAACGGCCCGAGGGGTGATGACTCTCGGCGCGCGCGGGCATCACGCCCACCGACTGGAGCGCGAGCGGCGCCGGGCCCGAGCGGAACTCGACCATCCAGTCCGCGGTCTCCGCCCGTACGAGCTCGGTCACGTCCTCCGAGAAGCGGCGCAGCACGCCCAGACAGCGCTCGGCGGCCTCGCTCGCGGTGCCCTCCGTGGGGCCGAGGACCTCCCGGACGCTCTCCGAGGCCCAGTCGAACTGCAGGGCCTGCAGACGCCGCTGCACGGCCTGTGCCGTCGCCACGTCCCTTATCCAGCCGGACGTCAGACCGAAGTACCGGTCGCAGGCCAGACAGGCGGCACCGAGCAGCAGCGAGAGGTAGCCCCAGCCGGCGGTGCCCTCCGCGACGCCGGTCAGGTCGAGCAGCGGGAGCGCGGCACCCGCGATCACCCCGGCGGCCGTGCCGATCCGCAGGATCCGGGCGCTACGGCGCTTCCAGACACGGTCGGAGAGGTACCACTCCGCGGTGCGCAGGGCATTGGACTCCACCCAGCGGTACAGCTCGTCGAGCCGTTCGGCGGGCTCGCCCCAGTCGCCCAGGGGGAACGGCGTACCGGTCAGATCGCGGTGGACGTCTCCCCCGGGGGGCCCCGGTGGCTGCATCTCCGGCTGCTGGCTCACCGGGGGACTCCTCTGTTCAGCTCAGTGCTCGTGTCCTTCTGTGACGTGCGGTGCACGTGGTGCCTGCCCTTCCTACCGCCGAATGGTGGGCGGTGGGCCCGGAATCCCAGGATTTCCGCCCGCAAGGGGGTCTTGATCAGGTAGAGGAGCCCGCAGTTTCTCACCCGAAAGAGTGGTGGAGCAGGGCGGGCGGGGACCACGTAGGCTCGGCGTACCGACATACGGACGTACCGAACCTCAGGAGTGACCGTGATTCCCGGTGGTGGTCAGCCGAACATGCAGCAGCTTCTCCAGCAGGCCCAGAAGATGCAGCAGGACCTCGCCCGCGCCCAGCAGGAGCTGGCGGCGACCGAGGTCGACGGACAGGCGGGCGGCGGCCTGGTCAAGGCGACCGTGACCGGTTCCGGCGAGCTGCGCGGCCTGGTCATCGACCCCAAGGCGGTCGACCCGGAGGACACCGAGACGCTCGCCGACCTGATCGTGGCCGCCGTGCAGGCCGCCAACGACAACGCGCAGCAGCTCCAGCAGGCCAAGCTCGGCCCGCTGGCCCAGGGCATGGGCGGCATGCCCGGCCTCGGCTTCTGAGGCCTCCGGGCGCGGGGCCCTGCGAGGCCCCTCCTCCCGTGGGCTTCTTAGGCTCGCTTTAAGCCACTACCGTAAGAATCAAGCACTCCCTTGAAAGGGCGTTCCGTGTACGAAGGCGTGGTTCAGGACCTCATCGACGAACTGGGCAGGCTGCCCGGCGTCGGTCCCAAGAGCGCGCAGCGGATCGCCTTCCACATCCTCCAGGCCGAGCCGACCGACGTACGGCGTCTCGCGCACGCGCTCCTGGAGGTCAAGGAGAAGGTCAGGTTCTGCGCGATCTGCGGCAACGTGGCACAGCAGGAGCAGTGCAACATCTGCCGGGACCCGCGCCGCGACCTGACCGTCATCTGTGTGGTCGAGGAGCCGAAGGACGTCGTCGCGATCGAGCGGACCCGCGAGTTCCGGGGGCGGTACCACGTCCTCGGCGGCGCGATCAGCCCGATCGAGGGCGTCGGCCCGGACGACCTCCGCATCCGCGAACTGCTCGCGCGGCTCGCCGACGGCACGGTCACCGAGCTGATCCTCGCGACCGACCCGAACCTGGAGGGCGAGGCCACCGCGACGTACCTGGCGCGGATGATCAAGCCCATGGGGCTCAAGGTGACCCGGCTCGCGAGCGGGCTCCCGGTCGGCGGCGACCTCGAGTACGCCGACGAGGTGACCCTCGGCCGTGCCTTCGAGGGACGGAGGCTGCTAGATGTATGACGACCGGGCCGGCGCGCTCTCAGGGAGGCTCCTCGATGTCTGACCCCACGCTGCACGCGATCACGCAGAACCCCGACGACTTCGCGGTCCAGATCGCCGACTCCATCGAGAGCTTCATCGTCGCGACCACCGAGGTCGCCAAGGGCGACGAGCCGGACAGCGCGGTCCCCTTCCTGCTCCTGGAGATCTCGCAGCTGCTCCTCGCGGGCGGGCGGCTCGGCGCGCACGAGGACATCGTCCCGGACGAGCGGTACGAGACGGACACGGGCCCGGAGCCCGACATGGACGACCTGCGCGAGCGGTTCGCCGTGCTCCTCGAACCGGTCGACGTCTTCTCCGAGGTCTTCGACCCGTACGAGCCCCGCAAGGCCCCGGTCCCGGCCCGCATCTCCGACAACCTCGCCGACATCGTCGCCGACCTCCGCCACGGCCTGGCCCACTACCGCGCCGGCCGCACCAGCGAGGCCCTGTGGTGGTGGCAGTTCTCGTACTTCTCCAACTGGGGCCCCACCGCCTCGGCCACCCTCCGCGCCCTCCAGTCCCTCGTCGCCCACGTCCGCCTCGACCAGCCCCTCGCGGCCCTCGACGGCCTCGACACGGACGAGGACCTCACCGAGGACGACCTCGCCGAGGAGGCCGGCCGCGTGATGGCGGAGGAGATCGGCGGACCGCTCGGCATGCACGGGCGTCCGTAGCCCTGCGCGAGCGTCTGTAGCCCCGCGCGGGCGTCCGGAGCCCTACGGGGGCCTCCGGAGCCGGGTGACGGTGCTGCCCGCCCGAGCCTCTCGGTCCGGTGGTCTGCCCGCCGGGCCTCGTCGACGTGCCGCGCAGGGCCGCCCACTTCGTGGGGCGCGCCGAGGAGGGCGCCCTGCTCGTCGTCGAGGACATGGTCCGCGTCCTGGGCGAGGGGGATCGGCAGACGCTGGAGGCGTTCGTCGAACTCTCCGCGATCCACCGGTCCGCGTACCGGACCCTCGACGCCGTCAGGGCGTGCAGCCGCGCCGAGGCCGGGCTGTCGGCCGAGCCGGGGGAGGACCACCCGGAGACCCTGATGGCAGGGCTCAACCTGGCCGACCTGTACGGGTTCGCCGGGCAGGCCGAGCGGGCCCGGGTCGACTTCGAGGAGCTGCTGCCGGTCTGCGTACGGGTCTTCGGTGAGCACCACCCGGTGACGGTCTCGGTGGTGAAGTCCCTCGCCGAACCTCCCTCGTGATCACTCTCTGAGCGGCGCGTCTCACCATTCGATATCACGCTGGCGTTTCCGGGTCCCTCGTTAGACTGAGCCGATCGCAGCGCCGGCTGCGGCACACACTGAGCGAGGAGCGCACGTGGGCCTTGTCGTGCAGAAGTACGGAGGCTCCTCCGTTGCCGATGCCGAAGGCATCAAGCGCGTCGCCAAGCGGATCGTGGACGCCAAGAAGAACGGCCACCAGGTGGTCGTCGTGGTTTCCGCGATGGGCGACACGACGGACGAGTTGATCGATCTCGCCGAGCAGGTATCCCCGATCCCTGCCGGGCGTGAGTTCGACATGCTGCTGACCGCCGGAGAGCGGATCTCCATGGCCCTGCTGGCCATGGCGATCAAAAACCTGGGCCACGAGGCCCAGTCGTTCACGGGCAGCCAGGCCGGTGTCATCACCGACTCGGTCCACAACAAAGCGCGCATCATCGATGTCACGCCGGGCCGGATCCGCACCGCCCTCGACGAGGGCAACATCGCCATCGTCGCCGGGTTCCAGGGCGTGTCCCAGGACAAGAAGGACATCACCACGCTCGGCCGTGGCGGTTCCGACACCACCGCCGTGGCGCTGGCCGCCGCGCTGGACGCCGAGGTCTGCGAGATCTACACCGACGTCGACGGTGTGTTCACGGCCGACCCGCGCGTGGTGAAGAAGGCGAAGAAGATCGACTGGATCTCCTTCGAGGACATGCTGGAGCTCGCCGCCTCCGGCTCCAAGGTGCTGCTGCACCGGTGCGTCGAGTACGCACGCCGATACAACATCCCGATCCACGTCCGCTCGTCCTTCTCGGGGCTGCAGGGCACCTGGGTCAGCAACGAGCCGCAAGGGGACCGCAAGGTGGAGCAGGCCATCATCTCGGGCGTCGCCCACGACACCTCCGAGGCGAAGATCACCGTCGTCGGCGTGCCGGACAAGCCGGGCGAGGCCGCGGCCATCTTCCGCGCCGTAGCGGACGCCGAGATCAACATCGACATGATCGTGCAGAACGTGTCCGCCGCCTCGACCGGGCTCACGGACATCTCCTTCACCCTCCCCAAGGCCGAGGGCCGCAAGGCCATCGACGCCCTGGAGAAGGCGAAGACCGCGATCGGCTTCGACTCGCTGCGCTACGACGACCAGATCGGCAAGATCTCCCTGGTCGGCGCCGGGATGAAGACCAACCCGGGCGTCACCGCGGACTTCTTCCGCGCGCTCTCCGACGCGGGCGTGAACATCGAGCTGATCTCGACCTCCGAGATCCGCATCTCGGTCGTCACCCGCGCCGACGACGTCAACGAGGCCGTGCGCGCCGTCCACACCGCCTTCGGTCTGGACAGCGACTCGGACGAGGCCGTCGTCTACGGAGGCACCGGCCGATGACGCCGAAGCCGACGCTCGCGGTCGTCGGTGCGACCGGAGCCGTCGGCTCGGTGATGCTCCAGATGCTCACGCACCACGCGGACGTCTGGGGCGAGATCCGCCTCCTCGCCTCCCCGCGCTCGGCCGGCCGGAAGGCCGCCGTGCGCGGGGCGGAGTGCGAGATCCTCGCGCTGAGCGAGGAGGCCCTGGAAGGCGTCGACCTGGCGCTCTTCCTGGTGCCCGAGACGGTGGCCGCCCGCTGGGCGCCCATCGCCGCCACCAAGGGCGCCGTCGTCGTCGACACCTCCGCCGCCTTCCGCGCGGACCCCGACGTCCCCCTCGTGGTGCCCGAGACCAACGCCCACGCGGCGCGCGTACGCCCCCGGGGCATCGTCGCCAGCCCCGGCTGCACCACCCTCGCGCTGGTCGTCGCCGTGGGCGCCCTGCACGCGGAGTTCGGGCTCTCCGAACTGGTCGTCACCGCCCAGCAGGCCGCCAGCGGCGCCGGCGCCGGACAGGCCGGCGTCGAGGCGCTCCGTGCCCAGGTCGGTCTCGTGGCCGGCCACGACGACCTGGGCACCCAGCCCGGAGACGTACGGCGGGCCGTCGGCGAGAACACCGGGCCCTTCCCCGGACCCCTCGCGCTCAATGTCCTGCCCTGGTCGGGCACGGTGGGCGCCGACGGGTCCTCCTCGGAGGAGGAGCACGTCCGGGACGAGACCCGGCGGATCCTCGCGCTCCCCGCGCTGCGGGTCGCCGCCACCTGTGTGCGCGTGCCCGTCGTCACCGGACACTCCGTCTCCGTGCACGCCCGCTTCGAGCGCCCCGTGCCGCTCGACCGCGCGCACGAGATCCTCGCGACCACGCCCGGGGTCGTGCTGTACGACGACCCCGCCGCGGGCGACTACCCCACCCCCGCCGATGTCGTCGGCACCGATCCCGCCTGGGTCGGACGGGTGCGGCGCTCCATGGACGACGAGCGGGCGCTCGACTTCTTCGTCTGCGCCGACAACCTGCGCAAGGGCGCCGCCCTCAACGCCCTCCAGATCGCGGAATCGGTTGTCACGTATTTGTAGGGTCTGTGAACGACCTGTGAGCAAATAGGCGTCAGATACCTCTTGAACTGCGGTGATGCCGTGGTCGACGATGCTCTTCCCCCTTACTGCAACCAGTAGTTGGGTGGGAGGCGTCTCTGCGTGCGCTCACCGGTGTGGCGTGGAACACGCTGTGAAGCGGGGTATTGGGGGAGAACGGTTACGCATGAGGACAAACAACTCACCGTCGAAAAGGGTGGCGTACGCGTACAACCCTGCCGGGGGGAAGCGTGTCCAACATGCGTGGCAGACGTACTCGACATCGCGACCGTCGCTCCGCTGTGCGGCGCGGGCACCGCTGTGCTCCCCGCGCGGAGCGTCGCCGTCGTCCCGGCACGCGGCACGGCGGCCGTCCCCGTACGGGGCACGGCAGTCGTCCCCGTACGCGGCACGGCGGTCATTCCCCTACGGGGCACGGCGGTCGTCCCCGTACGCGGCACCGCGGTCGTCCCCTACCGCCGGCCGCGCGCACTCGGCGGCATGCCGGTGATCGCCCCCGTGCCCACCGGATCCCGCGCGAGCTCCGTCGACGGCATCCCGTCGCCCCGGGCCAGCGCCGAAGGCGCCCCGGCGGCCGGAACGACCGTCGACCACCTGACCGAGACCTACCGCGCCCACTACCGGTCGCTCCTCGGCCTCGCCGCCCTGCTCCTCGACGACACCGCCTCCTGCGAGGACGTCGTCCAGGAGGCCTTCATCCGCGTCCACTCGGCCCGCAAGCGGGTGCGTGAGCCCGAGAAGACCCTCGCCTATCTGCGCCAGACCGTCGTGAACCTCTCCCGGTCCGCGCTGCGCCGCCGCATCCTCGGACTCAAGCTGCTGTCCAAGCCGATGCCGGACATGGCCAGCGCGGAGGAGGGCGCGTACGACCAGCTGGAGCGCGAGGACCTGATCAAGGCGATGCGCGGACTCCAGCGCCGCCAGCGTGAGGTGCTGGCCCTGCGGTACTTCTCGGACATGACCGAGGTGCAGGTCGCCGAGGCGCTCGGGATATCCCTCGGCTCGGTGAAGGCGTACGGTTCGCGGGGCATCGCGTCGCTGCGCGTCGCGATGGGAGCGACGTCGTGAGCGGGGCACCCGGCAAGGACGTCGACAACGGCGACGACAGCGTCGAGAACGACGTCCCTGATGAACGTGACGACCTGAGTGGACAGCGCATGGTGAACATCGAGCCCGGCCCCGGCGAGGGCGACGGGGACGACGAACTCGCGCTGCGGCGGCTGTTCCAGAGCACCGTGTCCGGCCTCGAACCCTCCGTCGGCTCGCTCGAACACCTGCGCCGTGCCGTACCCGCACGCCGCGCCCGCAAGCGGCAGGCCGTCGTCGGCGCCGCCGCCGCCGCGGTCCTCATCGGCACCGCCGTACCCGCCTTCGTGCACGTAGCCTCCTCCGGCGGCATCTCCGCCGCCGGCAACCCCGTGAACGCCGGACACGGCGAGGACGCCCAGGGCGGCACCGGCGCCGAGACCGGCGTCGAGGGCGGCCAGAGCGCCGCGCCCCCCGCGAGCACCGTGTCGCCCAGCCAGGGCGCCGCCGAAGGCTCCGCGGGCAAGCCGCAGCGACCCGGCCCCGGCGTGTCCTCCACCAGCCGCCAGGAGGCGGAGGCCCACGCCGGAGCCTTTCCGGCGTGCACGGCCGAGCAGCTCGGAGTCAGCTCTGCGGGAGCCGGCGGACCCGACGGCGAGGGCAAGGTGCACGGCACCTTCCGCATCGCCAACATCTCCGACCGGGCGTGTGTCGTGGAAGGCGGCGGAGTCGTCGGCTTCGAGGCCCGCGGCGCCGCCGACCCGTCGCGGATCTCGGTGATCCGGCACACCTCGGGAGACGGGGGAAGCGGACTGCCCGACCCCTCCCAGGAGTACTCCTCGCTGGCCCTGAAGCCGAACGCCTCCTACGAGGTGAAGTTCGTCTGGGTGCCGAGCGAGACCTGTTCGACGACACCCGCCACCCCGACCCCGACGGTGCAGCCGCCGACGGAGCCGCCGACCACACCGCCGACGACGGACACCCCGACCAACGGCACGGGCACCCCCGACCCCAGCGAGGGCACGGGCTCCGGAGGGAGCGGCACCGATCCCGGCACCGGCCCGGAGGCCGGTGCCGGGGCGGGCGCCGCGCCCCAGCTGCTCCATGAGGACGGCCCGGCGGACGGCAGCGTCCTGGTCAGCCATGTCGCGGAGCCGGGCGGCCCCGCGGCGTCGGCGACCATCTCCAACGCCTGCGCGGGCACGATCTACCGGACCGGGGTTCTGGCCGGCTCCTGACCTACAGGCCGAGCGCCTCGTCGCGGGTCGCCTCCGCCTCGCGGCGGACCAGGCGGAACCACATGAAGAGGACGAAGCCGGCGAAGACGAACCACTCCGCGGTGTAGCCGAGGTTCTGGAAGGCCTTCGCGTCCAGGCTCGTGCCCGCCGCGGCCGCCGCCGGGACCGGGGTGAGCCCGGCGGGAGAGTCGGCGAGGGTGATCCAGGCGTCGTAGACGTCGTCCGTGACGACGTTCACCAGGGATGCCGCGCTGATCATCCCCAGCTGCCCCTCGGGCAGCCCGCCGGCCCTGCCTGCACCCTTGGTGCCGCCGTTCTCCGAGGCCTGGAGCGCGCCCACGACCGTGACCTCGCCGGACGGCGGGGCGGGGACCTTCGCGCCCGTGGGGAGCCAGCCGCGGACCACCGGAAGCGACCTGCCTCCGTCCGTCCGCAGCAGCGTCAGCACGTAGCTGCCGGTCCGGCCGTCCAGATCACGGTCCGGGACGAGGAACTGCTCCCCGAACGTGCCGCGTGCCTCGGCCGACCGGCCCGAGGTCTCCTTGTCCACCGGGAGCAGGGAGTCCAGCGGCTCGGCCTTCAGCGTGCTCGCGGCGGGTCGCTTCTCGGCCGCCTCGTGGGAGTCGACGCGATCCTCGAACTTGCCCAGCTGCCAGGTCCCCATGAACACACAGAACGGGATCGCCAGCAGGACGAAGACGTTGATCCCCCACCAGCGGGGCGTTCTCAGGAACCGGTACACGCCCCCCACGGTACGCAAGCGGCCTCGGCCCCCCGTCGGCCGGGTCCCCGGCCGCCTCAGCTCTCCACCGGACCGCCCCCCAGGTGCTTCGCGGCGAACGCCAGGTCCAGGCCGACCTGCTTGATCCGCTCCTCCACCACCAGCGAGCCGTGGCCAGCGTCGTAGCGGTACACCTCGTGGACCGCGCCCCGGGCCTTGAGCCGGTCGACGTAGTTGTCGATCTGGCGGATCGGGCAGCGCGGGTCGTTGACGCCGGCCGAGATGTGCACCGGGGCCCTCACCGCGTCCACGTACGTCAGCGGCGACGAGGCCGCGTACCGATCGGGCACCTCCTCGGGGGAGCCGCCGAGCAGCGTCCGGTCCAGCGCCTTGAGGGCCTCCATCTCGTCCTCGTACGCCGCGACGTAGTCCGCGACGGGGACCGCGGCGAGCCCGACCGCCCAGGCCTCCGGCTGCGTACCGATGCCGAGGAGCGTCAGATAGCCGCCCCAGGAGCCGCCGGACAGCACCAGCCGCGACGGGTCGGCGAGGCCGCTCGCCACCGCCCAGGCGCGGACCGCGTCGATGTCCTCCAGCTCGATCAGACCGACCCGGTGCTTGAGCGCGTCCGTCCACTCCCGTCCGTACCCCGTGGAGCCCCGGTAGTTGACCCTCACCACCGCGTACCCGTGGTCCACCCAGGCCGCCGGGCCCGACGCGAAGGCGTCGCTGTCGTGCCAGGTGGGGCCGCCGTGCACCTCGAAGACCGTGGGGAAGGGGCCCTCGCCCGCCGGGCGCTGCACGAGCGCGTGGACTCTGCCGCCCGGGCCCTCCACCCACACGTCCTCCACCGGCACCGACGGCGGCGCCTTGGGGCCGGGCGGGTCGAGGACGACGCCGCCGTCCGTGGACCGCACCACCGGCGGCTCGGCGGCCGAGGACCACAGGTACTCCACGCTGCCGTCCGGCCGGGCGGTCGCGCTCGACACCGAACCGGCCGGGGTCTCCACCCGGACCAGGGCGCCGGTGGCGATCTCGTACCGCCACAGCTCGCTGCGGGCCTCGAAGCTGTGCACGATCAGCAGGCCCGAGCCGTCCGGGTACCACTCGGCCGACACGTCGCCCGGCAGGTCGAGCCGGAGATCGGTCTCCGTGCCCGCCGCCACGTCCCAGATCATCGGCTCCCAGCGGCCGCGCCGCTGGTGCCCGACGAGCAGCCGGCTGTCGCCGTCCACGGGCGCGAAGCCGAGGACCGCGAGCCCCAGCTCCTCCGTGCCGCCCTTGGTGTCGTCGAGCTCGGCGACCACGCTCGCGTCCGAGGAGCGCAGCACCCGCAGCGCCGAGTGCATCGCGTCCCCGTGCTCGGTGTGCTCGACGGCGATCAGGGAGCCGTCGTACGACAGGTCGCCGACCCCGGCCGACTCCCGGTGCCGGTAGATCTCGACCGGGGCGCCGGCCCCGGGGCGTACGAGATGGACCGTCGAGCCGTCCTCGTCCGTGGAGCGGCCCACCAGGAGCGTCCCGTCCCGGCCGATGGCGAGCCCCGCCGGGTAGGAGGCGTCGAGGCCGGGCACGGCCGGCTCGTCCGCGCCGCCGCCGAACGGCTGGCGCATCCACACCCCGAACTCGTCCCCGTCGGTGTCCGCGAACCACCAGATCCAGGCGCCGTCCGGCGACAGGGTGCCGTCCGTCGTGCCGTTCGGCCGGTCCGTGACCTGCCGCTGCTCACCGCTCGCCCGGTCCCAGGCGTACAGCTCGTACGTCCCCGTCGCGTTCGACACGAAGAGCGAGCGGTCCGGGGCCTCCTCCGCCCACTCGGGCAGGGAGACGCGCGGCGCGCGGAAGCGCCGCTGCCACGCGGGGGCCGGGTCGGTGAGCTCGCCCTCGAGCTCGGAGTTCTTGCTCTCAGTCATGGCACCCATGATGCTCCGCGCGGCGGACAATCGGGTCGCGTCCCCCTCAACCTGTGGATAACCTCGCCGACATGTACTCGCCGACGCCCGATGACTGGCACGAGGTCAACCGCGCACGCTGGGACGAGCGCGTCCCCATCCACGCCGCGAGCGACTTCTACGACCTCGACACCTTCCGCGCGGGCAAGGACGCCCTGCGGGACTTCGAGCTCGCGGAGGTCGGCGACGTCACCGGACGTTCCCTGCTGCACCTGCAGTGCCACATCGGCCTCGACACCCTCTCCTGGGCCCGCCACGGCGCCTCGCACGTCGTCGGCCTGGACTTCTCCGAGCCCGCCGTCGAGACCGCCCGCTCGCTCGCCGCGGACCTGGGCCTCGCACAGGACCGGGCGGCCTTCGTCGCGGCCGATGTGTACGACGCCGCGGAGGCCGTCCCCGACAGCGCCTACGACATCGTCTACACGGGCTGCGGCGCGCTGAACTGGCTGCCCGACATCGAGCGCTGGGCGGAGACCGCCGCCTCGCTGGTCGCCCCCGGCGGCTTCCTCTACGTGGCCGAGTTCCATCCGCTCACCGACTCGCTCGACGACGAGACCGGCAGCCGGATCGTCAACGACTACTTCGTCCGTGATCCCTGGGTGGACACCAGCCCGGGCACGTACGCCGAGCTCGACGCCGCCACCGTCCACAACCGCAGCGTGGAATGGGTGCACCCGGTCGGCGAGGTCGTCACCGCGCTCGCCAGGGCCGGCCTGCGGATCGAGTTCCTGCACGAGCACGACGCCTCGCTGTACCCGCGCTACGGCGCGCTCCAGCGGCACGAGGACGGCTACTACCGCTTCCCGGCGGACCGGCCCCGCATTCCGATGATGTACTCGGTCAAGGCGACCCGCCCGGCCACCTGAGCCGCCTCTCCGAGCCCTCTCTCCGAGCCGCCTTCCCGAGCCGCCTTCCCCCGGCCGCCGGAGCGAGTGCCCGGCGGCTCAGGGAAGCCGGATGACCGCGCGCCCGCCCGTGAGGTCCACCGTCGAGTGGTGCGGCGGGGCGCCGTCCTCCTCGTCGTCGCGCAGCACCAGAGCGCTCTGCCGCTCCTTGAGCTCGTTCTGCTTGCCCTGCGAGAAGGTGGCGTGGAGCTGCTCGAAGCCGGTCGACGAGATCTGCCCGCGGCGCTTCCCGCGGCCGGTCATGCGCAGGATCTGATCGGCGAAAGCGATCACGGTCAGCAGGATGACCAGGCCGGGCAGCGTCACGAACACGGCGAACTCCATACCGGCCATCAGACCACGCCCGTGCGGGCGTGTCAGGGGGTGCCGGGGCGGATGTGGTGCGTCCGCCGCCCGTCGAGGCCGAGGACCTGCGCCCCGATCTTGTGGGTGCGCAGCGCGAGCGCGGTGCCCGCGATCCGCAGCGCCGGGGCGGCCCGTACGAACGCGGACGTGACCTCGTGCAGTTCCTCGACCGTGCGGAGCCACATCGCGACGGCCAGGTTGTGCGGGCCGGTGACCGAGGTGACCAGCCGGGTCTGCGGCAGCCGGGCGAGCGCCGCAACGGTCGCCGGCACCTCCAGGGGCGGTACGTCGGTGGTGACCATCGCCCACATCGGACGCCCGGAGAACCTCGGGGCCGGCAGACAGTGGTGGTGGAGGGCGCCGCCCGCCGACAGGACGTCCAGCCTCCGCCGTACCGTCGACTCGCTCGTACCGCACTGCCGGGCCAGTTCGGCGGCGCTGCGGCGGGCGTCCCCCGACAGCTCCGCGATCAGCCGGTGGTCGAGTTCCGTGAGGTTCGGGAAGGGACGCGCGTGCGCGCGCGGCCGCCGGTCCCCGCCCGTGAGTTCCGTGAGGAGCTGGACCTGACCCGGGGTGAGCTGCTCGATCCGGGACCGGTACGGGCGGTTGTGCATCCGGGTGACGACCTGGGTGCGGCACCGGAGCACCCCGGGCAGCCGCCGCACGCGTCCGGCGAGATAGCCGTCGAGGGCGTACAGGTCGGGGCTGATCACGAGCAGGACGAGGTCGGCGTCGCCGGTCACCTGGTGGACGCCGAGGGTGTGCTGATCGCCCGCGACCTCGGTCGCGGTGGCCTCGGAGGTGCCCGCGGCGCACTCCAGCTCGACCCAGGCGTAGAGCATCTCGTCCGAGCCGTGGCGGGCGGCGAGCAGCGAACTCCAGGCGTACCCCCCGGCCGTGAGGTGCTCCCAGCGCCGGGCGAGGGTGTCCGGACTCGCCCCGAGCACGGCCGAGAGCTGGGTCCAGCTGGCGCGCGGGGCCATCTGCAGTGCGTGGATCAGCGAAAGATCCGCCTCTCCCAGGACGGATTCCCCGGTCGTCATTTCCCTCCCTGGTCGATCCCCGGCAAACCGTGGGTGTGGGTTCCGGGGCGCCCCAGGATGGTGAACCGAGGCATATGCATTCAAGCCGCAACGGCGGTCGTTCGCCATGGACTCAGGCACAAGTCACACACGGGGAGAGGACGGGGGCGATGCGCATGGGGACCGAGGACCCACCCGAGACCGCGGAGCGGGCGCTCTGGGGCGGGGCGGTGAGCGAGGAACGGCCGTCGTGGGGCGGGCCCGTGACCGAGGAGCGGCTGCTGTGGGGCGAGCCGGTGAGCGCGGGACAGCTCGCCGCCGCCGAGCGCGGATACGCCCGCTGCGGGCCCGCCGAACGGCTCCTGTGGGAGCGGCTGTCCGTCTTCGAGGGGGCCTTCGGCCGGGACGCCGTCCACGAGGTGTGCGCGTCGTGGACGCTGCCCCCGGGGACGATCCTCGCCGTCCTCGACCGGCTCGTGCCCCTCGCCCTCCTTCCCGTCGACGACCTGTTCGCCGGCGAGGACGACGTCCCCCGCTACTGGATGCCGCACCCGATGCGGGCCGTGGGCGCCCGCCGGCTCACCGAACGCGGCGACCGCCCGGACCTCGTCCTGCGGCACCGGCGGTGGTGCGTGAAGCTCGCCCGGCGGGCCGCCGACTGGTGGCAGAGCGGCCGGCAGCTCGACGCCCGCGACCTGGCGCTGCGGGAACTCCCCGACCTGGCCGCCGCCATGGACCCGACGACCGCGCCGCACGCACGGGACGACCAGGCGGGCACCGCCGTCGAGATCGCCGTCTCGCTGTGGTTCCTGTGGGCCGTCTGCGGGCGGGTCGCCGAGGGCCGGACCCGGCTGCGGCACGCCCTCGCCCTGCTCGGCGGGGAGCCGACGGCCCGCGCCCTGTGGCTCGCCGCGTTCCTGGAGCTGGAGTCGGGCCGCCCGGAGGAGGCGGATCCGCTCCTCGTCCGGGCCTGGGCCGCGGCCGTACGGGACGGGGACGACGGAGCGCTGGGGCTCCTCGCCCATCTGCGGGGCGCGACCGCGCTCTACCAGGGGCGCACCCGCGCGGCCGCGGACGAGTTCCGGGAGGCCCTCGCGCTGATGGGGGAGTACCCGGAGTTCGGCCCGACCCGGCACGCGTGCTGGGCGGGTATCGCGCTGGCCCAGTGCCGTACCGACCCGGAGGCCGCGCAGGAGGCACTCGACCAGGCCGACCTGGATCGCGAGAGCCGGTGGTCGTGGTCGGGCCGTGACATGTACGCCGAGGCCTGGTCGTACGTCGCCCGCGCCGAGCTCGCGGCCTGGGACGGGGATCTGGAGCGGGCCGCCGAGCACGCCCGGTGGGCGCTCCGGGAGCATCTGCGCATGGGGTCGGCGGCGGGCGCGGCCGGTGCGGCGGAACTCCTCGCCCAGATCCGGGTGTCGGCGGGCAGGCGGGACGAGGCGGCCCATCTGCTGGGAGCGGTGGACCTGTTACGGAGCTCGGTCTTCGACACCTCCTACCGCCCCGCGGAGTTCTGCGTGGTGACCCGGACACGGAGCGAGCGGGCGCTCCGGTTGCTGCTCGGCGGCAGGGAACTCCGGTACGCGTACGAAGAGGGTGCGCGGCGTGGCCTGTTCACCCTGGCGGGGGAGGCCTGAGGTCTGCCTACGATGCCGTCATGTCGTACGCCTTCGCCGTCGCCGCGGTCTTCCTGCTGTTCTTCGCGCTCGGTGTACGACGGGACCGGCGCCGCTTCGGCAACGCCGTGCTCCTCGGCCTCGCCGTCACCTTCTTCGGGGTCGGACTGCTCGCCGGGATCGAGGACGCTCCGCCCGGTGTCGCCGAGACGGTGATGATCTGCGGGCTGCTGGTGCTCGGCCTCGGCCCGGTCGTCCTCGCGGGGCTGCTCACCGCGAACGGCGTGAAGATGATCTGCAAGGAGGGCAGACGCCCGTCCAACCTGCTCTCGCTCCTCGCCGGGCTCGGCATGTTCGGCGTGATGGTCCTGGCGGTGACCGCCGCGGCCACCGACTCGTGGGCCCTGCAGGTCCTCGTCGTCACCCTCCTCCTCGTCCTCGGCTACGTCTCCTTCCTCTTCGTCTGCTTCGTGGGCTACGCGTTCCTGTACGGCCGGATGAGGATCCGCCGCGACGCCGACTACGTCGTCGTGCTCGGCTCCGGCCTGATCGGCGGCCGGCGGGTGCCCCCGCTCCTCGCGAGCCGCCTGGACCGGGGGCGCGAGGTGCACGAGAGGCTGGCCGCGTACGAGCGGCCTGACGGCGGCGCCCCCGTCCTCGTCGTCTCGGGCGGCCAAGGCCCCGACGAGGAGGTGCCCGAGTCCCACGCGATGGCCGACTACCTCGTCGAGCGCGGCTTCCCGGCGGGCGCGCTGGTGCGCGAGGACCGCTCGCGCACCACCGAGGAGAACATGATCTTCAGCAAGGAGCTGATGGAGCGGGACCGGCCGGGCTCCTCGTGCGTGATCGTCACCAACAACTTCCACGCCTTCCGGGCCGCGATCCTGGCCCGCCGCGCGGGTGTGGACGGCCAGGTGGTGGGCTCGCCGACCGCCGCCTACTTCTGGCCGTCGGCGACCATGCGCGAGTTCGCCGCGGTCTTCCTCCAGTACAAGGTGGTCAACCTCGGGATCCTGGGGACCCTGATCCTGCTCGGGGCACTCGTGTGGGCGAGCCGCTGAGGCCGGCGCTCGGTCATCGGGGTGCTCCGTTCCGCGGGGGCGCTGATCGGCGTACCGGTCCATCTGAACACCGGCCCGTTGGGGCCGCACTCCGGCCGTGATCCGCACCGGGCACGGCGGGAGCGGCGGGATCGGGGGTCCGTACCTACTCTGGAGTGACGGAGGTACCCATGAGCCGACGGCACCACTTCCACATCGACCACCTCGGGCACTCGGTCTCCGCGACCGTGCAGACCGGGCACGGGTCCGTCGTCGAGATCCTCGTAGACGGCAAGGAGACCGGCCATGCCCCGATCAAGGACGACCAGCCGGTCACGGTCCCGGTCGAGCTGCCGACCGACCCGCCGAAGACGGTGACCGTACAGGCCGCCACGGGGCCGGGCGAACCGCACTGCCTGCTGCTCGCGACGGCGGACGGGGAGCCACAGGTGATGGCGCCCAGGCCGTACTGAGGGCCCTGGTGCCACCGAGGCCCTGCGGGAGCCGCGGGTCAGGAGAGCCAGGCCATCCCGATGATCAGAAAGACCACGAAGGCGAGGGCACCGGCGACGGCGGCCGTCTTGCGGGGGCGCCGCCGGGAGAGCTCCGCGAGGCCGCCGGTGGTGCTGCCGGGCCGTTCACGCCGCCGGGAGGCGGGCACCCCGCCGGACGAGGGTCTGTGCGCCTGCGTGGGCGCGGGTCTGTGGGCCTGCCCGGGCATCGGCGCCGGTACGGGCAGGGGCGCCGCACCGGGCAGGGGCGCGGCCCCCGGTATCCGGCCGGCTCCCGGCATCGGCGCGGAGCGGGTGGCGACGCCCGCCGGGAGGCCGACGGGGTGGTGCGGGGCGTGCGGCGCGGGCTGTGCCGGGGCCGGACGGGCGTAGGCGCGCCAGGCGCCGGAGGAGAACCAGTCCGCGATGGCCTGGGCCGGCGGCCGCTGCTCCGGCTGCTTGGCCAGCAGGCTCAGCAGATACGTCTCGAACTCGGGCGGCAGCGCCACCCCGAGCCGGCCGGGCGGCACCGGGGCGGTGTCGATGTGCTGGTACAGCAGGGCCGTGGCGGTGTCCGCGCGGAACGGCGGGCGGCCGGTGAGGAGTTGGTAGAGCACGCAGCCGAGGGAGTACACGTCGGAGGCGGGCGAGGCGGGCTGCCCGAGGGCCCGCTCGGGGGCGAGGTAGAGCCCCGTGCCGACGATCTGGCCCGTCGTCGTGAGCGCCGCCGAGGGGTCGTCGACGAAGCGGGCGATGCCGAAGTCGGCGAGCTTCACCGTCCCGTCGGCGTCGACCAGGAGGTTCCCCGGCTTGATGTCGCGGTGCACGACACCCTGCCGGTGCGCGGCGGCCAGCCCGGCGGCTGCGTGCGCGGCGACCACGGCGACCCGCTCGGCGGGCAGCAGCAGCGGATCGGACGGACTGCCGGCGAGGCTGTCGCCCTCCACCAACTCCATGACGAGGAACAGCTTTCCGTCCCAGGTGCCGAAGTCGAAGACGCCCACCACGTGCGGGTGGCTCAGCCGGGCGGCGGTCTGCGCCTCCAGCCGGAACCGGTCGGCGGCGGAGGGGTCGGTCCCGTGCGCCAGCATCAGCTTCACGGCGACGTCCCGGCCGAGCACCTCGTCGGTGGCCTGCCACACCTCGCCCATACCGCCCCGGCCGATACACACATGAAGCCGATATCGGTCCGCGACCAGCACCTGGAGACCACCCCTTCGACGATCGATCAACTTGACGGAAGGGAACCAGCGTAGAGCCGCCGGGCGACGCCTTTCGCCGCGCTCCCCCCGGGGCGTCCGCCGACCCCCGTGAAGAAGCCCACGTCCGGCACCTCCACCCCGGTGATACGGGCGGGGCGATGGACGACGACCGAGGCTCGGGTGAACGGAAGGTGGCGCCGGACGGTTAGCATCGCGGACCGGAGTGAGTCCGGAGATGAGTGCCGGCGGACGCCGGTGATCGTGGAACGGAGAGAGTCGTGGCGCGACCTCGTGTGGGTGTGGCGGTACTGACGATGGGCACCCGCCCCGACGAGCTGCGGGCGCTGCTCGACGCCGTGGCGGCGCAGGACGAGGCCGCCACCCGGATCGTGGTCGTCGGCAACGGCACCGGGACCCTGCCGGAGCTCCCCGAGGGCGTGACCGGCGTCGAACTGCCCGAGAACCGGGGCGTGTCCGGCGGGCGGAACGTCGCGATCGAGACACTGCGCGCGTTCGGCGACGTCGACGTGCTGGTGGACCTCGACGACGACGGCCTGCTCGTCGACACGGACGTCTTCCGCCGCCTGGCCGACCTGTACGAGGGGGACGACGCCCTCGGCGTCGTCTCGTTCCGCATCGCCGACGAGACGGGCGAGACGCAGCGCCGCCACGTCCCGCGCCTGGGGGCGAAGGACCCGATGCGCGGCGGGGAGGTCACGACCTTCCTGGGTGGCGGCCACGGCCTGTCGATGGCGATGCTCGACGAGATCGGCGGCTGGCCGGAGGACTTCTTCTTCACCCACGAGGAGACCGACATGGCCTGGCGCGCCCTCGACGCGGGCTGGAAGGTCGTCTACGAGCCGAAACTCCTCCTCCAGCACCCGAAGACCAGCCCGGCCCGGCACGCCGTCTATTACCGGATGACCGCCCGCAACCGCGTCTGGCTCGCCAAGCGCAACCTGCCGGCCCTGCTCGTCCCCGTCTACCTGGGCGTCTGGACCCTCCTCACGCTGGCCCGCACCCGCTCCCTGCCGGGCCTCGCGTCCTGGTTCGCCGGCTTCGCGGAGGGCGTCCGCCGCTCCTGCGGGCCCCGCCACCCCATGCGCTGGTCCACGGTCCGCCACATGACCCGCCTCGGCCGCCCACCGGTCATCTGACAAGGAGACCACCGGCCCCCCGAGGGCGCGGAGCCACGGAGCCCCGACGGGCTTCGGGACGCCGGGGACTGCTCGGCCGACCATGATCGACTCGTGGACAGCGCGGTCGGGATCCGGCAGGATCGGCGGATGCTGATGCGGGAAAGACCGGTGGTGGTCGCGGTGTGCGGGTCCCCGGGGGCCGGAAAGACCACCGTCGCCCGCGCGACGGCACGCCGCCTCGGCGTGCCGTTCCTGACCCGGGACGAGATCAAGCTCGGACTCGGGCTGTCCTCCGCCACCGTCGCGAAGGACGGTGGCATTCGGCCCGCCCCGGACTTCCACATCGCCGGCGGCCCTTTGAGCCTCCGCGCCGAGACCGTGATGGTGAACACGGCCCGGCTGCTCGCCTCCTCAGGGGTGAGCTTCGTCGTCGAGTCCTCCGTGCTGTCGCGCGAACTCCTGGACGCGCTGCTCGCCTGTGACGCCCGCGTGCTCGCCGTTCACGTCGTCGCCCGTGAACCGGTCATCGACGCACGCCTCCGCGCCCGGGTGGCCGAAGGCGGTGCCGTCGACCGACAGCTCTCGTCCCGGTTCCGGCGAGGCGAGATGAAGCGGTCGATCTTCGAGCCGCCTCCTGGGGCCGATGCCGTCGTCGAATGCGACACCTCGGACGACGATGATCCCGACATCGAATCCATCGAGGCGGCGTTCGTCGCCCTGATCCGCTGACGGAGCGCCTCTCGGAGGCACCCGGCCCGGAACACAGACAGGTGAGGCCGGTACTGAGATCAGTACCGGCCTCACCTGGTGTTACGGCTGTCGGGGTGGCGGGATTTGAACCCACGACCTCTTCGTCCCGAACGAAGCGCGCTGCCAAGCTGCGCTACACCCCGATGTCGCTGCTTTGTTGTTCACGTCGCGGCGACATCGATTACTTTAGCCCACGCGCGCGCTGAGGCGAAATCCGGTTTTCGGGCGGTCGCGGCGCAGGTCGGATGCGGTCCGGGCCGACCACGGTGATGCAGAGCACCACGCCGCCGGTCCGCGGCGCGGGCAGCGGCGTACGGCCGGTCCAGGCGCGGACGGCGCCCCGGCCGAGGACGAGGGCGGCAGGCCGCGGAAGACCGCCGCGTACGGCCTGCGGGTGGTGGGGAGCACGGCGGACGCGGGGACGGCGGACGCGCGGTGCGGCGAGAGCATGCCCCCACCGCAGAGGTCAGGCGCGGGCCGTCAGCGTCAGGAGAGTGACCTCGGGCGGGCAGGCGAAGCGGACCGGGGTGAAGCGGCTGGTGCCGCAGCCCGCCGAGACGTGGAGGTACGCCGTACGGTCGCCGACCGTGTGGGTGGAGAGGCCCTTCACCCGGTCGGTGTCCAGGTCGCAGTTGGTGACGAGCGCCCCGTAGAAGGGGATGCACAGCTGGCCGCCGTGGGTGTGCCCGGCGAGGAGCAGCTCGTACCCGTCGCCCGTGAAGGCGTCGAGCGCGCGCAGATACGGGGCGTGGACCACGCCCACCGAGAAGTCGGCCGACTCGTCGGGACCGCCGGCCACCCGTTCGTACCGGTCGCGCTTGATGTGCGGGTCGTCGACGCCGGTGAACGCGAGGTCCGCCTGCGGGAGCTTGAGCCGGCCGCGGGTGTTGGTGAGGTCGACCCAGCCCGCCGCGTCGAAGCCGTCCTTGATGTCCTCCCACGGGTTGTGGACGGCGCCGACGACCGGCTTGTTGCCGTTGAGGCCGTGCCGGCCCTGCGCCCTCTCGAGGAGGTAGCGGGCGGGGTTGCGGAGCCGGGGCCCGTAGTAGTCGTTGGAGCCGAAGACGTACACGCCCGGAAACTCCATCAGCGGGCCGAGCGCGTCGAGAACCTCCGGTACCGCTTCCGGGTCGGAGAGGTTGTCGCCGGTGTTGACGACGAAGTCCGGGCGGAGCCCGGCGAGGGACTGGAGCCAGGCGCGCTTCTTGCGCTGGCCGCTCACCATGTGGATGTCGGAGACCTGGAGGACCCGCAGATCGGCCATGCCGGGCGGGAGCACCGGGACCGTCACACGGCGGAGCCGGAACGAGCGGGCCTCGAAGCCCGCCGCGTAGACGATTCCCGCGGCCGCCGTCGCCGTGAGGCCTGCCGTGATCTTCAGGGGGATGCCGTACCGTGCGCGCATCCCCCCATCGTCGCAGACCCTCCGGGCGTAAATGCGCGGGCGGGTGGGGCGGCACACCTGCCACACTTGACCCCATGACCACGCTGAAGGCGAAGCTCCAGGCCGACCTCAACGCCGCGATCCGGGAGCGCGACGAACTGCGCTCCTCGACCCTGCGGCTGACCATCACCGCGATCCAGAAGGAGGAGGTCGCGGGCAAGACCAAGCGCGAACTCTCCGACGACGAGGTGCAGAAGGTGATCGCCAAGGAGGCGAAGAAGCGCCGCGAGGCCGCCGACGCCTTCGCCCAGGGCGGTCGCGCGGAGTCGGCCGAGCGGGAGAAGGCGGAGGGGATCCTCCTCGACGCGTACCTGCCGAAGCAGCTCAGTGACGAGGAGCTCGACGGGATCGTCGCGGCGGCCGTCGCGGAGGCGAAGGCGGCCGGCGCCGAGGGCCCGCGTGCCATGGGCGCCGTCATGAAGATCGTGAACCCGAAGGTGGCCGGCCAGGCCGACGGCGGCCGCGTCGCCGCCTCCGTGAAGAAGCTCCTCGCGGGCTGACCTCCGGGCATCGGCAGGCTGTACGAGGAAGGGCGCCCCACCGAAGTGGGGCGCCCTTCCTCGTGCCTCTACGGCGTCAGCGGTTCCTGCCGCGGCCGTTGTCGTCGCCGGGCCCACCGATCACGCCCGGCGGGAGCGTGATCCCGGGGAACGGGTTGGTGCCGGTCGGCGGCTTGTTGTCGCCCGGCTTGGCGGGCTTGTTCGGGCCCTCGTCCCCCTCCTCCGGGTCCTTGGGCTTGGCGGCCCGCGGTACGGCGATGGGGGCGAAGCTCGGCTTGTCGGAGGCGTCGAGGGCCCCGGTCATCGCGATCTTCCAGATGGGGCCCGGGAGGCAGCCGCCGCAGACCTTCTCGTAGTACTCGCCGCCGATGGTGAGGTCGAACATCTCGCGCCGCTCGCCGACGTCGTCGCCGACCCAGACGGCGGTGGAGAGGTTCGGGGTGTAGCCGACGAACCAGGCGTCCTTGCGGCCTTCGGTGGTACCGGTCTTGCCCGCGTTGTCGCGGTCGCTGAGACCGGCCTTGGTACCCGTGCCGTCCTCGACGACGCCCTTCAGCATCTGGTTGATCATGTCGGCGGTGCGCTCGCTCATCGCCCGGCTGCACTTGCTGTCCGGCACGTTGAGCTTTTCGCCGTTGGCCGCCTTGACCGACTCGATGGTGATCGGGGTGCAGTACATTCCGCGGTTGGCGAAGGTCGCGTAGACGGAGGCCATGTCGAGCGGCGTGCTCTCGAGGCTGCCGAGGGTGGCGGACGGGCTCTGCTTGATGGGCTTGCCCAGCTCGCGCTCGTAGCCGACCTTCTTCGCCATGGTCAGCGTCTCGCAGAGGCCGGCCATCTGTTCCAGCTTGGCGAAGTAGGTGTTGATGGACTTCCCGAGGGCGCTCGTCATGTCGTACGAGCCCTTCTCGGACTTGAGCTCGTTCTGGACGGGCCACTCGAGGTTGCCGGCGGGCGCCCCGTCGCAGCGCGTGAAGTCGCTCTCCGACATGCTGATCTTCCACGGGGTGTCGAAGCTCTGCGCCGGGCTCAGCCCCTTCTCCAGGGCCGCGGCCGCCGTGATCGGCTTGAAGGTCGAGCCGACCGGGAAGCCGTACGTCGTGCCGCCCATCTTGCTGCCGACGGCGAGGTTCAGCGTCGTCTGGTGCTGCTTCTGGTCCAGGCCGTACGGGCGGGACTGGCTCATCGAGAGGATCTTGCCGGTGCCGGGCTGCACCTGGACGACGGCGGTGGCGACCGGGTCGTCCTTGTTGACCCTGGCCACGGCGGCCTCGTTCGCGGCCGCCTGCGCCTTCGGGTCGAGCGTGGTCTTGACGGTGAGACCGCCCAGGTTCCACAGCTTCTGGCGCTCCTCGGCCGTCTTGCCGAAGATCGGGTCGCTGAGGATCGTCTTGCGGACGTAGTCGCAGAAGAAGCCGGCGCCGTCGACGGCGGTGATGCAGCCGTTCCTCGGGGTCTTGACCTTCAGCTTGAGCGGAGCGGCCTTCGCCTTGTCCGCCTCGGCCTGGCTGATGTCCTTCACGTCGGCCATCCGCTGGAGGACCACGTTGCGGCGCTTGGTGGCTTCCTGGATGTCGTTGATCGGGTCGTAGCGGCTGGGCGACTGGACGAGACCGGCCATCATCGCCGCCTCGCCGAGGCTCAGGTCGGCGGCGCGCTTGGAGAAGTACCGCTGGGAGGCGGCCTCGATGCCGTACGCCTGCTGCCCGAAGAACGTGATGTTGAGGTAGTTCTCCAGGATCTTCTTCTTGCCCAGCTCCTCCTCGACCTGGATCGCGAACTTCAGTTCGCGGACCTTGCGGCCGATGGTCTGCTGGGTGGCCTGCGCGACCTTCTCGGGGTCGTCACCGGCCTCCTCGACGAAGACGTTCTTCACGTACTGCTGGGTGAGGGTGGACGCGCCCTGCGCGACCCCGCCCGACTGCGCGTTGCGGTTGATCGCGCGCAGCACGCCCTTGAGGTCGATCGCCCCGTGCTCGTAGAAGCGGCCGTCCTCGATCGCGACGATCGCCTTCTGCATGTACGGGGAGATCTTGTCGAGCGGGACGACCGTCCGGTCCCGCGAGTACACCGTGGCGATCAGACCGCCCTCGGAGTCGAGGATCTTGGTGCGCTGGCTCAGCGGTGGGGTCTTCAGATTGGAGGGGATCTCGTCGAACCCCTCGACCGTGCCCTTCGCGGCCAGGCCCAGTGCGCCGGCCGCGGGCAGGGCGATGCCCGCCAGCACGGCTCCCGCGAGCACACTGACACCGAGGAACTTGGCGGCCTGCTGGGTCCCGGTCAGACCTCCGCCGGAGCGCTTCTTTGCCATGGGGGGCAGCCTAATCCGTAGTGATGTGCGAACCGCAGGAGCGGGGGCCTCTCGGAGCGTTCGAGTACCAGACCGTGACATCCGGCGGCGGCCCTGCCGTCGAGGCCTCGACGTGGTGGCGGCTCCGCTGTCGCCGGCTCGTCCCCTGTCCTTGACGGCAGGACGACGTCAGGCGCCTACGTTCTCATTCGCCGGACACACGTATATGCCTTGGCCTAAGCTGCTCCCAACTGTCACAGCAGTGTGGTCTGGCATCAAGACCCGGGTGTGACTTCGGCATGAATTCCCGTGACCCCGAAACGCGGGGACCTCGTGTCCGATTCCGGCTCATGCGTCACACGGTGCCCGAAGTGGCACCGTCAAAGAAGGGCGTATCCAGGCGATATGTCCGCTATCACACGCATGTCCTTCGATCACTCCCCTGGGTGATCTGACGCGCACGCATAGTCCGTTCGGGCCATCCAAGATTGGGCCCGAAGGGGGTGTTGCGCTGTGCCCACCTTCCGTAACGTCCCAACTGGCAGCGGTGAATATGCCGCTGCCGCCGTGGGGGAGCCTCGATTCGGGAGAGGACGGCGCCGGTATGGGCTGGGTAGCTGACTGGAGTGCGCAGGCGGCCTGCCGCACTACCGATCCGGATGAACTTTTCGTGCAGGGAGCGGCACAGAACAGGGCAAAGGCGGTGTGCACCGGATGCCCGGTGCGGACCGAGTGCCTCGCCGACGCCCTCGACAACCGCGTGGAGTTCGGTGTGTGGGGCGGCATGACGGAGCGCGAGCGGCGCGCCCTGCTGCGCCGCAGGCCGACGGTCACCTCGTGGCGCCGGCTCCTCGAGACCGCGCGCACGGAGTACGAGCGTGGAGCGGGCCTGCTGCCCGTGGCGATCGAGGACGACGCGACGTACGAGGCGTACGCCGCGGTCGGCTAGGCCCCGGTGGGCAGGGCCCCGACGGGCCGGGCCTTGGAGGCCCGGGCCTCGACAGGGGTCCGTACGACGAGGGTTACCGCCCGGCCGTGAGCCGGTCGCCGATGGCCCGCAGCCCGGCGAGGTCGTGTACATCGCCGGGCAGGGCCGCCACTTCGGTCACCGCCACCTCGGGGTGAAGCGCGGTGAAGCGGTCACGGGTGCGCTGCTCACGCGCGAGCACCCGCATGCGCTCGGCATGCAGGCGCAGAAGTCCCGCGGTGAGATGTCGTACGTCTGTGTCGTCTCCGTGCTCTGCGTCGTCTACAGCTGATTCCTGTGCCGGGTCGGCTGTGGGGGCAGCCTGGGGTACGGGAGGTGCGGTGGCGGCGGTGGCGAGGTCTGACAGCTCGGGCTCGGTGGCCGGGGAGCCACTCCGGTCAGTCTTCCCGGCCCCCTGATCCACAATGCGCCCCTCGTCAAGATTTTCCGCCGCGGCCCGCGCCCGCTCGGCCGAAAGCAGGGCGGCGGCGCTGCCGTGCACGCGGTTGAGGACGAGACCCGCCAGCGGCATCTCCTCGGCGGCCAGCCGCTCCACGAAGTACGCGGCCTCCCGCAGCGCGTCCCGCTCCGGCGTGGCCACCACGAGGAAGGCCGTGCCCGGGGCCTGGAGCAGCTTGTACGTGGCGTCGGCGCGGGTCCGGAAACCGCCGAACATCGTGTCCATCGCCGCCACGAACGTCTGCACGTCCTTGAGGAACTGACCCCCCAGCAGCTTGCCGAGGGTCCCCGTCATCATCGACATGCCGACGTTCAGGAACTTCATCCCTGCCCGGCCGCCCACCTTCGCCGGCGCCATGAGCAGCTTGATGAACTTCCCGTCGAGGAACGACCCGAGCCGCTTCGGCGCGTCCAGGAAGTCCAGCGCGGAGCGGGACGGCGGGGTGTCCACGACGATCAGGTCCCACTCGTCGCGCGCCCTGAGCTGGCCCAGCTTCTCCATCGCCATGTACTCCTGCGTACCGGCGAATCCGGCCGAGAGCGACTGGTAGAAGGGGTTCTCCAGGATCGCCCGCGCCCGGTCGGGCTCCGCGTGCGCCTCGACGATCTCGTCGAAGGTCCGCTTCATGTCCAGCATCATCGCGTGCAGTTCGCCGCCGTCGGAGCCCTTGATGCCGTCGACCTTGCGCGGGGTGTTGTCGAGGGAGTCGATGCCCATCGACTGGGCCAGGCGGCGGGCCGGGTCGATGGTGAGGACGACGACCCGGCGGCCGCGCTCCGCCGCCCGTACGCCGAGTGCCGCCGCCGTCGTCGTCTTGCCGACCCCGCCCGCCCCGCAGCAGACGATGATGCGGGTGCCGAGGTCGTCGATCAGCGGGTCGAGGTCCAGGACGGGAACCGCGTCGAGTCCGTGCGTCTCGGGGGACTTCTCCGTCACGCGCCCACCCCTTGCTTCCGCAGTTCCTTCGCCAGCCGGTAGAGACCCGCGATGTCCGCCCCGTCCCCAAGGAACGGGAGCTCGTACGAGGGCACGCCGATCGCGTCCAGGACCGCGCGCTGCGCCCGCTCCAGCTCCACCCGCCGGGCGTGCTCGGACGCCTGGTCGAGGAGCGGCTCGACGAGCGCCGTACCGCCCGCGACGCCCACGGAGGCCAGCGTTCTGGCGATCGCGTCCCGGTGGTCGCCGGAGGCGGCCCGTACCGCCGCCTCGTCGAGGACGTGCGGCCGGACCATGTTCACCACGACCCGCCCCACCGGCAGTTCGGCCGCGCGGAGCTCCGCGATGCCGTCCGCGGTCTCCTGGACCGGCATCTCCTCCAGGAGGGTCACGAGGTGCACGGCCGTCTCGGGGGACTTGAGGACCCGCATGACGGCCTGCGCCTGGTTGTGTATCGGGCCGATCCTCGCCAGGCCGGCCACCTCGTCGTTGACGTTGAGGAAGCGGGTGATGCGGCCGGTGGGCGGCGCGTCCATGACCACGTGGTCGTAGGTGTGGCCACCGTGCTTCTCGCGCCGCCGGACCGCCTCGCACGCCTTGCCGGTCAGCAGGACGTCCCGTACGCCCGGCGCTATCGTCGTCGCGAAGTCGATCGCGCCGAGCTTCTTCAGGGCCCGCCCCGCCGTGCCCAGTTTGTAGAACATCTGGAGGTAGTCGAGGAGCGCGCGCTCGGCGTCGATCGCCAGCGCGTACACCTCGCCGCCGCCCGGGGCGACGGCGATCTTGCGTTCCTCGTACGGAAGGGCCTCCGTCTCGAAGAGCTGTGCGATGCCCTGTCTGCCTTCGACCTCGACGAGAAGGGTGCGCTTGCCCTCCGTCGCGAGGGCGAGCGCGAGGGCGGCGGCGACCGTCGTCTTACCGGTACCGCCCTTGCCGCTGACGACCTGGAGCCTGCTCACGCTGTCGAGCCTAACCACTGGCGGCCGCGCCCAATCAGGAGGCCGCCCCTGAGAAGCCCCCTAGGGGCTTCGTGCCGATCAGGCCGGGCCGCTCGACGAGGCCTCTCGGGGCCGGCTGAAGGGCAGCCTCGGAGAGCCGCACCGCGTCAGCGGATACAGTCGGGCCCATGACCAAGTGGGAGTACGTCACGGTGCCGCTTCTGGTGCACGCGACCAAGCAGATTCTGGACACCTGGGGCGAGGACGGCTGGGAGCTCGTCCAGGTCGTGCCCGGGCCGAACAACCCCGAGCAGCTCGTGGCCTACCTGAAGCGGGCCAAGTCGTGAGCGGGACCGTCGAGGCGAAGCTCGCCGAACTCGGCCTGACCCTGCCCGCCGTGGTGCCGCCGCTGGCCGCCTACCAGCCTGCCGTGCAGTCGGGCGTCTACGTCTACACCTCGGGCCAGCTCCCGATGGTGGGCGGCGAACTCCAGCTGACCGGCAAGGTCGGCGCCGAGGTCACCGCCGAGGAGGCCAAGAAGCTCGCCGCCACCTGCGCGCTGAACGCCCTCGCGGCCGTGAAGTCGGTCGCCGGCGACCTCGACCGGATCAAGCGGGTCGTGAAGGTCGTCGGCTTCGTCGCCTCCGCCTCCGACTTCACCGGGCAGCCGGGCGTCATCAACGGCGCCAGCGAGCTGCTGGGCGCGGTCCTCGGCGACAAGGGCGTGCACGCGCGCAGCGCCGTCGGCGTGGCCGTGCTGCCGCTCGACGCCCCGGTCGAGGTCGAGGTCCAGGTCGAGCTCGTCGAGGCCTGACCCTCCGCCGTACGACCTTCGGTGCGACTCGGCCGTGCGACGCCGCCGTACGACCTTCCGTGCGCGACACAGAGCCGGTTCCTCCGCGCGGGCCCGCAAGGGTCCACGCGGCGGGAACCGGCTCTCGTGCATTCAAGTACTTGCGCATAGCATCCGGCCATGTCGAATGGTCAGTGGTACCCGCCCGAGTGGCCCGATCGCATCCGCGCCCTCGCCGCCGGTGAGCTCACCCCGGTGACCCCGAGGCGCGCCGCCACCGTCCTGCTGCTGCGGGACGGGGCCGCCGGTCCCGACGTCCACATGCTGCGCCGCCGCGCCTCGATGGCCTTCGCGGGCGGCGCGTACGCCTACCCCGGTGGCGGGGTCGACCCGCGCGACGAGCACCCGGTGCGCTGGGCGGGGCCCTCCCTGGAGACCTGGGCGGCCCGGCTCGGCCTCGACGACCCCGCGCAGGCCCAGGCCGTGGTCTGTGCCGCCGTGCGCGAGACGTACGAGGAGGCGGGCGTCCTGCTCGCCGGGGAGACCGGGGACGCGGTCGTCGGCGACACGACCGGCGCGGACTGGGAGCGGGACCGGGAGGCGCTCGTCGCCCGGGAGCTGTCCTTCGCCGACTTCCTGGACCGGCGCGGGCTCGTCGTCCGCTCCGACCTGCTCGGCGCGTGGGCCCGCTGGATCACGCCGGAGTTCGAGCAGCGCCGGTACGACACCTGGTTCTTCGTGGCCGCCCTGCCGGCCGGGCAGCGCACCCGCAACGCCTCCACGGAGGCCGACCGGACCGTCTGGATCCGTCCGGCGGACGCCGCGGCCGGCTACGACCGGGGCGAGCTGACGATGATGCCGCCGACGATCTCGACCCTGCGCACCCTGGAGCCGTACGGCACGGCCGCCGAGGCCCTCGCGGGGGCGCGGGAGCAGGACATGAGCCCCGTGCTCGCCCAGGCGCGTCTGGACGGCGACGAGCTGGTCCTGAGCTGGCCGGGCCACGAGGAGTTCACCAAGATCATCCCGATGGGAGGTGCCCGATGAGCGACGCCGCCGCCCTGCCGGGCCAGCCGCGCGGCCTCGTGGTCTCCGGGCCCGCGACCGACCGCGCCGTGAACGTCCTCGCGCCGAACCCGTCCGCGATGACCCTCGACGGCACCAACACCTGGCTGCTCTCCGAGCCCGGCTCCGACCTCGCCGTCGTCGTCGACCCGGGGCCGCTCGACGAGAGCCATCTGCGCCATGTGATCGACACCGCCGAGAAGCTCGGCAAGCGGGTCGCGCTCACGCTGCTGACCCACGGCCACCCGGACCATGCCGAGGGCGCCGGGCTCTTCGCCGAGCTGACCGGGACGGCCGTACGGGCCCTCGACCCGGCGCTGCGGCTCGGCGACGAGGGGCTCGGCGCGGGGGACGTGGTGGCCGTCGGCGGCCTGGAGCTGCGGGTCGTCCCGACGCCCGGCCACACCTCCGACTCGCTCTCCTTCCACCTGCCGGCCGACCGGGCCGTCCTGACGGGCGACACGATCCTGGGGCGCGGCACGACGATGGTCGCCCATCCGGACGGGCGCCTCGGCGACTACCTGGACTCGCTGCGGCGGCTGCGCTCGCTCACCGTCGACGACGGGGTGCACACGGTCCTGCCGGGGCACGGACCGGTCCTGGAGGACGCCCAGGGGGCCGTGGAGTTCTATCTGGCGCACCGGGCGACCCGGCTGGCCCAGGTGGAGACGGCGGTCGAGAGCGGCCACCGGACGGCCGCGGAGGTCGTGGCCCATGTGTACGCGGACGTGGACCGCTCGCTGTGGCCGGCGGCCGAGCTGTCCGTACGGGCGCAGCTGGAGTACCTGAGGGAGCGCGGTCTGGTCTGAGCGGCGGGGCGGAGTTGTCACGATCCGGAACCGTGCGGGACCCCGGCGCGTCGGTCGTCTTGACCTGTGCTTTACGCTCCGCTTACTTCTGGCCGTAGCTTTCGGGGGGAACGCCCGTGTTCGTCATCGCCATCCTGCTGGTCATAGCCGCAGCGGTGCTCTTCTTCGTCGGCCGAGCCAACGACTCCAAGGGGCTGAAGTTCGGTGCCCTCGGCGCGGTCGTGGCCGGCGTGTTCTCGCTGATCGTGAGCATGACGTACGTGATCAGCGCGTACGAGGTCGGTGTGCCGGTCGCGTTCGGCAAGGTCGGCTCGCCCATGACCTCCGGCATGCACGTGAAGTCGCCCTTCACCGACGTCACCACCTTCTCGACCCGCCCGGTCGACCTCAACCTCTCCGACAAGGACGTGGTCGAGGTCCGTTCCTCGCAGGGCGGTGTCATGTACGTCGAGGTGACCGTGAAGTGGGCCGTCGTCCCGAGCAAGGCCGTGGAGCTCTACAAGCTCGCGGGCAGCGAGGACTCCATCCAGCAGCGCCTCGTCTACCCGGACAGCCGGGAGATCGTCCGTAACGTCTTCGCCCGCTACACCAGCGAGCAGGGATACGCCTCCGACCGCGAGAAGATCAACGCCGAGATCGGCACCCTGATCAAGGAACGCCTGGTCCCGCGCGGCATCGACGTGACCACGGTCAACCTGCGCAACGTGAAGCCCTCGGACGCCCTCCAGGGCCAGATCGACCGCAAGATCCAGCAGCAGCAGGCCACCGAGCGCGCCACCGAGGCCGCCCGCACGGCCAAGGCCGAGGCCGACCGCCGCAGGATCGAGGCGGAGGGCATCGCCCGCGCCAACAAGATCCTCAACGACTCGCTGACCGACCGGGTCCTGATGAACCAGTGCATCGACGCGTTCAAGGAGGCCGCGGCGAAGAACCCGATCTACACCGTGCCCTGCGCGAACGGCTCCTCGGCGCCGGTGATCGTGGACGGCTCGAAGCGCTGACGCCGAGCCCGTAGGCGTACGCGAAAGGGCCGCCCCGGCCGACAGGCCGGGGCGGCCCTTTCGCGTACGAGGATTGTTTGTCGCTCGCGTACGAGGATGCTTACCGCGAGCGCTTCGCGAGGCGCTCCACGTCCAGCAGGATCACGGCGCGGGCCTCCAGACGCAGCCAGCCGCGCTGGGCGAAGTCGGCGAGCGCCTTGTTGACCGTCTCGCGGGAGGCGCCGACCAGCTGGGCCAGCTCCTCCTGGGTGAGGTCGTGGACGACGTGGATGCCCTCCTCCGACTGCACGCCGAAGCGGCGCGACAGGTCGAGGAGCGCACGGGCGACACGGCCCGGCACGTCGGAGAAGACCAGGTCGGACATCTGGTCGTTGGTCTTGCGCAGTCGGCGGGCGACGGCGCGCAGCAGCGCGGTGGCCACCTCGGGGCGGGCGTTCAGCCAGGGCTGGAGGTCGCCGTGGCCCAGGCCGAGCAGCTTGACCTCGGTCAGCGCGGTCGCGGTGGCGGTGCGCGGGCCCGGGTCGAAGAGCGACAGCTCACCGATCAGCTCGCCGGGGCCGAGGACGGCCAGCATGTTCTCCCGGCCGTCGGGGGAGGTGCGGTGCAGCTTCACCTTGCCCTCGGTGACCACGTACAGGCGGTCGCCGGGGTCGCCCTCGTGGAAGAGCGCGTCGCCACGGGCGAGCGTCGCTTCACTCATCGAGGCGCGCAGCTCGGCAGCCTGCTCGTCATCGAGCGCCGCGAAGAGCGGGGCGCGCCGCAGAACGTCGTCCACGAGTTCTCTCCATACTGTCGACCTGCTCAGGGACCTGCGTCCCATGATGCCGGACGTACAAAACCGTGCGATCAATCACAACAAGTTTGACGTACCGAGTCGCTCGTCCGTACGTCAGGGGCCCGATTGGGCGCTGATCGGCCACGCCCGGGGCGGATGTCGGTGGTGGCCCCTAGGCTGGCCGGGTGTCCAACTCGCCGGTGAGAGCGCAGGCCAAGGGGGCTGAAAGAGTGTCGGCCGAAGGTAATTCCGCTGTGGGCGAACACGGCGTGTCGAAACGGGTGAAAGCCGTAAATCGGAAGCCCGCCAAGGTCGCCGAGCCCGCGAAACCCGCGAACTCCACCAAGGCGGCCAAGCCCGCGAAGCCCGCCAAGGCCGCGAAGACCGCCGAGTCCGCGAAGACCGCGAGGCCCGCCAAGGCGGCCAAGCCTGCGAAGGCCGCGAAGCCCGCCAAGGTCGCCGAGTCCGCGAAGCCCGCCAAGGTCGCCGAGTCCGCGAAGCCCGCCAAGGTCGCCGAGTCCGTGAAGCCCGCCAAGGTCGCCGAGTCCGTGAAGCCCGCCAAGCCCGAGTCGCGGCTCGCGATGGTCCGCCGGGCCCGCAGGATCAACCGCGAGCTGGCCGAGGTCTTCCCGTACGCCCATCCGGAGCTCGATTTCCGCAACCCCTTCGAGCTGCTCGTCGCCACGGTCCTCTCGGCGCAGACCACCGACCTGCGGGTCAACCAGACCACCCCGGCACTCTTCGCGAAGTACCCCACGCCCGAGGACCTCGCCGCCGCCGTGCCCGAGGAGGTCGAGGAGCTCATCCGCCCCACCGGCTTCTTCCGCGCCAAGACCAAGTCGATCATGGGTCTCGCCGCCGCCCTCCGGGACGACTTCGGCGGTGAGGTCCCCGGCCGCCTCGAAGACCTCGTCAAGCTCCCCGGCGTCGGCCGCAAGACCGCCTTCGTCGTCCTCGGCAACGCCTTCGGGGTCCCCGGCATCACCGTCGACACCCACTTCATGCGGCTCGTCCGGCGCTGGCGGTGGACCGAGTCCGACGACCCCGTGAAGATCGAGGCCGAGGTCGCCACGATCTTCCCGAAGAGCGAGTGGACGATGCTCTCGCACCGGGTGATCTTCCACGGCCGCCGCATCTGCCACGCCCGCAAGCCGGCCTGCGGCGCCTGCCCGATCACCCACCTCTGCCCGTCGTACGGAGAGGGCGAGACCGACCCGGAGAAGGCGAAGAAGCTGCTCAAGTACGAGATGGGCGGCTTCCCCGGCCAGCGGCTCGACCCGCCGCCCGGTTACCCGGGCCGCCCGGCGCCCCCACTGGGCGCGAGCGACGGCTGAGCCCGTTCCCCGGCCCACCCGCAAGAGCTCCAGAGGGAACGAACCCGTCCATCGATCGCGTTGTGAAACTCGGGGGTGCCTATGACGCGCACTGACGAAGAGATCCAAGGGCCCGGTACCGGCGGGCTGCTCAGCAAGGACGGGCTGCCCGACTGGCTCGGACCCGTCGACCGGGCCGCCCGCACGGTCGAGCCCGAGCAGCTGAGCCGCTTCCTGCCGCCCGCGAGCGGCGCCGGGCGGCAGTCCGCCGTCCTCGTCCTCTTCGGCGAGGGCGACCGCGGCCCCGAGCTGCTGCTCATGGAGCGGGCCGGCAGCCTCCGCTCGCACGCGGGACAGCCCTCCTTCCCCGGCGGCGCCCTCGACCCCGAGGACGGCGACCCGGCGGACGGCGGACTCCTGCGCGCCGCCCTGCGCGAGGCCCAGGAGGAGACGGGGCTCGACCCGGCCGGCGTCCAGCTCTTCGCCGTCCTTCCCCAGCTCTACATCCCGGTCAGCGGCTTCGTCGTCACCCCGGTCCTCGGCTGGTGGCGCGCCCCCAGCCCCGTCGGGGTCGTCGACCCCGGCGAGACCGCCCGGGTCTTCACCGTGCCCGTGGCAGATCTCACGGATCCGGCGAACCGCGCGACCGCGGTCCATCCGAGCGGCCACCAGGGCCCCGCCTTCCTGGTCGCGTCGGCTCTGGTCTGGGGTTTTACGGCCGGAGTGATCGACAGACTGCTGCATTTCTCCGGCTGGGAGCAGCCCTGGGACCGGTCCAAGCAGGTCCCGCTCGACTGGCGCTCATGACAGGCTGAACCCCGGCGGACTGGCTGATCCCCGGCGACCGGAAACGAATCTGCGAGGCAATTGACGGTGAACGTGCTGGACATCTTGTTGCTGCTCGCCGCCGTCTGGTTCGCGATCATCGGTTACCGCCAGGGCTTCGTGGTCGGCATCCTGTCGGTGATCGGATTCCTCGGTGGCGGCCTCGTCGCCGTGCTGCTGCTGCCCATCCTCTGGGACCAGCTCACCGACAACAGCGAGGTCTCGACCACGGCGACGGTCGTCTTCGTGATGGTGGTCATCGTCTGCGCCTCCGTCGGTCAGGCCTTCACCACCCACCTGGGCAACAAGCTCCGCCGCCACATCACCTGGTCGCCCGCCCGTGCCCTCGACGCCACCGGCGGCGCCCTGGTCAACGTCGTCGCGATGCTGCTCGTGGCCTGGCTGATCGGCTCGGGCCTCGCCCGTACCACCATGCCCACCCTGGGCAAGGAGGTGCGGAACTCCAAGGTCCTGCTCGGCGTCGAGCAGGTGATGCCCGATCAGGCGTCCCGCTGGTTCGACGACTTCAGCTCCACCCTGGCCCGCAGCGGCTTCCCCCCGGTCTTCAGCCCCTTCGCCAACGAGCCGATCACCCCGGTCATGCCCCCCGACCCGGAGCTCGTCCAGAGCCCGGTCGCGGCCCGCGCCCAGCGCTCCATCGTGAAGGTCGTCGGAACGGCGCAGAGCTGCGGCAAGGTCCTCGAAGGCACCGGATTCGTCTTCGCCGACCGCCGCATCATGACCAATGCCCACGTCGTCGGCGGCGTCGACGAGCCGACCGTCCAGATAGGCGGCGAGGGCAGGCTCTACGACGCCAAGGTCGTCCTCTACGACTGGCAGCGGGACATCGCCGTCCTGGACGTGCCGGACCTCAGGGCCACGCCGCTGACCTTCATCGACGAGGACGCCCGCAGCGGCGACAGCGCGATCGTCGCCGGATTCCCGGAGAACGGCTCGTACGACGTGCGCTCGGCACGCGTGCGTGGCCGCATCAACGCGGACGGACCCGACATCTACCGCCGGGGCGAGGTGCGCAGGGACGTCTACTCGCTGTACACGACGGTCCGCCAGGGCAACTCCGGCGGCCCGCTCCTCACCGTCGACGGCGAGGTGTCCGGAGTGATCTTCGCCCGCTCCCTCGACGACGCGAACACCGGCTACGCCCTGACCGTCGACGAGATCCGCGAGGACATCGAACTCGGCAGGACCGCGAACCAGCAGGTCGACACCCAGGCCTGCGCGCTGTAGGCCCGCTGCGCCCTCCGAGGCCGGGGCGCCCGCCGCCTCTGCGGCGGCGGGCGCCCACGGCGCTGTCAGGTGCTGTTACGGGGTGTCGCGGGGATGCCTGAGCCGGGCCGAGACCCAGCGGGCCCGGCGGCGCAGGATGCGTGAGATCCCCACCTCCTGCGCGGCGTGCGCTCCACCCGGGTCCGGCGGTCCGGCCCCCTCGTGGGAGCCCTGCCCTGCGGCCGAGCGGCGGTTGCGTGCTGTCGTGTCACCGTAGTCGTGCGTCCAGCCCATACCTCGACGTCTGCCCGTGCCCCAAGGTCGGTAACCACCCGGGGGCCCGCCAATTGGAGTATGCGCGAGGCACATGGCCGTTCGAAGGAAGTCTGTACGCACCGGGGCGGCCAGAGGGACCGTCAGCGGTCGGCCGGGGCCCTGTCAGCGGTCCGGCTCGGGGTCTTGTCAGCGGTCCGGTTCAGGGTCCTTCAGCCAGTTGATGAGCTCCGTCGAGAAGGCCACCGGGTCCTCCTCGTGCGGGAAGTGACCGAGCCCGTCGAAGAGCCGCCAGCGGTACGGCGCCTCCACGTACTCGCCCGATCCCGCGGCGCTGCGGGTGCGCATCACCGGGTCGAGGGAGCCGTGCAGATGCAGGGTCGGCACCCGCACCGGCCGCTTCATGCGCCGGTTGAACTGGATGCCGTCGGGGCGGGCCAGGGACCGCACCATCCAGCGGTACGGCTCGATCGAGCAGTGCGCCGTCGACGGGACCAGCATCGCCCGCCGGTACACCTCGATCGCCTGCTCCTCGGAGGCGCGGACGGGCTGCGGCCCCGACCAGTCCCGGATCAGCTCGCCCACCAGCGCCGCGTCGTCCGCGACGAGCTGCCGCTCCGGCAGCCACGGCCGCTGGAAGCCCCAGATGTGCGAACCGGCCCGCGACTGCGCGAAGTCGGAGAGCATCGCCGAACGCCAGCGGCGCGGGTGCGGCATCGACGACACCACGAGCCGGCGCACCAGCTTGGGGCGCATGACGGCCGCCGTCCAGGCGAGGTAACCACCCAGATCGTGCCCGACGAGCGCCGCGTCCGGCTCGCCCAGCGAGCGGATCACACCGGTGACGTCGAGCGCCAGGTTGGCGGGGTCGTAACCCCGCGGGGTGCGGTCGCTGCCGCCGACCCCGCGCAGGTCCATCGCGACGGCTCGGAACCCGGCCTCGGCGAGGAGCGGCAGCTGATGGCGCCAGGTCCACCAGAACTGCGGGAAGCCGTGCAGGAGCAGCACCAGCGGGCCGTCGCCCATCTCGGCGATGTGGAAGCGGGCGCCGTTGGCGGCCACGTCGCGATGGGTCCACGGCCCGTCGAGCCGGACGGGCCCGCCGTTGCTGCTCTCGGGGAGGGTCATACGGACGAGCGTGCCACAGTGGGGGCCTTGTCCAGCGCCTTGTCCAGTGCGCCGACGGGCTCCGGACGCGGGTGCGGCTTGACGGTGGAGATCACCGCGGCCGTCTGCTTGGCCGAGGCGATGGACTTCTCCGGCGGCTTGACCTTCTTGAACTTGGCGTACGCGATCACGCCGAGCAGCACCGCGAGCAGCACGTTCGCCGCGAAGGACAGCAGGAAGCACCAGACGAGGTTCCAGCCCCCGTTGCCGTTGTGCCCGCCGGTCCAGGTGTTGATGGCGTACGCGAGCGCGAAGCTCAGCATCGGCAGCGAGAACAGCAGTACGACCGCGGCGGTGATGCCGGCCGCGCTCCCGATCACGCCGCGCTTGACGTCCTGCCTGATCTCGGCCTTCGCCAGGGCGAGCTCGTCGTGCACCAGTGCGGACATCTCGGCGGTCGCCGAGGCGACCAGCTGGCCGAGGCTGCGCTCGGTGCCGTCGTACGGGTCGCTCATCGCTGCTCCCTCTTCTCTTCTGCGGTCCGAGTTCTCTTCTACGCGGTCCGACTCAGATCATGCCGGACGGTCGGCCCCGTCGCGCGGTGCCCCCGCCAGTTGGGCGCGCTCACGGTGTTCCGCGGCCTTCCTCTCGTAGATCTCGGCCATCCGCAGGTGGAACGCCGGGTTGTCCTGCTCGTAGATGTCGGGGATGCCGTCCTCGTCCTCGTCGCGCTCCTCGTCGGAGACCAGGGCCTGGTACCTGCGGACCCGCAGCTTCAGCAGGACGGCGGCGAGGACGGCCGCGATGAGCGAGCCGACGAGGACCGCGGCCTTCACCTCGTTGGTGAGGGCCTCGTCCCCGGCGAAGGCGAGCTCGCCGATGAGCAGCGACACGGTGAAGCCGATGCCGGCGAGGGTGGCGACGGCGAAGACGTCCGGCCAGGTCAGGTCGGGGTTGAGCTCCGCACGGGTGAAGCGGGCGGCGAGCCAGGTGCCGCCGAAGATGCCCACCGCTTTGCCGACGACGAGGCCGAGGACGACGCCGAGGGTGACGGGCTGGGTGAAGACGTCGTGGATCGCGCCGCCGGAGATGCTCACGCCCGCCGAGAAGAGCGCGAACAGCGGGACGGCGAGGCCGGCCGAGAGCGGGCGGACGAGGTGCTCGATGTGCTCGCCGGGGGACTGCTTCTCGCCCTCCCGGGTGGTGCAGCGGAGCATCAGGCCCATGGCGACACCGGCGATCGTGGCGTGGACGCCGCTGTTGTACATCAGGCCCCAGATGACCAGGGCCAGCGGGACGTACACGTACCAGCCGCGGACCTCCTTGCGGAGCAGCAGCCAGAAGAGCAGCAGTCCGGCGAAGGCGCCGCCGAGCGCGGCGAAGTTCAGGTCGCTGGTGAAGAAGATCGCGATGATCAGGATCGCGAAGAGGTCGTCGACGACGGCGAGGGTGAGCAGGAAGGCGCGCAGCGCGGCGGGCAGCGAGGTGCCGATCACGGCGAGGACGGCGAGCGCGAAGGCGATGTCGGTGGCGGTGGGGACGGCCCAGCCGTCCATCGAGCCGTTGCCGAGGGTGTTGACCAGGACGTAGACGAGGGCAGGGGCGGCCATGCCGCAGATCGCGGCGATGACGGGGAGCGCGGCGGCCTTGGGGTCGCGCAGTTCGCCCGCGACGAGCTCGCGCTTGAGCTCGATGCCGGCGACGAAGAAGAAGATCGCGAGGAGGCCGTCGGCCGCCCAGTGCTGGATCGAGAGGTCGAGGCCGAGGGCGGCGGGACCCAGGTGGAAGTCGCTGACGGACTCGTAACTGCCGCCCAGGGTGTTGGCCCAGATGAGAGCGGCGACGGCGGCGACGAGGAGCAGGACACCACCGACGGTCTCGGTGCGCAGGGCGTCGGTGAGGTACTGGCGCTCGGGCAGGGGGAGACGGCCGAGGAACTTGCGGTCGGTGGGTGCGGGCGCGGCCACGTGGGGAAAACCTCCGGTCGGGTGGGCAGGACTGAGCACATGCCGACCAGACTTCCCGGCGCACCTAGGTTTTCTTGTCGCGTCGTTGACGCGGTCCTTACTTTACCTAAAGAGCGTGGGTTGGGTCCGGCGAGATTAACTTTAGGGATATATGCGGGTTTCGTCCCTTCGGGAACGAGCACGCGAAGCGCCCGCCCCCACTGGCTCGGGGCGGGCGTCTCGCGTCGTACGGCGGGGTTCCTCCGCCGTACGGGCCGGGCTCAGTCCTCGCTGGAGGCGGACGGCAGCTGGGTCTGGATGAGCGACATGACCGAGGAGTCGGTCAGCGTCGTGACGTCGCCCAGCTCGCGGTTCTCCGCCACGTCACGCAGCAGACGCCGCATGATCTTGCCCGAGCGGGTCTTCGGCAGCTCGGCCACCGGCAGGACGCGCTTCGGCTTGGCGATCGGGCCGAGGGTCGCGCCGACGTGGTTGCGGAGCTCGGCGACCAGGTTCTCCCCCGCGTCAGCGGACGATGCCACCGTCTCGCTGGCCGTACCGCGCAGGATGACGAAGGCGACGATCGCCTGCCCGGTGGTCTCGTCGGCGGCGCCGACGACGGCCGCCTCGGCGACGGCCGGGTGTGAGACGAGGGCCGACTCGACCTCGGTGGTCGAGATGTTGTGACCGGAGACGAGCATGACGTCGTCGACCCGGCCGAGCAGCCAGATGTCGCCGTCCTCGTCCTTCTTCGCCCCGTCACCGGCGAAGTACTTGCCCTCGAAGCGGGACCAGTAGGTGTCGATGTAGCGCTGGTCGTCGCCCCAGATGGTGCGGAGCATCGACGGCCACGGCTCGGTGAGGACCAGGTAGCCACCGCCGCCGTTCGGCACCTCGTTGGCCTCGTCGTCGACGACGGTCGCGGCGATGCCCGGCAGCGGGCGCTGGGCGGAGCCCGGCTTGGTCTCGGTGACGCCCGGCAGCGGCGAGATCATCATCGCGCCGGTCTCGGTCTGCCACCACGTGTCCACGATCGGGGTCTTGCCCGCGCCGATGTGCTCGCGGTACCAGACCCAGGCCTCGGGGTTGATCGGCTCGCCGACCGAACCGAGCACCCGGAGGCTCGACAGGTCGAACTTGGCGGGGATGTCGTCGCCCCACTTCATGAAGGTGCGGATCGCGGTCGGCGCCGTGTAGAGGATCGTGACGCCGTACTTCTGCACGATCTCCCAGAACCGCCCCTGGTGCGGGGTGTCCGGGGTCCCCTCGTACATGACCTGCGTCGCGCCGTTGGCGAGCGGGCCGTAGACGATGTACGAGTGCCCGGTGACCCAGCCGATGTCGGCGGTGCACCAGTAGACGTCGGTCTCCGGCTTGAGGTCGAAGACGGCGTGGTGCGTGTAGGCGGCCTGGGTGAGGTAGCCGCCGGAGGTGTGCAGGATGCCCTTCGGCTTCCCCGTGGTGCCCGAGGTGTAGAGGATGAAGAGCGGGTGCTCCGCCTCGAAGGCCTCCGGGGTGTGCTCGGCGGACTGGCGGGCGACGATGTCGTCCCACCACACGTCGCGGCCCTCGGTGAACGCGGTCTCCTGGCCCGTACGGCGGACCACGAGGACGTGCTCGACCTGCGGGCACTTGGCGACGGCCTCGTCGATGGCCGGCTTGAGGGCGCTCGGCTTGCCGCGGCGGTAGCCGCCGTCGGCGGTGACGACCAGCTTGGCGTCGGCGTCCTGGATGCGCGAGGCGACGGCGTCGGCCGAGAAGCCGCCGAAGACCACCGAGTGGGCGGCGCCGACGCGGGCGCAGGCCAGCATGGTGATGGCCGCCTCGGGGATCATCGGCAGGTAGACCGCGACGCGATCGCCCTTGCGGACACCCAGCTCGGTCAGGGCGTTGGCCGCCTTGGAGACCTCGTCCTTGAGCTCGGCGTAGGTGATCGAGCGGCTGTCGCCCGGCTCGCCCTCGAAGTGGATGGCGACCCGGTCGCCGTGGCCGGCCTCGACGTGCCGGTCGACGCAGTTGTACGCGACGTTCAGCTCGCCGTCCGCGAACCACTTCGCGAACGGCGGGTTCGACCAGTCGAGGGTCTCGGTCGGCTCGGTGGCCCAGGTCAGGCGCTTGGCCTGCTCGGCCCAGAAGCCCAGCCTGTCCGCCTTGGCCTGCTCGTACGCCTCCGCCGTCACGTTGGCGTGCGCGGCCAGCTCGGCGGGCGGCGAAAATCGACGCTCTTCCCGAAGCAGATTGGCCAGGCTTTCGTTGCTCACGACATCTCCCTTTCCCAGGGCGTCCTCTGTGCGTATGTGTCCCGCGTCATAGCTCATCAGTCGGAGGCCCGGGTGACAAGAGTCTCCAGGCAATTGGTTTAGACCTGTGAGGTGTAGGGCGTGCGGGGGCCCCTTCTCCCGAGCGGTGGGAGAAGGGGCCACACAGTCTCACGGACCGGGGGAGCGAAAGGTTCAGGACGCGCTGCCCTGACCGCGATCAGGGCGCGACCCCCTCGGCGATCGGGGGGCGGCGCTCTTTCGGCGATCAGGCGCCGACCCGTCCCTGATCAGGAAGCTCGTGCCGCCTCCAGGGGCTCCGTCGGCAAGACCTGGGTGAAGACGTCGTCGTACGAGTGCACCTCGTCCGTCCCGGAGAGGAGGTACGCCTGTGCCTCGCCCACATGGAAGTACACGCCGTGCAGCGAGAGCGTGCCCTCGGCGAGCCGCCGCGCCACCGGCTCGTACGCCCGCAGGTGCTCCAACTGCTGGACCACGTTGGTCAGACAGAGCTGCTCGACCGCGTCCGCCGGAAGCCGCCCGGAGATCCGGGCCCAGGCGTGTCTCCGGCTCACCATCCGCTCCAGACTGGGCCGACCGTGGCGCAGCCAGCGGCGGAGAGGGGTCGGCGGGTCGTCCGGGCCGGCGTTGAGCAGGGCCTGCATCGCGCCGCAGCCGGAATGGCCGCAGACGGTGATCGACTCGACTCGCAGCACCTCCACCGCGTACTCGATCGCCGCCGCCACCGAGTCGTCGCCGCTCTCCTCGCCGGGCAGGGGCACGAGGTTCCCGACGTTCCGCACGGTGAACAGGTCACCGGGGCCGCTCGACGTGATCATGCTGGTGACGAGGCGGGAGTCGGCGCAGGTCAGGAAGAGCTGCGAGGGGGTCTGGCCCTCCCGGGCGAGCCGCGCGAGCTCGTCCCGGACCAGCGGGGCCGTGTTCCGCTGGAACTTGCCGATGCCGCTGGCCAGCTTCAGACCCGTCGTACGAGACGTCTCCACAGCCTCGTCGGGCCGCTCGTCCGGCTGCTCGCCGCACTGGTGGTTGTGCCACGGGGTCCAGGGCCGGCAGCAGGTGTGCGCGGCGGCGGCCGAGGCGGTGGGCTCGGCGATCCTCGCACCGGAGGGCCCGGTCGTCTCGACCGTCCCGCCGTGGGCGACGTGCCCCGCGGTCCAGTCGCTGAGCGCCTCGTAGGCGGCGTGGTCCATGAAGGAGCCGTCGAGCTCGACCACCACGTCGGAGCCGTGCGGCAGTTGGTGCAGGGCGCGGCTGAGCCGGGGCACGGCGAGGAAGGTCAGCTGACCCCGGACGTGCAGCAGCTGGCGCCCGTCCCGCTCCTCGCGGGTGATCCGGGTCCGGGCGAGCCGGTGCAGGGCGACCGCGATGGCCACGACGATGCCGAGTGCGACGCCCTCCAGGATGCCGATGAGGACGACGCCGGACAGCGTCACCGCGTAGACGACGACCTCGCGGTGCCGGGTGACGGTACGGATGTGGGTGATGCTGACCATCTGGATGCCGACCACCATGACCAGGGCGGCGAGCGCGGGCAGCGGGATCAGGTCGAGCACGGGCACGAGCAGCAGGGCCGCGAGCACGATCCACAGGCCGTGCAGCATCGTGGAGGCGCGGCTCACCGCGCCCGCCGAGACGTTGGCGACGCTGCGGACCGCGACGCCGGCGACGGGCAGGCCGCCGAGCGCCCCGGAGACCACGTTGGCGGCGCCCTGACCGGCGAGTTCGCGGTCGAGGGCGGAGCGCGGGACGCCTCGGCCGCCGTCCGGGCGGGCGGCGACCAGCTTGTCGACCGCGACGGCGGACAGCAGCGACTGCACGCTGGTGACCAGGGTGATCGTCAGGACTCCGGCCGCGATGCCGAGCACCGGGCCCTCGGGCAGCCCCGGCAGGGCGTGGCTGCTCCAGGAGGGCAGGTCGACGTGCGGGACGGCGAGCCCGGCGAACGCCGCGACCGCCGTCGCGCCGATCACCGCGACGAGCGCGGCCGGGACCTTGCGTACGAGCTTCCCTGCCCGGCCGGGCAGCCGGGGCCAGCACAGCAGCACGGCCACGGTGAGGGCGCTGATGCCGAGCGCCGCCGGGTGGATGTGCGCCAACTGGGCCGGCAGGCCGAGGACGTTGTCGAAGGCGGAGCTCTGCGGCGTACTGCCGAGCACGATGTGGAGCTGGGCGAGGGCGATGGTGACGCCGATGCCGGCGAGCATGCCGTGCACGATCGCGGGCGAGACGGCGAGTGCCGAGCGGGCCACCCGGAGGGCGGAGAGCCCGAGTTGGACGAGCCCGGCGAGCACGGTGATGGCGCAGGTGGTGCGCCAGCCGTACAGCTGGATGAGTTCGGCGGTCACCACGGTGAGGCCGGCGGCGGGGCCGCTCACCTGGAGCGGGGAGCCGCCGAACCGGCCGGCCACCAGACCGCCGACGGCGGCGGCGACCAGGCCGGACTGGAGCGGGGCTCCGGTGGCGAGCGCGATGCCGAGCGAGAGCGGCAGCGCGATCAGGAAGACGGCGACGGACGCCGACAGATCGGCGCCGGCGATGCGGAAGCGGCGCGGCGGCTCCGGCGGGCTGTGGGGCCGCTGGACGCGGGGTCGGTTCGTCGTGCGGGCAGGGGTGATGAGGGTCATTCCCGTCTCCTCCGGGGCGGCGCGGTCGCGGTTCGTGGGGGACGAACGTGGGGGCTCGCGGCCGTGGGTCACGGCGTGCAGCGGCGGGATGCATGGCGGCGGCAAGGCGGGATTCCCGCCGGGGCGAGGATCAACGCTCGGTAAATGGATCGTAATGGAGAGTAAAGTCTGCGGCATTATTTTCGGGGCAAACAGGGCAATGATTCACCGGTTCCGGTGAAGGGTGAACGGTTTTCCGCTTGTCGTTTCATCTCTCCGGCGGTCGCGGTGCGACGTTGACGCCGCTCGTACGGAACCGAGGAGAGGTGCGCGGATGACAGCCGCCGGGAGAAGGACCACTGCCCAGAGGAAGGCGCTCGCCGCCGCTGCCCTCGCCGTCGCCCTGATCGGTGGCCTCGCCGGCTGCTCGGGCTCCGACGGCACCGTCACGAAGAGCGCGCCGGGCGGTGCGGGCGCCAAGAAGGCACCGGCCGGCGCCCCGCCGAACGCGGTCCGCCTGATCGGCGACGGCTCCACCGCCTTCACCGGCGCCCAGCCCCACCAGCCCGTCTGGCAGCGTCTCAAGCCGGGCGAGACCCCGCCGCAGTTCGTCGTCTTCTCGTGGGACGGCGCCGGAGAGGACAGCCAGAAGCTCTTCTCCCACTTCCGCAAGGTCGGCAAGAAGTACGACGCCACCATGACGTACTTCCTCAGCGGCGTGTACCTGCTGCCCGAGGAGAAGCGGGAGCTCTACGACCCGCCGCAGCACAGCGCCGGGCGCTCCGACATCGGCTTCAACGACACCGAGGGCATCCGTGCCACCGTCCGCGAACTGCGCGGCGCCTGGCAGGAGGGCAACGAGATCGGCACCCACTTCAACGGGCACTTCTGCGGGGCCGAGGGTGGCGTCGGCACCTGGTCCGTCGAGGAGTGGAAGAGCGAGATCAGGCAGGCCAAGTCCTTCGTCAAGAACTGGAAGACCAACTCGGGGCTGCGCGCCGAGCAGCCCCTGCCCTTCGACTACGACAAGGAACTCGTCGGCGCCCGCACCCCCTGCCTCGAAGGCCGGACGAACTTCGTCCAGGCGGCGGCACAGCTGGGCTTCCGCTACGACACGAGCGGCGTCAACGATCACATCTGGCCCAAGAAGGACCTGGGCCTGTGGGACCTGTCGCTCCAGCTCGTGCCGGTCCCGGGCCGCGCATTCCAGACGCTGTCCATGGACTACAACTTCATGGTCAACCAGTCCCCGGGCACGACCCAGGGCAACCCGTCCCAGCGTGAGTACTGGGGCGACCAGATGCGGGACGGCCTGGTGCAGGCCTTCGAGCGCTCCTACCGCGGCAACCGCGCGCCGCTCATCATCGGCAACCACTTCGAGTCCTGGAACGGTGGCGTGTACATGCGGGCCATCGAGGAGACCATCGCCACGGTGTGCGTCCAGAAGGACGTGAAGTGCGTGTCCTTCCGGCAGCTCGCCGACTGGCTCGACGCCCAGGACCCCGACGTCATCGCGAAGATGCGCACCCTGAAGGTCGGCGAGGCCCCGCCGGCCGGCTGGAAGGCCTTCCTCGCCCCCCAGCCGGCGACGGCCCCGGCCGCTCCGGCGGCAGGCGCCAAGGCCCCGGCGGCCGGCCGCCCCGAGGGCGGGCGCCAAGCAGGCTGAACGGCGCCGAGGCTCTCGGCCGGTGCGGTCAGCCGAGCTGTGCGGCCATCGGCTCGCCGAGGACGAAGTCGGGGTCGACCTGCGCAGCCAGGTCGGCCCCCGGCCTCTCTTTTCTGCTTCCCTCGCGCCGCGCGGCGCCGGGGCGCCGCGCGGGCTTCGTGGCACTGCGCCGGACTCCGTCCGCCGTCGGGCCGCCGGCGCGGTCAGCCGAGCTGTGCGGCCATCGGCTCGCCGAGGACGAAGTCGGGGTCGACCTGCGCAGCAAGGTCGGCCCCCGTCTTGGCGTTGCCCCAGCTCTCGGCGTTGCGCAGGTGGAAATGGACCATCTGGCGCGTGTAGCGGTCCCAGTCGCGGTCGGCGTACGAGTCGTCCGCCGCGTCCTGGAGGGCCTGGAGCGACATGCGGTTCTCCGCCTCCAGGAGCTCGAAGCGGGGCGGGCGGCCCTTCTCCATCGCGCGGACCCAGTCCGAGTGGCCCACCGTCACGAGCAGGTCGTCGCCGACCTCCGCGCGCAGGAAGTCCAGGTCGTCCTTGCCCTGCACCTTGTTGCCGACGACCTTCAGCGCGACACCGAAGTCCCGCGCGTACTCCTTGTACTGGCGGTAGACCGAGACGCCCTTGCGGGTCGGCTCGGCGACCAGGAACGTCATGTCGAAGCGGGTGAAGAGGCCGGAGGCGAAGGAGTCCGAGCCGGCGGTCATGTCGACGACCACGTACTCGTCGGCGCCGTCGACCAGATGGTTCAGGCAGAGCTCCACCGCGCCGACCTTCGAGTGGTAGCAGGACACCCCGAGGTCCGACTCCGTGAAAGGACCGGTCGCCATCAGGCGGATCTCGCCGTCGTCGAGCGGCACCGTCCGAGCGCAGGCCTCGTAGACCGGGTTCTCCTCGCGGACCCGAAGCAGCCGGGAACCCTCCCCGGGCGGCGTCGTCTTGATCATCGTGTCGGCGGAGGCGATCCGCGGGTTGCTGCCCCGCAGGTACTCCTTGATCAGCGGCAGATGCGCGCCCATCGCGGGCAACGCGGCGGCGTCCGCGTCAGGCAGGCCGAGCGCGGCGCCCAGGTGCTGGTTGATGTCGGCGTCGACGGCTACGACCGGGGCTTCGTTGGCGGCGAGGTGGCGGATGAAGAGCGAGGACAGCGTGGTCTTGCCGCTGCCGCCCTTCCCCACGAAAGCGATCTTCATGTTCACCTAGGGTAGTGGTACGAACGCACCGCGTGGTCGGGATGCGTGAAGAAGACCACTCCATCGTGGGGCGGGCCGCCGGGGCGCGTAGCCTCCCTACTTATGAGTACGCATGCCTCTGACCCCTTGGCCGCCCTCGGCTCCCTGCCGGGCGTCGCCGACGCGGTGGACTCCGTACGCAAGGCCGTCGACCGGGTCTACGGCCACCGTGTGATGCGCCGCCGCAGCAACGAGATCTCGTCCGAGGCGGCCCTGCGCGGGGCACGCGGGTCGGCCGCCCTGTCCGGCGCCGACTGGGCCCTGGAAGAGGTCCGCCGCCGCACCGACTTCGGCTCCGACGCCGAGGCCCGCACGGTCGGCGCCGCGCTCCGGCTCGGCGCCGAGGCCGGGCAGCTGCTCTCCATCTGGCGCCAGTCGCCGCTGCGGGTTCTCGCCCGGCTCCACCTCGTCGCCGCGGGCGACCCGGGCGCATCGGTGGGCCGGCCGCGGCTGGACGGCGAGACGGTCGACGAACCGCTGGTCACGGCCCCGCTGCCGACGCCCGCCGAGGTCGGCGGACGACTCGACGGCCTGGCGGAGCTGATCGTCGCGGGAGGCGAGGCCCCCGCGCTCGTCACGGCCGCGGTGGTCCACGGCGAGCTGCTCGCACTGCGGCCCTTCACCTCGTACAACGGCCTGGTCGCACGGGCCGCAGAGCGGATCGCGCTGGTCGGCAGCGGCCTCGACCCCAAGGCCATCTGCCCGGCGGAGGTCGGTCACGCGGAGCAGGGACGGGCCGCGTACCTCGCCGCGTTCGAGGGGTATCTCTCGGGGACCCCGGAGGGCGTGGGCGGCTGGATCGCGCACTGCGGGCGCTCGGTCGAACTCGGTGTCCGCGAGTCGACGGCCGTGTGCGAGGCCCTCCAGCGCGGCGCGGCCTGAATCCCGCGCACCCGCGTCGCGGGTCGGACGGCCTGCGGCGCCGGCCCGAATCGCGGTCCTGGAACTAACGAATCCGGGCCCCTCGCGGGGCCCGGAACGGGTTGCGGCGGCACCAGTTCTGGTACCGCCGCTGGCACGTCTACCCAGTTACCATGCGTCCTCGAATATGTGCCCATCAGGCCGGGAACTTTGCCCGTGGCCTGGTGCGGCTGGCCCGTAATCGACGGGTCGACGTCGCGTGGGTGCTCGGTTTCTGTGCTAGGTCCGTGGGGCCTTCATGCTCAACAGGTGATCCTCTCGGATGTCCTCGGTCTCGCGGGCCTGATTCCTTTCTACTCCTGTCGGGGTAGAAGCGAAAGTGCTGGCTCCACTTCTCTGCTCATTGCTCAAATTCGGGCAAAGCCATCCGCGAGCCGGTGGGTGAGCGCGGCCTGCCGACGCCGGGCGGCGTACCAGACGAGTCCGGCCCCCACGGCCGCCGCGCCCACCGCCGCCGCGGCGACGAGCGTGGGGCGGGGCGGCATGCGGAATTCGGGCAGCCGCTGCTTGAGCCGCACCGGCTTCTCGAAGGCGAGAACAGGCCATTCCCGCGCCACGGCCTCACGGCGCAGCGCCCGGTCCGGATTGACCGCGTAGGGGTGGCCCACGGCCTCCAGCATGGGGATGTCGGTCGCGGAGTCGCTGTACGCGTAGCACCGCGAGAGGTCGTAGCCCTCGGACTTCGCGAGCTCCCGGACGGCCTCGGCCTTCGTCGGCCCGTAGGCGTAGTACTCCACCTCACCGGTGAAGCAGCCGTCCTCGCCGACCACCATCCGGGTGGCGACGACCCGGTCGGCGCCGAGCATCTCGCCGATCGGCTCGACGACCTCGGCGCCGGAGGTCGAGACGATCACGACATCGCGGCCGGCGGCGTGGTGCTCCTCGATGAGGGAGGCGGCCTCGTCGTAGATGATCGGGTCGATCAGGTCGTGAAGGGTCTCGGCGACGAGCTCCTTCACCTGGGCCACGTTCCAGCCTTTGCAGAGCGCGGAAAGATATTCACGCATCCGCTCCATCTGGTCGTGATCGGCCCCACCTGCCAGGAAGACGAACTGGATGTAGGCCGTCCGCAGGGCGGCGCGGCGGCTGATCAGTCCGCCCCGGTAGAAGGACTTGCTGAAGGTCAGCGTCGAGGACTTCGCAATGACCGTCTTGTCCAGGTCAAAGAAGGCGGCTGTGCGCGGCAAGGAGTGGTTTTCCACAAGCGAGAGCATAGGTGCCCGCCATTCGGCGTACGCTCGGGCGCGTGGGTTTGCCTGAGAAGGCTCTCGGGTACACCATGGAAGTCACGGATCGTTCGCGACCGTGCTAACCCGGTCCGGCTCCTCCCCCCCCGAGTCGGCCGGAGAGACGACCCCCGCTCTCCCCCCCGGCGGGGGTCGTCGCATGTCCGGAGCCGTTTCGGCGCTGTGGGACATCGTCCGCCTCCTTCCTTCCGGCCGTCGGCCGCGCATCGTCCGCGGCTCTGTCCGGCCCTCGATTCATCACTCACGGTAACCGGCAGGCTGCGTTCCGGACAGCCCCCGTAGGGGTGGCGGAGATATTCACAGGGCTTCGGATATCCCCAGTTTTTCGGCAAGATCCCCAGGATTTTCGGTTCGGCCCCACGGTGATTCCTGTCGCGAAGTTCGCGAACGGCAGGAATCACGAGAGGGGTGTGTGTCATGGAGGCATCCAGGACTTCCGGGGTCAGGGGCACGACGTGGACGTCCGTGCCGAGCGGGCCCGTCCGGACTCCGGTGCCGAGCGGTCCGGACGGGCCCGGCGCCCAAGAACAGCGCCGCACGGCGCCGTTGATCGTCACCGAGGACCTCGGGCTGCTCGACGACCTTCTGCGGCTGTGCGCCGCGGCCGGGGTCGAACCCGAGGTGCACCATCGCGTGCCGGAGCGGCGGGCGAGCTGGACCGACCCACCGCTCGTCCTGGTCGGCGACGACGCCGCGGAGCGGTGCCGGGGGGCGGTGCGCCGCCCGGGGACCGTCCTCGTCGGGCGCGACCGGGACGATTCGGAGGTGTGGCGGCTCGCCGTCGAGATCGGGGCCGAGTGCGTCCTGCGGCTGCCGGACGCCGAGGGCCTCCTCGTCGACCGCATCGCCGACGCCGCCGAGGGCATGGGCCGGCAGGCGACGACCGTCGGGGTCGTCGGCGGCCGAGGCGGCGCGGGTGCCTCGACCCTGGCCTGTGGGCTCGCGCTGGCCGCAGCGCGAGCCGGGCGCCGCACCCTGCTCCTCGACGGCGACCCCCTGGGCGGGGGACTCGACGTGTTGCTCGGCGGCGAGCGCGAGGAGGGCAGACGATGGCCCGACTTCGCGGCCTCGAAGGGGCGGCTCGCCGGCGGCGCCCTGGAGGAGTCCCTGCCGTCCGTGCGGGGCGTCCGGGTGCTCAGCTGGGGCAGGGAGCCGGCGGCGGCGCTGCCGGCCGAGGCCGTGCGGTCCGTGCTCGCGGCGGCCCGCCGCCGGGGCGGGGTCGTCGTGGTCGACCTGCCGCGCGCGGCCGACCCGGCGGCCGTCGAGGCACTGGCCCAGCTCGACCTCGGACTGCTCGTCGTGCCGGGCGAGTTGAGGGCCGTCGCGGCCGCGCACCGGGTGGCAACGACCCTCTCCACGGGCGTGCGCGACCTGCGGGCCGTGGTCCGCGGGCCGTACGCGGCGGGGCTCGACGAGCGATGGGTCGCCGACGCGCTGCGGCTGCCGCTCGCCGGTGAACTCCCTTACGACCCGGGGATCGTGGCCGACCAGGACGCGGGCGTCCCGCCGGGCGCCGAGCCCCGCGGCCCCCTCGGCCGGTTCTGCGACGCCTTCTGGGTGCGCGCCCTCGCCCCTGGTGGTGGGGCGTGACCGGGGGTGCGGGCGGCGGCGCGGGGCTGCTCGACGCGGTGCGGCAGCGCCTCGCGGCAAGCGGGTCCGAGCCCACCCCGGCGCGGGTCGCGGCGGCACTCAGGGCGCAGGGGCGGCTGCTCGGCGACGCGGAAGTGCTGGGTGCGGCAGATGAGTTGAGGTGCAAGCTGATCGGCACCGGACCGCTCGAACCGCTGCTCGCCGACCCGGCCGTCACCGATGTCCTGGTCTCGGCACCCGACCGGGTGTGGGTGGACCGGGGCTCCGGCCTGGAGCGGGCCCCGGTGTCCTTCACCGACGCCGCCGCCGTGCGCAGGCTCGCGCAGCGGCTCGCGGCGGTGGCCGGACGCAGGCTCGACGACGCCAGGCCCTGGGTGGACGCGCGACTGCCCGACGGCACCCGGATGCACGCGGTGCTGCCACCGGTGGCGGTCGGCTCGACCTGTCTGTCGCTCCGGGTGGTCCGCCCGCGCGCCTTCACCCTGGAGGAGCTGGCGGCGGCGGGCACGGTGCCGCCGGGCGGCGCCCCCATCCTGCGCGCGCTCATCGACGCCCGGGTGTCGTACCTGGTCAGCGGTGGCACGGGGACGGGGAAGACCACACTGCTCGCCTCCCTGCTCGGCCTGGTGGGGGAGCGGGAGCGGATCGTCCTCGCCGAGGACTCGGCGGAGCTGCGGCCCGACCATCCGCACGTGGTGCGTCTGGAGGCCCGGCCCGCGAACCAGGAGGGCGCCGGACTCGTGACCTTGCGGGACCTGGTCCGGCAGGCGCTGCGGATGCGGCCGGACCGGCTGGTGGTCGGCGAGGTCCGGGGCGGTGAGGCGGTCGATCTGCTCGCCGCTCTCAACACCGGGCACGAGGGCGGCTCGGGCACGGTCCACGCCAACACCGCGGCGGACGTGCCGGCGCGCCTCGAAGCCCTGGGGACGGCGGCCGGGCTCGACCGGGCCGCGCTGCACAGCCAGTTGGGGGCCGGTCTTTCGGTCGTGCTCCATCTGGCGCGGGCCCGGGACGGGCGGCGGCGGATCGCCGAGGCGCACGTCCTGGAGCGGGACCGGGACGGCCTGGTGCGGACGGTTCCCGCGCTGCGGTGGGGCGCTGCCGGATTCGTGCGGGAGCGGGGCTGGGAGCGGCTGAGTTCGCTGATCGGAGGGGGATCGTGAGCACGGCGGGGTTGTCCGTACGGGATGTGCTCCAGGCGGCGTCGGTGCTCTGCGTGGTCGTGGTGTTGTGGGAGGTGGTGGAGCGGAGGCGTGTGACGGGCCGGGCGCGGCTGGTGCTGGCCGGTGGGGTCGCCGGGCTCCCCGGGAACCTCGGTGGCCCTGCGGTGTGGTCGGCGGTGGCGGCGCGCTGGTGGGCCGTGCTGCGGGGGCGGCGGGCCTGGCTGTGCCTGCCGGCGGCGGGAGTCGTCGCGGCGCTCGGCGAGTCGCCGCTGCCGCTGGTGGCGGGGGTGGTCGCGGTGCCGGTCGTCGGGCGGCGACTGCGGGAGGCCGAGCACCGGAGGGAACGCGAGGCGCGGGCCGAGCGCGTGGTGGCCCTGTGCGGGGCCGTGGTGGGGGAGTTGAGGGCCGGTTGGCAGCCCGCGCAGGCCCTGTCCTTCGCGGCCCGCGAGACGGGCGCTCTCGGCGACGAGGAGGCGGCGGTGCTTGCGGCGGCCCGCTTCGGCGGGGACGTGCCGGAGGCCCTGCGGAGAGCCGCCGGGCAGGACGGCGCCGACGGACTCGCGGGGATGGCGGCGTGCTGGCAGGTGGCCGTGGACGGCGGCGCGGGCCTGGCCGCCGGGCTCGACCGGCTCGAAGCGGCCCTGCGGGACCACCGCGAGCAGCGGGAGCGGTTGCGCGCCGAACTCGCCGGGGCCTGGGCGACGGTGGCCGTCCTCGCGGTGCTGCCGCTCGCCGGTGTCGCTCTCGGCGCGGCTCTGGGCGCGGACCCGCTGCGGGTGCTGCTGCACACACCGGCGGGCCTGGCCTGCCTTGCCGTGGGCGGGGCTCTGGAGGCGGCCGGGCTGTGGTGGGCCGCGCGGATCGTCCGAGGAGGGGAGCGGGCGTGAGGGGGGCCGTGCAGGCGACCGCGGTGGCGGCCGTGGCCATCGTCTGGTGCGAGCAGGGGGTGCGTGAGCTGGTGTGCGGGCGGAGGGCGCGCGGGATGCGGCGGAGGCTGCGGGACCTGCTGCCGGCCCCCAGCCCGGCCGCGCGAGCGCGGAGGGTTCGGTCCGGGATGCCGCGATGGGTGGGGCACTGGGCGGCACCGCTCGGGGCGTCCGGGCTCGGCTGGGTGCTGTTCGGGGTGTTCGGCGGTCTGGCGGCCGCCGTCCTGGTGGGTGCGGTCGTCAGACGTGGAGCGGCGAGAGGGGCCACCGTGCCGGCGGCCCCGGTCGAGGAGCTCGACGACGCGGCGCTGCATCTTCCGCTTGCCGCTGATCTGTTGGCGGCCTGTGCCTCGGCCGGCGCCGGGCCGGGTGAGGCGGCGGAGGCCGTCGGGCGGTCCCTCGGCGGCCCACTGGGCGAGCGACTGGCCCGCACGGCCGCCGAACTGCGGCTCGGGGGCGAACCGGCCGAGGTGTGGCGGAGGTTCGGCGCGATACCCGGCGCTACCGGCCTCGCGCGCTGCATGGAACGGGCCGGCTCCTCGGGGGCACCCGCGGCGGAGGCCGTCGCCCGGCACGCGGCCGCGCTGCGGTCGGCGCGTGCACGGACGGCGGCGGCCCGGGCCCGCCGGGCGCAGGTGCTGATCAGCGGGCCCGTGGGGCTCTGCTTCCTGCCGGCCTTCCTGGCGGTGGGAGTCGCCCCGGTGGTGATCGGCCTGGCGACGGGACTTCTGGACGGATGAACGGCATGACACGACGAGAACGACGGACCGAGGAGGTCGGCATGGGAGTGAGGAAGGCGATGGGCGGCTGGTGGCGGGCGCGGCGGGAGGCGGCGCGCCAGGACGCGGGGATGACCACGTCCGAGTACGCGGTGGGGACGATCGCGGCGGCGGGGTTCGCCGCGGTCCTGTACAAGATCGTGACCAGTGGGGCCGTCTCGGGAGCGCTGGAGTCGGTGATCGGGAAGGCTCTCGATGCGCCGTTCTGACCGCGGCTTCGTGACCGTGGAGGCGGCGCTGGTGCTGCCTGTCCTGGCGCTCTTCACGGTCGCCCTGCTCTGGGCGCTAGCGGCGGCCGCCGCCCAGATCCGCTGTGTGGACGCGGCGCGGGCCGGGGCACGGATCGCGGCCCGCGCCGAGCCCGTGGCCTCCGCCGAGTCGGCCGCGCGGGCCGCCGCGCCCGAGGGCGCCCGGGTCGTGGTGACGCGGTCGGGGGAGCTGTGGCGTGTGACGGTGGAGGCAGTGGCGCCGGGCCCCCGGGGGATGGGGCTGACCCTGCGGGCGGAGGCCGCGGCGCTCGCGGAGGACACGACGATCGGCGGCCCGGCGCCGACCGCCCCGGAGAGCGGGGGCCCGCCGTGACGGCCGACACGCGCGGCCGGGACCGGGGTGCGGCGACCGTGTGGGTGGCGTTCGCGGCCTGCGCGCTGTGCGTGGTGTTCGGGGCGGTGCTCGCGCTCGGCCAGGCGGTGGCGGCCAGGCACCGGGCCGGCGGGGCGGCCGACCTGGCGGCGCTCGCCGCTGCCGACCGGGCGCTGTGGGGCGAGGCCGACGCCTGTGCCGCCGCCTCCCGGGTGGCCGCCGCGCAGGGCGCCGAGCTGGTGGGCTGCGCGGTGCGGGGCGAGCTCGCGGAGGTGACCGCCCGGGTCGTGCGTGGTCCCTACCGGCCGGCGGTCAGGTCCCGGGCGGGACCTCCGGCGCCTCCGCCGGCGTCGTCTCGGGGGCCTCGGGTGCCGCAGGTGTCTCCGGGGGCTCCGGGGCCTCCCGGAGGATTTCCGTGAGCAGACGGACCGCACCGCGCTTGTGGAGGGGGTCGTTGCCGTTGCCGCACTTCGGGGACTGGATGCAGGACGGACAGCCCGCCTCGCACTCGCAGGAGGCGATGGCCTCCCGGGTGGCCGTCAGCCAGGCACGGGCCGTGTGGAAGGCGCGCTCGGCGAAGCCCGCGCCGCCCGGGTGGCCGTCGTACACGAAGACGGTGGGCAGCAGGGTGTCCGGGTGGAGCGGTACGGAGACGCCGCCGATGTCCCAGCGGTCGCAGGTGGCGAAGAGCGGCAGCATGCCGATGGAGGCGTGCTCGGCGGCGTGCAGGGCGCCCCCGAGGATCTCCGGGGCGATCCGGGCGGCGTCCAGCTGGTCCTCCGTGACCGTCCACCACACGGCCCGGGTGCGCAGGGTGCGGGGCGGCAGGTCGAGCTTGGTCTCGCCGAGCACCTCGCCCGTGATCAGGCGGCGGCGCAGGAAGGAGACGACCTGGTTGGTGACCTCGACGGAGCCGTAGCAGAGGCGGCCGGCGCCCCAGGGGATCTCGGTCTCGGTGTCCAGGACGGCGATGGCGGTGGTGTCGCGAGCGGTGGTGGAGTACGGCGGGACGGCCTCCTCCACGAGCGCCACGGAGTCCTTGAGGTCGAGCTCCCGCACCAGGTAGGTGCGGCCCTGGTGGAGGTGGACGGCGCCTTCGTGGACGGCAGTGTGGGAGGCGGCCTCGTCGACGGTGCCGAGGAGCCGGCCGGTGCCGGCCTCCACGATCCGGACGGGGCTGCCGCCGCCGCCCCGGATGTCCGTGAGGTCGGCGGCCCGCTCGCGGCGGGTCCAGTACCAGCCGGTGGAACGGCGGCGCAGCAGGCCGGCGCCCTCCAGCTGGGGCAGCAGGTCGGGGACGGCCGGGCCGAAGAGGGCCAGGTCCGCCTCGGTCAGCGGGAGCTCCGCGGCGGCGGCGCACAGGTGGGGGGCGAGGACGTACGGGTTGTCCGGGTCGAGGACCGTCGACTCGACCGGCTGGTCGAAGATCGCCTCCGGGTGGTGCACCAGGAAGGTGTCCAGCGGGTCGTCGCGGGCGATCAGGATCGCCAGGGCGCCCTCACCCGAGCGGCCGGCGCGGCCCGCCTGCTGCCACAGGGAGGCCCGGGTACCCGGGTAGCCGGCGATCAGAACCGCGTCCAGGCCCGAGACGTCCACGCCCAGCTCCAGGGCGGTCGTGGCGGCCAGGCCCAGGAGCTCGCCGGAGTGCAGGGCCCGCTCCAGGGCCCGGCGCTCCTCGGGGAGGTAGCCGCCGCGGTAGGCGGCGACCCGGCGGGCGAGCGCGCGGTCGGTCTCGGCGAGGCGTTCCTGGGCGATCACCGAGATCAGCTCGGCGCCGCGCCGGGAGCGGACGAAGGCGACCGAGCGGACGCCCTGGCGGGTCAGGTCGGTCAGCAGGTCCGCGGTCTCCGCGGTGGCGGTGCGGCGCACGGGCGCTCCGCGCTCGCCGTGCAGCTCGGTCAGCGGCGGCTCCCACAGGGCGAAGACCAGTTCGCCGCGCGGGGAGGCGTCGTCGGAGACCTCGGTGACCGGCAGGCCGGTGAGGCGGCCGGCGGCGAGGGCGGGTTCGGCGGAGGTGGCGGAGGCGAGGAGGAAGACCGGCTCGGAGCCGTACCGGGCGCAGATCCGGCGCAGTCGCCGCAGCACCTGGGCGACGTGGGAGCCGAAGACGCCCCGGTAGGTGTGGCACTCGTCGATCACGACGTAGCGCAGGGAGCGCAGGAAGGAGGCCCACCTGGGGTGGGAGGGGAGTATGCCCCGGTGCAGCATGTCGGGGTTGGTCAGCACGTGGTTCGCGTACTGGCGGACCCACTCGCGTTCCTCGACGGGCGTGTCGCCGTCGTAGACGGCGGGGCGGATCCGGTTGCCGAGCGGGGCGGCCAGTTCCCGGACGGCGCGCCGCTGGTCGGCGGCGAGCGCCTTGGTGGGCGAGAGGTACAGGGCTGTGGTCCCGCGACCGTTGGGGGCCTCGGAGCCGTCCAGGAGGGTGCTCAGGACCGGGGCGAGGTAGGCGAGCGACTTGCCCGAGGCGGTGCCGGTGGCGATCACCACGTTCTCGCCGTCCAGGGCGTGCTCGGCGGCTTCGGCCTGGTGTGCCCAGGGGTGCTCGATCCCGGCCGCCTCGATCGCCGCGATCACCTCCGGACGGATGCGATGCGGCCAGACGGCATGACGACCCTCCCGGGCGGGCATGTGCTCCGTATGAGTGATGCGCGCGGCCCGGCTCTCGCCCGAGGAGAGCCGGTCGAGGACCATGCCGGGAGAGGGGCGACTGCCCGTCTCTCCGGCCGGTCGACGGGGGCGCTGATTCTTGGCCATCGGCACCGAGTGTGTCACTGCCATGACGGACAATGCTTCCAAGGCGTCGTGCATGGCTGCTGGTAAGTGATTGAATGCCATCGCGGCTGGCGATCAGTTCCCTGACTCCCGCCCGGGAGACCCAGTGGGGACGATCGTTCGATAGCAAGGTGCTGGAGGATCCGTGGACCTGTCCCTGTCGACTCGCAATGTGTCCGGCGCTGGTGGTGACCGTACGGTCGTCGAGGTCGGTGGCGAGATTGATGTGTATACCGCGCCCAAGCTGCGCGAGCAGTTGGTCGAGTTGGTGAACGACGGCAGCTACCACCTGGTCGTCGACATGGAGGGCGTGGACTTCCTCGACTCCACCGGACTCGGTGTGCTCGTCGGCGGCCTGAAGCGCGTTCGCGCCCACGAGGGCTCGCTGCGTCTGGTCTGCAACCAGGAGCGCATTCTGAAGATTTTCCGGATCACGGGTCTCACCAAGGTGTTCCCGATCCACACCTCGGTCGACGAGGCCGTCAACGCCGTCGACTGAGCCCAGGGGGTTCCTATGGCCATCGTTGAACTCCGCTTCAGCGCTCAGCCCGAGCACGTCCGTACGGCCCGCCTGGTGGCGGCCGCGGTGGCGCGCCGGGCGGGGGTGGACGAGGCGGTCCTCGACGAGGTGCGGCTCGCCGTCGGCGAGGCGTGTTCGCGTGCCGTCGGGCTGCACCGCAGCAACGACGTCACGACGCCCATCAGGGTCGTGCTGACCGAGGAGGAGAAGACGTTCTCCATCGAGGTCGGCGACGAGGTCCCGGGTGCGGGGGTCGCGGCGGCCGATGCCGCCGGTGTCCCCGGCGCGCGGGCCGCGGCCCCGGCCGAGGAGTTCGACGACGCCGACGGTGAGGACGAGATGGGGCTCGCGGTGATCCGCGGGCTCGTCGACGATGTCGAGGTGAGCGCCGGCGAGGACGGCGGCACCATCCGGATGAGTTGGCCGGTGAGCTCGGCGGACGTCCTGTCCTGACCCGTACGGAGCCATGGAGCGCAACGAGAAGAGGCCCTGCCCCGCAGGGCCTCTTCTCGTTGCGCCGGAACCGGTCGCCGTCCGAACCCGCCCCGCCCCCCTCGAACCGGCACGCCCCGGAACCGCCCCCTGATTGGTGCATCCGCGCGGGGGGTTTCCGGCATCCCCGTACGCACCGGTTTGTCTCCCTATGATCCGTCCCCATGTACCCCACATCTCTCGCCGCGGCGGTGCTCACGAGCGGGAACCGGACGATCGTGTACGTCGTCGGCGCCGTCGCCCTCGCCGCGCTGGTCGTCGCGCGGCTCCTCGTCCGCCAGGTGCTCAGGGCCGGTGAGGGCACCGAGAGGATGAGGGAGATCGCCGCCGCCGTGCAGGAGGGGGCCAACGCCTACCTCGCGCGGCAGTTGCGGACCCTCGCCGTATTCGCCGTCGTCGTGTTCTTCCTGCTGATGCTGCTGCCCGCGGACAACTGGTCGCAGCGCGCGGGACGCTCCCTGTTCTTCCTGGTCGGGGCGCTTTTCTCGGCGGTCACCGGGTACATCGGCATGCGGCTCGCCGTACGGGCCAATGTGCGGGTCGCCGCGGCCGCCCGGGAGGCCACGCCGGCCGAGGGAGAACCCGAGAAGAACCTGACCGAGGTGGCCCACCGTGCCACCCGGATCGCGTTCCGCACGGGCGGGGTCGTCGGCATGTGCACGGTGGGCCTCGGACTGCTCGGGGCCGTGTGCGTCGTGCTCGTCTACGCCGCAGACGCGCCCAAGGTCCTGGAGGGATTCGGCCTCGGCGCCGCGCTCATCGCCATGTTCATGCGCGTGGGCGGCGGCATCTTCACCAAGGCGGCCGACGTCGGCGCCGACCTGGTCGGCAAGGTCGAGCAGGGCATCCCGGAGGACGACCCGCGCAACGCGGCCACCATCGCCGACAACGTGGGCGACAACGTCGGCGACTGCGCGGGCATGGCGGCCGACCTCTTCGAGTCGTACGCCGTCACCCTGGTCGCCGCGCTCATCCTCGGCAAGGCGGCCTTCGGCGACTACGGCCTGGCGTTTCCGCTGATCGTGCCCGCGATCGGCGTGATCACCGCGGTGGTCGGCATCTTCGCCGTCTCCCCGCGGCGTTCCGACCGTGGCGGGATGAGCGCGATCAACCGCGGATTCCTCGTCTCCGCCGTGATCTCGCTCGCCGGAGTGGCCGTCGCCGCCTTCGTGTACCTGCCCTCCTCCTATGCCGAGCTCAAGGGGGTCACGGTGCCGGGCATCCACGACCACACCGGTGATCCCCGGGTCCTCGCCCTGGTCGCCGTCGCCCTCGGCATCGTCCTCGCCGCGCTCATCCAGCAGCTCACCGGCTACTTCACGGAGACGAGCCGCCGGCCGGTCAGGGACGTCGGAAAGTCCTCGCTCACCGGCCCCGCGACCGTCGTCCTCGCGGGCGTGGCCCTGGGCATGGAGTCCGCCGTCTACACGGCGCTCCTGATCGGCCTCACCGTGTACGGGGCGTTCCTGCTCGGCGGTTCCTCGATCATGCTCGCGCTGTTCGCGGTCGCCCTCGCCGGTACGGGCCTGCTCACCACCGTCGGCGTGATCGTCGCCATGGACACCTTCGGCCCGGTCGCCGACAACGCCCAGGGCATCGCGGAGATGTCCGGGGACGTGCGGGGGGCGGGAGCCCAGGTCCTCACCGATCTGGACGCCGTCGGCAACACGACGAAGGCCATCACCAAGGGCATCGCCATCGCCACCGCCGTCCTCGCGGCCGCGGCGCTGTTCGGCTCGTACCGGGACGCCATCGCCACCTCGGTCGCCGAGGTCGGCGCGAAGGCGAACGAGCTGACCCTCTCGATGGACATCTCCCAGCCCAACAACCTGTTCGGTCTGATCCTCGGCTCGGCCGTCGTGTTCCTCTTCTCGGGGCTCGCGATCAACGCCGTGTCACGGTCGGCGGGATCGGTGGTCTACGAGGTGCGGCGGCAGTTCCGCGAGCACCCCGGGATCATGAACTTCACCGAGAAACCCGAGTACGGGCGGGTCGTCGACATCTGCACCAAGGACGCGCTGCGCGAACTCGCCACGCCCGGGCTGCTCGCCTGGGACAACGCGAAGAAGCTGGTCGAGGACGGGAACCACGGCGGCAAGGGCAGCGAGGCGCACGAGGCGACCGTCATCGGGGACACGGTCGGCGACCCGTTCAAGGACACGGCGGGACCGGCGATCAACCCTCTTCTGAAGGTGATGAACCTGGTCGCGCTGCTCATCGCCCCGGCGGTCGTGCGGTTCAGCTACGGGGGCGACGCGAGCGCCGGGCTGCGGGCGGCGGTCGCGGGGGTCGCGCTGATCGTCGTCATCGCCGCCGTATCGGTCTCCAAGAGGCGTTCCGTGACCGTGTCCTGACATGGCGTCCGGCCCGGCGTCGTACGAGCTGTCCGGACCGGCGTCGTACGTGGTGTCCGTCTCATTCCCGGGCGCGTAGGGGGTGCGTGAGAGTCCTCTCCCTTGGGTCAAAAGACTGCAATACGGGGCGAACCAGTCGCACGAAAGGTGGAAGTAGCCCGTTCGGCGTGTATGTTCCGGGGCCGAGAGCCTTGGAAGGGACCGATCCGGTGAACAAGAAGCTTGCGGCCGCACTGTCCGGCGGCGCGGTACTCGTGCTCGCGCTGTCCGGTTGCAGCGACGACGAGGGCAACAAGGTGGACGACTGGGCGAAGACGTTCTGCGACCAGGCCAAGCCCCAGATCCAGAAGCGGGCCGACGCCCACCAGATCATCATCTCGACGGCGGCGGACAGCAAGCCCGCCGACATCCAGGCCGCCGACTCGAAGGCGTTCCAGGACATCGCCGACGCCGACCGGGCGCTGGCCAAGGCCGTCGAGAGCGCCGGCGCACCGCCCGTCGAGAACGGCGAGAAGGTCCAGCAGGACGCGATCAAGGAGCTCAACGCGACCGCGGTGGCCTACGAGGGCCTCAAGAAGCAGGTCGACGCGCTGGACCCGACGAACCAGCAGAAGTTCGCGGACGGTCTCCAGGGTGTCGCCGACGGCCTGACCAAGATCGAGAAGATGGACCAGAACGCCCTGTCCAAGCTGGAGGAGGGCGAACTGGGCCAGGCGATGGCCAAGCAGCCCGGCTGCCAGAAGCCCACGGCCTCGACCCCGCCGAAGACCTCCGGCTCGGAGTCACCGAATCCCGGCTCCACCGCCTCCGGCTCCTCCGACAAGGCCTCGACGAAGCCGGCCAAGCCGACCTCGTCGGCCAAGACCGAGGAGTAGTCCCGCCCGGGGTTCCGCCCCCGCCCGGACCCGAGCCGGGGCGCTCCACCCGGACCCGACGGGGGTCCCGCCCGGGCCCCGCCGGGCCCGGGCCGGGGCACCCCGCCGGACCCGGTGGCAGCGGTGATCCGCCGCGCGCCGCCGGGGCGACTGCCGGCCCCGGCCAGGTCCATGGATGCCTGCCGACGGGTCGGCCGCCCGGTTGTCGGTGGCGGCGGTCACAATGGAGCGGTGAGTACGACCAGCCTGCCTCCCCGCCTCCCGATGCCCGCGCACGCCGCCCGTCTGCGCGAGACGCTGCTCGCCGCCGACTTCACCGCCGACGGACTCCTCGACCTGCTCGGCGCCCCGGCCTACGCCGCGCTCGCCCGCAGCGAGACCGTGCCCGCGCTGCGCGCCACCCGCGGTGACTCCCCGCTGGAGACCCTCGTCCGGCTCTTCCTGCTCCAGCAGGGTGTCGGGCACGAGAGTGCCGCCGCCGCGCTCCCGCTCGACGAGGCCCTCACCGACGGCTGGGTGGTCCGCGAGGACGGGACCGTGTCCGCCACGGTCGACATCCGGCCGTACGGCGGGCCCGACGGCGAGGACTGGTTCATCGTCTCCGACCTGGGCTGCGCCGTCGGCGGAGCCGGCGGGATCGGCAAGAAGGACGAAGGGGTCGTCCTCGGCGTCGGAGGTGCCTCCACCACCCTCGCCGGGATCACGGTCCGTACGCCGGTCTCCTCCGCGCTCGACCTCGGCACCGGCTCCGGCATCCAGGCCCTGCACGCCGCGCAGCACGCCACCCTGGTCACGGCCACCGACCTCAACCCGCGCGCCCTGGACTTCACGCGGCTCACCCTCGCGCTCTCCGGGGCCCGGGAGGCCGAGCTGCTGACCGGCTCGCTCTTCGAGCCGGTCGACGGGGACACGTACGACCTGATCGTCTCCAACCCGCCGTTCGTGATCTCCCCCGGCGCCCGGCTCACCTACCGGGACGGCGGGATGGGCGGCGACGATCTGTGCCGCACGCTCGTGCAGCAGGCGGGCGACCGGCTCAACGACGGCGGGTACGCCCAGTTCCTCGCCAACTGGCAGCACGTCGAGGGCGAGGAGTGGCAGGACCGGCTGCGGTCCTGGGTGCCCGCGGGCTGCGACGCCTGGATCGTGCAGCGCGAGGTCCAGGACATCACCCAGTACGCCGAGCTGTGGCTGCGCGACAGCGGAGACCACCGCGGCGACCCGGACGCGTACGGGGAGGCGTACGGGCGCTGGCTCGACGAGTTCGAGGCCCGCAAGACCCGCGCGGTGGGCTTCGGCTGGATCACGATCCGGCGGAACGAGGCCGTGGCGTCCGGCGCCGTCGAGCCGTCGATCGTCGTCGAGGAATGGCCGCACCCCGTCGAGCAGCCCCTCGGCGCCACCGTCCTCGCCCACTTCGAGCGCCAGGACTACCTGCGGACCCACGACGACGCGGCCCTCCTCGCCGACCGTTTCACGCTCGCGACCGAGGTCGTGCAGGAGCAGGTCGGACTCCCCGGCGCCGAGGACCCGGAGCACGTCGTGCTCCGGCAGAACCGGGGGATGCGCCGCGCCACCCGGGTCGACCACGTCGGCGCCGGCTTCGCCGGGGTCTGCGACGGCACCCTCAGCGCCGGCCGCATCCTCGACGCGATCGGGCAGCTGATGGGCGAGGACCCGGTGATACTGCGCGACCGCACCCCGCAGGCGATCCGGCTGCTCGTGGAAGAGGGCTTCCTGCTGCCCGTCGGGGACGGGGACGGCGCTTGATACGGATCGAGCTGGACGAGGCCTCGCTCGGGGCGACCCGGATCGCGATCAGCCCGCTGAGGGACGCCTTCTGCTCGATGCACCTCGCGCTGCCGCACCGTCACCCCTCCTGGCCGTACCAGGAGTGGGTCGGGCAGGCGCGGGAGGTGTGGCGCGAGGACGACCGGCTCCGGCCGCTGTGGGACCTGTTCGCCGACGGGCGGTACTCGGTCTCCGACTTCCTGCTGCCCCGGCCGTTCGGCACGGTCCACATCCACGAGGAGCTCGCCGCGCTGCGGGCCACCGACCCGGAGTTCGTCCGCGCCCAGGTGGCCGTCTGCTACCCCGGCATGCCCGACGCCCCCTTCGTACAGCCCTATCTGAGGGACCCGGAGGCGGCCTGTGCGGCGCTCGCCGACGCGTACGCGGCCTACTGGGAGGGCGCGATCGAGCCGTACTGGCCGACGATGCGACGCCTCGTCGAGGACGAAGTGCTCGTCCGTGCCAGGACGTTCGCGACCGAGGGCGTCGACGCGCTGTTCACCGGCCTGGAGGCCCGGGGACGGTGGCAGCCGCCCGTACTCGAACTGACCAAGCACGTCGACGCGGAGTACGCGCCCGGCGAGCGGCGTCTCGTCCTCGTGCCGCTGGTCTTCGCCGAGGGCTGCCGGCTGTACTCGACGGACGACCCCGAGGTGTTCGCGCTCAGCTTCCAGGCCCGGGGCGCGGGCGCCCTGCGCGAACCGCCCGAGCCCGTCGCCGAGGACCGGCTCGGGCTGATGCTCGGCCGCGGCCGGGCCGCGGTACTGCGCGAGCTGGGCGGGCCGCTGACGACGGCGGGCCTCGCCGACCGTCTCGGCCTCGCGCCCAGCACGGTCTCCGAGCATCTGTCGGTGCTCGCGGAGGCGGGTGTCGTGACCCGGCACCGGGTCGGACGCTCGGTGTACTACCAGCTGACGGACACCGGCCGTTCACTGCTCGCGCTGCTCGCCGGGGAGGGCGTCCTCACGGCCGTGGCCTGACGGCAGTCGGCCCGCCGACCGGCCGACCTGACGACAGGCCCTGCCCGCCGACCGGCCGACCTGACGACAGGTCCGGCACGTCGACAGGCCCGACCCGCCCGCCGGCAGGCGGTGGCCCGGCGACCAGCCGTGGCCCGACGATTCGGGGCCTTCCGAATCGTTGGCCGCACCCCTCCGCGGGCTCCTACCGTCCGGCGCATGCTCGCAATCGAGGCGGACGCGCTGCGCCGCACCTACACCGGCAGGACCGGGTGGCCGAAGTCCCGGCGGACCGAGACCGAGGCCGTCCGCGGCGTCACGTTCGACGTGGCGCCGGGGGAGCTGTTCGGGCTCCTCGGGCCCAACGGTGCCGGGAAGACCACCACCATCAAGATGCTCAACACCCTGCTCCTGCCGACCTCCGGCACGGCCCGGGTGTTCGGTCACGACATCGCCCGCGACCCCGTCGCCGTACGCCGCAGGATCGGGTACGTCTTCGGCGGCGACCGGGGTCTGTACGACCGCCTCTCCGCCCTCGACAACCTCCGCTACTTCGCCGAGCTGTACGCCGTCCCCGCCCGCGAACAGAAGCGTCGCATCACCGAACTCCTCGACCTGGTGGGCCTCCTGGGCCGGGAGAAGGAACGCGTCGAGGGCTACTCGCGCGGCATGAGGCAGCGCCTCCACATCGCCCGCGGTCTGCTCCACCGCCCCGACGTCCTCTTCCTCGACGAGCCGTCCATCGGCGTCGACCCCGTCGCCGCCCGCGATCTGCGCCGCACGGTCGCCGACCTGGCCGCGGCCGGGACGACCGTCCTGCTCACCACCCACTACATGGCCGAGGCGGACGAGCTCTGCGACCGGATCGCCGTCATCGCGGGCGGCCGGATCCGCGCCCTCGGCACCCCCGACAGCCTCAAGTCACTCGTCCGGGACCGGGATGTGCTGGAGATCGAGGCGTACGGCGTCGACGAGGAGCGGCTCGACCGGCTGCGGCGGGTGCCGGGCGTGCGGGGCGTCTCCGCCGAGGACCGGGGAGCGCTGCAGACCGTGACCGTGCAGACCGGACGGGGAGCCTCCGAACTGCACGGACCGGTCGTCGCCGCGCTCGACGGCGTACGGATCGGCCGGGTCACCAGCCGCGAACCGTCCCTGGAGGACGCCTACATCGCGATCGTGGAGGAATCGGCGGGCGCCGCGCGGGAGGTGACGCCGGTATGAGCGGCCGCACCGTCGACCCGCGGCGCGTGCCGCGGCTGATCCTCGTCGGAGTCCGTACGCACGTCTCGTACATGTCCCGCTCCCCGATCGAGATCACCTTCGCCGTCCTCGTCCCCCTCGTCTACGCGACGCTCGCCGTCTATCTGTTCCGCGCCGCGGGGGACCCCGACCGGCTGCTCACCGCCTCCGTCGGGGCCGGACTCATGGGCATCTGGGGCTCGGTGCTCTTCGGTTCGGGCGGCGCCGTGCAGAACCAGCGCTGGCTCGGCACCCTGGAGACCCTGGTCGTCGCGCCGACGCCGCTCGCGCTCGTCCTGCTCCCGATCACCCTCGCGACGGCCGTCATCGGCACGTACGCGATGGGCGCGACCGTCCTGTGGGGCGTCCTGCTCTTCGACGTGCCCCTGGACTTCGCGCACCCGCTGCTCTTCCTGGTCGCCGTCCCGGTGTGCGTGCTCGCGCTCGGCATGACCGGGCTGCTGCTCGCCGCCACGTTCGTCCTGCTGCGCAACGCCAACGCGCTCGCCAACCCGCTCGACACCCCCGTCTGGCTGCTGTCCGGGCTGCTCGTGCCCGTCACCGTGCTGCCCGCCTGGACCCACCCGGTCTCCTGGGCCCTGCCCACGACCTGGGGCGCGCGGGCCGTGCACGCGGCGACCTCCGGGGGCGACGTGCTCGGCCCGCTGCTGCTCGCCGCCGGGCTCGGCGCCGTCTACGCCCTGGCCGCCGTCCTCGTCCTCGGGCGGGTGGAGCGCCGGGCGCGCGCCGCCGCGACCCTCGCCCTCACGTGAGACGTACGAGAACCCTCACCCGACCTTCGAGAGGCACGACAACCATGTTCCGTTTCCTCGGCACCGCGCGGCTCGTCGTCGTCGGCGGGGCGATCTCCTACCGGGCCCTCTTCAACTGGACGACCCCGCCGATGTTCATCGGAACCCTGCTGGTCGGGCCGCTTCTCCAGGTCTTCTTCTTCGTCTGTCTGGGGCGTGAACTGGGGGTCGCCGACGACCGTTTCCACCTCGTGGGCAACGCCGTCCTCGCGGCTTCCGCCTCCTGCGTGTACGGCGGCACGATGGCCGTGGCCAACGAGCGCCGGTACGGCACGCTCGGCGCGGTCCTGCTGTCGCCCCGGCACCGGGTCCCGCTGTGGATCGGACGCGCCCTGCCGTATGTGCTCAACGGGCTGTTCGTCAGCGCCTTCGTGCTCACCGCCGCCTCGCTCGTCCTCGGGCTGCCGGTGCCCGCCGGGGCGCTGCCCGGTCTGGGCCTGGTCCTGCTCGTCGCGGCCGGTGCCTGCTCGGCGTTCGGGCTCGCGCTCGGTGCGCTCGGGCTCCGCTTCCGCGATGTGTTCCTGGTGTCGAACGTGGCCAGTTCCGTACTGCTCCTGTTGACCGGCGCGGCCGTACCCCGGGAGACGCTGCCGGAGTGGATGCGGGCCGCCGGTGAGCTGCTGCCGCTCACGCACGCGGCGGACGCGGCGCGCGGGCTGACCGCCGACGGCGGTCTCGACGGCTCGCTGCTCGGGGCGGAGCTCGCCGTGGGCGTCGGCTGGGGGCTGCTCGCCGTCGTCCTGCTCGGTCTCTTCGAGCGGGGCAGCAGGCGTCGGGCCACCCTCGACACGATGTGACAGAAGAGACGGGGAGAGAAAGCCGGGAAGTGCGAGAAGTGACGAGTGGGTCACTACCGGCCATCTTCGTGAAACCGTACGCGATGCTCCGCGTCGTTCACCCGGAATTCGCACCCACGACGCCGGGAGGTGTCAGCCTCGGCTGCGGGAGACCAACACCGCACGTGAACGGAACGGGGTACGGGCATGGAGAGCGGGCCGGCGATCTTCGCGGGGGCGGCGTTCACGCTGTTCGGAGGCGCGCTGCTGCTGTGGACCACCGTGCGGACACTGCACGGCGAGCCCGTCGCCCACGGGGTCGCCCCGCGTGCCGCCGTCGCGCTGACGAGCGTCTTCGGCGCCGCCTTCCTCGTCCTCGGCGTCTGGTGCTTCGGTCGTCTCTGACCCCCTCCCCGATGCCCTCCTGATCTTGGCGCGCCCCGCCCGACCGGGAGTCCGGGCGGCAGGAATGCCAGGACTCGGGTTACCGTTCGAGTGGCCGTTGCGGGCTTTCGCCGTTTGACACGGGGGCGGGTTGTACCGTCACACTCCGCAGCGACGGGAGCGTCACCGTCCGTGCCGCTGCCGTGCGTGCCAGCGCCGTACGTGCCAGAGAGTGTCGATCCGGAGAGAAGAGCGAAGTTGTCCCCGACCAGCGAAGCCGCACACGGCGGCCGCCGACTCGTCATCGTCGAGTCGCCTGCCAAGGCGAAGACGATCAAGGGCTACCTCGGCCCCGGCTACGTCGTCGAGGCGAGCGTCGGGCACATCCGGGACCTTCCCAGCGGCGCCGCCGAGGTGCCCGAGAAGTACACCGGTGAGGTGCGCCGCCTCGGCGTCGACGTCGAGCACGACTTCCAGCCCATCTATGTCGTCAATGCCGACAAGAAGGCGCAGGTCAGGAAGCTGAAGGAGCTCCTCGCCGAATCCGACGAGCTCTTCCTCGCCACCGATGAGGACCGCGAGGGCGAGGCCATCGCGTGGCACCTCCAGGAAGTCCTGAAGCCCAAGGTCCCGGTCCACCGGATGGTCTTCCACGAGATCACCAAGGACGCGATCCGCGAGGCCGTCGCCAACCCGCGCGAGCTGAACCAGCGCATGGTCGACGCCCAGGAGACCCGCCGAATCCTCGACCGCCTGTACGGCTACGAGGTCTCGCCGGTCCTGTGGAAGAAGGTCATGCCGAAGCTGTCGGCGGGCCGCGTCCAGTCGGTGGCCACCCGCCTCGTCGTCGAGCGGGAGCGCGAGCGCATCGCCTTCCGTTCCGCCGAGTACTGGGACCTCACCGGCACCTTCGCCACCGGCCGCACCGGTGACGCCTCCGACCCGTCGCAGCTGGTCGCGCGCCTCGCGGCGGTCGACGGCAAGCGGGTCGCGCAGGGCCGTGACTTCGGCGCCGACGGCCGACTGAAGAGCGAGAGCGTCCTCCACCTGGACGAGACGAACGCCCGCGCCCTGGCCGCCGCGCTCGCCGACACCGCGTTCGCGGTGCGCTCGGTCGAGTCGAAGCCGTACCGCCGCTCCCCGTACGCCCCCTTCCGCACCACCACCCTCCAGCAGGAGGCGAGCCGCAAGCTGGGCTTCGGTGCGAAGGCGACCATGCAGGTGGCGCAGAAGCTGTACGAGAACGGCTTCATCACCTACATGCGTACGGACTCCACGATCCTGTCCGACACCGCCGTCTCGGCGGCTCGGGCGCAGGTCACGCAGCTCTACGGCGCCGACTACCTGCCGGAGAAGCCGCGCGTCTACGCGGGCAAGGTCAAGAACGCGCAGGAGGCGCACGAGGCGATTCGTCCTTCGGGTGATCGTTTCCGCACCCCGGCGGAGACCGGTCTGACCGGCGACCAGTTCCGGCTGTACGAGCTCATCTGGAAGCGGACCGTCGCCTCCCAGATGAAGGACGCCACCGGAAACTCGGTCACCGTGAAGATCGGCGGCCGGGCCGCCGACGGCCGGGACGCCGAGTTCAGCGCCTCCGGCAAGACGATCACCTTCCACGGCTTCATGAAGGCGTACGTCGAAGGCGCCGACGACCCGAACGCGGAACTCGACGACCGCGAGCGGCGTCTGCCGCAGGTCGCCGAGGGCGACGCGCTGACCGCCGACGAGATCACCGTGGACGGCCACGCGACCAAGCCGCCGGCCCGCTACACCGAGGCCTCACTGGTCAAGGAGCTGGAAGAGCGCGAGATCGGCCGCCCGTCGACGTACGCGTCGATCATCGGCACGATCCTCGATCGCGGCTACGTCTTCAAGAAGGGCACGGCCCTGGTGCCGTCCTTCCTGAGCTTCGCCGTCGTCAACCTCCTGGAGAAGCACTTCGGGCGGCTCGTCGACTACGACTTCACCGCCCGGATGGAGGACGACCTCGACCGCATCGCCCGCGGCGAGGCCCAGTCCGTGCCGTGGCTGAAGCGCTTCTACTTCGGCGAGGGCGAGGGCGGTACGGCCGCCTCCGGCGGTGCCGCGGACGCCGGCAACGGCGACGGGGACCACCTCGGCGGACTCAAGGAACTCGTCACCGACCTCGGTGCGATCGACGCCCGCGAGATCTCCTCCTTCCCCGTCGGCAACGACATCGTGCTCCGCGTCGGCCGCTACGGCCCCTACGTCGAGCGCGGCGAGAAGGACGCCGAGGGCCACCAGCGCGCCGACGTCCCCGAGGAGCTCGCACCCGACGAGCTGACCGTCGAGCTCGCCGAGGAGCTGCTCGCCAAGCCGAGCGGCGACTTCGAGCTGGGCGCCGACCCGGTCAGCGGCAACCAGATCGTCGCGAAGGACGGCCGCTACGGCCCGTACGTCACCGAGATCCTGCCCGAGGGCACCCCGAAGACCGGCAAGAACGCGGTGAAGCCGCGCACGGCCTCCCTCTTCAAGTCGATGTCCCTCGACACCGTCACCCTGGAGGACGCGCTCCGGCTGATGTCCCTGCCCAGGGTCGTCGGCGCGGACGCCGAGGGCGTCGAGATCACCGCGCAGAACGGCCGCTACGGCCCGTACCTGAAGAAGGGCACGGACTCGCGGTCGCTCACCGAGGAGGAGCAGCTCTTCACGATCACCCTCGAAGAGGCGCTCGCGATCTACGCCCAGCCGAAGCAGCGGGGCCGGGCCGCGGCCAAGCCGCCGCTGAAGGAGCTGGGCACCGACCCGGTCAGCGAGAAGCCCGTGGTCGTCAAGGACGGCCGCTTCGGCCCGTACGTGACGGACGGCGAGACCAACGCCACCCTGCGGACCGGGGACAGCGTGGAGGAGATCACGCCGGAGCGCGGTTACGAGCTGCTCGCGGAGAAGCGGGCCAAGGGACCGGCGAAGAAGGCCGCCAAGAAGGCCCCGGCCAAGAAGGCGACCACCGCGAAGAAGACCGCCACGAAGGCCGCGGCGAAGAAGACGACGACGGCCGCGAAGAAGACGGCCGCGAAGAAGACGACGACGGCCAAGAAGACGACCGCCGCGAAGAAGACGGCGGCGGCGAAGCCGGAGTAGTCCCCGCAGGACGAGAAGGGTGGGGTGGAGGCGCAGGCCTCCACCCCACCCTTCTCCTTGTCACAGCCTCGTCCGGATGTTCGGGCGGAGGCCGCGGGGAGCAAGACCGTCCGGATAGGGTGGACGGATGACGCGAGCAGAGCAGCCAGACCGCCTCGGCGATTCCGACGCCGCACTCGTCGCGGATTCCAGGGAGCGTGCCGTACGCGCCCTGTTGCGCCATCAGCCACTGCGCAGGTTGTGGAGCGCCCACTTCGTCGGCAGCACCGGGGACGCGCTCGCCCTGCTGGTGCTCGTCCTCCTTGGCCTCCAGGCCGCCGTGACCGAGGGCGCGCTCGGCGGGGGTGAACGGGGCGCCGCGTTCGCCGTGGCCGCCGTCGTCGGCGCCCGGCTGCTCGCCTCCGTCCTCTTCGGGGCCGTCCTCCTCGGCCCGCTGACCGCGCTCACCGGACCGGGCGGCGCGCTCGACCGGCGCTGGACCATGATCGGCGCCGACGGTGTCCGGATCGCGCTGCTCGTCATCGCACCGCTGTGGATCGACTGGACCCCCGGCAGCGCCCTCTGGTACCTGCTCGGCACCGTCTTCGCCACCGGAGCGGCCGAGCGGCTCTGGACGATCAGCCGCGAGGGCGCCGCGCCCGCGCTGCTGCCCGCCCCGCCGATCGAGGGCGGAGCCGTCCGACCGCTGCCCGACCACCTCGGCGCGCTGCGCCGGCTCTCCCAGCGCACCGCCTTCCTCGCCGTCCCCGCCGCTGCCGCCGTCCTGGTCGTCGCCACCCTGATCGGCGACCTGCTCGGCGCCGGGATCGACTGGTTCACGCTGCACCAGGCCGCCCTCGGCTCGTACGTCGCCGCCGGTCTGTTCGCCGCCTCCGTCACCGTCCTGTACGCCATGGCGCTGCCCGGCGGGGACACCCCCCGGCCCCGCTCGCCCCTGGAAGGGCTGCGCCGGCCGACCGAGAAGGGCGCCGAGGGAGGCGTCGAGAAGGGCCGTACCGGAGCCCTCTCGCTGCTCGTCCTGACCTGCGCCACCGTCGCCGGAGCCATCGCCGCGGCCGCGTCGGTCGCCGTACTCCACGCCTACGACCTGGGCGGCGGGCCCGTCACGTACGCGCTGCTCGTCCTGGCGCTCAGCGGCGGCACCGCCGTCGGCATCCGCACCGCCCGCTCGGTCCTGCCCGTCCTGTCCCGGCGCCGGCTGCTCGCTCTCGTCACCGCGGTCACCGGGGTCGCGCTGATCGCGATGGGCCTGGTGCCGGACACGGCGACCGTGCTGCTCCTCTCCGTCCTCGCCGGATACGCCGCCGGAGTCGCCGCGAACACCGGGCACACCCTGGTCGACCAGGAGACCGAGGAGCCCCGCCGGGCCCGCACCACCGAGCACCTCCAGGCCACCGCCCGCGTCGGCATGGCGATCGGCGCGCTCGCCGCGCCGCTGCTCGCCGCCGCGATCGGACCGCACCGGCTCGCCTCCGACTCGGGGACCTTCGTCTTCGAGCACGGCGGCGCCGCCTTCACGCTCGCCCTGATCGGCGCCCTGCTGCTGCCGGTCGCCGCGCTCGTCCTCGCGAAGACCGACGACCGGGCGGGCGTCCCGCTCCGCCGCGACCTGCGCGACGCGCTGCGCGGCTCCGACCCGGTGCAGGCGCCCTCCGCGACCGGCTTCTTCATCGCCCTGGAGGGCGGCGACGGCGCCGGCAAGTCCACCCAGGTCCAGGCGCTCGCCGAGTGGATCCGGGCCAAGGGCCACGAGGTCGTCGTCACCCGCGAGCCCGGCGCCACCCCCATCGGCAAGCGCCTCCGCTCGATCCTCCTCGACGTGTCGTCGGCGGGGCTCTCGAACCGCGCCGAGGCGCTGCTGTACGCGGCCGACCGTGCCGAGCACGTCGACTCCCTGGTCCGGCCGGCCCTGGAGCGGGGCGCGATCGTCCTCTCCGACCGGTACATCGACTCGTCCGTCGCCTACCAGGGCGCGGGCCGTGACCTCTCCCCGACCGAGATCGCCCGCATCTCGCGCTGGGCGACCGACGGACTCGTCCCGCACCTGACCGTGGTCCTCGACGTCTCCCCGGAGACCGCGCGGGAACGGTTCACCGAGGCGCCCGACCGCCTGGAGTCCGAGCCGCCGGAGTTCCACGCGCGCGTACGGGCCGGATTCCTCGCCCTCGCGGCCGCCGACCCCAGCCGCTACCTCGTCGTCGACGCCGGGCAGGAGCCCGAGGCCGTCACCACCGTCGTACGCCACCGGCTCGACCGGATGCTTCCGCTCTCCGAGGCCGAGGTGAAGGCCGTCGAGGAGGCCCGCCGGAAGGCCGAGGAGGAGGCGCGCCGCCGCGCCGAGGAGGAAGCCGCCCGTAAGGCCGAGGAGGAGCGACTGGAGCGCGAGCGCCAGGAGCAGCTCGCCAAGCTCCGTGCCGAGGAGGAGGAGCGCAAGCGGCGCGAGGAGGAAGAGGCGCGCCGTCTGGAGGCCGAGCGTCAGGCGGAGGAGGCCCGGCGCAAGGCCGAGGAGGCCCGCGTCGCCGCCGAGGAGGAGCGCAGGCGCCTCGCGGCCGAGGAGAAGGCCCGCAAGGAGGAAGAGGAACGTCTCCGCAAGGAGGCCGAGGAGGAGGCCCGGCTGCGGGCCGAGGCGGAGGAACGCCGCCTGGAGAAGCAGCGCAAGGCGGAGGAGGCCCTGCTCCGCGCCGAGGAGGCCCGCCGGATGGCCGAGGCCGCGGCTGCCGCGAAGGCGGCGGAGGAGGCCGCGGCGAAGGCGGCCGCCGAGAAGATCGCGGCCGAGGCCGCCGCCAAGGCCGCGGCGGAGCGTGCCGCGGCCGAGCGGGCCGAGGCGGAAGCCGCCGCGGCCCTCCGCGCCGAGGCGGCCAAGGCCGCTGCCGAGCGTGCCGCCGCGGAGAAGAAGGCAGCGGCGGAGGCCAAGGCCGCCGCCGACGCGAAGGCCGCGCGGGACAAGGCCGAGGCCGAGGCGGACGCCGCCGCCGAGCGGGCCGCGCGTGCCGCCGAGGCCGCGGCCGTCGAGCTCTCGGCCAACGAGGTCACCCAGCCGACCCCGATCGTGAAGCCCGATCCGCGGATCGCGAAGCCGAGCACGACGCGGGCCGGGGCGCGGGAAGGCAAGCCCGCCCGCGAGCCGGACGCGCCGACCGTCTCGCCCGAGGAGGTCACCGTCGCCACGCCGATCGTGAGGATGACGAAGCCGGAGGCGGAGACGAGCGTCCTGCCCCGGATCGGCGAGGAGCGCGCGGCCGACGAGACCGCCGTCCTGCCTCCCGTGCGGGACACCGAGTCGACCGCCGTGCTGCCGTCCGTCCGAGACACCCCGGAGTCCGACCCGGTCGACCGGGTGCCGCGGGGCATCTTCCGGGACGCCGGGTCCGCCCGGCAGCAGCCGCAGGGGGCGAACGACCGGACCCGCGAGCTGCCCCAGCTCGACGAGAACGGCCGGCCCCGCCGCCGCTCCGACTGGGCGGAGGAGACCCCGCTCGACGATCTGCCGACGCTCGCGGACGAGCTGTTCGGCCCGCACGACGACGAGGACGAGGGCCCGCGGCGCCGCCGCTGAGCCTCTCCCCCCGGCTGGGGGGTGGTGCTAGCTCCACCCTCCACTGGGAAGGCAGCACCATGCCGCTCTGACCTGCTGTTTTCTAACGTTGTCGGTATGACGACGACTGCAGTGACGGAGAGCGGTGCCCCCCGCGCCCTGGATGCGGCCCTCGCCCTCGACGGGGTGGGCCGGACGTACGGGCGGGGGGCGCCCGCGCTCGACGGGGTGAGTCTGGCCGTGCCGCGCGGCCGGTTCGTGGCGGTGATGGGCCCCTCGGGTTCCGGCAAGTCCACCCTGCTGCGGTGCGCCGCGGGACTCGAACGGCCGACGACCGGAACGGTACGGATCGGGGGCACCGACCTCGCCACGCTGAAGGCGGCCGGTCTCACCCGGCTCCGCCGCGACCGGATCGGCTTCGTCTTCCAGTCGCTGAACCTCGTCTCCGCCCTCGACGTGCGGGAGAACGTCACCCTGCCGCTGCTCCTCGCAGGAGCCCGGGAGGGCCGGGAGCTCGACGCCCGCGCCCTCGCCGGTCTCGCGGCCGTCGGCCTCGCGGACCGGGCCGGCGACAGGCCGGAGAACCTGTCCGGCGGCCAGCGCCAGCGGGTGGCCATCGCCCGCGCCCTGGTCAACGACCCGGAGGTCGTCTTCGCCGACGAGCCGACCGCCGCCCTCGACCCGGTCACGGCGGCCGGCGTCCTCGCCCTGCTGCGGCGCGCGGTCGACGAGCGGGGGACCACCGTCGTCCTCGTCACCCACGACCCGGTGGCCGCCGCCTGGACGGACGAGGCCGTGTTCCTCGACCGGGGCAGGCTCGCCGGGCGGCTCGACCGTCCGGACGAGTCGGGGGTACGCGAGATGCTGGGCGCGCACCTTCCGGGCGCGCACCCGGCGGGCGGGCACTCGACGGGTGCCCACGGGGCGGGCGCGTACGCGTCGGACGCTCACGCCGGCCGGCCGTACCGCCGGATGGCGGTGTCCAGGTGAAGCCGCTCGTGAACCCGGCGGTCCGGCTGCTCGCCACCCGCTCCCTTCGGGCGCACCGGAAGGCGTGGGCGGCCGTGTTCGCCGCCGTCGCCGTCACCTCCGTGCTGCTCGGCGCCCTGGCCCTCGCCGCAGGCTCGGCGGGTCTCGGCCACGCGCGCGTGGAGCGGTACGCGGCCGCGCCCGTCGTCGTCGCCGGTGACCAGGAAGTCCGCTGGACGACGAAGCCCTGGGGGAGCGAGACGCAGACCCAGTCGGCCGGTCTGACCGAGCGGGTACGGATCCCGAGCGCGACCGTCGACGTGGTGCGGGCGGTCCCGGGGGTCCGGGCCGCGGTGCCGGACCACACCTTCGTCGTACGGGAGCCGGGAACGGGCGCCGGCGCGGAACCGAAGACGTACCCCGGACGGTCCTGGGAGGCGGCTCGGCTGGCCCCGTACCGTCTGGCCGACGGGCGCGAGCCGCGCGGCGCCGGAGAGGCCGTCATGGGCTCCGGTGCCGGGGCGCGGGTCGGGGACACCGTCGCCGGGCGGAAGGTCGTCGGCCTCGCCGACGGGCCCGCCGCGCTGTACGTCACGGCGGCGGAGGCGCGGAAGCTCGCCGGGCACCCGGGCTCCGTCGACGCCGTCGGCGTGCTCGCCGAACCCGGCGTACCCGTGGACACCCTCCACGCGCGCGTGCGGGCGGCTCTGGACGCGGCCGGACTCAAGGACACCGCTTCGGGGCAGCCGCTCCGGGCACTCACCGGCGACGGCCGGGGCGGTCCCGAGCACCTCGCCGCGGCGCCCGCGCGCATGGAGCTCCTCCAGCTCCTCGCGGCCGTCTCCGGGACCGTCGTGCTCGTGGCCGTACTCGTGCTCGCCTCGCTCGTCGCACAGGCGCTCCAGCAGCGCTCCGGGGAGCGGGAGTTGCTGCTCTCGGTCGGTGCGACGGCCCGTCAGATACGGGCTTCGGCCGGCCGGGAGGTGACCCGGGTGGCGGGACTCGCGGCACTGTGCGGCGCGGTCGCGGCCGTACCGGTGTTCCTCGGGCTGTGGTCGGCGCTGCGCGACCGTACCGGCGTCGTCCCCGAGGGCCTCGAACTCCCCTCCCCGCCCTGGCTGTTCGCCGCCTCACTCGTGATCGCCGCCGTGGTCGTGGGGATCACCCGGCTCGTCGTCCTCTTCGCCGCCCGGCGGCCCGGACGCCCCGGGAAGGGTGGCGTGCGGCGGGTCGTCGGGATCGGGCTGATCCTGCTGGGTGTGGCGTCGGCCGTCACCGCCACGGCCCAGGGCGGCGAGGCCGCCGGCGCCGCCGCCGGAGCGGCGACGGTGACGCTGGTCGCCGGGTGCGCGGTGCTCGGCCCCTGGATCGCCGGGGCCGCGATGAAGGTCCTGGACCTGCCGTTCCGCCGGCTCGGCGGCGCGCCCGGACGGCTCACCGCCGCCGGTGCGAACGCCCACTCGCGGCGCCTCGGGGCGGCGCTCGTACCGGTCGTCCTCGTCACCGCCTTCGCGCTCGTGCAGCTCTCGGCGGGCACGACGATGGGTCGGGCCGCCGACGAGCAGGCGCGGGCGGCGACGACCGCGGACCTCGCGCTCACCGGCACGACGGCGGAGCGGGTTCGGCAGCTGCCGGGGGTCGACGCGGCCACGGACGTGCTGCGTTCGTCCGTCGTCCTGGCCCGCACGGAGGCCGGTGCGCCGCGCCTCGACCGGCTTCCGGTGCTCGGCGTGGACGCGGCGGGCCTGGCGGGCACGCTCGACCCCGGGGTCGTCGCGGGTGACCTGGCAGGACTCGCCCGCACGGGCACGGTCGCGGTCGGCGCGGACATGGCCGACTCGCTGGACGTACGGCCCGGTTCGACGGTGGAACTGCGGCTCGGGGACGGCACACCGGAACGGCTTCGGGTGGTGGCGGTGTACGAACGCTCGCTCGCGCTCGGCGAGTTCCTGCTGCCGAAGGCCGAACTGGCCCCGCACATGAGCGATCCGTATCCCGTGCGCGTGCTGGCGTCCACGGCCGGGGCGACCGCGGGTTCCCCCGTGCAGCCCGAACAGGTGAGTCCGCCGGGCGCCGAACTCAACGGCATCGTCTCGGCCGTGATCGTCTCCGCGATCGGCGGCCTCACCCTCCTCTCCGTCCTCAGCACCCTCACCCTGATCGGCGCGGGACGGCGCGGCGAACTCCACCTCCTCGGCCAGGTGGGCGCGTCGGCCGGTCAGCTGCGACGGATGCTCGGCCTGGAGGCGGGGTTCCTGACCGCCACCGGCCTGCTCCTCGGCGTCGTGGTGGCCGCGCTGCCGCTGACCGCCTTCGCCTGGGCGCTCACGGGCGGGCTGCCGTACCTGCCGCCCGAGCAGGCGGCGCTGATCGCCGGCACGGTGGTGGTCACCGTGGTGGCGGGGGTGTTCCTGCCCTCGCGGCGACAGCGGGCCTGACTCAGGCGTCGAGGTAGGCGAGGACGGCGAGGACCCGGCGGTGGCCGCCGCTGTCGCTCGGCGGCAGGCCGAGCTTGAGGAAGACATTGCCGATGTGCTTGTGCACGGCCCGCTCGGTGACCACCATCGAGCGGGCGATCGTGCCGTTGTCGTGCCCCTGCGCCATCAGTTCGAGGACCTCGCGCTCCCGGGGCGTGAGGGAGTCCAGCGGATCGTCGCGGCGGCGGGAGAGCAGCTCGGTGACGACCTCCGGGTCCAGGGCCGTACCACCGGCGGCGACCCGCTCCAGGGCGTCCAGGAACTCGTCCACCCGGCCCACCCGGTCCTTCAGGAGATAACCGACGCCCCGCGCGCCGCCGCCCAGGAGCTCGGCGGCGTACGTCTCCTCCACGTACTGGGAGAGCACCAGCACCGGAAGGTCCGGCAGCTGCTCGCGGGCCGCGAGCGCCGCCCGCAGCCCCTCGTCGCGGAAGCCCGGCGGCATCCGTACGTCGAGGACGGCCACGTCCGGGCGGTGCTCGAGGAGCAGCGGCAGGACCTCGGGGCCGGTGGCCGCGACCCCGGCGACCTCATGGCCGGACGAGGTCAGCAGCAGCACGAGACCCTCCCGCAGGAGGGCGTTGTCCTCGGCGATCACCACACGCACGGAAGCTCCACTTCGATCACGGTCGGGCCCCCTTCGGGGCTGGTCAGTCGTACGGTGCCGTCGAGCGCGGCGACCCGGCGGCGCATGCCGACGAGCCCGGAGCCGCCGCTCTCGCCGGCCTCGGCTCCGCCCCGGCCCTCGTCCGCCACGCGCGCGCGGAGAGCGGTCGGTTCGCGGGTGAGGGCGACGGAGGCGCGGGTGGCGCCGCTGTGCTTGGCGGCGTTCGTGAGGGCCTCGGCGACCACGAAGTAGGCGGCCGCCTCGACGGCCGCCGGCGCGCGAGGGGCGTCGGGCCGCTCCGGCCGGTCGCCGGGGGAGTGGTCGGCCAGGCCCGTCACGGACACCTCCACCTCCAGGCCGCTGCTCGCGGCGAGCGCCCGTACGGCCCCGGTCAGGCCCCGGTCGGTGAGGATCGGCGGATGGATCCCGCGCACCACGTGCCGCAGCTCGGCCAGTGCCTCCTCGGCCTGCGTCTGCGCGTCGTCGAGAAGCTTCCGCGCGGTCACGGGATCGGAGTCGTACACCCGCTTGGCCAGGCCGATCCGCATGGACAGGGCCACGAGACGGGCCTGCGTGCCGTCGTGCAGATCGCGTTCGATCCGGCGCAGCTCGGCGCCGTGCGCGGCGATCGCGCCCGCCCGGGTGGCGGTGAGCTCCTCGACACGGGCGGCGAGCGCGGCGGCCCGCGCGGCCGAGGGGGTGGGCGTGAGCAGCGCGCGCGACCACTCGGCCCCCAGGTCCGCGAGCCGTCCGATCAGCGGCAGCGCCAACGGCCGCCGCCCCGCGAGTCCGGTCACCACGCCGTCGACCAGCAGCGCGGGCGCCCACAGCACCAGCGAGGCGAACCAGACCCCCAGCCCGTAGAGCAGCTGCGCGGCCGCCCAGATCAGGTCCCGCCCCGTGCCCGGATCGGCGACGGCGGTCCGCACGCGCGCGGGGAGGGGGCCTTCGAGCGGCAGATACGCCTCCGGGACGGGCGTTCCGGTCCAGGCGGCGGTCCGCCGCCGCTCCCAGCCCGCCAGGCGCCGCAGCAGCAGCACGCTCTCGGGGAGCACCCCCGCGCCGATGACGGTGACGGTGAGGAAGGCCGTGAAGAGGGCTACGCCGGCCATCAGGTAGCAGAGGATCGCGATCGCGGCGCCGCTCAGGAGATGGAGCGACGCCCGGCCGGATTCCTTGATCGCGTCGCGCATACCCGCCAGGTTATGCGGGCGGACCCCAGGGGTGCGGTGGAGCAGGCACCACCATCGGTCCGGGGGCGGGCACCGCTGTGCCGGGGCGCCGGGCAGACCAGGATCGAATCATGCTTCGCCGGCCGGTCCGACGAAGACCGGACCACCCTCCCCACCTCCTGACCCACGGAGATCACCATGCGTTTCCTGCTCTGGCTGCTGCTCACCGCGAGCGTCCTCGGCAACGCCTACGTCAACACCTTCGCCGGCTGGACCGGCGGCACCCAGATCGCCGCCAGTGTGTGCACCGGTGTGGCCCTGCTCGGTTCCGCCGTCGGTCTCTGGCTCACCCGCCCCCGCACCGAGGCCTGAACCGGACGTACGGCCTCTCCGCCCGGCGGGGGATGTCAGAGGACTGCCCCACAATGGAGGGCGTACCTGAGGAGGGGCAGACATGGCCGTATGGGACGACCTGGTCGGACAGGCGAAGGTCGAGGAGCAGCTCGCCGCGGCCGCGCGGGACGCCGACGCGCTCGTGACCGCCCATGCCGACGGAGAGCCCGATCCCGAGGCCTCGAAGATGACCCACGCCTGGCTCTTCACCGGCCCGCCGGGGTCCGGGGTGGAGACCGCCGCGCGGGCGTTCGCCGCCGCGCTGCAGTGCGTGAGCCCCGACCGGGCGCTCGGCGGGGCGCCGGGCTGCGGGTTCTGCACCGGCTGCCACACGGCACTCGTCGGCACCCACGCCGACATCACCACGGTCACCGCCGTCGGTGCCGTGGTCAGGGTCGAGGACATGCGTGACACCGTGCGCAAGTCGTACACGGCGCCCGCGAACGGCCGCTGGCAGGTCATCCTGGTGGCAGACGCCGAGCGGTTGAACGAGAAGTCGGCCAACGCCGTCCTGAAGGCGGTGGAGGAGCCCGCTCCCCGCACCGTCTGGCTGCTCTGCGCCCCCTCGATCGAGGACGTGCTGCCCACGATCCGGTCCCGGTGCCGCCACCTGAACCTCCGGACACCCCCGGTGGACGCGGTCGCCGACGTGCTCGTACGGCGTGACGGCATCGAACCGGAGACGGCCCACGCCGCCGCTCGGGCCACCCAGGGGCACATCGACCGGGCCCGGCGGCTCGCCACCGACGAGCGGGCCCGTGCGCGCAGGGCAGCCGTCCTCAAGGTGCCCCTGCGGGTCCACGACGTCGGCGGTTGCCTGAAGGCCGCCCAGGAGCTGATCGACACGGCGACCGAGGACGCGAACCAGGTCGCGGAGGAGGCCGACACCCGCGAGACGGAGGAGCTGAAGGCGGCTCTCGGCGTGGGCCCCGGCGGGCGGCTGCCGCGGGGCACCGCCGGGGTGATGAAGGACCTGGAAGCCGACCAGAAGCGGCGCAAGAAGCGCACGCAGATCGACAGCCTGGACCTCGCGCTCACCGAACTGACCGGCTTCTACCGCGATGTCCTCGCGCTCCAGCTGCGCTCGCGCACGGCCCTCGCCAACACGGACGTGCGGGACGCGATCGAGCGGATCGCCCACGACACCACGCCCGAGCGCACCCTCCGCCGCATCGAGGCGGTCCTTGCCTGCCGCGAGGCCCTCGACCGGCAGGTGGCGCCGCTGCTCGCCCTGGAGGCGATGACGTTGGCGCTGCGGGACTAGGGGGCGTCTTGCCGATCAGGCCGGGCTCGCGGCTTCCGGTGCCTGATCCGGCCCGATCGACAAGACACCCCCCAGGGGTGTCGCGGCGGCGCGGGGCCGGTCGGAGGGGCGGGAGCCGGAGTCCGATTGGACACGGTGCGTACCGCTCCGGATACGCTCCGGGAATGGACTCCAGGCGCTTGCTCCGTACGTCCGCCACGGCCCTCGCGGCCGCCGGACTGATCCTCTCCGGCTGCTCGGGCGGAAGCGACGCGGCGGCGTCCCGCACCACGGCGGCGGCCCGGCAGGCCTCGCCCTCCTCCTCGCCCGGGGCGCTGAAGACGTTCTACGGGCAGAAGCTGACGTGGCGCGACTGCGGTGTCACGGGCTTCCAGTGCGCGACCCTGCGGGCCCCGCTGGACTACGCGAAGCCGGACGGGGAGCAGATCGACCTGGCGGTCTCGCGGGTCCTGGCGACCGGCCCCGGCAAGCGGCTCGGTTCGCTCCTGGTCAACCCGGGCGGCCCCGGCGGCTCCGCCGTCGGCTACCTCCAGGGGTACGCGGGTGTCGGCTACCCCGCACCCGTCCGCGCCCGCTACGACATGGTGGCCGTCGACCCGCGCGGAGTCGCGCGCAGTGAGCCGGTCGAGTGTCTGACGGGCCCCCAGATGGACACGTTCACGCAGGTCGACCAGACCCCCGACGACCCCGCGGAGGTCAACGCGCTGAGCGCCGCCTTCAAGGACTTCTCGGCGGGCTGCGCGAAGGAGTCGCGGGCGATCCTGCCGCACGTCTCCACGGTCGAGACGGCCCGTGACATGGACATCCTGCGGGCGGTGCTCGGCGACGAGAAGCTCAGCTATGTGGGGGCCTCGTACGGCACGTTCCTCGGCGCCACGTACGCCGAGCTGTTCCCGGACCGGGTCGGCCGCCTCGTCCTCGACGGGGCGATGGACCCGTCGCTGCCGGCGATCGACCTGAACCGCGACCAGACCGCCGGCTTCGAGACCTCCTTCCGGGCCTTCGCCGCGGACTGTGTGACCAAGCCGGACTGCCCGCTGGGCACGGCGTCGGTCGACGCGGCAGGCGCGGCGCTGAAGAAGTTCTTCCGCGACGTGGACGCCGAGCCCGTGCCCACCGGCGAGAGCCGGGCGCTCGGCGAGTCCCTCGCCACCACCGGGGTGATCGCGGCGATGTACGACGAGGGCGCCTGGCCCCAGCTGCGGGAGGCCCTCACCCAGGCGATCGGCGGCGAGGGCTCGGGCCTCCTGGCGCTGGCCGACAGCTACTACGAGCGGGAGGCGGACGGCACCTACGCCAACCTGATGTTCGCCAACGCGGCCGTGAACTGCCTCGACCTGCCGGCCGCCTACGCGGGCCCCGCCGACGTCTCGAAGGCCGTCCCGTCCTTCGAGAAGGCCTCCCCGGTCTTCGGCAGGGGCCTCGCCTGGGCGGCCCTCAACTGCACCTCCTGGCCGACCCCGCCCACCGGCGGCCCGCACCGGATCACCGCCGAGGGCGCCGCCCCGATCCTGGTCGTCGGCACCACCCGCGACCCGGCCACCCCGTACAAGTGGGCCCAGTCCCTGGCCGGTCAGCTCTCCTCCGGCACCCTCCTCACCTACGAGGGCGACGGCCACACCGCGTACGGCCGGGGCAGCGACTGCATCGACACGGCGATCAACACCTACCTCCTCGACGGCACCCCTCCCGCCGACGGAAAGCGCTGCTCATAGGCCCTCTCCGGGGGTGGTCGGAGCACTCCCGGAAACTGTGTAGACTTGGCGTCGCCGCGGCACCCACCATGGGTGCGGACGGCGCGCCGCCTTAGCTCAGTTGGCCAGAGCAACGCACTCGTAATGCGTAGGTCTCGGGTTCGAATCCCGAAGGCGGCTCGGATCAGCCCCAGGACTCACTCGCCGTGACCTGGGGCTTTTTCATGTGCCGGATGCGATGGCGGGGCCGCGCGCGGGTCGCCGGGGGCTGTCCGGAGTGCGGGCGGTCGCCGGGTACCGGATCCCCCTCCGCACCCGGCATGGGCTCCCCCCGCGGCTACCCGGGCACGTCCGTCGGGTGGGTGTCGACGGGTGAGAGGGGCGTCTCGCTGTCGAACTCGAATGTCTCGATGGCGGCGTCGGCGGGGAAATCGGGATGGTCCCGCCAGACTTCCGCGAGCGAGACCAGAAGGTTCCACGAGGCGACGGCGTGCAGCTCGGTCTTCGCCCGCTGTGCTGGTGAAGAGGTGCGGTGGAAGTGCACCGCCGCCCACTGCCGTTGCGCGACGATGCCGAGAGCCATGACCACAGGGCGGGCCTCGTCCTGCAGTGAGGCCGCGTCGGCGATGCGTGCCCGCACGAACCGGTTCAGCTGCGCGACCTGTTCCTCGGTGACCCGTTCCATTCTTCCCCCTCGTTTCCACGCCGTGCTGTGAGCGGGGGGCGAGCCGTCAGCTCAGGACGGCGTCCAAGGTCTCCTCCACCCAGTACCTGAGGCGGTGCCGACGGCTGCAGAACCGCTTCGGGCGCCGCCGCCGGCTGCGCTCGTCGAGCGGCCGACGGCACTGCCTGCAGTGCCTCACACGAGTCCGATCCCCCATGGCCCGACTCTAGCGGTCACCTCTGACCTGGGAGAACACGGGAATCGCCGTCGGTGGCAACCTCAGCGACGCCGTGGACTTCCGTTCCGACAGGTGGGCGGCGGTGGCGGGGCGGGGGCCGGAGGTCGTACAACTCCGGAAGATCTTCTGCGTCGGACGAGGAACCTGGGGGAAGTATGAGCGGCGACACGGACACGATCGGCGGGGGCGAGGCGTTGGCCGTCACCGAGCGGACCCGGTTGCGGCGGATGCGCGAGAAGGGCAGTCATCGGCGGGCCGATCTGGACGCCGTGCTCGCGGCCGGGTTCCTCTGTCATCTCGGCGTCCCCGTCGACGGGACGACGATGGTGGTGCCCACCGCGTACGGCGTCGAGGGCGACCAGCTGTACCTGCACGGGTCCGTCGCCAGCCGCAGCCTCGTCCAGGCACCCGACACCACCGTCTGTGTCACCGTCACCCACGTCGACGGGCTGGTCCTGGCCCGTTCCGTCTTCGAGCACGGGGTGAACTACCGCTGCGCGATGGTCTACGGCGTTCCGCGCGTCGTGACCGACCCGGAGGAGAAGCTGCGTGGCCTGCGGGCGCTCACCGAGCAGAGCTCCCCGGGGCAGTGGGAGTACGTACGGCAGCCCAGTCGCAAGGAACTCGCCGCGACCTCCGTGCTCGCGCTCGACCTCACCGAGGCCTCCGTGAAGACCCGCAGCGGGCCGCCCGACGACGGTGATTCCGAGGACGCGGCGCTCGGACTGTGGGCCGGGGTGCTGCCCGTGGTGACCACCTTCGGCGAGCCGGTCACCGATCCCGTGCTGCCCGCCGAGGTCGTACCGCCCGCCCATGTGGCATCCCGTGCGGGGCGTGTCCTCGGGGAGTGAGCCGGGGAGCGAACCGGGCCCGCGACGGGCACCGGGGCTCTCAGAGCTGGAGCTTCAGGCGGCCGAGGTGGTCCGCGTCCGACAGGGCGTCGATCGCCGTGATCCGGTTCTCCAGGACGGTGAAGGCGAACACGAGCCGCGGGTCGCCCTCCGCAGGCCAGGCCAGCCCCGCCGCCCCGTCCACCAGGGCCTTCCGGGCCGTGCTCACCTGACGGGCGATCGCCTCGGCGACCGCCCCGGGGCCGTGCACGGTCGTCATCCCGGCCCGTTCGGCCGTGGCGTCGGCCCGCAGCACCACGTCGGGGTCGAGGAGGTCGTGCGCGGCGGCGTCGCCGCCCCGCGCGGCCGCCAGGAAGGCAGCGACGACCTCCCGCTGGCGCGGCAGGTCCGGCTCCGGCATCTCCTCGGCCTCCCGCAGCCGGTAACGGGCCCGGCCGGCGAGCTGGCGGGTGGCGGCCGGGGTGCGTTCCACGATCGGGGCGATCCTTTCGTACGGGACGGAGAACTCGTCGTGCAGGACGAACGCGAGCCGTTCCGGTGGTGTCAGTGTGTCGAGGGCCGTCGGCGGGAGCGGTTCCGCGGGGTCGTCGCGATGGTTCGGCATGCCCGAGGCCCAGGGGTCCCACGGGTCCCAGGGGTGCTCGCGGTGCGTCTCGCGGGACCGGAGCCGGTCCAGGCAGGCGCGGGCGACGGCCTCCGTGGGGTCGTACGGGGCCGGGACCGGGCCGGGGGCGATCGGAGGGCGCCGGGCAGGCCAGGCCCTCCGTACGTCCTCCACCGCCTCGTCCGCCTCCTCGAAGGTGCCGAGGAGGCGGTACGCGACGGCTCGCAGGTGCGGCCGGTGTTCCTCGAAGGGAGCGGTGGGGACGGCTCCCGGGAGCGTTGCGGGGACAGCGTTCTCATCCACGGGGCGTGGCCTCCGTCGGGCAGGAAGGGTTCAGTCGCCGTGTCCCGTGCCTCCGCTGCCGAAGCCTCCGCTGGAGATCCCGCCCCACTTGCGCTTCTCCTCGGTCGGCGGGTCGGGCGACGCCTCCGAGCCGTCCTTGAGCTGGTAGGGCATGAGCCGGTGCTCGCCGTCCGTCTGCGGCATCTCGGTCGGCCTGCGATACCCGGACGCCTCGCCCGGCAGGCTGCCGTCATCCGGCCGGTGGGGCTGGTCCTCGGGCTTGGGCGGGTTGGATTCGCGGTTGCGGACCCGGGTGCCCAGCCAGAAGGCGGCGATCAGTACGGCCACGAGGACGAGACCGCCGAGCACCTGGCCGAGGCCTGATTGCCAGACTCCCGCGGCCAGGGTCTGGGCTGCGCTGAGAGTGTTCATACTCCAGGGTTACCCCTTTTCTGCCCTTTTGGACGCACTCGGCGAAGACGCCTGCAGATTCCCTGGAAGACGCTGAAACATTTGCGCCGCCCCGTCGCGTCAATGAGGTGTACGGCGACCACACCACGTGACCGCGAGGGAAAGGAGCGGCATGAGAAAGTCCCGCGCGGACGAGTTCCTGGAGTTCGCCGCCGCACGCACAGGCCCGCTGTTCCGCTCGGCGTGCCTGCTGACCAGTGGGGACATCCACCTCGCCGAGGACCTCACCCAGGAGACGCTCGGCCGGATGTACGCCCTGTGGGGCCGGATGGCCCGGATCGGGAACCCCGCGGCGTACGCCCAGACCGTGCTCGTCCGCACGTTCCTCAGCCACCAGAGGCGCCGCTCGGCCACCGAGCGCCCCCTCGGCGAGCTCCCCGACCGCGCCCCCGACAACGGCGAGGACCCGGTGCTGCGGATCGCGCTGCTCGACGCGCTTGCCGGGCTCGCCCCGAAGGACCGGGCCGTCGTGGTGCTGCGGTACTGGGAGGACCGCAGCATCGACGAGACCGCCGACGCCCTGCACGTCAGTTCCGCCGCGGTACGCACCCGCTCCGTACGCGCCCTCGCGAAGCTGCGCGACCGACTCGGCGGCAGCATCGCCGAGTTCGCCGCGCGCTGACCGCGGGCGGCCGAGCCCGCGGAACTTCCTCCCTCCTCTTCCACGCTTCTTCATCCACTGACCGGAGACGGTGAATTCGACATGCCTCAGAACGAAGGCCCCCGGCGCGAAGGGTTCGAGGACGAGCTCGGAGCGATGCTGCGCCGCACCGGCGACGGCTTCGCCGCCGACGACCGGCGCGAGCTGGTCGAGGGCGGGCTGCAGCGCGGCAAGCGGCGCCTCGTCCGCCGTCGCCTCGCGATGACCGGCGGCGTCCTCGCGCTCGCCGCCGTCGGCATCGGCGGTGTGTACGGAGGCTCGCTGCTGTCACCCGCCGCGGACGCGACGACCACCTCCGTGGCGGCGCCGCCCAAGCCCACCGCCACCGTCGACCCCGTTCCCGGGAAGCAGCGGCCGGGCGAGGCGACGATCCTCGTCAAGGACCTCGCAGCCGTCCTCAAGGCCAACACCCCGGCGGGGACCTGGAAGTTCGACGGCCTCGACGGCACGGGCCAGTCCGTCACCGGCGTCTTCGACGACGGGAACGGCAAGGCCGGTGTCAGCGTCGGCCTCTTCCGTGCGGGCACCGGCGAGGCGGGCGAGGACCAGGTGGTCTGCCCGGACAAGGTCGCCATCCCCTACGACGACTGCATCGAGGAGCGCCTGACGGGCGGCTCCCGGCTCATGATCCTCCAGGGGTACGAGTACCCCGACAAGCGCGAGGAGACCAAGCAGTGGCGTGCGGTCCTGCTCACCCGGGACGGCTTCCTGATCGACGTCAGCGAGTACAACGCCGCCGCGGAGAAGGGCGCTCCGATCAGCCGGGAGAACCCGCCCTTCACCCCCGCCCAGCTCAAGGCGCTCGTCACGGCCCCCGACTGGGGCCCGCTGGCCGCGCGGCTGCCCGCGAACGTGGACATGTCCGGCGGGGAGGGCGGTCAGGGCGGTGGTGGCGGCGAGAACGGCCAGGGCAGTGGTGGCGGCGGGGGCGGCCGTGACGAGCCCCGGCGGCACGTGGAGCCGGACGGTGCCGTCGTCCAGTCCACCCTGCGTTCCCTCCTGCCCGAGGGCCTGAAGGTCGCCGACAAGGGCGGCGACGGCGAGTACGCCTACGTGGTCGTCGACGACGGCAAGGGGAAGAGCCTCGTCCAGATCAACGTCCAGCCGAACATGTCGGACGTGGCCGGCGAACTCTTCGGCAGCGGGGACGTCCGCACGCTCCCCGACGGCCGCAAGGTCAAGATCACGCAGCAGCCGGGCGAGAAGGGCGGCGAGGGCGTCGTCTGGTGGACCGTCGACACCATCACCCCGGAAGGCTTCCGGGTCGTCGTGTCCGCCTTCAACGCCGGCACCCAGCACGAGGCGGCCACCCGCGCCGAGCCCGCGCTGACGATGCAGCAGCTGAAGACGATCGCGCTGAGCCTGAGGTGGCAGACGCTGCCTGCGGCGTAGCCCGTCGGACAGGTGGGGCCCCGCACGCGTGCGACGCGTGCGGGGCCCTCCGCCGTTCCTGCGGCTACTTCGCGTCCGCGTACCGCTCCACCGTGGCCACCGTGAACGGGAACCGCACCGGCGTGTCCCCGAACGCGATCCGGCCCGCCTCGTCCCCCGCCGCCCGGATCGCCGCCGTGACCGCCTCCGCCTCCTCCGCGGGGCAGTGCACGATCACCTCGTCGTGCTGGAAGAACACCAGCTCCGCCCGCATCCCGGAGAGCGCGCGCCGCAGTGCCGCCAGCATCAGCAGCGCCCAGTCGGCCGCGCTGCCCTGCACCACGAAGTTACGGGTGAACCGGCCCCGGGCCCGCGCGTTCCCGGAGGCGTAGCCGGGGGTGAACTCCGCCTCCTCCGCCGCCGGTTCGCCGCCCTCCTGCGGCAGGCCCGCCTCCTCGGCCTCGCCCGAGCCCACCGCCCGCGGGCTGGTCCGGCCCAGCCAGGTCCGTACGAGCCGGCCCTCCTCGCCCGCCTTCGCCGCCTCGTCGACATAGGCCACCGCGCGCGGGAAGCGGCGCCGCAGCGCCGCCAGGTTCTTCAGGCCGTCGCCGCTGGTCTGCCCGTAGATCGCGCCCAGGAGCGCGATCTTGGCGTGGTCGCGGTCGCCCGAGAAGGCCCGGTCCGAGAGCCGGGTGTAGAGGTCGTCGGGGTGCCCCGCGACCTCCATCAGGCCCGGGTCCCGGGAGATCGCGGCGAGCACGCGCGGCTCCATCTGGTCGGCGTCGGCCACGACCAGGCGCCAGCCCTCGTCCGCGACCACCGCGCGCCGGATCACCTTCGGGATCTGCAGGGCCCCGCCGCCGTTGGTCGTCCAGCGTCCGCTGACCGTGCCCCCGGGCAGGTACTCCGGCCGGAAACGGCCGTCCCGCACCCAGTCCTGGAGCCACGACCAGCCGTGCGCCGTCCAGATCCGGTACAGCTTCTTGTACGCGATCAGCGGCTTCACCGCAGGGTGGTCGAGCTCCTCCAGCTCCCAGCGGCGGGTCGACCTCACCCGCACCCCGGCCTGCGCGAAGGCCTTCACGACATCGGCGGGCAGGTCCGGCCGGACCCGGCGGCCGAAGGCCGCCGACACCTCGTCCGCGAGCTCCGCGAGGCGGCGCGGCTCGCCTCCGCCCGCGTACCGCTCGCCGAGCAGCTCGTGCAGCAGGTCCCGGTGCACGTCGGCCCGCCACGGCAGGCCCGCCCGGTGCATCTCGGCGGCCACCAGCATCCCCGCCGACTCGGCGGCCGTGAGCAGCCGCATCCTGCCCGGGTGCTCCGCCCGGTCATGGCGGCGCAGCTGCTCCGCGTAGACCGCCAGGAACCCGTCGAAGGGGACGGAGACGACGGGGCGCGGCTCGAAGAGCGAGTCCTGAGAACCGGGCTCGGCGCCCCGCTGCGGGGGATCGGGCGGCACCGGGGCGTTTCGCAGGCGCGCCCAGGCCGCCGCCGCGGAACGGGGCTCGCCGAGCCGCCCCTCGTGGCCCAGGAGCAGCTGCTCGGCGTCCTCCACGTCGTAGCACCGCTCGACCCGTACGCCGCCGGCCAGCAGGCGGGGGTACACCTCGGCCGTCGACCGCCACACCCAGCGGGCGACCTCGGGCCTGGCCCGTACGGCCCCGACCAGGTCCGGCTCGCGCAGCACGTCTCCGGCGGGCAGGCCGTCCGGGGCGAGGGGGACGAGCAGTGCGCCGTCCCCCTCGGCTTCGGCTGCGAGTGCCCACCGCTCGGTCATGGGTGCGAGTCTGACACCCGGCACTGACACCACCCCGCAACCGGCGCGCCCCCGGCCCTCGGCGCCTGGGGCCCCGGGAGTCCCGGGCCCACCTGGCTCGGGCCCCACCTCTCCGCGCCGCGGGCGGATGCCCCCGCCCCGCCCCTTGGTTGTGGGCGACTGTTCCGCTGGGGCCGGAACGGGTGGGCACAACCCGACCACGGCGCTCAGCCGGCCCCTGGGCCCGGTCCACGGAGGGGCGCGCTGGACAAGGGCCCGGGCCTCGTGGGCGCCGTAGGCGCGGGGAGCCTGGGCCCGGCAAGGGCGCCGTCCGTCGTGCCCACCCGTTCCGCCCCAGCGGAACGACTGCCCACAACGGCGGTGGCGGAGGTCCGGGGCGGGGGCACGCGCCCGCGTGGAGACGGCGGCGGGCTCGCGGGACGTCGCGCCGCACGCGTCCGCGCGCCCCCCCCGCCCGCGCCGGACGGCGGCCCGCGCCGCACCGCGCGCCACCCCACCCGCACCGGACGGCGGCCCCCACCCCGCCCGCGCCGCGCCGCGCCCGCGCCGCACCGCCACCCGTGTCGGAGGGGCTACGCCGCCGCGTGGAACAGGGCCGCCGCCTCCCCCCGGGAGTCGACGCCCAGCTTGTTCAGGATGTTGGCGACGTGGAACTTCACCGTCGACTCGCTGATGTGCAGCTCCTCCGCGATCCGCCGGTTGCGGTGCCCGAGGGCCAGGTGTCGCAGGACCTCCACCTCCCGCTCGCCGAGGCCGGTCAGCGGGTGTGCCGCCTCGACCGGCGCGGCCGGAGCCGCCAGCGGGATCACCGCCGTGATCGTCGTGCCCCAGCCCGGCACCGCGTCCATGTCGAGCCGGCCGCCGAGCACGTCGAGCCGGTCCTTGATCGTGCCCGCGCCCAGGTCGCAGGGGGCGAGCGCGCCCGCACCGTCGTCCCGTACCGAGGCCCGCAGTTCGTGTTCGGTCAGCTGCCAGCCGACGTGGATCCGGTGCACCGAGTCCTGTTCGAGCACGATCAGGAGCAGGGACCGGACGATCGCCCGCGCGCTGTGGGCCACGTCCGCCGCGAGCGAGCGGTCCGAGTCGGGCGCGCCCAGGTCGAGTTCGACCTGGCTGTGCCGCAGCATCGGCCGGAGTTCGGCGGCGAGCCGCTCGAAGGCGTCCTGGGCCGGTTCCTCCGCGAGCGCCCGGTCCCGCCGCTGCGCCGCCCGCATCTCGATGAGCGCCGACGCGGCCAGGTCGGTCGCGGTCGCCCGGGCCGTCGGGTCGTCCAGGGCCCGGCTGCGCAGCACCCCGAGGACCCCGGAGAGGGCCGCGGAGTGCGTGGCGGTCAGCTCCGCGATCACCCGTGCGCGGGTGTCGGCCGCCGCCCGCGACCGGGCCAGCGCCCCCGGCAGGGCCTCCGTCGCGAACCGGTCGAAGTGGCCTGCCACCAGGTCCCACAGCGCCTGCGCCACGGCGAGTTCGGCCTCGCCCGCCGGGGCGCCGCCGTCCTCCCGTACGAGCACGAGCACCGCCCCGCGGCGGGTCGCGTGGCTGGTGACGGCGACGACCTCGCGCTCCCGGCCGCCGATCGTCGCCACGCCCTGCCAGGGGCTCCCGGGCACGCCGGCCGCGAGCAGCGGGGCCAGTTCGGAGGCGGTGAGCAGCTCCGTACCGCCGAGGGTCTTGAAGGGGGAGTGGGCGCAGTGGGTGGAGAGTTCGGCCGCGTCCACGTGCGGGACGAGCGGGGCGAGGGCGGCCGAGACCTTGGGGAGGATCTCCCCGAGGGGCTGCCGGATGATCTCGTACGCGGTGGTCAGAGTCTGCGCGTCCATGCGAGGGAGCGTACGTGGGGAGGGGTGGGGAGCGGCCGGTCTTTCGGCCAGGCGGGACTGGCCGTTGGGAGGGCGGGGAGGGGGTGGCCGTGGCCGCAGGCTGGGACGCGTCGAGGTGAACGGGCGGCTGTGGAGGCTGAGATGGAAGCGATCGTGTACGAGGAGTTCGGCGGTCCGGAGGTGCTGCGTCATGCGGCGGGTGTCGCCGTACCGGAGCCCGGGCCCGGCGAGGTCCGCGTCAAGGTGGCGGCCGTCGGGGTCAACCCGGTGGACTGGAAACGCCGTTACGGCTGGGTCGAGGAGTTCTACCCGACGACCTTCCCCGCCGTTCCCGGCCTGGAGTTCGCCGGCACCGTCGACAGGCTGGGCGAGGGAGTCACCGGTCTGGCGGTCGGCGACGAGGTCCTCGGCTGGACGAAGACCGGCGCCTACGCCGAGTACGCGATCGCCGGCATCGTCGCGCCGAAGCCGGCCGGGCTGTCCTGGGAGGTCGCCGCGAGCCTCCCGGTGGCCGGCGAGACGGCGCAGAGGGTCCTCGACCTGCTCGGCGTACGGGCGGGCGAGACGCTGTTCCTGCACGGTGCGGCGGGTGTCGTGGGCTCGGTGGGCGTGCAGCTCGCCGTCGCCGCCGGGGTCACCGTGGTCGGCAGCGCGTCCGAGTCCAACCACGCCTACCTGCGCGAACTCGGCGCGATCCCGGTGGCGTACGGGGAGGGTCTGGGCGACCGGGTGCGGGCCGCCGCCCCGGACGGCGTCGACGCGGTCTTCGATGCGGCCGGGCACGGGGTGCTGCCGGTCGCGATCGAGCTCCTCGGCGGGGGCGAGCCCGGCGGGGAGCAGGCCGCGAAGGAGCGGATCGTGACGATCGCGGACGTGGACGCGGAGAAGTACGGGATCGTGTTCTCCGGGATCCTGGGCGACCCCGACGCCGTGCGGGCCGGACTCACCGCCCACGCGCGCGGGGCGGCGGCCGGGACCCTAGCGGTCCGGCTCGCCGACACGCTCCCCCTGAAGGAGGCGGCGCGGGCCCAGGAGCTCAGCGAATCGGGGCACGTGCGCGGGAAGTTGGTCCTGATCCCGTAACCCTCCTGACTCCTGTGGGTCCCCGTAACTCCCGTGACTCCGGGTGCGCGGTGGGGGAGGGTGAGGCGACGCTCCGCCGCGCGTGGCGGTCCTGACCTGGAAGGCGACGACGATGTACGCGACACCCCTGGGAGACGACGGCGCGGAGCTGCGCCCGCTCGAACCGTGGCAGGCGGAGGAGTTCCTGGCGCACATGGACCGGGGACGCGAGTTCATCGGGGCGCGCAACGGCCTTCCCGACGTGGTCACCGACCTGGAGTCCAGCCGGGCGTTCCTCCGGCTCTACGCGGAGAAGGCGGCCGGCGACTCGGGCCGTATCCACGGCATCTGGTCCGACGGCACCCTTGTCGGCGCGGTGATCCTCCGGCAGCTCGACACGAAGAGCGGCAGGGCCGAGGCGGGCTGCTGGCTGGAGCCGGCGGGCGTCGGCAAGGGCCTGGTGACCAGAGCGGCCCGGACGCTCATCGACTGGGCGATCGAGGTACGCGGGATCCACCGGGTCGAGTGGGTGGTGTCCTCCGACAACGAGCCGAGCATCGCGGTGGCCCGCCGCCTCGGCATGAGCAGGGACGCCGTCCTGAGGGGCAGCTACCCCTACCGGGGGCGGCGCCACGACGAGGAGGTCTGGGCGGTCCTCGCCCCGGAGTGGAGGGCGGCGAAGTCCGCGTCGGCGGGGGCGGGGGAGAACGGGGCCTGAGCCGGGCCGGCATCGGGGCCGGGGCGACACGGGGGTGCGTCCCGGTTCCGGTGCCGTCCAGGGCTTTGGCTGCGGATGCCCCGGTTCCTGCGAATGCCCTGGTTCCCGCGGATCCTTCGGCTCCGTCGGATCAGGGCGCGGCGCGGCGGTGGGATCCTGACGATCCTGATGGGGGACGAAGACGCTCAGCCGGTACGTCGTCGGGTGCGTCGAGCGCCCGCAGAGCATGTCCAGCCGGACCGCGTCCCAGTCGAGACCGGGCTCCTCGGTCCGTAGCCGCTTGAGCTCCGCCTGCCACTCCGACTCGTCCCGCGTCGCGTAGCGGAGTTCCCCCTGCCCGGCGTCCGGGCCGAAACGGTCCGATTCGCGCGAGAGGTCCGCGAGCTCCCGCTGCCGCTGTCTCTTCCGCTTCCGCTGTCCCGGCACAAGATGATCACGGTCCCCCGGAGCGCGCCGCAAGGTGTTTCGTACGGGTGTGCGGGCGTGGACGGGGCCGGACGGGCGTGGACGGGGCGGGGACCCGGCTCCGACCCCGGTCACCGCCCCGTCCGTCCCACCATCGCCGCTCAGCGCGTCAGGCGCCACGCGGGGAGGGCCGACGCGGCGATCGCGACCGCCGCGCACACGCCGGCCGCCGCGCCGACCGTGCCCCACGGGAGGGCCAGGGCCACCGGGGCGGAGAGGGCGGCGAGGCCCGCTCCCAGGGTGCCGAGGACCAGCGCGGTCACCACGAGGCCGAGCAGGGCGCCGATCGCCACGGCGAGGGTCGCCTCGCCCGTCACCACCCTCAGGATCTGGGCCCGGGTGGCCCCGGCGAGCCGGAGCGAGGCCAGCTCCCCGCCGCGTACGGAGGTCGCCATGAGCAGCGTGTTGGCGAGGCCGATCACCGTGTAGACGAGGGCGATGCCGAGGACCAGGACCATGCCGAGCCGGGCCTGCGGGCTGCCGCTCGGCGCGCGCTCGGCGTCGGCCCAGGCGTCGGCCGTCCTGACGGTGCCGCCGCTCGCCTCCAGGGCCCGCACCGTGGCCGTACCGCCGCCGCGTGCGTCGATCCGGTCCGGGACGGAGCCGGGGGCGTTCGCCCGGGTGACGTACGGGCCGTTGTCGCCGGTCCCGAGGGCGAGGACGGCCGCGACCCGGAGCCGTACGGGACCGGTCCCGTCCGCCCGCCAGACCTCGACGGTCTCGCCCACCCGGCGCCGCTCGAACTCCTCGTTGACGACGATCGACCGGTCGTCGAGGTCCCGCGGATCGCCGGCGACCACGGGCAGCCGGGCGAGCTCGGCGAAGGCCGCCGGATCGGCGACCGCCCGCGCCCCGTACTTCACGACGGCCGCGTCCCCGTCCCGTACGAAGACCGAGGTCGGCCCCGTGGGGGAGACGACGGCCCCTGCGGGCGCCGCCACCGGCTCCAGGGCCTGGCCTGTCACGACGTACTCCGCGGCCGTCTGCTCGCGCCCCTCGGCGCCCTTCGCGCGCGTGACGCTCGTCGCCGAGCCGAAGAGCGTCCCGGCGAGCGCCACGGTCACGAGGACGGGGGCGGCGACGGCGGCCGTACGGCGGACGGAGGCGGCGCTGTTCTCCCGTACCAGCGTCCCCACGGCTCCCCGCAGCCTCAGCAGCCGTGCCGTCGGCCGGACCAGGAGCGGGGAGAGCAGGGCGATGCCGGTGATCAGGAGCATCGGCAGGGTCGTGTACGTCTTCCGCTTGAGCAGCGCGGACGGGTCCGTGGCGTACGTCCAGACGAGGAGCCCCAGGCCGGCCAGAAGCAGTCCCGTACCCAGCAGGGCCCGGCCGAGGGGCAGGGTGTCGGTGTCGACGTCCGCCTCGCGGAGAGCGGCCGTCGGGCCGACCTTCCCGGCCCGCCGGGACGCGGCGACCGCCCCGGCCAGGGCGACCGTCACGCCCGTCCAGAACGCCGCGTGGAAGGGCCAGGCCGGGCCGCCGACCGTGAACCACTCGGGCGCGAGGCCCCCGTCGACGAGGGTCCGGGCGAGCAGCGGCGCGCCGGCCGCGCCGAGCGCGCACCCGGTGGCGGAGGCGAGGACGCCGAGCGCCGCGGCCTCGGCGAGGAGGAGCCGGCGGATCTGACCCGGGGTGGCTCCGGCGGTCCTGAGCAGCCCGAACTCGCGGCGGCGCAAGGCGACGGCGAAGGCGAAGGTGGAGGCGACGACGAAGACGGAGACGAATGCGGTGACACCGCCGGAGGTGCCGAGGAGGGCGTTGACGCCGACGAGCGCGTCTGCGTCCCGGTCGTGGCCGGGGTCGGCGCGCCGCCGTTCGTCGCCGGTGAGGACCTGGGCACGATCGCCGACGAGGGCGCGGACCTCGGCGGCGGGGGCGTCGACGCCGACGGCGTCGGGGCCACCGGAGGACGTGACCGCCCAGCGGGCCCCAAGCTCGTGGAGCAGATTGTTGTCCACAGGCTGTGGACGGTCGAGTCGCTGCGCCACGGAAACGGTCTCGGGTCCGCGCCGTACGTCCAGTGTCAGCCGGTCCTGACCCTGCACCACGACGGGCGAGGAGGTGAACCGCTGAGGAGAACGCTCGGGCGCGTGAAAGGTCGCGGACAGCCCGAGGCCCATGGTGGCGAGCAGCCCCACGCCGAGCGCGAGGGCGAGGAACCCGCCGAGGAAGGAGGCCCAGCGGGCACGGAGGCCGGAGAGGACGACGGTCAGCACGAGGCGCTCCCGGCGGGGGAGGCGGCGGGGCGGGCCGGACCCGACTCGGCGACCGGTGCGGCCGTCTCCAGCGCGGTCGTCGGCTCCGCGACCGGTGCGACCGGCTCCAGCGCGGTCATCCGCTCCGCGACCGCCGTCACCGTCGGGGCCCGGAGCTCGCCCGCCACCCGCCCGTCGACCAGGAAGACCACACGGTCCGCGCGGGCCGCCGCCACCGGGTCGTGGGTGACCATGACGATCGTCTGACCGTCCCGGTCGACCAGCTCCCGCAGCATGTCGAGCACCTCACGGCTCGTCGTCGAGTCGAGCGCGCCGGTCGGCTCGTCGCCGAAGAGAACAGCCGGCCGCGTGATCAACGCCCGTGCGATCGCCACCCGTTGTTGCTGTCCGCCCGACAACTCTCCCGGCCTGTGCCGCTCCCGCCCCGCGAGCCCGACGCGGGCCAGCGCCTCCCGGACCTCGGTACGGGACGGGCGGCGGCCGGCGAGCCGGAGGGGCAGGGCGACGTTCTGCGCGGCCGTGAGGGCGGGCAGCAGGTTGAAGGACTGGAAGACGAAACCGATCCGGTCCCGCCGCAGCAGGGTCAGCCGCCGCTCGCTCAGCCCTTCGAGGGCCACCCCGCCGACCTCCACCTGCCCGGAGGTGGGCCGGTCGAGCCCGGCCGCGCACTGGAGCAGCGTGGACTTGCCGGAGCCCGAGGGGCCCATGACGGCGGTGAAGGTCCCGGCGCGGAAGTCGAGGTCGACGCCGTCGAGGGCGCGGACGTCCCGGTGGTGCCGGGTGAGCCGGCGGAGTCGTACGGCGGTGGTGGGGGCCGTGGTGGAGGTCGTGGTGGAGGGGGCCGCGGGGGTGTTCGAGAGCGTCGAGGTCATGGCTCAAGCGAACCGTTCTCCCGGCCGCCGATCACGACCACTGGCGGGCGTTCAGGGGGTATGCCTGGTACTACCCCGGAGCCGCATCCGAGTCCCTCGTACGCATGGCCGCCCTCGCGCCCGGGTCGCATCCGAGCCCCTCGTACCCATGTCCGCCCTCGCGCCCGAGCCGCATCCGAGCCTCTCGTGCGCATGCCTCCCCTCGCGCCCGGCGCCGTATCCGAGCCCCCATACGCATGCCCCGGGCTCGCCCGGAGCCGGGTCTAGCCCTGTCGTACGGCCTTCACGAAGACATCGAGCGCGTCGAGCGGTTCGCGGCCGCCCAGCAGCGTGCGCAGGTCGCTCTCCACCCCCGTACCGTCCATGAAACCGTGGGCGATCGCCGAGTACGTGCTCGCCAGCATCGGCACCTGGAACGGCACCGCCCCGGACGCGGCGATCGCGGCGCGCGCGTCGGCGAGCGTGCCGGGGGCGTACGTGGCGCCCAGGGCCTCCGCCAGGTCGGCGCCGCCGAGGGCGCGCTCGCCGACGAGCTCGTACACCCGGTTCCGGTGGGCGGCCGGGTCCGTCGCGACCGCGACGGCGATGTCGGCGAGGTCCGCGCGGGCGACGGCGGCGAGGCGGCCCTCGCCCAGCGGGCCCGTGATCCGGTTCTCGGCGTCGGGCGTGGCGATCCAGGTCAGGAACTCCGCGTACAGGCCGTTGCGGAGGATCGTCCAGTCGAGTGTGGCGGAGCGCCGCAGCCGCCGTTCGGTCCAGCGGTGGGCGAGCGCGTACGTGAGGTGGTCGCCGTCGCCGGAGAGGCTGGTGTAGACGACATGGCGCACGCCCGCCGCCTCCGCAGCCGATATCGCGGCCTCGTGACGGCCCACGACCGTGTCGTCCTCCCCGTAACCGGCGGAGACGAGCAGCAGCGTCTCCACCCCCGCGAAGGCATCCGGCAGCGTCTCGGGCGCGTCGAAGTCGAGGCGGCGGGTGCCGGGCAGCCCCGCGCGCGTACCGAGGACGACGTCCTCGCGGCCGCCGAGCCGTTCGGCGACGAGCGAGCCGAGAGCGCCGGAGACACCGGTGACGAGCAGCATGTTTCCCCCTGGGGCCGTGGTGACGGCGTGATGGCTGAGACCATCGTGGGGGGACGGAGAAGATCGCGGAAGGAGGCACATCGATGTCCGAGGGGCACACGGAGGTAACCACCGAACCCTTGGTGAGCTGCGCGGAGGACTGCGGGGTACGGGACGTCCAGGACCGGCTCGGCGACAAGTGGACCGTGCACGTGGTCGTCGAACTCGCGGCGGGGCCACGGCGGTTCAGGGAACTCCAGCGGCTCGTCACCGGGATCTCGCAGCGGATGCTGACCCTGACGCTGCGCCGCCTCGAACGCGACGGACTCGTCTCGCGGACGGTGTACCCGACGACGCCGCCGCAGGTCGAGTACGCGCTGACGGAGACCGGGCACAGCATGACCCACCTGATCAAGCAGCTCGTCGACTGGTCGCTCGATCACCGCTCGGTGATCGCCCGGTCGCGCGAGGCATGGGACACGAGGACGGCGTGAGCACGAGCAGCACCGGCAGGGCGAGCGACACCGGCGGTACCGGCAGCACGGTCGACAGGGCCTTCGAGGCGCTGTACGCGAGTGACGACGGTTCCCTCGACACGGCGGCGTCGCTGCTGGCCGCCGACCGGGGCGCCGACCCGGAACTGAGCCGGCGCGGCGAGGAGTTCGTGCGGACCCTGTGGGGGCGGGGCTGGCAGCCCGCGGACCTCGTACGCATCGCCCGCCGCGACCTCTCCGACGCGCACCTCCGGGTCCTGACCGGCCTGGTCCTGACCGAGACGGCCCGCTACGAGACGCTGCCGCACCGCTGGCGGGCCCAGCTCGACGAGCTGGACGCGTCGCCCGGCCGGCCGACGGACCGCTTCTCGTACGCGACGACGGTCCTGGAGCTGTACCGACTCCTGGTGCGGCTGCCGCGGCTCGACGCGGTCGGCCCGGTGCCGGGGGAGGCGCTGCCGCCGGCGACGGCCGGGGAGCCGCGGATGCTGACCCGGATCCGGGCACTGCTCGCGAAGGCCGAGGCGACGGGGTACCCGGAGGAGGCGGAGGCGCTCACGGCCAAGGCGCAGGAACTGATGGCGCGGCACAGCCTGGACGAGGCGACGCTCGCGGCGGGGGCGCCGTCGCCGGAGACGCCCGGGGCGGTCCGGATCGGGGTGGAGCCGCCCTACGAGCAGGCGAAGGCGATCCTGCTCGACGCGGTCGCCACGGCGAACCACTGCCGGGCGGTGTGGAACGAGACGTACGGCTTCTCGACGGTGGTCGGCTTCGAGGCGGACCTCGACCCGGTGGAGCTGCTCTACACGTCACTGCTCGTGCAGGGGACGGCGGCGATGACGCGGGCGGAGGCGGAGCAGCGGGCGGGGGGCCGCAAACGCACGAAGTCGTTCCGGCAGTCGTTCCTGCTGGCGTACGCGAACCGGCTCGGCGCGCGTCTCGCGGCGACGTCCCGCCGCGTGGCGTCCGAGGCGCCGACCCTCCTCCCGGCCCTCGCCTCACGGGACCTGGCCGTCACCACCCGCACGGACGAACTCTTCCCGGAAACCCGGGCCACGCGCGTGCGTGCGGCCTGGGACGAGGAGGGCTGGACGCACGGCGCCTCGGCGGCGGACCGAGCGGGTCTCGGGCCAGGGCGTCGGGGGGTCGAGGGGCGGAGGGGCGAGGGACGGGTCTGAGCGGCGGGGTCTCGGGGAGGGCGGGGTGGGGGAAAAGTCCTGTTCTGA
>NZ_JNZO01000026.1 GCF_000717595.1 Streptomyces flavochromogenes | reverse complement strand
GATGGTACTGCAGGGGGGACCCTGTGGGAGAGTAGGACGCCGCCGAACAATCATTGTGGGAAAGCCCCGCACCTTCATGGTGCGGGGCTTTTCTGCGTTTACGGGCCGGAACCCCTTTCGGGGCCCCTTCGGGTCAGGCCGGCGTGACCAGCTGGGTGTCGTACGCGAGGATCACCGCCTGGACGCGGTCGCGGGCGCCGGTCTTCGCGAGGATCCGGCCGACGTGGGTCTTCACCGTCGATTCCGCGAGGTGAAGGCGTTCGGCGATCTCCGTGTTCGTCCAGCCCTGGCCGATCACCGTGAGGATCTCGCGTTCCCGCTCCGTGAGGGAGGCGAGTCGTGGGTCCTCCGGGTTCTGCTCCGCTGTGGCGGACGACGGCAGGTGGTGGATGTAGGCGTCCAGGAGGCGGCGGGTGAGGCTCGGGGCGACGACCGCGTCGCCACTCGCGACCGCTCGGATGCCGGCGAGGAGTTCCTCCGGCTGGGCGTCCTTCACCAGGAAGCCGCTGGCGCCGGCGCGGAGGCCGTCGTACGCGTACTCGTCGAGGTCGAAGGTCGTGACGATCAGGATCCGCGTGCGGTCGCCCGTGGCGACGATCCGGCGGGTCGCCTCGATACCGTCGAGTCCGGGCATCCGGATGTCCATCAGGACGACGTCGGGGTGGTGCCGGTCGACCAGCCGGATCGCCTCGGTGCCGTTGGACGCCTCCCCGACGACGGTCATGTCGTCCTGGCTCTCCAGCAGCATGCGGAAGCCGAAGCGCTGCATCGGCTGGTCGTCCGCGATGAGAACGGTCGTCACGAGGGGGAGTCCTCCCGGGGAAGTCGGAGCCTGACGTGCCAGCCGCCGGTCGGCAGCGGGCCGGTCTCGAGTGTGCCGTCGTAGAGGGCCGCGCGCTCCCGCATCCCGGTAAGTCCCTGGCCCTGACCGGACGGTGGGGGCGGGACCGCCGGGCCCGTGTTCGTGATCTCGGCCCTTGCCTCCTCGGAGGTGTGGGTGAGGAGCACGGTCGCCTTCGCGCCCTCGCCCGCGTGCTTCAGGGCGTTCGTCAGGGCTTCCTGGACCACCCGGTAGACGGTCAGCTGGGCGCCCGGGGTGAGGGGGCGGTCGGGGGAGGCGCTGCCCCGGTCGAACCGCACCGGCAGGCCCGCGTTCCGTACGCCGGTGATCAGCGCGTCGAGGTCGGCGAGGGTGGGCTGGGGGTCGCGGGCCGCCGCCTCCTCGTCGTCGTGCAGGACGCCGAGGAGCCGGCGGAGTTCGGCGAGGGCCTCGCGGCTGGTGGTACCGATGGCTTCGAGGGCCTGGGCCGCGCGCTCGGGGTTCTTCGCCGCCGCGTACCGTCCGCCGTCCGCGAGGCCCGTGATGACGGAGAGGTTGTGGCCGATGATGTCGTGCATCTCGCGGGCGATCCGGGTCCGTTCGGCCGCCGCCGCGAGTCGTACCTCCTGGTCGCGTTCGATCTCCAGGCGGCGGGCCCGGTCGACGAGCGCCGCCGTGTGGTCCTTGCGGGCGCGGACCGCGATGCCGAGGAGTGCGACGAGCGCGTAGGCCCACAGGGTGGGGACGACGTGCTGGTCCCAGCTTCCCCGGGGGAAGAGGACCGCCCCCGTCAGGAGCGGCGGCAGGAGCAGGGCCGAGGCCCACAGGAGGGTGCGGGGTGGGCGGGTGAGGGCGATGTGAAAGACCGGGACCATCTGGAGGTAGCCGGCCTGCAGGAAGGCGCCGGACGCGGCGCTGACCAGCGCCGCGCAGGCCATCACGGTGAGCACGGCCAGGGGCCGTCGGCGACGCCGGTACAGCGGGAGGGAGAGGCCGAGGCTCAGGGTGACCACGAGCCAGACGGGCACGGACGGGTCGGGGGCGGTGTTCCGCCAGCCGCCCGACGCGTCCACCAGGGTCACCGCCGCCCAGAAGAGCGTCAGCGTGGAGTCCCACAGCCGGGGTCGGCGGGTGTCGAACGCCCGGGTCCGCGCGAGCAGTCGCTGGAGGGAGCGGCTGAGGCCCGTCGTCGCGGTCGCTTCCGTGGTCACCCGGTCATCATCCTCATACGTCCCGGCGCTTGAGCAACAGCGCGGGGACCGCGAGCGTCGCGGCCGCCCACAGGAGCAGGGCGAGCAGGGCGGCTCCGGGGGAGGCGGCGCCCGGGAGCGGGGTGGCCGAGCCGAGGGCGCCGGCGGCCTGGGTGGGGAAGTACCGGACGGCCGTCTCCATCGCCTCGTACGGGAGCATCCCGAGGACCTCGGGCAGGATCATCACGCCGCCGACGAATGCGCCGATCGCGCCGGGTACGGAGCGGAGGGTCGCGCCGAGGCCGAGGGCGATCAGGCCGAGGAGGGTGATGCCGGCGGCGTTCCCCGCGAGGGCGGCGAGGACGCCGTCGTCGGTGAGGGAGGCGGCCTGGTCCGTGTCGGAGAGGAAGACCTGCGCGGTGAGGAAGGTCAGCAGGTTGGTGGCGAAGGTGAGGGTGAGGGTCACGCCGGTGTAGACGGCGGCTTTCGCCGTCAGGACGGGAAGGCGGCCGGGGACGGCGGTGAGGGAGGCGCGGATCATGCCCGACGCGTACTCGCCGGCCGTGACCAGGATGCCGAGGACGGCGAGGGCGATGGCGCCGAGCTGGCTGCCGTAGAGGGTGAGGATGACGGTGTCGACGTCCGAGTCGCCGCCGTCGGAGGTGTAGGTGGCGCCCATGAGGATGCCGACGCCGAGGACGAGCGCGGTGGCGGTGAGGACGGTGATCCAGGTCGAGCGGACGGTCCACAGTTTGTGCCACTCGGAGTGGAGCACGCGCGCGTGGGTGAGCCGTGGGGTGACGGTCGCGGTGGTCATGCGAGGGCTCCCTGGTATTCGACGGAGTCGTGGGTGAGGGCCATGAACGCCTGCTCCAGGGAGGCGGCCCGGGGCGTCAGTTCATGGAGGGGCAGGCCGTGGGCGGCGGCCGTGCGGCCGATCTCCGGAGCGTCCGGGCCGGTGACGAGGAGGGTGTCGGGGGCCTCCAGGGTGATGCCGGCGCCGGGGAGCAGGTTCCGCAGCCGGTCGGCCTCCGGGGTGACGACCTTGACGGAGGCGCCGCCGGAGGCGCGGACGAGCGCGTCGACGGTGGTGTCGGCGAGGAGCCGGCCCTTGCCGATGACGATCAGGTGCTCGGCGGTGAGGGCCATCTCGCTCATCAGGTGGGAGGAGACGAGGACGGTACGGCCTTCGGCGGCGAGGGACTTGAGGAGGGTGCGGATCCAGAGCACGCCCTCGGGGTCGAGGCCGTTGACCGGTTCGTCGAGGACGACGGTGGCCGGGTCGCCGAGGAGTGCGGCGGCGATGCCGAGGCGCTGGCCCATGCCGAGGGAGAAGCCCTTCACGCGCTTGTCGGCGACGTGGGTGAGGCCGGTGACGGCGAGGACCCGGTCGACGCGGGAGCGCGGGATGCCGTGGGTGAGGGCGAGGGCCGTGAGGTGGTGGCGGGCGGAGCGGCCGGGGTGCACGGAGCGGGCTTCGAGGAGGGCGCCGACGCGGGTGAGCGGGGCGCCGTGCCGGGCGTACGGGCGGCCGTCGACGGTGGCGTGGCCGCGGGTGGGGGCGTCGAGGCCGAGGATCATGCGGAGAGTGGTGGACTTTCCGGCGCCGTTGGGGCCGAGGAAGCCGGTGACGGCGCCGGGCTGGACGGTGAAGCTGAGGTCCTGGACGACGGTGGTGTCCCCGTACCGCTTGGTGAGGTTCTCTGCTCGGATCATGCTGACGACGCTAGGGAGCGGGCGGCGGGCGTTCGTCCGACCTGGGGCGGCAGGTCGGGCGTCGGTGTAGTACCGGGGTACGACGGGGAGCGAAAAGCCCTTGTCAGGGCTTTGCGGGCGTCGGAGGATCGGGCCCATGGACTTTTCGATACGTGTCATCCGCGCCGACGAGTGGGAGCAGACCCGCGAGATCCGCCTGGCGGCCCTCCGGGACCCGATCGCGCACCTCGCGTTCCTCGACACGTACGAGGCCGCCGTTCAGCGCCCGGACTCCTTCTGGCAGGAGCGTGCCGAGGGGGCGTCGGAGACGGGCGACGGGAAGGCGCGGCAGTTCGTGGCCGAGGCCCCGGACGGGAGTTGGGTCGGCACGATCTCGATCCTGGTGGAACGGCCGTCGGACGAGGTGCGCTTCGGGGAGCCGGCGAAGGTCGACCAGACGCACATCGTGGGTGTCTACGTGCGGCCCGAGGTGCGGGGGACCGGTGTGATCGACGCGTTGTTCCGTGCGGGCGTCGAGTGGTCCTGGTCGCTGACGGAGCCGGTCGAGCGGGTGCGGCTCTACGTCCACGAGGACAACGCGCGGGCCGCCGCTTTCTACCGCCGGTTCGGCTTCGTGGCGACGGGTGACCGGGTGGCCGTCCCGGGGCACGACAGGGCGATGGAGGAGGAGTACGAGGTGCGGCGGGCCTCGTAGGCGTCGGTGGAGGACCGGAATCAGGGGCGGCCGGGGGCCGGTTCGGGGTGCGGCCGCGTCCGGGCGGTGACCGTGACGGGGCGGCCCGCGAGGCGGCAGCCGAGGCAGTCGGGGTGGCCGTGCCGGGCGCCGGAGTCGCGGACCCGCCAGTCCCACTGGTCGGCCGGGCGGGGGCCGGAGGGCTTGCCCCAGCCCGTCAGGTGGAGGGTCCAGGTCGCGGTGGCGGCGAGAACGGCCAGTGCCGCGCCGAGCCACAGGGCCCAGGTGCGGTCCAGGCAGATTCCGGCTCCGGCGACGGCGGAGCCCAGTCCGGCGAGGGTGGTTCCGGTCCATCCGGCCAGGGTGTGGCCGAGGTCGACGTCACCGTGGGCGCTCATGGATGCTCCTGTGGGGGTCTCGGGGCAGGCAGGATGAAGGCATCGGTGAGAACTGTTTATCTCACGAGCTAAGTAACTTAGATGCTAAGGAGTCTCTGCGTGGAGGGCAAGAGCCGTCCCCCGGCCACCGTCGGCGAGGCGATCCATCGGATGGACGCGTACGTGGCCCTGGGCCTCATCGGCCAGCAGGAGGTCGCCCAGGCCCTCGGCCTCAACGTCACCGATCTGACCTGTCTCGGGCATGTGCTCGGCGCCGGCGAGGACCCGCTGTCGGCCGGGGACCTTGCGGAGCGCGCCAACCTCACCACGGGGGCCGTGACAGGGGTGCTCAACCGTCTGGAGAAGGCCGGGTACGCCCACCGGGCCCCGGACCCTGCCGACCGGCGGCGAGTGCGCGTGGTCGCCGACCCGGACGCGGCCGCACGGGTCGTCGCGCTGTACCAGCCGTTCTACGCCCGCCTGGAGGACGTCTTCGCCCGGTACACCCCGGAGGAGACCGCGGTCATCGCCGACTGGTTCACCCACGCCGCCGAGGCCGCACGCGCCCACCTGCACTCCCTGCGGGGCCGCGCCCTCTGACCCCGGAGCGGGTCGAGGCGGCGCCCCTCAGCGGCTCAGGGAGGTTTCCGGCCACCTGGTGCGGGCCTGTTCCGGCGAGCGCATCAGGGCCAGGGTCGGGAGGCCCTGGGTGTGGCCGGTGGCGAGGAGCTCCGGGAGCCGGGGGAGCGGGGCCACGGCGGCGACGTCGTCCAGGACGAGGGTCATTGGTGGGTCGAGCCGACCGTCGGATGACCGTGCGGCCATGCGGCGGCCGTGCTCGACCACGCTTGCGGCGAGCGCCGTCAGGAGCGGCATCGCGCCGGGGTCGGTGCGGGGATCCTCGATCGGTTCCCCCACCACGTAGAGAGTGCCCCCTTCGGGGAGGAATGATGCCAGCGCCAGCGAATCCGTTCGATTCGGGGTGCAGGCCTCCCGGATGTGGATCGAGGAGAGCGACGCCAGCGCACGGGCCGTCAGTTCCTGTGCCATGCGGCGGCTTTCCGGGTGCGCTGTGAGCGCCGATTCGAGCAGACCCGCGTGGCCGGAGGCCGCCTTCGGGTGGCTGCGGAGGATCCGTACCGGCTCGTGGGCGCCCGTGCCCTGTGCCCAGCGGTGGACCTGGCGGAACGGGCGCCCGTCCACGGCGGCAGCGTGCAGCCAGCAGCGCAGGAGCGTTTCCGCAGTGTCCGCGGTGGCCGCGTCCAGCCGGGAGTGCGGGCGCACCGGGGCCAGCAGGGCGACCGCCCGCTCCGCGGCCACGGCCGGGTCCTCGCAGCGCTCGGACGGCGACCAGTGGAGTCGCGCGGGCGTGTCGCACAGATGGCCGGGATCGTGGACGAGGACCGGGCCGAGCTTGCCGCGCGCGTCCTTGGTCGCGGACCAGAGAGCGGGGTCGGAGGTGACGACCAGGACCGGGCCCTCGGCGTCCTGGACGGCCTGGACGGCTATGGGGCGGCGGGCGTCCGGGGGGCCGTAGAACGTACGGGTCGCCCGACCGGCGGCGGCGCCCAGGTGCGCAGCGGGAACGGGCGAGGTCACGAGGGGCGCGGGCACGACCGGCGCCCCCGCCCCCGCCCCCGTGCCCGCGGACGTTGGTTCGGCGGGTGCCGGGACGACGGGCATGGCCGCGGTGGCCGCCGGCACGGGCGGCGGAGTGGCGGGCGTCGCAGTGACGGGCGCCGGGGCCGCCGGGACCGGTGACGTCGCGGCCGTGGGGGCCGCCGGGACCGGTGATGCCGCAGGGGTCGTAGGGGCCGCAGGGGCGGCCACCGCGGGGGTCTCCGTCCGGGGCGGGGTGACCCGAGAGGCCTCGGCGGAGACCTCCGGGGCCCTTTCCTCCCGTACCGGAGCCGCGGCGGTGTGCCCGTACACCCCCGCCTTCCTGTTGGCGCGCACCGCTCGCCAGCGGGCCAGGGTGCCCAGGGCGAAGATCGCGAGGACGAAGAGGATCATCGCCTCGCCGATCAGCAGGCCCCAGAACAGGCCGTAGCCGGAGAGCTGGCCCGGCGGGGTGGCCGGCCAGGCCGCCGCGAGGTCCGTCGGGGCCGTGGCCAGGGAACGCAGGGCCGACGGCGTGCCCATGAAGGCGACGCCCCGCGGCCAGGCGCCGTGGGAGAACAGACCGGCCAGGCCGGTCGCCGACCACACAAGGACCGTCAGGCACAGAAGGAGGCCGAACAGGCTGAGCAGCAGCCCGTCGGAAACCCCTCCCCCGCCCTTCCGTGCCGTCTCCATCTATGCCACCGTCGACTGCGAAGTGCCGTTCATCTGCTGCTCGATGAGGATCGCGCGCTGCTCCGTCTCCCATTCGAGGTCCGGGTCACCGGCCGGGGCCGAGGCCTCCGTCATGGCGCGGTCCGTGTAGACCAGCGGGCGTTCTCGTTCGGTGATGAGGTGTTTGACCACCTGCACATTGCCGTTGACGTCCCACACCGCGATGCCGGGAGTGAGGGTCGGGATGATCTCGACCGCCCAGCGGGGCAGGCCGAGGACCCGGCCCGTGTTGCGCGCCTCGTCGGCCTTCTGGGCGTAGATGGTCCGGGTGGAGGCCATCTTCAGGATCGCCGCGGCCTCCTTCGCCGCGGCTCCGTCGACGACATCGGACAGGTGGTGGACGACGGCCACGAAGGACAGGCCGAGGCGACGACCGAACTTGAGCAGCCGCTGGAACAGCTGCGCCACGAACGGGCTGTTGATGATGTGCCAGGCCTCCTCGACGAGGAAGATGCGCTTCTTCCGGTCGGGGCGGATCCAGGTGTGCTCCAGCCAGACGCCGACGATCGCCATGAGGATCGGCATGGCGATGGAGTTGCGGTCGATGTGGGAGAGGTCGAAGACGATCAGGGGCGCGTCGAGGTCGATGCCGACGGTCGTCGGGCCGTCGAACATGCCCCGGAGGTCACCGTCGACCAGCCGGTCCAGGACGAGGGCGACGTCCAGGCCCCAGGCCCGTACATCGTCTATGTCGACGTTCATCGCCTCGGCGGATTCCGCCTCGGGGTGGCGGAGCCGCTACACGATGTCGGTGAGGATCGGCTGGCGGTGGGCGGTGTGCTCGACGACGTAGGCGTGGGCGACCTTGAGCGCGAAGCCGGACCGCTCGTCGAGGCCGTGGCCCATCGCCACCTCGATGATCGTCCGGAGCAGGGCGAGCTGCCCGGTCGTGGTGATCGACGGGTCGAGCGGGTTGAGGCGGATCCCGGAGTCGTTGGCGACCATGGGGTCCAGGCGGATGGGGGTTATCCCCAGCTCCTGCGCGATGAGGTTCCATTCGCCGACGCCGTCCTCGCCCTGGGCGTCGAGGACCACGACCTGCCGGTCGCGGAAGCGGAGCTGGCGGAGCACGTACGTCTTCTCGAGCGCCGACTTGCCGTTGCCGGACTCGCCGAGGACCAGCCAGTGGGGGGCGGGGAGCTGCTGCCCGTACAGCTGGAAGGGGTCGTAGATGTACCCCTTGCCGCTGTAGACCTCGCGGCCGATGATCACGCCGGAGTCGCCGAGGCCGGGGGCGGCCGTCGGCAGGTAGACGGCCTGGGCCTGCCCGGTGGAGGTGCGGACGGGCAGGCGGGTCGTCTCCACCTTGCCGAAGACGAAGGAGGTGAAGGCGTCGGTGAGGACGGACAGCGGATCTCGCATGGGTCTGTGCCCCTTCGGCCCTAGCGGCGGATGCCGGTCGCGAACGGCAAGGTGTTCACAAAGGCCCGGTGGTGCTCGCGGTCGCACCACTCCAGCTTCAGATACGACTTGCCGGCGGAGGCCCTGATCGTGCGCTTGTCCCGGGCCAGGGCCTCGGGCGAACGCGACGACACCGTGATGTACCCGACGAGGTTCACTCCGGCCGCGCCACTGGCGAGATCTTCACCCCGCTGGTCGAGCCGGCCGTGGGCCGCGATGTCGCGCGGGTCGACCGTGCGGTTCATCTTGGCGGCGCGGCTGGCGTCGGCCTCGTCGTTGGTCTTCTCGGTGAGCATCCGCTCGATGGCGACCTCGGTGGGCTCGAGATCCATGGTCACGGCGACCGTACGGATCACGTCCGGGGTGTGGACGAGCAGCGGGGCGAGGAAGTTGACGCCGACGGGGGTCATCGGCCACTCCTTCACCCAGGCGGTGGCGTGGCACCAGGGCGCGCGGGTGGAGGACTCGCGGGTCTTGGCCTGGAGGTACGTCGGCTCCATCGCGTCCAGTTCGGCGGGCCAAGCGTTTCGTTTCGTCATGGCCTGGATGTGGTCGATGGGGTGGTCCGGGTCGTACATGGAGTGCACGAGGGAGGCGAGCCGGGACTGGCCGAGGGGCTGGCGGACGCGGATGTCGGCCTCGGCGAGGCGGGCGCAGATGTCGGTGAGCTCGCGGGCCATGACGACGGCGAGGCCGGCGTCGCGGTCGAGCTTGCGGGCGCCGGAGGCGTGCTTGGCGGCACGGGCCATGGCGTTGGCCTCGGCGGCGAGTTCGCGCGTGTAGTGCATGCACGCGACGAGATAGGCGCGGTGCTGCTCGCTCGACGTGGAGACCATCGACTGGAGCTGGTCGTACGACTCCATGAGCCACGCCGGCGCGTGGGGATCGCCGCGCTGGCCGACGTCCTTGGCGTGGGCGTCCGGGTCGGCGGGGAGGGTGCGGGCCAGCATCTGGAGGCGGGTCACGAAGCCGTCGCCGTTGGCGACGTGCTTGAGGAGGGTGCCGAAGCGGTCGACCAGGGCCTCCTGGTCCTCGCTGTCGCGCAGACCGACGCCGGGGCCCTCGATCTCGATGGCGGCGGTGACGGTGCGGCGGTCGGCGTGCAGGAGCACGGCGATCTCGTCGGGGCCGAAGGGGGCGGCGAGCCAGCCGACACGGCCGATGCCGGGCGGTGGGCCGACCTCGACCTCGCGGCCGTCGAGGTGGGTGCCTGCCTCGGAGACGACGGAGCGGTAGGCCGTGCCGCGCTTGAGCATCCGCTTGTAGCTGCGGTTGATCTCGAACCACTTGTAGAACGTGCGGTGCTTGTACGGGAGGTACACGGCGGCGATCGCGAGCATCGGGAGGCCGGCGAGGAGCGCGATCCGCAGGGGGAGGAGGGGGACGAGGAGTCCGCTCATCATGCCGAGGAAGGCGCCGACGATGATCAGGGCGATCTCGCCCGTCTCGCGGTTCTTGCCGACGATCGCGTTCGGCCGGGCGCGGCCCACGAGATACGTACGGCGGGGCGCGACCGGCTGGGACTGGGTCGTCAACGCCCTGCACCTCCAGAGTTCTTGCGGCTACTGTGCGGGGTTCCCGCGGTGGGACTGCTGCTGCGGGGTGGGGGCGGGGGAGTCGCGCCGCCGCCACCGCTTCCGCCGCGGCTGCTGTGGGCGGCCATGCCGCCGGACATGGGGTTGGCGGGGCGGGCGGGCTGGGCGCCCTGGCCGCCGCCGCCGTCACCGCGGGAGCTGTGGGTCTTGATGCCCTGGGAGACGAGGGAGGCGGGGGAGGAGATGACGGCCGCGGCCGCGTTCTCACCCGCGCGGTGGAGGCGGTTGTTGCGGGAGGCGGCGATCTCGTCGCCGAAGCCGGGGACGAAGCGGTAGATCATCGCCGAGGCGAAGATCGCGAGCAGGATGATCGCGAGGCCCGAGACGACGGCGGAGAACGAGTCGGGACCGGTGCCGGAGGAGAGCGCGCCGGCCAGGCCGAGGACGATGACGATGATCGGCTTGACCAGGATGATCGCGATCATGATGCCGGCCCAGCGGCGGACGTGACCCCACATGTTCTTGTCGACGAGGCCGGAGTAGACGACGACGCCGAGGAGGGCGCCGACGTACAGCATGACGGCGCGGAGGAAGAGCTCCAGGTAGAGCACGCCGGCGGCGAGGACGGTCACCAGGGACACGATGATCAGCATGATGGGGCCGCCACCGATGCTGTCGCCCTTCTGAAGGGCCTCCTTGAAGCTGCCGAAGAAGACGTCGGTCTGCTGGCCGGTGCCGGAGGCGATGACCTCGGTGACGGCGTCGGTGGCGTTGACGACGGTGTAGAGGATCAGGGGGGTGAAGGCGGAGGCGAGGACCGTCAGCCAGAGGAAGCCGATGGCTTCGGAGAGCGCCGTGGTGAGGGGGACGCCGCGGATGGCGCGCTTGGCGACGGCGAGGAGCCAGAGGAGGAGGGTGAGGACGGTGGAGGCGGCGAAGACGATGGCGTACCGGCCGAGGAACTCCGTGTTGGTGAAGTCGACGTCGGCGGTTTCTTTGACGGCCTTGGAGAGGTAGTCGATGGTGGCGATGGCGGCGTCGGAGAAGCCGCGGGAGAGGGACTTGAGGGGGTCGAGCGCGTCGGCGGGGTTGGTGACGGGGGAATCACTGCTCCCGCCGTCGGTAAGACCACTCTCACAGTGCTTCCTTGCCTGTCCCGTGAGGAGGTCGCATCCCTTGCTGCTCGCGCTCGGGGTGGGCGTAGGCGTGGGCGCCGCGAAGGCGCGGCCGGCGAACAGCACGACGGCAGTCTGGACCGCGCCCAGCGCGGCGGCGATCCCGGTGCTGCGGCGGAGGGGCTTACCGGGCATAAGTGAAGCCTCCGAACTGACCCACCGCGTCCGCCATGTCCTGGGCGCTGGAAGCCCTCTGGTCACGGGCGACGGGCACGGGGCCGTCCTTCTGTGTGGACTTGGTGACCTTCCAGTCGCCGTCGACCCACCGCAGCTCGAACGTGTCGGTGTACCAGGACTCGGAGACGGGGTGCTTCGAGGCTTCACCGGCGAGGCCGAACAGGGACGAGTACCAGACCGACACCGTCGCTCGGTCGGCCGCGTAGTTCTCCACCTTGGAACCCACCGGAATGACCCGGGAGATGAACGTCATGCCCTGCGGTGCCGTGCCGTCCGCCTGGAGGCCGATGCGTGTCAGCAGGTCCTCGGCGCTGTAGGCCTTCTCGAGCTCTCCCCGGTTGTCCGCCGCGGCGCCGGGTGCGTAGACCGTGGTGACGATCTCGTCGCGTCCGGCGGCGGTGAACATCTCCGCCGACCCCAGCGCCACCGCGTAATTCGTAGCCGCGCTCTGCGCCCCCTGCTCGTCCTGGGCGTAGCCCGTGGGGATCTGGCCGTTCTTGCCGGTGACCGGGCGGATGCCTGTCGCCGCTGTGGGGGCCGTTTTGCCGGGGGTGTCGGAGGAGGTGCCCGCCGCGTCCGCCGGGTCGCCGCCGCCGCGGTTGGCGAAGGCGATGGCCGCGACGAGGAGGACCACCACGCCGACGACCGTGATGAGGGAGCGGGAGCTGCGGACGGGGCGGCGGGCGCCGCCGTACAGGTCGCCGCTGTTGCCTTCGGGCAGGCGGGTCCGGGTCTGGCCCGAGCCGCCCACGCCGCCGAAGCTGTCGTGCTCGTCACCGGGACTCATGCCGGGAACGCCCCCTCACTGGTTCGCGGTACGGGCAGTACGTCTTGCTGGACATCTGGGGAACGCATTCTCAGGGAGTGGTGTCCGACGGAGGGTCAGACCGCCATCCCGTACACGATGGTGAACAGCGTCCCCAGGGATCCGATGATGAAGACGCCGGTCAGACCGGCCACGATGAGGCCCTTGCCCTGTTCCGCGCTGAACGTGTCGCGGAGGGCGGTCGCGCCGATGCGCTGCTTGGCCGCTCCCCAGATGGCGATGCCGAGGCAGAGCAGGATGGCCACGGCCATCACCACCTCGATCATGATCTTGGCCTCGGCGCCCAGGCTGCCGAAGGGGCCCCAGTTCGGGGCGATTCCACCGATGATGGTGGTGATGTCGCCTTTTTCTGCCGCCAGGTACATGTAACTCACCGCCCCTGTATGGGTAGTTAGTCGCCCCTGCCGGACGGCATGGGTCATCGCCCTATCTTCGCTGATGAAACCGCTCGCGTGTGACGGCTTGACGGCTCTCTTTACCCGATCCCCGCACATCTGACCGACTTGACCGTCTTGACCTGCGGTGGTCTGGCCGGTTTCTATGCAAAGAAGCGTATGGTCACTCTGTGTATCACGGAGAGTGACTCCGGGCAATCATTGTCGTTGTTGCACTCTTGGGGCGGTGTCGGCGGCCCACCGCCTAGACTCGTTCCCGGGGGCGTACTGCCATGAGCCGAGGGGTGGTTGACGGTGCGTAGGGCCGGCAAGGCGTGGCTGGTGGCCGGTGGGGCCTTCGGGGTCTGTCTGAGTTTCGTCGCGCTGCTCGTCGTCGGTACGTACTCGACGGCGGCGGGTCTCGCCGGCGGCGCGGGCGGCAGCGCGAACGGCACCGTGGCGCTCGCCAAGGGCGCGGTCCCGGCGCTCTACCAGGGGCTCGTGCAGCGGTGGGGGAACCTCTGCCCCGCCATCAACCCGGCTCTGCTCGCCGCCCAGCTCTACCAGGAGAGCGGCTGGAACCCGCGGGCCGTCTCCCCGGCCGACGCGCGGGGCATCGCCCAGTTCATCCCCGGCACGTGGGCCGGGCACGGGGTCGACGGCGACGGGGACGGCGACCGGGACATCTGGGACCCGAAGGACGCGATCCCCTCGGCCGCCTCGTACGACTGCGAGCTCGCCGGCTATGTGAAGAACGTGCCCGGGGACCCGGCGAGCAACATGCTGGCCGCGTACAACGCGGGCGCGTACCGGGTGATCAAGCACGGTGGGGTGCCGCCCATCAGCGAGACCCGGAACTACGTGCGCATCATCAAGTCCCTGGAGAAGAGCTTCGCCCGGCCCGTCGGCCGTGTCGACCCCTCCCGGCAGGCGGCCAGTGCGATCCACTACGCGCAGGGGAAGCTCGGCACCCCGTACCTCTGGGGCGGCACGGGCACGGCCGCGCAGAACGGCCGGTTCGACTGCTCGGGGCTCACCCAGGCCGCTTACGAGAGTGTCGGCATCCGGCTGCCGCGCGTGGCCAACGACCAGTACAACGCCGGGCCGCACCCCTCGCGCGAGGAGCTGCTCCCGGGGGACCTGGTCTTCTTCTCCGACGACTTGACCAACTCGCGGGCCATCCGGCACGTCGGCATCTACGTCGGCGGCGGGTACATGATCGACGCGCCGCGCACCGGGGCGGTGATCCGGTTCGACCGGATCGACACCCCGGACTACTTCGGTGCGACCCGGGTCACCGCCGAGGGTGCGGCGGCGCTGCCCACGCATCTCCCGCAGACCTGACCGGAACAGACGGGCCGTCGGACGGTGTGCGCCTTCCGGTCGTACCGGACATGGCCGGAACTCTCCGTCATGCACAGGCCCTGAGCTGCGGTGAACCGTCACTCTTCGATAACGTCATCATGATCCACCGGAGAGATCGGAACGTGCGCCTCAGGCGGTTCGTTCCTTGGTCCGACCGCTCTGACCACGGGGGTTGGAAAACACAGACACGAGAGCAAGGGGCCTCAGCAGATGGCTGGACTCGCATCGGACGGTTCGAACCCCGATGTCAGCCTGCTCTACGACATCAACGGGCTGGCCAAGGCCGCCCCGCCGTGGTTCGACCGCGTCATGGGGTTCGTCGGCGAGTACGGGATCATGCTCGCGATGGCCCTCGTCGTGCTGTGGTGCTGGTGGAGCGTGCGTCGCCGCGGCACCCTGGCCGACTCCGTGTCGGCCGCCGCCGGGCTCGTGTGGGCCCCGCTGGCCGCCGGTATCGCCCTCCTGGTGAACATCCCCATCCGCGGCTTCGTCGAGCGTCCCCGGCCCTTCAGGGACCATCAGGGGCTTGAGGTCCTCGTCGCCGGGAAGACCGACTTCTCCTTCGTCAGCGATCACGCCACGCTGGCGATGGCGCTCGGTGTCGGTGTCTTCGTCGCCCACCGCCGCTTCGGTCTGGCCGCGATCGGCCTCGCCCTCGCCGAGGGCTTCGCGCGGGTCTACATGGGGGTCCACTACCCGACCGACGTGATCGGCGGCTTCGCCCTCGGTACGGCGGTGGCGCTGCTCCTGGCCCCGCTCGCCCTCGCGCTGCTCACCCCGGTGATGTCAGCCGTCGCCCGTTCGGGCCGCTGCGCGGGTCTGGTCCGCTCCCGCCGGGCCGAACCGGCGCGGCACCCGGAGGCGGTCGGCATCCCCGAGCCGCGCATCGGGGGCCCGGCCTCCGGCCCCGGCCACAACGACCTCGCCGCCTAGAGCCCGTCCGTCGTACGCCGCCCGTCCGTCGTCGTACGCCGCCCGCGCGGCGTACGAGCCCGGTCGGGCGCCCGGCGTTCGCGTCCCCGTCGCGCGCCCCGGTCTTCGCGTCCCGGTCTTCGAGCCCCGCTCACCGGGCCCGGGCGACCTCGCCCGCCTAGCCCTCCGTGGCCTCCGCCGTGCGGAGGTGGTCCGCCGCGTCCGAGCGGGCCCGGTCGCGGGATCTTCGGGCCGGGCCCGACCAGCCGCAGCTGCAGCGTGCCAGCGCGAAAGAGCCGCGCTCCGACGTCGTGGTGGTGTGAGGGGAGGACTGCGCGTGCACTTCACCACGGTACTGCGCGTGACGGCAGGCCTCGACCGTCGTTATGCGGATCGGGTGTCCCCAGGGCCCGCGGGCCCCGGGAAGGGCGGGTCCCGGGCAAACAGCGGTGAGGCGTTGGGGGTTGGCAGACGATGGTGGTGCAGCTGCGGTACGGCCGTCCGGGTGCGCGCGGGAGCGGGGCGTTCGCCGTCACCGCCGTCCTGGTCGGCTCCCTCGTCGGGACCGCCGCGGTCACGGGGTGCGCCGCCCCCGAGGACCCGAAATCCACGGTCGACCCCACCCTCGCCGTACGGAGCGCCGCCGACGCGCTGACGAAGGCCGGCACCGCCAAGGCGAGCACCTCCATGGAGATGGCCGCCGGGGGGACGCGGGTCACCATCCGGGGCGAGGGCGGCTACGACTTCCGGCGCCGTACCGGCCGGCTCCAGGTGGTGCTGCCGAAGGACGCGGCCGGGGCCAGCGAGCACCGGCCGATCACCGAGCTCCTCACCCCCGGCGCCCTCTACATGAAGAACCGGGGGGCCGGAGTGCCCGCGGACAAGTGGGTGCGGGTCGACACCACCACCCTCGACGACGGCAACCTCGTCACGGGCGGGGCCACCGATCCGGCCGCCGCGGCGGAGCTGCTGCGGGGCGCCCGGCAGGTCACGTACATCGGCGAGGTCGACCTGGCGGGGGTGAAAGTCGGCCACTACCGGGGGGTCGCGGACATCGCGCACGCCTCCCGGGTCGCCTCGCCGCAGCTCCGCGGGGCGCTCACCGCGGCGGCGAAAGGGTTCGCCAACGACACGGTGCCCTTCGACGCGTACCTCGACGGGGAGGGCCGCCTGCGGAAGGTGCGCCACCAGTTCAGTTTCAGCAACCAGGGCCGTACGGTCGCGGTCGCGTCGACGACCCTGCTGTACGGCTTCGGGGTCCCCGTCCGGGTGACGCTGCCGGACCGCCGGGACATCTACGCCGGGAAGATCAAGGCCTGAACGGCCTGACCTGGCCCGGTGCTGGTGTGGACCATCGGCAAATGGTCCGGACGTGTCATGCGCGGTGTGTGTCGCCGTCCCTACGCTGGGAGACCGCTGGGAGACCGACGCCGGCAGGAAGAGGTGGATGCGCGTGGCCCCGCCCGGTACAGCAACCGTGACCGCAGACCCGGACTGCGTCGCCCTCGCCGAGATCGAACTGTGCGGCGAACTGATCATCGCCGCGTCGGCCGCGGACGGGGAGCGGCTCAGCGCCGACCGGATCGACGAGGTGCTGAGGGTGGCGGTGGAGCGGGCCGTGGAGGACCTCTGACGGAACGGCCCGGCTCGTCACCGCGTACGGGAGGAGCGGGACGGTGGCCTCAGGTCCGCATCATGCGGGCGATGGCCTTCGTGGCCTCCTCGACCTTGGCGTCGATGCCCTCGCCGCCCTTGGTCGCCGCCTCCGCGACGCAGTGCCGCAGGTGCTCCTCCAGGAGCTGGAGGGCGAACGACTGGAGCGCCTTCGTCGAGGCGGAGACCTGCGTGAGTATGTCGATGCAGTAGACGTCCTCGTCGACCATCCGCTGGAGACCGCGGATCTGGCCCTCGATCCGGCGGAGCCGCTTGAGGTGCTCGTCCTTCTGTTTGTGGTAGCCGTGCACGGCGTGCTCGTGGTCGGCCGGCCCGACGGCCTCGGGGGTGACCTGGTCCGCCTCGGTGGTCGTCATGGCGTCCTCCCGTTGTCCAATAAGGGGGTGTATACCCCTCGTGGGTATATGGTACCGATCCCCGCCGATCCGGGCGGGGGCCCGTGCTGTTCACTGTGCCTGATGGGCGACACTGAGAGACGCCGGTTAGCCGTGGCCGGATGATGCGCCTAGCATCAGCCTGACCGAAACCCAGCACCCCGAGGACCTCACGTGCGATTTCGTCTGACCCCCAGGGAGACGAGCTTCTACGACATGTTCGCCGCGTCCGCGGACAACATCGTCACGGGCTCGAAGCTCCTGATGGAACTGCTCGGAGCGGAACCTTCCGCCCGGGCCGAGATCGCGGAGCGGATGCGGGCAGCGGAGCACGCCGGCGACGACGCGACCCATGCCATCTTCCACCAGCTGAACTCCTCGTTCATCACGCCCTTCGACCGCGAGGACATCTACAACCTCGCGTCCTCCCTCGACGACATCATGGACTTCATGGAGGAGGCCGTCGACCTGGTCGTCCTCTACAACGTCGAAGAGCTTCCCAAGGGTGTCGAGCAGCAGATCGAGGTGCTGGCGCGGGCGGCGGAGCTGACCGCCGAGGCGATGCCGAACCTGCGGACGATGGCCAACCTGACCGAGTACTGGATCGAGGTCAACCGGCTGGAGAACCAGGCGGACCAGATCCACCGCAAGTTGCTCGCGACGCTCTTCAACGGCAAGTACGACGCCATCGAGGTGCTGAAGCTCAAGCAGATCGTCGACGTGCTGGAAGAGGCGGCCGACGCGTTCGAGCACGTTGCCAACACGGTGGAGACCATCGCGGTCAAGGAGTCCTGAGGCTTCGTGGACACCTTTGCTCTGATCGTGACCATCGGTGTCGCGCTCGGTTTCACCTATACGAACGGCTTTCACGACTCGGCGAACGCCATCGCCACCTCGGTGTCGACGCGTGCGCTGACCCCTCGCGCGGCCCTGGCCATGGCCGCCGTCATGAACCTCGCCGGTGCCTTCATGGGCAGCGGGGTCGCCAAGACGGTCAGCGAGGGCCTGATCGAGACGCCGCACGGCGACAAGGGGATGGGCATCCTCTTCGCCGCGCTGGTCGGCGCGATCATCTGGAACCTGGTGACCTGGTACTTCGGTCTGCCGTCCTCCTCCTCGCACGCCCTGTTCGGCGGCATGGTGGGTGCGGCGCTCGCCGGCGGTACGGAGGTCATCTGGGGTGGCGTCCTCGACAAGGTCGTCATCCCGATGTTCATCTCGCCGGTGGTCGGTCTCGTGGCCGGTTACCTGGTGATGTGCGCGATCATGTGGATGTTCCGCAAGGCCAACCCGCACAAGGCCAAGCGCGGCTTCCGTATCGCGCAGACGGTGTCGGCGGCCGGCATGGCGCTGGGCCACGGTCTGCAGGACGCGCAGAAGACGATGGGCATCGTGGTGATGGCCCTCGTCATCGCCGATGTGCAGGCCGCCGGCGACGACATCCCGGTGTGGGTGAAGATCGCGTGCGCCGTGATGCTCTCGCTGGGTACGTACGCGGGTGGCTGGCGCATCATGCGGACGCTCGGCCGCAAGATCATCGAGCTGGACCCGCCGCAGGGATTCGCGGCGGAGACCACGGGTGCGTCGATCATGTTCGGCTCGGCGTTCCTCTTCCACGCGCCGATCTCGACGACGCACGTCATCACCTCCGCGATCATGGGCGTGGGTGCGACGAAGCGGGTCAACGCGGTGCGGTGGGGTGTCGCCAAGAACATCATCCTGGGCTGGTTCATCACCATGCCGGCGGCCGCGCTGGTCGCCGCGGGCAGCTTCTACGTGGTGCAGCTCCTGTTCGGCTGAGGCCGACAGTGGCTTGAAATGATCGGGCCCGGCTCCCCTGTGGGGGAGCCGGGCCCTTCGTCTTACGGTGGCACCGCCATGCAGCACCGCAGACGAGTCTTTATCCGAAGCGGCCGGAGATGTAGTCCTCGGTCGCCTGGACACTCGGGTTGGAGAAGATGCGCTCGGTGTCGTCCAGCTCGATCAGCTTGCCGGGCTGGCCGACGGCCGCCAGGTTGAAGAAGGCCGTGCGGTCCGAGACGCGGGCGGCCTGCTGCATGTTGTGCGTCACGATGACGATCGTGAAGCGCTCCTTCAGCTCGCCGATGAGGTCCTCGATCGCCAGCGTCGAGATCGGGTCGAGGGCCGAGCAGGGCTCGTCCATCAGCAGGACGTCGGGCTCGACCGCGATGGCGCGGGCGATGCACAGACGCTGCTGCTGACCGCCGGAGAGGCCGGAGCCCGGCTTGTTCAGGCGGTCCTTGACCTCGTTCCAGAGGTTGGCGCCCTTGAGGGACTTCTCGACGATGTCGTTGAGCTGCGACTTCTTGTACTTGCCGTTGAGGCGCAGGCCCGCCGCCACGTTGTCGAAGATCGACATGGTGGGGAAGGGGTTGGGGCGCTGGAAGACCATGCCGACCGTGCGGCGCACGGCGACAGGGTCGACGTTGGAGCCGTACAGGTTCTCGTCGTCCAGCATCACCTTGCCCTCGACACGGCCGCCGGGGGTGACCTCGTGCATGCGGTTCAGGGTGCGCAGGAAGGTGGACTTGCCGCAGCCGGACGGGCCGATGAAGGCCGTCACGGAGCGGGGCTCGACGGTCATCGAGATGTCGTCGATCGCCTTGTGGGCGCCGTAGTAGGCGGAGAGGCCGCTGACGTCGATTCGCTTGGCCATGTGAATCACTACTTCCAATGATGCCGCGGTCAGCGGCCGGTCTTGGGGGCCTTCCAGCGGGCGATGCCGCGGGCCACCAGGTTGAGGATCATGACGAAGGCGATCAGGACGAGCGCTGCGGCCCATGCGCGGGACACGGCTGCGTCGGTGCCGACCGCGTACTGCTCGTACACGTAGAGCGGCAGGGAGGACTGAGCGCCTTCGAAGGGGTTCGGATTGATGAGCTTCGTACCGAACACGAGGAGCAGGACCGGGGCCGTCTCACCGGTGATACGGGCGACCGCGAGCATGACGCCCGTGGTGATGCCGCCGATCGCGGTGGGGAGGACCACCTTCAGGATGGTGCGCCACTTGGGGATGCCGAGGGCGAGGGAGGCCTCTCGGAGCTCGTTCGGGACGAGCTTGAGCATCTCCTCGGTGGAGCGGACCACGACCGGCATCATCAGGATGGCGAGGGCCATCGCGCCGGCGAAACCGGAGGGGCCGAAGCCCAGCATCAGGTTCCAGGTGGCGAGGATGAAGAGGCCGGCGACGATCGACGGGATGCCCGTCATGACGTCGACGAAGAAGGTGACGGCCTGGGCGAGCTTTCCGCCGCCGTACTCGACGAGGTAGACGGCGGTGAGGAGGCCGATCGGGGCCGCGATCACGGTCGCGATGGCGACCTGCTCGATGGTGCCGAGCAGCGCGTGGTAGACACCGCCGCCGGCCTCGGCGTCGAGGACGCCGTTCATCGAGTGGCCCAGGAAGTACGGGTCGAGGACTTCCATGCCCTTGCTGATCGTGACCCAGGCGAGGGAGAGCAGCGGCACGACGGCCAGGATGAAGCAGACCCAGACGAGGCTGGTGGCGACGCGGTCCTTGGCCTGGCGGCTGCCCTCGACCTTGGTGGTCACCGCGTACGTGGTGAGGACGAAGAGCAGCGCGGCGATCATGCCCCACTGCACCTTGCTGTGCCAGCCGGCGCCGAGGCCGATGCCGATGCCCGCGGCGATGGAGCCGGCGGCGATGGCGATCGGGCTCCAGCGGGGGAGGCGGGCGCTGGAGAGCGAACTGGCGCGCTTGACCGTCGTGACCGGACGATCCTGTATGGCGTGGCTCATGCCGCTGCCCCCGAGTACTCCTTGCGGCGGCCGATGATCCAGCGGGCGGCGCCGTTGACCAGCAGGGTGATGGCGAAGAGGACGAGACCGGACGCGATCAGCGCGTCCCGGCCGAACTCGTTGGCCTCGTTGAACTTGGCGGCGATGTTCTGCGCGAACGTGCCGCCGCCCGGGTCGAGAAGGTGGCCCGAGATGAGGAAGCTGGGGGAGAGGACCACGGCGACGGCCATGGTCTCGCCGAGTGCGCGGCCGAGGCCCAGCATGGAGGCGGAGATGATGCCGGAGCGGCCGAAGGGCAGCACCGACATGCGGATGACCTCCCAGCGCGTGGCGCCGAGGGCGAGGGCGGCTTCCTCGTGCATCTTCGGGGCCTGGAGGAAGACCTCACGGGTGACGTTGGTGATGATCGGAAGGATCATGATCGCCAGCAGGATGCCCACGGTGAAGAGGTTGCGGGCGGGGCCGTCGTTGGCCTTGTCGAAGATGTACGTCCAGCCGAAGTACTCGTTCAGCCACTTGTTGAGGCCGTCCAGGTACGGGACGAGGAAGATCGCGCCCCAGAGGCCGTAGATGATGCTGGGCACGGCGGCGAGCAGGTCGACGACGTACGCGAGCGGCTTGGCCAGCTTGCGCGGCGCGTAGTGCGAGATGAAGAGCGCGATGCCGATCGCGACGGGCACGGCGATGGCCATGGCGATGATCGACGAGACGACCGTGCCGAAGGCGAGGACGGCGATGCCGAAGACCGGCGGGCTGCCCGCCGGGTTCCACTCGAAGGTGGTGAAGAAGTTCGTGCTGTCCTTCGAGATCGCGAGGACGGCGCGGTAGGTGAGGAAGCCGGCGATCGCGGCCATGATCACGAGCAGGGTGATGCCGGAGCCTCGGGAGAGACCGCTGAAGATGCGGTCCCCGGGGCGGGACGCGCTCTTGGCGCTCCGGCTCCTCTTTATGTCTGGTGTGGTGGTAGCCATCTGCTTCTCCGGTCTGCGGGGCCCCTACGGATGTACGGGCTCCTGGCGGCGGTGCACCGGATGCCGGGTCCGGCCCCCCGGAGCGGGGGGCCGGACCCGGCCGGGGGTCAGGACAGGGTGGGGACGATCGCGCGGACCTTCGCGGCGATCTCGGCCGGGAGCGGGGCGTAGCCGGCGTCGGCGAGGACCTTCTGGCCCTCCTCGCTCACGGTGTAGTTGAGGAACGCCTTCAGGGTCGGCAGGGTCTCCGCCTTGTTGCCCTTGTCGCAGGCGATCTCGTAGGTGACGAGGACGATCGGGTAGGCACCCTCGGCCTTCGTCGCGTAGTCGAGGGAGAGGGCGACGTCGCTGCCCGTGCCCTTGACCTTGGCGGCGGCGATGGCCTTGGACGCGTTCTCCGAGGAGGCGGCGACCGGGGCGGAGGCGCCGGTGTTGATGCTGACGGTGGAGATCTTGTTCGCGGTGGCGTACGAGAGCTCGAAGTAGCCGATGGAGCCCTCGGCGTCCTTCACCGCGGTGGCGACACCGGAGGAGCCGTTGGCGGCCTGGCCACCCTGGGCGGGCCACGACTTCGACTTCGGGTCGTGCTTCCAGTCGGCGGCGGCGGCGGTGGAGAGGTACTTGCCCAGGTTCTGGGTGGTGCCCGACTCGTCCGAGCGGTGGAAGGCCTGGATCGAGCTGTCGGGGAGCTTGGCGCCCGGGTTCAGCTTGGCGATCGCCGGGTCGTTCCACTTGGTGATCTTGTTGTCGAAGATCTTGGCGATGGTGGAGGCGTCGAGGACCAGGTTGTCCACGCCCTCCAGCTTGTAACCGATGGCGATGGGGCCACCGACCATGGGCAGGTTGACGCCCTTGCCGGTCTTGCAGATCTTCGCCGACTCGGCGACCTCTTCGTCCTTCAGGGCGGAGTCGGAGCCCGCGAAGGCGACCTGGCCCTGGTTGAACTTGGTGATGCCGCCGCCGGAGCCGATGGCCTGGTAGTTGATCTCGACACCGGAGCACGCGGCCTGGAAGTTCTTGACCCAGAGGTCCATCGCGTTCTTCTGCGCGCTGGAACCGGCGGCGAGGAGCTGGCCCTTGGCGCCCTCGCAGGCGATGTCCGAGGCGGCGGCGGAGGTCTTCGTGCCGCCTTCCTTGGCCGGCGTCTCCGTGTTGTTGTCCGAGCCACACGCCGAGAGGACGAGCGCACCGGAGACGACGAGGGCACCGATCGCGGAGGCGCGAAGCCCGTTCTTGCGCGAAAGCTTCACTTTCGGGTGTTCCTTCCAGAAGCCGCCCTGTCGCGGACCGAGTGTCCTGAACGTTTCTACGGCGGCGTGTGTCGGTTGGCGGTGCGTCGTGGAGCGCTGTGCACCGTGTAAGGCCGAAATTAGGCAGAACAGGTGAAGCCGTCGACGGGACAGAGTGAACGGAAAGTGAACCGTGCCGTAAGGCCGGGTGCGGGGTCGCGGGGGCGGGCGCGCCGGGGCCCGGTGGACGCCTGCGACAGAGGCCGGGTGACGCCCCCCCCCGTGGCGGATGCGGATTCCGGGTGACGCCCGGGGCACGGGGGCGCCTTCCGCCGACGGTGGGGCACGGGGGCGCCTTCCGCCGACGGTGGGGCACGGGAGCGCTCGCCGTCGGCGGCTAGCCCGTCGTCGTCGCCGTCAGGGCGTTCAGGAGGTCGCGGTCCCGCGGCTGGGTGAGGCGGAGGCGGGCCGCCACGGGCGGCAGCCAGACGACACGGTCGACCTCGCGGCTCGGGGTGAACGTGCCGCCGAGGGCGCGGGCCGCCCAGTACTCGACCTCTTTCGGGCGGCCGTCCACCGTGTAGCGGACCGTCGGCAGCCGGAGGCCGAGCGCGCAGTCCTGGCCCGTCTCCTCCAGGACCTCGCGCAGCGCGCACGCCTCCGCCGACTCGTCCCGCTTCCGCTTCCCCTTCGGATGCGACCAGTCGTCGTACTTCGGTCGATGGACGAGCGCGACCTCGATGCCGTGGCCGGAAAGTGCCGGACGCCACAGGACGCACCCGGCCGCTCGGACAGGATCCTGGCGCTCCCCGCTCATGGGACGGGCGCCGTCGTTCTCCGCCAGGCGTGCTGGAAGGCGAAGCGGGAGGCCTCGACCTCGTGGCGCTGGTCGGCGTGGAGGACGCCCAGGGCGTACGCGGTCGCGGGGGCGATGCGTGGGGTGCGGGCGGCAGCGGCGGCCGCCGACGCGGCTTCGGCGGCGTCCCGGTGCCGGTCGAGGGCCCGGGCGGCCTCGAACAGGACGGCGTCGGGTTCGCCCCCGGTGTGCAGGGCCTCGGTGGCGTAGCGGTGCAGCCGGAGCAGGAGCCGTGTCTGGTGCCAGGGGGCGTCCTGGCTCTCCCCGGTGGCCAGGGCGAGGGCGTCGGCGTTGTACGGGTGGGCCGCCCGCGTCAGGGGCAGGGCGGCCACCGCGTCCCGGAGGCGCCGCTCGGCGACCTCGGCGGGGCCGTCCAGGACCTCGACGGCCGGGGCGCTGCCGACGGGGCCGAGCGGGACCTCGGAGGCGAGGAGCGCGACGGCGTCGGCGACCGCGTGGAAGCGGGCCGAGCCCAGTGCCTGGAGCGAGGCCGAGTGGGCGCGTGTCCGGGCCAGTGTCAGCTGCCGTTCCAGCAGGGCGCCTGCCCGGGCGGCGCCCACGGTGAGGCCGGCCGCCTCGCTGCCGCGGGCGGCGGGGACGGGGCCGTTGCCGTTCATCCCGCCCGTACCGTTCGACAGGCGGGACAGCGCGTCCACCAGGCGGACCAGCCGCGAGGTGCAGGCGTGCTCAAGGGCGAGGGTGCCCGAGAGCCAGGCGAGCTCGGTGCGCAGCTGGTCCGCCCAGGCCGTGTCGAGCAGCGGCCGGAAGGTGTGGAGCGTCCCGCTGATCCGGCGGGCGGCGCCGCGCAGCGTGCGGGCCGCCTCCTCCGCTCCGGCGGTGTCCGAGCCGCTCTCGCCGTGGAGCCGGAGGCCGCGGAGGAAGTCCGCGGCCCGGGCGTGCAGGTAGGGGGCCAGGACCTCGCCCGCCGAGACGTCCTGCGACTGGTCAGGGTTGTGCACGCCGGCGCCTCCGCGCGTCGATGAGCATCTCCTGGACGTGCCGGAGCGGTCGGCCGTCGGGGTCGGTCGCGTGCCGCGTCCAGTTCCCGTCGGGGCCGAGGTGCCAGGAGGAGGTGGTGTCGGACATCCCGGTCTCCAGGAGCCGGGTGAGCGCTGCCCGGTGCGCCGGGTCCGAGACCCGTACGAGGGCCTCGATCCGGCGGTCCAGGTTGCGGTGCATCATGTCGGCGCTGCCGAACCACACCTCGGGTTCGCCGCCGTTGCCGAAGGCGAAGATCCGGGAGTGCTCCAGGAAGCGGCCGAGGATGGAACGGACCCGGATGTTCTCCGAGAGGCCGGTGACCCCGGGGCGTACGGCGCAGATGCCGCGGACCCAGATGTCGACCGGGACGCCGGCCCGCGAGGCCTGGTAGCAGGCGTCGATGACGGCCTCGTCGACCATCGAGTTGACCTTGATCCGTACGTACGCGGGCCGGCCGGCGCGGTGGTGGGCGATCTCCTTGGTGATGCGGGAGACGAGCCCGTCGCGCAGCGACTTCGGGGCCGTGAGCAGGCGCCGGTACGTCTCGCGGCGGGAGTAGCCGGAGAGCCGGTTGAACAGGTCCGAGAGGTCCGCGCCGACCTGCGGGTCGGCGGTCAGCAGGCCCAGGTCCTCGTAGAGGCGGGCCGTCTTGGGGTGGTAGTTGCCGGTGCCGACGTGGGAGTAGCGGCGCAGGAGCTCGCCCTCCTGCCGTACGACGAGCGACAGCTTGCAGTGGGTCTTGAGGCCGACGAGGCCGTAGACGACGTGGCAGCCGGCCTCCTCCAGCTTGCGCGCCCACTTGATGTTGGCCTGCTCGTCGAAGCGGGCCTTGATCTCGACGAGGACGAGGACCTGCTTGCCGGACTCGGCGGCGTCGATGAGGGCGTCGACTATCGGAGAGTCCCCGGAGGTCCGGTACAGCGTCTGCTTGATCGCGAGGACGTCGGGGTCGGCCGCCGCCTGCTCCAGGAAGGCCTGTACGGAGGTCGAGAAGGAGTCGTACGGGTGGTGGAGCAGGACGTCCCGCTCGCGGAGGGCCGCGAAGATGTCCGGTGCGGACGCCGACTCGACCTCGGCGAGGTCCCGGTGGGTGCCGGCCACGTACTTCGGGTACTTCAGCTCCGGCCGGTCCTGCCCGGAGATCCCGAAGAGGCCCGTGAGGTCGAGCGGACCGGGCAGCGGGTAGACCTCGGCGTCGGAGACCTTCAGCTCGCGGACGAGCAGGTCGAGGACGTACGGGTCGATGGACTCCTCGACCTCGAGGCGCACCGGCGGGCCGAAGCGGCGCCGCATCAGCTCCTTCTCCAGGGCCTGGAGCAGGTTCTCGGCGTCGTCCTCCTCGACTTCCAGGTCCTCGTTCCTGGTCACCCGGAACATGTGGTGCGCGAGCACCTCCATGCCGGGGAAGAGCTCCTCCAGGTGCGCGGCGATGACGTCTTCGAGGGGGACGTACCGCTGCGGGGAGGCCTCCAGGAAGCGGGACAGCAGCGGCGGCACCTTCACGCGCGCGAAGTGGCGGTGGCCGCTGACCGGGTTGCGTACGACCACGGCGAGGTTGAGCGAGAGTCCCGAGATGTACGGGAAGGGGTGCGCCGGGTCCACGGCGAGGGGGGTGAGCACCGGGAAGATCTGCTGCCGGAACAGGGTGAAGAGGCGCGCCTGTTCCTTCTCCGTGAGCTCGGGCCAGCGGATCAGGTGGATGCCCTCGTCGGCCAGGGCCGGGGCCACGTCCTGCTGGAAGCAGGCCGCGTGCCGGGCCATGAGTTCGCGCGAGCGGGTCCAGATCAGGTCCAGGACTTCGCGGGGCTGGAGGCCGGAGGCCGAACGGGTGGCGACGCCGGTGGCGATGCGGCGCTTGAGGCCGGCGACGCGGACCATGAAGAACTCGTCGAGGTTCGACGCGAAGATCGCGAGGAAGTTCGCCCGTTCGAGGAGCGGGGTGGTGGGGTCCTCGGCCAGTTCGAGGACGCGCTCGTTGAAGGCGAGCCAGCTGCGCTCCCGGTCGAGGAAACGCCCCTGCGGCAGCTCGTCGCCGAGCATGCCGTCGTCCTCGTAGGTGTCCGGGTCGGAGTCCAGGTCGGCGTCGAGATCGGTGACGACGGCACCGTTCACCACCGTCGCGCGGCGCGCGGCTATGGAGTCGGCGGACGACGAGGCGGACGACGGGACGGACGGCGTGGCGGAGGACTGGACCGGGACCTCGGCGGGCTGCTGGCTCATGGCCCCATTCTTCCGCGCGAAGGGGTGGTCGGGCGCGTCGGAGCGGGCCGTGGGGGAGGGAAGTCTCCCTTTGGGGAGGGTCGCCCTGCCGGGCGACGTCACGGAGCGCTTCATTGCGTGAGCGTCGCAAGCGCGTCTGAATGGCCGGTAACGACGACATGTCGTACGGGAATCGGGGGCGGGGCCGTGTGCGGGCTCCGCCCCCGGTCGTTCGGATGTTTCAGGGGTGCCGGTGGATCTTTACGGGTGCCGGGCGCGCAGGACGCGGAAGGCGGCGAAGGCCGCGAGGGCGGCGAGGGCGAGGAGGATGCCGCTCTCGATGAGCTGAGTGGGCCAGAAGTGTGACTGCGGGTGGTAGTCGACGTACTGGCTGGTGACGTCATGCTGGGCGAGGCAGCGCTCGAAGATCTTCATGCCCCCGTCGTTCATGCCGTCCAGGCCGGGGGTCCTGTTCACCTCGTCCCAGCAGATCGACTGGTCGAAGCGGACGCCGGAGGTCGTGAGCAGCCCCGCGTCCGTCATCAGGGCGTTCTCGGGTGCCCAGAGCGTGGGGCCGGCCGGGCCGGTGACCGTCTTCACCGTGAGGAAGGACCAGCGGAACGCGCCCAGGATCAGCAGGACCACGCCCATGACCAGGCCCGTGGCCGCCATGGCGACGAGGGTGCGGCGGATCAGCTGGCCGACGAGCGCGCCGACGGCGATCGCCGCGAGGACGTAGGCGAAGATCACGGTGCCGGTCGCCTCGTACGGTCCGCGGTCGGACCAGTCGAGGTTGTAGCTGCCGGAGACGCGGCTCCAGCCGATCCGGAAGACGCCGGTGAGGGCGAGGGTGACGAGGAGGGCGGTGGCGGTCGCGGTGAGGAGCTTGGCGCGGAGCCAGTCCGTCGGGCTCACCGACTGGGTGAGGGAGAGTTTGTACGTCCCCGACTCGAATTCGCGGGCGACGAGCGGGCCCGCGACGAAGGCGCCGACGAGCAGCGGCAGGAGGAGCAGCCACATGCCTCCGTATTCGAGGGCCAGGCGCAGCGCCTCGTAGCCGCGGTTGTCGTCGGCGGCGTATCTCTGGCCGTCCTCGTAGTAGCGGTCGGGGGTCTGGGCGTCCCAGATCCGCAGTCCGCCGATCACCGCGAGGGACACGGCCACGGCCGCCGCGGCCAGCCACAGCGTGCGACGGTACTGGCGGACCGTCACCCAGTAGGTGCCCTTGAGGGCGAGGGTGCTCATGCCGGGGCTCCTTCGGTGGTGCGGAGGTGGGCGAGGAGGAGGTCCTCGAGGGAGGGGTCCCTCGTCTCCCAGGGGCCTTCGACGGGGCCCTCGCGGCGGATCAGAGCGGTGAGTTGACGGCCCGTCGTGCGGGACTCGACGACCGTGTGCGGCGCGAGATCGGCGACCGGGCCGGTGAGCAGGGTGTGGGCGGCGAGGAGTTCGTCGACGGGGCCGTCGAGGCGGATCCGGCCGCCGTGGAGCAGCAGGAGGTGGTCGCAGGCGCCCTCCAGCTCGGTGAGGATGTGGGAGGACATGACGACGGTGGTGCCGTGTTCGGCGGCGTCGGCCATGAGCAGGCCCATCAGTTGGTGCCGGGCGAGCGGGTCGAGGTCGGCCATCGGCTCGTCGAGGAGCAGCAGTTCGGGCCGCTTGCCGAGGGCGAGGGCGAGGGCGACGCGGGTGCGCTGGCCGCCGGAGAGGGTCCGTACGACGGCCTCGGGGTCGAGCGTGTCGGCGATGACGCGCCGGGCGGTGGCGTCGTTCCAGCGGCCCGGGTTGAGTTCGCGGCCCATGCGCAGGGTGTCGGCGACGGTGAGCCGGGGGTGGAGCGGTTTGTCCTGGGCGACGTACGCGAGGTGTTCGCGGTCCGGGGCCTCGATGGTGCCCTCGGTGGGGCGGAGGAGCCCTGCGGCGAGGGCGAGGAGGGTGGATTTGCCGGCGCCGTTGGGGCCGACGAGGGCGCAGACGCGGCCGGTGGGGAGGGCGAAGTCGCACTCCCGCAGGGCCCAGCCCTGGCCTCTGCCCCCGTATTTCTTGCCCAGGAGATCGGCCTTCAGTGCGATGCCGTCTCTTGTCATGCGTCGTCCCCCTCGAAGTGTTCCTTCAGTACGGATGTGAAGAGCGCGGCCACGTCCTCGCGGTCCAGTCCGGCGGTGCGGGCGCGACGGGCCCAGTCGGCGAGTTCGCCGCGCAGGGGTGAGTCGGCCGGGCCGGTGCCGAGCGTGGTGCGGACGAAGGTGCCGAGGCCGCGGCGGGCCTCGACGAGGCCTTCGCGTTCGAGTTCGCGGTAGGCCTTGAGGACCGTGTTGGGATTGATGGCCGTCGCTTCGACGACCTCGCGTGCGGTGGGCAGTCGGTCGCCTGGTTCCAGGAGGCCCATCCGGAGGGCCTGCTTCGTCTGCTGGACGATCTGGAGGTAGGTGGCGACGCCACTGCGCCGGTCGATGCGGTACTCGACCACGATCGCTTCCACCACCCTTTCACTAATCAAGTAGTGAAAGGGTGGTGGAAGGAAGGGGGCGGTGTCAACCGCCCCCTGTGTCACAGGCGTTACGAGTCCGGCCTACGAGTCCGGAGTGCCGAGTCCTGGCTTCCGGCTCCGGTCCTACGACTCCGTGCGGTACATCAGGTCCACCTCGTGCGTGACGAAGCCCAGCCGCTCGTACACCGTCACCGCCGCCGTGTTGTCCGCGTCCACGTACAGCATCGCCGTCGGCAGCCCCTGCGCCGCCAGATGCCGCAGACCGATCGCGGTGAGCGCCTTGCCGAGGCCGCCGCCCTGGGCGTCGGGCAGGATGCCGACGACGTACACCTCGCCGAGCTGCTCCTCGGCGTGGGTCTTCGTCCAGTGGAAGCCGATCAGCCGGCCGTCCTTCTCGGCGAGGAAGAAGCCCTTCGGGTCGAACCAGGGCTCCGCCATCCGGTCGTCCAGGTCCCGCTGGACGAGCGAGCCCTGCTCGGGGTGGTGGGCGAAGGCCGCGGAGTTGACGGCCAGCCAGGCCGCGTCGTCCTGGCCGGGGACGAAGGTGCGGACGGTGACGCCCTCGGGGAACACCGGCTCCGGGATGTCGAGCGGGGTCAGGGAGCGGCGGAGCTGGCGCAGTTCGCGGAAGAGCGTCAGGCCGAGGACCTGGGCGAGGTGCCGGGCGGCGGACTTTCCGCCGTGCGCCCAGACGCGCAGCCGCTTGCCGGAGGCGGCGAGCAGGGCGGTGCCGAGCGCCCGGCCGTGGCCGCGGCCGCGATGGGAGGGGTGGACCACGAGTTCGGCGGCCGGGGCCTCGATGGGGTCGGTCTCCTCCAGCTGGGCGTAGCCGTAGAGGTGGGTGCCGACGGTGAGGAGGAAGTGCCGCACGCCCTCACGGCCGCCGTGCCGGAGGTAGAGCCTGCCCTGCTCGGAGACGGCGTGCACGCTGTCGGCCTGGTCCGCGGCCTCCAGCAGGTCCAGTACGTCCTGGATCTGCTCGGGCGTGAGCTCGTCGTAGGTGTGGATCTGCCGTCCGGGTTCGAGGGCCGGCGCCGCGTCGGAAGTCATGGACCCGAGCCTACGGTGATGCGCCGCCGCCCCGGGGAAAGGCGACGGCAACTGTCTCGTAACCCGCTACCCCCTGTTGCGCTACGCGCGTTGACTCTAGGCTTCGCTGGCACGTCAGCAGTCGAGAGGCGCACCGGAACGGGCGCGGGGACAAGGGGAGCGATGGCAGCGACACCGAAGAAGAAGAGGACAGCCGGGCGGATACTCGCCGTCGGCGCGGGGCTCGCCACCGTCGGCGCACTCGTCGCCGCGCTGCCCGCGGGCGCCTCGGGGACCAAGGGCGGGAGCAACCACGGGCGGTACGTCGACGTCCAGCTGCTCTCCTTCAACGACCTGCACGGCAACCTGGAGCCGCCGACCGGCTCGGCGGGGCGGGTCACCCACACCAACCCGGACGGCACCACCAGGACGATCGACGCCGGTGGCGTCGAGTACCTGGCCACGCACCTGCGCCAGGCCCGTGAGGGCAACCGGTACTCGATCACCGCCGCCGCCGGCGACATGATCGGCGCCTCGCCGCTGGTCTCCGGGCTCTTCCACGACGAGCCGACCATCGAGGCGCTCAACCGCCTGAAGCTCGACGTCACCTCGGTGGGCAACCACGAGTTCGACGAGGGCGCCAATGAGCTGGCCCGCATCCAGAACGGCGGCTGTCACCCGACCGCCGGCTGTTTCGAGGAGGGCAAGCGGTTCCGGGGCGCGAACTTCCCGTACCTCGCCGCCAACGTGACGAACGAGAAGAGCGGCAAGCCGCTGCTCGACCCGTACTTCATCTGGGAGCGCAACGGCGTCAAGATCGGCTTCATCGGCGTGACCCTGGAGGGCACGGCCAACATCGTCTCCGCCGAGGGCATCAAGGGCCTGAAGTTCGGCGACGAGATCGAGACGATCAACAAGTACACCAAGGTGCTGGAGCGCAAGGGCGTCAAGTCCATCGTCGCCCTGCTGCACGAGGGCGGCGCGCCGGCCTCGGGCTCGTACAACTACAACTGCGACAGCCCCGGCCCCGGTGACGGCATCTCCGGCCCGATCGTGGACATCGCGAAGAACGTCAGCCCGCAGGTCGACGCCCTGGTCACGGGCCACACCCACCAGGCGTACGCGTGCACCATCCCGGACCCGGCGGGCAAGCCGCGCACGGTCACGTCGGCGGCCTCGTTCGGCAAGCTCTACACCGACACGACGCTCACCTACGACCGTCGCTCCAAGGACATCGTCCGTACGGCCGTCGCCTCCGCGAACCACGTCGTCACCCGTGACGTGCCGAAGGCCGCGGACATGACCCGGCTGATCACCCGCTGGAACGCGCTGGCGGCGCCGATCGCGAGCCGTCCCGTCGGCTACATCTCCGGTGACGTCGACAACCCCGCCGACGCGCCCGAGAAGCCGCTGGGCAACCTGATCGCCGACGCGCAGCTGGAGGGCATGGCCCCGGCCGACAAGGGCGGCGCGCAGCTGGCCCTGATGAACCCGGGCGGTGTCCGCGCGCCGTTGGTCCACAAGGCGTCCGGCGCCGAGGGCGACGGGGTGGTGACCTACGGCGAGGCGTACACGGTCCAGCCGTTCACCAACATGATGACGGCGGTCGACCTGACCGGCGCCCAGCTCATCACCACGCTCCAGCAGCAGGTCAGCGGCTCCAACCAGGCCGCCCCGAAGATCCTCCAGGTCTCGAAGGGCTTCACCTACACGCTGGACATGACGAAGACCGGCGCCGACCGGATCGTGACGTCCTCGGTGAAGCTGAACGGCGAGGCGATCGACCCGTCGAAGACCTACCGGGTCGCGATGAACGAGTTCCTGGCCGGTGGCGGTGACGGCTTCGCCGTCCTGAAGGAGCACAAGAACAAGCTGGTCGGCGCGTCCGACCTGGACCTGTTCACCGCCTACCTGGCGGCGCACTCCACCGCGAGCGCCCCGCTGGCCCCGCCGGCGACGGGCCGGATCACGGTCGTGAAGTAACTCCGCACGTCCGAGGGGGCGGTGGACCGTTCGACGGTCCGCCGCCCTCTTTCCTTCTCCGTTCCCTTCTACGTGCGGCACCCTGGCGCGTGCTGACGCGTACACGTCATACTCCGCGCATGGACCGTAGAAGCTTTCTCGCGGGAGCCGCTGCAGCGGGTGCCGTCCTCCTGGTCGGCGCCCCCTCCGCGCGGGCGGCCACGACCCAGGACTGGATGGCCGGCCACGGCGACCCCACCCCGCTCCAGAAGCTCACCATCCCCGGCACCCACGACTCCGGCGCCCGCTTCGGCGGCCCCTGGTCCGAGTGCCAGAACACCACCATCGCGCAGCAGCTCGCCTCCGGAATCAGGTTCCTCGACGTACGCTGCCGGGTCACCGGCGGCTCCTTCGCCATCCACCACGGCGTCTCGTACCAGAACATGATGTTCGGCGACGTCCTCATCGCCTGCCGCGACTTCCTGGCCGCCCACCCCTCCGAGACCGTCCTGATGCGGGTCAAGCAGGAGTACTCCTCGGAGTCCGACGCCACCTTCGGCGCCGTCTTCACCGACTACCTCGACAACCGCGGCTGGCGCTCGCTGTTCCGCATCGGCGACACCCTTCCCTCCCTGGGCGAGGCCCGCGGCAAGGTCGTCCTCATCGCCGACAACGGCGGCCTGCCCGGCCTCAAGTGGTGGGACGGCGGGGCCATCGCCCTCCAGGACGACTGGAACGCCCTGCCGAACGCCAAGTACCCCAAGGTCGAGGCCCACTACCGCACGGCCGTCGAGCAGCCCGGCAAGCTGTACATCAACTTCGTCAGCACCTCCGCGTCCCTGCCGCCCCGGTGGAACTCGGACAACCTCAACCCCCGGGTCCACGGCTTCCTGGACGGCACCGCGAACACCTGGAAGGGCCTCGGCATCACCGTCCTGGACTACCCGAACACCCGCTCAGGCCTCGTCGAGTCACTCATCCGCCACAACTGACGGCGGCGGGGTGGGCGCCCCCGGCAGACGGAGCGTGGCCACAGTGCCGCCGCCCTCCGCCGGGGTCAGGGCGATCGTGCCGCCCGCGTGGTGGACCGTGCGGGCCACGATCGACAGGCCCAGACCCGAGCCCGGGAGGCTGCGGGCCGACGGGGAGCGCCAGAACCGGTCGAAGACGTGCGGGAGCTCGTCCGGGGCGATTCCGGGACCCTGGTCGTGGACGGCCAGTTCGCCGCGCATCAGGGTCACCTCCACCCTGCCCCGGGGCGGCGAGAACTTCACCGCGTTGTCCAGGACGTTCACCAGGGCACGCTCCAGACCGGCCGGCTCCGCCCGTACGTACCAGGGCGCCAGATCGGTCACGAAGGTCAGCTCGGGGCCGCGCAGCCGCGCCCGGTCCAGGGCCGCCCGCAGGATCGTGTGGAGCGGGACCACTTCGAGGGGGCCCGGCTGCGCCGCGTCCGGCCGGGCCAGCTCCTGGAGGTCGCCGATCAGCGCCGCCAGCTCCGTCATCTGCGCCTTCACCGAGGCCATCAGGGCCCGCCGGTCGTCCGGCGGGATCGCCCGGCCGGTCTCCTCGCTCCGCGCGAGGAGCTCGACGTTCGTACGGAGCGAGGTCAGCGGCGTACGGAGCTCGTGTCCGGCGTCCGCGATCAGCTGCGCCTGCCGGTCCCTGGACGTCGCGAGCGCCGCCGTCATCGCGTTGAACGAGCGCGAGAGTCGGGCGATCTCGTCCTCGCCCTCGACCGGGATCCGCACGGTCAGGTCCTCGGTCGCGGCCACGTGCTCGACCGCCCCGGTCAGCCGGTTCACCGGCTCCAGGCCGGTCCGCGCCACCCACAGGCCGGCCGCGCCCGCGCCGACGACGCCGATCCCGGAGACCACGAGCAGCACCCAGCGCAGGGTGGACATCGAGCGGTCGATCTCGTCCAGCGGACGGGCGACCGAGACCGCGACCGGCTGGTCGGCGATCGACACGGGGTACGAGTAGACCCGCATCTCCGTGCCGTTCTCCGCGTTCGTGGTGTGCAGCGTGTACGGCTGCTCGCCCCGCGCGACCGCGAGGTCTCCGGCCCGGGCGGGGATCGGGGACGTCCCGAGCGTGCAGAGGTCGCCGGTGACGGTGACGATCTGCAGGGTCTGCGCGGGCCCGGCCACCGGGCGGTTCTGAGCCCCCGGGGCGCAGGAGCCGAGCAGCCTCCGCGCCTGCTCGTCGGTGAGCCGGGTGTTGCGCAGCGAGGAGTCCAGCTCCGCCTCCAACTGCGCCCGCGTCACGAACCAGCAGGCCAGCGAGACCGCCGCCACCGCCACGGCGACCGCCGTCGCCGTCAGGAGCGCCAGCCGGGACCGCAGCGGCCGCGAGCGGAACCAGGCGAGGGGACTTCTCACTCCCCGCCTCCTCCGCGCAGCGCGTAGCCCACGCCCCGCACCGTGTGCACGAGGCGCGGCTCGCCGCCCGCCTCCGTCTTGCGTCGCAGGTACATCACGTACACGTCCAATGAGTTCGAGCTCGGTTCGAAGTCGAAGCCCCATACGGCCTTGAGGATCTGCTCCCGGGTCAGCACCTGCCGCGGGTGTGCCAGGAACATCTCCAGGAGCGTGAACTCCGTCCGCGTCAGCTCCACCGTCCGCCCGCCCCGGGTCACCTCGCGCGTGGCGAGGTCCATCCGCAGGTCCTCGAAGGACAGCACGTCGGCGTCGGCCGGGCCGGAGGCCGTGGCGGAGGCGTACGAGCTGCGCCGCAGCAGCGCCCTGATCCGGGCGAACAGCTCGTCCAGCTCGAACGGCTTCACGAGGTAGTCGTCGGCTCCCGCGTCGAGTCCGGTGACCCGGTCGCCGACCGTGTCGCGCGCGGTGAGCATCAGGATCGGCACGGTCGAGCCGGCCGCCCTGATCCGGCGGGCCGCCGTCAGCCCGTCCATGCGGGGCATCTGGACGTCGAGGACGACGAGATCGGGGGCGTACGACTCCATCCGGCCGAGCGCGTCGAGCCCGTCCACGGCGTCCTGCGTCCCGTACCCCTCGAAGGCGAGGCTGCGGCGCAGGGCCTCCCGTACGGCGGGCTCGTCGTCGACGATGAGGATGCGTTCGGGCTCGTGTCGCTGGGCGGTCATGGGCTCAGCGTCGCATGTCGCCGGGCCGCCGGTCAGCTGTCGCCGCCCGCGCGCAGGCTCTCCAGGTCGGCCTTCACGGTGTCGACCGGGATGGCGAATCCGAGACCGACACTGCCGGCCGTCGAACCGTTCGAAGAACTGGGCGAATACATGGCCGAATTGATTCCGATGATCTCGCCGTTCATATTGATCAACGCGCCGCCGGAATTCCCAGGATTGAGCGAGGCGTCGGTCTGCAGCGCCTTGTACGTGGTCTTCGACGAACCGGTGTCACCGTTGAACTGCTGTCCGCCGAACTCGAACGGCCAGCCCTGCCGCGGGTCGTACTGCTGCTGCCCCTGCGGGTTCTGGCTGTCGCCGCCGTCGTCCTTCGCGACGGTCACGTCCCGGTCGAGCGCGGAGACGATGCCGCTGGTGACGGTCCCGGTCAGGCCCTCGGGGGAGCCGATGGCGACGACCTGGTCGCCGACCCGCACCTTGGAGGAGTCGCCGAGGGTGGCGGTCTTGAGGCCGGAGGCGCCCCGGAGCTTGATGAGGGCGAGGTCCTTGTCGGGGTCGGTGCCGACGACCTCGGCCTCGTAGGACCTGCCGTTGCTGAGCTGCACGGTGATCTCGGACGCGCCGGAGATCACGTGGTTGTTGGTGACGATCTCGCCGTCGGACGTGATGATCACGCCGGAGCCGGTGGACTTGCCGGAGCCGGAGCTCGCGGAGATCTCGACGATCGAGGGGGAGACGGCCTGGGCGACGCCGGCGACCGTGCCGGTGCTGCTCGCGGAGACGTTGGTGCCGTTCACGTTCGAGGAGGCGGTGACGGGGGTGTCCGAGGTGACCTGCTGGACCAGCGTCGCCGTACCGCCGCCGATCGCGGCGGCCGCGATGGCCACGGCGGCCATGAGACCGACCCCGCGCTTGGTGCGGCGCCGGGCACCGGGGCCCCCGGCGGGGGCGGCGGCAGGGGCGCCCATGGCGACGGGCGGGACGGGCGGAACCGACGGCGGGACGGGCGGAACCGGCGGCGGGACGTGCCCGCCGGACGGCCAGACGGTGGTGCCGGGCTCGGTGACGATCGGCTGGGTGGCGGTCTGCTCGGCGCCCACCGGCGGCTGGGCCGGGGCGTAGGGCGGCCTCGGCGGGTGCGGCGGGAAGTAGGGCTGCTGCGGCTGCTGCTCCTGGAAGTCCGTCATGGCTATGACTCTCGGAGCCGTACATGAGAGCCGTCTGAGGAGCGGCTGAGAAGCCCGACAGAAGCCTGTATGCCCGATATAAAGATGCCTCGTGCCGAGGACGGACCCTCTTCGTCGGCCGACGTCCTCGCCGTGCCGTGACGGAGCCCGTACGGGAGGCGGCGTGAGCCGCAGCCCGTACGGGCTCCGTCACGGGGGCGCCGGGCCTCGGCGCTCCGGAGCCGGGATCAGCCGCCGTCGCAGCCGCAGGAGCGGCGGACCACGAGGGCCGACGGGAAGAGCTTCACGCGCTCGCGGCGCGAGCCCGCCACGCGGAGCGAGTCGTCCAGGACGAGGTCCACCGCCGCACGGGCCATGGCCGGCCGGTCCGAGGAGATCGTGGTCAGCGGCGGGTCGGTGAGCGCCGCCTCCTTCACGTCGTCGAAGCCCGCGACCGCCAGCTCCGTCGGCACCTCGATGCGCAGCTCGCGCGCCGCCCGCAGGACACCGAAGGCCTGGTCGTCGGTGGAGCAGAAGATGGCCGGCGGCCTGTCCGGGCCCGCGAGCAGCTTGAGGGCCACCTGGTAGGCGTCGTAGCGGTTGTACGGGGCCTGGAAGAGCCGGCCCTCGATCGAGCGGCCCGCCTCCAGCATGGCCCGCCGCCAGCCCTCCTCGTGGTCGGCGACCGGGTCGCCGACGGCCGGGGTGTTCGGGATGCCGCCCATGCAGGCCACGTACTCGTGACCGTGCTCCAGGAGGTGCCGGGTGGCGAGCTGGGCGCCGCCGATGTCGTCGGTGACGACGGCCACGTCGTCGAGGGCCTCGGGCCGCTCGTGCAGCAGCACGACGCGCGCGTCCCAGGCCTCGATCTCGCTCGCGGCCCGCTCGCTCATGCCCTGGCTGACCAGGATCAGTCCGGAGACCCGCATGCCGAGGAAGGCCCGCAGGTAGTGGACCTCGCGCTCGTCGCGGTAGTCGGAGTTGCCGACCAGGACCATTTTCCCGCGCTCGGCGGCGGCCTGCTCGACCGCGTGCGCCATCTCCGCGAAGAACGGCTGCCGTGCGTCCGGCACGATCATGCCTATGAGATCCGTGCGCCGGGACGCCATCGCCTGCGCGACCCGGTCCGGGCGGTAGCCCAGTTCCTTGATCGCGGCGAGGACACGCTCGCGCGTGGCCGGGGCGACCGGCCGGGGTCCGTTGTTGATGACGTAGCTCACGACCGCGGTCGAAGTACCTGCCAGTCGAGCTACGTCATCCCGCGTCACCTTGGCCACGCGCGGCAGTCTACGCGGGGTGACCTACCTACCGGCAGGTCGCACTGTGGCATCTGCCACGTTCCTGTCCGCCAGGGGGGTGACATCGGTCGTGGCGTCCTTGACGCGTGCGGCCGCACGCGCCTCTTCCTGGGCACGGGCCTCCTCGGCCTTGGCACGCGCCTCCTCCGCCGCCCGCTCGACCTTCTCGGGGGTGACGAAGCGGTAGCCGACGTTACGGACGGTGCCGATGAGCGACTCGTGCTCGGGGCCGAGCTTGGCCCGCAGCCGCCGTACGTGGACGTCGACCGTCCGGGTGCCGCCGAAGTAGTCGTACCCCCACACCTCCTGCAGGAGCTGCGCGCGTGTGAAGACGCGGCCCGGGTGCTGGGCCAGGTACTTGAGGAGCTCGAACTCCTTGAAGGTCAGGTCCAGGACCCGGCCCTTGAGCTTGGCGCTGTACGTCGCCTCGTCGACCGACAGGTCGCCGTTGCGGATCTCCATGGGGGAGTCGTCCGCGACGATCTGCTGGCGGCCCATCGCGAGCCGCAGCCGCGCCTCGACCTCGGCGGGTCCCGCGGTGTCGAGGAGGACGTCGTCGATGCCCCAGTCGGCGGTGACGGCCGCGAGACCGCCCTCGGTGACGACGAGGATCAGGGGACAGCCGGGCCCGGTGGACCGGAGCAGCTGGCAGAGCGAGCGGACCTGCGGGAGGTCGCGCCGCCCGTCGACGAGGATCACGTCCGCGCCGGGGGTGTCCACGAGGGCGGGGCCCTCGGCCGGGGCGACCCGGACGTTGTGCAGGAGCAGACCGAGGGCGGGCAGCACCTCGGTGGAAGGCTGGAGAGCGTTGGTCAGGAGCAGCAAGGCGCTCATCGCGCACCACCTGCCGTCCCTGCCGTCGGTCGGTCGTGCTTCGGTCGCTCGCTCATAACGTCGGTTCCTCCTCGGTCCCTGCGAGGACGTGCACTGCTTCGTACATATCACTGCCGGCTCTCGCGCCCTGAGAGCTTTTGTTCATCCGTCCGTAACAACGGTCGGAAAACGCAAAAGGACCCGGGGGCTGCGTCGCCCGGATCCTCTGCCAAGGAGAATAGCCCACATGGGTTCAGAGGGAGAGGGTGGATTTCATATGGTGGATGTCTCCCTGATCACTTCCGGCTCCCGGCGGGCAATGTTGCGTACGGATGACGATGTCCGGATCGAGGCGGTTTACGAACCCTCTCCGGCAAGTGTCACCGATACGGCGGTCGTCGTCGCCCACGGGTTCACCGGGTCGGCCGACCGGCCCGCCGTCCGCCGCGCCGCACGTGTGTTCGCCGAGCGGGGCGCGGCCGTGATCACCTTCTCCTTCCGGGGTCACGGCGCCTCCGGTGGCCTCTCCACCCTCGGCGACCGGGAGGTCCGCGATCTGTCCGCCGCCGTCCGCTGGGCACGTGAGCTCGGCCACGCGCGCGTGGCGACCGTCGGCTTCTCCATGGGCGGCTCCGTGGTCCTCCGCCACGCCGCCCTCGCCCGGGAGACGGACGGACGCGCCGACGCGGTGGCCGCCGTCTCCGCGCCGGCCCGCTGGTACTACCGGGGGACGGCGCCGATGCGCCGCGTCCACTGGGTGGTCACCCGCCCGGCGGGCCGCCTCGTCGGGCGGTACGGCCTCCGCACCCGGATCGACAGCCGCGCCTGGGACCCCGTGCCCCTCTCTCCCGTGGAGGCGGTCCCGCTGATCGCGCCGACCCCGCTGCTGATCGTGCACGGGGACCGGGACGCGTACTTCCCCCTCGACCACCCCCGGATGCTGGCCGGGGCGGGCGAGGCGGAACTGTGGCTGGAGCGGGGGATGGGCCACGCCGAGAACGCGGCGGACGAGGAGCTGCTCGCCCGGCTCGGGGACTGGCTGACGCGCGCATAGCCCATCATGGGGGGCGGCGCGCACACGAACGAAGGGAGCGCCGCTATGGCAGCGGGAACCATCCGCTACTGGGCCGCGGCCAAGGCCGCCGCAGGTGTCGCGGAGGAGCCGTACACCGCCGAGCACCTCGCCGAGGCCCTCGACGCGGCCCGCGCGAAGCACCCGGGCGAGCTCGTCCAGGTCCTCAAGCGGTGCTCGTTCCTGGTCGACGGCGACCCCGTCGGGACCCGGAGCCATGAGACGGTACGGCTTGCCGAGGGCGGCACGGTCGAGGTGCTCCCCCCGTTCGCAGGAGGGTGAACCCCAGAGCATGAGCAACGACCAGTACTACGGCGGTCAGCAGTACGACCCGTACGCGAACGGAAACGGGCACCAGGAGCAGCAGGGCCCCGACGTCACCCAGACGTGGGAGGGCCAGACCTGGGACACCCAGTTCCAGCCGGCCGTCACGCACGAGCAGGTCCAGGCCGACCGGGCGCGGGCCGCGCAGGCCCAGCAGGCCTACCAGCAGCCGCAGCAGCCGCACCAGCCTCAGCAGCCGTACGAGGCGTACGCGTCGAGCCAGGCCTCCTACGAGTCGTACGGGACCCCCGCCGCGTACTACGGGGAGCCGCAGCAGCAGGCGCAGCCCCAACACCAGCCTCAGCCGGTGGCGGCGGCCCCCGCGCCCGGCCCCGCCCCCGCGCCCGTCCCCGTCGCGGAGCCCGTTGCGGCGCCCCCCGCGTCCTCCGGTGAGGCGGGTCCCGGCTGGTCCTCGCCGACCACCTCCGGGAACACCCGGATCACCGACGCCCAGCGCGCCCGCGCCGAGGGCCGCTCGCCGATCATCGAGCCGGGGATGCAGCCCGCCGCGCTGACCGCCGTCCTCGGACTGCTGCTCGCCGGCGGCGCCGCCCTCGGCACGTACGGGCTCCTCGTCCCGCTCGTGCTGCTCCAGGGCCTCACCGCCGCCGGCTGGTTCCGGCTCAACGGCATGTGGCCCGCCCGCCAGGGCATCGCCCTCGCCTTCGCCGGCGGTCTCGCCGCCGACGCGGCCCTGCTCGTCACCGGCCGGGAGAACGCGGCCGCCGCGATCTTCGGCACGCTCGGCGTCTGGGTGCTGCTCTGCCTGGTCCTCCAGCTGCGAAGCCACGCCGACCCGGACGAGCGCATGTACGGCCTGATGGCCACCATCGCCTCGGCGGCGCTCGCCGTCGTCGCCACCGGCCACCTGGGTGCCGACCCGGACGCGGTCGTCGTCGGCGGGGTCGCGGTCGCCGCGGCCGTCCTCGCCCGGGCGCTCCCGCTGCCCGGTCCCGTCTCCCTGATCGCTGCGCTGGCGGCCTCGGCGGGCGCGGGGATCGCGGCCGGCGGTCTCACCGACCTGGGCTCCTCCGGCGCGCTGCTCGGCCTCGGGGCCGGGGTCTGCGCGCTGGTCGGCCTGCGGGTGGCGAGCTACGACTACCCGTCCCGCTTCGTGCACATGACGGCCGGTGTCGCACTGCCCCTGACGGCCGCCGCACCCGCCGTCTACCTGCTGGGCAGGGCCCTGGTCTGACCGCGCCCGCGGACCATGAGGGAACCAACCGGCCCCCTGACACGTCGATCTTCGTGTCGGGGGGCCGGACTTCATCCACTTCCATCAGGGGGACACACAGCCCATGAGAGCACTGCGGATTCTGTTGATCGTGGCCGTCGTGCTGGGCGGGGTCCTGGTGGGGATCGACCGGCTGGCCGTGTCGTACGCCGAGGACGAGGCCGCGGGCCGGGTGAAGCTCTCCTCGGCGAAGAGCGACGCCGTCGAGGTCGACATCAAGGGCTTCCCGTTCCTGACCCAGGTCGCGGACAAGCGGCTCGACGAGGTCGACGTCAGGCTGACCGGCGTCACCGCGACGGCGGGCGACAAGAACATCCGGGTCGGCGAGCTGAACGTGGCCCTGCGGGACGTGACCGTGACCGGCGACTGGGCGGGCGCGAAGGCGGGTTCCGCGAGCGGCACGGCCCTCATCTCGTACGCGGACCTCACCGCCGCCTCCGACCGCGAGGCCACGGTCGCCTACGGCGGCAACGGCAAGGTGAAGGTGACCGGCGGCGTGCAGGTGATGGGCCGCACCCTGACCCGTACCGTCCTCTCGACGGTGACCGTGGTGAACGGCGACACGATCCGGGTCCGTGCCGACGAGGTGCCCGGCGAGGGCATCCCGGGCATCGAGGACCTGGTCCGGGCGCGGACCGACTTCGACCGTCCGATCGGCGTGATCGCCGGGATGAAGGTGGAGAAGGTCGAGCCGAGGCCGGACGGCCTGGCCGTCACCGTGACCGGCAAGGACGTCGTCCTGGCGGGCTGACGGCACCGGAGGCGGTCCGGCCGCCGCGGGAGGGCGAGTCCGGAAGGCGATCCCGGAAGGCGGCTCGGAAGGCCGCGCGGAAGACAGCGGGGAAGCCCCGGCTGGGCGCCCGGAAACCGTTGCCAGCATGCCCGGAAGCCGTCGGCAGGGCGCTCGGGAAGCGGCCGGACGGCCGCCCGGGAAGCCGTCGGAGGGTGGCGCCGAAAAGCTGCCGGAGGACCCCGCCGTCTACTCGTTGGTCACATGCTGAGACACCGCTGTCCGACCAGCAGAATCGGAACCGGACGCCCCGCCGCGGAGGCGTCCGGGGCCCTCTCGTGCGGTGATCGCGTCTCGTATCTCGGACGATCGCGTCTCAAAATACGACACGCCGGTGACACGGCCACCTGTCCGTCCCTACGATCGAGGGCATGAAGCGACAGGCGGATCTCACGAAGCGGCGGGCAGTAGACCTGTGCCGCGTCGCCGCCATGCTCTGTCGCTCCGTCTGAGCGGGACTCACCACTCCCGTATTCCTCAGGCCCTCCGACCGCGGTCGGGGCCGCCCCGTGTAGCCGTACGCACGTCCGTCACGCACGTCCGCTTGCCCGACACGTCCACCGACACGTCACCCGACGAGCCGCCCGCGACGAGGCGTACCGCACCACATCGCACACCCGCACCACACCGCCGCACACTGCCCCGGAGGAGAACAGCATGGCTCGCAGCGACGTCCTGGTCGACGCGGACTGGGTCGAGGCCAACCTCGACAACCCGCAGGTCGCCATCGTCGAGGTCGACGAGGACACCTCGGCCTACGAGAAGAACCACATCCGCAACGCCATCCGTATCGACTGGACCCAGGACCTGCAGGACCCGGTCCGCCGCGACTTCATCGACCAGGAGGGCTTCGAGAAGCTCCTCTCGGCGAAGGGCATCGCGAACGACACCACGGTCGTCCTCTACGGCGGCAACAACAACTGGTTCGCCTCCTACGCCTACTGGTACTTCAAGCTCTACGGCCACCAGGACGTGAAGCTCCTCGACGGCGGCCGCAAGAAGTGGGAGCTCGACTCCCGCGACCTGGTCGACGGCGCCGCCGTGCCGGCCCGCCCGGCCACGGAGTACAAGGCCAAGGCCCAGGACTCCTCGATCCGCGCCTTCCGCGACGACGTCGTGGCCGCGATCGGCGCCCAGAACCTGGTCGACGTCCGCTCGCCCGACGAGTTCTCCGGCAAGCTGCTCGCCCCGGCGCACCTCCCGCAGGAGCAGTCGCAGCGCCCCGGCCACGTGCCGAGCGCCCGCAACATCCCGTGGTCGAAGAACGCCAACGACGACGGCACGTTCAAGTCGGACGACGAGCTCAAGGCCCTCTACGAGGACGAGCAGGTCGACCTGGCGAAGGACACCATCGCCTACTGCCGCATCGGTGAGCGCTCCGCGCTGACCTGGTTCGTGCTGCACGAGCTGCTCGAGGTCACGAACGTCAAGAACTACGACGGCTCGTGGACCGAGTACGGCTCCCTCGTCGGCGTGCCGATCGAGCTCGGCGCCAACAAGTAACCCCGGACCCTCCCTCCTCCGGACCCCTCGACCGTAAGGACAGAACGACATGTGTGGAGCGCAGCCCGGCGGCCCCGACGCCTCGACGATCAAGCCCGGTGAGACCACCATCCAGGGCTTCGTGACCAAGGACGGCCAGCCCGTCACCGGTTACGTCCGCCTCCTGGACTCGACCGGCGAGTTCACGGCCGAGGTCCCGACCTCCGCCACCGGCCAGTTCCGTTTCTACGCGGCCGAGGGCACGTGGACCGTCCGCGCCCTGGTCCCCGGCGGCACCGCCGACCGTCAGGTCGTGGCGCAGCACGGTGGCCTCGCGGAGGTCGCCATCGCGGTCTGATCCGCGACACCGAACCGGCCGAAGGGCCGTGCCTCCTGGGGGGTTGGACGCCATTTCCAGGACTTGAGGCACGGCCCTTCGGTCGTACCCTGAAGGTGTGTACGCACGACGTCGCCACGTCTATTTCTGGATGATGGGCGCCTGCCTGCTGCTCTTCGTGGGCGCCTGGGCCGTCGTGCGCCTCTTCTCGATGCCGGTGGCCATCGGCATGTGCGTGGTCGCCATGCTCATCCCCCCGGTCGCCGCGATGGTCGCGAACCGTCGGGGCCCGGAGGATCGCTGGTGGGACGACCCCTCGGGCGACCCGACGTCGGACGAGTGGTGGGACGAGCTGGACGGCAAGAAGCGCCGCCACGAATAGTCGCGGTCAGTAGACGAGCGCCTGCGTCTCGTCCGCCATCGCCTCCTGCACGAAGAGCTGGGCGCCGGCGATGCGGAAGCCCTCCAGGAGGTCCTTCTCCTCGATGTCACGGCGGGCCGCGCACTGCGTGCAGACCGTGATGCGCCCGCCGGCCGCCAGGATCCCGTCGATGAGGTCCGGAAGCGGTGCGGCGTGCGGGAGCTCGAACTCGGCGGCGCGGCCGGGGAGGGCGAACCACGAGGACTCGCCGGTCAGCCAGAGCGAGACCTCGACGCCGCTGGCGGCGGCGACGGCGGCCACCGTGAAGGCCTGGGAACAGCGTTCGGGGGCCTCGGCCCCCGCGGTCACCTTGATCACGAGCTTCTTCGGCATGCGTCGAACTGTAATGCGCGGCACCGTCGCGCCGGTCACAGCGTGCGAGACCCACCTCACCGAGTGGGCCGGGTCCCCGCCCACTAAGCTGGGGTCCGGCCCGTTCCGCCTTCACCGCTCAGTCGAGGAGCACCCTGTGATCATCTTCTTCGAAATCCTCCTGGTCCTGGTCGCCGTCGGCGTGATCGCCTTCGCCGGTCTGGCCGTGAAGAAGCTGTACCAGGGCCAGCGCTAATCCTTCTCGCCAACCACTTCTAGAGAACGCCAGAGCTGCTCATGATCGAGATCCCGTCCGACCTCAACCCGGACCTCGTCCCCCTCGCGTTCCTGCTCGGCACGTGGGAGGGCGCGGGTGTCTCCGACTTCCCCGGCGCCGACAAGTGCAACTTCGGGCAGTCCGTGACGTTCAGCCACGACGGCCGGGACTTCCTGGAGTACACGTCCCACTCCTGGGTCCTGGACAACGAGGGCAACAAGGTCCGTCCGCTGGAGAGCGAGAGCGGCTACTGGCGCATCGACAAGGACCGCAAGGTCGAGGTCGTCATGGTCCGTGACCAGGGCATCGTCGAGATCTGGTACGGCGAGCTCGCCGACCAGAAGCCGCAGATCGACCTGGCCACGGACGCGGTCGCCCGCACCGCGGCCTCGGGTCCGTACTCCGGCGGCAAGCGCCTCTACGGCTACGTCAAGAGCGACCTCATGTGGGTGGGCGAGAAGGCGACCCCCGAGGTTCCGCTGCGGCCGTACATGTCGGCGCACCTGAAGAAGGTCGTGACGCCTGAAGAGGTCGCGGACATGGCCCGCAACCTCGGCGACCTGCCGGACGACGGCATCGCCTTCTTCCGCTAGAACCCGCGGGATCCCGCTGGATCCCGTCGGAACCTGGGGCTGAGCGCCGCGCCCTCCTACACTGGGGGGCGTGGTGAGTACCGACTGGAAAAGCGACCTGCGGCAGCGCGGCTACCGGCTGACGCCGCAGCGTCAGCTCGTCCTCGAGGCGGTCGACGCGCTCGAACACGCGACGCCCGACGACATCCTCGTCGAAGTCCGCAGGACCGCGTCCGGGGTGAACATCTCCACCGTCTACCGGACCCTCGAGCTCCTGGAGGAGCTCGGGCTCGTGAGTCACGCCCATCTGGGGCACGGGGCTCCGACGTACCACCTCGCCGACCGGCACCACCATCTGCACCTGGTCTGCCGGGACTGCTCCGAGGTGATCGAGGCGGATGTCGAGGTGGCTTCCGAGTTCACCGGGAAGCTCCGTGAGACCTTCGGCTTCGAGACCGACATGAAGCACTTCGCCATCTTCGGGCGATGCGCGGACTGTACGCGGAAGGCGCTGGACAGCGAGTCGTAGGCTTGCCCCATGCAGCGACATTCAACGACCAGCCCTCTGCTGTCCCTGCCCGGCGCCGTCGCCGCGGAAGGCCGCGACGAAGGTGTCGCCGCGCACTACGGCGACCTGTTCCGGGAGCAGCGCGCCCTCGCCGACGGACGCGGTTTCGTCGACCTCTCGCACCGCGGTGTCGTCGCCGTCACCGGTGACGACCGGCTGAGCTGGCTGCACCTGCTCGTCACCCAGCACATGACCGACCTCGCGCCCGGACAGGCCACCGAGGCGCTGATCCTCTCCGCGAACGGGCACATCGAGCACGCCATGTACCTCGTCGACGACGGCGAGACGGTGTGGGCTCACGTCGAGCCGGGCACGCGCGAGGAGCTCGTCGCGTACCTGGAGTCGATGAAGTTCTTCTACCGCGTCGAGGTCGCCGACCGTACGGACGACATCGCCGTCGTCCACCTCCCGGCCGGTTCCATCGCCGAGGTGCCCGAGGGAGTCGTCGTACGGGAGACCCCGCACGGCCGCGACCTCTTCCTGCCCCGCGCCGGCCTGGAGTCCTTCGAAGCCTCGCACGGCCCGGCCGCCGGCATCCTCGCGTACGAGGCGCTGCGCGTCGAGGCCCACCGGCCTCGGCTCGGCTTCGAGACCGACCACCGGACCATCCCGCACGAGGTCGGCCTCATCGGCAGCGCCGTCCACCTCCAGAAGGGCTGCTACCGGGGCCAGGAGACCGTCGCCCGGGTGCAGAACCTGGGGAAGCCGCCGCGCCGTCTGGTCTTCCTGCACCTGGACGGCAGCGAGGTGCTGCTGCCCGGGCACGGCACCCCGCTCCGGCTCGCCGCCGACGGCGAGGAGGGCCGCCAGCTCGGCTTCGTGACCAGCTCCGTCCGCCATCACGAGCTGGGGCCGATCGCCCTGGCCCTGGTGAAGCGGAACGTGCCGGTGGACGCCCCGCTGATCGCCGGGACGACGGCCGCCGCGCAGGAGACCGTCGTCGAGCCGTAGGGGCGCCGGGCGTCGCTCAGACCTCCAGCAGCACCGTGAACGGGCCGTGATTCGTGAGCGAGACGCGCATGTCCGCTCCGAACCGGCCCGTCTCCACGTGCGCGCCCAGTTCGCGCAGCCGGGCCACGACCTCGTCCACGAGGGGCTCCGCCACCGGGCCGGGCGCGGCCGCGTTCCAGGTGGGCCGGCGGCCCTTGCGAGCGTCCCCGTAGAGCGTGAACTGGGAGATGACGAGCAGCGGTGCGTTCACGTCCGAGCACGACTTCTCGTCGTCCAGTACCCGGACGGACCAGAGCTTTCTGGCCAATTGGGCGGCCTTCTCCGGGGTGTCGTCGTGGGTCACCCCGACCAGCACGCACAAGCCCTCGCCGGTGATCTCACCGACGGTCTCCCCTGCGACGACGACACTCGCGCCGTCCACCCTCTGCACCACTGCACGCATACGCCCCAACCTACCGAGTGGCGACCACTCCGACGGATGAGGGGCCGAACGGGTGCAGAGCGCCTGCACGCGCACATGCAGGAGTGGCACGATGCGTGTCAGGCGGTGCGGCTCCGCACCGGTCGAGGGGACGATTCTCATGAGTGCACCTGGCACCGGGCCGACGCCGTCCGGCCCCGTACCGCTGATCCGCGCCGGAACCAGGGGCGGTGGACCGGGCGGAGGCCCGGCCACGCGCCCACCCGTACAGAGGACCGCCGAACCCGCCCTGTCGGACCGGACCCAGCCCGAGCTCGGTGCGCTCCGGCTGCCCGAGCTGCGCGCCCTGCGCCGGGACGCGCAGAGCGACGAGGCCGACCTGAGCTATGTGCGCCGGATGCTCCAGGGCCGGATCGACATCCTGCGGGCCGAGCTGGCGCGCCGGACCGACCCGGAGGCCCCGGTCCTCGACCGGCTCTCCGAGATCCTCGCCGACGTGCCGTCGCGGCACCGCTCGTCGGCCCGGCACGTGACGCTGTCGACGCCGCGCAGCGAGGAGTACCGGCGGCTCGCGTCCGAGATGCTGTCGGAGGTCGAGCTGTCGGACCTCACGGCCCGCACGGACGACGAGCTGCACGCGGGGATGGGGCGGCTCGCCGGGTACGAGCAGCAGATCTCCCGGCGCCGGCAGCACCTCCAGCGGACCGCCGACGACTGCAGCGCCGAGATCGCCCGTCGCTACCGGGAGGGCGAGGCTCAGGTCGACGACCTGCTGGCGTGAGCCGCGAAGGTCACGGAGGCCGCGAAGGGCGCGGAGGCGGGGCGCGGCGGGGCCCACGAGGCCGCGGAGGGCGCCGGGGGAAAACTCGGGTGCGGGTGTCCCGGGGCCCTGCGTAGGGTCGAAGGATGACTGTCGACGTACGCGCGGTGACGGAGTCCGAGTTCCCCGACTGGCAGCGTGCCCTGCGCACCGGGTTCCTCAACCCGCCCGTCGTGTCCGAGGCCGAGGTCGCCGACCGGCTGCCGCACGTCGACCTCGCCCGGACGCTCGGCGCCTACGACCGCGGCCGGACCGTCGCGACCTTCCGGTCCTTCCGGCAGGAGGTCAGCACGGTCGGCGGCGGCAGCCTCACCGCCGACGCGATCACCCAGGTCACCGTCTCCCCGACGCACCGCAGGCGCGGACTGCTCAGCCGGATGATGGGCGCCGACCTGGCCGCCGCGAAGGAGCGGGGCGACGCCGTCGCCACTCTGATCGCCGCCGAGTACCCGATCTACGGGCGGTACGGCTTCGGCGCGGCCAGCTGGTGCGCCGAGTGGAGCGTGGACGTGCGCCGGGCCGGGCTCGACCCGCGCCGCTCGGGCCGCCCCGAGGAGGGCGGCCGGATCGATCTGACCGACGCCGACGAGATCCGCAAGGTCGGCCCCGAGGTGTACGCCCGGCTCGGCGGCGTCCGCGCCGGGGTCACCGACCGCAACGCGCGCGGCTGGGACGTCGGCACCGGTCTGGGGGTGCAGAGCGAGCCGTGGCGTGAGCCCTATTACGCGCTGTACCGCGCGGAGTCCGGCGCCATCGAGGGGTTCGTGGCCTACACGGCCGACGACAAGTGGGACGACGCCAAGCAGCCGATGAACACGGCGACCGTGCGGGACCTGATCGCCGTCACTCCGGCCGCCGAGCGCGCCCTCTGGCACTACCTCTGCTCCGTCGACTGGATCAGCACGGTCCGCTCCGGCTACCGGGCGCCCGACGACCCGCTGCCGCTGCTCCTGCCGGACCCGCGCGCCGCGAAGCTGCTGACGTACGCGGACATGCTGTGGGTCCGGGTCCTCGACGTCGTCCGGGTCCTGGAGAGCCGGACGTACCCGGTGACGGACGGTCTGGTGCTCGACCTGCGGGACGGGGACGGGTTCGCCGGCGGGCGCTACCGGATCGACGCCTCCCCGGACGGCGCCTCCTGTGTCCGTACGGACGAGTCCGCCGATCTCGCCTTCGACATCGCCGAGTTGGGCGTCCTCGCGTTCGGCGACGAGTCGGCGGTGCGGCTCGGCCGCCTCGGGCGCGTCGAGGAGCTGACGGCCGGCGCGGCCGCCCGCGCCGACCTGCTGTTCCGCACGCCGCTGCGGCCCTTCTCGCCCGACATCTTCTGATGCCCGGCTCCTTCTGAGGTCTCCGCCCGTCAGCGGGTGCGGAGCCGGAAGAGGAAGCCCGATGCGGTGACCGCGAGGGTCAGCAGGCCGGCGCACCAACCCAGCGCGATCCACGGCGAGTCGCCGACCGGCTGGTCGAGCAGCAGGCCCCGCATCGACTCGATCAGCGGGGTCACCGGCTGGTGCTCGGCGAAGCCGTGCAGCCAGCTCGGCATCGTCTCGATCGGCACGAACGCGCTGCTCGGATAGGGCAGGAACATCATGAAGAACGTCACCGCGCCGGCCGCCTCCGCCGTTCTGGTGACGAGGCCGATCGCCGCCGACAGCCACGACACGGCGGTGATGTAGGCGAGCAGCAGTCCGATGGCCGCGAGCCAGCCGCCCGGTGAGGCGCTCGGGCGGAAGCCGATGACGAAGGCGGCGCCGAGGACGAGCGTGGTGGAGAGCGCGTTGCGGGTGACGGCGGCGGCGACGTGCCCAGCGAGGAACGGCGTCCCGCCGATGTCGAGGGTACGGAAGCGGTCGACGACCCCGAGCCGCATGTCCTCGCTGACGGAGAGGGCGGTGCTCGCCGCGCCGAACCCGGCGCAGAGGACGAGCACGCCGGGGACGACGTAGGTGACGTACCGGGTGCCGGTGTCGATGGCTCCGCCGAAGAAGTAGACGAAGACCAGCATCAGCATGATCGGCAGCATCATCGAGGTGATGACGGCGTCGAGGTTGCGGCGGCTGAGGCGGATGCCGCGCCCGGCGAGGGTGCTCGCGGCGGTGAGCGTGTCAGACACGGCTGGGCTCCTTGTCGGCGGTGAGGGTCAGGAAGACGTCGTCGAGCGTGGCCGTGTGCAGCCCGAAGCGGGCGATGTCCCGGCGCCCGGGGTCGAGCGTGTCGAGCAGCTCCCGCACGTGGGCGGCGCTGCCGTCGGTGGGGACGCCGAGCGTGCGGGTCTCGGGGTCCCGGGTCGCCGCGGGGCTCGTCCGCTCGGTGAGCCGCACGTAGCTCTGCTCGTCGGACGCCACGACGTCGAGGCGGTGGGCGGCGTACCGGGCCTTGAGCTCGGCGGGGGTGCCTTCGGCGAGGGTGCGGCCCAGGCCGAGGACCGCGATCCGGTCGGCGAGCCGGTCCGCCTCCTCCAGGTACTGGGTGGTGAGGAAGACCGTCGTACCGGCGTCGGAGAGTTCGCGGACCGCCTGCCACAGTTCCCGGCGGCTGCGCGGGTCGAGTCCGGTGGTGGGTTCGTCGAGGAACATCACCTGGGTCGCGCCGGGGTCGCGGACGAGGCCGGCGGCGAGGTCCAGGCGGCGGCGCATGCCGCCCGAGTACGTCTTCGTGAGGCGGCCGCCGGCCTCGGTGAGCCCGAAGCGGTCGAGGAGTTCGGCGGCGCGGCGGGCGGCGGCGGGGCGGGAGAGGCCGGAGAGCCGGGCGGCCGTCCAGAGGTTCTCGGCGCCGGTCTGGGTCTCGTCGACGGCGGCGAACTGTCCGGTGAGGCTGATCGCGCGGCGGACCCGGGAGCGGGCGGTGACGACGTCGTGCCCGGCCACGCGCGCGTGGCCGGCGTCGGGCGTGGTGAGGGTGGAGAGGATGCGGACGGTCGTGGTCTTGCCGGCGCCGTTGGGGCCGAGGAGGGCGAAGACGGTGCCGCGCGGGACGTGGAGGTCGAGGGCGTCGAGGACGCGGACGTCTCCGTAGGTCTTGGTCAGGCCGGTGGCTTCGATGGCCGGAGGCATGGGTGCTCCCTGGGCGGGTGGACGGTGGGGATACCTCTTCCGTACTGCGTATGTCATACGCGTTACTGTGTAAGGGTTACGCATTACTAGGATGGGCGTCAAGCGTGCGAGGTGGCCGGGAGGCGGCGGGTTGTGACGACGGACGGCGAGGGACGTGCGGGCGGAGACGTCGGCGGCGGCGGTGCCGCGGCCGGTGACGGTGCTGTGACCGGTGACGGCGGGACCTTCCTGCCGCCGAGCATCGAGGCGGCCTGGGGGCTGCGGGAGCGCCCCTCGAAGGGCCCCAAGCCCGGGCTGACCCTGGACCGGATCGTCGACGCGGCCGTCGCCCTCGCCTCGACCGAGGGGCTCGGCGCCGTCTCCATGGGCCGGGTCGCCAAGGAACTGGGCGCCTCGACGATGTCCCTCTACCGGTACGTCTCCGCCAAGAGCGAGCTGTACGTCCTCATGCTGGAGGCCGCCACCGGAGCCCCGCCCGAGCTCTTCCCGGCCGGCACCGCCTGGCGCGAGGCCCTGGAGGCCTGGGCGTGGGCGCTGCGCGAGGTCTACCACCGCAACCTCTGGATGCTGCGGGTCCCCGTCTCCGGCCCGCCCGCGACCCCGAACCTGGTCGCCTGGTGGGAGAAGGCCCTCGTCGCCCTGGAGGGCACCGGTCTCGACCCCGGCTCCAAGATCTCGGTGACCCTGCTGGTCAGCGGATACGTGCGGAACGACGCCCTGGTCATGGCCGACCTCGCCTCGGTCATCGCCTCGGCCGAGGGTGATCCCGGAGAGGTGCTCGCCCGGTACGGCCGCACCCTGCGGCGGCTCGCCGATCCGGAGAGGTACCCGGAGGTGGCGCGGATGCTGGACTCGGGCGTGATGGATGTCGCCGACGAGCCCGAGGTCGAGTTCCGCTTCGGTCTGGCCCGGGTCCTCGACGGGGTCGCCGTACTGGTGGAGGGGCGTGCCTCGTGACCCCGGACCGCGATGCCGCCGCCCCCGGGCTGCGCGAACGGAAGAAGGAGCGGACCCGTCAGGCCCTGTCGGACGCGGCCGTCGCGCTCTTCCTGGAGCGGGGCTTCGACGCCGTCTCGGTCGCGGAGGTGGCGGCCGCCGCCGAGGTCTCCAAGCCGACCCTCTTCCGGTACTTCCCGGCCAAGGAGGATCTGGTCCTCCACCGGTTCGCGGATCACGAGGACGAGTCGGCCCGGGTGGTGGCCGCGGGCCGTCGTGCCGGCACGGCCCCGCTCGACGCGCTGTCCGCGCATCTGCTCGACGGCCTCGCCCGGCGCGATCCGGTCACCGGGCTCTGCGACCACCCCGCGGTCCTGGCGTACCTCCGGCTGCTGTACGGCACGCCGGCCCTGGTCGGTCGCCTCCACGCCTACCGCGTGCGGTCGGAGGCGGCGCTCGCGGGTGCGCTGGCGGCCGGTGTGGAGGGCTCGGGGGGCTCGGGAGGCGCGGAGGGCTCGCGGGGCGACGCCCTCCTCGCGCGGCTCGCCGCCGGGCAGATCGTGACCGTGCTCCGGGTCCTCGCCGAGGAGAACACGGCGCGGATCGCGGCCGGGGAGACGGCCGACGAGGTGGAGGCGGACGCGGTGGCGGCGGCGGGGCTGGCGTTCCGGGCGTTGCGGGAGGGGCTTCCGTACTGAGTGGGCGTGCCGGGCAGGCGTCACGTAGACAGGTAAAAAATGTAACTCGGTAACGTTTTCCGTTAGTCTTGTCGGAATGACGTCACTGGACCTTGAGCTTGCTCGCGAACGCTCCCACCACGACGCCTGCCGTGCCGCCCTGACCCGGATGACCGAGGACGTCGCCGAACAGGTCGTCACCGGCGAGGACACCGCCGCCTCCGGCGCCGACGCCGAGGCGCTCGGCCGCCATCTGCGCAGTCGCGCCAAGGAGATGCGGGAGCAGCCCGCGGGACCGCTGTTCTTCGGGCGCCTCGACCTCGACGACGGTCAGGTGCACCACATCGGCCGCCGGCGGATCGGCGAGGACCCGGCCGCCCCGCCGCTCGTCGTCGACTGGCGTGCGCCCGTCTCCCGCGCCTACTACCAGGCGGGCGCCCGCGACCCGCAGGGCGTGCTCCGCCGCCGCCGCTTCGGCTGGGCCCCGTACAGCGAGGGCGCCTCGGAGGATCTGACCGCCCTTGAGGACGAACGGCTCACCGCGGGCGGGGAGGTGACCGTCAGCGCGCTGCTCGCCGGAGAGATCGAGCGCCCCCGGGTGGGCCCGATGCGGGACATCGCGGCCACCATCCAGCCCGAGCAGGACGACCTCGTACGCTCCGACCCGGCCGCCTCCCTGTGCGTGCAGGGCGCGCCCGGCACCGGCAAGACCGCCGTGGGCCTGCACCGGGCCGCGTACCTCCTCTACACCCATCCACAGCGGATCCGGCGTTCCGGTCTGCTCGTCCTCGGCCCGCACCGCGCGTTCCTCTCGTACATCTCCGAGGTGCTGCCCTCGCTCGGCGAGACCGGTGTCCGTCAGGCCACCCTCCACGACGAGATCGCCCGGCACCCGGTCCGTGCCGAGGACGGCGGGGCGGCGGCCCGGGTCAAGCACGACGCCCGGATGGCGGAGGTGCTGCACCGCGCGCTGTACGGCAGGGTCGACCCGGCGCCGGCGGAGGACCTCGCGGTGCCGGACGGCTCGTACCACTGGCGGCTGCCGGCCGCGCAGCTCGCCGCGATCGTCGCGGACGTACGGGAGGAGGCGCCGCCCTACGCGACCGGTCGCGAGCGGGTCCGCGCCCGCATCGTGCGGGCCCTCCAGCTCCGGGCCGAGCGCCGGTGGGGGCCCATGGGCGCGGCCTGGGCGCGGCGGATCGAGCGGGCGGGGGCGGTGACGGCGTTCCTCGACGCGTGCTGGCCGAAGGCGATCCCGGAGGAGGTGCTCGCGCACCTCCTCACGGACCCCTCCGACACCGCCCTGACAGCGGCGGAACGGGCGGCGATCCGCTGGGACCGGCCGCCGCGCTCGTACCGCTCGGCGCGCTGGACCGCGGCCGACCTCGTGCTCCTCGACGAACTCGCGGGTCTGATCGAGCGGCCCGAGAGCTACGGCCATGTCGTCGTCGACGAGGCCCAGGACCTCTCGCCCATGGAGTGCCGGGCGATCGCCCGCCGCACCGGGTTCGGCTCGCTCACCGTGCTCGGGGACCTCGCCCAGGGCACCACCCCGTGGGCGGCCCGTGACTGGGACGAGCAGCTGGTCCACCTGGGCAAGCGCGGGGCGCCCGTGGTGCCGCTCACCCTCGGCTACCGGGTCCCGGCGGCGATCGTGGACCTCGCCAACCGCCTCCTGCCGCACCTGGGCGCGGACGTACCGGCGGGCCGTTCCGTCCGGAAGGACGGCGAGGTGACGGTCGTCCGGACGACGGACCGCCTCGATCTGCTCGGTGCGGCCGCCGGGGCCGTACGCGAGGCGCTCGTGGCGGAGGGGTCGGTCGGGGTGATCACAGCCGGCGGCCTGGTGCGTCCCGTGGAGGAGGCCGTACGGGCGTGCGGGGCGGCGGAGCGGGTGACCGTGCTTCCCGCGACGGTCGTGAAGGGCCTGGAGTTCGACCATGTCGTCGTGGTCGAACCGGCCGCGATCGTGGCGGCGGAGGCGCGGGGCCCGAACCGGCTGTACGTGGCGCTCACGCGGGCGGTGTCACGGCTGACCCTGGTGCACGAGGCGGAGCTTCCGGAGTGTCTGGCGGCGTCGACTGACCGTGGAGCAGGGTGAGTTCGGCTCCGACGCGGGCGAGGGCCCTACGTGCCTGCGGCGGGTCCAGGAGCTCCGGTACGCCGGGACCCCGGAGCTCGCGAGAGCTTCGAGGCCCCGGCGTGCGGTGCGCTCGGACACGTCCGGTGCGGCGGCGGTGACGCGCTGCCGGGTCTGGAGGAAGAGCGGGGCGCCGAGTCTGCCGGCTCTCATGCCGCCATTGTCGCGGGGCTCTTCGTCTCCTTCGCCTGCTCCTGCCAGCCCGGTGCCCCCGGCTTCCCGGGGCGGCGCAGGACGGTGAAGGCGATGGCCAGGGCGGCGAGCAGGAGACCCGCGCCGACGGCGAACGCCAGGTGGTAGCCGCCGGTCAGGGCCTCGGGGGCGGGGCGGCCGGCCGCGGTGAGCGACTCGGTGCGTGTGGCGGCCAGGGTGGAGAGGACCGCGATGCCGAGGGCCATGCCGATCTGCTGGGTGGTGTTGAAGAGGCCGGAGGCGAGGCCCGCGTCCTTCTCCTCGGCGCCCGACATGGCGAGCGAGGTGAGCGCGGGGAGCGCGAGGCCGAAGCCGGCGGCGAGCAGCATCACGGGGAGCAGATCGGTGACGTAGGAGGCGTGGACGGGGACGCGGGCCAGCAGGCCGAGGACGCCGACGAGCAGGACGAGGCCGGTGAGCAGGACGTTCCGCTCGCCGAATCGGGCGATGAGACGGGCCGAGACGCCCAGGGAGACGGCGCCGATGACGGCCGCCGCGGGCAGCATCGCGAGACCCGTCTCGGCGGCCCCGTACCCGAGGACCTTCTGCAGGTAGAGCGCGACGAGGATCTGGAAGGAGAAGAGAGCGGCGACCATCAGCATCTGGACGGCGTTGGCGCCGGAGACGCTGCGCGAGCGGAGGATCCGCAGCGGCATGAGCGGGTTCGCGGTCTTCGCCTGGCGCACGAGGAAGCCGGCCAGGAGGGCGAGGGCGAGGGCCCCGAGGCCGAGGGTGTGCGCCGAACCGGCTCCGTACTCCTCGATCTTGACGACCGCGTAGATCCCGGTCATGAGGCCGGTCGTCACGAGCACCGCGCCGAGGACGTCGGCGCCCGCCCTGAGCCCGAGGCCCCGGTCGGAGGGGAGGGCGCGCAGGGCCACGAGGAGGGTGGCGAGGCCGATGGGCAGGTTGATGAAGAAGATCCAGTTCCAGGCGAGGGCGTCGGTGAGGATGCCGCCGAGGACCTGGCCGAGGGAGGCCCCGGCGGCGCCGGTGAAGCTGAACACGGCGATGGCGCGGGCCCGTTCGCGCGGCACGGTGAAGAGCGTGACGAGGATGCCGAGGCCGACGGCGGAGGACATCGCGCTGCCGACGCCCTGGAGGAAGCGGGCGGCGATCAGGACGCCGGGGGAGGCGGCGACTCCGGCGAGGAGCGAGGCGGCGGTGAAGATCCCGGTGCCCGCGAGGAACATCCGCCTGCGGCCGATCAGGTCGCCGAGGCGGCCGGCGAGGAGGAGGAGCGAGCCGAAGGCGATCAGGTAGGCGTTGACGACCCAGCTGAGACCGACGGGGGTGAAGCCGAGGTCGCTCTGGATGGCGGGCATCGCGACGGTGACGATGCTGCCGTCGAGGATCGTCATCAGCATGCCGGTGGCGAGGACGCCGAGGGCGAGCTGGCGGGAGGGGGTGCGCGGGGGCGTGGGCACGGGGATCACTCCTGTTCGGTGGAGCCGACAGGAGTGACGTTAGCAGAAGGTTTTGTTGAAGACTATTTTTTACGGAACGAGTGAGGGTTTCCGGTGCCTCCCGGTGTCCGGCTCAGCCGCGCTGGCGGGCCCGGCGGGCCGGCCTCGGACTCTCGACCGGGGTCTCCAGGTGGCCGGTGACCAGCAGGTCCAGGGCCTTCAGCAGGGCGACGCGGGTCTCGTCGGGGAGCGAGGCGAGGGCGCTCTCGTGGACGCCGTCGACGATCCGCTGGCTCTCCTCGGCGACCCTGGCCCCCGCCTCGGTCACGGCGATGATCCGCGCGCGCCGGTCGGTGCTCGACGGCCGGCGCTCGGCGAGCCCGGCCTTCTCCAGGGCGTCGACGGTGACGACCATGGTCGTCTTGTCCATGTCCCCGATCTCCGCGAGCTGCGCCTGGGTGCGCTCCTCCTCCAGGGCGTGGACGAGGACGCAGTGCATCCGGGGCGTCAGCCCGATCGCGTCGAGCGCGGCGGTCATCCGGGTCCGCAAGGCGTGACTGGTGTGGTCGAGGAGGTAGGAGAGGTCGGGCTCGGTGCGGGTGGGTGCCATGGCTGTCATGCCTGCAAGGGTAACGAGGATCGATCCGTCGCGGATTATCGCGAAGTGGACGAATGGAGGGCGGGCTCCCGGCCCGGTCGGCATGGGCCCCGTGGCGACCGGGCCGCAGCCCGCCCAGCATGGCCCCATGGTGACCCCCCTCCTCTTCCTGGACGTCGACGGCCCGCTGATCCCCTTCGGGGCGAGCGGGCGGGAGTACCCGACGTACGCGCCACCGGCGCCCCCGTCCGTCAGCCCCCTCCTCGCACGGCTCGATCCCGCGCAGGGGCCGCGGCTCGCGGCGCTCCCGTACGCACTCGTCTGGGCGACGACCTGGGAGGACGACGCGAACACCTGGGTCGCGCCGCGCCTCGGACTTCCGGCCCTGCCCCTGGTCCGGTGGCCCGACGACGGGCCCGATCCCGCGCCAGGAGTGCACTGGAAGGCACCGGCACTCGTGGCCTGGGCCGACGGGCGGCCGTTCGCCTGGGTCGACGACGAGATCGGCGCGGCCGACCGCGACTGGGTGGCCGCCCACCATTCCGGCCGGGCGCTGCTCCACCGGGTGGACCCCCGGCGGGGGCTCACGGCGGCGGACTTCGGGACGCTCGCCGCCTGGGCGGAGTGACCGACCGAACCAACCACCGCTCCGAAGAAGGGTGTCGGGTGATACGAGGGTCACCTCGTCGCCCTCTCGTGTCATCTGTCAGTACGGCGAGCGGGGTGCGGCGGCGCAGACTCGACGGGCGCGCAGGACTTCGGGACCACATGACGAAGGACATGAGGGGGCGCCATATGGGCGTGCGTCAGCAGTACGACGGAATCGGCGAGGCGTTCGAGGGCTTCAGTCCCTGCCGATGATGCGGTGGGTCTCCCGCGGGCTCGGGGGCAACGCCTCAGCCGGGGCCGGGGCGCGTGTCGGCCCCCTTCGCGCGAGCCGGCCGCGCCCCGGGCTGCCGGGGCACGAGGGTCTCGTCGGCGACCCGGGCGCGGTCGCCGGCGCCGGGCGGCGGCGCCAGGGCGATCCCGGCCCCGGTGAGGATGCCGAGGTCCAGCTCCCAGTCGTGCCGGGAGCGGTCCTCCCAGACGGCGAACGCGGCCCGGACATGGTCCCGGGCCCGCGGCTCGCTCATCCCGGTGACCTTCACGAGGTGGGCGTACGCACGGTCCTCGATGCCGCGCACCTGGGCGAGGCCGAAGTGGGTGACGGTGTGGCAGTCGGTGCAGAGGCAGATGAGCCGCCTGAGGGTCTGGACGCGGGTGGTGGCGTCATAGGTCCATCGTTCATGAGCCTCCAGCCACCGCCGCGCCGGGCGGTCCTCGCCCGCCCCGCAGGCCTCGCAGCGCTGCCCGGCCCGACCGGTGATCATCCGGCGGAGCCGTTCCCAGTCGGCCTCGGCCACGCAGGACCGGACGTTCGTGAACCAGCAGGTGCGGGGCACGAGGTCGACGAAGAGCCCGCTGCCGAGTGTCCGGTCCTCGCCGGGCAGCAGGTCGGGGACGTCGGCGGAGGCGGCCCAGCGGGCGAGTTCGGTCATCCCGGCCCGGGGCGCGAACCATCGCTTGGCGACGGGGTCCCAACGGGCCCCGCCGCGCTTGGCCGCGTCCTTCTCGGCGTACGGCACGTCCAGCCAGACGCGGTCGACCGGCATGCGGAACCCCCTGTAGGCCTCGGCCCGACTCGGGCGCCCCGGCCATGGTGGCACGGGCGGCGGAGGCCGACAGGGGGTTCGGGGAGGTTCGGGTCGTTAGGAGGAGCGGGGCTGGGTGAAGCGCAGCATGTTGCCCGCAGGGTCGCGGAAGGCGCAGTCGCGGACGCCGTACGGCTGGTCGACCGGCTCCTGGAGGACCTCGCCGCCGGCCGCCCGGACCTGTTCGAAGGTGGCGTCGACGTCGTCGGTGGCGAAGATGACGCCGCGCAGCATGCCCTTGGCGAGCAGCTCGGCCACCGCCTGCCGGTCGGCGGGGGAGGCGTTGGGGTCGGCGAGCGGCGGTTCGAGGACGATCTCCACGTCCGGCTGCGCGGGGGACCCGACGGTCACCCAGCGCATCCCCTCGAAACCGACGTCGTTGCGCACCTCGAGGCCGAGGGCGTCGCGGTAGAAGGCGAGGGCCTTGTCGTGGTCGTCGACTGCGATGAAGCACTGCGAGAGCTTGACGTTCATGCCTTCGAAGCTACGGCGGCCCACAGGATTCCGCTTCTCCGAAACTGATCGATGGGCTCAGCTCTTCCGGACCGGCCGCGTCCGCACCTTCGCGACGCACGCCGGGATCGCGGCCCCGTGCTCGTGGCGGCGGGCCCGGTAGGCGGACGGCGTCTCGCCGACGAGTGCGGTGAAGCGGGAGCTGAAGGACCCGAGCGAGGTGCACCCGACGGCGAAGCAGACGTCCGTGACGGTCATGTCGCCCCGCCGTAGCAGCGCCTTGGCGCGCTCGACGCGGCGGGTCATGAGGTAGCTGTACGGGGTCTCGCCGAAGGCGGCGCGGAAACTGCGGGCGAAGTGCCCGGTCGACATGAGGGCGACGGAGGCGAGCGCGGGGACGTCGAGCGGCAGCGCGTAGTCGCGATCCATCACGTCCCGCGCCCGGCGCAGCCGTACCAGGTCCTCCAGTGCCACGCCCACCAGCATGGCACGGCGGGGCAGGAGGGGCGCGAGGGGTGGCGGGGAGCAGGTGCCCTAGCGTGCGGACGGGGACACGTGCGCGAGCAGGCGGTCCAGCGGGCGGGGTACCTCGGCGAGGTCGAGGGCGTCGACGAGCGAGCGGGCGTACTGGCTCTTGCGGCCGCTGATGGTGCCCATGAAGCGCCGCAGCTGCCGCTCGACGTCCCGCTCCCGCTGGGCGGGCTGCTTCTGGAAGATGCGGAAGGCCCGCAGGTCGCCCTGGGCGTCGACGACCCGCTGCACCGACTCGGCGCCGAGGGAGCGGATCAGCTCCTGCTCCAGGTCGGCGTCGCACACGTAGAAGCCGAGCGGCTCCATGTCGGCGCGCGCGAGGTCGTGGCCGAGCCCCTCGCGTTCGAGGGCGCGCGAGAAGTGGCCCTCCTCGCCGGCGTCGCACAGGCCCGCCAGCGTGACGCCGAGCCCCCGGGGCCCGAGCAGATGCACGAACCTGCCGATGTTCGTCGCTCCTCCGAGCGGAATGACGGCGATGCCCTCGGCGTCGAGGGAGCGGCCGTGCCGGGCCGCGAGCGCGTCGAGCGCGACGTGGTCGCTGACCCCTTCCACGAGCACGGCCGTACGCAGTTCGGTGCCGGCCGCGACGTCGCGCGCGACCTCGGCGGCCGCCGAAGCCGCCGAGCCGTCGGCCGCCCACTCCCTGACCGCCGCCCGGAAGCGCCCCGTCGTCGTCTCCATGCGGCCCAGTCTCGCAGCAGCGACCGCGAAGATCACGGGGTTTACGGGCGGCCCCGCCCGGGTGCGCGGGGTGCGGAGGACCTTCTCGGACCGCTCGGCCGAGAGCCCGCTCCGGGGGCACTTCGGGTCCGACCGGTCGGGGGCGACTCTTGCAAGCGGCTGCTTGCAATAGTTAGCAAAGGCTGGCATGGTCGGAGCATGGCATCGCTCAACGTCGGCAATCTCGGTGAGTACCTCCGCGAACAGCGGCGGACCGCGCAGCTCTCCCTGCGGCAGCTCGCCGACGCCGCCGGGGTGTCGAATCCGTACCTGAGTCAGATCGAGCGGGGGCTGCGGAAGCCCAGCGCCGAGGTGTTGCAGCAGGTCGCGAAGGCGCTCCGGATCTCCGCCGAGACGCTCTACGTACGGGCCGGGATCCTCGACGAGAAGGAGCGGGAGGAGCTGGAGACGCGCGCCGTCGTCCTTGCCGATCCCTCGATCAACGAGCGGCAGAAGCAGGTGCTGCTCCAGATCTACGACTCCTTCCGCAAGGAGAACGCCGCCGAGGCCGCCGCAGCGGCCGCCCAGGCGGACCGGACTGCCGAGGCCGATCAGGCCGGAGCCGCCGGAGCCACCGACGCCTACCGAACCACCGAGACCCCCGCGGGCGCCCGCGGCGCGGCCGCCGAGCGGCCCGCCGACGCGTCCGATGCCTGACCGTCCCTGAGCCAGCGCTCGCTCGTACGTCACATCCGGGAGGACCACCAGCATGGCCATCATCGACGAACTGCGTACCCCTCTCTACTTCGCCGCCGGCACCGCGGACCTCGCCGTGCAGCAGGCCAAGAAGGTTCCCGGCCTGATCGAGCAGATCGCCGCCGAGGCGCCCGCCCGCATCGAGGCCGTACGGAACACCGACCCCAAGGCCGTCCAGGAGAAGGTGACCTCGCAGGCCAAGGAGGCCCAGGCCACCGTGCAGTCGAAGCTCGCCGACGTCGTCGGCGCTCTCGACACGGACCTCAAGAAGTTCGGCGAGACCGCCCAGGACCTCGCGCTGCGCGGCGTCGGCGTCGCCGCCGAGTACGCCGTCAAGGCGCGCGAGAAGTACGAGGAGGTCGCCGCCCACGGCGAGGAGGCCGTCAAGGCCTGGCGTGGGGAGGTCGCCGAGGAGATCGTCGAGATCGCCGTCGTCGTCGAGCCGGAGGAGACCAAGGCCGAGGAGACCAAGGCCGAGGAGCCGGTGGAGGCCTCCGCCGAGCCCGCCGAGGCCAAGAAGGCGCCCGCCCGGAAGACCACCGCCCGCAAGGCGCCCGCCAAGAAGGCGGCTGTCGCCGCCGAGAAGGAGTAGCGCCGGGCACCAATACGGGTACCTGGTGCGTTGAACCGGGTACCTTGACCGCGAGGCGCTCTTCCCCTCTTCCCTAGGCGGTGCTCAGCATGTTGCGCGCGGGATTCGACTCCCTCCTCTCCCTGGTGATGTTCCTGATCTTCACCGGCTTCGCCGTCGCCGCGCTCGTCTTCGCCGCCATGGCGCGCGAGGACGCCTACCGCGCCGCCGAGAAGCAGACGAAGAAGTTCTGGCTGATCGTCCTGGGCATCAACCTCGCCCTGAACCTGCTCTTCCCGATGCTGTTCCTGCAGATCGCGGGAGTGATCGCCGCCATCGTCTTCATGGTCGACGTCCGCCCCGCGCTCCAGCAGGTGTCGGGCGGCGGAGGCGGCCGGCGGGGCGGCGGCTCCAGCAGCGACGGGCCGTACGGCCCCTACAACGGCGGCCGCTAGCCGCGAGAAGCGACATCAGGGCCCGGGGTCATCCCCGGGCCCTGTCCCTTTCCAGGGCCAGGACCGCGACGTCGTCCGTCAGCTCGCCGCCGTTCAGGGACCGGACCTCCGTGACCGCGGCCTCCAGGAGCTCGTCGCCCCGCAGGCCCGAGGTCAGCTGCCGGTTGATCATGTCGACCATCCCGTCCTGGCCGAGCCGCGGCGAGCCGGGTCCGGCCGAGCGGCCCTCGATCAGTCCGTCCGTGTACATGAGCAGGCTCCAGGCCCCGCCGAGCTCGACCTGCCGGCGCGGCCAGCGGGCGCGCGGCAGCAGTCCGAGTGCCGGGCCGCCGTCCTCGTACGGCAGCAGCCGTGCCGCCCGCCCCTGCCGGGCGATCAGCGGCGAGGGGTGCCCGGCGAGGCACAGGCCCGCGCGGCGGCCGTCGGGCGCGATGTCGACGGTGCAGAGGGTCGCGAAGATCTCCTCGCTCTCCCGCTCGTGTTCCAGGACCTGCTGCATCGTGGAGAGCAGCTCGTCCCCGCACAGCCCCGCGAAGGTCAGGGCCCGCCAGGCGATCCGCAGCTCGACGCCGAGTGCGGCCTCGTCGGGGCCGTGGCCGCACACGTCGCCGATCATGGCGTGGACGGTGCCGTCGGGCGTACGGACCACGTCGTAGAAGTCGCCGCCGAGCAGGGCGCGCGAGCGGCCGGGCCGGTAGTGGGCCGCGAACCGGAGGTCGGAGCCCTCCAGGAGCGGCGTGGGGAGCAGCCCGCGCTCCAGGCGGGCGTTCTCCTGCGCGCGGAGCCGGGACTCGGCGAGCTTCACCTGGACGGCGTCGGCGCGCTTGCGCTCGACCGCGTACCGGATGGCCCGGCTGAGCAGCCGCCCGTCGAGTTCCTCGCGGAAGAGGTGGTCCTGGGCTCCGACGCGTACGGCCTCGGCCGCCAGCTCGGCGTCGGCGGAGGCCGCGAGCGCGAGGACGGCGTGGCGCGGGGCGAGCCGCAGGATGTGCCGCAGCGGGGCGAGCGGGTCGTCGCCCGCGGCGGCGCGGGGGCCGGGCAGGGACAGGTCGACGAGGATGCAGTGGACGTCGTCGGTGAGGAGCCGCTCGGCCTCGGTGAGGTTGCGGGCGGTACGGATGCGGACCCGGGTGCCGGCGGCGTCGGCCGCGTCGAGCAGTTCGGGTACGGCGAGGGCACCCGCCGGGTCGTCCTCGACGACCAGGAGAGTGAGATCGGTGCGATCGGTGCCTGTGACTGTGCCTGTCATAGCGGTGGCGTCCATGGCGGTGGCGTCCGTAGTGGCGACGTCGCCGGGTCCCACAACGGCAGAGACGTTTCTCTGACGCGGTACGGATACGGGCATCGGTCCGGGTTTCCTTCCCTCCCCCCGAGGGTGCGCAGGGCGCCGGGTGGCGTCCCGCCCGTCCCGGACCATAGCGGTACGGCGGTGCGCAGCGGAATGGCGATCAGCGGGTCGGCGTCCGCGTCTCGATTGGCATATGCCGCGGAAGGGGAGGTACTTGCCCCCGAACGGCCGACGGGGCGCCCCCGAGGCAATGAGAAAGGTCACGCCGGGGCGGCGCCCGCGGTTCCGCCGCGACGCGTGGACTCCGTCACGTCGGGGGGAGAGCGCGAGGCGGTGTCCGCCGTCACACCGGCGGACGGTGTCCCGTCACGTCGGGCGGACGACGCCCAGGATCTCCATCGAGCCCGCCCCCGCGAGCGTCACGTTCCGGCCGGGGCGCGGTGCGTGCACCATCGTGCCGTTTCCGACGTACATCCCGATGTGGCTCGCGTCCTTGAAGTAGACGATCAGGTCGCCGGGCCGCATGTCCTTGATGTCCACGCGCGGCAGCAGGCGCCACTGCTCCTGCGAGGTGCGCGGGATCGGCCGGCCGGCCGTGCCCCAGGCGAGCTGGGTCAGTCCCGAGCAGTCGTACGAGTCCGGGCCCTCCGCACCCCACACGTACGGCTTGCCGATCTGCGCGGTCGCGAACGCGATCGCCTTCTTCGCCTCCGGCGTCGCGTCCCCCTTGAGGCCGGCGAGGACACCGGTGCCGAGCCAGGTCGTCTGGGCCCTGGACAGCGCCTGCTCCTCGAGCCGACGCAGCCGCTCCCGCTCCTCGGCGGCGAGTTCGGACTCCAGCTTCTTCGCGGCGGCGATCTTGCCGTCGATCTCCTTCTTCGCCTGGGCCTGCCGCACGCGGTTGGCCTCCAGCTTGGTCCAGTTCACGCCCGCGTCCTTGGCGTAGACGTCCAACTGGGCCTGGGTGCGGGTCATTTCGCCGAGCAGGTCCGTGGTGGCCTTCGCTCCGGCCTTGAGGCGTCCCGCGTTGTCGAGGAAGAGCTGGGGGTCGTTCGTGAGGACGAGCTGCGCGCCGTCGGGGAGTCCGCCGTTGCGGTACTGGGCGCGGGCGGTGGCGCCGGCCCTGGCCTTGAGGGCCTCGATCTTCTCGCGGCCCTCCACGATCATCACGGCGACCCGGACGATCTCGGCGGACTGCTCCTTCGTCTTCTCCTCCGCGAGGTTGTACGCGTCGGTGGCGACGGCGGCCTGCCGGTACAGGGTGTCTATCTCTTTGCGCACCTCCTCCAGGCTCTTCTTCGGAGGCGGCGGCGGGAGCGGCGCGGCGGCGGCCTGCAGGGTCAGCGCGGGCGAGGCCAGCACGGTCAAGGCGCAGATCATGGTGATCGCGGCGGTGGCGTGGCGGCGTCGGTTCACGAGCTCCCCCTCGAGTGACCAAATCTGATTTACCGTCAGTAACTTGACGGTGACCTTGGCGATAGTGCCATGCGAAACCGTAAAGCAACAGGGGAAACCGGGGCCTGTCGGGCCTGCTCCCCTCACGGGGGACGAGAGATACGCGCGTGGCGTTCCCGACGTACCGGAAATTCAGAGGCGGTTGGGCAAAGAGAGGTCTCGCTCACTCACTGCCGCGGCGCCGGCGTCCCCACCGACCCGTCACTCCCGCGGCGCCTCGTTCCTCACCGACCCCTCACCTCCGAGGCGCCAGTGCCTCCCATCGCACCGTCACCTCGCCCTGGCGCCACCGCCGGGGCCCGTCCGTCAGCGGCCAGTCCGCCGCCAGGTCGCGGGCCGAGCGGATCCACCGCTGCCGCGCGCCGAGCGAGGCGTACGGGGCCGCCGCCGCCCACGCCCGGTCGAAGTCCCGCAGGAACGCGTACACCGGCTCACCCGGCACATTGCGGTGGATCAGCGCCTTCGGCAGTCGCTCCGCCAGGTCCGACGGCCGGTCGAGCGAGCCGAGCCGGGTCGCGAAGGTCACCGTCCGCGGCCCGCTCCCGTCGAGCGCGACCCATACGTGCCGGCGCCCGATCTCGTCGCAGGTTCCCTCCACGAGCAGTCCGCCCGGGGCGAGCCGCCCGCACAGCCGCTCCCAGACGGCCGCGACCTGCTCCTCGTCGTACTGGCGCAGCACGTTCGCCGCCCGGATCAGGGCGACCCGGCCGGGTACGGGCACCTCGAAACCGCCGTGCAGGAAGGAGAGGCCCTCGTGCTCGTACGGCTTCGCCGCCTCGACGCGGGCGGGCTCGATCTCGATGCCGTAGAGGCGGGTGCGGGGCTCGGCGGTGCGCAGCCGGGCGAGGAGCTCGACGGCGGTCCAGGGGGCGGCCCCGTACCCGAGGTCCACGGCGAGCGGCGGCTCGGGCGAGCGGCGCAGGGCGGGCCCGTGGACGGCGGCGATCCAGCGGTCCATGCGGCGCAGTCGGTTGGGGTTGGTGGTCCCGCGGGTCGGGGTGCCGACGGGGCGTGTGGTGCGCGGGGCCATGCCCGAAAGGTTACGGGGTGGGGGTAGGGGGTGGTGCGCCCCGGTAATGAATTGGCAAAGCGGCATCGGCGATGGAAATGAAAGGGTCCGTTCCGGTGTTGTCCCGGCCGGAGGGCGCACCACGCCCTGCCGCCGTCCTGCCCACGGCGCCGCGCTCGGCCCGACCCGTTCGGGCCGGCCGGCCCGGCCCGACGTGTTCGACCTGTTCAGCCCGACGTGCTCAGCCCCGAACGTGTCGGACCCGATACGTTCGTCCCCGAGCGGAAGGACCGCCGACGTGAGCCAGTACGTGTCCCGGTTCGCCGGTACCCGGCACCGGCACCCGGCGCCGGCCCGGCTCCGGCTCCCCGGCCGGAACCGCACCCCGCGCCGCGTGGCCATGCTCAGCGTCCACACCTCCCCGCTGCACCAGCCCGGCACGGGCGACGCGGGCGGCATGAACGTCTACATCGTCGAGCTGGCGAAACGACTCGCCGCCATCGACATCGAGGTCGAGATCTTCACCCGGGCCACCACCGGCGGCCTTCCGCCGGTCGTCGAGCTCACCCCAGGCGTCCTCGTCCGGCACGTCGACGCCGGACCGTACGAGGGCCTGGCCAAGGAAGAGCTGCCGGCTCAGCTCTGCGCCTTCACGCACGGCGTGATGCAGGCCTGGGCGGGCCACCGGCCCGGCCACTACGACCTGGTCCACTCCCACTACTGGCTCTCCGGCCACGTCGGCTGGCTGGCCGCCGAGCGCTGGGGCGTCCCGCTCGTCCACGCCATGCACACCATGGCGAAGGTCAAGAACGCGGCGCTCGCCGAGGGCGACACCCCCGAGCCCGCGGCCCGGGTGATCGGCGAGACGCAGATCGTCGACGCGGCCGACCGGCTGATCGCCAACACGGCCGAGGAGGCCGACGAGCTCGCCCGTTTCTACGACGCGGACCCCGGCAAGATCGCGGTCGTCCACCCGGGCGTCAACCTCGACCACTTCCGCCCGGCCGACGGCCGCGCCGCGGCCCGCGCCCGGCTCGGGCTGCCGCAGGACGCCTTCATACCCGTCTTCGCCGGCCGCATCCAGCCGCTGAAGGCTCCGGACATCCTGCTGCGCGCCGCCGCCGAGCTCCTCGACCGGGACCCCTCGCTGCGCTCGCGCATGATCGTTCCCGTGGTCGGCGGCCCGAGCGGCAGCGGCCTGGCGAAGCCGGAGGGGCTGCAGAAGCTGGCCGCCCGGCTCGGCATCGCGGACATCGTGCGCTTCCACCCGCCGGTGGGTCAGGACAGGCTAGCCGACTGGTTCCGCGCGGCGAGCGTCCTCGTCATGCCGTCGTACAGCGAGTCCTTCGGCCTGGTCGCGATCGAGGCGCAGGCGGCCGGCACCCCGGTCGTCGCGGCGGCGGTGGGCGGGCTGCCCGTGGCCGTACGGGACGGCGTGACCGGTTTCCTCGTCCAGGGGCACGACCCCGTGGACTACGGCCGCGCGCTCGGCCGCTTCGTGGCGGACCCGTCGCTCTCGGCGCGGATGGGCGCGGCCGCGGCCCTGCACGCCGGGTCGTTCGGCTGGGACACGGCGGCCTCGGGCACGGCGGATGTGTACACGGCCGCCGTGCACGACCATCGGCTGCGCGAGAACCGCCGTCGCGTACGCTCCCACCATGGCTGATCTTGAGGACGTCCGGCGGACCGTCGAGGACACGTTCAAGGACGCGGAACTGGAGTGGGAGTCCCCCGAACCGGGCTCCTACGTGGTCAAACTCCCCGGCACGCGCAAACTCTTCACCACGCTCTCCCTGCGCGTCGGACGCCACTCGCTCTCCCTCAACGCCTTCGTCATCCGCCACCCCGACGAGAACGAGGCGGGTGTCCACCGCTGGCTCCTGGAGCGCAACCTCAGGCTGTACGGGGTGAGTTACGCGGTCGACGGCCTCGGTGACATCTACCTGGCCGGCAAGCTGCCGCTCTCCGCCGTGACGCCCGAGGAGCTGGACCGGCTCCTCGGCTCGGTCCTGGAGGCGGCGGACGGCGACTTCAACACCCTCCTGGAGCTGGGCTTCGCGTCGGCGATCCGGCGGGAGTACGAGTGGCGCGTCTCGCGCGGCGAGTCGACCCGGAACCTCGACGCGTTCAAGAACCTGACCCAGAAACCGGGCAACTGACCTCTTCCCGCAAGGGCCTTCCAGTGCCATGCTCACGCCCGACGCACATCTGAACACCGTTCATATACATGAAAGGTTCAGGGGTATGGCACTCAGCAGAAGGCAGTTCGTCGGCGGCGCGGTGGCCGTCGCGGGAGCCACGACCGCGGCAATGGCCACCACCGGCTTCGCTCCCCCCACCCGCCCCGCGGAGCTCTGGCAGGAGTTCGAGGCCGCCCCCTACACCCACCCCCGGATTCCCTATGTGGGCCGGGCCGGAGCCCACGGCGGCGCCCGCCGCGCACCCCGCCCCCGCGTCGTCGCGAACGCCCTCACCCACGGGGCCACCCCCGACGGCTCGACCGACTCGGCGCCCGCGATCAACCGCGCCCTCGCGGAGGCCGGGGAGCGCGGCGGCGGCACCGTCCTCCTCCCGCCGGGCACGTACCGGATCGACGACTACCTGCGGATCGGCCACAGCGGCGTCGTCCTGCGCGGCGCGGGCTCCGGCCGGACGACACTGCTCGCCACCCGGCACCTCACCGAACTGATCGGCCCCTACGGCTCCCGCTACGGCGGCGACAAGTCCTCCTGGTCCTGGGCCGGCGGCCTGATCTGGCTCTCCCCGCAGGCCCGGCACACCTCCCTCGTCGCCGCGATACGGGACCGGGCCTGGCCCTTCGAGGGCTGGACCGGCAACAGGCGCGACGAGTGGAGCAGCCTGACGACCGTCCGCCCGGGCCGCCGGGGCGACCGGACCGTCACGGTCGACGACCCCTCGGCCCTCCGGCGCGGCCGCCTCGTCGTCCTCCGCCTCGCCGACGACGCCGACCACACGCTCCTGCAGCACATGGCGGGCGACGGCCCGGGCCCAAGGGCGTACGTCTGGGACGACAAGACCAAGCTGACCAGCTACGTCCCCTACGAGTGGCCCGTGCGGATCGCCGCCGTACGCGGCCGGACGGTCACCCTGGAGCGCCCGCTGCCGCTCGACACGCGCCCGGAGTGGGACCCCCGGCTCGTCTCCGGGGCGGAGGCGCTCACCCACTCCGGGGTGGTGGGCCTGACCCTGGAGGCGGTCGAGACCCCGCAGTCCCCGCACCTCCTGGACAAGGGCTTCAACGGCGTCACCTTCCAGTGCGCGTACGACTGCTGGGCGGAGGACGTGGTGGTCCGGCACGTCGACAACGGCTTCGGGCTCGTCGCCGCCTCCGCCTGCACCCTGCGCCGTACGCGGGTCGAGGGCCGCGGCTCCCACCACCCGTACTTCTGCCGGGAGGGCGCGCACGACAACCTGGTCGAGGACTTCCGCATCGCGGCCCGTACGGTCCCGGCACCGGCCGGCACCCAGCTCCACGGCATCAACGTCGAGGGCCTGTCCAGCCACAACGTCTGGTCGCGCGGGGTGATGGAGATGGGCACCTTCGACACCCACCGGGGCATGCCCTTCGCGAACGTACGGACCGAGATCACGGTCGAGAACAACGGCCGGCACGGCGGCGACGCCTCCGCAGGTCCCCTCTACGGGGCCCGGTTCGCCCACTGGAACGTGACGGTGACGAACGGCAGGGCCGGCCTGGTGAAGATCGACACCATCGCCCCGTACAGCGCGACGGTCGGCATCAGCGAGGTCCGCGAATTCGACCAGATCGACGTGCCGGACTTCACGGGCGAGCTCCACGCGCGCGTGGAGGCCTACGGCAGCCCGGGTTCGGTGCGCCCGGCGAACCTGTACGAGGCGCAGCGCGCGCTCGGCCGGCGCTGATCTACACATCACCCCCGGCCGCGGCCAGGCCCGTCCGGTACTGCCCCGGGGTCGTGCCGAACTCCCGGCGGAAGGCGTGCGAGAAGGCGTACGGCGTGCTGTAGCCGACGCGCCGGGCGACGGCGGCCAACGGGTCCGGGGTGTCGCGGAGCAGGGCGGCGGCGCGGGTGAGCCGCCACCAGGTCAGGTACGCCATCGGGGGCCGGCCGACGAGGGCGGTGAAACGGCGGGCCAGGGTGGGCCGGGAGACCCCGGCCTCGGCCGCGAGCAGGTCGTTGGTCCAGGGGGCGGCCGGGTCGGTGTGCAGGGCCCGCAGGGCGGCGGCGGTCACCGGATCGCCGAGGGCGGCCGGCCAGGTTCCGGCGGTGCCGGCCCGGCTTCCCGGGGCGGCGTGCTCGGCCGTCCAGGAACGGATCATGTAGACGAGGAGCAGGTCGAGCAGGCTCGGCAGGGCGACCCCGGAGCCGGGAAGCCGCGCGCCCACCTCGTGGCCGAGCAGGGCGATGGCGGAGCGGAGGCCGGGGTCGGCGCCGCCGGTTCCGCCGGTGCCGTCGGCGCGGTCGTCCCGGTTCGGCAGATGGACCAGCGGGGGGAGCTCCGCGAGGAGCGGGTGGACGTGGCTGCGGTCGAGCCGGTACTTGCCGCACAGCATCTCGACCACGGCGCCGTCCTCGGGGGCGGCGCTCCCTTCGGGGACGACGGGCGGCCCCGCCCCGGCCCCGTCCAGCCACCGCTCGAAGGACGCGGCGCGTGCGAGCCGCGCCGCGTCGGCGGGCCCGTCCGCGATCACGTGCCCGGTCCCGTGCGGCAGCAGGACGGCGTCGCCCGGGCCGAGTTCGACCGGCTCACCGCCGTCGGGCAGCAGCCAGCAGTGTCCCTCGAGGACGACGTGGAAGCCCGCGCCGTCGTACGGGGCGAGACGGGTGCACCAGCTTCCGGCGACCCGCACCCGCTGGGAGGAGGGCCGCCCGATCCGTACGGCCGAGATCGCGTCGCTCACCACGTCCATCGCGCCAGCGTAGCCCCGCGGGAACACCCGACGACTCCACGGTGAGACGTACGCGTATCCGATGGAGCCGCACGGGCATTGAGAGGCTCATCGGCGCTCCCTAACGTCGACGGCATGACACAGGACAGCGCACAGCGCACGGTGGTGGGGGACGTCGAGGTCATCCGGGTCGTCGAGTGGCAGGGGCCGTTCGCGACCACCGGCGAGCTCGTCCCCTCGGCCGGCGGGGACACCTGGAAGGACAACGAGGACTGGCTGGCGCCGGACCACTGGGATCCTCTGAGCGACCGGGCGGTCATGGCGCTGCAGACATGGGTGCTGCGCAGCGGGGGACGGACGATCCTGGTCGACACCGGGGTGGGCAACGGGCGCGAGCGGCCCGGATCGCCGCAGTTCCACCACTGGCAGGGGGACTTCCTCGGCGTCCTGGAGCGGGCCGGGGTCCGGCCCGAGGACGTGGACGTCGTCGTCAACACCCATCTCCATGCCGACCACGTCGGCTGGAACACCCGGGCCGCCGACGGCAGCGACGGCGGCGGCACCGGCCCCACCGACGACCACGGCGGCGGGGAGTGGGTGCCCACCTTCCCGCACGCCGAGTACCTCGTACCGGCGGCGGACGACGCCCACTTCGGGCCGGGCAACGCCTACGGCGGCGGCCGGAGCCAGAGCGACCGGTTCGTCTACGAGGACAGCGTCGCCCCTCTCCACCGCGCGGGGCGGATCGTGCTCTGGGACGGCGTCCACCGCATCGACGAGCACCTCACCCTGGAGTCCGCGCCCGGCCACACGCCCGGGTCGGCCGTGCTGAGGCTCGCGTCGGCGGGTGAGCGGGCGGTCTTCGTCGGGGACCTCCTGCACAGTCCCGTGCAGATCCTGGACCCCGCGCACAGCAGCTGCTTCTGCCTGGACGCGCGAGGGGCGTCGGTGAGCCGTCGCCGCATCCTCGAACGAGCCGCCGACGAGCGGGAGCTGGTCGTGCCCGCGCACTTCGGCGGGTCGGGCATCGCCGAAGTGCGCAGGGCGGGGAGCGGATTCAGGCTCGCCGGGAGGGGGCCCCGGGTCAGGCGCTGACGGGGGACTTCCCGGCGGAGTCGACGTCGCCGACGCCCTCGCCGGGCTCGACGCCGAGTCCGGGTCGGACGGCGAGTCCGGGCTCGACGACGGCGTCGAGGACCGCGTCGACGGCGCTGCCGCTGCCGCTGTCGGCGTCACTGTCATCGCCGCCGCCACGCTCGATGTCGATGTCGTCGTCGAGGGCCTTGCGCAGCCGCACGGTGTAGCCGACGGCGGCGAGGACCCCGATGGCGAAGGTCGCGGCCCAGAGGACGTTCGGGCCCGGGCCGCCGACGATGGCGCCGGCGCCGATCGGGGCGACGAATCCGGCGACGGCCCAGGACATGCCCATGACGCCCTGGTAGCGGCCGCGGGCGTGCTCGGGGGCGAGGCGCGCGGTGGCGGCGGCGTTCGTCGGGACGTGGATCATCTCGCCGACGGTCCAGACGACGACGGTCGCGGCGAAGGCCACCACGGAGGAGCCCGCGAGGGCGGTGGCGCCGGTGCCGAGGGCGAAGAGAAGAGAGGAGAGGGTCAGCAGGAGGACGGGGGAGCGCTTGTCGGTCACCTTGTTGACGAGCAGCTGGAAGCCGACGATCACGATGCCGTTGACGGCGATGACGACGCCGTAGGACGAGGGCGAGAGGCCCTGGTCCGCCATGGTGAGGGGGAGGCCGATCCAGGGGGCGGTGAAGACGAGGCAGACGAGGAGGTTGAGGAGGACGAGGGTGCGGAACGGCGCGTCGCGCAGCACGGTGAGCATGCTGACCTTGGCCTCGACGACCGGCTTGCCGGCCTTGTCGGTCCGGGCCTCGGGCCGGGTCTCGGGGAGGCGGAGGAAGACGATCAGGGCGCACAGCGTGGTGGCGACGGCGTCGACGACGAACAGTGTCCGGTACCCGAGGAAGATCGCGGCGCCGCCTCCGATGGAGGCGATGGCGAAGCCGAGGTTGAGGGCCCAGTAGTTGAGGGCGTAGGCCCGGCGCACGTCGTGGGCGGGGACCATGTCGGCGATGGTGGCGTTGATCGACGGGCGGACGGCCTGCATCGCGACGCCCATGAGGAGCACGACCGTCGCGATCGCCCACGCGCTGGTGACGACGGCGAGGGCGGCGGCGGACGCGGCGGCCGCGAGGTGCATGGTGACCATGGTGGGACGCCGGCCCCAGCGGTCGGTGAGCGCGCCGCCGAGCGGGGAGCCGGCGACGCCGCCGAGGCCGTGGAGGGCGACGACGAGTCCGGCGAACCACGCCGAGTGCCCGAGCTCCACCGTCAGATAGAGGGAGAGGAAGGTCAGGACGAAAGCCCCGGTCCGGTTGACCAGGGTCGACAGCCACAGCCACCAGAAGCCCTGCGGGAGGCCGGAGACGGTCGCGCTGGCTGATCGTCTGAGCGAATCGATGGACATGTGTGGCCGGCCCCCTGCTATCTGTAAGTCCCTCTTACGGCTCTCGTAACTTACGCATCTCATGTGCCGGACGCCAGCGGATTGACGACGCGCGTCAATCGTCAGAGGTCCATTAGGCTCGTACGCATGGCCGACGCACCGTACAAGCTGATCCTCCTCCGCCATGGCGAGAGCGAGTGGAACGAGAAGAACCTGTTCACCGGTTGGGTGGACGTGAACCTCACCGCGAAGGGTGAGAAGGAGGCGACGCGCGGCGGCGAGCTGCTCAAGGACGCCGGCCTGCTCCCCGACGTACTGCACACCTCCCTCCAGAAGCGCGCCATCCGCACCGCCCAGCTCGCGCTGGAGTCCGCGGACCGCCACTGGATCCCGGTGAACCGTTCGTGGCGCCTCAACGAGCGCCACTACGGTGCCCTCCAGGGCAAGGACAAGGCCCAGACGCTCGCCGAGTTCGGCGAGGAGCAGTTCATGCTGTGGCGCCGCTCGTACGACACCCCGCCGCCGCCGCTCTCGGACGACAGCGAGTTCTCGCAGGCACACGACGCGCGCTACGCGACGATCCCGCCGGAGCTGCGCCCGGACACCGAGTGCCTGAAGGACGTCGTGGAGCGCATGCTCCCGTACTGGTACGACGCGATCGTCCCGGACCTCCTGTCGGGCCGCACGGTCCTGATCGCGGCCCACGGCAACAGCCTCCGCGCGCTGGTGAAGCACCTCGACGGCATCTCGGACGAGGCCATCGCGGGCCTCAACATCCCGACGGGCATCCCGCTGGCCTACGAGCTGGACGAGAACTTCAAGCCCCTCAACCCGGGCGGCACCTACCTCGACCCGGAGGCCGCGGCGGCGGCCATCGAGGCGGTCAAGAACCAGGGCAAGAAGTAACAACGCACACGATCAAGGCCCCCACCTGCGGTCTCTCCGCAAGTGGGGGCCTCGTTCATGCCTGGACCCTGCGGCGCCGGCCCTCAGGGGACCATGCCGGGTCGGTCGGCGAGTGCGCCGAAGGAGGCGCGGACGTCGGTGACGAACGCCGCGGGAAGCTCGGCGGCGGGATCGGTCCACTCCTTGAACTTCTCGACGATCACGGCGAGTTGGCCGACGGGCGAATGGCAGCCCATGGGTGAGGGTCTGCGGGCGGGTCGCCCGCCTCCGCCGGCCCGCTGAGGCGGGCGTCCGGGGGGCCCCGGACGGGCCACCGGTTCGCCGGATGTTCCCCGGGCGCCCGCCCCGGCCATGATCGTTTTCTGCGTGGGGCCGTACGGCCCGGCACACGAGGGACGAGAAAACGGGGAAGCCTGATGCGACACAAGAGGCTCGGAGGAGCCATCGCCATGACGATCGTCATGGCATCGACCCTGGCCGCCGGGACGGCCCTGCCCGCCGTCGCGGCGGGCCACCCGACCGGCGCCGGGGGCTCGGTCGACGGCGTCTGGCGCGTGGACGGCTACGGCACGGTGCTGTCGATCGCGGACGGGCACCTGCGGGAGTACCAGACCACGGCGATCAGCTGTGTACCCGGCGAGGCGGCCGTACAGACGGCCCCGGGCACCTATCGCACCACCGACAAGACCCTGCTGACGGTCCGCCCGCAGGGAACGCTGCACGTGGCCGGCGCCACCGGCGACCGCCGACTGCGGCGCCTCGCAGCGCTGCCGAAGACCTGCGGCCACGTGCCTCCCGCCGACCGGGTGACGGCACTCACGGCCTTCGACGTCTTCTGGCAGACCTTCGAGGAAAACTACCCCTTCTTCGCGGCCCGGGGCGTCGACTGGCACGCCGTCCGGGACACCTACCGCCCCAAGGTCCACGCGGACACCACGAGAGAGGAACTCCTCGCGCTCTTCGACGACATGGTGGCTCCGCTGAACGACGCGCACGTCTCCGTCTCCTACGGGGACCTCAGCTCCGACCCCCACGTCCGGCCCGGCACCACGACCGAGCCCCATCTGCTGGACCCCAGGGCCAAGGCGCACATCATCGAGCGGGACCTCGGCGGGAAGAACCCCCAGGAGTTCGCGAACGGTCGCATCTCCTACGCCGACCTGCCCGAGGGACAGGGCTACCTGCGGATCTCCGGATTCGCCGGCTACGACCCGAAGGACCGTACGTACGCCCGCCAGCTCGCCGAACTGGACCGGGCACTGGACGCCGTCCTCACCCGTGAGCGCACGGACTCCCTCCAGGGGCTCATCATCGACCTCCGGCTCAACGGCGGCGGCTTCGACGCCCTGGGCGTGCACCTCGCCGGACGCCTGACCGACACCCCGTACCTCGCCTATCGCAAGCGCACCCGGTACACCCCGCCGCAGTCCGTCCGGGTGCAGCCGGCCCACGACGCTCCCCGTTACACCGGCCCCGTCGCCGTGCTCACGGCCGACACGACGTTCAGCGCGGGGGAGACCTTCACCCAGGCCCTCATCGACCGACCCGGCCGGACCGTCCGCGTCGGCGGACCGACCCAGGGCGTCTTCTCGGACATGCTGGACCGCTCGCTCCCGAACGGCATGGAGTTCTCGCTCCCGAACGAGGAGTTCCTGACCCGCACGGGGAGGACCTTCGACGTCACCGGCATCCCCCCGCACCTGCCCACACCGGTCTTCACCGAGGAGGAGTTCGCGCAGAACCGCGACTCCGCCTTCGACACGGCCGTCGCCGCGCTGAAGCCCTGAAGCGCTGAACTGCCGAAGCGCCGAAGCGCCGAAGCGTGCGGCAGCCCGAAGGACAGGCCGGGCGGATAAATCACCGGCGCCCGTCCCTCCCCGCCGTTACCGTCGCGCCATGAGCACCCGTTCCTCCCTCCGCCTGGAGACAGTCACCCCCGCCACCATCGACGCCGCCCTCGCCCTGCGTGTCCATCCGCACCAGGAGCGGAACGTCTCCCCCATCGTGCGGTCCCTCGCCGAGGCGTACGCCTACGGGGAGGCCGCCTGGCCGCGGCTGATCTTCGACGGGGACGAACTCGTCGGCTTCCTGATGGCCTTCCTCGACCTCCCCTGGGACGCGCAGAAGGACCCCGCAGACCGGCGCAGCGGTCTCTGGCGGCTCAACATCGCCGCCGAAGGACAGGGCAAGGGGTACGGTCGCTTCGCCGTCGAAGCCGTCCGCGACGAGCTGCGCCGACGCGGCGCATCGCAGCTGTACGTCACCTGGGCACCCGGCGACGAAGGGCCCGGCGCCTTCTACGACCGTCTCGGTTTCCGTACGACGGGGGAGACCAGCGGCGACCAGGTCGTGGGCGTGCTGGACCTGTAGAACGGGGAGAGGGAGGACAGCGGGGGTGGGGTGCGGACGCCGCACCCCACCCCCTCCGCCACACCCGATCAGCCCGAGCAGCCGCCGCACTGGCACGGGCCGCCCGACTGGCAGCCGCAGCCGCAGCCCGAGCCGCACCCGCAGGCGCCCAGGAGGGGCAGGCGCACCGCCTCGCGCGGTGCCTCCGCCCCGGAGTCGGTCACGGTCGTGTTGGGGGATTCGGCCATGGGGGTCCCTCCCTTTCGAGGCGCACATCGCCTCCCCCCATTGCATGCCCACCCGGACCGGCGCATCAACGGCGCATCGGCGCCCGTGCGACGCTACGCGCCCTCGACCGGCGCGTCCGCCGCCTGGAGCTCGTCCGCGTGCTCACCCGTCACCAGGTACACCACACGCTTCGCCACCGACACCGCGTGGTCGGCGAACCGCTCGTAGTAGCGGCCGAGCAGCGTCACGTCGACCGCCGTCTCGATGCCGTGCTTCCAGCGGTCGTCGATCAGGTGCTGGAACAGCGTCCGGTGCAGCAGGTCCATCTCGTCGTCGTCCTGCTCCAGCTGGAGCGCCAGGTCGACGTCCTTCGTGATGATGACCTCCGCCGCCTTCGCCATCAGACGCTGCGCCAGCTGCCCCATCTCCAGGATGGTCGCGTGCAGGTCCCGCGGCACCGCGGACTCGGGGAACCGCAGACGGGCCAGCTTCGCCACGTGCTGCGCCAGGTCGCCCGAGCGCTCCAGGTCGGCGCTCATCCGCAGCGAGGTGACCACTATCCGCAGGTCCGTCGCCACCGGCTGCTGCCGCGCCAGCAGTGCGATGGCCCGGGCCTCCAGTTCGTGCTGGAGGTCGTCGACCTTCTGGTCGGCGGCGATCACGCTCTCCGCGAGCTTGAGATCCGCGTCGAGCATCGCCGTGGTGGCGCGCCCGACCGCCGACCCGACGAGCCGGGCCATCTCGACCAGGCTCTCGCCGATCGAGTCCAGTTCCTCGTGGTACGCGTCCCGCATGGATGTCCCTCTCTACGCAAAGCTCGGCAAAGCTCCGGGGTCCGGAGTGGGTTCCTCGGATCCCCACGCTCCCACGTTCGGCCCTGCACGCGTCCGGCTCCACCCGCGCACATGAATCAATACTTTCTCCCAGGTGAACTCTGGGCGACGTGAGCCATCGCCCCTCCGGGCACATGTGAACCAGTCAGGTCCTCGGGGTGAACTCTGAGCGACGAGTGTTCGAGCAGCCACTCGGACGGCTGGGAGAGAGTCCTCGCACCCGCATAACCTGGGAGGCATGGACGTGAACGCGGCGGTCGCCGCATTGGCCGCGATCGCCGGCGTGTGCACCGGCGTGATCGCCATGCTGGCGTTCCGCTGGAGCGAGCGCGACCAGGCGAGACCCACCCGTACTTCCCTGCACACCGACGCCGTGCTCCCGCCCGGCGTCGACACCGTGCTGTCCGTGCTGCGCTCCTCCGCGGTCGTCCTCGACGAGAGCGACTCCGTGGTGAAGGCCAGCTCGGCGGCGTACGCCCTCGGCCTGGTCCGCGGCGGGAAACTGGCTGTCGAGCCCATGCTCAACATGGCCCGTGACACCCGCAGGGACGGAGAGATACGGCAGGTCGAGCTGGACCTGGCCCGGCGCGGCAGCGGACGCGGCGAGGCCCTCGCCGTCTCCGCCCGGGTCGCCCCGCTGGGCTCGCGCCTCGTGCTGCTGCTGGTCGAGGACCTCACCGAGGCCCGTCGTATCGAAGCGGTACGGCGCGACTTCGTCGCCAACGTGAGCCATGAGCTCAAGACCCCGACGGGTGCGCTCTCCCTGCTCTCCGAAGCGGTCATGGACGCCTCGGACGACCCCGAGGCGGTCACCCGCTTCGCCGGCCGCATGCAGATCGAGGCGACCCGCCTCACCAACCTCGTACAGGAGCTCATCGACCTCTCCCGCGTGCAGAACGACGACCCGCTGGAAGACTCCGAGCCCGTGTCCGTGGACGAACTCGTCGCCGAGGCGATCGACCGCTCGCGGCAGCCCGCCTCCACCAAGCAGATCACCATGGTGTCGGGGGGTGCGGCCGACCTCTACGTCTGGGGCAGCCGCGGCCAGCTCGCCGCCGCCCTGGGCAACCTCGTGGAGAACGCCGTCAACTACTCACCGGCCCGTACGAGGGTGGGCATCGCCGCCCGCCACATCGCGGCGCCGGGCGGGGACCTGATCGAGATAGCCGTGACCGACCAGGGCATCGGCATCTCCGAGAGGGACCGCGAGCGCATCTTCGAGCGCTTCTACCGCGTCGACCCGGCCCGCTCCCGTGCCACCGGCGGTACGGGACTCGGCCTGGCCATCGTCAAGCACGTGGCCGCCTCCCACGGCGGAGAGGTCACCGTCTGGAGCACCGAGGGTCAGGGCTCCACCTTCACCTTGCGGCTGCCCGAGGCGGGCGCCGTACGGGACCGCCGACCCGCCTCGTCCCACACCCCTGATCTCATGACCGAACCGCTTCCTGCCCCGGAGGTCCTTCCGTGACCCGAGTGCTTGTCGTCGAGGATGAGGAATCCTTCAGCGACGCCCTGTCCTACATGCTTCGCAAGGAGGGCTTCGAAGTCGCCGTAGCGGCGACCGGGCCCGACGGCCTCGACGAGTTCGAGCGCAACGGGGCCGACCTCGTCCTCCTCGACCTGATGCTTCCGGGGCTCCCCGGTACCGAGGTGTGCCGTCAGCTGCGCGGCCGCTCGAACGTCCCCGTCATCATGGTGACGGCCAAGGACAGCGAGATCGACAAGGTCGTCGGGCTGGAGATAGGAGCCGACGACTACGTGACGAAGCCCTTCTCCTCGCGGGAGCTGGTCGCCCGCATCCGCGCGGTCCTGCGCCGCCGCGGTGAGCCGGAGGAGGTCACCCCCGCGGCCCTGGAGGCCGGGCCGGTCCGGATGGACGTCGACCGCCACGTGGTGACGGTCGCCGGCGGCAAGGTCGACCTGCCCCTGAAGGAGTTCGACCTCCTGGAGATGCTGCTGCGCAACGCGGGCCGTGTGCTGACCCGTATGCAGCTCATCGACCGGGTCTGGGGCGCGGACTACGTCGGAGACACCAAGACCCTCGACGTCCACGTCAAGCGCCTCCGCGCCAAGATCGAGCCGGATCCGGGTGCCCCGCGCTACCTGGTCACGGTTCGTGGCCTGGGCTACAAGTTCGAGCCGTAGACCGAGGCGCGTCCCAGGGGGCCGGACGGAGTCCGGTGCAGTGCTCCGATGCCTGTGAGGCCCCCTGGGCCGAGCGGTGCGAGGGGTGCACGTGGGATGGGCTCGAGCCGTATCCGGGTGCCCCGCGCTACCTGGTCACGGTTCGTGGCCTGGGCTACAAGTTCGAGCCGTAGACCGAGGCGCGTCCCAGGGGGCCGGACGGAGTCCGGCGCAGGGGCGGCAGTGGATCGGATACGCCGGAAGGGCGCCCTCCCCGCTGGGGAGGGCGCCCTTCCGGCGTACCTGCGGTCAGTGGCCGGCCGCGTGGCTCGCCTCGCCCGACGGCTCGCCGCCGTGCTCGCCCTCGGCCTCGCCCGAGGGAGACGCCGAGGCGGTCGGCTCGGTGCCCGGGGGCGCCGGGAGGATGGCCGGGCCGAAGCCCTTGAAGTAGCTGGTCGCCGGGACCACGAAGGCGCTCAGGCCCACGTCGCCGGTGCGGCTGAGCTTGAAGACGACCTGCTGCGCGTCACCGTCGCGGGTGGCCTCGCTGCCGTTCTCGATCACGGCGGAGGCGTTGCCCTCGCCGCCGATGACGACGGACCCGTGGGCCGGGACGACGATCGGGCCGGCGCCCGTGGCCGACTTCAGCGCCACGGCGGTGCTGGTGCCCGGGAGGGTGATGGACTGGATCGTCTGGGGCAGCTGACCGTTGTTGAAGACGGTGGCGGAGACGACGGCCGGGCCCTTGGCCACGTCCAGGGGCTGGGTGATCACCAGGGCGTTCTGGATCTTGACGTCGTCCACGGTGACCGCGGCGTTGTCCGGCTTGATTTCGAGCGTCTGCGCGTTGTTGCCCGCCCCACAGGCGGACAGCGCGGCGATGGAGAAAACGATGGCGGTGGCGGCGAGGGCGCCGCGTCGAAGGCTGCGGCTCACGGCGGCGGCATCTCCTAGGACGTACGGACAGGCTTCGGAACTAACGGCCAACTAAGGGTGTGTCAGCGCGCTCAGGTTACCGAGCCGCACTCTCCGTCCCGCACCCGACCCGCCCCTTACCGGCCACGGGGTCTCCGGGGGCGGCCGCGGGGCCGACCCCGGTGGCGATCCCGTGGCGGTCCGGCATACGCCCTCTCTCTCGCTGTGCACCGGCCGTCGTGGCCGGATCACGACCCATTGACCTGTTGTTCACATAACTGCCTTGATCAATTCGAGGGCCGCCCCGCATTCCCCGGAGCCGTACCTCCGGAAAAGCCGGGACGGGCGTCCGCTGATCAATTACGGAATCACCCCGGGATGCATCCGTACGGGTGGACGATCCTCGAACGGAGTACGTTGGGGAGGCCACGCCGAACCCGACAAAACGGGGCATCGACCCTCCTTGGAGAGGCTTCGGGTAGGTGTAACGTGCGCGTTTCTCTCCGTCCACGCAGCCGCTCCGACCTGCGAATACCGCCTTCCGGAAGCCCTCCGCAGCACGTTCGTGTTGCTGTTGTCAAGCCCCGAGATATGCCCTGACCTGCGAAAACGCCATTCAGAAGAAGCCGTATCCGTGTTACCCTGGATAGCCACGGAAGGGGTACCTGTCACATGACGTTCAAGGTTGGCGACACCGTGGTCTATCCCCATCACGGGGCCGCGCTGATCGAGGCCATCGAAACTCGCCAGATCAAAGGCGTGGACAAGACCTACTTGGTGCTCAAGGTCGCGCAGGGCGACCTGACGGTTCGTGTGCCGGCGGACAATGCGGAGTTCGTCGGTGTTCGCGACGTAGTCGGTCAGGACGGGCTGGACCGGGTCTTCGAGGTGCTGCGCGCACCGTACGCCGAAGAGCCGACGAACTGGTCCCGTCGCTACAAGGCAAATCTCGAGAAGCTCGCCTCCGGCGATGTCATCAAGGTCGCCGAAGTAGTCCGCGACCTGTGGCGGCGTGAGCGCGAGCGCGGTCTCTCCGCCGGTGAGAAGCGCATGCTCGCCAAGGCTCGGCAGATCCTGGTCAGCGAGCTGGCCCTCGCGGAGAACACGAACGAGGACAAGGCCGAGGCTCTCCTCGACGAGGTCCTCGCGTCCTGAGCGTGCTCTGAAGACATCCGAGCGCGCTACCAAGTGAAAGCGATGCCGCGGTGCCCGCTGGCGTGCTGTGATCCACACAGTGCAGCCGCCGGGCACTGCGGCATTTCACGAGTGCCGCATGTCACACCCAGACAGCCGCACGACCGCGACAGCACGCATGTTCCTGTACGCACTTTCGCGTACGCGTGTTCATGTACGTATGCTCTCGTTCCCCCTGTTACGTCCGAACCCCTGTGCACGGGCGTCAACGCCTCGACCGTCGTCACGGAAAGGGCCCGGTCAAGGCGGAGCGTCCGGCACGGTGAGGCCATACCCATGTCGGCCGCGGAAACAAACCTGCCGGAGTGCAACCGATGTCAGACGAAGTGCGTCCTCCTCGTACCGCTGTGGTGATCCCGGCGGCCGGACGGGGCGTACGCCTCGGGCCGGGCGCCCCCAAGGCGCTGCGCACGCTGAACGGCACCCCCATGCTCATCCACGCCGTCCGCGCGATGGCCGCCTCCCGCGCGGTCTCGCTCGTCGTCGTGGTCGCCCCCTCCGACGGCGTCGCGGAGGTCAAGAACCTCCTCGACGCCCACGCCCTCCCCGAGCGCACCGACTACCTCGTCGTACCCGGCGGTGACACCCGCCAGGAGTCCGTACGCCTCGGGCTCGACGCGCTCCCCGAGGGCATCGGCACCGTCCTCGTCCACGACGCGGCCCGCCCGCTCGTCCCCGTCGACACCGTGGACGCGGTCATCGGGGCCGTCCGGGACGGGGCGGTCGCCGTCGTCCCCGCGATGCCCGTCGCCGACACCGTCAAGGAGGTCGAGCCGGCCGAGAAGCCGGGCGACCCCGAGCAGGTCGTCGCCACCCCGGTCCGGGCCCGCCTCCGTGCCGTCCAGACCCCCCAGGGCTTCGACCACGACACCCTGGTCGACGCCCACGCCACCATCGCCCTCACCGGTGAGGGCGCCACCGACGACGCCGGTATGGTCGAGCGGCTCGGCGCGCCCGTCGTCGTCGTGCCCGGCCACGAGGAGGCCTTCAAGGTGACCCGCCCCCTCGACCTCGTCCTCGCCGAGGCCGTACTCGCCCGCAGGAGGGCCAACGATGGCTTCTGATCTCCCCGTGCTGCCCCGCACCGGCATCGGCACCGACGTCCACGCCTTCGAGAAGGGCCGTGAACTCTGGTGCGCGGGCCTCCTCTGGGACGCCGACGAGAACGACGGTCACGGCCTCGCCGGGCACTCCGACGGCGATGTGGCCGCTCACGCCGCCTGCGACGCGCTCTTCTCCGCCGCCGGAATCGGCGACCTCGGCGCCCACTTCGGCACCTCCCGGCCCGAGTACTCCGGCGCCTCCGGCGTCACCCTGCTCGCGGAGGCCGCCCGGATCGTCCGCGCCGAGGGGTACGAGATCGGCAACATCGCCGTCCAGGTCATCGGGGTCCGCCCCAAGGTCGGCAAGCGGCGCGACGAGGCACAGAAGGCGCTGAGCGAGGCGGCCGGCGCACCGGTCTCCGTCTCCGGCACCACGACGGACGGCCTCGGTCTGACGGGCCGCGCGGAGGGCCTCGCGGCGCTGGCGACGGCTCTCGTGTATCCGGTGGCCCGCCCGTAACCGCGTTCCGGAGCGTCGGTCGTCACGTTCACCGGTACCGGCATCCACCGGTACCGGTGAAAAACGTCATCGGAGACGGCGAACAGGTATCGGGGCACTACCACACGCCCACTACCCTGGAGTGGTGACTATTCGCCTGTACGACACCAGCGCCCGGCAGATCCGTGACTTCACCCCGCTCACGCCGGGCCAGGTCTCGATCTACCTCTGTGGTGCCACCGTCCAGGCGGCCCCGCACATCGGCCACATCCGTTCGGGGCTGAACTTCGACATCATGCGCCGCTGGTTCGCGTACCGCGGCTACGACGTCACGTTCATCCGCAACGTCACCGACATCGACGACAAGATCATCAGGAAGGGTGCCGAGCAGGGCCGCCCCTGGTGGTCCATCGGCTACGAGAACGAGCGCGCGTTCAACGCGGGCTACGACGCGCTCGGTTGCCTTCCGCCGACGTACGAGCCCCGCGCCACCGGGCACGTCCCCGAGATGATCGAGATGATGCGCGGCCTCATCGAGCGCGGCCACGCGTACGAGGCCGACGGCAGCGTCTACTTCGACGTGCGCTCCTTCCCGGGGTACCTGGAGCTGTCCAACCAGGACATCGACGACCTCCGCCAGCCCGACGAGGGCGTCTCCGGCAAGCGCGACCCGCGCGACTTCGCGATGTGGAAGGCGACCAAGCCGGGCGAGCCCGACTGGGAGACCCCGTGGGGCCGCGGCCGCCCCGGCTGGCACCTGGAGTGCTCGGCCATGGCCCACAAGTACCTGGGCTCCGCCTTCGACATCCACGGCGGCGGCCTCGACCTGATCTTCCCGCACCACGAGAACGAGATCGCCCAGGCCAAGGCCTTCGGCGACGACTTCGCCTCGTACTGGGTGCACAACGCCTGGGTCACCATGGCCGGCGAGAAGATGTCGAAGTCGCTCGGCAACAGCGTGCTGGTGTCCGAGATGGTGAAGAACTGGCGCCCCATCGTCCTCCGCTACTACCTGGGCACCCCGCACTACCGCTCGATGATCGAGTACAGCGAGGAGTCCCTGCGCGAGGCCGAGTCGGCGTTCGCCCGGATCGAGGGCTTCGTCCAGCGCGCCACCGAGAAGGCCGGCAAGGACGTCTCCCCCGCCGCCGAGGTGCCGCCGGCCTTCGCCGAGGCCATGGACGACGACCTGGGCGTGCCGCACGCGCTCGCGATCATCCACACCACCGTCCGGCAGGGCAACAGCGCCCTCGCCGCGGACGACAAGGACGAGGCCATCGCCCGCCTCGCCGAGGTCCGGGCCATGCTCGGCGTCCTCGGCCTGGACCCGCTCGACCCGCACTGGGCCGAGGAGAGCGGTGGCGGCGACGAGCTCCACGGCGCCGTCGACACCCTCGTACGGCTCGTGCTCCAGCAGCGCGAGTCGGCGCGCGAGCGCAAGGACTGGGCGACCGCGGACGCGATCCGCGACCAGCTCAACCAGTCCGGCCTCGCCATCGAGGACAGCCCCGACGGCCCCCGCTGGACGCTGGGCAACCGTTAGAAGACGTGCCGCTCGGGCCTCCGGGCGGCACACTTCAGTTACAGACTTTGTACGTCAGCAGAGGAAACAGGTAGTCATGGCCGGGAACAGCCAGCGCAGGAACCGTCGCACGTCCAACAAGAAGGGTGCGACGATCGGCAGCGGTGGCCAGCGGCGCAAGGGCCTCGAAGGCAAGGGCCCGACACCCAAGGCCGAGAACCGCAAGGGCCACAAGGCATTCCGCGTCTCCAACGCGATGGCCCGCAACGTGGCCAAGCGCAAGCCCGTCGTCCGCCGCGGCGGCAAGGGCCAGTCCGAGATGGTCGTCGGCCGCAACCCGGTCTTCGAGGCCCTGCGCGACGGCGTGCCCGCCTCGACGCTGTACGTGCAGCAGTTCATCGACAACGACGAGCGCGTGCGCGAGGCCCTGAACCTCGCCACCGGCCGCGGCAACATCAACATCATGGAGGCGCCGCGCCCCGAGCTCGACCGGATGACGAACGGCCTGAACCACCAGGGTCTCGTCCTCCAGGTCCCGCCGTACGAGTACGCGCACCCCGAGGACCTCGTCACGGCCGCGTTCGACGACCACGACGACCCGCTGATCGTCGCCCTCGACGGCGTCACCGACCCGCGCAACCTCGGTGCCGTCGTCCGCTCCGTCTCCGCCTTCGGCGGCCACGGTGTCGTCGTCCCCGAGCGTCGCGCCGCCGGCATGACCGCCGGTGCGTGGAAGACCTCGGCCGGCACCGCCGCCCGCACCCCGGTCGCCCGCGCCACCAACCTGACGCGCTGCCTGGAGCAGTACCAGAAGGCCGGTGTCACGGTCGTCGGCCTCGCCGCCGACGGCGACCGCGAGGTCCACGAGCTGGAGGAGCTGGGCGGTCCGGTCGTCATCGTCGTCGGTTCCGAGGGCAAGGGCCTGTCCCGCCTCGTCGGCGAGACCTGCGACTTCCTCGTCCGCATCCCGATGCCGGGCGGCGCCGAGTCGCTGAACGCCGGTGTCGCGGCCGGTGTCGTGCTCTACGAGGCGGCCCGCCGCCGGATGGCCCGCTGACACCGGGCTCCGCAGCCCGTCGGGCCGTACGGCTCCCGCCGCACCCCCGTCGCATCAGTACCCGCGCCCGCCTCAGGCCGTCAGGCCCGCCAGGCGGGCGCGGGTCATCGCGGCGATCGTGAAGCCGTCCGTGATGCGGCCGTCGGCGATCATCCCCTCCGCCTCCGCGAAGGGGATCGTCAGTGAACTCCGGATCGCCTCCGACTCCGCCAGTCGGCCGACGGCTTCGATCCGGGCCGCGAAGAGCAGGACGCGGTCGCCCGTCATCCCGCTGTCCGGATGCAGTTCTCCCAGCGGAATCAGCTCCTCCACCCGCGCCCCGATCTCCTCGTCGAGCTCCTTCGCCGCGTTCGCCGCGCCGGTCATGCCCCGGGTGCCGAAACCACGGGGCAGCTCCCACTGCCAGGACCTGGTGGCGTGCCGGTAGTGCTCGATGAGCACGACCCGGTCGCCGAGAAGCGGCAGCACGACACAGCCGGGCTCGGCCGTCGCGCTCAGGGAGCGGATGTACGTGCCCTCCCGGCCGTCCGGAAAGCGCACCGGGTCCCGTACGAGCAGGACGTACGGATCCTGGTAGAGGACTCCGCCGGCGGCCGCCACCGCGGCCGGGTCGGTGAGGATCTCGATGCCGCCCGGCTCGTTGCGGAACAGCTCCGGCCGCTCGGCGCGCAGCTGCTCGTAGCGGCGCGCGGGCTCCATGCTCATGGGCGGACACTGCCTTTCCCGGCCCCGGGCCGGCTCGTTCTCGGCGCGGGGTCCGGGGGCGGCTCCGGCGCCCGGATCAGTCGGGCTGGCACTGCTGGTCGGCCTGGCGGGGTGTGCCGGGCAGCTGTCCCGTCTCGACGACCCTCCCTCCGTACGCCCCCAGGAGCGCCTCCCAGTCACGCTTCAGACTGCCCAGCCGGAGCGTCGGCAATGTCAGCGAGTGCCCGAGGCCTCCGCGCCGGCCCTTCGTGCCCCGGTCGCGGAACTCCAGCCGGAGCGTCAGTGCCCCCGCGGCCGCGGTCAGCAGCTGGATCGACCCGGCGAGCAGCGACACCTCCTCGCCGCTCGTCACCTGGAGGGCGACCCCGCCCGCCTCGATGACCAGGACCGAGACGATGTCCCGGGCGAACCCGCTGCCGCTGCCGCTCGTCGCGCGCGCGGTCCGCAGCATCCGGGCGTGCCGTCGTGCGACCTCCGAGGTGCCCGCCGAGAACTCCTCCGGACTGGGGATCCGCCCGTCCTGGAAGCCGCCGCGGACGAAGGCGTCCAGGGAGTCCACGTACGCGCGCCACTCCTCCTCCCGCCGCAGCCGGTTGATGTCGGCCAGCGAGAGGCCTGCGTAGGAGTTCGGCCCGTCCACCGCCCGGTGCAACGCGTCCGCGAACAGATCGCGCAGCAGTCGGCCGATCGCCTCGGGGTCGTCGTCGCGGGGCCGCAGGTCGCTGCGCAGCTCCTGGAGCGTCGAGCGGGGCGGGGAGTCCGGCGGGGTGACCGGGATCAGCCCGCCGGCCCGGGGCACGCCCAGGCTGTAGAGCAGGTCGACGAGTTGCTTGGTGGGGACGACGTGATCGCCGTCGCGCAGCAGGTTCTCGTACGGATCGGTGCCGGGCCGGGTGATGAACCGCTGGTAGAGCGCGTTACGGGTGATGTCCCGGTCGTTGTCCTGCTCGCCGGCCCAGAAGTAGATGTCCTTGAGGACGCCCTCGCGCATCGACCGGGCCAGCTCTTCCGGGATGCCGAGGTCCTGGGCGAGCTGGGGGGCCCGCAGTCGCCGGAGGGCGGAGACGTTCGTGGAGAAGAAGTTGCCGACCTGACCCGCCTTGTCGCGGTTGGCGTCGTCGTCCCAGTCGAAGCGGACCAGCGCGGGTTCGGCCTCCTCGGTCACGAGCCGGCGCCAGGCGTGTCCGACGGCCCGGTCGTGGGCCCAGGTGAAGTCCGCGGCGGGCTCCCGCTCCGTGTACAGGTACGGAACCAGCACCCGGTCGTTCAGGAGCCGGATGAACGCGTCCCGCTCCACGGGGTCGGCGGACGGCAGGTAGTTGGCGTACAGCGCCTCGTTGTTGAGGAGAAACGCGCGGTTGACCACCAGGGTGCCGCTGTTCACGAGCGAGCGGCGCAGCTCGGCGGAGGCGGCCTCGACCGCTTCCACGGGCGGCCTGGCGGGCGCGGAGGCGTGCTGGCGGCTGCCCGCGAGTCCGGCGGGCAGCCACTGGTTGTCCAGGGCCTGTGCCATCACGGGATAGTCGTGCAGATCGCCGAAGACGAGCTGGTGGGACTCCCGTACGGGAGCGGCCGGAGTCGGGCCCTCCTGCGCCGGGGTGTCCGGTGTCCTCGCCGCGGAGGGTGCGGAGGCCGCGGAATGCCGGGAAGAGCGGGGCTCGGGCACTCTGTTCCGTGCGGCGTCCGGGCTCCGCTCGGTTCCCGGCTGCGGGACGGGATCGGTCATGTCGGCGCTCCCTGTGCGTGGTCCGGGTCAACTAATGTGATTCTAAGGAAGATTGACGATCAATGAGCGAATGCCGGTTCCCCGGCGCCGTTGATCTTGACGGGTCTCGGACATTTGCGAGCCGTCAAGGCAGTGTCCTAAACCCAGATCACTCGGTTAGATGAGTGTGGACACCAGAACGCCCCGGCCGGGGTTCGACGATCAGCCCGCGTTGAGCATGGTCAAGGTGGATTCCGATCCCGCCCAGGTGATCGTGAACCACGCCAGCTTCCGTGTGCGGCTCGCGCCGGCCCCGCAGCCGAAGATCGGCGCCGGCGCCCGCACCGCAGCCCTGTCCGGGGCCGGGGCAGGAGCGGGCGGACCGCGCCGTCGTCCCGTCGTATGGACCGGAAAGTCCTCGCCGGGCGCGACCGGCCTCCTCCAGGCCGTACGGGAGTCCTCCGTCTCCACGCTCGAGCCGGCGGTCGGCCACGGCCGTCGCGGCGGCCACGCCGGACTGGACGGGGGCTCCACCCAGGCCATCCCGCGCGTCGACGACACCATGCCCACCCCCGTGGTGACCGCCGACTCCGGCCCCCTGCTGCCGCCGATGCGCCGCGCCGAGGGCGCGTACGACGACCTGTACGAGCTCCGCCCCGAGACCGAAGGACCCGGCTCGGCGGCGTACGAGGACGAGACGGCGGGTGCCCGGCCCGCCCAGCGCCACGGGCAGGACACCGTCCGGCACGCCTACTACCCCGGCCGCCGGATGAACCTCGGCGTCGTCCTCCTGCCGCTCCGCGTCTTCCTCGGCTTCATCTCCATCTACGCGGGCATGGGCAAGCTCTGCGACCCCGTCTACTTCGACGGCGGCGAACGCGGCTCCATGGTGAAGTGGCTCAACTCCCTGCACCCGTGGCCCCTCGCCGAACCCCTCCGCGACTTCGCCCTCCAGCACCCGGTCGGCGCCGGCCTCACCGTCGCCTTCCTCCAGGTCGTCGTCGGCGTCCTCACCGTCCTCGGCCTCTGGCAGCGCGTCGCCGCCGTCGTCGGAGCCCTGCTCTCCGCCGCGCTGCTTCTCACGGTCAGTTGGAAGACCGTCCCGGTCTACGACTCCGCCGACATCATCTTCCTGGCCGCCTGGTCCCCGCTGATCATCGCCGGCGCCCCCGTCTACTCGATCGACGGCCGCCTCGCCGGAGAGGCCTGGCGCACCCTCGGCCCGCGCGCCGACCTGTGGGACCTGCGCCGCCGCGTCACGCGCCGCAGCACCCTCGTCGCCGCGGTCGTCGTCGGCCTCACCCTCCTCATCGGCTCCGTCCTCGGCGGCGCCGTCCGCTCCACCGAGATGGTCACCGTCCCGGGCCCCAACGACGACCCGATCAACCACCTCCCGGGCCGGCCGCTCCCCACCGAGCCGAAGCGCCGCGCCCCTTCCAAGGCCGCGTCCACCGTGCCCACGCCCGCCGCGACCAGCGAGGCCCCGGCCGAGCGTGAGGAGACGAAGGAGGCGACCCGGCCCACCGAGACCACCCGCGAGGCCACCCGGACGCAGCAGCAGCGCCCGACGGCCACGCAGGGCACGGGCACCGGCGGCAGCAGCAGCCGTACGCCCACGCGGTCCAACCCGGAGCCCCCGCCGTCCACCAGCGACACCCCGAGCAGCACGGGCGGCAGCACGTCGGGCGGCGGCTCGGGCGGCGGCTCCGGCGGCGGCTCGACGGGCACGCCGTCGGAGAGCAGCTCGACCTCGGGCGGCACGAGGAACCCGATCGGCGGACTGCTGGGCTGAGTACTCCGTACGTACGGAGATCCGGTCACGGCGACCGACACGAAAGGGCGGCACCGCGAGAACGCGGTGCCGCCCTTTCGTACGTGGTGGTGTCATCCCCGGCGGGAGGAAGCCGTTTCGGTCATCCCCGCTGCGCGGCAAGCTCCTTGGCGGCCTCGGTGAGGTCCTTGGCGGTGTCGATGGCCCGCCAGTAGGCCCCCTGGGGCAGCGGGAAGCCGGCCAGCCGCTTCTCACGGGCGAGCCGGGGGAACGTGGTGCGCTCGTGGTCGCCCAGGTCCGGGAGGAGCTCCGTGAAGGCCGCGGAGAAGACGTACACGCCCGCGTTGATGAGGTACGGCGACGGAGGCGCCTCGACGAAGTCCGTGATGTGGCCGAACGTGTCGGTCTCGACGGCGCCCCACGGGATGCGGGGGCGGGCCAGGGCGAGGGTGGCGACGGCGTCGCGCTCGTCGTGGAAGGCGGCCATCTCGCGCAGCGAGAAACGGGTCCAGATGTCGCCGTTGGTGGCGTACCAGGGCCGGTCCGGCGCCGGCAGATGCGTGGCGGCGTACTTCAGGCCTCCGCCGCGTCCCAGGGGCTCGGTCTCGACGACCGTCGTCACCTTCAGGGGGAGGTCCGCGCTCTCCAGCCACTCCTGGAGCACTTCGGCGAGGTGGCCGCAGGAGACGACGGCGTCGGTCACGCCCTCGGCGGCAAGCCAGGAAAGCTGATGGCCGATGATCGGGGTCCCGGTGCCCGGGATCTCGACCATCGGCTTGGGGCGGTCGTCGGTGTACGGGCGGAGCCGTGAGCCCTGGCCGCCCGCCAGGACCACGGCCTGCGTCGGAGAGGTGTGCATACGGGGAACGATAGGCGCCCCGTACGTCCGGCGGTCGGACGCCCGACGGCCGGACGCGCGTCGTGGCTCAGCGTCGTGACTCAGCTGGCACGCATCACGCCGGTCGCGTACGAGGTGTCGCAGACCGGCCGCGAGAAGCCCTGGGCGCGGGAGGGTCCGTACTGCTCGACGGCGGCGCGGCCGAGGGAGCGGGCGATGGACATGCAGTGCTTGGCGAGGGAGGGCCGGTTCTCCACCTCGCGCTGGAGGTGGGTGAGGGCGACCCCGGGGTCCTTCTCCTGGAGCTCGGCGAGGAGCTGGTCGCGCAGAATGTCCTGCGGGGCACGGGACTTGGCCCGGACGGAGACCTCGGAGGAGGACGCCGTCAGCTGGGTCCCGGCGTCCTCGCCGGCCCACGGCACGGCGGACACCGCGAGCGTTCCCGAGAGCACCAGGACGACGGGCAGGACGAGGGCGAGAGAGCGGCCGATTCGGCGGGCAGTAGGCGTCACGCAGGCGAGCGTAGCGGCCGGTAGTGATATGGCGACATTTAGTCACTCTCGCGGGGGATGGTTCGAAGCGGCTTTTCGAATTCCGTGTTGACGCGAGGGGTGGGGGTGGGCCGGGAATGCCGGGGTTTTCCCCGGTAAACCCCCACTGGGTCCCGCACTAAGGCGAACGACCCCGCATCTGCAAGAGATACGGGGCCGTTCGGCCACGGCGTGGCGCTGGTGTCCGGCGAGGGTCAGTCGCTGAGGCGGGCGCCGGTCGACGTCGAGAAGACGTGGAGCTCGGCGGCGCGCGGGACGACGTGCAGCGTGGTGCCCTTGGCGGGGACGTCACGGCCGCCGACGCGGACGACCAGGTCCTTGTCCTCGCCGCCGACGCGGGTGGAGCCGTACACGAAGCCGTCGGAGCCGAGCTCCTCGACGACGTTGACGGTGACGGCCAGGCCGTCCTTGCCGGTGGGGCCCTGCACGTCGAAGTGCTCGGGGCGGACGCCGACGGTGACGGTGGTGTCGCCGTTGGCGGAGGCGGCGGCGATGGCGTCGCGGGAGACCGGGACGACGCTGTTGCCGAACTTCACGCCGCCGTCGGTGATCGGGACCTCGACCAGGTTCATCGCGGGGGAGCCGATGAAGCCGGCGACGAAGAGGTTGGCCGGCTTGTCGTACATGTTGCGCGGCGAGTCGACCTGCTGGAGCAGACCGTCCTTGAGGACGGCGACGCGGTCGCCCATGGTGAGGGCCTCGGTCTGGTCGTGGGTGACGTAGACCGTGGTGATGCCGAGACGGCGCTGGAGGCCCGCGATCTGCGTACGGGTCGAGACACGGAGCTTGGCGTCGAGGTTCGACAGCGGCTCGTCCATGAGGAAGACCTGCGGCTCACGCACGATGGCGCGACCCATGGCGACACGCTGACGCTGACCGCCGGAGAGCGCCTTCGGCTTGCGGTCGAGGTACTCGGTGAGGTCCAGGATCTTCGCGGCCTCTTCGACCTTGGTGCGGATCTCGGACTTGTTGACACCGGCGATCTTGAGCGCGAAGCCCATGTTGTCGGCGACGCTCATGTGCGGGTACAGCGCGTAGTTCTGGAACACCATCGCGATGTCCCGGTCCTTGGGCGGCAGGTGCGTGACGTCGCGGTCACCGATGCGGATGGAGCCCGCGTTGACGTCCTCGAGACCCGCGAGCATGCGCAGGGAGGTCGACTTGCCACAGCCGGAGGGCCCGACGAGGACGAGGAACTCGCCGTCGGCGATCTCGATGTCGAGCTGGTCGACGGAGGGCTTGGTGGCACCGGGGTACACCCGGGTCGCCTTGTCGAAAGTGACGGAAGCCATGGTGATGTGTCCCTTCACCGGCAGGAACGTGCCGGACGATCCGAGTAAAGGAAGGATTGAGGTCTAGTCCACCTGGGTGAACTGCACGTGACGCTACCTGGCGCCGCGGGATCTGTCAGCCCTCCACCCGGGGTGAGATTTCCGACCGTCGCCGGGACGAGGTTGGTTACACTGCACTCGCTGCCTCCTTAGCTCAGCTGGCCAGAGCACCGCTCTTGTAAAGCGGGGGTCGTCGGTTCGAACCCGACAGGGGGCTCTGTAGGGAAAGTGCCTGCTCAGAGTGGGTACACGCGAGACTGCCCGCCAAGATCACCTTGGCGGGCAGTACGCATTCTGTACGTGCTGGATCTTTTAGCCCTACGCGGCGAGCATCGCACTCCGGCGCTCCAGTGCGGCAAGACGGCCCTTGTCGAGGGCGTCGGCGACCTCGTCGAGCCGGTCCGGCCACAGATGCCCATAGACATCCAGCGTCATCGCAGCCGACTTGTGGCCCAGCATCACCTGGACAACTTTGACATCGGCGCCGGCCGCGATGGCCAGCGACGCAGCCGTGTGCCGCAGCTTGTGGGGCGTGATGCCCAGGTCCCCGAGCCCCGCCGCGGCCACAGCCTTGTCGAACGCCCGCTGGCGGAAGTTCCGGTAGCGCAGCGGCCCGCCCTGCGGCGCGATGAACACCAGGTCGTCACGCTTCCGGCCGTCCAGAAGGGGGCGCAGATCCTCCGCGAAGGAGCGCGGTACGGGCACGGACCGTTTCTCATGGTTCTTCACCGGGCCCAGCTCGAGCTTGCCGTTGACGTCCGAGTAGGCCTGGACGATCCGGATGCGCCGGGTGTCGACGTTGAACCGTGAAGCCTTGATGGCGATGGCCTCGCCCCACCGGATGCCGCTGTACGCCAGGACGAGCACCAGAAGCCGGTGATCCCCCGCGGCCTCCGCCAGCGACTCGACCTGGTCGTGGGTGAGGTAGACGTGTTCGTCGTCCTCGTCCGGCCGGGGGAGCGTGTGCTCGCTGGCAGGGTTCACCGCGATGCGGTGTGTGCGGATGGCGTGCTTCATGACGCCGCCGAAGACGTAGAACGTCTTGGCGATGCGGCCTGGGCTCAACTGCCGGCCGGACGCCCCCGGCTTGTTGATGAGATCGTCCACCCAGGTAGAGACGTCGTCCCACTGGATCGCGGCCACCTGCCAGTCGCCCCACTTCGGGATGACGTACAGGTCGAGGAGTTCGCGGTAGTCGTTCTTCGTTCGCCGGGACTGCTTCCGGAGAGTCTTGAACCACTCCTCCGCGACAAGGGATGTGGCAGCCTTGCCGGATCGGGGATCCCTGTAGCTGCCCTTGTCGAGGCGGGCCGTGATGGCGTGCACCTCGGCCTCTGCCTGCGGCAGCTTCCCGAACGTCTTCGCCTTGCCCTTGCCGTCGGGGCCGTACCAGCGGACCCGCCAGCGGCCGGGCGGCTGACGCTTGCTGCCGGCGCGCTTCGCCTCCTGCCACTTCGCCATGGACTCCCGGTAGTCCTCGTGGTTCTCCCGGTCCTCGATCCACACTCGCGCCATCTAGTTCTCCTCACCCGGGGCAAGCTGCATGCGACGGCCCCGCGGTCGCGCGTACACCTGGAACTGCAGAAGTGCACCCGACGGGTCGCCCGGCTCGATGCGCTCGATGGGCATCTCGCCGTCCATCCAGTCCCAGGCCGCCTCAGCGCTGACCGCACCGACGCCCGTGAGCTCGACGGTCTCGGCAGCGCTGTCGGTGAGCGGCAGCATCAGGGCTGACGGGTTCACCCGGAGGACGGCCGCGAGCGCCGTCAGGTCGCCGACGTCCACACGACGCTCGCCACGCTCGAGTTTGGCGATGGCCGAAGGGGCGATGGGGCGCCCCGCCGCTTCCAGGAGGCGGGAGAGGTCATAGGTGGAGTGGCCTCGCAGCTCGCGCAGCCGGCGAACGTTGGTAGCAACGTTCCGGCCGGTCTCGTCCGTGATCTGAGTGGGCTTGCGGGGGACCTTCGGAGCGGGGGGCGTCGTCATACGTGCCAGCTTACGACTCAAGTGAATCTCGCTCAGCCCCAAACTCTCTGCTACTGTCACTGTCATGGGGCGACTGTAGCTCCAGTTGAGTCGCATTTCAACGCAACCGAGGTGAGAAGTGACTGACCAGCTGCTCACGCCGAAGCAGGTGCAGGCCGAGTACGGCTTCGCCCCGCCCACGCTCGCGAACTGGCGGTGGATGGGGCAGGGGCCGGAGTACATCAAGCAGACCCCCGGCAAGGGCGGGCGCATCAAGTACCGGCGCAGTGCCATCGAGGCATGGCTGCAGGCGCAGACCGTCCAGACCGGAGGCGCCGCAGCATGACCCTGCAGAACGCAGAAACGCCGCACGGGCTAGGTGCGGCGTTTCAGGAAGTCTCCGCTGAGGGCGGGCTCACTGCCACCGTAGCGCAGCTCCAGCGGCGCCGAGAAGCCGCCGGGCGATGTGAGCCGCTGCACTGCGGACACCGCGACCCGCTCGACTGCGGCCCCGACTGCAACGGCGACAGCCCCCCGCCGGTCGTGCTCGCCGAACACGTCGAGCACATCCCCGCCGAAGACGCCGTCCAGTTGTGGGCCGAAGCCCGACAACTGTACTTCGCGGCCGACTTCCCCAAGTACGCCAGCAAGGAGTGGAGACAGCTCCACCCCGACGACCCCCGCCGCCTCGCCGGAGCGCTCGACGCCGCCGAGAACTGGCGCAAGTACGGCGACGAGGAAGCACTCATGCAGTGGTTCCGCGACGTCAACGCCACCCGCGAACCGCTCTGGGCCCGGCGCACCCTCGCCGAACTCGACGCGCTCGCCAAGCACCGGCGCCCCCACGACGTCATCGCCACCCCCGGCTGGCCGCCCATCAAGGTCCCCGGCACCGAGACGTGGCGCCACAACCTCGACGGCCGCCAAGTCGACCTCGACCACAACATCCCCCGACCCGTCCGCCACCTGGAGGCCGCGTGACCACCCCCGACATGTGGCCTACGGGCTGGGAAGGAGGCGCCTCCGCCGACGGGCCGCGGCTCGTCGCTGTACCGGAGCAGCCGCAACCGCGCGGCCTGCTGCTGCGGCCCGCGTCGGCCGTCCGCATCCGGCCTGTCCGCTGGCTGTGGGACACCACTCCGGAAGGCGCCACCCCCACGTCCCACGGACGCATCCCTCTCCACTCGCTCGTCCTCGCGGCAGGCGGGCCCGGACTGGGCAAGTCCCAGTACGCCGTGTGGATGACCGCACAGATCACCCGGGGCGAACTCCCCGGCGAGATGTACGGCCAGCCCCGCCCCGTCATCTACTGCGCGGCCGAGGACTCGTGGGCGTACACCATCGCCCCCCGGCTCATCGCCGCCGGCGCGGACATGGACCTCGTCTTCCACGTCACCGTCATGGACGACAACCAGCTGCACGCGCGGCTCAGCCTGCCCGTCGACACAACCCTGCTCGCCAAGGAAGCCGAACGGCACAGCGTCGCCCTGCTCGTCATGGACCCGCTGCTGTCGTACATCGACAAGACCATCAACGACTACCGGGCCGCCGAGGTCCGCCAGGCACTCGAACCGCTCGTCGCCGCAGCAGACCACCACCGCTTCACCATCCTCGGCCTCGCCCACTTCACCAAGGCAGGCGGCACCGACCCCCTCGCCCGCGTGGCAGGCTCCGGCGCCTTCGGCCAGCTCATCCGCGGGCTCATCGCGTTCGCCAAAGACGAGGACGAGCAAGGCGACGAGCGGTTCGTCATGAGCCTGGAGAAGAACAACCTCGGCCGCCTCGGGCTCCCCTCACACCAGTACGCAATCCAGGCCGTCACCATCGACACCCCCGAGGGCCCGTCCTACGTCTCGCGGTTCGTCCTCGGACCCGAGATCACCACATCGGTTCGCGACGTCATGCGAGCCGAGTCGGTACCCGACATGGACCGGGCGGAGACCAACGAGGCATGCGAGTGGCTCCGCGGCTACCTCACCGACCTCGGAGGCGAGGCCGAAGCCAAGGAGATCAAGGACCACGCCAAGGCAGCGGGGTTCAGCGCCTCCTCGATGGACCGGGCGAAACGCCGCTTGGGGTACCACCACCGATCCTTCGGCTTCGGGAAGGAGCGACGCGCCATCTGGTCCATCGAGAAGCCCCCCACCACACAGTGACGCGAATGACGTCAATGACGGGATTGGGCCTGACCTGCGGTTCCACAAGATCAGGCCCGTGACGCGAATGACGCGAATGGTGACGCGAATGGCAGCCCAATTTCACCATTCGCGTCACCCCCTCTCTCAATCTCGTCACCAATCTCGTCAAGACAAAACAGCAGGTCAGAACCAATATCACCAATCTCGTCACCTCCCAGCGTGTGTAGGGAGAGACAGCCGTCAGGACGAGCCCCCCACTGACCCCCTTCTGCTGCCGCCTTTCGACAGCAACCACAGACCAGGAGTCACCCAGTGAGCAAACCGTTCGACCACACCGTCCTCTCCGTCGTCCCGGCGCCGCCCGGCTTCCGAGTCGACGTCCACCACTACGAGACACCCCCCGGCGGCAAGGCGACCACGGCAGAGCAGCACAAGTTCCCCCTCGTCGCCTGGGCCGTAGTACGCCGCGACGACTGGTCGGAATCGCGGGAGTGCACGGACATCGAGCCGGTCTTCCTGTGGCGGGGCGTGCCGATGGTCGCCAGCAACTACCGGCGCAGCTTCAGCGACATCCACCCCGACCCCGGGAAGCCGAAGCTGACCGTCGGCATCTACGTCTCCGAGCCTGCGGGGTACGTGGCGCTATGACCTCCCACGTCGAGCAGCAGGTGCAGGCCCGGATAGCGGCGGCCAGGGCAAAGGCGCAGCAGAAGAAGGAGCAGCGGGCCGAACTCGCCGGCCGTCGTACCGGCGGGCTCATGGCCCGGCACCGGGCAAAGGCAAAGCGGGCCGGGATCCGGCTCGGGTTCTGCGGCAGCTGCGCGCGGCCCCTCATGCGCAACACCTACCTGCTGTGCTCCAAGGGCTGCGGCGCCAAGCTCTGCCGCGGCTTCAAGCAGTGCCACAACCGGCACAACACCCAATGCCCGGGCCAGGCCCGCCAGTTCACCGACAGTCCCGGAGGGACGCCGTGACCGTACCCGCCCAGTTCATCCGATCGGCCGCGCTCATCACCTCAGCGGCCCTCCGCGACGACGACATGACCGTCCACCTCCTCCTGCACACCCTGCCGCCCGAGGAGATCGCAGCCACCGCGGAGGGAGCCATCCTCGCGATGGCCGAACTGCTCCGCGGCGTCGTCACCCCCGAAGCCATCCAGAACGCCATCGGCGAGGCCCAGGCCCTCGCCCAGGAAGCAGCCACCGAAGGAGACCAGTCATGAACGCAGATGAGATCCGTGCCCGTCTCACCGACTCCACCCAGCGCATCAACGGCAAGCGGGACCTGACCCCGCACGCCAAGCGCGTCATGCTCGCCCGCGCCTACGTCGAAGCCCGGGATGCCCTCGCCGAGCTGAGGGAGCAGGAGACGAAGGCCGTCGTCCGGGAGCGTCAGAAGCTTGAGCGCAAGCTGTTCGGCACGACCGGGTTCAACCCCGACCCGCAGCTCATCATCGCCAAGCGGGACGCCGACGACCGGGCCGCGAAGTACGAGTCGCCGGCCGACGCGCGCCGGGCCCTGCAGCGCGCCGAGCGCGACGGCGACACCATCCTCGCCAAGGCCATCGCCTCCCGCGCCGCGGACTGGGGTGGCGACCCGCACTGGGGCGCCCTGGTCCAGGAGTACGTGGCCGAGCGGCCCGTCGAGGCCGAGACGCTCAAGGCCATGCAGGAACTCCCCAACACCGACGACGGAGTCTTCAAGCTGCAGCAGGCCATGCGGTACGGGCTCGCCGTCCCCGACGGGCTGGGCGAGGCCCACCGACACCAGGTCGACGGACTCGCGCAGCAGCCGCTCGACGGTGATGCAGCAGCATGACCCATGAACTCGGCGTCAACGGCACTGCCCTCGATGGCTCATGGTCGAGCGGCGGACCGATGGTGCGGCGCGTGCTACCTCCCGCCGCTCCAGCGCCGATGGCTCCGGTCGGCTCCTCACTCCAGCCGACCGGAGCCCCTCAGGGGGTGGGGGGATACCCCCCTCCGGGGGTCCTTCCGTATCGGGGCCGTATAGCACCTGACTGTCTGTGACCCCTGAAACGATCCCATGCAGCCCGCTGACCTGCGGGTTTGCCGTACACCCTGACGGCCAGTCAGGGAGAGGAGGAGGGCCCTCATGGCTCGCCAGAGCATCAGTGCAGGTCAAGGACCTGTAGCCGCAACACCGACTCCGGCTGGCCTGGACGATTCGGGTACCCGACTGTGGGAGTCCGTGGCTGACGGGTTCGACCTCGACGTCCACGAGCAGCTGCTCCTGCTGCAGGCCTGCCGCACGGCCGACCTCTTGGACCGCCTCGCCCTCGAGGCCTCCCGGGGCCGGCTGACGGTGAAGAACGCCAAGGGTGAGGAGGTGACCAACCCGGTCATCACGGAGCACCGCCAGCAGTCCCTCGTCCTGGCCCGGCTACTGGCCTCGCTGCGGATGCCGTCGGGCGAGGAGGACGAGCGTCCCCAGCGCCGCGGTGCGGTCCGCGGCTCCTACGGTGTCCGGCGCGTGGCATGAGACGCCGCCGGCCGGACCCTGCGCAGGACAACTTCCCGCCTCGGCTCGCCGTGTTCGACGTCGGCGACTGGTGGGTTGTGGATCCCGAGGACCCGACGCAGGTCGGCTATGCGCGCATCAAGTGGGTTGTGGCCCGCCGCACTTACCTAGAGGGAGGTGACTGGGAGGCTCATCTCAGTCCGCCCGTTTGGTGGGAGTCCGCGACTGCTCCTCCCCGGGCTTGACCACCGCACCACCCGTCTGACCTTTCAAGGGCCCGCGCCACGACTCCCTGAAAGGGGGAGACATGGCGATCACTGTGGGATCCGTCGAGGTCGACGTCGTCCCGAACACACGGAACATCTACGCCCGTCTGCGCTCTGGTCTGACTGGGCCCGCGGACAGCGTGGGTAGCGAGATGGGCCGCATCATCGGCCGTCACATCACGGTCAACGTGGTGGACGCGATGCGGAACGGTATCCAGCGCGGCGGCCAGCAGGCCGCGACCGCAGCGGGCCGGCAGGGATCTGATGCGGGCGGTGCGTTCGGCCGCAGTTTCCGCTCCCGCGTCGAGGCCGCGGTGCGCTCCCTGCCCGACATCACCATCGGCGCCGATACCACGGAGGCGGACGCCGACATCCGGGCTCTGCGCGAGCAGCTGCACCAGCTCTCTACGCAGCGCGTCGGCATCGACGTGGACACGGCGACGGCCCGCCGCCAGATCGAGGCGGTCGAGCGCGAACTGCAGCGGCTCGGAGCCTCAAGCCCGGACATCGCGGTCCGGGTGAACACGGCGGCAGCTGTAGCGCAGCTGGCCGCACTGCGTACAGAGATCGACGCCATCGACGGCCGTGAGATCGATGTGCGGGTGGATCCGGCGGTCCGCTCGTTCGGCATGCTGGTCACGGCCGCGGCAGCGTTCGGGCCCGCAATCCTCCCGGTCCTGCCCGTGGTTCTGGCGGGCCTGGGTGCGATCGCCTCCGCGGGTGTCGCCGCAGCCGCTGGTATCGGCGCCGTGGGTCTGGTCGGCGTCCCGGCCATCAAGGACATCGCGGGTGCTCTGCAGGCGCAGAAGGCCGCCCAGGACGCGGCGACGTCGTCGACGAACTCTGGGGCCGCCGCAGCTGTGGCGGCCCAGCAGAAGGCGATCCAGCAGGCGTCGGCCCGGCAGGCACTCGCAGCCGCGGAGCGCAACGCGGCCCGGCAGGTGGCCGCCGCCCAGGAACAGGTGTCTCAGGCCCGCCAGAGGGCTGCCCTGGCGGCCGAGCAGGCGGCCCAGCGGACGGCGGACGCGGCCCGGCAGGTACGGGACGCCGAGCGGGACCTGAGGGACGCTCAGGAAGACGCGGTGCGGGCCCAGGAGGATCTAACCCGGGCCCGGAAGTCTGCGGCGGATCAGCTGCGCGACATGAACAAGCGCCTGGCGGACGGCGCCCTCGACGAGCGGGCCGCGGTGCTGCGCGTGCAGGAGGCGGAGGCCGAGCTCACCGCGGTTCGGAAGCTGGGCTCGAAGGCGTCCCAGCTCGACCAGGACCGCGCCCAGCTGGCCTACGACCAGGCTGTGAAGGCTCTGGGGGACCAGCGCCAGGAACAGGCCCGGCTGGCGGCCGAGGTCGACGCCGCGAACAAGGCCGGCGTGGACGGCTCCGACACGGTCAGGGCGGCACAGGAGCGGCTGAAGGACGCGCAGGAGCAGGTCGCGGACCGCACGGAGGCGGTGACCGACGCACAATCCGAGCAGGCCCGTGTGGCGGTGCAGAACTCGCGGGACATCGCGGAGGCGCAGGGGCGCATCGGCGACGCCGTTAAGGGTGTGGCGACTGCCCAGCAGCAGGCCGCGGACTCTATCGCTTCCGCCCAGCGGCAGGTCGCGTCGTCGCAGATCCAGGCGGCGACTACCGCGTCGGCCGCGGCGACCGCGCAGGCGAAGTACCAGGCGGCGCTCGCGAAGCTGACGCCGTCGGCCCGGGAGACGATGACAGCGTTCACCGGTCTGCGGACCGCGTTCGGCGATTGGTCGCGGAGCCTGCAGCCGGCCGTGATGCCTCTGTTCACGCGTGCGCTGGACGGCCTGAAGAACTCTCTGCCCGGTCTGACTCCGATCGTGCTTGCTGCTGCGACCGCGATCGGCAACCTGCAGGACCGTGCGTCGGCCGGCTTCAAGTCGCCGTGGTGGAAGGAGTTCAAGGCCGACCTGACTGGGGCTGTGCAGCCTGCGCTCGAGGGCCTGGGCGTCGCCTTCGGCAACATCTTCAAGGGCATGGCCGGTGTTCTGCAGGCGTTCTTCCCGCACATGGACGGCATCTCCAGTCGGATGCAGACCATCACGGAGCGGTTCGCGAACTGGGGCTCTTCACTGAAGGGCTCGCCCGCGTTCGAGCGGTTCCTGGCGTACAGCGCGGAGCATGCCCCGTTCGTTGCCGAGCTGCTGGGCAACCTGTTCGGGGCTCTGTTCAACGTCGGTGCGGCTCTGGCGCCTCTGGCGGGTACGGCGACTGCGTTCCTGAATGCTCTGGCGGACGGAGTCTCCGCTATCCCCGTCAACGTTCTGACGGTGGTGGGTGTCGCGTTCGCCTCGATCGCGATCGGTGCGAAGCTGGCCGCGATTGCGCTCGGTATCTGGCGTACCGCAGTCATGGCGGCCACTCTCGTTACCGCGATCATGACCGGCCAGGTGTGGGCGCTGAATACGGCGATGCGCGCGAATCTGATCGGGCTCATCATCACGGCGATCATCGCCCTGGTTGTGGCGATCGTTTACGCCTACCAGAACTCGGAGACATTCCGGCAGGTCGTCCAGAACGCGTGGGAGGGCATCAAGGCCACGGTCAGCTGGATTTGGGAGAACGTGCTGCAGCCCATCTTCAGGGCGCTCGTTGTCGCGTTCAAGGCGATCGCGGATGCTGCCGTGTGGCTGTGGGAGACGGTCCTGAAGCCCACGTTCACCTTCATCGGTGACGCTGCCGCCCTGCTGGCGACCATCATCCTGACGGTCCTCGTCGCGCCGCTGGTGATCGCCTTCAAGGGGCTGGCCGTGGTCGCCGAGTGGCTTTGGCAGAACGTCCTGAAGCCTGCATTTGAGGGCATCGCGGCGGATGCCACATGGCTGTGGAGGAACATCCTGTCGCCCGTGTTCCAGGCCATTGCCGCGGCCGCGAAGTGGCTGTGGGAGTACGGCGTCAAGCCCGCATTCGAGAACTTCAAGAGGGGCTTCCGGCAGATCGGCGATGCGGCGAAGTGGGTGTGGGACAGCATCCTCAAGCCTGTCTTTGGCTGGGTCGGCGACAAGGCCGGCTGGCTGTGGGAGAAAGCCCTGAAGCCTGCCTTCAGCAACATCAAGAGCGGTATCGACTCTGTCGGCAAGAGCTTCGACACGGCCCGCGGTTTCATCGACACAGCCTGGTCGAAGATCTCCGACATCGCGAAGAAGCCGGTCCGCTTCATCATCGACAAGGTCTACAACGGCGGAATCGTGCCGACGTGGAATCTCATTGCGGACGCATTCGGCGCGCCGAAGATCGAGAAGATGAAGACGGAGGGCTGGGCGACCGGCGGTGTCCTTCCCGGCTACACGCCGGGGAAGGACGTCCACAAGTTCTACAGTGCGACCGGCGGTGGCCTCGAGCTGTCCGGCGGCGAGGCCATCATGCGCCCGGAGTTCACGCGCGCCGTCGGCTCCGGGTTCGTCAACGGCATGAACGCCATCGCTCGCAGTCGCGGCATGGCCGGCGTGAAGGCGGCCCTGGCTCCGGCGCTCGGCGGCAGTGCACCCGTCGCCACCGATCACAGCCTGAAGTACGCGGACGGAGGCATCTTCGGCTGGATCGGCGACAAGGTGGCCGGAGCGGGAAGCGCGGCCTGGAACGGCATCAAGTCGAGCGCCGACTGGCTGACGGACACGATGGCGTCCTCGGCACGTGCTGGACTCAACAGCGTCGTGGATCCGCTCCTCGCCCAGTTCCCCGGCGCCGACACCGACTTCGGCCGCATGCTCCGCCGGATCCCGACGAGGATCGTCGACTCGATCTTCGGCTACTCGAAGGAGGCCGACAAGCGGGGCGCCGGCGGTATCGGCGGGCCCCGGATCCAGAAGGCCCTGTCGTGGGCCCGCACGCAGAACGGGCTCCCCTACCAGTGGGGCGGCAACGGAAACCCGTCGTGGGACTGCTCCGGGTTCATGTCGGCAATCGAGTCGGTGATCCGCGGGCAGAAGCCGCACCGCAGGTGGGCTACCGGCGCGTTCTCCGGCAAGACGGCCCCGCCCGGATGGGTGCTGGGCGGGAAGAGCCCGTTCATGATCGGCATCACCAACGCGGGGGTGGGCCACACCGCAGGCACGATCGGCGGCGTCAACGTGGAGTCGCGCGGAGGCGACGGTGTGGTGGTGGGTCCCCGGGCGGCTATCTCCAGCCCGGCCTCAATCTGGCCTACAACGGCACCGGTCGGCCGGAGCCGGTCTTTACGACCTCCCAGGCCAACGCCCTGGGCCGCATGGCCAGTCAGGGGGGAGCGGTCGGGCTCCAGCCCGGTGACTCGCTCACGCTCGTCGTGGACGGGCAGGAGTTCCACGGCTACGTCGACGCCCGGGCCGACCGCCAGATCACGAGCATGGTCAACACGACCGTTATGGCGGCCCGTGCGGGGCGAAGGAGGTAGCGGAGCCCGTGACAGACCCCGTGACAAGGCGTTGACGTGTCACGGGGTCGAGCCCTTCTGTCACGGGCTCTGTCACGGGCCCGGCCTGCAGTGTCACGGGCTTGTCACGCCCCACCTTGCCCCGGTATGCGGCCCTGCGCGGACCCTGCGCAGGGGGTGCGTATTCGGGGCGGACCCTGCGCGCCGACGCGCAGCCTCCCCGCCGCACGCGCAGGGTCTGTGCAGGGTGCCACCTGCCGATACGCAGGGTCGCGCACCCGGACGCGCACCCACTATGCCCCGGTATGCAGGGCGGACAGCAGGGCGGACAGGCCCCGGACACGTCCAGACGGGCTCGCCGCCCGTCTGGGGTGTAGATCGGGGCAATCCGGGTGCTCAGCCAAGTGCTCAGTGCTGCTCGACTGCAGGTCAGGGCTGCTCAGTGGGGTGCTCAGGACCCGCTCAGGTCGCGCTCTGAGCAGGGCCTGAGCAGTTTCCTGAGCGGCCGCCACCTGCGGCGGAGCAGTACTGAGCAGGCCCTGAGCAGCTGGATAGCACCCGGTTTGTACCCGTCTGTGGGCCGTCTTGGACCCGTCTAGCTGGCGGCCCGAGGCGAGCCGCAGACGGGCCATAGCCGGGGTCGAGGCGCCCTCTAGACGGGCCATAGCCGGGCATGCCGAAGCGCCCCGCCTACCGTCCCTGGTTGCATCAGGGGCGGGCGACAGGGCGCTGTGTGATCACTTCATGGATGCCCATAACGTGATCTTCGCGGCGCCGCGAAACGTACAGGTCAGCGCTTGCGCCGCTCGTTCTCCTCGGCGGCCAGCTTCTGCCGCAGGTCGGCCAGGCCGGCTCGGTAGGTGTCGAGGGCGGCGAGCAGCTGGTCGACTCCGGCGGTGTCCAGCTCGAGGCCGTCGGCCTTGTCCTCGGAGAACTGGACCCACATGCAGGCCGCGGCGGGGGACGTCTCCGTCGAGTGCATCCGAATCTCCGCACCCATGAGCGGGAACGGGGGCGCCGTGCGCCGCGAGTCGCGGTCCCGGGGCGCCTGGATCTCGACCAGCTTGCTCTGGTGGAGGCAGTCGTCGGCCGTGTCGTCCCAGTAGGCGTGATCGGTGGTGCACCAGTCGGGGCACTGGATCGTCGCGACGGCTCCGCCAAGGGTGGGTCCGGTGTACGTCTTCACGGTCAGGACTCCTTCGGGGCGTACAGCGGGTAGGCGCGGTCGACGGCCCGGTACTCGGCCTGGATCTGCTCTCGGATGGACAGGTCGTTGAGGAGGTCGGGGAAGTCCCGGGCGTAGTCCTGGAGCAGGGTCCAGCTGTGGCTGGCGAGGCCTGCCTCGACGGCCTCGCGGATGTCCTCGACGGTCCACGTGTCCGGGTGTTCGTCGTCGCGGTGCCCGCCCATGAGGTCGAAGGCGACGGCGAGCATGTCGCGGGTCATGGCGACCTGGAGGGTGATGACGGCGCGCGGCTCGTCGTCGGGCTCCGTGGCGCCCCACAAGTTGGTGGGCGCCAGGGCCGGCGGGAGGTCGAGGGTGTGGGCGCTGTCGACGGTGTAGAGGGTCATGGTGACGTCTCCTTCGGAGTGTTACCGGAGGCCGCTACAGGCCAAGCGAGTATTGGGCTGCGGGGGCCTCCGACCCCATGGGGGGAAAGGGCTCGGAGGCCAAGTGGGAATTGGGCTTCGAGCCCTTGGGGGGATTGGGGACTGCCGCATTCGGGGCGCCCCGAACCGTCACCGTCCCCGGTGGAGTGCGGGGGCGGGTACGGCCCGGGACGGAGGGCCCGAACACTTGCGGAACGACCTGCGGCGACAGGGGCATTTGCGATGCACGCTGGGCATTCGTGGCCCCCTCCAGAGGGGGGGACACTTGGGTCGCACGCTGGGAACTTTCCGTCCGCCAGACCGACCCTTTTGGGATTCGGCCTGCGGCTACGCGGCGAGCTCGAGCGTCGGCGCGAGACGGAGCAGCAGCCACGCGAACGTGAGCGGCAGAGCGTCCGCCTTCGCGTTGTTGCAAGGCTGGCAGGCCGCGACCAGGTTTCGCGGCCGGGACTGCTGCCAGATGCTCCACGGGATGTAGTGGTCGAGGGTGACGTCCGCCTCCGCCGCGAACGGCCGGCGGCAGTAGTGGCACTGCCAGCCGTCGCGCTCGAGGACGTAGGCCCGGATCATCCGCCGCGTCTGCGTGTTCTTGAGGAAGCCGCGCTTGCTCATTCCCCCACCCGCCCGTCCCGCGCCACGCGCTGCAGGAGCAACCGGCACAGCCGGGCCCCCTGGAGGTCGCCGCGGGCCTCGCAGGCCGCCAGGCACGCGAACGCGTCCGCGATGGACGGCAGGGGCTTGGTCGCCTTGCAGGCCCGCCCGAAGGCCGCGTTCTCCGTCGGCCGGCGCACAGTCGTCGCGATCACGACTCGCCCCCGTCCACGTCGAAGATGAGCGACGTCGGGGTGTCGGAGCCCTGCCAGCAGAAGAAGTACGTGAGCCACGCCTCCGACAGCTTCAACAGGGCCCGCTGGTAGGCCGCGGACCCCTCCCGCAGTCGCCGCTCGTTCCCCGGCCGGTAGACGCTGTGCGCCGGCATCTCGCGGAGGTCGGCGCGCATCCTCTCCAGCTGCCGCTTCCAGTCCGTGAGGACCGGCAGCAGCGTCCGGATGTAGTCGTCCGGGGCGTCGTCGTACCCGTCGGGGCCCATCTCGAGGTCCCACAGCTTGCCGTAGGACACCTCGTCGAACAGTCGGGCCTTCATGTCCCAACTCATCGCTGCACCTCCAGGGCGGCCAGCTTGCGGGCCAGGTGGCGCATCGTGGCCGCGTGCTCGACCAGCAGGGCCGCGGCGACGTCCAGGCCCCGGGAGTTCAGGGCGTGGACCTCCTCGTCGACCTTGACCAGCGCGTGCACCTGCGGCGCGGTCGGGGAGAACGGGCGCTGCACCAGGGACACCCCGAGGACGTCGACGAGGTCGTGGCAGAGCGTCGGGATCCCCGTCGCCTCCTCCTCGCTGGCGTGCTCGATGTCCGAGCGGTACCCGCCCTCCGTGTGGAAGCCGCGGCACCACTCCGGCTCCGGCAGCGTCACCGCCCCGTGGTCGCGGGTCTCGACGGTCACCATGCCGTCGACGACCGGGGACCGGCGGGCCACGTACAGCGGCTCCTCGGTGTCCAGCGGCCACGTGCGGCCCAGAACGTCCCGGTGCCGCGCATGGGAGGCGCGATTGTTGATGCACGGGAAGTTGGGGTAGCCCGGCTGCGGCGCGGCGCACACGGCCAAGTCGCCCTCCAGGGCGCCCTTGTGCCAGTCCAGCAGCGCGTCGGGGATCCCCTCCAGGGGGTCACGCTCGTCGCTCATCGCTGCGCCTGCTTGATGTACGCGGCGCGGGTGGCGACCAGGTCGGCGTGCATGGCGCGCATCTCGTCGAGACGGCCCTGGAGGGTGTTGATGACCGTGGCGAACCCGTCCGGGTCGAGGCTCTCGATGAACGCCCCGTCCATGACCTCGAGGTCGATGTGCGGGAGGCGCTGCGCGATCCGCCGGTCGAACGGGTCGACGTTCATCGACGCCCGCAGGACCGACAGCTCTTCCGGCGCGCCGTTCTCGTTGATGGGGAGCGTGAGCTCGCCCAGGGACTTCAGGCACCACACGTCGTCGGCGACGGCGACACCGTCGCGGATCTCCCGGTGGTCGTCCGTGCAGCCGGCCATGCAGGTGAACGTCAGCGTCTCGCCGCTGTCGCGGTCGGTGAAGGTCCACGTGCGGGGCGCGGTGACCGGAACGCTGTGCCGGTCACGGGTGGCCGTCTGGCGGCCGATGCGGAGTGCGCTGGGCAGAGATGCCAGCAGCTTGTGGGCAGCACGCTGTACGGTGATGCTCATGGTTCGTCCCTCTCTCGAAGGGTCGTTCCTAGGCCTCGAGTCCGGTGTTGACGCACCGGCCGGGGCCGCCCCCATTTCCGGGGGCCGACGAGTCGACTCTACGAGTACGCGAGTCGAAAAGCAACTCATCCGGAGCGATAGATGCTCCGTGGCAGTACGCGTGCCGTACACATCACTCAGTGATAGTCCGGGGTAGTCGACGACAGTCCATGACGCCAAACTGGCTGGTCAGGGACCTGTGGATGGTCCTCCGCAGGCCAAGCGATCGTCCGCCACGGACTTGTAAAGCGGGGGTCGTCGGTTCGAACCCGACAGGGGGCTCCAGGCAGGAACGTCGAAGACCCCCGACCGATCATGGTTGGGGGTCTTCGGCATCCACGGGTGACATCAGCGGCTGCGCTCAGGGACGGCCGGGCCTTGGACACCGTCGCTGAGGAGTCGTTCCACCGAGCGAGCTCTTCCCGGTACCACCCGGTTCCGGCAAGCCAGGCTTACGGCTCTGCCGCAGGTCGCGGGCGCGGTCTTCCACCGCGGCCGCGGTCCGGTGCGGCGTCGTGCGAGGCCGGCTCGACCGGTCGTGCATACCCGCCTCACCCTCGGCCCGCCACCGGCGGATCCACTTGTGGGCCGTGGCCCGCGATATGCCCATCTCGGCGGCCACATGAGCGACCGGGCGCCCCGAGCAGACAAAGACGGTCAACCGGGCATTACGGTGGGCCACGAAGACCTCCGTGAGGTGAGTTCCTAGACAGCTCCCACCACACCGGAGGTCTTCGCCATGTTCAAGACCAGACCAGTGTCAACAACGCTCGTGATCAATACATCTAGGGCCTGGCCACTTTGTCGGCAAAGGGCGCCACACCGGCCGGCGCGGCATCCTACGATCGGCGCCATGCAGCTGACACCCCATGAGGTACTCGGCCGTTGGCTCCTCGCAACGCTGGGTGAGATGGGCGGTGCGGGTTCCAAGCGGTCCGTGCTTCGGAGGATCGAAGAGCGATACGGGTCCCAGTTGACCGAGACCGACCACTTGCCGCAACCGTCCAACGGAGAAGTCAAGTGGGAGAACCGAACCGCTTGGCAGCGGAACCGAATGGTCAAGGCAGGCCTTCTCAAGCCTTACGAGCGGCATGGGGATCCTTGGGAGCTCACCCCAGCCGGCTGGGCGGCTCACCGTGTCCTTGTGCCCGGGCAGGACGGCCGTTAGAGGCCCAGGACGGGGCTGCCGTTGCAAGGGAGAGTGCCCGGCTGGAGAAGGCGGCAGGGCGTGGACCGCACTCCGCCGACACGTTCCTGCCGCAGTTCGGCCGCATGGTCCGAACTCGACAGGGTGCTTGACGGTGAAGACCCCCGACCGATCGTGGTCGGGGGTCTTCGGCGTTCGGGGTGGTGGTGAACGGTCCTAGCGGACCACGACGTTGTGGGCCGGGATGATCGTGGGCTGGACGTCGGCGTGGCCGAGGTCGGCCAGGATGGGGCCGAAGGTCTTCGCGTGGGTTTCGAGGGCCTCCGCGCTCTCCCAGACCTCGGTCACGCGGAACCCTCCGTCGACCGGTCCCGCCGCGTGCGAGACGAGGCCCGGGTTTCCCAGGTCCGCGAACTGTGTGAAGCCTTGCCCGTCGGTCACGCGCGCGATGACCGCGTCGTACAGCTCCTGCCCGGCGCCAGGGAGGTCGAAGGTGACGATGATGGCCATTCAGGTGCCCCTCTCTCGGTCCGCCGCATAGCCGCGGCGACGCCCGCGATCCTAGCGTTAGGTAATCGGGTGAGTGCACAGAGTGGCGAGTCCGATGGTCGTCACGGGAGCCTTGTGGCGCCCGGCAGTGCGGGGCTCGATTCAGTCCAACGCAGCAGTTCGGCGTGCACATGGCGGGTGGGGCGTCGAGGGTGGGGTCATGGGCATACGACCTTGGGTGGTCGTCGAGCCGCCTGACCGGCGCGGTCTGCGTCGGATCACCATTCATGGCAAGTCGGTGGGCAGCGCCTGGTCGCTTCGCGAGTTGCGGAAGGTGCTCGGCCGGCTGGGCTACCCCGACGACCTGGATCTCGACGACCGTTCGCGCGTTCACTGGCGTGGCGGTGACAGCAACTGCTGGCCCGACGACCGCGGCTGGAGGCGGCACCTGGTCATCGGCCTCATGATCGTGGGACTGCTCGGCTCGATCGGCCTCCATTTCGTCATCGGCTGGGCCGACGCGCTGGGGGCGCTGACCTTCGCGCAACGGCTGGTCGGTGTTCTGTTCCTGTTGGCCGGCGTGGTTCAGGCGGCCGCGTTGCCCGCGGTCGTCGACCACTGGGGCCGCCGGCAGGTCAGGCTGTCCGGAGCGCTGGTCCTGCTCGGCGTGCTCATGGCGCTGGCCACCACGACTCTGCTCCTGTTCCTGTGGCTGCAGGAGAGGGAGTTCATCCGCGCGGTCGTCGTCTTTCTCGCGCTGTGGCTCTGGTCGCTGTGGGCCCTCCACGTCCTCGTCCACGAGAAGGTGTGGCGAGGGATACCGCACCCCAGGAGGTTCGCGGCAGGTGTCACCGTCACGGCGACGCTGACCGCGGTCAGCCTGGGGTACTCGATTCTGTACCAACCCATCGCCGCTCCCCTGCACTTCGTCCTGAGGGCGGATTTCGGGAAACCGCAGGCGGATGCCGATTCGCCCTACATCCACGTCCCCCTGAAGCTCTACGCGAAGAACGCAGGCGGGATTCCGGTGTACCTCGTCGTCGACGACTACACGGTCACCGGATACATGACGGAGTTCGCCCGGGACGGTCTCGGCATGGAGGAGTGGAAAACCGACGAGGGGGACATCGAATGGAGCGCCGACGCCCAGGCCTTCGCGAGGGGGCTCGTCCCTGAGATCATCGCATCGGGGCAGTTCCAGGGACCTGGGTCGACCTTGGACATCGGGGAGGAGTTCAAGATGGAGCGGGTGATCACCCTTCCCAAGGACACGAGGTTCGAGACGCTGGACGCCGTTCTCTCGTTCACCTTCCTCCGGCAGGACCGGGGAAAGCTCGATGACGAGATCTACGCCGACCTCTCCTGGGTCGAGGCGGACGGTGGGCGCTGCGCACCCGACGACTGCGGCGAGTACGTCATTTACCACAGCAGAGTGCGCTACAACACCAACTTGATCAACGTGACGCGCAAGCCGCGATATGTGGTGGCGTTCTGGTCGCCGACGGAGGTCACGGAGGGATTCGTCACCTCGGTCAATCTCACGGGTCGGGAGAAAAGCCCGTCGATCGAGGAAATGTACGGGGAGCTGGACGACGGCGAGACTCGGAGAGAGGCCGAGAGGTACGGCCTCGGCTGGGTCAGTGTCAACTCGGAGGTGTCCGTCAAGGGGCTGCTGAAACAGGCGGAGCAGCCCTGAGCCGGGCGTGCGCGATGTCGTCGTACCGCACCGGTGCCCGTCGTCGCGCACCCGTGCCCGTCGTTCCTGTGTCCCGGACGGTCTTGGTCCGGGACACTTGGTCCTTACGGGGGCGTACTGGTGGCTGGGGTGTTCTGCGGGAGGGGTGGGGCTGATGGGGCGGCGTTCCGGGGGGCTGATCGGGGTGTGGGCCGAGCAGCAGCGGGTGGCGCAGCGGCAGCGGGAGGGACAGCATCAGGCCGTGCTGCGGCAGCAGCGGGATGCCGAGCGGGTGCAGCGGGCGTACGAGCGGGACGTCGCCCGGATGCAGCGGGAGCAGAAGGCCGCGTACCGGCAGCAGCGCGAGGCCGACGCCCTCCGGCGGACCCAGGAGTTGGACGCGCGGGTGCAGGTGCTCGAGGGGTTGTTGGCCGCCGGGTGCCGGGCGCCCGCCTTCAGTGTCGACACGCTGCGGAGGGCCGAGAGCATCGAGCCGTTCTCGCCCGGGCCGCTCGGGGAGCCCGTACCCATGCCCGATCAGCGGTTCTATCGGCCCGAGGCCTCCTGGACCGTCTCGGGACGGGCCCAGGCCGAGCGGGACGCGCGTGCCCGGTTCGAGCGGGACTGGTATGCCGCCCAGGCCGCTGAGGCGCGGCGCGTCGAGCAGTTGGCCGCCTACCGGAGGGCGTACGACGAATGGGCCGCCGCCCGGCTCGACGAGATACGTGCGCACAACCGTGGGGTCGCCGGGACCGAGGTCGCCCTCGGCGGCGGCGATGCCGAGACGGTCGTCGAGTTCTTCTCCGCCGTGCTCTTCGCCTCCACCGCCTGGCCCGAGGGCTTCCCCCGCGAGGTGTCCGCCGCCTACGAGCGCGGCCGACGCCGGCTCGTACTCGACTGGGACCTGCCCGGGTACGAGGTCGTTCCCGAGGCCAAGGGGGTCAAATACCTTTTCAGTACCGATCAGGAGAAGGACGTTCCCCGGCCCGTGACCCAGCGGCGCGCCCTTTATCGCGACGTGCTCGCCCAGAGCGTTCTCCTCGCCCTGCACGAGCTCTTCCGCGCCGATCGCTCCGGCGCCCTGGAGGCCGTCACCCTCAACGGGTACGTCGGGGGCGTGGATCCCGCCACCGGGCTCGCCGGGCGCGTCTGCGTCGCCTCCGTCGCCGTCGGGCGGGACGTCTTCGAGCGGCTCAACCTGGAGTTCGTCGGGGCCGTGGAGTGCGTGACCGGCGCCCTCGGCGGCCGGCTCTCCGCCAAGCCCGACGAACGCGTGGCCGTCGCCCCCCTGTGGACTCCCGAGCAGGTCGGGGCCGAGGTCGTCGTGCAGGGGGACGGGGACGAGCCCGATCTGCTCGCCATGGATCCGATCGCCTTCGAGGGGCTCGTCGCCCAGCTCTTCCGGGCCCGGGGCCTTCAGGCGGTCACCACCCAGCGGTCCAACGACGGCGGCGTCGACGTCGAGGCCCTCGACCCCGACCCCATCAGCGGCGGGTCGATCCTCGTCCAGGTGAAGCGGTACCGGAACACCGTTCCGCCCTCCGCCGTACGCGACCTCTTCGGGACCGTGCAGAGCGCGGGCGCCAACAAGGGTGTCCTGGTCACCACGTCCGGGTTCGGGCCCGGCTCCTACACCTTCGCCAACGGCAAGCCGCTGACCCTGATCTCCGGCGTCGAGCTCGTCGATCTGCTGCACCAGCACGGACTTCGCGGGCGCCTGGGGGCCGGGACGACGCCCGCGTCGCCCGCGTCCCCCGTCGCTTCCGCCGCGCCCGTCGCCGCCCCCACCGCCGAGGCCGACGCCGACTTCAATCTCCTCGGGATGGACTGGTCCGGGTCCGCCGCGCTCGACGTCTGCGCGCTCGTCTGTTCCGGTCAGCGGGTACTCGGCGACGAGTGGTTCGTCTTCTTCAACAACCCCGCCACGCCCGACGGTTCCGTCGCCATGGTCGCCGCCCCGCCCGGCGACCGGGCGGCCGTCCGGGTCGGTTTCGACGCCCTGCCGGCTTCCGCCGACCGGCTCGTGCTCGTCGCCGCCGTCGACCCCGAGGTCAATCCGGACGCCGACCTCGGCGGGTTCACCGACGCCGGCATCCGGCTGCGGGACGACTCCGGCGCCGAGCTCGACCGGCTCGTCGTCTCCGACGGCCGCCCCGGCGAGACCGCGCTCGTCCTCGGGTCCTTCCGGAGGCGCTCCGGCGGCGACTGGGACTTCGTCCTCGGCGGGAAGGGGTACCGGGGCGGGCTGGAGGAGCTTGTCGGGGACTTCGGCATCGACGTGGAGTGAGAGCGAGGGGTGAGGGCGAGGGGTGAGGGCCGAGGAGCGCGGTCTCAGCGGCCGCTCACACGGTTCGCCAGGATCGCCACCCTGTCCGTCGTCGCCGCGTGGCCCGTCGCCTCGCGGCGGTCCGCGCCCCGGAAGGCCGCGTACATCGTCTGCACCCCCAGCCAGCGCAGTGGCTCGGGCTCCCACTTGCGGACCTTGTGGTTGACCCAGGGGAGGGCCGTGAGGTCGGTCGGGCCCGACTGGCCCGAGTCCTGCTGGATGAGGTCGCGCAGGGTGCGGGCCGCGAGGTTCGCCGTCGCGACGCCCGAGCCGACGTAGCCGCCCGCCCAGCCCAGGCCCGTCGAGCGGTCCAGGGTGACCGTGGCGCACCAGTCGCGCGGGACGCCGAGGACGCCGGACCAGGCGTGGTCCACCCGTACACCCGCCAGCTGGGGGAAGAAGCGGACCAGGACGTCGCGGAGTGCCTCGATCGTCCGGGGCTGGGTGCGACCGTCGTTGTCCGTCTTCGAGCCGAAGCGGTACGGGACTCCCCGGCCGCCCAGGGCGATGCGGCCGTCGGCGGTGCGCTGGGCGTACATGTAGGCGTGCGCCATGTCGCCGAGGGTCTCGCGGCCGGCCCAGCCGATCGACTCCCACTGTGCGTCGGTGAGCGGCTCGGTGGCGATCATCGAGGAGTTCATCGGGAGCCAGGTGCGGCGCTGGCCGGCGAGGGAGGCCGTGAAGCCCTCGGTGCAGCGCAGGATGTACGGGGCTCGGACCGTGCCGTACGGGGTGACCGCGTGCTTCGGCTTGATCTCGGTGACCGGGGTCGACTCGTGGATGGTGACGCCGAGCGCCTCGACGGCCGCCGCGAGGCCCTTCACCAGTTTCACCGGGTGCAGGCGGGCGCCGTGCGGGGTCCAGGAGGAGCCGACGGCGCCGGTGACGCGGATGCGGTCGGAGGTCTCGCGGGCGCCGTACATCTCCCGGTCCGTCTCGCCGAAGGCGGTCTCGACCGCGTGGAAGTCCTTGAGGCGGGCCAGCTGGGCGGGGGAGAGGGCGACCTCCAGGACGCCGCCGCGGTGCTGGTCGGCCTCGATCTTCTCGGTCTCGCAGACGTCGAGGACCTCGGTGACGGTGGCGTTCATGGCCTGCTGGAGGCGGACGGCGGCCTCGTGGCCGTGGAGCTTGGCGTAGCGGTCGCGGCCGGCGATGCCGTTGTAGAGCCAGCCGCCGTTGCGGCCGGAGGCGCCGTACCCGCAGAACTTCGCCTCCAGGACGGTGATGTTGAGGAAGGGGACGGCCTTCTTGAGGTAGTAGGCGGTCCACAGGCCCGTGTAGCCGCCGCCGACGATGCAGACGTCGGCGGTGGTGTCGCCGGGGAGCGGTTCGCGGGGATCGGGGGCGCCGTCCTGTGCGTACCAGAACGAGATGCCGCCGTTGACCGTACTCATGTGTATCCCTCTTCCGGGTGCGTGGGCGGGAGGTTACCGGGGGCCTTGGTCCTGTGGATACGGGTCCTTCGGCGACGATTCCCGGAGGGGGCCCGGCCTGGCTTCGAGGGTGGACGGCACACGTGTGGCCGCTACGGATTCCGTCGCTCCGGAAGGACTCTCCCTTGCCCGTGCGCAGGACCCGGCGCCTGGTGGCCGCGGCTGTCTCGGCAGGTCTCATCGGCCTTGCGGCGGTGGGGTGTTCGGAGGGGGGGCGTCGGAGGCCGCCGTGGTGACGGTGGCTCCGGAGGGGCACGCGGACGTGCTCGCGAAGCTTCCCGCGGCCGTGGACGGTACGAAGATCGTCGTCTTCGCCTCGCAGCGCCGGGCGGGGACGCCCTGTACGACGCGGCCCGATTCTCGGAGGCGCTGCGCGACGCGGGTGTCTAGGGTCGTGGGGTGATTCACGTACCGGACCGACTCGTCGCGTCTCAGGTGAAGTACAACGGGGAGGCGGGACGGGCGTTCGTCGCCGGCCTGCCGGAACGGGCCGAGGAGTTCCTCGACCGGTGGGGGCTGCGGGTCACCGGGCCCTCCATGTACGGCATGGCGTCGCTGGTGCTGCCCGTGGAGCGGGTCACGGACGGCATGCCGGCCGCGCTGAAGATGCAGATCCTCGACGATGAGACCGAGGGGGAGCCGGTCGGGCTGCGCGCCTGGGACGGCGGCGGCGTCGTGCGGCTCCTCGACCACGACGCCGGTACGGGGACGATGCTCCTCGAAAGGCTCGACGAGGCCCGGCCGCTGAGCTCCGTCGCCGACACGCGGGAGGCGATGGGCGTCGTCGCGGGGCTGCTCGCCCGGCTGGTGGCGCTGCCGGCGCCGGAGGGGCTGCGGGGACTCGGCGACATCGCGGCCGGGATGCTCGCGGACGTGCCGGACGCGGCCGGACGCCTCGGCGCGGAGGACGCGGCGGTGCTGCGGGACTGCGCGGCGGCCGTACGGGAGGTGGCGGGCGAACCGGGCGACCGGCTGCTCCACTGGGACCTGCACCTCGGGAACGTCCTCGCGGCCGAGCGCGAACCGTGGCTGGCGATCGACCCCAAGCCGCTCGCGGGCGACCCGGGCTTCGACCTGCTGCCGGCCCTGATGGACCGCTTCGACCCGGCCGACGTCCTGTGGCGCTTCGACCTCCTCGCCGAGGTCGTCGGCGACCGGGGGAGGGCGGTGGCGTGGACGCTGGGGCGGGTGCTGCAGAACGGGCTGTGGGACGTGGAGGACGGGGAGCCGGGGCTGGACGGAGAGCAGGTGGAGGTGGCGCGGATCCTGCGGGCGGCGCGGGGGTGAGGCGTGCGCCGGGCCCCGTGAAACCTCCTGGCCGGGAACGGTGCGCCCGGGGCAGGCTTGCCCCATGATCCGTACAGCCACGCCTGCAGACGTTCCCGTCGTCCACGCCCTCGTCCGTGATCTCGCGGAGTACGAGAAGGCCCTCGACGAGGTCCGTACGACCCCCGAGCAGCTTCATGAGGCGCTCTTCGGCGAGCGCCCCGCCGCCTTCGCGCACGTCGCCGAGACCGAGGACGGCGAGGTCGTGGGCTTCGCGATCTGGTTCCTCAACTTCTCGACCTGGCGCGGGGTCCACGGCATCTACCTGGAGGACCTGTACGTCCGCCCGGAGGTGCGCGGCGGCGGCCACGGCAAGGCGCTGCTGACCGAACTGGCCCGGATCTGCGTCGAGCGCGGGTACGAGCGCCTGGAGTGGTCCGTACTGAACTGGAACAAGCCGTCGATCGACTTCTACGAGTCCCTCGGCGCCCGCCCGCAGGACGAGTGGACGGTGTACCGGCTGACGGACGGGGCGCTGGCCGAGCTGGGTGGGGCGGGGGTGTAGGAAGGGGGCATGGATACGGATATTGCCCAGCGGTTTCAGCGGATCACGGCGTTCATCGAGGCGCGGTTGACGCCGCTCTTCGACCCGGCGAACGGGAGTGACCACGGGTTCGGCATGGACGACACCTCCCGGGCGCTGCGTGCCGCGCGGTACACCGTGCAGGCGGCCTCCGCCGTCAACGGTCTCGTGGAGCAGCGGGAGTCGGCGCCCGAGCTGCGGCAGGTGGTGGACCAGGCGCTGGAGCACAACTGGGACGTGCTGCGCTCCGTCGCCCGGATGTGGGAGGACCACCCCGACTTCCTGAAGGAGTTCAAGGCGCACTCCTGGGACGTGGTCGGGGCCGCCGTCTGAGGCCGGGGGTGTCCGGCCTGGTCCCCGGGCCGCCCTTCGGGCGACGACGGGAATGTGACGGCACCCCCTAGGGGATCAGGACCACCTTGCCCGTCGTGCCCCGCGTCTCCAGGGCGCGGTGCGCGCCCGCCGCGTCCGCCAGCGGGAAGCGGTGGACCGCCGGGCGGAGGGTGCCCGTGGTCGCCGCGTCCAGGGCGGCGAGTTCGAGGGTGCGGACGTCGCCGCCCGCCTTCTGGAGCATGACGGGGCCGAGGACGGATTCCGACGTGATGCCGCGCGCGGCGAGTTCCTCCGGGGCGAAGGTGAGCGGCTCGCCGTCGTGGAGTCCGGCGCCCGACCAGCCGAAGACGACGTGCTGCCCGCCCTTGCCGAGGAGGTCGACGGCCGCGCGGCCCGTGTCGCCGCCGACCGAGTCGAAGACGACGGTGGCGGTGCGCTCGCCCAGGTACGCGCGGACCTTCTCCGGCCAGTCGGGCCGCTTGTAGTCGACGGCCAGGTCGGCGCCGTTCTCCGCGACGAGCGCGACCTTCGACGGGCCGCCGGCGAGGCCGATGACGGTGGCGCCGGCGTTCTTGGCGTACTGGACGAGCAGGGTGCCGATGCCGCCGGCCGCCGCGGGCACGACGGCCACCGAGTCGGGGCCGAGCTCGGTGAACTGCAGGATGCCCAGGGTGGTGCGTCCGGTGCCGATCATGGCGACGGCCTCCGCCTCGCCGAGGTGGTCGGGCAGCGCGTGGAGGCGGGCGGCGTCGGTGACGGCGAGCTCGGCGTATCCGCCGGGGGCCATGCCGAGGTGGGCGACGACCCGCTTGCCGAGCCAGGCCGGGTCGGTGCCCTCGCCGAGGGCTTCGACGGTGCCGGCGACCTCGCGCCCCGGGATCGTGGGCAGCTCGGCGGGCGCCGGGAACGGGCCCGTCATGCCTTCCCGGAGCGCGGTGTCGAGGAGGTGCACCCCGGCCGCCGCGACCTTGACACGGACCTGGCCGGGGCCCGGTGCGGGGTCGGGGGTCTCCTCGTATGTGAGGTTCTCGGCGGGGCCGAAGGCGTGGAGGCGGATGGCGCGCATGGCGTTCCCCGTTCGTCGTGCGGGTGGGCGTGGTCCGACGAGGAACACCCTCCGACCTCAAGCGTGCTTGAGGTCAAGGCCCTTCCGCAGGACACCTCGTTCCGCGCGCAGCGCCAGCGACACCGCCTCCACCGCGCTCGTGAACGACACCTCCGCGAGCACGCCCGGAGCCGCCACCTGATCGCCCACCAGGTACACACCGTCGCCCCGGTCGACGGCCGGCCGGTCGCGCCAGGTCGTGCCGGGCCGGTCGACCGCTCCCGTACGCCCCTGGCACACCGAATCCCGCCGCCACACCGTCCGCTGGCGCCAGCCTCGGAAGCCGAGGTCGAGGAGCCGTTCGGCGTGGGCCACACCGTCCGCCTTCGACTCGCCCGGGCCGATCGGCAGCTGGGCCTGGATCAGCTGCTGCCCGGCCGGGGCGAGCGTGGGGTCCTGGGCCGTGAAGCGCTCGATCCAGCCCGGCGCGTCCAGGTCCGAGATCACGAACGGGTCGCCCTTCCGGGTGCGCAGCGCCAGGTCGAACAGGACCGTACGGCCGCTCTCCCACGTCAGCGACGGGTCGCCGAGCAGCCGGGCGGCGGCCGGCAGCGCGGTCGCGACGACCACGGGCCCCTCGCCGAGCGGCAGGGCGTCGAGGCTGTCGACACGGGACGACGTCTCGATGCGCACGCCCGTCTCCCACGCGCGCGCGACCATCCGCTCGATCAGCAGGCCCCAGCCGCCCCGGACGAAATGCGCCTCCGGCGGCACGGAGGTGGCCCGGTGGAGCCGCTCCTGAACGAAGCGGGCGGAGAGTGAGCCCGGGTCGTGGTGGAAGGTCGCGACCGCCGCGTACGCGGCGGCGGCGTGCGCCGCCCGCTCGCCCACGAGCCCGGTGGCCCAGGTGCGGAAGTCGACGTCCACGGGGGCCTGCCCGGCGTCACGGAGGGACTGGCGCAGCATGCCGAGCGGCGGGGTGCGGCGCAGGGCGCCGCCGCGGTGGAAGCGGAGCCGGAGGGCCTCGGAGACCGGCAGCGGGGCCAGCGCACCGAGGAGGCCGCGCTGCTTGAGCCAGGTCCAGTGCGGGCCGCCGGCGTAGATCGCGTGTGGGCCCTCGTTGGCGAGGTAGGGGCCCTCGGCGGTGCGAGCCCGGCCACCGGGGGTCCGGTGCGCCTCGTGGACGGTCACCTTGACGCCCGCCTCGGCGGCGGTGATGGCCGCGGTCAGTCCGGCGAAGCCGCCGCCGATGATCGTGAGCTTCCGCATGTCGCTCTCCCTCTCGATCGGGTCGACCTCGCGTCGACCTCGTGTCCGGTCTCGCAAAGGGGACGAGGGGCGGGGTCGCGTTCGTGACATCGGGGCGTTGTCAGTGGCGTACATCACCATGGGGGCATGGCGACGACTCGGAAGAAGAAGGCGGCGGTCGCGGGGGCGCGGCGACCGGAGCTGCGGCTGCCTCCCCTGGAGCCGTACGGGGGAGGGCTCGAACCGGACGGGGACTACGACAGCCTCGAACTGACCGGGCTCGACCTCACGGGGCAGTCCGGGGAGGGCGCGCGGTTCCTGGACTGCGCGCTGCGCGACTGCGGACTCGACGAGGCGCGGCTGACGGGGGCCCGCTTCCTCGACTCGGTGCTCACGGGCGTACGGGGAGTGGGGACGGTCCTCGCCGGGGCGCAGCTGCGGGACGTGGAGCTCGTGGACGCGCGGCTCGGCGGGGCGCAGCTGCACGGGGCGGTGCTGGAGAGAGTGGTCGTACGGGGCGGGAAGAGCGACTACCTGAACCTGCGGTCGGCGAAGCTGAAGGACGTCGTCTTCGAGGGGTGCGTGCTGAGCGAGCCCGACTTCGGGGGCGCCCTGCTCGAACGGGTGGAGTTCGTGGACTGCGTGCTCACGGGCGTGGACTTCAGCGGGGCGCGGCTCAAGGACGTGGACCTGAGAGGCGTCCAGCGGCTGGGGATCGCGCGCGGGGTCGAGTCGCTCGCGGGCGCGGTGATCTCGACGGCCCAGCTCCTCGACCTGGCGCCGGTGCTCGCGGCGCAGCTGGGGGTGCGGGTGGAGGAGTAGCGGCTTGTGCGCCGGGGGGCACGGCTTGCGCGCTGGAGGGGCAAGGCTTGTGCGCACGGGGGGCAGGCGGGGAGACCGGCTGTGTCAGGACCGGGCAGGGCAGGCGGGGGAGGCCGGCCGGGCCCGGGGGTCAGGGCAGGCGGGGGAAGCGGGCCTGCAGGGACCAGATGGCCGGGTTGTCGGCGAGGCCCTCGTGCATGTCCGTGAGGTCGGCGATCAGGTCGTGCAGGAAGTCGCGGGCCTCACGGCGGAGCACCTTGTGGTTGAAGGTGATCGGCGGCTCGTCGCCCGGCATCCAGTCGGCCTCGACGTCCACCCAGCCGAAGCGGCGCTCGAAGAGCATGCGGTCCGAGGACTCGGTGAAGTCGAGCTCGGCGTACTGCGGCTGGGAGGCGCGGTTGCCGCGCGGGTCCTGGTCGATCTGCTCGACGATGTCGCACAGGGCCCAGGCGAAGTCGAGGACCGGCACCCATCCCCAGGCTGTGGACACCTCGCGGTCCGTCTTGGTGTCGGCGAGGTACACGTCCCCGCAGAACAGGTCGTGACGCAGGGCGTGGACGTCCGCGTGGCGGTAGTCGGTCTGCGGCGGGTCGGGGAAGCGACGCGAGAGGGAGTAGCCGATGTCGAGCACGGAACCGATGGTGTCACGGCGCCAGGCCCACCTCGTACGCGAGGATCACCGGCTGCACCCGGTCACGGGCGTCCGGCTTGGTGAAGAGGCGCGCCACGTGCGCCTTCGCGGTGGCCGCGCTGATGTGGAGCCGTTCCGTGATCTCGCCGTTGGACAGACCCCGGCCGACGAGGGCGAGTGCCTGGCGCTCACGGGCGGTGACTCCGGGGAAGGGGCGTGGAGGGGGCTGACGGAGGTCGGGGACTCGCCGGTGCCGGTGGAGTTCCCGAGGACGGCGGGCGGGGCGCGGACGGTGTACGCGGTCTGGTCGCTCGGAGCGGTGGCGGTGGCCCTGCTCGCGGTCCACCGCCGGGGCGTGTGAGAGACGCTCAGCGGCGGCCGTGCACCGCGCGCGCCACCCGCGGGCCCAGCCAGCGCTTGAGGCGGCGCAGCGGCTCCAGCTGTTCGGCGGCCCGGTCGATCCGATAGTAGAGCTGCGGCGGGATGTGCGGGAGCAGCGGCGAGTGGCGCTGGCCCAGGAGCGCGAACATCCGGGCCGGCTCCAGGCGCATGTACCGCGGGAGGTTCTCGTACCACTGGGCGCTGTAGCGGGCGGCGCTCTGCGCGGAGACGAGCTCGGCGCGGCGGCGCTTCCCGTACGTGGTGAGGGCCGTGTCCAGGTCGGTGTGCGCGCGCAGCGCGTCCGCCAGGGCCAGCGCGTCCTCCAGGGCCAGGGTCGTGCCCGCGCCGATCGAGTAGTGCGTGGTGTGGGCGGCGTCGCCGAGGAGGACGAGGTTGCCGTGGTGCCAGACCCGGTTGGTGAGGGTGCGGAAGGTGAGCCACTGGGCGGCGTCGTCGGCCCGGTCGCGGCCGATCAGCTCGTGCCCGTCGAGGAGGTCGTGGAACAGCTTCTCGAGGAGGTGGAGGCTGTCGGCCTCGCCGAGCGTGTCGAGGCCGAGGCCGGTCCACGTCTCGCGGGAGCACTCGACGACACAGGTGGAACGCTCGCCGCTGAACCCGTAGGCGTAGCACCAGATCCAGCCGTGCTCGGTCTCCTTGAAGGCGAAGCTGAAGGAGTCGAAGACCTTGGTGGTGCCGAGCCAGATGTACTGGTTGCGGCCGGCCGTGACCGCGCTGCCGAAGTGCTCGGGGTGGGCCTCGCGGAGCACGCTGTTGACGCCGTCGGCGGCGACCACCAGGTCCGCGTCGGCCAGCTCGGGCGCCTCCGGGCCCGCGATGTCGTGCTCGAACTCGACGCGGACGCCGAGCTCTTCGGCCCGGTCGGCGAGCAGTGACAGCATGCGCCGCCGCCCGATGCCGAAGCCCGCGTCGCCCCGGTGGACCGTGCGCTCGTCGCGGACGATCGCGACCCCGTCGGTCCAGGTCACCGAGGCCTCGGCGACGGCGGCCGCGGACTCGGGGTCGCCCGCGCGCAGCTTGTCGAGGAGCCCGGCCCAGTACGTCACGCCCCAGCCGTACGTGGAACCCTCGGGGTTCCGCTCGTACACGGTGATCTCGTGGGCGGGGTCCTGCCGCTTCAGCAGGATCGAGAGGTAGAGGCCGGCGGGTCCGCCGCCGACGATCGCGAGCTTCACGTGCGCTCCCACTGGACTGACCGGGCCTGAGGCATGACACCGCGCTGTCGCGCGGCCACGCACAGTAGCAGTGCGGGACCCCTGGGCGTGCACGAAGCGCGATCTACGGCAGCAGGCGCCGTTCCTTCGCCACCGCGACCGCGCCCGCGCGCGTGTCGACGCCGAGCTTCGCGTAGATGCGGCCGAGGTGGGTCTTCACCGTCGCCTCGCTGATGAACAGCGCCCGCGCGATCTCGCGGTTGCCGAGGCCCCGCCCCAGCTGGCCCAGGATGTCCCGCTCCCGGTCCGTGAGGCTCGGGCCTGCCGCGCCGCGCATCCGGTCCATGACCCGGCTGGCGACCGGCGGGGAGAGAGCGGTGCGGCCCTGGGCGGCCGCGTGGATGGCGGCGAACAGCTCCTCGGGCCGCTCCGCCTTCAGGAGGTAGCCGGTGGCGCCGGCCTCGATGGCCCGGGTGATGTCGGCGTCCGTGTCGTACGTGGTGAGGACGAGGACGTGGACGCCGGTGGGAGCGATCAGGCGGGTCGCCTCCACGCCGTCGATGCCCGCGCCCAGCTGGAGGTCCATCAGGACGACGTCCGGCTTCAGCTTCGCCGCCATCGCGACGGCCTCCTCGCCGCTGCCGGCCTCGCCGACGACCTCGATGTCGGGGGTGCTGCCGAGGAGGGCGAGCAGGCCGGCGCGGACGACGACGTGGTCGTCGCAGAGGAGGATCCGTACGGACATCACGACTCCTGGACGGGCGGGTTCGAGGGCGGGTGAGCGGGAGGGACCGAAGGCGGGCGCGGGTGCGTGGGGGTGCTCGGGAGCGGGATCGCGGCCGAGAGCACCGTGCCCTCGCCCGGGGTGGACTCGACTGTCAGGGTGCCGCCCAGCTGCTGCGCCCGCACGCGCATCGCGGGCAGTCCGTGCCCCCGTACCCCGCCGGGCCTGTCGACCGGGTCGAAGCCGCGGCCGTCGTCGGCGATGTCCAGGACCACCTGGTCGTCCAGGTACGTGAGGGTCAGCGCGGCGGAGTCCGCGCCGGCGTGCTCGCGGATGTTGGCGAGGGCGCCCTGCGCGATCCGCAGGAGCGCCGACTGCACCCGTTCGGGGAGCGGGACGGCGCTCCCGTCGACCCGGAACGCCGTCGACTCCCGGGCCGCCAGGCCGCGCAGGGCCTCTTCGAGGCCGCCGCCCTCGGCGAGGTCGGCGGGCGCCAGGTCGTGCACGAAGCGGCGGGCCTCGGCGAGGTTGCGTTCGGCGATGGACTCGGCCGTACGGACGTGGCGGCGGGCGGTGTCCGGGTCGCCGTCCCAGGTGCGGTCGGCGGCCTGGAGCAGCATCTGCTGGCTGGACAGCCCCTGCGCCAGGGTGTCGTGGATCTCCATGGACAGGCGCTGGCGCTCGGCGAGGGTGCCCTCGCGGCGCTCGATCGCGGCGAGTTCGCGCCGGGTGCGGATGAGGTCGTCGATGAGCGCCCGCTGGCGGGCCGCCTGCCGGTCCGAGTACACGAAGACACCGGTGGCGATGGCGGCGACGGCCGGCGGGGCGACGATCAGGTTCGGGTCCCAGCCGCCGTGCGCGAGCTGCACCTGCGCGAACACCACGAATGCGGTGAGCAGCGTGACCAGGCCGAGCGCGGCCCGCGCCGGGAGGGTGCGCAGGCCCGTGTAGAAGAGCGGCACCGCGCACCAGGCGAAGCTCGGCGCGAGGACGACGAGCAGGATCCAGACGGCGACGACGGTGCTCAGCCAGGCGATCCGGCGCGGCGCGGCGCGGGTGCCGACGACGGGGCCGAGGAGGTAGAGGGAGGCGAGGGCGCCGGAGAGGGCGACGATCCAGGGGCTGCGGTCCTCCCAGGGGTGGCGCAGCAGGAAGCGGGCGAGCGAGGCGCCGAGGAGGAGGAAGAAGGCGATGTGCATGACCCGCGCCAGCCAGGCGGTGTCGGGGTCCTGCTCGGTCTCCGTCGGCCGTGTCACGTTCTCACCTTCCTGGCCTGGGGATATCTGTCCATCCTGACCCGGGGGGACCACGGGGGCATCAGCCGATCGGCTGACCCGGCCGTCCTCCAGTGTGCGTGAGGAGGGCAGCCGGACCGTGGACCGGACGGCCCGGGTTCCGGCCACAGGATGGATGGCAGAGCGAAGGAACGGACCACTCGCACGGTTCGCCTCGGCTCGGCTCGCTTCTCCTCGTCGTCCTCCCCCTCACCCTCATGGAGTTCCTCATGAAGAAGATCCTCTTCGGCGCCACCGCCGCCGCTGTCGTCGCCGCCGGTACCTTCGGCGCGGTCTCCGCGAACGCCTCCGCCCCGGCCGCCGCCCCCGCCGCCGTGGTCCGCGCCGACGCCGGCGACGCCAACCTCCAGCAGTCGACCCACCTGACGGTCGAGGCCGCGACGAAGGCCGCGCAGGCGACCCTGGACGCCGCCGAGAAGGAGAACCAGCGCGTCTCCGTGGCCGTCGTCGACCGCAAC